>NZ_JBNPTH010000021.1:0-1042 GCF_051167555.1 Bradyrhizobium sp. HKCCYLS3077 | reverse complement strand
GGTGCGGCGTCTCTGCACGCGGCTCACCTTCCGAGGCCTGCTATCTATCATGCACAGCACGTCTCACATTGACGTGCCCGTCCGATGGACTCGCGATCGGGGCTACGGATGTGCCATGCCCCTCATCCGGATTGCTGCGCAATCCGACCTCTCCCGGCAAAGGGCGGGAAGTTCGTAGGGCGGATTTTGTGACTCAGTCGTACTGATCCGCCCTACGCGCTTTTCCGGGTTGCGCGTTTTCAGATCCCTTCTTCGCGAAGAATTTGCTTCGCCTCTTCGTCATTGAGCGCAGCAGCTTTCCTCACCCAATAGATAGCCCGCTCTGGATCCTTTGCGGCACCATTGAGGCCATGGGCGTAGTTTACGATCATTTCCCGAATGGCCGCCAGATGACCCGCTTCCGCCACTCGCTCCTTCAAGTCGAAAGCTCGAAAATAGCGCTCCCGGGCAGTCCCGGCTCCAAGTCCGCGCCGAAGAGCTCCCGAAAGATAGAGAAGCGAATCGAAGTCCTCGGGGCGGATTGTCCGTTCGGCCTTTTCCATCCAGCGCAAACTAGAAGAGCTGTCGCCCCTATCTTGCAAATACTCAGCCATCTCGATCATGGCCAGAATAGAGCCTTTTGCTATGAACCGCTCCAAATAGGCAACAGCGCCTTCCTCTTCACCTTGTCTAAGAAGGTCCCGAGCTTCTCCCACGTCAAAGCCGATCGAGTCCGAGAAGATGCGCATGGTCTATTCCGTCGGCTTTTTGACTAGCTCGTAGGGCAGATGAGTGGAGCGTAATGCGCCTAACCGAATTCTAGCAAACGTGTTGTCCTGACAAAAGCGGCGGATTACGCCTTCGGCCAATCCGCCCGACGCGCCGGCCGCAGCAAACGCAGTCGCCGATGACTGCGCAATCTCGGCATGTGCGGTGTGCTCCCTCTCCCCGTTCTTTGCGGGGAGAGGGTTGGGGTGAGGGGCAGCCACGCGGGCGGTGCGGCGTCTCTGCACGCGGCTCACCTTCCGAGGCCTGCTATCTATCATGCACAGCACGTCTCACA
>NZ_JBNPTH010000020.1:0-1351 GCF_051167555.1 Bradyrhizobium sp. HKCCYLS3077 | reverse complement strand
CCCACGGCTGTCCGGTACGAAACGTGCTTGAGAATGTGCACGGCGTTGATTCTGTTCAGGTTCAGAAGGTTGCGAATCGACTGAACACGAAACGAGGTCAACGCCGTGCGGCATCAGAATAGCGTGTTTCATCAAGTCTTGAAGTTTGTTCCCTGGGACGTTTTCGATGGGCTTGTGGAGAAGCACGGCTCGGATTTGGCGCTCAGAAAACACCGAACCAAAGATCACTTGATTGCGATGCTGTACGGTCAATTGTCCGGAGCGCGCAGCTTGCGGGAAATTGAGCTGGGGCTGAAGAGCCAGGAGGGCGCGTTCTACCACCTCGGTGGCTGCACGGTGGCTCGCTCGTCGCTGGCGGAGCTGAATGCCTCGACGCGGTCGGAGCAGGTATTCGTAGGGCTGCTCGCGGCCCTGATGCGGCAGCTTGAAAGCGGATATCGACGCAAAATCGCGGATTGCGTCCGCTTGATCGACTCGACAAGCGTCCGACTGAGCAACGTTAGCCAGGACTGGGCCAAGTTCTCGGCCGGCGTCTGTGGCGCCAAAGCTCACATTGTCTACGACCCGGATGCCGATCAACCACTCTATCTTCTCGTCACGGCCGCCAACGTCAACGACATTACTGCGGCGAAGGCGATGCCGATCGAGCCGAAGGCGACCTACGTGTTCGATCTCGGCTACTATGACTATGGATGGTGGGCGACGCTCCACGACAAAGGCTGCCGGTTCGTCACGCGGCTGAAGGCCAACACCCCGTTCGAGATCGAATTTTCGCGCCCGGTCGATCCCGGGTCGTCGATTTTGAGCGATCGGATCGGATATCTTCCAAAAAGGCTTGCGGCCTCTCGCAAGAACCCGATGTCGGCGCCGGTACGTGAACTCCAGGTGGTGATCGATACTGGTAAGGTTCTGCGGATCGTGACCAATGATCTGCAAGCGAGCGCGCAGGAGATCGCCGACCTCTACAAGCGTCGTTGGGCCATTGAACTGTTCTTCCGCTGGGTCAAGCAAACCTTGAGGATCAATCACTTTCTCGGATGCTCGGAGACCGCAGTGCGCATCCAGATCGTTGTCGCACTGATCGGCTTCCTGCTGCTGCGGCTGGCTCAAGAGGCGACAAAACTTGTCGCCAGCCCTCTTGCCTTTGCCCGCCTCATCCGAATGAACCTCATGCACCGGCGCAGCATGCTCGATCTCATCTCCGGCCCTGGTGAACCAGACACCGGGCAACTCCATTTGGAACTGCTCAGCAGACCCGAACAGGCCTCCAAGCGACTTCGCCCCCCAATGAAGGAAGCCGCATGAAGCAGGAATCCTGCCGGACAGCCGTGGGACAAGCCCGGGCATGACG
>NZ_JBNPTH010000019.1:0-1486 GCF_051167555.1 Bradyrhizobium sp. HKCCYLS3077 | reverse complement strand
GAGTGCATCCGAGCAGGTGTCCTCGACCTCGGAGGAGCTCGCCTCGCAGGCCGAGCAGCTGCAGTCCACCATCGCCTTCTTCCGCATCGGATCCGCCGATGACCTCGGGGCCCGCCAAATGGATGATGCGGTCACGCGGCTGCGTGCCAAGGCAGCAACGATGAAGGCGGCTGACCGCGGCGCGAAGAAGCTGTCCGCCGCAAGGCCCGCGACTGCGGCTCGTCGACCGCTCAAGGCAGCGGCTGGCGGCGGTGGCTTTGCCTTCGTGATGGACGACGGCAGAGACGAGCGAGACGCCGATTTTCAAGCCTGAGGGCTGTCGGCAGAACGGCGCGTTGCAACTTTCCGGTCCGGCACGAGAGCGCCGCCCAGATCATGAAGGAACGAAGATGCGATTCACGATCAAGGCCAAACTGGCCTCCACGTTCGGCGCCGTGATCCTGCTGTCCGCGATCACGGGTGGGATCGGTTATATGAAGCTGAGCGATACGGCCACGGCGACCGAGAGCATCGTGTCAGCCGCAGGCCGGCTCGACAAGGCTGCGCGCCTGAAGGAGAACGTGCTGCTGCAGATCCGCGCCGAGAAGAACGCGCTGCTGGCCGCGTCGGACGCCGAGATGGATCGCTATATCACCGAGGCGATCTCCATCCGGGCCGCGACGGTGAAGACTCGGGATGAGATCTACGCAGTTGCCACGGAGGCCGGCAAGAAGATCCTCGACAGGATCGAGACCAGCTACGCCAATACGAACGCGCTCGAGGATCATACCTTCAAGCTGCTGAAATCCGACCGGACTAAAGCGATCGAGCATTCTTCGAACGACGAGCGCAAGGCGGTGGCGGAAACGCTCGAGCGCCTTGGTGAATACGACACGTTCCTGAAGAAGCTGATGGCGGACAAATCCGAGCAGGCTCGGCAGGAGGGCAGTCATGCCCAGATGCTGATGCTTGGTCTGGTTCTGGTGTCGCTGATGTTCGCCGCGGCCGCCGCGTTCTGGATGTCTCTCAGCATCGGCCGGACGCTGGCGCGCGCAGTCGGGCTGGCCGATGCGGTGGCGATCGGCGATCTCAGCCAGAAGATCGACAAGGTTCATGATGACGAGGTTGGCGACCTCATCAAGTCGCTGAACACGATGACCGCGAACCTCAATGCCACCGCGCTGATCGCCGCCGAGGTCGCCCAGGGCAATCTGGACGTTGCGGCCAAGCCGCTGTCCGACAAGGACACCCTCGGTCTTGCGCTTCAGCGCATGCTGGAGAGTCTCAACGCCACTGCGGCGGTTGCCCAGGAGATCGTGCGTGGCAACCTGACCGTGGAAGCCAAACGTATCTCCGACAAGGACAAGCTCGGTACCGCGCTCGAGCACATGGTGGACAAGCTCCGCCAGATCGTCGCCGAAGCCCTGACGGCCGCGCACAACGTGTCGGCGGGCAGCCAGGAGCTGTCGGCGAGCGCCGAGCAGCTGTCGCAGGGCGCGACCGAGCA
>NZ_JBNPTH010000018.1:0-2777 GCF_051167555.1 Bradyrhizobium sp. HKCCYLS3077 | reverse complement strand
AGTAGGGTCGCGACATGCCCGGCCAGCCGCTCCATACTGGCGGGCGCGAACATCTCGGCGTCGTATTCCAAAATGCCTTCGAGCCCGCCGTTTGCGGTCGGCTGCAGCGACAGCGTCAGCGCGAATTTTGCGACGCCCGGCTCCGGCGGGTGCATCCGCGTGGTGAGGCCGGTGATCTCCGGCGCGCGGAAGGCGGCGGCGTTCTGCAGCGCCAGCATCGCCTGGAACAGCGGGCTGACGCCGAGCTGGCGAGCCGGCTGCAGCTCCTCGACCAGCTGCTCGAACGGCAGGGTCTGATGCGCGAAGGCGGCGAGATCAGTCTCGCGCACACGGGCGAGCAACTCGGCGAGCGTGGGATCGTCCGCGAGTCGCAGCCGCAGCACCAGGGTGTTGACAAAGAAGCCGATCAGACCTTCGAATTCGCGGCGGGTGCGGTTGGCGATCGGCGTGCCGATGCTGATGTCGTCGCTGCTGCTCCAGCGGGCCAAGACGGTGGCGAAGGCCGCATGCAGCACCATGAACAGCGTGACGCCGTGGCGGCGGGCCAAGCCTTCCCAGGCCGCGACCTCGCTCGCGTCATGATGTAGATGGATAAAGCCGGCGGGATGGCGTGGCGTCGTCGGACGCGGCAGGTCGAGCGGCAGCTCCAGCCGCGCCGGCGCCTCAGTGAGCGCCGCACGCCAAAAAGCGAGCTCGCGCGGGATCGGTCCATTGGGATCGGCCAAAAGCTGCCGGTGCCACAGCGCGTAGTCGGCGTATTGCACCGACAGCTCCGGCAGCTGCGCAACCGCGCCGCTGCGCGCGGCCTCATAGAGCCGCGCCAGCTCGCCGAAGAACACACCGGACGACCAGCCGTCGAAGGCGATGTGATGGATGACGACCGCGAGCACATGACGCTCGGGGCCGAGCCGCACCAGAACCGCATGCAGCGGCAGGTCGCGCGAAAGGTCGAAGCGGTGCTGCACCAGGCCATCGAGCCGCGTAGCCAGCGCGGCGTCGCGATCGGCAGGGGCGAGATCGGAGAGATCGTCGTGCAGCAGGCGGAAGGCGCTCGCCGGCCGGATGATCTGGATCGGCGCATCAGCCTTGAGTTCGACCGTGCTGCGCAGGCTCTCGTGACGGGCGACCAGCGCGGTCAGCGCACGATCGAGCGCCTGGGGGTCGAGTGCGCCGTCGAGATCGAGGGCGAACGGAATGAGGTAGGCGGCCGAGCCGCCTTCGAGCTGATCGAGGAACCACAGCCGGGTCTGCGCTGCCGACAGCGGCAGATCGGCCGGGCGGGGCAGCGCGACGAAGGCTGTGGCCTGATCAGCGGTCTTGTCGTCGAGCGAGGCCGCAAGCCGGGCGATGGTCGGCTGCTCGAACAGCCGGCGCAGCGGCAGCTCGCGGCCGAACTGGGTGCGCAGGCGGGAGACGAGCCGGGTGGCGAGCAGCGAGTGGCCGCCGAGCTCGAAGAAATTGTCGTCGATGCCGATCCGGGCATGACCCAGCAGCTCGGACCAGATCGCGGCGAGCGCCTGCTCGGTCGCCGAGCGCGGCGCGCGATAGCTGGCCTCTGAGGCGGCGGCGAGATCGGGCTCGGGCAGCGCCTTGCGGTCGAGCTTGCCATTCGGCGTGACCGGCAGTGCGTCCATCGCGACGAACAGCGCCGGCACCATGTAGTCGGGCAGCAGGCTGCCGAGATGACCGCGCAGCTCTGCCGTCGATGGCGCTACGCCGTCGCGCCCGACCACATAAGCAACGAGGCGCCGTCCCTGCGCATGCTCCTGCGGCACCACGGCCGCTGCGGCTATGGCCTCATGGCGGCGCAGCGCGCTCTCGATCTCGCCGGGCTCGATGCGGAAGCCGCGGATCTTGACCTGGTGGTCGGCGCGGCCGAGAAACTCGAGCGTGCCGTCGGCGCGCCAGCGCGCGCGGTCGCCGGTGCGGTAGAGCCGCGTGCCCGGCGGCCCGAACGGATCGGCAATGAAGCGCTCCGCCGTCAGTCCTGGACGGTTGATGTAGCCTCGCGCGAGGCCCGCGCCCGCCACATACACTTCGCCGACGACGCCGATGGGTACCAGCGCCAGCCGCTCGTCGAGCAGGTGCACTTGCATGTTGTGCACGGGGCGGCCGATGGTCGGCGGTGCGTCGTCGGGACCGTCCGAGAACCAGGCGGTGGAGTAGACGCTCGCTTCCGTCGGCCCGTACAGATTCCAGATCCGGCAGTTCGGCAGCACCTGCCGTGTCCGGTGCACCAGCTCCTCGGGCAGCGCCTCGCCGGCGAGGATCAGCGCGCGCGCATCGGTCGGCAGCGCCGTGGTGTCGAGCAGCGTGCGCAGCACCGACGGCACGCCGCTCAACAGCCGCATGCCCGAGCGGCCGCGATGGGCGATGGCGAGCAGGTCGGGCGCGACCTCGATGCAGCCGCCGCAGCTCAGCGGCGAGAACATCTCCAGCACCGACATGTCGAAATTGATCGAGGACGAGGCGAAGGTCGAAGCCAGCACATCGGTGCCGACAGCGGCAAAGCTCCAGCGCACGAGATTGACGAGCCCGCGCTGCGGGATGGCGACGCCCTTGGGGCGGCCGGTCGAGCCGGAGGTGAAGATGACGTAGGCGAGATCGTCAGGCCGCGGACGCCGCTGCGGCAAGGCGGGCGGCTGTTGCAGCAGTGTGGGATCGTCGATCCTGAGCTGCGTGAGATCGCCGGGCAATGCGGCGGTGCTGCCGTCGGTCAGCACCAGTTGCAGCCTCGCATCCTCCGCCATCACACGCAGCCGCTCGGCCGGGTAGGC
>NZ_JBNPTH010000017.1:0-3468 GCF_051167555.1 Bradyrhizobium sp. HKCCYLS3077 | reverse complement strand
CTCGACCGCGGTGGCGTTGCCCCAGTTCACGCGCTCGTGCAGGCGCGAGATGTGCAGGTCGGTGCGGTCGTTCAGCATCTGGTTGATGATCGCAAGCCCGACGGCGCCGCCGAGATTGCGCATCAAATTGAACAGGCCGGAGGCGTTCTTGACGCGATCTGGCGCCAAGGTGCCGAGCGCGATGTTGTTGGTCGGCACCATCGCGCACATCATGCCGACGCCGCGCATCACCTGCGGCACGAACAGCTCCCAGAAGTCGTAGTCGCGGGTGATGCCGGTCATCCGGTAGGAGCAAATCACGTTTCCCAGACGACAGCGCTTCGCGCGGTCAGCGGCCACCTATCAGCCTTCCACGTCTAGCGTGACATCATCCGCCTTCAATTGATACATTTCAGCTATGTCCGCCTCCACGGGCGAGAAGTTTTCGTCCAACCCCTCCCTCAGAAAGCTGATACCGAAACAATAAATCGGCTCCCTTCCCTCTCTTTGCCCCACAGCTACGCGAGCAAATCTCTGATTGACCTTGTGCCCGATCTCTCTACTGAAATGCTTAGCAAGCCACTGCGCAATTGTCTCCGACCCCAAACCCAACACTTCGTAGGCAAGCATCGAAGCACGAGAAAACGCTGGAAGGCTCGGCACGCTGTAGGCATGCCCAAAAATCTGACCTCGTTCGCCTTCTGAAAACTCTGGAATGTAAAAGACTAGCCGCCCCTTTCTCCGCAGCACATTACACCAGTCTGATAACTTATCGTTGCTCTTCGCCCGCCCCTTTTTAGCAGCTAGGGCAGCAGAGAACTCCGGATCGAACGGTAGAAACTCAGCCACAAGGACATCTTTGAATAGAGCCGCTTTTCCCTTGACTTTTCGAAGGTTACACCTGCCCGCCTCAATCGCTAAAGTCGTTTTTGACGCCTGCACCAGGCGTTTTATACTTTCCGCGCTGCTACGCCTCAACGCTGACCGCGCAGTGGCTCGATCCGCCTTTATTACAGCCCCATGAGCTATCCCAAAGAAAGTTGGAACGGTCTGAACCCTCAACCCACCGTCGATCACAACCCCACCGACCGGTGTAGGTGTTGGACCCGAGAGCAGGTTCGGCGCAATCAAGCCAAGCGGTTTCCCCTCATCGTCTTGCATTTCGACGAGCCCCTCAAAAAGGAGCTTACAATGGGCGTAGGATTCATTGCCGTCGTCGATCGATCCGAGCACACGCTCATTAAATAACGGCCAATTGTCCTTTAGGTCTTCAATCCTTATACTCGGCAATGTTACAGCCTGACCGTTGTAACTAACAATCAATGCTCTATTTACTAGGGGGCAAATCTCAAAAACGTACCGAACCAGAGTTTCCAAAGAGCTAAAATATTGATAGATAGACTTAGCATCCTTCGCTAGGCTTCTAGCTTTGAAATTGTCTAGTCCGAGCTTTAGCTCAAAAGACACTTCAGTTCCTGAGGCACCCAGTCGCACCCTCTCTTCCGGCTTGAGCGGCGTAAGCAACGGACGGTGGCTGAGCCCCTCCTTGAAATCCAATGCGTAAGATTCGTCTTTGCCGTCCGGCCTCGTTATAATTCTTACTGACTGCCCTATCATGAAGACGGAAAAAAATCCTATGCCAAACCGACCACGGGGCCGCAAACCTTTTCGCAACAACCAAGCCGCATCTGTCTTGTTGTCTTCCGATGACCAGATCGACCGAGCGAAGTCTGTAAGAACCTCTGTAAGGACATGCTTTGTCATGCCAACGCCATGATCGCGAACCGACACGCGAATACGGCTCGTGTCAGCATCCGTTCGCACTTCGATCTCCACTGGAATACTGTCGTATCGCGCACCAGTCAGTTCGCGCCGCTTCTCGAGCGCATCGCTCGCATCTAATGCATTCTGTACCAATTCGCGAACTGCTGCGAACGGATCGCTACCGTACAGCTTTTCTCCTCCGAGCAATTCTATTACTTTCAAAGGATCACGAATTGCGGGTTTAACATCGACAGGCTCCCATCCGTCCGTCGGATTTATTGTCCGAAACGCGCGAGGACTCTCGATACCCGCTACGCAACTTCGTCGGAAGGGCTTGTAGTTGTAGCCTGCATTCTCGGCAACGTACCGATTGGCCGCATCGAGTTCGGGTGCAACAACATCGTGGAGGTAATCGTACGCGGCCCACCAAGACGACGCCTTGGCGAGGGGGCAAGGCGCAGAGAAAACGTTGAAAACAATATTCTTGTGATCATACCCAACAGACAGCGCCCCCTGAAAATCCCAATGGAGCGCTGAATAGCCTGTGGGACTCTGCAATAAGCGATCCCAATATGGGGCCCGACCTTCAAGCTGACAGGCGTCAACAACACGCAAAATCAACGAGAGGTAAAAATCTCTGACCGACAAAGCGTCGGATCTTGTGTCGTTCATCTCTGATATGCGCGGGAATGCTCGTCGTTTGAGCAGCCTCTCCTCGACCTCCACGTGGGGCAAGTGATGCGATGCTGCTATTGGACCACAGATCTCTGAACTGTGAATCCTAAGCTCCGGATGATCAATCAGATAGACGCCGTCCTTATTGAATTCTTTCAAAATCCGAGCCGCTTCGCTGGCATGAACCTGCCGCAATGTCGAAAAAAAGATCTTGTCTTCGGAGTAGTTTGAGTTCTGCTGGAGATAGTTGTCGACTGATTGGTCAGACACCGCTACGCCTTCACTTCGCAACTGAAGCGCTAGCAATCTTTGATAGACATCTGACGCTCTAATGGCCTCAGGTCCTCCATCATACAAAATTGGCGAGAGGCAGGCGTCATGAATGAGATAAGCCACATTTAGACAATAGACCTCCAACGGCGAAAGAGCATTTCTGGGAATAATCTCTTCAGTTACTCGACGAAGATTATCAATGTGCTTCAGAGAGTGGTTAGTTAGGCCCGGCAAAAATTGGCTTATCTTATCCAGAACCGGCCGCAAACGAGATCGCAAAGTATCTAAGGTGTGTATCAACAAACGGGCGGCCTCAGAGGTATCGCGGTAAAGAGACTCCTCCCAACCGTAGTACGATAGGTTCGCGTCATCCAACTTGGCTGCAGAAGTCTTCGCTTTTCTCGGCATTCGAGTCCGCTCCCCTTGTCCCGGATCTACGGTAAGCGGAACCCAAATTGCACGCAAGTAGCACAGAAAATAATCACAACCAGTGCACTACTTTAATCAGCCGTCTTCGATCTTACCTCGACGTCAATGTGCGTCGCCGCCGCCGGCCATCGGCGAGCTCGGCTTGTTCAGCAGCAGCACCATGAAGCTGAGCGCGATGTAGAAGCAGGTCAGCATGAAGAACGCGTCGCCATAGCCCATCACCACGGCCTGGCGATGCACGATCTGCGAGAGTTGCTTCATCGCCATGACAGCGGAATCGCCCATGCCCTGCAGCTTCTGCTGCAGCATGTTGAGCGTCTCGACCGCGGTGGCGTTGCCCCAGTTCAC
>NZ_JBNPTH010000016.1:0-10257 GCF_051167555.1 Bradyrhizobium sp. HKCCYLS3077 | reverse complement strand
CTGCACTGCTTGCGAGGGACGGACCGATCGCAAAGCTCGGGCATGATGTGCCGCGAGATTGAGAGGACGTGTCCCGATGAGTCACGTAGCTGTTTGAACCGTGAACGCACCCCACCCACCGCCGTCGTCCCGGACAAGCATCGACGCGCGCCAGCGCGGCGATGCGCCGATCCGGGACCCATACGCCGCAGCGGACGTGTTGGGCAAAAAGCCAATTGCTAGCCTGCCTCAAACCGCTCCCTGGGGGTATGGGTCCCGGCGCCGCGTGCGCAATTGCGCACTAGGCCGGGACGACGGCGGAGTGTGTCGATGCACGGGCCAGCTCGATCAGCCTTTCGCCGCCGTTTTCACCTGGCCTGATCAATGCTACCACACCCATATCAACGGCCCCATCCATACCCCGGAAGCATCGATGTTCGATCTCAACCAGCTGCGCTGCTTTGTCACCGTGGCCGAGGAGCTGCATTTCGGCCGCGCCGCGGTACGGCTGAACATGACGCAGCCGCCGCTGTCGCGGCAGATCCAGGTGCTGGAGCACATCATCGATGCGGCGCTGCTCGAGCGCACCAGCCGCTCGGTCAAGCTGACGCCGGCGGGACGCAGCTTTCTGCCTGAAGCGCGGCGCATCCTGAAGATGGCGGAGAGCGCGGCGCAGGTGGCGCAGCGCATCGCCAGCGGCAAGAGCGGCTCGCTCAAGATCGGCTTCACCGCGGCGGCCGCCTATGGCTTCCTGCCCGATCTCGTCGCCGCCTGCCGGACCGAGTTGCCCGAAGCCGACCTGTCGCTGAAAGAGATGGTGTCGGGCGACCAGATCGAGGCGCTGGCCTCCGGCCAGATCGACGCCGGCCTGCTGCGGCCGCCGATCGCCCGCCCCGAATTCGCCACCCGCCGCGTCGTCGCCGAACCGCTCTGCGCCGCGCTGCCCCGCCGCCATCGGCTCGCCTCCGCCGAGAGCGTGTCGATCCGCGACTTCGACAGCCAGCCCTTCATCATGTATTCGCAGACCGAAGCGCGCTACTTCCACGATCTCCTGGTCTCGCAATTCATGCGCGCCGAGGTGCTGCCGCGCTACGTGCAGCATCTCAGCCAGATCCATTCCATCCTCTCGATGGTCCGTGCCGGCCTCGGCCTCGCGATCGTGCCGGAGGCCGCCGCCAGCCTGAAGATCGCCGATGTCCGGCTGCGGCCCCTGAAGCTGCGCAATCCCACGCCGGCCGAGCTGTTCCTGGTCTGGCGGCGCGAGCACGACAATCCGCTGCTGCCGGCGCTGGTCGAACTGGCGGGCAAGCTCGCGGTGCAACAGACCGAGGATTGATGCCCGGTCTGTATCAATCGATACCGTGATTGGCTTGGACCGGCATTGAACTTGGTCCTACGACACGCCTCAGGACGACGCGCGCGGGCCGCGCCACGCGACGTTACACACCGGAACAAGCGCTGAGGACACGCACGATGAGCAAGATGACCCCACAGGAAATGGCCGCGAAAATCGGCAGCGGCCTGCTCTCCTTCCCCGTGACGCCGTTCAAGGCCGACTACTCCTTCGACGAGGCCACCTATCGCGCCAATATGGACTGGCTGTGCGGCTATGAGGTCGCCGGCCTGTTCGCCGCCGGCGGCACCGGCGAGTTCTTCTCGCTCACCGCAGCCGAAGTGCCGGAGGTGGTGAAAGTGGCCGTCGACGAGACGCGCGGCCGCGTGCCCGTGCTGGCCGGCACCGGCTACGGCACTGCGATCGCCCGCGAGATCGCGGTTGGCGCGGAGCAGGCCGGCGCCGACGGCCTGCTGCTGCTGCCGCCCTATCTGATGCATGCCGAGCAGGAGGGCCTCGCCGCCCATGTCGAGGCGATCTGCAAATCGGTGAAGATCGGCGTCATCGTCTACAATCGCGACAACGCCATCCTGCAGCCGGACACCTTGGCGCGGCTGTGCGAGCGCTGCCCGAACCTGGTCGGCTACAAGGACGGCATTGGCGACATCGAGCTGATGACCCGCGTCTACAGCAAGATGGGCGACCGTCTCACCTATATCGGCGGCCTGCCGACCGCGGAGACCTTCGCGCTGCCCTATCTCGACATGGGCGTGACGACCTACTCCTCGGCGGTGTTCAACTTCGTGCCGGAGTTCGCGACGAACTTCTATGCCGCAGTGCGCAAGCGCGACCACGCCACGATCCATGCCGGATTGAAGGATTTCATTTTGCCGCTGATCGCGATACGCAACCGCAAGAAGGGCTATGCGGTCTCGATCATCAAGGCCGGCATGAAGGTGATCGGCCGCGACTCCGGCCCGGTCCGCCTGCCGCTGACCGACCTGACCGAGGCCGAGATGGCCGAGCTGACCGCGCTGGTGAAAGCGCTGCCGGGCGCAGTCTCGGCGCAGCAGGCGGCGGAGTGATGATGAGACGGCCGTCGCCGCAGTGACGGCCTTTCCCCTCATCCTGAGGAGCTTGCGCAGCAAGCGTCTCGAAGGATGAGGCCGCAATTGGGGCCTCATGGTTCGAGACGGCGCTCCGCGCCTCCTCACCATGAGGAGACGCTAGAACGAGAGACGACGACGGAGGAGCATGATGAGTCACGAAGCCACCAGCACAGGAATCTCCGGCGCGCCGGTCGTTACCGGGATGGAGGTCATTCCGGTCGCGGGCCGTGACAGCATGCTGCTCAACCTGTCGGGCGCGCATGGACCGTTCTTCACCCGCAACCTCGTCATCCTCACCGACAATTCCGGCCACACCGGCGTCGGCGAAGTACCGGGCGGCGAAAAGATCCGTCAGACCTTGGAGGATGCGAAGAGCCTGATCGTGGGCCAGAGCATCGGCGCCTGCAACACCATCCTCGCCACGATGCGCACCGCGTTCGCCGACCGTGATGCCGGCGGCCGCGGCAAGCAGACGTTCGACCTGCGCGTGATGATCCATGCCGTGACCGCGGTGGAGTCGGCGCTGCTCGACCTGCTCGGCCAGCATCTCGGCCTGCCCGTCGCGGCGCTGCTCGGCGAGGGCCAGCAGCGTGCGTCCGTCGAGGCGCTCGGCTATCTGTTCTTCGTCGGCGACCGCAGGAAGACCGATCTTCCTTATGCGACCGGCGAAGGCGAACGTGAGGGCTGGTATACGCTGCGACATCAGGAAGCGATGACGCCCGAAGCTGTCGTGCGGCTCGCCGAGGCCACCCACGATGCCTATGGCTTCGCCGACTTCAAGCTGAAGGGCGGCGTGCTCCAGGGCGAGGCCGAGATCGAGGCGGTGACTGCGATCGCAAAACGCTTCCCGCAGGCCCGCGTCACGCTCGATCCCAACGGCGCCTGGTCGCTCGACGAGGCGATCGGCCTGTGCAAGGACATGCACGGCATCCTCGCCTATGCCGAGGACCCCTGCGGCGCCGAGGCCGGCTTTTCGGGCCGCGAGATCATGGCCGAATTCCGCCGCGCCACCGGCCTGCCGACCGCCACCAACATGATCGCCACCGACTGGCGGCAGCTCAGCCATGCGCTGCGGCTCGGCGCGGTCGATATTCCGCTGGCCGATCCCCATTTCTGGACCATGCAGGGCTCGGTGCGTGTCGCGCAGACCTGCAAGGACAATGGGCTGACCTGGGGCTCGCACTCCAACAACCATTTCGACATTTCGCTGGCGATGTTCACCCATGTCGCCGCCGCAGCCCCCGGCAAGGTCACCGCGATCGACACCCACTGGATCTGGCAGGACGGTCAGGCGCTCACCAAGTCGCCGTTGCAGATCAAGGGCGGCAAGATCGCGGTGCCCGAGCAACCCGGGCTCGGCATCGAGGTTGACCGCGGCGCCATCGAAAAGGCTCATGAACTTTACAAGAGCCACGGGCTCGGCGCACGAGACGACGCCGTCGCGATGCAGTATCTGATCCCCGGCTGGACCTTCGACGACAAGCGACCCTGCCTCGTGCGGTGACGGATGTAATCGGCTAGATTGTGCCAGCACAGTCGCGCAAGCCTGGAGAGTTTTGACATGAACGCGATCCTCAAGAATTTCATTGCCGGCGAGTGGGTCGACGGCAGCGGGGTCACCCGCAACATCAACCCGTCGAACACCAACGATGTCGTCGGCGAATACGCCAAGGCCGACAAGGCGCAGACCGAGAAGGCGATCGCCGCCGCCAAGGCCGCCTTCCCCGCCTGGTCGCGCTCGACGCCGCAGGAGCGCTATGACGCGCTGAACAAGATTTCCGCCGAGATCCTGTCGCGCAAGGAAGAGCTCGGCCGCCTGCTCGCCCGCGAGGAAGGCAAGACGCTGCCGGAGGGCATCGGCGAGGTCGCACGCGCGGGGCAGATCTTCGCGTTCTTCGCCGGCGAGGCGCTGCGCCTGACCGGCGAGAAAGGCGCTTCCGTGCGTCCGGGTCTCGATGTCGAGATCACCCGCGAGGCGGTTGGCGTCGTCGGCATGATCACGCCCTGGAATTTCCCGATCGCCATTCCCGCCTGGAAGATCGCGCCCGCGCTCTGCTACGGCAACACTGTCGTGTTCAAGCCGGCCGAGCTGGTGCCGGGCTCGGCGCATGCGCTCTCCGAGATCATCGCGCGCTCCGGCATTCCGGCCGGCGTGTTCAACCTCGTCGTCGGCTCCGGCTCGGTGGTCGGCCAGACCCTGCTCGAGCATCCGGACGTTGCCGCGATCTCGTTCACTGGATCGGTCGGCACGGGGCGCAAGATCGCGCAGGCCTGCGTGCTGTCGAACCCGATAAAGAAGTTCCAGCTGGAGATGGGCGGCAAGAACCCGCTGGTCGTGCTCGATGACGCCGACGTCAAGGTCGCGGTCGAAGCCGCCGCCAACGGCGCCTATTTCTCGACCGGCCAGCGCTGCACGGCCTCGTCGCGCCTGATCGTCACCGAGGGCATCCACGACAAGTTCGTCGAGGCGCTGACCGAGCGGCTGAAGGGCCTCGTCGTCGACGACGCCGTCAAGCAGGGCACGCATATCGGCCCGGTGGTCGACGGCAATCAGCTCGAGCAGGACCAGCGCTATCTCAAGATCGGCCAGGACGAAGGCGCCAAGCTGGCGTGGGGCGGCGAGCTGCTCAACCGCGAGAGCCCCGGCTTCTACATGCAGCCGGCGCTGTTCACCGAGGCCAACAACAACATGCGCATCGCGCGTGAGGAGATCTTCGGACCGGTGGCCTGCGTCATCCGCGCCAAGAACTACGACGAGGCGCTGGCGATCTCCAACGACACCGAGTTCGGCCTCGCCGCCGGCGTCTGCACCACCAGCCTGAAATACGCCTCGCACTTCAAGCGCAACAGCGAGGCCGGCATGGTGATGGTCAATTTGCCGACCGCCGGCGTCGACTACCATGTCCCGTTCGGCGGCCGGAAGGGCTCGAGCTACGGCGCCCGCGAGCAGGGCTCCTACGCGCGCGAGTTCTACACCACAGTGAAGACGGCCTACACCTTCCCGGTGTGAGCCTGACGATCGTGAACTAACAGCCGGGCCGCATCCGCGGTCCACTCCCTCTCCCCGTTCTTCACGGGGAGAGGGCTGGGGTGAGGGGCAGCCGCACGGGAAGTGCTCGCGGTGAGACCTGTACCCCCTCACCCGGATTGTATCTTCGATGCAATCCGACCCTCCTCGCAAGCGGGGCGAGGTGAAGAGAGTTCGGAGCAAGAAGAACGGTGGGCACGCTTCGCTTTGCCCACCCTACGAATTGAGGGAACGGAGCCAGCATGAACCAGCAGGTCGTGAACCAGGAGCCGCGGGTCATCAAGCTCAACGCGCGCGACAACGTCGCGATCGTGGTCAATGATTTCGGCCTGCCTGCCGGCACCAAGCTGCCCGACGGCCTGACATTGAAGACCTTCGTCCCGCAGGGCCACAAGACCGCGCTGGTCGACATCGCCGAGGGCGCGCCGATCATCCGCTATGGCGAAATCATCGGCACCGCCAAGTCGCCGATCGCCGCCGGCGAGTGGGTCGACGAGGCCCGCATCGACATGCCCGAGGCCCCCGCCCTCGACCAGCTGGAAATCTCCACCGCCGTCCCGGCGCCGCTGCCGCCGCTCGAAGGCTACACCTTCGAGGGCTATCGCAACGCCGACGGCTCGGTCGGCACCCGCAACGTGCTGGGCATCTCGACCTCGGTGCAATGCGTGAAAGGCACGCTCGAATACGCGATCAAGCGCATCAAGAGCGAACTCTTGCCGAAGTACCCCAACGTCGACGACGTCGTCGCCCTCACCCATGCCTATGGCTGCGGCGTCGCGATCACGGCGCCAGATGCCGTGGTGCCGATCCGCACCTTGCAGAACCTCGCGCTCAATCCGAATTTTGGCGGCGAGATCCTGGTTGTCGGCCTCGGCTGCGAGAAGCTCGCGCCGGAGCGGCTGCTGCCGGAAGGCACTGAAGACTCGATCGTGCGCATGCAAGACGAGGCCTTCGACGGCTTCGGCGCCATCGTCGAGGCCATCATGACCCAGGCCGATCGCCGTCTGGCCGAGCTCAACAAGCGCACCCGCGAGACCTGCCCCGCCTCCGATCTCGTCATCGGCCTGCAATGCGGCGGCAGCGACGCCTTCTCCGGCGTGACCGCCAATCCCGCCGTCGGCTTCGCCGCCGACCTGCTGGTGCGCGCCGGCGCCACCGTGATGTTCTCGGAAGTCACGGAAGTTCGCGACGCGATCCAGCTGCTCACTCGCCGCGCCATCAACGAGGACGTCGGCCGCGCGCTCATCCGCGAGATGGACTGGTACGACGCCTATCTGGCGCGCGGCGGCGCCGATCGCAGCGCCAACACCACGCCGGGCAACAAGAAGGGCGGGCTTGCCAACATCGTCGAGAAGTCGCTGGGCTCGATCGTCAAGTCCGGCTCGGGCCCGATCCATGGCGTGCTGGCGCCGGGCGAGAAGGCCAAGCAGAAGGGCATGCTGTTCGCGGCGACGCCGGCCTCCGACTTCATCTGCGGCACCCTGCAGCTCGCCTCTGGCATGACGCTCCAGGTGTTCACGACGGGCCGCGGCACGCCCTACGGCCTCGCTGCCGCGCCCGTCATCAAGGTCGCGACCCGCACCGAGCTGGCGCGGCGCTGGAAGGACCTGATCGACTTCGACGCCGGCCGCATCGCCACCGGCGAGATGACCATCGAGGAGACCGGCTGGGAGCTGTTCAAGCTGATCCTCGACGTCGCGAGCGGCCGCACCAAGCCGTGGTCCGACCGCTGGGGCATTCACAACGACCTGACCTTGTTCAATCCGGCGCCGGTGACCTGAGGGAGTGCTCACCCGGCGATGCCAGTTGCGTTGCTCGAACCTCTCCCCGTCATTGCGAGCGAAGCGAAGCAATCCAGAGTCCCGCCCACCATCCTGGATTGCTTCGCTTCGCTCGCAATGACGCGTAGGGTGAAGCAACGAGCCTCGACAACGAAGGCCGGGAGGAAGAGCCAGATGTCCAGCTTCAGCCGCTTCGCCGCGATCGCCGTCGCTACCCTCCTCTCCATTGCGACGTCCCACGCGCAAGACGCCATCTCCGGCGTTCCGCGCGAGCTGCTCGAGGACATCGCGACCGGCAGCCGCGTGCTCGCCGATCTCGGCGTGGTCGATGCCTTCGGCCATGTCAGCGCGCGGCACCCGACCAATCCCAAGCACTTCCTGATGGCGCGCTCGATTGCGCCGGCGCAGGTCACCGCCAACGACATCATGGAGTTCGACGAGAACGGCGAGCCGGTCGATGCCAGGAACCGCGCCGTCTTCCTCGAGCGCTTCATCCATGCCGAGGTCTACAAGGCCCGCCCGGACGTCAACGCCGTGGTCCACACGCATTCGCCGGGCGTCGTGCCGTTCAGCGTCAGCCGCACGCCGTTGCGGCCGCTCTATCACAACGCCGCGTTCCTCGGCGAAGGCGCGCCGGTGTGGGAAATCGGCAAGGAGTTCGGCGTCACCGACATGCTGGTGCGCAACAATGCCATCGGCAAATCGCTCGCGGCGGCGCTCGGCGACAAGTCCGTCGTGCTGATGCGCGGCCATGGCGACGTCACCGTCGGCCCCGTGGTGCAGGCCGCCGTGTTCCGCGCCTACTACACCGACGTCAATGCGAGGCTGCAGGCCCAGGCCATCGGTCTCGGCTCGGACGTCACCTATCTCAGCGCCGAGGAGGCCGCCAAGGCCGACGGCGTCAACATGGTGATCATGGACCGCGCCTGGGCGCTGTGGAAGCAGAAGGTGACGCCGGCGGCGAAGTAGTGTCCCGATCTTCGCCACCGTGCTGATCATAAAACCCTCCTACACCGCGCCTTCCGTCTCGACATAGAGCGCGTAGAGCGAATGCGACGCCGCCATGTAGAGACGGTTGTTCTTCGGACCGCCGAACGTCAGATTGGCGCAGCGCTCCGGCAACCGGATGAAGCCGATCGGCTTGCCCGACGGATTGAACACCATCACGCCGTCGAGATCCTCCGACCTGCCCTTGAGCGGAAACACCTTGCGGCCGTTGACGTCCAGCGGATCCGAGGCCAGCGCGCCGTTCGAGCCCCAGCCGCACCAGAGATTGCCGTCGCGGTCGACGCGGAAGCCGTCGAGCGAGCCCTGGTCGGCCGCATCGATCAGCTTCACCTTGTTGCCGACCGTGCCGTCGGCATTGACGTCGTAGCTCCAGATGCTGCGGTTCGGCGTGCCCTTCCACTCCACGACATAGAGCTTCTTCTCGTCGGGCGAGAAGGCGAGCCCGTTCGGATTGACGAGGTCGGTGATGACGGCGGTCAGCTTGCCGTCGGTGCCGATCCGGAACACGTTGGTCGTGGCCTGCTCGGACTTGGCCTTGAAGCCTTCCCAATTGCCGTTGATGCCGAACAAGGGATCGGTGAACCAGATCGTATCGTCGGACTTCACCACGATATCGTTCGGTGCGTTCAGCCGCTTGCCCTCGAAGCTGTCGGCGAGCACGGTGACGGTGCCGTTCTTCTCGGTGCGGGTGATCCGGCGCGTCACCGAATGCTCGCAGCTGACGAGCCGTCCCTGGCGATCGCGCGCATTGCCGTTGGCGTAGTTGGCCGGACTGCGGAAGACGGTGAAGCTGTCGTCCTTCTCGCTGTATTTCATGATCCGGTTGTTCGGGATGTCGCTGAGCAGCAGGACACCTTCGTCCGGGAAGTAGGCCGGCCCCTCCGCCCAGCGCATGCCGCTGGCGAGTTGCTCGACGGTCGAGCTGTAGAGACGATATTTCGCGAAGCTCGGATCGAGGATCTCGACCGCGGGATCGGGATAGCGCTGGTTGGGCTTGAAGGCGAAGGATTGCGCTCTCGCCTGGCCGGAGATGGCGAGCGCCGCACCGCTCAGCGCGGCCGACAGGATGCCGCGACGCGACAAAGTCATCAGTTTCCTCCAAATGGTTCTTGTGTTGGGCCATAGCTTGGCCGTGTCTTTCCCATAGATGCTGGCTGTGGAACTTTCTATTGCTTTTGCGGTATCGATCGCACCGCGCCCCGCCCTGCTGCATCACGCCACATGCGAGGGGGCCCGACCGTTCGCGGCCCGGACCTCTTTTTGCCGCAAAGTTGACACATCGCTCAATGCGAGAGATGATTCCTGCCAGGCCTATCCCGCGCATGCCCCTGCCCATTCTTCGCCTCGCCGCCGTTGCGCTCGGTCTGAGCCTGGCCACGCCATGCAGCGCTCAGCAGCCGGTGGCAGCGGCGACCTCGCCGGAGGAGCAGCCCGACATCGATCTTTACGCGCTGATGTCCGGGACCTGCCGCACGCTGAAGGTCGACGGCCGGGATTTCCCCTGCAAGACCGTCGCGTTCTTCCATAGCGAAAAGGGCCGGGCGCATTTCACGGTCGCACTCGACGATCCCGCCGACGAGAGCCACATCATCGCCTTCTCCGGGGTCAACGGCCGCCGCTCGATCCAGAACATCTACGAGCTGCCGATCGACCGCATGCTGCTGAACTCCAAGCACCGCCCGAAGGTCGACGGCATTCCGGTTCCTGCCACGCAGAGCTCGTCGGGACACTGCCGGCAGGTCGGCAACTTCGCGCTGCTCAAGGTGACGAGCGTGACCTGCTCCGCCAAGGACGACGCCGGCCGTGCCTATGAGCTGCAATTCGTCTCCGACGGCACGCCGATCACGTTGCGCCGGGTGCGGCAGACGATGACCAACGCCGAGCACAATCCGTATCAGTAGTGCAGCGCGACGGCATCGGACGTTCGATTTCACACATTCAAACATCGACATGAAAGCGCGATCTCGCGGCATGTGATGCCCGAGTTGTTCGATCCGTTCGTCCCTCGCAAGACATGCA
>NZ_JBNPTH010000015.1:0-24855 GCF_051167555.1 Bradyrhizobium sp. HKCCYLS3077 | reverse complement strand
AACACAGCTCATCCATACAATCCGCCTTGCTTGACAGAGCGGCGACCTGGGTAGTTACCGCTTCGCTCGCAATGACGGAGGTCTGGGAGCTGGCGGAGTCAACTCAATCCGCATCCTCGAACAGCCGCTTGCTGAGGATCGCGTGGACGCCCCAATTGCCGTCGACCACCTGCGTGACGCCGAAATCCACCGCAGCCGACATCAGCGCCACCGCCTCGTCCTCGCTGAGCCCTTTGATGTGCATGAGGAAGCGGCGCATCTTGCGAAACGCGTCCTTCATCGCGAGGTCGAGCGACGACTTCGCGTAGACCTCGCTCTGGCCCTGCGCACCGAACTCGGCCAGATAGTTCGGATGGCTGAAGCCGGTCAGCACCCAATCGGTTTCGGTTTCGATCAGGGGATAGCTGAGATCGGCAAAGGGTTTGCCCGCGAGCTGCGACTTCTTGTGGAGGATGACCTGGAACGTTCCGGTCATCGAGCATTCGATCGCGGTGCCTCCGAGTTCGCCGTCGCCCTGGGTCGCATGGGGATCGCCGACCGATAGCAGCGCGCCGGGCACCGCGATTGGCAGATACACCGTCGATCCCTTGCCGAGCCGCCAATTGTCGAGATTGCCGCCGAAATAGGACGGCGGAATCGAATCCACGAAGTCGACCTCGCGCGGCGCCACCGCGATGACGCCGAAATGTGGCCGCAAGGGAATGCGGATGTTGTCGAGCACGCCGTGGCGTCGCTTGATGCTGTCGGGCGCGACGGGCACGCCGGGATAGTCGTAGGTCGCATGCACCACGCCGGACGGATCGGTCTGCGGCTCCCAGCGATAGGAGTAGAGCGCGCGCGCATGCGGCGCGGGGGCGTCGGCGAAAATCTCGTAGATCGTCACCGCCTCGCGCGGAGCCGGCGCTGAGATCAGCTCATTGTAGTGATAGCCCCACCACGCCGCGACGCTGGAGCCGAACACGCGTCCCCTGTGTTTCGGGCTCCGGCTCGGCCGCGGCACGATGTCGAGGATGCGCACCTCCAGCACGTCCCCGGGCTGAGCATCCTTGATCGCCACCGGGCCGGTGCAGATGTGCACGCCAAAGCCCTCGCCGGCGCCGCGGCCGAACACGCTGGCGTCCATCGGGCCTGCGCCGCGGCGGTCGACGTTCTTGCTGGTCTTGCTCCAGCCGAACACGCTGAGCGCGCCGTCATCGCCTGCGATCATCAGCTCCGGATCATCGGAGGCGTGCTGGGTCAGTGTCTCCACGGTGATCGTGTCGCCGGACGCGATCTCGAGCTGGGGCGGCAGCGAGCGGCTGAAATAGCCCCAATGCACGCGCTCGGCCGATACAGCGAGATGATGATGCCGCTGTTGTGCATCCCGGTCGTTGGCCGGCGCGGGCAGGGCGGTGCTGCTCTTCAGGGAGGCCTGCGCCTGGCAGCCGCGCTGCTGCGCCAGCGCATCCTGCGGCCAGCCGCGCTGGCCGCGCGGCGCCACGGAGGTCACCGCCTGCTCGGCCTTCTGCTGCCGGAACTCGCGCGGCGACAGGCCGAAGCGGGCGCGGAAGCTGCGGCTGAAATGGGCCGAGTCGGCAAAGCCGTAGCGATAGGCGATCTCGGAGATCGAGCGATGCGCCTCGGCCGGATTGGAGAGATCGGCCCAGGCGCGCTGCAGCCGCCGTTCCTTGACGTAATGCGTGTAGTTGTCGCCGGCGCTCTCGAACAGCTTTTGCAGATAGCGCTCGGAGATGCCTTCCGCCTGGGCGACGCGCGTGGGCGTCAGCTCGGCGTCTTCGAGCCGGCGCTCGATCGCCTGGCAGATCCGGTGCAGGATCGCCGCCTGGGTCGCGCTGCTGCCGGCCTCGGAGGTCGGCACCGCCTGCTGATGCGCGAGCGTCAGCAGGAGATCGAGCAGGCTCTGCGCCACCGTGCTCCATTCGGCGTCACTCAGGGTATCGAGGGTCCGCGCGGTCGCCTCCATGGTGCGGCAGACCACGTCGGCGAGCCCGCTTGGCGCGATCACCTGGGGCTTGGCGAATTTCAGCCTGCCGCTGATGCGGCCGTGCAGGGCGGCCGATGTGACCGACAGCACGATCGCGCGCAGGTCGCGCTGGAAGGCAAGGCTCCAATCGCCCGTGCGCGGCAGCAGGATGAGATGGCCGGACGGGATGATGCGATGCGCGTCGCCGCAACGGAGCACGGCGCCATCCTCGATCGCGAGCAGCGCGATCGGCAGGTCCTCCTGGAGCTGCGGAACCGCAGCGATGGCCTGCGCGCCCGCCGACAGCCGCGACAGTGCAACGCCCGGCGCGCTGCGATTCGAGGCGGTCGCGTGCCCGTCATCGAACGGCGACTTCGCGGCAGGCTGCAGCCCGACCGAATTCAGCACATCGCGCCACGCCTCGGGGCGCTCGCCCTGCGCATAGGATTCGCTGGTGAACGGACGGAAACTCATGGCACGCCCCGGGTCGGGGAATGCGAAGCAACCCCCGTGCCAGATGAGCTTGACGGTGGATCGGCTGCGGGTGGTGCTCAGTGCTGTTCTCAAGTGTTTTTGCTGATCGGCGCTGTTGCCACATGCACGGTCCGTTCCCCTCCCCCTTGCGGGGAGGGGTTAGGGGTGGGGGTCCCCGGCGGCAGTGTCACTTGGGGCGCCCCCACCCCAACCCTCCCCCGCAAGCGGGAGAGGGAGCGCACCGCCGTGGGCGAAAGAGCTTGCGTCACATCGTCATCAATCACACCGGAAGACGTTCTTCCGGATCGTGCCGTGCACGCCCCAATTCGCATCCACCACCTGCGTCACCCCGAAATCCGCGCCGACGGACATCAGCGAGATCGCCTCGTCCTCGCTGAGATGATGCACCGTCATCAGGAAGCGGCGGAGCTTGCGGAAGGCGTCGCGCATGGCGCGGTCGAGGCTGGAGTGGTTGGCGATCTCGGTCTGGGCGTCGGCGCCGAGCTCGGAGAGGTAGTTCGGATAGGTGAAGCCGTAGACCGACCAGGCCTCATTGGTCTCCAGCAGCGGATGCGTCAGGCCTTCGAGCGAGGTGCCGGCGAGATCGTTCTTCTTGTGGAGGATGAATTCGAAGTCGCCGGTCAGCGAGGTCTCGATCGCGGTGCCGCCGAGCTCGCTGTCGCCCTGCGCCGCGTGGGGATCGCCGACCGAGAAATAGGCGCCGGGCACGGCGACCGGATAATACATCCGCGCGCCCTTGCCGATGCGCCAGTCGTCGATGTTGCCGCCGGTGTAGCTCGGCGGGATCGAGGACACGTAGTCCGCCTCGGACGGCGCCAGCCCCATGGTGCCGAAATGCAGCCGCGCCGGCACCTTCACGTTCGGCAGGATGTTCTCGCGCTTCCTGATCGTCCTATGATCGACCGGCACGCCGGGATAGTCGATCGTCGGATGCACGATGCCGTCAGGATCGGTCTGCGGCGTCCAGACATAGTTGTAGACGGCCTTGGCGAACGGCTCGCCCGCGGTGTCCAGCTCGAAGATGGTCACGACCTCGCGCGGCTTCGGCTCCTCGATCAGATCGTGATAGTGAAAGCCCCAATTGGCGGCGGCGTTGGAGCCGAAGCATTTGCCGGCGTGGCAGCCGCATTGGCTCGGCCGCGGCCGGATGTCGAGGATGCGCACCTCGAGCACGTCGCCGGGCTCGGCGCCTTCGATCGCGACGGGGCCGGTGAGCAGGTGCACGCCGATGCCTTCGCCCGAGCCGCGGATGAACGGCCCCTCGGTCGGCCCCGAGCCGCGCCGCGCGACGGCTTTATGTTCCCTCGTCCATTTAAACACGCTCTCGGCGCCGGGGTCGTCCTTGATCATGCGCTCGTAATCGTCATTGGCGTGATGCGTCAGCGTCTCGATCGTGGCGCGGTCGCCGGAGCGCAAGGTGAGCGCGGGCGTCACCACCTTGGAGAAATAGCCCCAATGGACGGTCTTGTTGGACACCGGCAGCAGATGGTGCTTCATGCGAGGGCCTCTTTGCTCAGAGATCGTTGCGATGTGATCGAGACGGATGGGGCCTCATGGTTCGAGACGGCGCTGCGCGCCCCCTCACCATGAGGGGAGAGAGTGAGCGCGCCGCACCCTCAGACCTCATCCTGAGGAGCCCGCCGCAGGCGGGCGTCTCGAAGGATGGCCGCGTGCTCGCTGGGAACAACAATCTCATGCGACCGCGTCCTTCGGCCGCTCGGCCTCCATCACCGAGAGGAAGCGCGCGGTCAGCGGATGGCGCGGATTGGTCAGCACCTCGTGGGCAGGCCCCTGTTCGAGGATGACGCCGCCATTGAGGAAGGCAACGCGGTCGGCGACCTCGTCGGCGAAGCGGATCTGATGCGTCGAGATGATCATGGTCAGCCCGTCATCGATGGCGAGGCGGCGGATCACCTCCAGCACTTCGTTGACCAGCTCGGGGTCGAGCGCCGAAGTCGGCTCATCCAAGAGCAGCACGCTCGGGTTCGGCGCCAGCGCGCGGGCGATTGCGACGCGCTGCTGCTGGCCGCCGGAGAGATGCCGTGGCAGCGCATCGGCGCGATGCGAGAGGCCCACGCGCTCCAGCAGCTCGAGGGCACGCCGCTCCGCCTCGAAACGGCCAAGACCATGCACCCAGCGCAAGGGACCGGCGATGTTCTCCTTGGCGGTGAGGTGCGCGAACAGATTGAACTGCTGGAACACCATGCCGACGCCGACATTGGCGCGCTCATTGGCGACCGCGCGCGGCGACAGCTTGCGGCCCTTGTCGTCGAAACCGAGCTTGCGGCCGCCGACACGGATCTCGCCGGCATCCCAGTTCTCCAGATGATTGATGCAGCGGAGCAGGGTGCTCTTGCCGGAGCCGGAGGGACCGAGCAGCGCGATGACTTCGCCGATACGCACGGTGAGATCGAGCCCGTCGAGCACCTTGTTGCCGTGATAGGCCTTGCGCAGATCCTTGACTTCGACGGCGACGTTGTTGCGGGCGATCGTCGCGGCGCGCCGCGCACGGTCCTCGATCGAGAGGGCAAGCGGCGGCGTTTCCTTCAGTTCCGCGGGTTCGAGCGCAGCGGCCTCGACGGCGGGCGCTGTCTTGTCCGCAAGCTCCAGCTTGGTCGCGAGGTCAACGCGACGCCACGGCAGATAATCCGCAAGCTTGCGCTGCTTCGCCGTGCGATCGAGATCAAAAAGCCGTTCCAGCGCGAGCTGGATGACGCTGATCGCGCCCGTCAGGCCGAGATACAGCAGGCCGGAGGCGAAGAAGATCGAGAAGAAATCGAAGGTGGAGGAGGCGAGCTGCGTCGAGCGCAGCGTCAGCTCCTGTACGGCAATCACGGAAGCGAGCGAGGAGTTCTTCAGCGCGCTGACCGCCTCGTTGCCGAAGGCGGGGATCATGGTGCGGATCGCCTGCGGCGCGATGATCCGGCGCATCAGCACACCCGGCGTCATGCCGAGCGCCTGGCCCGCGAGCAACTGGCCGCGATCGACGCCGAGCACGCCGGAGCGCAGCATCTCGGCAATGAACGGCGCCTCGTTGCAGGCGAGCGCAAGGCCGGCCGCCAGCACCGCCGGCAGCTTGATGCCGATATGCGGCAGGGCATCGTAGGCGAACACCATCTGCAGGATCAACGGCGTGCCGCGGAAGATCACCGTGTAGCCGCGCGCGATCACAGACAGTGGCCAGAACCGGCTGAGCTGCATCGCGGCGAGGACCAGGCCAAGGATCAGTCCGCCGACCAGGCCGAGCGCGGTGACCTGCAGAGTCAGCTCGATGCCCTGCAGCAGGTACGGCATGCTGAGATAGTGCAGGAAAAGGGACATGAGCGGTCGGCCTGCGAGGTGCGTAGATTCGTAGGGTGGGCAAAGGCGCGACGCGCCGTGCCCACCGCGGTGGTGCGGAAGAAAGACGGTGGGCACGCTTCGCTTTGCCCACCCTACGAGTCGCGTCGTGCGGCAGCGGCGGTCTTCACCTCTCCCCGCTTGCGGGGAGAGGTCGGATTGCATCGCTAGATGCAATCCGGGTGAGGGGGTACAGGTCTCACGAGGAACACTTCCCGTGCGGCTGCCCCTCACCCCAACCCTCTCCCCGTGAAGGACGGGGAGAGGGAGCGCACCGCCGCGTGTCGACGCAGTCTTGCTCTCAGGAGATGCCTATTAGTCCGCCGTGAGAATATCCGGCTCCTTGAAGTTTGCCGGATCGAGCTGCCACTTCTTCAGTAGCTCCTGGTGGATGCCTTCCTTCTGCACCTCGATCAGGGCGGCCAGCACGGCGTCGCGGAACTTCGGCTTGTCCTTCGGCACGGCGATGCCGACCGAATAGGGGATGGTCACGGCGATCGCCTTCTCCAGCTTGTCCGGATAGGCCTTCACCGCCTGGTCGACGGTGTTGACGTCGTTGACATAGGTGTCGGCACGGCCCGCCAGGATCGCCTGGATGCAGTTGGCGTTGTTGTCGTAGAGCTGGATCGTCGGCTCAGGCTTGCCGGCTTCCTTGCATTTCGGCGCGAGATCCTGGATCAGCGGCACCTCGACATAGCCGGTGTTCTCGGCCGCGGCCGCGCCGCACATCGACATGTTGATGCCGTTGATGCCCTTCGGATTGCCCTTGGCGACCAGCACGCCGTCGAACACCTTGGAATAGGTGATGAAGTCGGCGGCCTTGGCGCGCTCCTTGGTGGCATAGATGTCGGAAATCACGATGTCGGCCTGGCCGCTTGCGAGCGTCGTCAGCAGAGCGGCGAAGGTCACCGCCTTGTAGGTCAGCTTGAAGCCGAGGCAGTCGCCGATCGCCTCGCCGAGATCGATGTCGAAGCCGACATATTTGCTCGGATCTTTCGGATCGATCGACTCATAGCCCGGCGTATGCGGGTTGATGGCGTTGACCAGCGTCTTGCCCTTCCAGTCCGGATATTTCTCCTTCAGCGCCGCGCAGCCCGCCGGCGTCGCCGCCTGCGCGTCGATGGGGGCGAGAAGCCCCACCGCGATGATGGCGCCGAGCGCGGCAAGCCACGCGCGCCGCGCTCCAGTGAATAGCTTCGTCTGCATGTTGCCAGCTCCTTCGAACGATGATGTCGCGCTGGTCCGGCGGTGCATGGGTGCCGTCGCCCCGGTCCAAGCTTGAGACGAAGCTTAGGTGCGCGCCCGCGCGCATGACTTGTCCCTGGGCGCACAAAAAATTGGATCGCGCCGGTGCAAGAATTGAGCAGCGGTTGCCCAAAACGACGCCTCTGCGGAATGGCTGCTGCTCGGGAGCGGTCTCCGGGACGGCGGCAGATGAAATTCTGCAAATCGGAAATTGCTTGCAGCGCTAACGCCGAGATGGAGCGGATGGCGACTCACGCGTCAGGATCGTGGCACCGCATGCCGGCTCGCCCATGCACATGTGCATTGCGATAAGCCGCCTCTCGGGCTTGGCGGGCGCGGAGCTGCCGACTACGATGCCGCCGCGCAACCTGCCCTTTGTTTGTTGAGGTGTCTGCAATGCTGTTCCGTTTTACGGGACAACTGTCTTTTGGCCAATTCGCAGTGCGGACACTGATCGTCGTCGCTTACGCCATCATCTTCGCGCCGGTCGTCATGATCGTGATGACCAGCTTCTTCGCCCAGGAGATCGTCAGCTTCCCGCCCTCGGGGCTGTCGCTGAAATGGTACGCGAACGCGCTGGGCAAGCCGGAATTCTTACGTGGCCTCGGTACCAGTTTCCAGGTGGCGCTGCTCGCGACCGCGATCGGCGTGCCCCTCGGCACCGCCGCGGCGCTCGCGATCGTGCGCGGCGAATTCCGCGGCCGGCAGGCGCTGTCATCGTTCCTGCTGGCACCGCTCGCGGTGCCCGGCGTGGTCGCCGGTTCCGGGCTCTACATGTTCTACGTGCTGGCCGAGGACCTGCTCGACCGCGACATCAAGGCGACGACGGAGGGCCTCGTCGCGGCGCATACGCTGCTAGCCATCCCGTGGACCGTCCGGCTGGTCGTCGCCAGCCTGCAGGGGCTGGACCGTGCCGCCGAAGAGGCCGCCGCCAATCTCGGCGCCAGCCCGCTGACCGTGTTCCGCCGCATCACGCTGCCGATGATGCGCTCGGGGATCGTCGCCGCCGCGATGTTCTCCTTCATCCAGAGTTTTGAAAATCTCGATCTGTCGATGCTGCTGGTCGGCCCCGGACGGATCACGCTTCCTGTGGCCATGCTCAACTATCTCGAATTTCGCATCGATCCGACGCTCGCCGCCGTCGCCACCGTGCAGATCACGCTGGTCGGGCTGCTGATGGTGATCACCGACCGCTTCGTTAAACTGTCGCGGGTGGTATGATGGCGCAGCTCATTCTGGAGAAGCTCACCAAGCGCTTCGGCACGTCGATCGGCGTCGAGGGCCTCGATCTCTCGGTCAACCAGGGCGAGCTGGTCGCGCTGCTCGGCCCCTCCGGCTGCGGCAAGACGACGACGTTGCGCATGGTCGCGGGCTTCCTGCCGCCGACCAGCGGTCGCGTGCTGTTCGACCGCGAGGACGTCACGCAGCTGCCGGCCTACAAGCGCGCCACCGGCATGGTGTTCCAGTCCTACGCGCTGTTTCCGCATATGAGCGCGGCCGACAATGTCGGCTTCGGCCTGGAGATGCGCGGCCTCAATGCGGCCGAGCGCAAGACGAAGATCGACGAGGCGCTGAAGCTGGTGCGGCTGTCGCATCTCGCCGACCGGCTGCCGCGGCAATTGTCCGGCGGACAGCAGCAGCGCGTGGCGCTGGCGCGCGCGCTGGTGATCAATCCGCGCATCTTCCTGCTCGACGAGCCCTTGTCGAACCTCGATGCCAAGCTGCGCGCCGAGGTGCGGCTGGAGATCCGCGCCCTGCAGCAGCGGCTCGGCCTGACCACGCTGATGGTGACGCATGATCGCGAGGAGGCGCTGACGATGGCCGACCGCCTCGTGGTCATGGAGGGCGGCCGCGTGCGCCAGATCGGCACGCCGCAAGCGCTTTATGATTCGCCGGTCGATGCGTTCGTCGCCGACTTCGTCGGCCGCTGCAACATCCTGACTGGCCGCCGCGCGAATGAGAGCGAGTTCCGTACCAGCGGCGGCCTGCTGCTGCCGGTCGATGTCATCACGGGCGAGCGCGATGATGCCGACGCTTTCGCGCTGCGCCCGGAGCGGATTGGTATCGTGCCCGGCGACTCCGGCGAGGTGCGCGGCCGCGTCCAGGCGATCACCTATATGGGCGCGCAGACCGAATATGTGGTGGCGCTCGGCGACGAGACGCTGGTCGCCGTGAGGCCGACGCCCGATGCCGGCGAGCCGCTGGCCGCGCTCAAGCCCAATGATGCCGTGTCGCTGCAATGGGACCGCAAGGTCCCGCGTCTCGTGCCGCAAACATCCAAGTAGAAACGTTCATCCCAAGCGAGAGGTTCTCCCATGATTTCGCGACGTCATTTTCTCTCTGCCAGCGCCGGTGTCGCCGCGCTGGCCTCCGGCATGCCGACCGCCCGCGCCGAAGGGGGACAGGTCGTGGTCGGCACCTGGGGCGGTGACTACGGCCAGTTGCTCTCGGACATCATCGACAAGCCGATCATGACGCCCAAGGGCTTCGAGATCGTGCAGGACGTCGCGAATGCCGATCCGCGCAAGACCAAGCTGCTCGCCGAGCGGCAGAGCCGCCGCGGCTCGATGGACGTCTCCTGCCTGTCCGACAACGACGCCTACATCGTCTCGCAGTCCGACGTGTTCGAGAAGATCGACGCGGCCCAGGTGAAGCGGCTCGACAAGGTGTTCCCGGAGCTCAGAAGCGAGATCGCGATCCCGCACATCTATTCGGCGCAGGTCATCCTCTACAACACCAACCAGGTGAAGACGCCGCCGCAATCCTTCGCCGACCTCTGGGATCCGAAATGGCGCGGCAAGATCGGTCTCGCCGACATCCTCTATCCCAACAACACGCTGGCCGCGGCGCTCGCCGGCGGCGGCGGCGTCAGCAATCTCGATCCGGCCGAGAAGAAGCTGATGGAATGGCGCTCGCTCGACGTGAAGATCTATCCCTCGAACGAGGCGTTGGCGGCGGCGCTGAAGTCGGAGGAGGTGTGGATCACCACGATGTGGCTCGCGCGCGGCTTCATGTGGAAGAAGTCCGGCATTCCGCTCGCCCATGTGGTGCCGAAGGAAGGCACGCCTGCGATCGTGTTCCAGGCCTCGGTGCCGAAGAACGCCAAGAACAAGGCCGGCGGCTTCGCCTATCTTGACGCGATGCTCGACGCCAAGGCGCAGGGCGGGTTCGCCGACAAAATGGGCTATGTTCCGACCGTCACCGACGCGCCGCTGCCGGAGGATCTCGCCAAGCAGGTCAGCCTGACCGAGGCCGAGCGCGCGCGGCTGCTGAAGCCGGACTACGCCTATGCCGCCGGGCGGTCGCAGCGCACGCTCGACTTCTGGAACAAGGAGTTCAAGGCCTGAGCCTTGCCTTGATCGCCCCTGCGGCCTGGGCCGCAGGGGCACGCGGCCGTTCGGCTGCTCATCTGCAATCGGAGCTCGCGCGATGGCGCTGCTGATCGTCCCTGCCTGTCTCCTGGTCCTGGCGCTGCTGATCGGGCCGATGATCCTGATGTTCCGGATCTCGCTCAACCAGTTCAGCCCGACCCAGCTGATGGTGCAGGCGCTGTCGCCGGACAACTACATCAAGGCCGCGACCGATCCGTACTACCAGCAGATCATCCTGGCGACGCTGGGCATCGCGCTGCTGTGCACCCTGCTGACCCTGATCCTGGCGTTTCCGGCGGCCTACTGGCTCGGCCGTATGGAGAGCCGCTGGAAGAGCCTGGTCGTGATCGCGACCCTGTTCCCGCTTTTGGTCGGCAATGTCGTGCGCTCGGCCGGGTGGATGGCGCTGTTCGCGCGTGACGGCCTCGTCAACACGAGCCTGCTCAAGCTCGGCCTGATCTCGGCGCCGCTCGAGATCATGTTCACCACCAAGGCGGTCATCATCGGCATCATCGCGGTGGTGCTGCCCTACATGATCCTGACGCTCTCGGCCGTCATCGAGAGCATTCCGCGCGATATGGAATATGCCGCCGCCAATCTCGGCGCGTCCGGCGCGCGCGTGTTCTGGCGGGTCATCCTTCCGCTGTCCGGCCCCGGCGTCGCCGCCGGCTCGATCCTGGTGTTCGTTTTGTGCATGAACACCTATGCAACGGCGGTGCTTCTCGGCGGCCCGCGATTCAAGATGATGGCGCCTGCGGTGTACGATCAGTTCGTGCGCGGCAACAACTGGCCGATGGGCGCCGCGCTCGCCTTCATGCTGCTCGCGGTGACCATGGCGTTCACGGTGTTCGGCAGCGTCGCGTTCGCGCGGAAGTATCGGACGGGATGAGGTACGAAATGAGTGGGGCGAAGGCTTCGCCGCGGACGCGGTGCAACCTCGCCCCGCTTGCGGGGAGAGGTCGGATTGCATCGCCAGATGCAATCCGGGTGAGGGGGTACAGGTCTCACCGCATACACTCTCCGTGCGGCGGCCCCTCACCCCAACCCTCTCCCCGTGAAGGACGGGGAGAGGGAGCGTACCGCGTGCTTGGCTCGTAGTTAGGAATAAGAAGGACAACAATGGCATGACCGACCAAGCCACACTGCCGGGCGATGAGCTCGCCTTCATCCGGAACAAGGGTGCGGCGCCGATCGTGCCGAAGGCGACGACGCGGGATCGCGGCATTGGGCCGTTCAAGCGGCTGGCGCTGCGCAGCGCCACCGTGATCGACGGCACCGGCGCGCCGCCGATCGGTCCCGTGGACATCATCGTCGAGAATGGCCGCATCGTCAGCATCAAGAAGGTCGTCGGCTACGGCTATGCCGGCAACACCGGCGAGCCGGCCGATCACGAGATCGACTGCCGCGGCAAATGGGTCACGCCGGGCTTCGTCGACTGCCACGCCCATGCCGGCGTCGCCTATCACTCCGCCAATGGCTGGGTGCCACCGGTCGACTACGTCTACAAGCTCTGGCTGGCGCATGGCGTGACCACGGTGCGCGAGATGGGCTCCATGAACGGCCTGTCCTGGATGCTCGACCAGAAAGAGCGCGCCGCGAACAATACGATCGCCGCGCCGCGGCTGCTCGCCTACGCCTACTTCCCGGCCGTCAACGACATGGTCAAGACCATCTACACGCCGGAGCAGGGGCGGGAGTGGTTGCGTCAGGTCAAGCAGCGCGGCGCTGACGGCATCAAGTTCTTCGGCGCGCCGCCGGCGATCATGGAAGCCGCGCTCGACGAGTGCAAACAGATCGGCCTGCGCACCGGCTGCCACCACGCCCAGATGGCGGTGTCGCGCATGAATGCGCTGACCACGGCGAAGTGGGGCCTGACCAGTGCTGAGCACTATTATGGCCTGCCGGAGGCGCTGTTCGAGGATCGGGTCATCCAGAACTTTCCGCTCGACTACAACTACACCGACGAATATTTCCGCTTCTCCGTCTCGGGCCAGATGTTCCGGCAGGGCGCCGAGCCTGGCTCGGCCAAGTGGAACGAGGTGCTGGAGCAGTTTTTGGAGATCGGCTTCACCTTCGTGCCGACGTTCACGATCTACGACGCCAACCGCGACCTGATGCGGGCGCGCCGGGCCTATTGGCACAAGGAATACACCTGGAAATCGATGTGGGACTACTTCACCCCGCAACGCGGCGGTCACGGCTCGTACTGGTATCGCTGGTCGACCCAGAACGAGATCGAGTGGAAGGAGAACTACCGGCTCTGGATGGCCTTCATCAACGAGTACAAGAACCGCGGCGGCCGCGTCTGCACCGGCTCGGATTCCGGCTTCATCTACCAGATCTTCGGCTTCGGCTATGTCCGCGAATTGGAGCTGTTGCAGGAGGCCGGCTTCCATCCGCTCGAGGTGCTCCGCTCCGCGACCTCGCAGGGGGCCGCGCTGTGCGGCCTGGAGAACGAGATCGGCACAGTCGATGTCGGGATGCGCGCCGACCTGCTGGTGCACGACCACAACCCGCTGACCGACTTCAAGCTGCTCTACGGCACCGGCGCGATGCGCTTCAACGACGCGACCAACGCCGTCGAATGGCATCGCGGCCTGAAATACACCATCAAGGACGGCATCATCTACGACACCGAGGAGCTGCTCGCCGACGTGCGTGAGCTGGTGAAGGCCAGCTGGGAGAGCGACGTGCCGGAGAAATACGTCACCAAGGACGCCGCGGCGCCATGAGCGCCGGCGTCATCGACTTTTTCGTCCTGACCGGCTTCCTCGGCTCGGGCAAGACGACGCTGCTCCGCGACGTGCTGAGCGCGGAGACCGCGTCCGACACCGCCATCATCGTGAACGAGGCCGGCGAGGTCGGGCTCGACGGCGTGCTGCTGCGCGAGAGCGGCGACGACGTGCCGATGGCGATGCTGTCGAACGGCTGCGTCTGCTGCCAGGTCGGCAGCGATCTCGCCTTCACCATCGACCGCCTGATCATGGCGCCGCGCCCGGACGGCCTGCCACCGTTGCGTAGGATCATCCTGGAGACCTCCGGCCTGTCGATGCCCGGGCCGGTGCTGCGTCAGCTCGCGACCTTAGCCGAGCACCGCATGCGCGTCGCCGTCGTTGCGACCTACGATCTCACCCGCGGGCTTGCGGTTGCGACGTTCGAGGAAGCCGCGGCGCAATGGGCGGCGGCGCATCGCATCGTCGCGACCAAGGCGGATCTTGCGGCTAGCGCTCTGATCGACGCGCCGGTTGCGATCGCGCAGCTCAATCCGGTGGCAGAGGCCATCGTCGATGCGGATCGTGCCGTAGCCGTCTCCGCCGCCTTTGCGCCGTTGTCATCAGCACCGCCGTTGCGCGGAATCGCGCCCGCTTTGGCCGCCGCGCATCCGCGCCTTGCGCTCTGCCTCGTCCGTCCGCTTACCGACATCGCATACGCCGATCTCGCCGGCTGGCTTGACAACGTCGCCGGTCGCCTCGGCGAGCGCCTGCTGCGCATCAAGGGTCTGGTGAAGGTGCCCGAGGCGCCACGGCCGCTGCTGGTGGAGAGCGTCGGCACGGTGTTCTCGCCACCGCGGCAACTCACGGCCGACAATCCGCCGGCGCCCTTCATCGTCGTGATCGCGCGCGACATCGTTCGCGCTGAATTGGAGCAGGTCGAGCCGAACGGGTTGTTCAGCTTCTCGTGGCGCGAGCCCGAAAGCAGAGACGCGCCGCGTGGCATCCGCGCGGAGTGGGTGACCTGAACGCTGCTAACAGCAGCGCCGTCCCAAGCCACCCGCCGTCATTCCGGGGCAATCGTGCACACGCTTGCGTGTGCGCGATTGAACCCGGAATCCCGAGGTTGGTGAAAACGAACGCAAGCCAATATCAGGATTCCGGGTTCAAGGCCTGCGGCCTTGCCCCGGAATGACGTTGCTAGGGGATGCAAAGCAACTAACTCCCGCCGATCGTGCTCAGGCTCCGCGACGGATAGCGCAGCGCGATGTCGAACGGGTTTAGCTTGCTCGCCAGCGCCTGCGCCTCGCTCTGCAGGATCTTCACGACATGCGGCAGCCGATCCGCATTCAGCCGCTCCGCCAACGTGCCGACACTGAGCGCCGCCACCGCGCGCCCCTGCGCATTGAGTACGGGCACGCCGACGCCGGCCATGCCGGGAATGAGGCCGGTGCTGGTGTTGACCCAGCCCTGCATGCGCGCCTGCGCCAGCGCGCTGCGCAGCGACGCTTCGTCGAGGAAGCCGCGATCGAGCAGGCGGGGGATGTTGAAGCGGATCACCGCCTCCTGCTCGTCCTCCGGCAGATTGGCGAGAATGGCGAGGCTGCCCTGGCCGAGGCCGAGCGGCACCTTGCCGCCGATGTCGCCGGTGAAGGAGCGGATCGGAAACGGGCCTTCGACGCGGTCGAGGCAGACCGCGTCGAAGCCGTTACGCACCAGCAGGAAGATCGTGTCGCTCAAGGTCGCGGACAGCCGCAGCAGCGCCGGCCGCGCGGCATCGCGCAGGCCGCTGGCCTGGCCGGCGCGCGCCGCGATCACATAGAAGTCGAGCGCGAGGCGATAGCGCTTGCCCGCGGCCTGCTCGGCAAAGCCCTCGGCAGCGAGGTCCTGCAGCATGCGATGCGCGGTCGGCTGGCTGCAGCCGGCGGCCTCGGCGATGTCCTTCAGCCGCAGCCCGTCGGGATCGCCCTCGGCGAGCACGCGCAGCAATCTCAAAGCCCGTCGCAGGCTGGATGTGGTGTCGGTATCGGCGGTCGTCATCGGCCTTGGCAAAAAGTGGGAAGGAAGAAGCGGTTCAGGATTTCATATAGCAGAATTCAGACGAGATAAATTCAGGATGTCGGAATTCATGATTGACGATGAGCCGCCGTCCGACGTGAAATCCGCCCAGGGCGGCCACTCTCCCGGGCAATGGCAGGGAGCCTCCCGCGCGAGGATTCATGGGTTTCCTGACGCTGGACGGTCTGACGAAGCGCTACGGCGAGGCCGCTGCGGTCAGCGACGTCACTCTCCATATCGCCAAGGGCGAGTTCATCTCGCTGCTCGGTCCCTCCGGCTGCGGCAAGACCACGACGCTGCAGATGATCGCCGGCCTGGTCGAGCCGAGCGCTGGCCGCATCACGCTCGACGGCCGCGACATCACGCATGAGAAGCCTGACCGCCGCGGCCTCGGCATCGTATTCCAGAGCTACGCGCTGTTTCCGCACATGACGGTGGCGCAGAACGTCTCGTTCGGACTCGAGATGCGCAAGGTGCCGCGGGCCGAGCGCGACACGCGTGTCAGGCAGGCGCTGGCGCTGGTGCAACTCGCCGCGCTCGCTGACCGTTATCCCCGCCAGCTCTCCGGCGGGCAGCGCCAGCGCGTCGCGGTGGCGCGCGCGCTGGTGATCGATCCGCCGGTCCTGCTGCTCGACGAGCCCTTGTCCAACCTCGACGCCAAGCTGCGCGAGGAGATGCAGTTCGAGCTGCGCGGCATCCAGCAGCGCGTCGGCACCACCACGATCATGGTCACGCACGACCAGGGCGAGGCGCTGTCGATGAGCGACAGGGTGGTCGTGATGGAGCAGGGCCGCATCATGCAGGTCGACGCGCCCTATCGCCTGTATGAAAGCCCGGCGACGCCGTTCATCTCCTCCTTCGTCGGCAAGATGAACCGGCTGCCCGGCGTCTGGCGTCACAGCGGCATCGAAAGCAATGGCCGCGTGCTGCCGTGCGATGGCGCGGGACTCGCCGATGGCGCTGCCGCCGTGCTGGCGATCCGGCCGGAGAAGATCGCACTGACTTCGCCCGGCGCCGGCGTGCTCGACGGCAGCGTCAAGGCGCGATTCTTCCTCGGCAGCGCGTGGTTCTTCACCATCGAGACCGATGCCGGACTGATCGGTGTGTCTCTGCCCAATGCCGGCGAGGAGCCGGCGCGCGAGGGCGATCCGGTCGGGTTGGATTGGAGCAAATCCAGCGCAAGGGCCGCCAAGCCTGATGGAGCGCGGCCGGCATGAGCAGCGCGCGCGCCGGCACGACACCCTGGCTGCTCGCCGCGCCCGGCGCCCTGCTGTTCACGGCGCTCGTCGTCGTGCCGCTCGTGCTCACCTTGATCCTGTCGTTCCACGTCTACGACACGGCGACCGGCGTGAAGGACGAGACGACGCTGGCGCACTACGCGACCATTCTCTCGGACAGCTACTTCCTCAACATTTTCTGGCGCACCTTGCGGCTCGCGGCGCTGACGACCCTGATCTGCGCCGTGATCGGCGCGCCTGAGGCCTACATCCTGTCGCGCATGCGCGAGCCCTGGCGCTCGATCTTCCTGCTCGCGATCATCGGCCCGCTCTTGGTGTCGGTGGTGGTGCGCGCCTTCGGCTGGAGCATGCTGCTCGGCCCCACAGGCCTCGTCAACGAGGCGTTCCGCGCGCTCGGCCTCGGCACTGTCAAGATCCTCTACACCGAGACCGCGATCGTGATCGCGCTGGTCCACGTCATGCTGCCGTTCATGGTGATCCCGGTCTGGACCTCGCTGCAGAAGCTCGATCCGATGGTCGAAGCCGCTGCCTGGACGCTCGGCGCCTCCCGCTTCACCGCGCTGCGCCGCGTGGTGCTGCCGCAGGTGAGGATGGGCCTGCTGTCCGGCAGCCTCGTCGTATTCGGCCTGTCGGCCTCGGCCTTCGCGATCCCCGCGCTGCTCGGCGGCCGCCGGCTGAAGATGGCGGCCACCCTGGTCTATGACGAGTACATGCACGAGCTGAACTGGCCGCTCGGCGCGGCCATCGCGATTCTCGTGCTGGTCATCAACCTCGTCATCATGCTGGCCTATCAGCGCGTGGTCGAAGCCCGCGCGCGACGGACGTTGGGGTGATCAGCGTGCACCGCAACGGTCCGATCGCCTTGCTCTTTCATACCCTCGTCGTCGCCTTCGTGCTGGCGCCGCTCATCGTGATCTGCCTCGTCGCCTTCACGCCCGCCAATACGCTGACCTTGCCGACGACTCAATTTTCGTTGCGTTGGTTCACGGCCGTCTTCGCTCATCCGGACTTCGTCGCCTCCTTCCTCAACAGTCTGTGGGTCGCAGCGATAGCGGCGACAATTGCGGTGGTGCTCGCGGTCGCCGCCGGGCTCGCGCTCGACCGCTACGACTTCCGCGGCCGCGCCGCGCTGAACGCATTGTTCCTGTCGCCGCTGATGATCCCGCATCTCGTGCTCGGCGTCGCGCTGCTGCGGCTGTTCGCGCTGCTCAGCGCCACCGGCAGCCTATTGTGGCTGACGGCGGGCCACATCGTCGTCATCACCCCTTACGTGCTGCGCCTCGTGCTGGCCGCGCTCTCCGGCCTCGACCGCAGCGCCGAGCAGGCGGCCGTGACGCTCGGCGCATCCAGCTGGATCGTGTTCCGTCGCATCACCGTGCCGATGATCCTGCCCGGCATCACCGGCGGCTGGCTGCTCGCCTTCATCAATTCCTTCGACGAGCTCACGATGTCGATCTTCATCACCTCGCCGGCCACCGTCACCCTGCCGGTGCGCATGTACATGTACGCGACAGAATCGATCGATCCGATGATGGCCGCGGTCTCGGCGCTGATGATTGCGGTCACGGCGGCGGCGATGCTGCTGCTCGACCGCATCTTCGGCCTCGACAAGATTCTCGTGGGCCAAGGCTGACACCATGCCGCTGCTGCATCGCCTCGTCCGGACCGACAGCCCGGTGATCTTCTTCACCATCGACGGCGTGCCCTGCGAGGGCCGCGCCGGCGACACCGTGCTGACCGCCGTGCTCTGCCACGGCGAGCGGCTGCGCCACAGCGAGTTCTCTGGCGCGCCCCGCGCCGGCTTCTGCCAGATGGGCGCCTGTCAGGATTGCTGGGTACAACTCGACAGCGGCGAGCGGCTGCGCGCCTGCACGACTCCGCTCACCGAGGGCATGCACATCGTTACACAGCGGGGGCGCGGACATGGCTGAACGCGCACTGCCCTTGATCCTCGGCGCCGGCCCGGCCGGCATCCGCGCTGCGATCTCGCTGGCCGCCGCCGGTCTGCGGCCGATCGTGATCGACGAGGGCCATGCCAGCGGCGGCCAGATCTATCGCCAGCCGCTCGCGCCCGACGGCCGCGATGACCGCGCGCGCTACGGCTCGGATGCCGCGAAGGCGGCGCGGCTGCATCGCGATTTCGCGGCGCTCGGTCACGATGTCGACTACCGGCCGAACACGCTGTTGTGGAATCTGCGTGACGGCGCAGCCGACGTGCTCCGCGACGGCGTCAATCATCGCGTGAGCTACGACGGCCTGATCCTCGCCTCAGGCGCGACCGATCGGGTGCTGCCGGTTCCCGGCTGGACCTTGCCCGGCGTGTTCACGCTGGGCGGCGCGCAGATCGCGCTGAAGGCGCAGGGCTGCGCGATCGGCCGTCGCGTGGTGTTCGCGGGGGCCGGCCCGCTGCTCTATCTCGTCGCCTGGCAATACATGAAGGCCGGCGTCGAGGTCGCGGCCGTGCTCGACGCGGCACCGTTGTCGGCAAAACTCAATCTGCTGCGGGCGCTGCCACTGGCGCCTGATCTCGTGCTGCGCGGCATACGCATGGCGGCGGAGCTGGCGCTGCGCGGCACGCGCGTGCAACTCGGCGTCTCCGATCTGCGCATCGAAGGCGAGCGCCGGGTTGCACGCATCCTCTATCGGTCAGGCGGACGTGAGCAGTCCATCGCCTGCGACGGCGTAGGCTATGGCCTTAACCTGCGTTCGGAGACGCAGGCCGCGGATCTCGCCGGCTGCGCCTTTCGCTTCGATCCCCGCGACCGCGCGCATCTGCCAATGCGCGATCCCAGCGGCCGCAGCAGCGTGACGGGTGTTTATCTCGCCGGCGACTGCGCACGCATCGCCGGCGCCGACGCGGCGGAGGCCGCCGGCGAACGTGCCGCGCTGGCGCTGCTCGAAGATCGTGGTCTGCCGCATGACGCCGCGCGGGCCGCCGAACTCGAACGCAAGCTCGCGACAATCGATCGTCTGCGCGACGCGCTCGAAGCCGCATTTCCGTTTCCATCGCACTGGGCCGACGGCATCCCCGATGCCACGCTGCTCTGCCGCTGCGAGGAGATCAGCGCCGGGGAGGCGCGGCGCGCGATCGATGACTTCGCATTGACCGAGATGAACCGGTTGAAGGCCGTCACGCGCATCGGCATGGGCCGCTGCCAGGGCCGGATGTGCGGCGCCGCTGCGGCCGAGCTGCTCGCGGCGCAGGCGCGGCGCGACATCGGCGCGATCGGCCGTTTGCGCGCGCAGGCGCCGCTCAAGCCGATCCCCTTGGCGGTCACTTTGGCGACGAGCGAGACGCAGCATGACCCGGCGCATTGACTGCGATGTCGCGATCATCGGCGGCGGGCTCGTCGGCAGCTCCGCGGCGCTGGCACTGCGCGGCATGGGTTTTTCGGTTACGCTACTCGACAAGGGCTTTTGCGGCGCGCAGGCGAGCGGCGTGAACTATGGCGGCGTCCGCCGGCAAGGCCGCCCGCCCGAGCAACTGCCGCTGTCGCAGCGCTCGCACGCGATCTGGCCGCGACTGCAACAGCTGATCGGCATCGACGGTGAATTTCTTCGTTCGGGCCATCTCAAGCTGGCGCGGACGCCAGAGGACATGGCGAGCCTGGAGCGCTACGCCGCCGAGGTCGCAGCCTTCGGACTCGATCTCGAACTGGTCGGCCACAATCAGCTCAGCGAGCGCTTCGGCATCGGCGGCGATGTCATCGGCGGCTCCCATTGTCCCGGTGATGGTCACGCCAATCCCCGGCTGGTCTCCACGGCGTTTGCCGCGGCAGCGCGGCGCGCGGGCGCCGAGGTGCTGGAGAACACCAGGGTCATCGGCGCCTTGGCGACGAGCGGCGGCTTCGCGTTGGAGGCCGAGGGCGTCGCCATCACCTCGCGCACGCTGATCAACAGTGCCGGCGCCTGGGCCGACAGCTTTGCGGCTGCATTCGGCGAGACCGTGCCGCTGGAGCGCACCTATCCATCGATGATCGTGACCGAGCCGCTCGATCCGTTCCTCACCGTCAACATCGGCATCGAGGGCGGCGGCATCTATGCGCGCCAGGTCGCGCGCGGCAACGTCGTCGTCGGCGGCGAGCGCGCCGCGCCGCTCGCCGATCCCGACTATTCGCGCCCGCGCAGCGACGGCGCGCTCACGATCATGCAGCGCGCCAGCGAGCTGTTCGGCCCGTTGCGCCATGCCCAGGCGATCAGGTTCTGGAGCGGCACCGAGGCGACGATGCCCGACCGCAACCCGGTGATCGGGCCGAGCGCCACGACGCCGGGCCTGATCCACGCCTTCGGCTTCTCCGGCGCCGGCTTCCAGATCGCGCCGGGTGTCGGCGAAGTGCTCGCTGAGCTGGTGCGCGATGGCGAGACCTCGACGCCGATCGCGCCGTTTTCGATCACCCGTTTCTCACCCGCATCGCAGCCGGGCGGTGCTCCCTCTCCAACGACGACAGGATAAGGAGATCTGCCATGATCCACGCCCGCGCCGCGCTCGGCCCGGCCTTCGCGCTGATGCTCGCCACATCACTCGCGCACGCCGAAACCAAGACGCTCTATGTCGGCATGAACGGCGGCAATTTCGAGCGCACCTACACGCAGGCGGTGTTTCCGGATTTCGAGAAGGCCAACGACGTCAAGATCGTCGTCGTGCCCGGCACGTCGTCGGAAATCCTCGCCAAGGCGATCGCAGCGAAAGACAAGCCGCAGATGCATGTGATGTTTCTCGACGACGGCGTGATGATTCGCGCCGCCGGCCTCGGCCTGTGCGAGAAGCTGAAGCCGAGCGAGGCGCTGAACCAGCTCGAGCCGTTCGCGCGGCTGAAGGACGACATCGCCGCCGGCATCGACATCGGCATGACGGGGCTCGCCTACGACAAGAAGCTGTTCGACGAGAAGGGCTGGCCGGCGCCGACATCCTGGCTCGATCTCGCTGATCCCAAATTCAAGGACAAGGTCGTGTTCCAGTCAGCCTCGGTCTCGACCTTCGGCCTGCACGCCTTCCTGATGTTCAACCGCATCAAGGGCGGCAGCGAGGCCAATGTCGAGCCGGGCTTCAAGGCCTTCCCGGATACGATCGGCAAGAACGTGCTCGAATACATCCCGAACTCGGCGAAGATCTCCGAAATGGTGCAGACCGGCGAAGCCGCGATCTTCCCGCTGACGCCGACCGCGGTGTCGACCCTGAAGGAGAAGGGCATCGCGGTGGAGTATGCGCAGCCGAAGGAAGGCTCGGTCGTGCTGATGGTCGCGCAATGCGTGATCGCCAACAATCCGGACGCCGAATTGGCGCAGAAGCTCGCCGCCTATCTGCTGTCGCCGGAGGCCCAGGCCAAGGCGCTCGCGGCCGGCAACATCGTGCCGTCCAACACCCTGGCAAAGGCCACGACGCCGGCCGCCGAGCAGAAGCTCGCCACCTTCCACACCTACATGAAGACCGCGATCACGCTGGATTGGGATGTCATCAACGCCAAGCGCCCCGAGTGGAATACACGCTGGAACAGGATGATCGAGCGGTAGGCTTTCCAACCGTCTCGTTGCCCGCGCAGGGGCGATTGCGAAGCCATCCAGAGCTCTCGTACGGCCCCTGGATCGCTTCGCTGTCGCTCGCGATGGCGGCGAGGAGCGCTAGCTGCGCCTCAGAGTACCGCTGTCATACCCCGCGAAAGCGGGGTATCCAGTACGCAGCGGCCCATCGATGCCATCACAGCCGTCTCGGCGTACTGGATCGCCCGGTCGAGCCGGGCGATGACGCTGATTTGTGGCACACAACGCGCCCCAAGCGTCATTGCGAGGAGCGGAGCGACGAAGCAATCCAGGGCTGCACGGCACTGCGTCGCTCTGGAGCAGCGCTGCGCGCAATCATGGAAGAAGGCGAACTACCCCGCCGGATAGCTCATCGCATACGCCTCCGTCAGCGCCTCATCCAGCAGCCGGCCGGCGCTGAAGCCGGCGAGGGTGGCCGGCCGTGTGACCCCGGGCAGCAGCCGGTCGCACGGCTCGGGCGCGCCGAGCACGGTGCGCACGGGAATGCGCTCGGCATAGGTCGGGAAGGCGTAGTCCTCCTCGTCATCGGCCAGACCCTTGCTGCGGATCTTCGCCGACGCTTTCTCGATCTCCATCGCCACGACCGCGGTGGCCTTGATCTCCTGCGCCGTGCTCGGACGCAAGGTCGCCGTGCGGCCGGGGAAGAAGCGGTCGACCATCATCACCAGGGCGCGCTCCTTCTCCGCCAGATCCTCGATCAGCCTGGCATGGCCGAACGCCATCACCGAGCGGTAGTCGGCCGAGTGATTGAAGCCGCAGCGCGCCAGCACCAGGCTGTCGAGATGGGTGACGGTGAGGCAGGCCGGCTCCCCCTCGGACAGGTTGCGCAGCATGCGGCTGGCGCTCGACCCGTGCCAATACAGCGTGGTGCCCTCGCGCCAGTACAGCGTCGGCGTACAATAAGGCTGGCCGTCGATGACATAGGCGACGTGGCACAGTGCGGCGGAATCGAGCAGCGCGTGAACCGTCGCATGATCGTAGTGGCCGCGGTCGTGACGCCGCTTCACGCGGTTGGTCTCGTCGATCGGATAGCTCGCCGCAGTCGGCTCGGACATCGTCAGTCTCCTGTTTGCGGCGAGGTCATGCCATGGCAAAGTGGTTGCCGGGAGTTCCACTTCGATGCCAAAGTCAGCAACCACTTCGCGCCGCCGCAACGTCGTGCTGGCGCTGCCGATCCGGCTCGACCGCGCCATTCGCGGTCAGTCGCAGCAGGTGCACGCGGCCCTGCGCTCCGCCATCGTCGACGGGCTGCTCGCACCCGGCCTGCGGCTGCCCTCGTCACGCGGCCTCGCCGAACAGCTCGGCGTCCGCCGCAACGCGATCGTCGCCGCCTACGAGGCGCTGCTGTCCGATGGCCTGGTCGAGCCGCGGCATGGCGCCGGCACCTATGTCGCGGCCGAGCTGCCCGCGCCGCAGGCGGCTGCGCCGGCGGCCGACCTGGACATCCGCATTCCCGCGCGCCGACCCTTCGCGCTCGGTGTCACCTTGGTCGATCCGTCGCTGCTCAAGCGGCTCGCCGCGGCCAGTAGGCGCCGGATCGCGCAGGCTGCGCCTGACGAGCTCGGCTACGGCGATCCGCGCGGAAGCCTGCATCTGCGCACCCAGGTCGCGCACTATCTCGCTGCCAATCGCGGCGTGCGCTGCGATCCCAGTTGCATCCTGATCGTCAGCGGCACGCAGCACGGTCTGCGGCTGTGCATCGATGCGCTGCTTGCGCCTGGCGACGCCGTCTGGTTCGAGGATCCCGGCTATGTCGCCTCGCGCCATACGTTGGGCACGACCGGCGCGAAGCTCGTGCCCGTGCCGGTCGACGGCGAGGGCATCGTGGTGAGCGCGGGCGAGAGCGCCGATCGAAAGGCGAGGGCGGCCTATGTCACGCCCTCGCATCAGTTTCCGACCGGCGTCGCGATGAGCATGGCGCGGCGCATCGCGCTGCTCGATTGGGCGCGCAGGGCGGATGCCTACATCTTCGAGGACGACTACGACAGCGAATATCGCTTTGCCGGCCCGCCGCTGACCGCGCTCGCCGGCATCGGCGCCGAGCGCGTGATCTATCTCGGCACCTTCGGCAAGACATTGTTTGCCGGGCTGCGGCTCGGCTACGTCGTGGTGCCGCCCGCGCTGGTCGCGCGGGTCGTCGGCGCGCGCGCGGCGCAGGACCGTTTTCCGCCGGTGTTCATGCAGGATGCGCTGGCGGACCTGATGGCCGATGGCGTCATCTCGGCCCATATGCGGCGCATGCGCCCGCGCTATCGCCAGGCGCGCGACGCCGTTGCCGAGGCGCTCGCCAGGCATGGCAGGGACGTCCTGCAGCTCGCCGCGCCATCGCAGGGGCTGCATCTGTTGGCGACCCTGCCGCCGGGAGCGCCGAAGGGCGCGGCGAGATTGATCCGCGACCGCGCCGGCGTCGAATGCCGGCTGCTGTCGGACGCGCGGATCGTTCAGCGCGGGCCGGATGGATTCATCCTGGGCTATTCGGGCTTCGCCACGCGAGATCTGGCAAACGCGGCCAGGGAGCTCGCGCGGGCCGCGAAGGAGGTGCTGTCGGCTGCGTCGCGCGGGCGCTGACATGTCGGCCGTGAGAAGGAGGCTGTTGCCGATCCGGCACGACGGGCAAATCACTCGTGCCGACGACGTGCTGATGAGTTGCTGAGGTTGTTTGTAGCGGTTTGCAGGCGCGTCGCCCCCAATCGCTTCGCGAGCTTTTTCTCAATCCGGTCAATGAAATCCGCATGGATGATCGTGCGCCTGATTTTTCGCTTTCGTTTTTCCGGAATTCATGTTTATCTCCGCGCATCCCGCCTCACTGCAAGGGGCGTTGCGCGCGATCGTCACGACACGCGAGGCGGGGATGCGGTGGCCGCGAGAGATCGCAGCGTCCTCGGAAACGAGGGCGC
>NZ_JBNPTH010000014.1:0-33165 GCF_051167555.1 Bradyrhizobium sp. HKCCYLS3077 | reverse complement strand
CCGTGCGATGGGCCTCGTGGTCGACGAGATCATCGACATCGTCGAGGAGCGGCTCCACATCCAGGTCTCCGGCGCCAAGGACGGCATTCTCGGCTCGGCCGTGATCAAGGGCCAGGCCACCGAGGTGATCGACGTCGGCCACTTCCTGCCGATGGCCTTCGCCGACTGGTTCATCCGCAAGGAGATGGCCACGGAAGCGCAGACCCAGTCGGTGCTGCTGGTCGACGACAGCCCGTTCTTCCGCAACATGCTGGCGCCGGTGTTGAAGTCCGCGGGCTACAAGGTGCGTACGGCTTCGTCCGCGATCGAAGGTCTCGCCACGCTGCGTTCGGGGCACACCTTCGACATCGTCGTCACCGACATCGAGATGCCGGAGATGAACGGTTTCGAGTTCGCCGAGACCATCCGCGCCGACCAGAACCTGCATCATCTGCCGGTGATCGCGGTGTCCTCGCTGGTGTCGCCGGCGGCGATCGAGCGCGGCCGCCAGGCCGGTCTCTACGACTACATCGCCAAGTTCGACCGTCCGGGTCTGATCGCGGCGCTGAAAGAACAGATCGAGGAAAAGGCCCGCGCCGAAGCCGCCAAGCGTGCGGCGTAATGGGGCAGGGCAGGAGTAGCGTGCGATGAGCAGCAACAAGATCGAGACCACCGACGGCGCAGTCGCCGAATACGTCACGGCCGTGATCGGCGGCCAGCTGTTCGGCCTGCCGATCTCGCGGGTGCAGGACGTGTTCATGCCCGAGCGGGTGACGCGGGTGCCGCTGTCGTCGGCGGAGATCGCCGGCGTACTGAACCTGCGCGGCCGCATCGTCACCGTGATCGACATGCGGGCGCGGCTCGGCCTCGCCAAGGCCGATGACGGCAAGCCGCCGATGGCGGTCGGCGTCGATCTGCGCGGCGAGTCCTACGGCCTGCTGATCGATCAGATCGGCGAGGTGCTGCGGTTGCCTGAGGAGAGCCGGGAGGAAAATCCCGTCAACCTCGACCCGCGCATGGCGAAGCTCGCCGGCGGCGTGCATCGCCTCGATGGCCAACTGATGGTCATCCTCGATGTCGATCGCGTGCTCGAACTCGCAGCCGACAAGATGGCGGCCTGAAGACCGCGAAATGAGTTCAGCGACGCAGCGGGCGTCGCTGTTTTGGACCCTGAGCTGGTGAGGCTGAAATGAGAACTTGTCTGGTAGTTGACGATTCGAGCGTCATCCGGAAGGTGGCGCGCCGCATTCTCGAAGGTCTGGATTTCCAGATCGTCGAAGCCGAGGACGGCGAGCAGGCGCTTGAGATCTGCAAGCGCGGGCTCCCCGACGCGGTTCTGCTCGACTGGAACATGCCGGTGATGGACGGCTACGAGTTCCTCGGAAACCTCCGCCGCATGCCCGGCGGCGACGCGCCGAAGGTGGTGTTCTGCACGACCGAGAACGACGTCGCCCACATCGCGCGCGCGCTTCACGCGGGGGCCAACGAGTACATCATGAAGCCCTTCGACAAGGACATCGTGACTGCAAAATTCCAGGAAGTCGGGCTGATCTGACTTCCGCTGCGAGCGACGGCCCGTGGTCATCCGGGGTTGCCGTCGCCCTTTGCCTCTGTCCTGTTGGTGAACTATGAGCGTCGCGTTGGCCAGTTCTTCGATCCCAAGTTCGACCAGACAGGAGCCTCTCCGGGTGATGGTCGTGGACGACTCCGTCGTCATCCGCGGCATGATCTCGCGGTGGATCAGCTCTGAGCCCGACATGGTCGTGGCCGCCTCGTTGCGCACCGGCCTGGAGGCCGTCAATCAGATCGATCGCGTCAATCCCGATGTCGCCGTGCTCGACATCGAGATGCCCGAACTCGACGGTATCGCCGCGCTGCCGAAGCTGCTTGCCAAGAAGAAGAACCTCGCCGTCATCATGGCCTCGACGCTGACCCGCCGCAACGCGGAGATCAGCTTCAAGGCGCTGTCGCTCGGCGCGGCCGACTACATTCCGAAGCCGGAGAGCACGCGCGAGGCCTCGGCCGCCGACAATTTCCACTACGATCTGATCCAGAAGATCCGCAATCTCGGCGCCAAGGCGCGCCGCGCGGCTGCGCCCGTCGCCTATGCGCCGTCGCCCGCGCCGCAGGTGCAGGGATTGCGGCCCGCCGTGGTGCCGCGTCCCGCCGCGGCGCCGATGCCGGCACCCGCCGCGCCCGCGGCCGCTCTGGCGCGCCGTCCCTTCAGCACGCAGATGCCGAAGGTGCTTCTGATCGGCTCCTCGACCGGCGGTCCGCAGGCGTTGATGTCCGTGGTCACCGAGCTCGGCCCGGTCATCGACCGCTTCCCGGTGCTGATCACGCAGCACATGCCGCCAACCTTCACGACGATTCTGGCCGAGCATCTGGCGCGTTCGAGCCGCCGTCCCGCCCATGAGGCGGTCGATGGCGAGATCGTGAAGGCCGGGACGATCTATCTTGCGCCGGGCGGACGCCACATGCGGGTGGTGCGCCATGGGGCCGATGTCGCGATCGCGCTCGACAACGGGCCCCCCATCAACTTCTGCAAGCCGGCGGTCGATCCGCTGTTCACGTCGGCCGTCGAGGTCTGGCAGGGATCGACCCTGGCCGTGATCCTGACCGGCATGGGCTCGGACGGCATGCGCGGCGGCAAGGACGTCGTCGCCGCCGGAGGCAGCGTGATCGCGCAGGACGAAGCGACCAGCGTGGTCTGGGGCATGCCGGGCGCCGCCGCCAATGCCGGCATCTGCGCGGCGATTCTTCCCTTGAACCAGATCGCGTCGAAAGTGGTGCGTCTGTTTGCTGGAGACCGTTCGTGACACCCCTGGACTATGAGTTCTTGCGTAAGCTCCTCAAGGAGCGGTCCGGTCTCGACCTCTCTGCCGACAAGCAATATCTGGTCGAGAGCCGGCTGCTGCCGCTCGCGCGCCGCGCCAATCTCCCGGGCATTCCGGAGCTGGTGCAGAAGATGAAGAGCGGCGGTGAGCAGCTCACGACGCAGGTGGTCGAGGCGATGACCACCAACGAGACGTTCTTCTTCCGCGACAAGATTCCGTTCGATCATCTGCGCGAGGGCATCCTGCCGGAGCTGATCAAATCGCGCGCCAGCCGCCGGACCCTGCGCATCTGGTCCGCCGCCTGCTCGACCGGGCAGGAGCCGTATTCGATCGCGATGTGCCTGCGGGAATTCGGCCCGGCGCTGGCCGGCTGGCGCATCGAGATCGTCGCCACCGACCTGTCCCAGGAGGTGCTGGAGAAATCCAAGGCGGGTCTCTACAGCCAGTTCGAGGTGCAGCGCGGACTGCCGATCCAGCTCCTGGTGAAGTACTTCACCCAGCTCGGCGAGATGTGGCAGCTCAGCGCCGACATTCGCGGCATGGTGCAGCACCGCCAGCTCAATCTGCTGCAGGACTTCTCGCATCTCGGCAAGTTCGACGTGATCTTCTGCCGCAACGTGCTGATCTATTTCGATCAGGACACCAAGGCGACGATCTTCGAACGCATGGCCAAGCTGATGGAGCCGGACGGCACGCTGCTGCTGGGCGCCGCTGAATCGGTTGTCGGCATCACCGACGCCTTCCGGCCCAACCAGGACCGGCGCGGCCTGTATCAGATCAATCCGGTCCGCAGCCCGCGCGGCGGCGCCGCGCTGCTGCCCGGCCTCAAGGTGGTCGCGGCGCGCTGACCGCAGGTCGGGCGGCAAGCCGTTGAACGACCGGCGCAAACGCCGGTCGGGAATGCCTGGATCAGTGCGCAGCGCGAAATCTTTTTCCGAGGATGGAACCTTTTTCCTTCCCAGGCGTCGATTCACGCCTTGGTGTGGCCTGAGCGTGTTCGCTCGACGGCGGGGGAAAATTGATGAAAACGAGTATGCGTCCTCGAATTGTGACGCGGGACCTCCCTGTCATTGCGAAATCTCCGACCGGGATCGATGGACTCGACGAGGTCACCTTCGGCGGCTTGCCGCAGGGGCGGCCAACGCTGCTGTGCGGCGCCGCCGGCTGCGGCAAGACCTTGTTTGCCATGACGTTTCTCTACAATGGCGCGGTCGACTTCAACGAGCCCGGCGTCTTCATCGCGTTCGAGGAGCAGCCCGAGGACCTGATCAAGAATGTCGGCTCGCTGCGCTATGACATCGAGCGCCTGATCGAGCAGAAGAAGATCGTCGTCGACCACATCCATCTCGATCGCAACGAGATCGAGGAGGCCGGTGACTACGATCTGGATGGCCTGTTCATCCGTATCGGCTTCGCCATCGATTCCATCGGCGCCAAGCGCGTCGTCATCGATACGATCGAGACCCTGTTCGGTGGCCTCGACAACCAGGCGGTGCTGCGCTCGGAGCTGCGTCGGCTGTTCGAGTGGCTGAAGAGCAAGGGCGTCACCGCGATCATCACCGGCGAGCGCGGCGACGGCACGCTGACCCGCTACGGCCTCGAGGAATATGTCGCCGATTGCGTGATCCTGCTCGACAACCGCGTGCATGACCAGCTCTCGACGCGGCGGCTGCGTGTCGTGAAGTATCGCGGCACGGCGCACGGCACCAACGAATATCCCTTCATCATCGACCAGGAAGGCATCACCGTGATGCCGATCACCTCGTCGGGCCTCGCGCATGACGCATTCACCGAACGGGTGTCGACGGGCATTCCCGATCTCGACGACATGCTGGAAGGCCAGGGCTACTACAAGGGATCGAGCATTCTGGTGTCCGGCATGGCCGGCGCGGGCAAGTCGACGGTCTCGGCGCATTTCGCCGATTCGATCTGCCGTGCGGGACAGCGCTGCATCTACTTCGCGATGGAGGAATCGCCGCAGCAGATCGTCCGCAACATGAAGTCGGTCGGCCTCGACCTGCAGCAATGGGTCGATCGCGGCCTGCTGCGGTTCTCCGCGCGACGGCCCAATCTGTACGGTCTGGAGACGCATCTCGCGTCGATGCATCGCGAGGTCAAGGAGTTCGATCCCGCCGCGGTCGTGGTCGATCCGATCTCCGCGCTGATGGGGGCCGGCATCGCGGGCGACGTGCATTCGATGACCTTGCGCCTGATCGACTTCCTGAAGTCCCGCGGCGTCACTGCGCTGTTCACCAATCTCGGCGCGGGATCGGCCGATACGGCGACGACGGAGATGCAGATCTCCTCGCTCACCGACACCTGGCTGCTGCTCTACAACCGCGAGAGTAATGGCGAGCACAACCGCCAGCTCTACCTGTTGAAGTCGCGCGGCATGGCCCATTCGAACCAGGTACGCGAATTCGTCATGCGCGCCGATGGCATTTTCCTTCGCGAGGTCTATGTCGGTCCGGACGGCGTTCTCACCGGTTCGGCCCGGCTTGCCCAGGAGGCCAGGGATCGTGCCGATCAGATGCTGCGCAGTCAGGAGATGGAGCGGCGCGCGCGCGACCTCGAGCGGCGCCGCCGCGAGATCACGGTGCAGATCGAGACGCTGAAGGCTCAGCTTGCGAGCGAGGAGGGGGAGATGGAGCGTCTGAAGCTGGAAGGCAGTGCCGTCGAGGATCAGCGTTCCGCCGATCGCATCGCGCTCGTGCAGAGCCGTTCGTCGAGACCCTCCGCTGCCGCGGGCCCGAGCAAGTGACGGCCGCTGCAATGGAACAGGATGGCTACAATCTCCGGCTCTACGTCGCCGGCCAGACGCCGAAATCAGTCGCGGCGCTCGCGAACCTCAAGAAGCTCTGCGAGACGCATCTACCGGGCCGCTACACCATCGAGGTCATCGACCTTATGAAGGATCCGGCCCTCGCCCAGCGTGATCAGATCGTCGCGATCCCGACGCTGATCAGGCAACTACCCGAACCCCTCAAGCGAATCATCGGCGATCTCTCCAATGCGGAGAAGGTGCTGGTTGGCCTGGATATCGCACCGAGCTGAACGGAGGATGCGTGGCATCAACAGACGCGATGCAGGCGGAACGGCCTCGCAACGAAGCCGAGGAGACGGTCGAAGCCATTCATCGCGGCAGTGTCGATGCCGTGGTGGTGCAGGGCCCGTCGGGACCCCAGGTCATCATGCTGCAGGGCGCCGATGCGCCCTATCACGTGCTGGTCGAGCGCATGAGCGACGGCGCGCTGACGCTCGATGAAGACGGCGTCATCGTCTACGTCAATTCGCGGCTGTGCGCGCTGACCGGCCTCGGCGCGAACGAGCTCGTCGGGCGCCGCTTCGACACCCTGTTTGCCGGATCGGTGCCGCAGCAGCGCACCGACGATGCCTCGACCGACGCGCAGCTCTGCCGCGCCGACGGCGGTCATCTGCCGGTGTCGGTGTGGATGCGGCAGATGGCGATGGGCGGCGTGGTCGCGACCCTGGTCACGCTCACCGACATGTCGATGCAGCGTCGCGCCGAGGAGGTTGCCACGGCCGAGCGCTTCGCGCGGTCGATCCTGGAGCAGGCAACCGACGCGATCGTGGTCTTGGCGCTCGATGGCCGGATCACGCATGCGAGCTGGGTGGCCGAACAGCTGGCCGAGCGCGCGCCGGTCGGGCAATTGTTCTCGGAGGCGTTTCCGCTCGACGCGCAGAGCGCCAATCAGGAGGGCACGCTGACGCGCTTCTCGCGCGAAAGCCTCGACCAAGCCCTGGCGACCAGGCCGTTTCACGGCGTCGAGGTGGTGTTGCGCAACGATCGCGTTGCGGGACGGTCGTTCCTGCTGTCGGGCGGGCCGCTGGTCAACGACGCCAAGGAGGCTGTCGGCTCGATCGTCACCCTGACCGACATCACCGAGCGCAAGCGCGCCGAAGAGCAGCAGACCATGCTGGTGGCCGAGCTGAACCACCGGGTGAAGAACATCCTGGCGATCGTGCAGTCGGTGGCCGGCCAGACCCTGCGGACCTCGCCGTCGCTGCCGGCCTTCAACAAGGCCTTCTCCGGCCGGATCCAGGCGGTGTCGATCGCCCACGACATCCTGACCCAGACGCGCTGGATCGGCATCGGCCTCAACGAACTGCTGACGACCGTGCTCGCGCCCTATGGCGTCGGCGAGGGGCGTATCGCCGGCGACGGCCCGCCGGTTCTGCTGGAAGCGCGGCTGGTGCTGCCGCTCTCGATGGTGCTGCACGAGCTCGCGACCAATGCCTCCAAATACGGCGCGTTGTCAGCGCCGCTCGGCCGCGTCGCGATCTCCTGGCGCCTGTGCGACGGCGACCGCCGTCTCGAACTCGTCTGGCTGGAGCGCGGCGGCCCGCCGATCGAGGGCGGCGGCGCACGCGGCTTCGGCACCACGCTGATCGATCGTGTCGTCCGCTTCGATCTCGACGGCGAGGCGGAGCTGAACTTCGAGCCTCAGGGCATCCGTTGCGTCCTGGCCTTTGCGCTCAGCGCCGAGACGACGCCCGAGCATGTGCCGGCGTCGGCCGTGCAGCCGGACTGATCACCGCGACAGAAAGGTCGTTGTGCACATCGCGCGCAGTGCGCGTTCGTCGAACGGCTTGGCGAGCCGCGGCAGGGCGCGGAATTCCGGCGGGAACAGCGTCGCGTCGTCATAGCCGGAGGTGATGACGATCTTCAGCTCGCGCGCGATCAGTTGCGGCAGCACCGCGAAGATCTGCTCGCCGCGCAGATTGACGTCGAGCAGCGCGCCGTCGAGGCCGCCGCGCTCGGCTTCGCGCAATACGTCGCCCACGCGCGAGACCGGGCCCACGACCTCGCAGCCGAAGCCCTGCAGCACCGTTTCGAGCTCGAGCGCGATCAGGCCCTCGTCCTCGGCGACCAGGATGCGCAAGCCTTCGAGAGCGGTGTCCTCAGCCGTCATGCCTCATCCCGACGATGCACGCCTTGCGTGCGCTGGCAATTCCCGTCCTGGCTCTATCTAATCATCTCGACCGGCCTGTCGAGGCGTTTTCGCGCAGCGGCGTTAATAACCTACACGATCGCATGCGGCATAAAGCGCGAGCGGTTGCCGGTGATCGGGCTTTCGTCCTCGCGGATCGACAGCCCGCACGGCTGGTGATCGACCAGCCAGCTGCCGATCACCGGGTAGACGCCGCCGAAATCCGGCAGCGGCGCCAGGGCCTGGCGGATGAAGCCCTCCGCGCCGTAGGGGCCGTCCTGCGCCGACAGCGCGACGCCGCCGGCCACCAGGCTGACATTGGCGCCCTCGCGCGAATAGATCGGCTTGCGCACGAAGCTCGGGCCGAGGCTGGCCGCTCTCGGATCGTCCTCGAAATAGGCCGGCAGCAGGTTCGGATGGCCTTCGTTCATCTGCCACAGCAGCGGCAGGATGCCCTTGTTCGACAGGATCGCCTTCCATGGCGGCTCGAGCCATTGCGTGGCGGCGCTCTCGAGCTTGGCGCCGAACGTGTCGCGGAACATCCATTCCCAGGGATAGAGCTTGAAAGCGAGCGCGATGTCCGCGTTGGCGAGATCGACGAAGCCGCCACCGGTGTCGCGCCAGCCGATGTCGGCAATGTCAAGCACGGTTGTCGACAGGCCGGCTTGCGCGGCGGTGTCGGCGAGATAGGCCAGCGTGGCGGCATCCTCGGCTTCGGCCGTCAGTCCCGCCAGATGCACGCGGCGTCCCTTCCCGAGCACGCGCCAGCGCTCGATCAGCCGCTCGTGGATGGAGTTGTACTGATCGGCGCGTCCCGGCAGGATGCGGCGCTCGATCGCCTGCTCCAGCCAGGTCCATTGGAACACCGCGGCCTCGAAGATCGAGGTCGGCGTATCCGCATTGTATTCGAGCAGCTTTGCGGGCACGCGCCCGCCGTCGCGGAATCCCTGGAAGCTCAGGTCGAGCCGGCCGTACAGGCTGCCGTCGCGGCGCCGCCAGCTCTCCGCCAGCAACGGCCAGACCGCCTCGGGAATCTGCAGCCGGCGCAGCAGCGCCTCGTCCGCGACGACGCGGCCGACCAGGTCGAGGCACATCTGCTCGATCTCGGCGGTCGGCTCCTCGATGCCGAGCTCGATCTCGGCGATCGTGAACGCATAGTAGGCGCGCTCATCCCAATAGCGCTCGCCGTCGAGTTCGTAGAAGTCGAACCCGCATCGCGCCGCCGTCTCGCGCCAGTCGTCCCGCTCGGGGCAGGGGATGCGCTGCATCTGGCCTACCTTCGGACGTCATGAAGCGCGCTGCGCCAGTGGACACTGCGCACAGCATATCTGGCCGCCGGCACCATCGAGTGCCGACGTTGCATCGGAGCCATTCCGATCAGTCGGCAGGCGCGTTTTTTATGATTGTTGGTCTGTGTCAAAGATCCGAATCCAGCAAACATCGCAAACGCGGTGTTTTCACGGCGCGGGCGCGACGGAAATCAGCCGCCGCCTCCGAAGCCGAAGCCATGTCCAAAGCCGCCGAAGCCGCCACGCGAGACATGGGCGGAGGAAGCGTCCGCGACATGGCTCGAACTGCTCGAACTGCTCGAGCTGTGTGAGTCCGACGTGCCGCTCGAAAATCCCCACCGCCCGGAGCCGCTGCCGCCGCCACCGCTGCTGCTGCTCGAACGGCGCGTGCTGCACTCGCTCGGCTGCGGCTGGCCGGCCATCGTCGGCGTCTCCGCGCCCGGCTGCGGACAGCTCTGCTGGCGCGGCATCAGTGCGTAGGCGGTGCCGCCGACGGCGAGCGTGCCCATCAGCAGCAGCGCGACCTGGCCGGAGCGCTTCACCGGCGGCGTCGGCGGCGGCGGGGGCCGCGGCCTGCGCTTGCCGAAGTCGATGTGTTTCCCGGCCATGGTCAGTAGATCATCGAGGCGGCGTTGAGCGCGCCGGCCGAGAGCGAGGCGAGTCCAAGCCAGATCGCCGAGGCCAATTCACCGGCGACGATGCGGTTGGCGAGGTCCGGCACGGGGATGCGGACGAGATAATAGACGATCACCTGCACGATCAGCGCCACCAGCGCCCAGATCAGGCAGTCCAGCACGTTGGCCGAATGGGCGATGGCGCTGACCAGCGGCAGCGTGAAGCCGAGCAGGCTGAGGCCGAGCGCGATCGCCGCCGACGGGTGATTGTCCCGGATCAGCTGGAACTCGTTGTAGGGCGTCACGTGGGTGTAGATGAACAGGTACGCCGTCACCGCGACCAGCGCGGTGCAGAAATAGACAAGGAAGGCCGGCAGGCCGGCGAGGGATTGCAGGATCATGATCAGGCCCGACGCGGGAAGCTCTCATCTGTCGCGGCGCCAGCCTGACCGGTTCGACGTGAAGAAAGTCTATCCGCCGGCCTCGGGCGTGGCCTGCGCCAGCATCTGCAGCACGGAATCGCCGGTCTTGCGGGTATGGGCGCTGAGCGCCCGCGCGAACCCCTGGGCGTCGCGGGCGCGCAGCAGCGCCATGAAGGCCTCGTGCTCCCGCAGCGACTCGTCCCAGCGGCTGGCATCGTAATTGGCGACCGCGCGGGCCCGGAAGACGCTGGCGTGCAAGGTGCTCCACATGTTGAGCAGCACGGCGTTGCCGGCGAGCCTGGTGATCTCCAGGTGGATCTGCTGGTTGAGGCGGAAATAGGCGGCGCGCTCGGACGCGCCGTGCAGCGCCACCAGTTCCGCATGCATCGCGTCGAGCTTCGCAATGTCATCGACCGTGGCCCTGATGGAAGCGGCCTGGCCGGCGGCGGCGTCGAGCGCGACCATCACGTCGAAGATCTCCGCGATCTCGCGCGCATCGATCGGCGTCACCACCGGCGTGCGGTGCGGGCGCAGCTCGATCAGCCCCTCGGCGGCGAGGATCTTGAACGCTTCGCGCAGCGGCGTGCGCGACACGCCGAAGGTCTCGCACAGCATGCGCTCGGGCAAGGCTGCGCCGGCCGCGAGCTCGCCGTCGATGATCATCTCGCGCACCTTGGCGACGAGCTGGTCGTGCAGCGACAACCGCGCCAGCGGCCGCGTCGGCTGGTCGGAGGAGAGCTTCAGGCGCGCGGGCTTGAAGCGCGTTTTCAGCCTGGGCCGGGATGCCGGGGTGGTCATGGCTGCTGCGGTGGCTCCCCTGTGACTGCCTGAATTTCGGGCGAAGCGCCCGCGGATCAGGCAAATCAGGCGTAATCGATATCGTAAAAGCTATTGAAATAACGATAAAAAATCAAGATTGCATATCGCATCCAAGTGGCATGGGGTTTGCTGAAAGGCATGTCCAAGGGCAGCAAGAGCCTGCCGATCGCCTGCCGTGGAGATGACCGTGAACCGTTTCGTGCTGCCCATTCTTGCCTTGCTCGCGCTGGCGCTGCCGGCCGTCAGCTTCGCTGACGACATGCCCAAGATCAAACTCGGCTATGCCAAATGCGCGCATTGCACGCCGATGTCGCTCACGCCGCAATTTGCGGAAGGGGTCGCAATCGATGCGGTCGGCTTCAACACCGGCACCGATGCGCTGACCGCGCTGGTGTCGAAGAACATCGACGTCGCGCAGGTGACCTATTTGCATTACGCCATTGCGCTCGACAAAGGTTTTGACGTCGTCGCCATCTCCGGCCAGGTCAATGGCGGCTCGGCGATGCTGCTCGCCAACGATATCGAGCTTCCGCAAGGCGACTGGAGCGCGCTGAAGGCGCTGATCGCGAAGTACAAGGCCGACGGCAAGCCGTTCCGCGTCGCCGCCTCGCGCGGCAATGCGCAGGACATCCACATGCGCGGCGCCTTCGCCAAGCAGGGCATCGACATCAACAAGGACGTGCAGTTCGTCAACATCCCCAATCCGTCCGACCATCTGCAGGCGCTGCGCCGCGGCGAGGTCGAACTGATCTGCACCGTCGAGCCGTTCGCCACCCAGATCATGCAGGCCAAGGCGGCAAAATTCTTCGGCTTTCCCTACGATCAGGCCGCCGGCAAGCTGACCAACCTGATCCTCACGCGCTCCGACGTCATCGCCTCGAACCCGAAGGCGCTGGAGGGCGTGGTGCGCGCGGTGGTGAAGGTTGACGCGCACATCGCCGCCGACAAGCCGGCGCTGATCGAGGTGATCTCGAAGATCACCGGCTTGGACAAGGCCATCGCGACCGGCGCGGTCGAGAACCTCGATCCCGATCCGAAGATGTACCGCTCCTCCGCGCTCGCCATCGCCACGATGATGCGCGACCTGAAGTACATCAATTCGGACGTCACGGCCGCCGTCGAGAAGAACCTCGACTACCGCTTCCTGGAAGCGGCGACGGGCAAGCCGAAGACCGAGCTCGGGTATTGATGAAGCGCTAATTGCGCCGCGGCGGGATGTCACCTCTCCCCGCGTGCGGGGAGAGGTCGGATTGCATCGAAAGATGCAATCCGGGTGAGGGGGACTCTCCACGCACCGTGCTCGCGGAGAGTCCCCCTCACCCCAACACTCTCCCCGCAAGCGGGGCGAGGGGGCGCACCGCTCTTGCCGTGAAGAGCCTGGATCCAACTCCGACACGCCAACGGTCGAGCAGATGATTTATCAAAACCCCATGATCCTCCAATGACCTCTGCACTCGCGCATTTGCGCAAGCTCGATCGCGCCATCGTCCCCGTGCTGGTGCTCGCCGGCTGGGAGGCCTTCTCGCGCTCCGGCGCATTGCCCGCGGCGCTGCTCCCTGCGCCGTCCACGGTGGTGTGGGCGTGGGCCGACTGGCTGATCGGCACCGACGGCAACACCCAGACCTATAGCGGCCATTGGCTCGCCGACATGCTGGCGAGCCTGTCGCGCGTCGCGGCGGGCTTTGCCATCGCCACCCTTCTCGGCGTGGCGCTCGGCGTCGCCATCGGATGGTCGCGCAAGATCGAGATCGTGATCGAGCCGACCTTGCAGATGCTGCGCCCGATCCCGCCGGTGTCGTGGATCCCGCTCGCCATCATCTGGTTCGGCATCGCCAACAAGCCGGCGATCTTCCTGGTGTTCCTCGGCGCGTTCTTCCCGATCCTGCTCAACACCATCCACGGCGTGAAGACCTGCGACCGCAACCTGATCCGCGCCGGCGCCATGGTCGGCGGCAGCGAGCGCAAGCTGCTGCGCTACATCGTGGTGCCCGCGGCGATGCCCAGCATCTTCGCCGGCCTGCGCATCGGCATCGGCTCGGCCTGGATGCTCACCGTCACCGCCGAGATGGTCGCGGTGAAGAGCGGCCTCGGCTACGTGCTGTGGGACAGCTACTACTTCCTGCGCTACGATCTGGTGCTGGCGGCGATGGCGAGCATCGGCCTGCTCGGCTTCTGCAGCGACCTCGCCATCCGCATGGTGATGGCGCGCGTGCTGCACTGGCAGCGCAATACGACGCTTCGCGGCGGAGAGTGACAATGGCGACCATCGACATCTCCGGCGTCTCGAAGATTTTTGCCGACAAGAAGCGCAACGCCGACGTGACCGCTCTTGGCGATATCAACCTGTCCATCGCGCGCAACGAGTTCGTCTGCCTGCTCGGCCCGTCCGGCTGCGGGAAGTCGACGTTGCTCAACATGATCGCCGGCTTCGAACAGCCGAGCAGGGGCGTGGTCAGTGTCGACGGCCGGCCGGTCACCGCCCCCGGCGCCGACCGCGGCGTCGTGTTCCAGCACGCCAATCTGATGCCGTGGCTGCCGGTGTGGGAGAACGTCGCGTTTCATTTGCTGCTCGCCGGCGGCCAGAAGGCCGAGCGCCGTGCCCGCGCGCAGGTCTATATCGACATGGTCGGACTCACCGGCTTCGAGAACCACTATCCGTCCGAGCTGTCCGGCGGCATGAACCAGCGCGTCGGCATTGCGCGGGCGCTGCTGATGAATCCGCAGGTCATCCTGATGGACGAGCCGTTCGGCGCGCTCGACGAGCAGACCCGCATGGACATGCAGACCGAGCTGGTGCGCATTTGGCAGCAGCACCAGGGCACGATCGTGTTCGTGACGCATGGCATCGACGAGGCACTGACCCTGGGCACGCATGTGGCGGTGATGAGTGCGCGTCCGGGACGGATCGTCGAGATCATCCCGATCGACCTGCCGCGGCCGCGGGATATCACGTCACCGCAGTTCAATGAGTTGAAGCGGCATATCTTGGGGCTGCTGCGTGGGGAGCGGGCGGAGCAGAGGGCGAGTGCATGAACAACTTCAGTTTGGTGTACAACTCATCCGGCGAGCTCGGTCTGTACCTCTCCCCGTGTGCGGGGAGAGGTCGGATCGCATCGCAAGATGCGATCCGGGTGAGGGGGGCTCTCCGCACGGTCGGTGGGTGGGGTGGCCCCTCACCCCAATCCTCTCAGCGCGAGCGAAGCTCGTCGCGGCCCCGTGAAGAACGGGGAGAGGGAGCACACTGCCATCGGGGCGCACATTTCCGATCGCACTCGCATGAGAAAGCCGCTCACCCATGACCAAACGTACCCTTCTCGGCATGCTGACGCCGTCGTCGAACACCGCGCTGGAGCCGATCACCTCGGCCATGGTGGCCGATCTCCCCAACGTGTCGGCGCATTTCTCCCGCTTCAAGGTCACCGAGATCGCACTCTCGACTGACGCGCTCGCGCAGTTCGACATCAGCAACATCCTCCGCGCCGCCGAGCTGCTCGCCCATGCCAAGGTCGACGTCATCGGCTGGAACGGCACCTCCTCCGGCTGGCTCGGCTTCGAGGCCGATGTTCGCCTTTGCGAGCAGATCACCGCCGCCACCGGCATCCCCGCGACCACCTCGATGCTGGCGCTCAACGAGATCCTGGCGGCGATGAAGGCCACCTCGCTCGGCCTGGTCACGCCCTATCGCGACGACGTGCAGGCGCGCATCATCGCCAATTACGCCAGGCTCGGCATCGCCTGCCGCGGCGACCGCCACCTCAATTTGCAGGACAATTTCTCCTTCGCCGGGGTGACGCCTTCCGAGATCGAGGCCATGATCCGCGAGGTCGCGCGCGAGAAGCCGGATGCGATCGCGGTGGTCTGCACCAACATGCGCGCCGCCCCGCTGGCCGCGCGGCTGGAGCTCGAGACCGGCATTCCCATTCTCGACACCATCGCCACCGTGGTATGGAAGTCGCTGAAACTGGCAGGGGTCGATGTCGGCGGCGTCAGCGGCTGGGGATCGCTGTTTCAGAAATTCGCTTGAGATCGAGACTGGGAGAGCGCGTCACATGGCTGCCTTCGACACCGTCATCCGCAACGGCACGGTCGCCACCGCGAGCGACACGTTCAAAGCCGATGTCGCCATCAAACAGGGCCGCATTGCCGCGATCGGCGAGGCCATCACCGATGCCGACGAGGTCGTCGATGCCTCGGGCCTGCTCGTGCTGCCGGGCGGCATCGACAGCCACGTCCACATCAGCCAGCCCTCCGGCCCCGGCATCGTCATGGCCGACGATTTCGAGAGCGCGACGCGGGCCGCGGCGTTCGGCGGCAACACCTTCGTGATGCCCTACTGCCTGCAGGAGAAGGGCCAGCCGCTGCGCGCCGCGCTGAAGGACTACCACGCGCTGGCCGACAAGGCCTGCTACGTCGACCACTCCTTCCACCTCATCATCGCCGACCCCTCCGACTCCGTGCTCGGCCAGGAGCTGCCGGCGCTGGTCGCCGACGGCTATTCATCGCTGAAGATCTTCATGACCTATGAGGGTCTCGCGCTGAACGACTACGAGATTCTGGGCGTGCTGCAGGTCGCGCGCGAGACCGGCGCGCTGGTGCAGATCCATGCCGAGAACTACGATGCCATCCGCTTCCTCACCGACCGGCTCGAGCGCGAAGGCAAGATCGCGCCGTACTATCACGGCAAGTCGCGCCCGATCCCGGTCGAGCGTGAGGCCACCCATCGCGCGATCTCGCTGGCCGAACTGATCGACGTGCCCATCGTCATCGTCCACGTCTCCAACCGCGAGGCGATGGAGGAGATCCGCCGCGCGCAAGCTCGCGGCCTCAAGATCCATGGCGAGACCTGCCCGCAATATCTGGTGCTGACCGAGGAGGACATGCAGGGCCTCAACATGGAAGGCGCGAAGTACGTCTGCTCGCCGCCGCCGCGCGACAAGGCCAGCCAGGAGGCGTGCTGGGAAGGCCTGCAAAGGGGCGTGTTCTCGCTGTTCTCGTCAGACCACTGCCCGTTCCGCTACGACGACGAGGCCGGCAAGCTGACCCCGAAGGGCCGCACCAGCTTTCGCTGGGTGCCGAACGGCATCCCCGGCGTCGAGACCCGGCTGCCGATCCTGTTCTCCGAAGGCGTCACCAAGGGCCGCATCACCCTCAACCAGTTCGTCGCCTTCACCGCCACCAACCACGCCAAGACCTACGGCCTGAAGGGCAAGGGCTCGATCGCCATCGGCTACGACGCGGATATCGCGCTGTGGGACCCGAACAAGACCGCCAAGATCAGCCAGGCTGGTTTGCACCACGGCTCCGACTACACGCCCTACGAAGGCATCGAGATATCAGGCTGGCCGGTCGCCACCATGCTGCGCGGCAAGTTCGTGGTGCGAGACGGGAAGCTCGTGGGCGCCAAGGGCGACGGCCGCTACGTGACGCGCGGCAAGCCGGGCGCCGTGGCCTGAGGCGCGCTCTGTCCGTTCCCGTTGCACTGATGGGTTCGACCGGACGAAGGAAGAGGCAGGCAGCGCGCCGCAATGATGCTGCGCTCCCTCTCCCCGTTCTTACGGGGAGAGGGGTGGGGTGAGGGGCAGCGGCTCGGGTGGTGTCAATGGTGAGCGCTATAACTCTCGCTCGTCTTTCATCTGGCGCTGCTAGTCGACCTCTCTGCGCACGCGAAGCTTTTCATCGTCGGCTCTAGCCGCGATCCCTGGCGTGAATGCGGAAGGGCTTGCACGGACACTTCCCGTGCGGCTGCCCCTCACCCCGACCCTCTCCCCGTAAGAACGGGGAGAGGGAGCGTACTGCCGTCGTGGCAACCGCTTGAGGCCATCTTTTCAGCGAGCCCTGTTCGCCAGCCCAGCGCCCTTCCCGCACCGCACCATCACCCCGCGCGACCTCCGTTCTCCACTTCCTGTCCCGGATGTGTCGAACCCTTGTTACAACTCCGCGACATACTCCTGTCAGACAAGGAGTGCCGCCATGCCCGCGCTTGCCTTTTCCAACAATGACATCGCCGTGGTCGCCTGGACCTTCGATCGCCGCCTCGACGGCTGTCTCGGCTTCGCCGTTCACCGCATCGACGTCGCCGCCAACACCGACACGGTGCTGCCGGCGCTGGCCCGCTTTGCCGGGCAGACCGCCGACAAGCTCACCACCGAGCAGGCGCCGATCCAGAAGTTCTGGTGGAAGGACCTGTTCGCCCGGCGCGGCGGCACCTACAGATATCGCATCGTGCCGATGGGCGGCACGCCCGGCCAGGCGCTGACGCCGCTCGCCGGCGTGGCGCCGCTGGAGAGCAACGAGGTCACGCTGACGCCGGAGCGGCCGCCGTTCCATGTCTATTTCAACCGCGGCCTCACCGCGACCCAGGCGCTCAGCCACGCGCTGAACGACAAGCCGAGCGTGCCGGCGCTGGCGCCGCACATCCTCGATCCCAAGGATCCCATCCGCATCCGCCTGATGGGCCAGCTGCAGGACGGCCTGACCTCGCTGCTGTCGCGCGCCGATGCCGGCGGCGGCACCATCCACGCCGCGCTCTATGAGCTGAACGACCCCGACGGGCTCGAGCTGCAGCTGCGCAAGAACCCGAGCAGCCGCACCGTCATCCTCGGCAACGAGCAGGGCAAGGACACCGACGATGCCGACGCCGACAATCGCGCCAACCTCAAGGCCGCCGGCGTCAGCGTGATCGATCGCATCCTCGGCAAAGGCTCGATCCCGCACAACAAGTTCATGGTGTTGTCGGAGAAGGGCAAGCCGGCCGCGGTGCTGTCGGGCTCGACCAACTGGACCTCGACCGGCCTGTGCACCCAGACCAACAACGCGCTGGTGGTGGAAAGCCCTGAGCTCGCCGACCGCTATCTGTCCTACTGGAACGCGCTGAAGGCCGACGTCGACGCCGCCGGTGGCGACAAGTCGGCGTTGCAGTCGCAAACCCTGCGCGACTTTGCCCGCGCCAACAATGCGAGTTCGATCACGAAGCCGATCGATCTCGGCCACGGCGTCACCATCGAGCCGATGTTCTCGCCGAACACGCCCGGCAAGCTCGGCAAGAACCCGAAGACGCCGAACGACATGGGCCGGGTGTTCCAACTGATGGACGGCGCCAAGCACGCCGTGCTGTTCCTCGCCTTCGATCCCGGCAACAACTCCATTCTCAACAAGGCCGGCGACCTGCTGGCGAAAAAGCCCGATCTGTTCGTGCGGGGCGCGCTGACCAGTCCGGTGCGTGCGACCGAGTTCTCGAAATCGCTGCATGCCGGCGGCCATTCGGAGAGCGGCGGCGACGACGCGCCGGACGAAGCCGCGCCCGAGGTGAAGGTGGTCGGCGAGCGCGGCACGCCGAAGAAGCCGGGCGACACCGGCGGCATCGATTTCCGCGCGGTGCCGGCCGGCGCCGTGCAGGACGCGTTCGGCAAGTGGGAGAGGGAGCTCGGCAAATACGGCTTCGCCATCATCCACAACAAGATCGTCGTGATCGATCCGTTCAGCGACGATTGCGTCGTCGTCACCGGCTCGCATAATCTCGGCTTCCGCGCCTCGCACAACAACGACGAGAACATGCTGATCATCCGCGGCCACCGCGGTCTCGCCGAGGCTTATGCCTGCCACGTCCTCGACCTCTACGACCACTACGCCTGGCGCTTCCTGCTGAAGGAGCGCCCGGAGATCTTCGGCAAGCCGCTGAAAGGCGACGACAGCTGGCAGGAGCGCTACATCAAGGGCGCCGAGGAGAAGTCCCCGGAGCTGCGGTTCTGGCTGTCGGCGGCGGGTGGCGCAGGGGCGGCCGGGACACCGGCGGCGCCGACGAAGCCCGCGAAGCCATCGGCCAGACCGGCCAAGAAGGCCCCGAAGAAGGTGGCCGCTGCAGCCAAGACGTCGGCAGGCCGCAAGAAGACGACTAAGAAGAAGGTCGCCAAGAAGGCTTCAAAACCAACAAGCAAGCGCACCGCCACGGTGAAGAAGGCGAAAGGCAAGATAGGCAAGACGGCGGCGAAGCGTCCGCCGAAGAAGACCGCGACCAAGACCGCCAAGCAAGCCAAGAAGAGCGCCACGAAGAAGAAGGGACGCTGAGCGCCATGCGCGTTGAACCGTCGCCGCGCAGACGAGGCCCATGAAACCATGATGCGAGTCCGCCGGATCGCATCATGATCTCGTGTCTTTGCCCGAATTGGGGCCCACGATCATTCCATTCCTCAGCAGAGGCCGGAATTGCGGAAACTCCCGCTGGAAGAACCAAGTGGCGACACTAATACAAACTGGGCCCACCGGCCGCAGGTCCGCCTAAATACTGCTCGCCGGCGCCGATGCGTTCGAGCAAAGAGGTCACGCCAACGCCGTCAATCTCAACCCCGGCCTCAACGATCGACAATGGAAAGGACCGCCAAGAAAGATGTCGATGGCGGCAGGTTACGTGATTGCTCAGGCAACGTCATAACTTTTCTATTCCTTTCTGGATTGACCTTCCTGCGCATAGCGCCTGACCTGAGCGCGATGTGACATTCTGAGCTTTAGGATTGACAGCTCTACTAGAGAGGGAAATAGTTAATTAATTCAATCGGAATGAAAATCGATGGCACAGGATTTGTCGTTTAAGCAGGTCTGCGCGCTTATCAAGAAGGATCAGCCTCGCCTTATCGGGGAAATTGATCAACTGCTCGGCGTTGCTCTCCTTTGTTCACCAGCATTTTTTAGTGGTCTATCTGGAATTCCGTTGATCACCGCAAAGAATGAACTGATTCGACTCTCGAAAGAGTTGTTGGATGCAGTATCCAGGCAAGGCGCAGATAGCTATTCAGATCGCGAGCGACGAATGAGGGCAGCATACGTTCTCATTAGTTACACGGCGTTCTTTGAAGCGCTAGATCAGTCGCTCCCGGACGAGTTCAGAAAAAAAATGATGCTTTCAGAGGAGGAAAAGCTATTTATTTTGAATCAAGCCAAACAATTGAATCAATCATCTTCTGGCCGCGATAGGAGTTCCGAGAAAGATATAACCGACGTTGTTCAGGTATATCTTCCTCATCCCGTTGAGACGCTGGAGGCCCTAAAGCAGCGCTTGATTCCACTCTATCGCGAAATGACCGCAGCCTTCAGAGATTTTGCTATGAAGCTGGCTGCTTGGGAGCAGTTGGACGAAAAGGGGCGGCTGGTCGTCACCCAAGTTGTGGAGAATCTACCGAGACTGGCTGCTGAGACATTCGAGGCTCAGTATTTCGCGCTCTGCACCAAGTATCAAGAGTTTGCTATCTGGGCCAATATTCAAGAACACAAGAGAGCAGCTGCCCTAATTGACAATATGTCTCACTCTTTTAAGGAATACGTTCAGTCATATCGCAGCGCTGTTGAGTCGATCGATGTAGGACTTAACAATCTCCATAAGCTGGTCCTGAGTCTGCCGGACTTATACCGCATGTCTCAGTCTGAGGAAATAGTCGAGGGGCTTAAAAAGCACTATTTGGCTCGGATCAACGATCCGATTATTGATGACCGGGCAGATGTCGATGAGAATGCTCCTCGATTAGTCTTTCCTCGAGTTTGCGATGCGTTTGTCCCCCAATCTTTTCTTGTTATTCGAGTTGGAACAAAGAAGACCGCTTTAGAGGATGCTGCGACTTGGAGAGGAATTAAGCGCCGCAACGACCTTGGGAATTTTCTTCTTAGCTACCTGAGTTCGCCTTATAGCACCGACACTCCGTTGGTTGTGCTTGGGCATCCAGGTAGCGGAAAGTCCCTTCTAACGACAGTGTTGTCCGCGCGCCTTCTGTCAAAACAATTTACCCCAATAAGGGTTCCGCTTCGCGAAGTTAACTCGGAAGCTGGCGTAGTATCGCAAATAGAAGAACATGTTGGTCGAGTTACAGGTATCAGATTAGACTCATGGGCAAAATGTAGTTCTTCTTTTGTTAATAATCCACCGGTGGTGATTCTCGACGGCTATGATGAGTTGCTTCAGGCGAGCGGAAAGGTGTTTGCAGGCTATCTACAAGACGTTAAAAACTTTCAGCGAAACGAGGCCGAACAGGGTCGGCCGGTGAGAGTAATTGTTACTAGTCGAGTGACGCTCATTGACAAAGCGGTTGTTCCTCAAGGATCAACGATAGTTCGCCTTCTTGAGTTTGATAAAGTCCAGAGAGAGAATTGGATCGCTATCTGGAACGAGGCGAATTCAGCATATTTTCAGGCCGCCAATGTTCGTCCGTTTCAATTGCCGAGCGAAACAGATGCCGACTCGGCCAAGGTTCTACAGCTCGCTGAACAGCCGCTTTTGCTGTTGATGTTGGCTCTCTACGATTCTGTCGAAAACAAGTTAAGAAGCGGGCAGGTCACTGATAGGACAATACTATATGACAGTCTTCTTCGTCGCTTTGTCATTCGCGAGCGAGAGAAATCACCCGAATTTCTCAATATGCCCGAGGAACAGCAAGAAGAAGAGATTGATAGGGATATGCAGCGACTCGGTGTGGCTGCCGTTGGTATGTATAATCGGAGAGCTCTTCACATACTATCGGATCAGCTAAGTAAAGATCTGAGGTTTTTTGAGCTGGAGCGGCAAAAATCTGCCGCAACGGAGGGCGGCAGACAGCTCAGCCAGGCGGACTTGTTACTTGGCAGTTTTTTCTTCATTCATAAATCGAGATCTTTGAGTGATGGCAATGGTGGCGGCGTCTATGGAGAGGCAGCGTTTGAGTTTTTACATAATACATTCGGAGAATTTTTGACTGCGGATTTTATTATTAGGAGGGCGATGGACGAGATTGAGCAGCTTATAGAGATGGCCAGAAAGCCTGTGCTGCGTGCGCAGCGCGATAGCAAGTTGAATAAATCAGATGGGCTATCTCGTCTGTGGTTTGCGTGCTTGGTGTATACAGCTTTGTTTACTAGACCGGTTGTTATGGAAATGATTCGCGAGTGGTCTGGACATGCGTTGAGAGTCAGGAGTCTCAACTTTGATAAGTTCATTGTTGAGCTTGACGCAATTTTCCAGAGCCAGATTGCTAGGGTTTTGTATCGGCGCGAAATGCCTTCGATCATGCAGAAGGACGAGGCGCAGGAGGGATTTCTGGTTCCGTTTCATCCGCATCCGTTGATGGGGCACTTGGCTATTTATAGTATCAATCTTGTCATAATTCGTGCGTTGATGTCGGGTGATCCGTTCGTCTTTGACGAGCAGTTGATCGCGTCTCGCGAAGAGTCTGCGAAATCGGAAGACGGTGCGCGGCCTTGGGATCAACTGACTTACTTGTGGCGGTCGTGGTTCTCGATCGAGAGCATCAATGGCATTACGGCTGTATTTGAGGCGAGAAGAAAGGGGGCGGTGGTAACGATCGCGCCGAAAAAGAAGATCTCAGTCGCCGAGGGGTCCAGCAGGCTTGAATTGATTTTCAACGTCGCTCGATCATTAGGTGACGGTGCGCTGTCTGGTGCGAGTGGCTTCGTTCTTTTGGGTGAATCAAGAAAAATAGATATCGACGAAGTCGATAGATTGTTGCGTTCTGAAAACGTGGATGTCTCCGGTCAAATAGCGCAGAAAAAGCTGGAAGAGAGTTCTGGAGGGCGAGGTGGCCGTGTCGATGTAGCTGAGTTTTCAAATAATGCGGCGATTGCGCTTCTGGAGGCGATGCGTACAGAGAACATCAATGCGTTAGGAGATGTAGTCATAAGTATCAGCAGAGCCGTCCGACGAAATCCGTTTGGGAGGGACTTTAGGTTAAAGGTCAACAAGAGGCCGGGAAATGAGCTATTGTCGATTATGGAGGATATCGCTAGAAGCACCTTGGTAGAGCTTTTGAAGTATAATGCGGAGGCGGCCGCTGCTCTTTTGGAACTTATTGGTGTCATGGGACCAAGGGGCTACCGCCGAAAGATGGCAGATCGTATTATTCATGCGATTTTTGAGCGTGGCAGTCTTTTGGAGTTTGTGGGAAGTGAGTCGCAAGTTATTGTTCGTGCACTCGAACTAATTAAAGCCTACGGACCTGGCTTTAAAAGGAGAGGGGTAATCGACGTCGTTGATCGCCTTCTTAGGGGGGTGAATTTTGAAGAATTAATATTGCGGCGTCCCCAGGATGTCGACGATCTAACGCGTGTGTTGTCTAGTCTGGGCGCGTCGAAATGGGTGGTAGAAATCAGATCTAAGCTTGTATTGCTGCTAGATAGCCCGCGTTTATTGCTGTTAGCAGAGAATAATCCAGAGCGCGTTCTTGAGATATGCCGATTGGCATCGAGGATGACAAATGGCGTGTCGAGGGGAGGGGGCGGCCGTAAAGCAGTTGAGGTCGCTATTGCAAAAATTGATCCATTCGAGTTGTTTGATGGTGCTCCTGATGGTGCGATCGAGCTCCTGGTGCTAGCCAACGAATTTGAAGTCAATCTAGGGCCGGCGCGGCTTGATAAAATCGTTGAGTCAACATTCTATCGTCGTGAAGGATGGATTGATTGGAGTAGGCGAAGCCCTGAGGCCGCGTTTGATCTGCTTAGGCTTGCGCTAATGGTAGGGGCAACAAGGTGGATAGACCGTGTTGCGGAAGAGTTTCTTGAACGGGCAGATAGCGAGCTGCGAGTCTCGCTCACCTCTCCTCAGTTGAATGTTCGAGTTTTCGCTAAAGCAATTCAATTTGCGAGGGTTCTGGAGGATCGAGCTGCTGGCAGGGCGCTGTGGGAAACTCTGGTGTCAATCTTCGACGATCCTTCAATTAGCCGTCGTGTGCTTCTGCAGCTCCCGATATCAGCGCTTGAGGATTTAGAATGGCTTGCACGGCGTTATTCTCGCGGTATCGGTGCGCCGAGTCTTTGGGAGCTAGACTCAGTCAAGATACTTCGGCTATCGCCACAGGACTTTGACAGCAAAGCTATGGAGTGATGGATATTGAAGTGCTTTGATCGCAGCTGAGGTTAAGTTTGGGCCGTGCTATGTAACCATATGGAGGCGCTGCCTTCCGCAGACCTCGACTACACTGCGAGCGATCAATGCGGCGCGGCCCCGTCTTTCGTGGCTCGGACGGGAGTGTGCAGAACACGGATGCTTGGGGGGGGGGCTCCACGGAGCGTCAAGGCTAGAGGATCTGAGTGCGGCTTCGGCATGCGGATGGCATCAGGGTTGTATTTTCATGGGAATCGAAAAGTCCGAAATTTGTGATTGCGCTTTCCCAGAAATTATGATCTATTCCCTTCCGTCCCGCCCCAACGAGGGGACGCTTCGCGGTCGTCACGGACGTCGGGTGTGGGATGCGATGGGCGCTTGGGGTCGCAGCATGGCTTGTCCGTGCCGACGAACGATCCCGGGCGCACGGTGAAGTGGCGTGGTCCTGGCCTCCCGGTGCTGAGGTCAAGCCTGCTGGCGTTGCGGAGGACGCTGCCGGTGGGCGATGGGGGCAAAAAGCCGGTCCCCAAGGAGATCGCCTATAAATCGTAAAGCCATCGCGCGGGGAGGGCCGGGTGTTTCGGCCAGACCTGTGGTGACTGCCGCCTGCTTTTTTTGCTGCAGGCGGGCCACGGGCGCGGCCAGCGCCCGGCCTTCCCTGCGCCCTCAGTTGAGAGAGGGCGGCGAGAATGGCGGACAACTCGGGCGCATGGGCGCGGCGAGAACGCGATGACGTGCGACGATGGGTTTCTTCGATGATTTCGTCGATGGTGTCTTGGAGAGCTCGATGGCGGCGATTGCGCTCATGTGTGAGATGCGGCTGCGCCATGCGCGGTGGAAGGTGAGGGAGTACTTGTCAGTTTGAGCCACGCCCGTGCGGCAACGGCGGTAAGCTCCCCTCCCCCTTGCGGGGAGGGGTTGGGGGTGGGGGCTTCTTGCTCAGGACCGAGCTTGGGGCAGGGACTGACAAGCGGCGTGTTGGTGGTGAGATCGCTTGCTGATCGGCTTCGGCCGAAGGGGCCCACAATGCAGACCATTTCCGGGGACCCCCACCCCCGACCCCTCCCCGCAAGGGGGAGGGGAGCGCACCTGTCGCGTGGCGAGAGCTTGGCTCCAACGCGAACTCGCCTGGTGCAAAGCGGCCGCTCCATTGCCAATCACCATCCTCCCACAAACAAAAACCCCGCCATTTGCGGCGGGGCTCAGTCTGGGAGGAGCAAGCCGTGAGGCCTGCCGAGTTGCCCAGTGAAAGATCAGGCGGGGATGCGCTCGTCGAGGTCGTGCGGCTCGCGCAGCACGTAGCCGCGGCCCCAGACGGTCTCGATGAAGTTGCGGCCTTCGGACGCGTTGGCGAGCTTCTTGCGCAGCTTGCAGATGAAGACGTCGATGATCTTGAGCTCGGGCTCGTCCATGCCGCCGTAGAGATGGTTGAGGAACATCTCCTTGGTGAGGGTGGTGCCCTTGCGGAGCGAGAGCAGCTCCAGCATCTGGTATTCCTTGCCGGTCAGGTGCACGCGCTGGCCGCCGACTTCGACCGTCTTGGTGTCGAGGTTGACGACGAGGTCGCCGGTCTGGATGACCGACTGGGCGTGGCCCTTGGAACGGCGGACGATCGCGTGGATGCGCGCGATCAGCTCGTCCTTGTGGAACGGCTTGGTCATGTAGTCGTCGGCGCCGAAGCCGAGGCCCTTGACCTTGTCCTCGATGCCGGCGAGGCCGGACAGGATCAGGATCGGGGTCTTGATCTTCGAGACACGCAGCTGCTTGAGCACGTCGTAACCGGACATGTCGGGCAGATTGAGGTCGAGAAGGATGATGTCGTAATCGTACAACTTGCCGAGGTCGACGCCTTCTTCGCCGAGGTCAGTCGTGTAGACGTTGAAGCTTTCGGACTTCAACATCAGCTCGATCGACTGCGCGACGGCGCTGTCATCCTCAATCAGCAAAACGCGCATGCCAGTTCCCCATAGTCGCCGCTCCGGGCGTCAGGTCGGCCGCCACCGCGGCACTCAAAACGCCTTTGAACAACTGATTCGGATCCTGACGAGAGATGGTTAACAAATCCTGATTCCGCTGCGCAAGCTCAATCCGTGCAATTTTTGTCGAATCGCCGTAAGGTGTTGCGAAGAAGCAGGTTTTCTCAGCCGACCTCGTTCAAGCTCCATGTGAAGAGATGGAACTAACCGACTCTCGTTCCTCACCGCTTTTGGGGGGCGGCAAAGCGCACTACGTCAGTCACTCCAGACCATGACGCAATGATTAATGATGCGAGTAAACACAGAGTTAAACCGGCGCAGCGAATCTGCCCTTACTTAAGGTTTTCGCAATGAAGGCTGTTTTGTGATGGCGGCGGTTCCGCGATGAAGGTGGTTCCGTGATGAAAGCGCTGGCCGAGCAGATCGGTGACATCGACGCCGTGAACACCTATGGGCGTGTCGTCGGCGTGAAGGGGCTCATGGTGGAGATCGCCGGGCCGATCCACGCGATGTCGGTCGGCGCGCGGCTGATGATCGAGACCGGCAGCAATGTCATTCCTGCCGAGGTGATCGGCTTCTCCGGCAAGAATGCGGTGGTGATGCCGTTCGCCGGGCTCGAAGGGGTGCGGCGCGGCTGCCGCGCCGTGATCGCCAACTCCGCCAACCAGGTGCGGCCGTCACAGGCCTGGCTGGGCCGCGTCGTCAACGCGATGGGCGAGCCGATCGACGGCAAGGGGCCGCTGCCGCAGGGCGCGGCGCCGGTTCCCTACCGCAACAATCCGCCGCCGGCGCATTCGCGCAAGCGCGTCGGGTCTCCGCTCGATCTCGGCGTGCGCGCGCTGAACACCTTTCTCACCTGCTGCCGCGGCCAGCGGCTCGGCATCTTCGCCGGCTCCGGCGTCGGCAAATCGGTGCTGCTGTCGATGCTGGCGCGCAACGTCGATGCGGCAGTGTCGGTCATCGGGCTGATCGGCGAACGCGGCCGCGAGGTGCAGGAATTCCTGCAGGACGATCTCGGCGAGGAGGGCCTCGCCCGCTCGGTCGTGGTGGTCGCGACCTCCGACGAGCCGGCGCTGATGCGGCGGCAGGCGGCGTATCTGACGCTCGCAATCTCCGAATATTTTCGCGACGAAGGTAAGGATGTTCTGTGCCTGATGGACTCGGTGACGCGCTTCGCGATGGCGCAGCGTGAGATCGGGCTGTCGGCCGGCGAGCCGCCGACCGCGAAAGGCTACACGCCGACCGTCTTTACAGAACTGCCGAAATTGCTCGAGCGGGCCGGGCCCGGCAGCGGCGACGGCACCATCACCGGGATCTTCACGGTGCTGGTCGACGGCGACGATCATAATGAGCCGGTGGCGGACGCGGTGCGCGGCATTCTCGACGGCCATGTCGTGATGCAGCGTTCGATCGCCGAACGCGGCCGTTATCCGGCCATCAACATCCTCAAATCGGTGTCGCGGACGATGCCGAAATCGGCCGATCCCGTCTTCCTGCCGACCATCATGCGCGCGCGCCAGGTGATGGCGACCTACGCCGACATGGAAGAGCTGATCCGGCTCGGCGCCTATCGCGCGGGTTCCAGTCCGGAGGTCGACGAGGCGATCAAGCTGCACGAGCCGCTGGAGGCGTTCCTGCGCCAGCGCAAGGATGAGGTGTGCGGGCTCGCTCAGGGGTATCGGGAGCTGGAACAGATCCTGGGGCGCTTGGAAACGGAAAGCTAACTTTGTCGGGACATCATCCCCTCCATGTCACGAGCCTAGTCGGCGAGCCCAGTAAGGGCGGCCGGCCCTGTCCCGCGCCGTCTACGGGACTTCTGGGGAGTATGAGTCGATGAAGTCGCGCGAAACGCTGATCCGTCTGAAGAAATTTCAGGTGGATGAGAAACGCCGCCGGGTGACGCAGATCGAGGGCATGATCGCTGACTTCCAGCGCATGTCGGCCGAGCTCGAGCGGGAAATCCAGACCGAACAGGAGCGGGCCGGCATCAACGACCCGACCCATTTTGCCTATCCGACCTATGCCAAGGCGGCGATCCAGCGCCGCGAGAACCTGACGCGCTCGGCCGACGAGCTGCGCGCCCAGCTCGAGGACGCCAAGGCGGCGCTGTCCGAGGCATTCGAGGAAATGAAGAAGGTTGAGCTGCTCGACGAGCGCGACCAGGCCCGCGAAAAGGCCGAGGAAAGCGCCCGCGAGCAGGCGGACATGGACAGTATCGGCCTGATGCGCGCCCGGCTCGGCGTCATCGCCTGAGCCGGCCCGCCACGGGTCTGTTGCCTCGAAAACCCGGGCCGCGAGGTCCGGGTTTTTCGTCATGTCCGCCCGGCTGGAGCGCCGCGCGCGATGTGTGCTACGGGAGGACAGGTTCGAGCGAGGGAGTGGGGCGATTTTCGGGGACGCTGAATGCTGACGCCGGCAGAGCTGGTCTTGTTGCTTGCCGCCGTCGCCAAGGGTGACGAGGCCGCGTTCGAGCGCCTTTACGCGGCGACGCGCGCGAAACTCTATGGCGTCGTGCTCCGTATCTTGCATCGACAGGACCTCGCCGAGGAGGTCGTCCAGGAGACCTACGTCAAGGTCTGGAACAACGCCGCGCAATTCAATCCGGCCGTGTCTTCCCCGATTACCTGGATGGCCGCCATCGCCCGCAACCGGGCCATCGATCTCGTGCGCAAGCGCGGCGAGCTGTCTCTGGAGGATGAGCCCTCCGCGCTGGAGGTGGCGGCCGAGACGCCGGATCCGCTGGCGCGGCGGGAAATGTCGGAGGAGTTGAAGCGGCTGTTGGAATGCGTCGGCCAGCTCGAGCCGGACCGGCAGAAGCTGGTGCTGCTTGCCTACTATAACGGCTGGAGCCGGGAGCAATTGGCGACCAAGTTCGACGCGCCGGTGAACACGGTGAAGACCTGGCTCCGGCGGAGCATGATGGACATCCGCCAATGCCTCGGTCTCGGATGAGGTGTGGTTGGACTGAGAGCGTAAGCGCAAGAGATCTTGGTGGTGACGTGACCTGGACCTGTGATGGCGTATAGCGAAGACCATATCGCGCTTGCCGCGGAATATGCGTTGGGCACGCTCGACGCCGCCGAACGCGCGCAGGTCGAGACCATGATGGTCGTCGACCGCGATTTCGCTGCGCTGGTTCAGGCGTGGGAATTGCGGCTTGGCGCGCTCAATCAGATGGTCGGCCTGGTCGAGCCGCGGCCGGAGCTGTGGGACCGTATCAAGGCCGCGATCGCGCAGTCGCGGCCGGCGGCGGTCGCTGCGACACCGGCAACTGAGGCACTGGCACCTGAGGCACTGGCGGTCGAGACACCGGCGGTTGAGACACTGGCGGCTGAGCCGCCAGCGCCGGACGTTGCCGCTCCGGTTGTCGTCGTGCCGCCGGAGGTGCCTGCGCCTGATGCCCCACCGGTCATCGCGGAAGCGCGACAGCACGAAGCGCCCAAGCTCGAAGTGCCGGCGGTTGAGCAGCAGCCGGTCGTCGAGCCCACTCAGATCAAGCCGTCCGAGGCTAATCCCCGGAAGCCCGAAGCTCCGCCGATCGAGATTGCCAAGCCCGAGCCTGCAACCGCTGCTGAGGCGCCCGCGGTGGTCGCGCCGCGGCGCACGTTCGCTGCCGCCCAGGAGCGTGCAGACGAGCGCGCCAATGTGGTGCAGCTCTCCTCCAGGGTCCGGCAGTGGCGCGCGGTCGCCAACGTCATGACAGCGCTGGCCGCGGTGCTGCTGGCGCTGGTCGGCGTGCAGGTCTATCGCCCTGATCTGCTGCCGCAGCCGTTGCAGCCGAAGCCGCGCATCCAGACCGTCGAGGTCAAGGTGCCGGCCGCGCCGGAGCCCGCCGCCCAGTTCGTGGCGTTGCTGCAAAAGGACGCCGCGTCGCCGGCGTTCATCCTCACCGTGGATTCCGCCACCCGGAGCTACACGGTGCGCCGCGTCGGCGCGGCGCCCGAGCCCGGCAAGAGCTTCGAGCTGTGGATCGTCTCCGACAAGCTGCAGAAGCCGCGCTCGCTCGGCGTCATCGGCGGCAGTGATTTCACCAGCCGCCCGGTGCTGTCCTCCTACGACCCCGACATCGTCAGCCGGGCCACCTATGCCGTGACCGTCGAGCCGGAAGGCGGCTCGCCGACGGGGCAGGCAACGGGGCCAATCGTCTTTACCGGCAAGCTGATCGAGACGGTGCCGCCGGGCAAGTGAGCCAAAACGCAAAAAAGAAAACGCCCGTGGGGAGCGGGCGTTTTCGCTAGTCGACTTGGGGTTGGGTCTACTACATATCCACGCGGCCAGTTGGGGGGCTGTGAGAACCGCGTGAATTCCGGGAATTCGTCTTAGCGAACCAGCGACGTCTGCGAGCTCGTCACCGCGACCGGCTTGCCGGCCTTGAGGACCTTCGCAGTCTGCGTGTAGTTCGGCTCCGCGTTCAAACGGGCGGAGATGCCAAGGCCGGCCACCGCGATGCCAGCTACGAGCGCAACCACCACGATCTTGAGGTGGGTCGTCCGATCCGCGCTGTAAATCGAGTGGTTCATGGAAGCCTCCTGCCGTCTTCCGTCCTTCGCTGATTCGTGTGAGCCGGCGACGTTCCGGTTCATCGTCTCGCGAACAGTAACGTAGGAAACCGCGATTCTGTTTCGCAGGGACGATCACAAGCGTGTGAATAGGTGTGATGCTTCGCGATTTGAATCCTCGAAAATCGATCTTAGTCATTCAAGATCAGATACTTAAATGATGGTTCCTACTGTGGCTGCCATATCAGCCACCTAACGCAAAATTAAGAAATCGTTTGCCTGTTGCGGCGAAGCAAGGGTTGGTTTGCTTGGAAAAGCGGCAAGACCGGCGCTCCGCACCGGTCCTGCCTTCATCAACTTCAGACTGACTCGCAGGTTCCGCACGCGTTTCCCTCACACGCTCCCCACCGTCTTCAGCCGCGCCCGGGGATGAATCTCGGCCTGCGACAGCACCGTGGTCTGAGCGCGGAAGCGTTCGACCAGCGAGCGGACGAAGGGCCGGATCGCAGCCGACGTCACCAGCACCGGCGACTCGCCTTCGCGCGCGGCGCGCTCGAACGCATCGCGCGTTGCGGTCATGAACTCCGAGAGCTTGGACGGCTGCATCGCGAGGCTGCGCTCCTCGCCCTGGCCGATCAGCGACTCCGCGAACGCCTGCTCCCACTTCGCCGACAGCGCGATCAGCGGCAAATAGCCCATCGGCGAGGTGTTCTGGGCGCAGATCTGGCGGGCGAGGCGGGCGCGGACGTGCTCGACGATCGTCGCCGGGTTGCGCGAGAAGGCCAGTGCGTCGGCGACGCCTTCGAGGATGGTCGAGAGATCGCGGATCGAGATCCGCTCCGACAGCAAGAGCTGCAGCACGCGCTGCAGGCCGGAGATCGTGATCTGCGTCGGCACGATGTCCTTGACCAGCTCGCTCTGCTCCTTCGGCAGCTCCTTCAGGAGCTTCTGCACCTCGCCGTAGGACAAGAGGTCGCTCATATTAGCCTTGAGCAGCTCGGTCAGATGGGTCGACAGCACGGTCGCCGCGTCCACCACCGTGTAGCCCTTCAGCGTCGCCTCTTCCTTCAGCCCGGCGTCGACCCAGGTCGCCGGTAGTCCGAAGGTCGGCTCCGTCGTGTGGATGCCGGGCACCGCGACCTGGTTGCCGCCGGGGTCCATGACCATGAACTGGCTCGGCCAGATCTTGCCGGAGCCGGCGTCGACCTCCTTGATCTTGATGATGTAGGTGTTGGCCTCGAGCTGGACGTTGTCGAGGATGCGCACCGAAGGCATGACAAAACCCATCTCGATCGCCAGCGACCGCCGGAGCGCCTTGATCTGGTCGGTCAGCCGGTCGGTGCCGTCGGGCGCGTTGACCAGCGGCAGCAGCGCGTAGCCGAGCTCGATCTTGAGATCGTCGATCTTGAGCGCGGCGGAGATCGGCTCCTCGGCGGCCGCGGCAGAGGCGGCGGCTGCGGCGGGCGCGGCGGCGGCCGCGGCGATCTCCTCGGCCTTCGCCACTTCCTTGTGGCGGCGCGCCTTCAGCGCCAGCGCGGCGGCGCCGCCGCCGAGCGCGAGGAACGGGATGGTCGGAATGCCCGGCAGCAACGCCAGCACCAGCATGACCGCGGCGGACATGCCGAGCGCTTGCGGATAGCCGGAGAACTGCTTGATCAGCGCCTTGTCGGCGGCGCCGGTCACGCCGGCCTTGGAGACGAGCAGGCCGGCCGCGGTGGACACGATCAGCGCCGGCACCTGGGTGACGAGGCCGTCGCCGACGGTCAGCGTCGTGTAGGTGCGGGCAGCCTCGGCAAAACCCAGGCCCTGCTGGGCGACGCCGATGATGATGCCGCCGATGATGTTGATGAAGACGACCAGGAGGCCTGCGACCGCGTCACCGCGGACGAATTTCGAGGCACCGTCCATCGCGCCGAAGAAGCCGCTTTCGTCCTCCAGCTCCTTGCGCCTCGCCTTTGCGACCTTCTCGTCGATCAGGCCGGCGGAGAGGTCGGCGTCGATCGCCATCTGCTTGCCGGGCATGGAGTCCAAATGGAAGCGTGCCGCGACCTCGGCGATGCGGCCCGAACCCTTGGTGATGACGACGAAGTTCACCGTCACCAGGATCGCGAACACGATGATGCCGATGACGAAGTTGCCGCCCATCACGAAATTGCCGAACGCCTCGATGACGTGGCCGGCCGCATCCGTGCCCTCGTGGCCGCGCGACAGGATCAGCCGGGTCGACGCCAGGTTCAGCGACAGCCGCAGCATCGTCGAGATCAGCAGGATGGTCGGGAACGACGAGAATTCCAGCGGCGCCTGGATGAACAGAGCGGTCATCAGGATCAGGATCGACAGGGTGATCGAGATCGCCAGGAACAGGTCGAGCACCAGCGAGGGCAGCGGCAGGATCAGCACCACCAGGATGGTGAGGATGCCGAGCGCCAGCGCGATGTCGCCGCGCATGATCAGCGTCTTGAGATCGCCGAATGAGAACCCGCCGGCCGGAGAGCCGGCTCCCTGACCCGCCGTGACGTCGACCATGGCTTTCGCCCCTTCCCGTGGGCCGCGTTTGCCGGCCCCAAACGACTGCGCGGCGGCCACAGGGCCACCGTTCCGAAACTGAGGTACCGCGCTGGCGTCCACGGAAGCTCTCCCCGTCAACTGCACCCAATCACGACACGCATCGTCCCACCCGGCAATTTTTGCCCGGTGTATGGTTAGCGTTCGGTTAACGGCGGTTAACGAAAGGTTGCGGGGGCAGGGGATGCGCGCTCCTGCCGCATCGTCAGTCAGCCGCTCTGGCTTGCGGGGATTGCTCCTCATGGTGAGGAGCGCCGAAGGCGCGTCTCGAACCATGAGGCCAAGGTCCGGGCCTCGCCCTTCGAGACGACCGCCTTCGGCGGTCTCCTCAGGGTGAGGGGAGGTGCCGGAGCGCGGGGC
>NZ_JBNPTH010000013.1:0-138808 GCF_051167555.1 Bradyrhizobium sp. HKCCYLS3077 | reverse complement strand
CACGCTTCGTGACGACCGCGCAGCGCCCCTCGTCGATGAGGCGGGACGAGGGAGATAAGATCATGATTTTCCGAAATTGCGAAGCGGGATATTTTTACTGATAGGACTGGACACGCCAAATCAGCTTGATTGCAAAGGTGAAATGAGATTTTGCGTTCAACCGACAGCGGCTTGCAGCTGACATGCTGCGGCTGCGTGCCGGCGGCTGGGCACGTGGGTACTTGAAGGCGTCGAACACCGACGCGAAGATGCCGTGATGGCTCACTCAGACAACAGACCCAGACAGTGCGGCGATTGCACGCTGTGCTGCAAGGTCATGGAGATCGAACAGCTTGCCAAGCCTGCGCAAGAATGGTGCCCGCATTGCGCGCCACGACAGGGCTGTACGATCTATCAAAGCCGCCCGGCTGAATGCGTCGACTTCAGCTGCCTATGGCTGCTGAACGACCGCCTCGACGAGCGATGGAAACCGAGCAAGGCGAAGATTGTCCTGACGACGTCGGAGGACGGCATCGAAGTCCGTTGCGATCCGAGCATGCCGGACGCCTGGCGCCGGGCGCCCTACGAGGCGCAGATCCGGGAATGGGCCCGCGCCGGGGAAGCGAACGATGTGACCGTCATCGTCATCATCAGCCGCCGCGTGATCCTTGTCGGTGCGGACCAGAACTTCGATCTCGGCGAACTCGGTGCGGACGAACGGATCGTGCGCGAACTCGAAGGCACACGCGTCACAGGTGCGCGTGTCGTGAAGGCCGACTGAGGCCGATCCAAATCTCCATCGACCTGCCTTGATGCGTGGTCGCCCCCCTGTGCGTGACGTCGCTCACGGAACCCGCGCATCGGCCCTGCGACAAAGCGGACGTTTCGCAGTGCGGTCATGACATCGGGGGAGCAGGACATGAGTATTTTCGGCGCAATCGGACATTTGGCGTCGTCAGTGGCCAAGGGCGTGGCCCATGTGGCGTCGGACGTCGGGCAGGCGGTCGGCAGCGCCGCCACCAGCGTGGTGCATGCCGTGGAGCATGCAGCCAGCGATGCGGGGCATGCCATCAGCAGCGCCGTGCATGACGTCAGCCATGCCGGCAGCACGGTCATTCACACCATCGGCAAGCGCGTGGCGACGGTGGCAGACGCGGCGGCCAGCGCGGTTCACACCGTGGAGCACGCGGTCAGCGGCGCCGCGCACGAGATCGGCCACGTCGGCAGCTCCATCATTCACACTGTCGACAAGGTCACGCATGCGGTGGGCGACGCGGCATCGAGCGCGGTCCACACCGCCGAGCATGCCGTCAGCCACGTCGCCAACGGCATCAGCCATGTCGGCAGCGGCCTCGTTCATGGGGTCGAGAACGTCGTCTCGACCGCTGGAAAAGTCGCCGGCGATATCGTTCACACCGGCGAGCATGTGGTCGGGGACATCGCCTCGGGCGTCAAGACCGCGGCCGGCGAGCTCGCGCATGCCGCCGCCACGGTGGGCGAGACGGTCGCCCATGACGCCGTCGACGCGGTGAAGACGGTGGTGCATGGCGCCGGCCAGCTCGGCCAGGAAGCCCTGCACACCGCCGGCGACGTCGCCAGCGCGATCAGTCACGGCGCCAGCGCGCTGGGGAATGGGATCGCTGATGCGGCGCACGATGTCGGCAGCGCGATCGGACATATCGGCGGCGATCTGCTCCACACCGGCGCACAGGTCGGTGGTGATCTCGTTCATGGCATCTCGCACCTGACGCATGGCGACGTCGGCGGCGCGCTCAGCGACATCGGCGATATCGGCAAGCACCTCGCCCATGGCGCCGGCGATGTCGCGGGCGATGCGGCGCACGGCGTGATCGCTGTCGGCCGTGACGTCGGGGGCGCCGCGGCCGGGATCGGTCAGGCCGTGGCCGAGGGCGCGGGGGCGCTTGCGCACGGCGCCGCTGACATGGCCGGCACCGCGGCCGGCGTGGTCGGGCAGGTGGCGCAGGACTATGAGCATGCGGCCGGCGCGATCGTCAAAGGTGGCGTCGACATGGCCGTCACCATCGCCTCGGCCGAGACCGACATGGTCTATGGCACGCTCGAGAAGGCCGCCGGAATCATCGGCGGACCGGTCGGCGATTTCCTCAGCGATGTCGCGCATGGTTATGGCGAAGCGGCGAAGAGCACGCTGCAGCATGTCGGCGGCGCGATCACGGACGGCGCGACCAAGCTGACCGATGCGGCCGGCGGATTGAGCAACGCGGCCGGCAAGGCCGTCGACCAGCTCGGCCATGATGCCGGCACCCTGGGCCAGGATATCAGCCATGGCGATCTCAATAGCGCGCTACGCGATGCCGGCCATCTCGGCAGCGACCTGGTGGACGCCGTGAAGCACGTCGGCGCGGCGGAGCTCGAGGGCGCGAAGGCGCTGGGCGCGGCGGCCGCGGATCTCGGCACCGTGCTCAACGGGCTCAACGAGGCCGTCGCCAAGGCGGGCGGCGCGTTCGTCGCCGCCGTCGGGCACACCATCGGCGGCGATGCCGGCGGGGCGATCGCCGATTTCGCCAAGACCGCAAGCGACGCGACCAGCGCCACCGCCGCCCTGCTGCATGGCGACGTCGAGGGCGCGGCCAAGGCGGCGGCTCAGGATCTCGGCGGCGCCTTCGGCAAGTGGCTCGGCGGCGAGGTGCGCGACGCGGCCAATTCGCTTGCGGGACATTTCGGCGGCATCATCGCCGACGGCATCAAGGAAGCGGGCGACCAGGCCGGCGGCGCGCTCGAAGGCGCGGCCAAGCATCTCGCCGGCGATGCCGCCGACAAAGGGCTGCATCTCGTGGATGGCGGATCGAGCGGCGGGCATGACAACGCGCCGCATGTCAGCGCGGCACAGGAGCATGCACCGGCCGATGACCGGTCGCTGTTCGAGAAGGGCTGGGATGGGGTCAAGCACACGGTCGAGAACGCCGTGGACAAGGCCGTCGACGGCGTCCACCACGTCGTGGACAAGGCGGTCGACACCGTTCACGCGACGATCCAGCACCCCGAGGGCCTGCTCGAGAAGGCGGGCGATGCGCTGCGCGATCATCTCAGCCATGGCGTCAGCGATGCGCTCGGCAAGCTCCATGCCGCCGCGGTGACCGCGTCCGACGGCGTCGCGCCGCATCATGCGGGGGGACATAGCGAGAGCGGAATCGGCGTGTCGCATGCGGCGCTGACCACGGCTTCAGGTCAGGGCGGCTTCTGGGAGAGCGCGGCGCAGGCGATCCACCATGCGGGAGACGGCGGCCACGTCGGTCACGACGCCGGTTTTGCATCGAGCTTCGGCTTCAGCCTCCCGCTGCACGGCGAGGGGTCGTCGCATCACCCTGTCATCGCCGACTTGGCGGTGGACCACAGCTTCGACCATCACGCCAGCCATGACGCGATCGTGCCGCATGTCGATATCGCCCACGCCGGCGGCGCCCACGACGTCCCGCACCACGACTTCAGCCACATCTTCCAAATGCCGGAAGCGCATCACCACACGCTGCACGGCTGAGCTTCGGAAAGCGCGCAAGAGCCCGCGGTGATGATCACCGCGGGCTCTTTGCCGTTTTGCGAATGGCCTCGGCCCCTGCACGCGACGATGCAGCGGATGATCGTTCATGCCGAAGCGCCGAGGCGAGATGCGAGCAGCGCTCTCTCCTCACTAGAGGTCGTTCCCTCCCCCCTTGTGGGGGAGGGCAAGGGAGGGGGGTGCCCCACGATCGGTGCCCGTGGCTACCCCCCTCCCCACCCTCCCCCACAAGGGGGGAGGGAGCTTGGAGAGTTTGCCCCCTCACGAGAACGGCTTCGCTCAGGCGAGCTCATCAGCTCGACTCAAGGCGCGCTGACCCGGACATTCGCGATTCGATTGCCCTCGCCTGCCCTGAATTCTCGGTCCCAGCGCCTGCGTGACACGGCTCACGGAGAAGGCGCGCGGGCTCTGCGACAAAGCGGCCGTCACCCGCGGTGAGGTGACTAACCGAGGGAGCAGAACAATGGGTCTCTTTGATGCAATCGGACACGCGATCGGGTCAGCGGTGAAGGACGTCGGCCATGCTGTCGGGCACGCCGCCTCCAGCGTGGTGCATACGGTGGAGCATGCGGCGAGCGACGTCGGACATGCCGTGGGGCATGTGGTCAGCGGCGCCGCGCATGAGGTCGGGCATCTCGGCGGCTCCGTCATTCACACCATCGGCAAGGTCACGCATACGGTCGGCGATGTCGCCAACAGCGTGGCGCATACGGTGGGTCACGTCGCCGGTGATGTCGGACATGTCGTGCATGACGTCGCGCACGGCATCGGCCATCTCGGCAGCGAAGCCATTCACACCGTCGGCGGCGTCGTCAACGCGGTCGGCCATGCCGGCGCGGCGGTCGGCGGCGGCCTCATTCATGGCGTTCAGGACGTCGTCTCGACCGCGGGCCATGTGGTCGGCGACATCGCACAGACCGGCGCGCACGTGGTCGGCGACGTCGCCTCCGGCCTCAACCATCTCGCTCATGGCGATCTCGGCGGTGTCGTCCACGACATCGGCCATATCGGCAGCGATATCGTGAATGGCGGCGTGAAGGTCGGCGGCGATCTCGCGCATGGCGTGATCGCCACGGTGGGCGATGCCGTTCATGGCGCGGTCGGTCTTGGACATGCCGGGCTGGAAGCGGCCGGCGCGATCGGTCACGGCGCGCTCGGCATGGCCGGCACGCTCGCCGACACCGCCGCGCATGTCGGCGCCGACGGCATCCATCTGGCGGGCGATGTGGTGAAGGGCGGACTCGACGTCGGCACCTCGCTGGGCCACGGCGCGCTCGGCGTCATCACCGACGCGGTGTCGAACGCGGGGCACCTGGTCGGTGGACCGCTCGGCCACGTCATCTCCGACGTCGCGCACGCCGCCGAGTCGCTCGGCTCGGGCGTCGCCAACGGCATCAGCCACGCGGTCGGCGCGGGCGTGTCGGGCCTCACTGAGGCCGCCAGCGATCTGACGCATGCGGTCGGGCACCAGGCCAGCACGATCGGCCACGACCTCGGCGCGCTCGCCAGCGATCTCAGCCACGGCAATGCCGGCGCGGCGCTCGGCGACCTGTTCAAGCTCGCCGGTGACCTGCTCGGCGGTGGACACGACGGCAGCCATGGTCACCAGGGCGGCTTCTGGGACCAGATCGCGCAGGCGATCCACCAGGCCAGCGACAGCCATGACGGACATGGCACGGGTCTGGGCCTCGGCGGTCCGCTGCATGGCGACGGCTCGTCGCATCACCCGATCATCGCCGACAGCTTCGGCGATCACGGTCACGGCGATCACGGCCTCGATCACCACGGCGGCAACACCGGCATCGTGCCGCCGCATGTCGACATGGGCCACGCCGGTGGCGCGCATGACGTGCCGCACGACTTCAGCCACGCCGTGCAGATGCCCGAAGCGCATCACTACGCGCTGCACGGCTGAGGCCGGAACAGACAGAACCCGCGGTGCATGCACCGCGGGTTCTTTGTCGTCTCGCCGATCTCGCGTGCGGCTCAGCGCACCTGCGCGGGCTGCTCGATGGCGGGCGGCGCGGCTGCGGCCTGCGCGCGAGCCTGCGGCGCGTGATCGTTCATCGCCGACAGCGCACACAGCGCCAGAGAACCCCAGACCGCGGCGCTGAAATACAGCGACATCCAGGCGATCTCTTCCTTCCAGTGCTCGAACTCGTGGGTCACGGTCCACTGCGTGGCGGAATCGCGCAAGCCCACCAGCGGATGCAGCAGCGGCTTGCCGGCGGCGCGCTCGATGCGCCAGCGCTTCACATACATCGGCACGTCGACCACGACGAGGAAGGCGAGATAGCAGGCGATGCCGATCAGGCCGGCAATCAAGAGTCCTCGCACCAGGCCGTCGAACTCGGGCAGGAGACGGCCGAGCCCGATGCCCACCAACAGGAAGGCCACCGCCCACAGCGAGTTCTCGATCGCGTTGTAGAGGAAGTTCTTGGTGACGACGGCGTACCAGGAGCAGATCTCGGCGACGACGATGATCGGCACGATCAGGCGCGCCATGTTGACCGCGGTGTCGGCGTCGGCAATGGCGCCGAGCTGCGCCAGGATGATCGCCCATTGCGCCGCGAAGGCGATCTCGGCGATGGTCGCCACGGTGCGGCCGACGAACACGCTCGACAGCCAGCTGTCCACCAGGCAGATGCGCTGCACGTCGGCGCGCGGCAGCACCGAGCGGAAGGCGCAGCCGAACACATAGGCCGCCGACAGCGCCAGCATCGCGCTAGTGTCGGAGGACTGGGCGAGCGTGCCGCTGCCGCCGCCGAGCTGGCGATACAGGATGAACCAGAACGCGATATTGGCGAGGCTGACCAGCGTCAGCATCGCCCACCACAGGGCGACGGGGTTCGACAGGGCTCGCGACTGCGCACGCATCCGGCACTCCAATTTTCATGTGACTGACATCGGATCGTATTAATTCCGTCATGGAGCGGCAACCCGCGCCGAGCCCGGGGCGTGACAAAAGCGCGTGTGACCGGAGCGGCTGCGGCTGAGGGTGGCGCGGCAACGGGACGGAGGGTTGGGGCCCGCTCGGGCCTCATGGTTCGAGACGCGCCGCACGCTGGCTCCTTTGAAAACAGCTGACTGACGGGCGCGGCGCTCCTCACCATGAGGCTCTGGCATCCGAGCGGGTCCTGCACACCGGAAATGAGCGGGTCGCTTACGGAGAGAGGGACGAATGCCCGCGCGACGGTGTCGGTGCGCTCACTCTCCCCGTTCTTCACGGGGGCGCGACGAGCTTCGCTCGCGCTGGGAGGGTTGGGGTGAGGGGCGGCCGCACGCACCGGCCGTGCGGAGAGCACACCCGGATTGCATCTGGCGATGCAATCCGGCCTCTGCCCGCGTGCGGGGAGAGGCTCGCGCCTCAGGGAACTTCCGCTCTTCCCCGCAGTTCATGACGCGACTGCGGCGTCCTGCCGCGCTTCGTCCTCATCAGCCTGGAGCCGCGCATGGCCGCCGCCCGCGAGCTGCAGCGCGCGCCGCTGCTGACTTTCACTTCCATCGTTGTCGGACTGATGGGCCTGGCACTGCTCGCCGGCGGAATCTGGCTCGCCGCGATCGGCGGCTCGCTGTACTACGTCATCGCGGGGGCAGCGCTGCTTGGCACGGCGTGGCTGCTGTGGCAGCGGCGCGCCGCGGCCTTGTGGCTGTATGCGGCGCTGCTGCTGGGCACGATGATCTGGGCGATCTGGGAGGTCGGGCTGGACTTCTGGTCGCTGGCGCCGCGCGGTGACGTGCTGGCGCCGCTCGGCGTCTGGCTGCTGCTGCCGTTCATCACCGCGCATCTGGTCGGCGACATGCGCTCCGCGCGCTGGGGCCTCGTGGCCGTGCTCGCGGTCGCCATCGTCGTGCTCGGCGCGTCGCTCCGCGGCGACCGTTTCGGCGTCACTGGCGCGCTGACGCAGGCGGCGGCAGCGACGGCCGGCACCGATACCGCACCAGCCGAGGCCCAAGCGGATTGGACCGCCTATGGCGCCAGCAATTTCGGCACGCGCTTCTCCAGCCTGAAGCAGATCACGCCTGACAATGTGAAGAACCTGCAGCTCGCCTGGGAATTTCGGACCGGCGACCGCAAGGGTCCCGACGATCCCGACGAATTCACCAACGAGGTGACGCCGCTGAAGATCGGCGATCTGCTCTACACCTGCTCGCCGCACCAGATCGTGTTCGCGCTCGATGCGACCAGCGGAAAACTCCGATGGAAATTCGATCCGAAGATCGAGCACCACAAGAATTTCCAGCACATGACCTGCCGCGGCGTGGCGTATCACGAGACCAAGCAAGGCGCGGTCGACAGCGCAGGCGCCGCGGCGCCGGCCGAATGCACGAGGCGCATCTTTCTGCCGACCAATGACGGCCGGCTGTTCGCGCTCGACGCCGACAGCGGCAAGCCGTGCGACGGCTTTGGCGATCACGGCCAGATCGACCTCAAGGCCGGCCACGAGATCAAGACGCTCGGCTTCTACGAGGGCACCTCGCCGCCGGTGGTCACCGACAAGGTGCTGATCATGGCTGGTGCGGTGATCGACAACTACTCCAACAAGGTGCCGTCAGGCGCGATCCGCGGCTTCGACGTCTACTCGGGGAAGCTGTTGTGGGCGTTCGATCCCGGCAATCCTGATCCGAACGAGATGCCGTCGGCGACGCATCATTTCACGCCGGGCTCGCCGAACGGCTGGAGCGTCGGCGCGGCCGACGAGGCGCTTGGCCTCGTCTACATCCCGCTCGGATCGAGCTCGCCGGACATCTGGGGCGGCAACCGCTCGGCCGACAATGAGCGCTATGATTCCGCTGTTGTCGCGCTCGACATCGCCACGGGAAAACTGCGCTGGTCGTTCCAGAACGTGCATCACGATCTCTGGGACATGGACATGCCGTCGCAGCCGAGCCTCGTCGACATGCCAGGCAAGGACGGCGTGGTGCCGGCGATCTACGTGCCGGCCAAGACCGGCAACATCTTCGTGCTCGACCGCCGCGATGGTCATTTGCTTGTCCCGGCGCCGGAGAAGCCGGTGCCGCAAGGCGCCGCGCCCGGCGATCATCTGTCGCCGACCCAGCCGTTCTCCGAGCTCAGCTTCCGGCCGCGCAAAGACCTCACCGGCGCGCAGATGTGGGGCGCGACGATGTTCGATCAGCTCGCCTGCCGCATCAAGTTCAAGCGGCTGCGCTATGAGGGGCCGTTCACGCCGCCCTCGGAGCAGGGCACGCTGGTGTATCCCGGCGATTTCGGCATGTTCGAATGGGGCGGCATCGCCATCGATCCTATCAGCAAGATCGCGATCGCCAATCCGCAGTCGATCCCGTTCGTGTCGCGGCTGGTCCCGCGCGGCAAGGACAATCCGGCAGAGCCCAACGCGGAACATCCGCCCGGCACCGAGCTCGGCGTGCAGCCGATGTACGGCACGCCCTACGGCGTCGACCTCGGCATCTTCCTGTCGCCGCTCGGCATCCCCTGCATGGCGCCGCCCTGGGGCAGCCTCGCCGCCATCGATCTCACGACCAACCAGATCGTCTGGCAGCATCGCGTCGGCACCATTCGCGATCAGGCACCGGTGCCGCTGCCGTTCAAGATGGGCGTGCCGATGCTCGGCGGCCCCATGGTGACCGCGGGCGGCGTTGCGTTCCTCACCGGCACGATGGACGACTACATCCGCGCCTTCGATGTCAAGGACGGCCGGCTGCTGTGGCAGGACCGGCTGCCGGCCGGCGGACAGTCGACGCCGATGACCTATGAGGCGGGCGGCAGACAGTACATCGTCACGGTCGACGGCGGCCATGGCTCGTTCGGCACCAAGCTCGGCGACTACGTCCGCGCCTATGCGCTGCCGGGCAACGTCGCGAGCAAGTAGTTCGCCGGTTCCAGCTTCGCGCAGAATGGAGTGAACTGTTGGACATTTGCTCACGATATCCGGGGTTCCCCGGAGGAACTCCAACTGCGAAGCGCGCGCCTTAATCGTCGGCTTCCGAACCTCGTGCATGAGTCAGCGCGGGCCCAGATTTCCTGCCCGCATTGACGCTTTGCTAACCGCGATTCCCGTGCGCCAAAACGCGGCGCACCCCGGCTCGTAGCTGGCCTGCGTGAGGGTTCATTGCCGATGTTGACGATCCTGTCCTGCCTGCCTGCCGATCACGATCTGCGCTACGTCACCGCCGCGCTGCTGGTGTGCGTGCTCGGCTCCATCCTCTCGATGCGCCTGCTCGCGCGCGTCCGGCGCAACACGGGTCTGCGCCGGCTGCACCTGCTGTTCCTGGCCGGGCTTGTCGCCGGCGGCACGGTGTGGACGACGCATTTCGCCGCCATCCTCGGCTATGAGGCAACGGGCAATCGCTCGTTCGAAGCGGGCCTGACTTTCGCCTCGCTCGGCCTTGCCATCGTGTTTTCCTGGCTCGGCTTTTTCATCACCACGCGCACCCAGCACGGGCCGCTGATCGAGATCGGCGGCGCCGTGTTCGGCTTCGGCATCGCCGCGATGCACTACACCGGGATGAGCGCGCTCAATCTCGACGGCATCAGGACCTGGCATGCGCCGGCGATCTGGCTCTCGCTGGTCCTGGCGATGGGGTTCGGCGCCGTTGCCGCCAACCGGATCGCGCGCCCCGTGACGCGGTTCTGCAAATATGGCGGCTCGCTCGCGATGGTGATCGCGATTCTCAGCCTGCATTTCACCGGCATGGCGGCGCTGACCTTGGCGCCGATGGCGGGAGCTGACGCGCCGGCGCAGGCACTGTCCGACAGCGTGATGCTGATCAGCATCGTCACCGGCATCGGCCTGATCATGGCGATGGCAGCGTCGGCCTACATGATCGACATGCAGGCGGCGCAGGAGGCGGTCGAAGGCTATCGGCAGCTGGCCTTGCAGGATCCGCTGACCGGCCTGCCCAACCGCAGCGGCCTGGGACAGCGGCTGGCTCCGCTGTTGACCAATGGCGACGAGACCGCGCATCTGGTCGTGCTCGCGATCGATCTCGACCGCTTCAAGGACATCAACGACGCGCATGGCCACGCCGCTGGCGATGCGGTGCTGACGACGATCGCCCAGCGCATCGCGGCGACCTTGCAGCCCGGCGAATTCCTCGCACGGATCGGCGGCGACGAGTTCGTCGCCGTCAAGAGCGAGATCTTCGCGCGCGCCGAGGCCGCCAGATTCGCCGAGCGCATGCGCGCGCTGGTGCTGACGCCGGTCGAGTGGGAGGAGCGCAGCCTCTCGGTCGGCTGCAGCATCGGCATCGCGCTGCATCCCGACCACGGCCTCAGCTCGGACGAATTGCTCACCCGCGCGGATCTGGCGATGTATCGCGCCAAAGGCCTGGGACAAGGCAAGATCTGCACCTACGAACCGTCGATGGACGAGGCCAGCCGGCGCCGCGCCGAGCTCGCGATCGATCTGAAGCGCGCGCTGGTGCGCAACGAGTTCGAGCTGCACTACCAGGTTCAGAACGACACGCAGAGCGGCGAGATCATCGGCTTCGAGGCGCTGCTGCGCTGGAATCACCCAGTGAAGGGCCGCGTGCCGCCGAACGATTTCATTCCGATGGCGGAGCAGACCGGGCTGATCGTCGACATCGGCGACTGGGTGCTGCGCACCGCCTGCGCCACCGCGGCGGGCTGGAGCCAGCCGTTCAAGGTCGCCGTCAACGTCGCGCCGATGCAGCTCAACCACGACCTGCCGAAGCGCGTCGCCGAGGTGCTGCGCCAGACGGGCCTGGCTCCGGAGCGACTCGAGATCGAGCTGACGGAAACCGGCATCATCGCCGACCGCCAGCATGCACTGCAGGTGATGCAGGCGCTGAAGGGGATCGGCGTCACCGTCGCGATGGACGATTTTGGCACCGGCTATTCATCGCTGTCGACCCTGCAGGTGTTTCCGTTCGACAAGATCAAGGTCGACAAGAGCTTCATCCAGTCGGTCGAGACAAGCGTGCATGCGGCGGCGATCGTCAAGGCGACCTTGCTGCTGGGGCGCAGCCTGAACATCCCCGTGCTGGCCGAGGGCGTCGAGACCGAGCAGCACCTCGCCTTCCTGCGCGAGGAAGGCTGCACCAGCGTGCAGGGATTCCTGTTCGGCAAGCCGATGCCGCAGGAGGCGATCAGCAAGATGATCCGGGAGGTGGAGGTCGCGCCGTCCCTCATCGCGGAAGCGCCGGCCAAGAGCGCCGCGGCGGCGTGAGCAGGTGCCGCCCTCCCCTGGAGGGGGAGGGTCGATCGCACGCGAAGCGGGCGAGCGGGGTGGGGTGTCCACAGGCGGCGGTGCCAGAGGAAAGATCACCCCACCCCGGCTCACACGCGCTTCGCGCCTGCGAGCCGACCCTCCCCCTCTAGAGGAGGGTGGGCAACTGCCCCCTGCGCGGTCGGCGCTCAAAACGTCCGGATGATCCTGAAATCCAGGCCGTCGGCGGCGGCGAGGTGCATGGCCATGCTGGCGCGGCCGTGACGGAGGGTGACATCGCCGCGGGGGCCGGAATAGACCATGTTGCGGCCGGCGGCGGCGAGCGGGTGCAGGGACAATGAGCCGGCGCGCTCCGCGGCGGCTTTCAGGAAGCGCAGACCTTCGTAGTTGGACTGGCCGACGGAGCCGACCGGCGGCGCCTCGACGCCGAACATCGCAGTGTAACCGCCCAGGAAGTCGTCATTGGCTCTGGAGCCGATGCAATTGAAATAGCCGGAGGCGGAGTAGAGATTCTCGGTGTTGTCGGCGCCGATGCCGAGCAGCACGGTTTCGTCGACGGCCCCGGCGAGACGCAAGGTGGTCGCGGCGAGGCCGGATTCGCCGAACGCCCGGTTGAAGGTGATGCTGTCGGTGCCGATCAGCGAGATCAGCACGACGTCGGGGCTGGCGGCGCGGATGCGCGCCAGATGCGCCTCGTGATCGTCCTCACCGACGGGAACGAATTCCTCGCCGACGACATGGCCGCCGGCCTCGGTGATGTAGGTCTTGGTGGAGCGGTGCGACTGCCACGGCCACACATAGTCGCTGCCGATCAGGTACCAGCGCTTGGCGCCCTTGTTCTCGGCCAGCCAATGAATGGCGGGACGTGTCTGGCTGTGCGGCGTCTCGCCGATCGCCATCACGCCCGGCGTCCGCTCGCCGCCTTCATAGACCGGCGTATAGACGTAGGGGATCCGGCCGCGCGTCAGACGGCGCAGCGCCAGCCGGACCGCGCTGATATGCGAGCCCATCACGACGTCGATGTCGTCGAACTCAAGCGCGTCCCTGGCGCACGCGACCACCTCCTCGACCGGGCCGCCGGAATCGTAGAACGACAACTCGATCTCGCGGCCGAGGATGCCGCCGCGGCGGTTGATCTCGGAGACCGCCAGCAGCGCGCTGTTGGTGGCCGCCGGCCCCCAGATTCCCGGCGAGCCGGAGAAGGTGATGAAATTGCCGATGCGCAGTCTGTTGTGGCGGCCCCGCCGCGCGAACCGATCGGGATCGAAGGGGGCCAGCGACGGCAGGCCGACCCGCTTGGGCGGGCTCCTGAACAGCAGGGACGGCGGCGGGCTGCAGCGCCCGGCCGTGACAGGTCCTGTCGAGAGCACACCCACTCCTTGGCCGCGACCCTGGTTGGCCCAGTGTGGGCCGGCGGTCATACGCCGTCAAAATCAGCACGCGTTCGGCAAATATCCTATTCGAAAATGTTGAATGTTCAAGAATTGGGATGCATATAGATCGGGCAGCAACTGCCGGACAATCATTCAATTCAGGACCCCTGAGCGAAATTTACCGTGGCCAAATCGCCCCCTTCCAACACCCCCCTCACCGAACATCTCGCCTACCTGCTCGCGCAAGCCAACCGGGAGATCAACCGGCAGTTGGAGTCGCGCCTGAGCACGGAGGGCGTGCCCGTCGAGCAGTGGCGCATCCTCAAGGTGCTGTCGGACGGCGAGGGCCATTCGATGGGGGATCTCGCCGAGGCGGTGCTGCTGAACCATCCGACCCTGACCAAGATGATCGACCGCATGGTGTCGGACTCGCTGGTCTACCGCCGCCAGGACGCGAACGACCGCCGCAAGGTGCTGATGTTCATCAGCGACCGCGGCAAGGCGCTGTGCAAGCGGCTGAACTCGCTGGCCGCCAGCCAGGAGGCGCACATCCTGGAGAACTACGGCGACAAGGCGACCGGCGAGCTGAAGCGGCTGCTGGAGAATTTGATCGACGCGGCGAGTTGAGCATTGTCTTGCTGCGACGCTGCGGACATTCAGTCCCGAGCTCTACCCTCCCGTCATTGCGAGCGCAGCGAAGCAATCCAGGATGGTGGGCGGGACCTTGGATTGCTTCGCTACGCTCGCAATGACGCGGAAGCTGCGGGGGCATAGGGCGAAGGCGCGCCCGCGGCGGCCTCTGCCCACGCTTGTTCTCTCCGTCATTCCGGGGCATTCGCGCGCAAAATGGCGGTAGGCCATTTTGAAGCAGCGCGAATGAGCCCGGAATCCATACGCACAGGCGGATATGAGGCACGAGATGGCTGTGGGAGCAGTCTTCGTCACACATCCGCTCGTGGCTATGGATTCCGGGCTCATCCGCGCTTACGCGCGGCTGCCCCGGAATGACGGCAGAGTTTTTGTTGGAGCGCGCGTAGCTCCTCGAAGCTTTGGACACGGCAAGCGCGTTGGACTGCGTCGCGTTGCAGCGCAGCGTCGCTGCGACCAAAACTCCCGGCATCCCCGATCACGCCGGGATAGACGCAAGACGAATCCTCCCCCATCCTGTCCTCTCGCGATCGCGACGAACGGGCCACAGAGCCCGCGCGCAATCACCGGCCCCGAGCCGGATGAGGACACACAGGGAGGACAGGCCATGACGGGCATTCATCTGCTCGATCGCGCCATCGGCGGCGAGTATCCGACATTTGCCAGCACGGCTGACATCCGCGACTTCGAGCAGACGCCGTACAGCGAACGGATCGCTGCTCAGAGCACGTATGAGGCGCTGAAATGCGGAGCGTCGGCCAACCCGGACGCGCCGGCGATCCAGTTTCTGGCAAATGCCGATCCCGCCGATACGCCGGTCGTGATCACCTATCGCGACTTGATCGCGAAGGTGACGCAGGCGGCGAACATGTTTCACGCCCTCGGCGTCGGTCCCGACGATGTCGTCAGCTTCATGCTGCCTCTGGTGCCCGAAGCCTTCATCACGCTGTTCGGCGCGGAGGCCGCAGGCATCGCCAACCCGGTCAACCCGCTGCTCGAGCCGCACCAGATCGCCGAGATTCTCGATGCCGCCAAGACCAAGGTGCTGGTGGCGCTCGGCCCCCTGCCCGGCACCGACATCTGGCAGAAGGTCGAGAAGGTCCGCGGCGGCCTGAAACACCTCAAGGCGATCGTGCAGGTTCATGGCGGCGGCGGCGATCCGGCCGCCGGCATCCACGCCTGGGGCGACCTGATCAAGCCGCAGCCGGGCGATCACCTCGTCAGCGGCCGGCAGATCAAATCCAGCGACACCGCGGCCTATTTCCACACCGGCGGCACCACGGGCACGCCCAAGCTGGTGCGGCACAGCCATGGCAATCAGGTCTACCAGGCCTGGGCGATCAACCTGATCCTGAAGGCCAAGTCCGGCGGCACCTTGCTGTTCGGCATGCCGCTGTTTCATGTCGGCGGCTCGTTGACGCAGGCGCTGCAGACGTTCTCCGCAGGCGGCAGCCTTGTCGTGCTCTCCGGTGCCGGCTGGCGCAATCCGAACGCGGTGCGCAACATCTGGGGACTGGTCGAGAAGTACAAGCCGGAGACGCTGTCGAGCGTGCCCACGGTGCTGGCGGCAACGCTCGCGGTGCCGCAAGGCAACGCCGACATTTCCAGCCTGCGCTATGCCGCCGGCGGCGGATCGGCAATTCCGGTCGCTGTCGGCCAGGCGATCATGGACCGGCTGAAGCTGCCGGTGATCGAGGTCTACGGCATGACCGAGACGTCGAGCGTGCACACCATGGCCTATGCGGACCAGCCGATCCGGCTCGGCTCGGTCGGCCTGCCCGTGCCCTATGCGAAGGTGCGCATCGTCAAGCTCGACGCCGAAGGACGCTACGAGCGCGACTGCGCCGTGGATGAGATCGGCGTCGTGATCATGGCCGGGCCCGGCGTGTTCTCCGGCTATCTCGACGACGCCCACAACAAGGGCGCGTTTGTTGATGGCCATTGGGTCAACTCGGGCGATCTCGGCCGGCTCGATGCCGACGGCTTCCTGTGGATCACCGGCCGGGCCAAGGACCTCGTCATCCGCGGCGGCCACAACATCGACCCGGCGCCGATCGAGGAGATCCTGTTTCAGCATCCCGCCGTCGGCTTTGCCGCCGTGGTCGGCCAGCCCGACGCCTATGCGGGCGAACTGCCGATCGGCTACGTGCAACTGAAGCCGGGCGCGAGCGTGCAACCGGGCGAGTTGGAGGACTGGGTCCGCGCCCGCACGCCGGAGCGCGCCGCGGTGCCGGTGCAGATCATCCCGATCGATCCGATGCCGGTGACCGGCGTCGGCAAGGTGTTCAAGCCGCAGTTGCGCTGGGACGCCGCGACGCGGGTGTTCACCAAGGTGCTGTCGCAGCTCACCGACCGCGGCATCGACTGCAGCGTCAAGGTCGGCGCTCATGGCAGTCACGGCAGCCTCGCCACGGTGACGCTCCGCAACGTGCCGGCGGAGCAACGCGAGGCGATCGAGAACGAGGTGCACACCCTGCTGGCGCCGTTCGTGATCCGGCATGAGGTGGTAACGGGGTGAGCTCATGCCGTCCGGCAGCAAGGTTCCCGTAATTTTACGGAATGTTGCTGCCGGACAACATACAGGACGACGATCAACTGCTACTACCTCAGCGCGAATGTGCTGAGGCGTTTGGAATGCTCAAGGTTCTGCTGGGTTCTGCGGCGATCGCTTTCTTCAGTGCTGCTGCGGCGGCTGCTGACCTCCCGATCACGGCGAAAGCTCCAACGCCGGTCAAATTCACCTGGAGTGGTTGCTATATCGGCGGTCATGTCGGAGGAGTCGTCAGTGACGACACAACGACCAACGATCTCGGCGTCGCCAGGGACTACAGCGGGGCCGGCGTTGTCGGCGGCGGCCAAATCGGTTGCGATTACCAGTTTGCGCCGGCCTGGGTGATCGGCGCCGAGGCTCGCGCCGCCTGGAGCAGCCTGCGAAGCAGCCATGGTGGTTCGGTCCGGAATCGGATCACCGGGGTGATCCGCCCATCGCAGTTCGTCACCACCAATGATTTTCTCGGCTCCGCAACGGCACGGCTTGGTTACGTTTACGCCGAGCGCTGGCTGGTTTATGCGCGCGGCGGCGCCGCCTGGACGCGCGAGCGCAACGAGGATCCATTCATCCTCCCTGCTGGGATCGCCGTCGATCCGAGCACGACGTCGATGCGAAGCGGTTGGACCGCGGGCGCCGGCGTGGAGTGGGCTTTCGCCGCACACTGGTCCGCGACCGTCGAATATAACTACTACGATTTCGGCAAGAACGGCATCACGATGAGCAACGCGGCGCCGGTCGTCAACATCACGGGCTTCGAGGTCAAGGACCGTGTTCACGCCGCGACTCTCGGCGTCAACTATCGGTTCTGAGCCCCCTCCACTTTCAAGACGGCGAATTGTCAGCTTCTATCTCGGGCCGACCGCAGCGGCGACCGGCTTGGCAACGCCCTTCTCGACAGCAACCTTGCGCAACAGATCCGGCCGGTCGGAGATGATGCCATCGACGCCGTTCTCGATGAGCCGGGCCATGTCCTCCGGTTTGTTGACGGTCCACACCACGACCTGAAGACCGAGCGCGTGGGCTTCACTGATCAGCTCCGGCGTGACGTCGGCAAAATAGGGCGACCAGACCTTGCCGCCGGCTGCGCGGATCGTTGATGGCAGCGAACCGCCGTGATCGGCGGGGTTGAAGCCGGCCGTCCAGCGCGAGGCCTCGGTCAGCGAGACCGTGGGTGCCTTGCCACGTTGCAGCGACAGATAGACCGTCGGAATCTGCGGCGCGCGTTGCTGCACGAGTTGCAGGGTGCGCCAGTCGAACGACTGAATCATGATCCGGTCGGCGAAGTGCTCGGCATCGATCAGGTCGAGCAGCAGACTGACGAAACGCTCGGGGTCCGGCGCTTCATCGGGGAGCGCGGGATCGAGCTTGGTCTCGATGTTGAGCCGCACCTTGTCGTTGCCGGAGCCTCTGACGAGATCGATGACCTGCTTCAACGTCGGAATGCGGGGTGGTGGAATCGCGCCGGTGAGCGCCTGCTGCTCCGGAAACTGCCTGGCATAGTCGCTGCCGGGACGGATCTGTCCGACATCGTACGACTGCACGTCTGCGAGCGGCAGATCGATCAGCAGCGGCCCGGGCGGCGCCACGTAGTTGCCGGCGGCATCGCGGGCGAGATCGGGATTGAGCCGCCGCTCATGCGAGACCACCAGCACGCCATCGCGGGTAACGCCGACGTCGAGCTCGAGCGTGTCGACGCCAAGCGCCAGCGCGGCCGCAAAGGCCTGCAGGGTGTTCTCAGGATGGAGCGCGCGCCCGCCGCGATGCGCCTCGATGTCGAACGCGAGGGCCGGGCTGGAGACGGCCGCGAGCAGGAGGGCGGCGCAGAGGAAGAGAGATCGATGTCGCATGGCACCAGCCTACCATGGGACCTCAGGTTACCCATTCCCCTTGTTTCCGCTGGCCTTCTGAACTAGGCCTTTTTCCCATCGACCGGCGAGACAATGCCGGTCTTGGATCGAGGGGAGGCGATCCGCGCGCGCTGCAGTGCCGCGCCCGCACCCCCTTGGCCATTCTTCGAGCCTTGTTTCCGAGTTCACGTGCGACGGACCATGCCTAGGACCAGCCCCATGACCGATCTTCCTGTCCTCATCGCCGGCGGCGGCATTGGCGGCCTTGCGACCGCGCTGACCCTGCAGCAGATCGGCGTGCCCTGCATCGTCTATGAGAGCGTGCGCGAGATGCGGCCGCTCGGGGTCGGCATCAATCTGCAGCCCAATGCGGTGCGCGAATTGTACGACCTCGGCATCGGCGCGGCTGATCTCGATGAGGTCGGCGTGCCGGCGAAGGAATGGGCGCTGGTCGGGCTGAACGGCAATGATATCTATTCCGAGCCGCGCGGACTGCTCGCCGGCTACAACTGGCCGCAATATGCCGTGCATCGCGGCAAGCTGCACATGCTGCTGTACAGCCGGCTGGTGCAACGTGCGGGCGCCGCCACCGTGCGGCTCGGCAGCCGCGTGAGCGGCTACGAGAAGAACGCCGACGGCACGGTGACGGCGCGCATCGAGCACGCCGATGGCTCGCGCTCGGAGCAGCGCGGCCGGCTGCTGATCGGCGCCGACGGCATTCATTCGGCGGTGCGCGCGCAGATGCACCCCGCGCAGCCGCCGATCCATTGGGGTGGCGCGGTGATGTGGCGCGGCGTCACCTGGGCGAAGCCGATGCGCACCGGCTCGTCCTTCGTGGGGCTCGGCACCCACCGCCATCGCGTCGTGGTCTATCCGATCTCGCATCCCGATCCCAAGACAGGCCTTGCCCTGATCAACTGGATCGCCGAGGTGACGATGGACAACACCGAGGGCTGGAAGCAGACCGGCTGGTTCCGGCAGGTGCCGACAGCCGAGTTCGCGCATCATTTCGCGGGCTGGACCTATGACTGGCTCGACGTCCCCGCGCTGATCGCCGGCGCCGACGGGGCCTATGAAAACCCGATGATCGACCGCGATCCGGTCTCGACCTGGGTCGACGGCCCGGTCGCGCTGATGGGCGACGCCGCGCATGCGATGTATCCGACCGGCAGCAACGGCGCGAGCCAGGCGATCGTCGACGCCCGCGTGCTCGGCACCTGCCTGCTAGCCCACGGCGTGACCCCGGCGGCGCTCGCCGCCTATGACGAGAAGCTGTGCGGCCCGATCTCGGCGGTGATTTTGCGCAATCGCGGCGCGGGGCCGTTCGGATTGCTGAACCTGGTCGACGAGCGCTGCGGCGGGACGTTCACGAACATCGACGAGGTGGTGCCGCCGGCCGAGCGCGATGCGTTCATGGCCAACTACAAGAAGGCCGCGGGCTTTGCGATCGAGCAGCTGAACACGGCGCCAAGGACGATTGCGGAAGGCGCGATGGTCGACGCCGCCAAGGCTGCCTGATCCCTCCTCATTGTCGTCGCGAGCAAGCACATCGGCGCATCGCGTCGATGTGCGCCGACCCGGGAGCCATACGCCTCAGCAGAAAATAGCAGGCACGCTGGAGCGACCAGCCTGCGTCTCCCCATCGTCCTGTGGTTATGGATCCCGGCGTTCGCCGGGATGACACTCGTAGTTTGGCGCGCAGCTCGGCCAACAGCGTCATTGCGAGCGCAGCGAAGCAATCCAGAGTCGTTGGCGGGACTCTGGATTGCTTCGCTGACGCTCGCAATGACGATGGAAAGACTGCCTCAGCCGCGCTTACGCGTAGCGGCCGTGGCAGTGCTTGTACTTCTTGCCGCTGCCGCAGGGGCAGTCCTCGTTGCGGCCGACCTTGCCCCACGTCGTCGGATCGTTCGGGTTGCGCGCTTCGGCCGGGACCGGGGCGGCGCCTGACGACGGCACCAGGGAGACGTTGGCGAAGGCCATCTCGTCCTCGCCGGTGGTGGGATCGGCGTGATGCGCCTGCATCGGCGGCAGCACCGGCTGCTGCTCCTCCGGCGGCACGATCTCGACGCGCATCAGTTGCGCCGTCACGGCCTCGCGCAGATGCGCGATCATCGATTCGAACAGCGTGAAGGCTTCCGACTTGTACTCCTGCAACGGATCGCGCTGGCCGTAGCCGCGCAGGCCGATGACCTGGCGCAGATGGTCGAGCATGATCAGGTGCTCGCGCCAGAGGTGGTCGAGCGTCTGCAGCAGGATGGTCTTCTCGACGTAGCGCATCACGTCGGGGCCCCACTGCGCGACCTTGGCGGCCATGCGCTCGTCGGCCTGGGTCTCGATGCGCTTGAGCAGCTCCTCGTCGGCGATGCCCTCTTCCTTCGCCCATTCATCGACCGGAAGGTCGAGATCGAGGACGCGCTTGAGCTCCTCCTTCAGGCCGGCGACATCCCACTGCTCGGCATAGGCATGCTCAGGCACGTGCTTGCTGACGAGATCGTCGATGAAGGCGTGGCGCATATCGGTGATGGTCTCGACCACGCTCTCGTCCTGCATCAGCTCGACGCGCTGGTCGAAGATCACCTTGCGCTGGTCGTTCTGGACGTTGTCGAATTTGAGCAGGTTCTTGCGGATGTCGAAGTTGCGCGCCTCGACCTTCTGCTGCGCCTTCTCCAGCGCCTTGTTGATCCAGGGATGGATGATCGCCTCGCCTTCCTTCAGGCCGAGGCGGGTTAGCATGCTGTCGAGCCGGTCGGACCCGAAGATGCGCATCAGGTCGTCTTCCAACGACAGGAAGAATTTCGACCGGCCGGGATCGCCCTGGCGGCCGGAGCGGCCGCGCAGCTGGTTGTCGATGCGGCGGGATTCGTGGCGCTCGGAGCCGATGATGTAGAGGCCGCCCGGCTTGGTCACGGTCTTGGCCGCCTTGGAGCCCTTGGCGGGCTCGATCTCGACCGTCTCCTCCGCCTTCAGCACGATCTCGCGGAAGCGGGCGATGTCGGCCTTGATCTGCTCGATCTTGGCGGCCTTCTCGGCCTCGTCCGTGATGCCGCCGGTCTCCTGCTGGATACGCATTTCCAGCGAGCCGCCGAGCTTGATGTCGGTGCCGCGGCCGGCCATGTTGGTCGCGATCGTGATCGCGCCGGGCACGCCGGCCTCGGCGACGATATAGGCTTCCTGCTCGTGGAAGCGCGCGTTCAGCACCGCGAACAGCTTTGCCGGCTTGCCGGCACGCGCCGCCGCATAGAGCTTGTCGAGCGCGCGCTCGCTGCCGAAATCGATCTGCTTGTAGCCGTGCTGCTTGAGATAGGCGGCCAGCACCTCGGACTTCTCGATCGAGGCCGTGCCGACCAGCACCGGCTGCAGGCGCGAATTGGCGCGCTCGATCTCGGCGAGGATCGCGGCGTATTTCTCCTGCTGGGTGCGGTAGACCTCGTCGTCCTCGTCGAGACGGGCCACCGGCAGGTTGGTCGGGATCTCCACGACCTCGAGCTTGTAGATGTCGAACAGCTCGTCGGCTTCCGTCGCCGCCGTACCGGTCATGCCGGCGAGCTTGGCGTACATGCGGAAGTAGTTCTGGAAGGTGATCGAGGCCAGCGTCTGGTTCTCGGGCTGCACCGGCTGGTGCTCCTTGGCCTCGAGCGCCTGGTGCAGGCCTTCCGAATAGCGACGGCCGGGCATCATGCGGCCGGTGAACTCGTCGATGATCACCACCTCGCCGTCGCGGACGATGTAGTCCTTGTCGCGGGTGAACAGCGTGTGGGCGCGCAGCGCCTGGTTGATGTGGTGCACGACGGAGACGTTCTCGACGTCATACAGCGACTCGCCCTTGAGCTGGCCGGCGTCGCGCAGCAGGGTCTCGATCTTCTCCATACCGGCTTCGGTGAGCGTCACGGTGCGCTGCTTCTCATCGACGTCGTAGTCGGACTTGTCGAGCTTCGGCACGAAGGTGTCGATGGTGTTGTAGAACTCCGAGCGGTCGTCGAGCGGGCCGGAGATGATCAGCGGCGTGCGCGCTTCGTCGATCAGGATCGAGTCGACCTCGTCGACGATCGCGAAATAGTGCCCGCGCTGGACCATGTCCTCCAGCCGGTACTTCATGTTGTCGCGCAGATAGTCGAAGCCGTATTCGTTGTTGGTGCCGTAGGTGATGTCGCAGGCATAGGCCGCCTTGCGCTCGGCATCGTCGAGGCCGTGGACGATCACGCCGGTGGAGAGGCCGAGGAAGCCGTAGATCTGGCTCATCCAGCCGGCGTCGCGGCGGGCGAGGTAATCGTTCACCGTCACGACGTGCACGCCCTTGCCGGCGAGCGCGTTGAGGTAGACGGCGAGCGTCGCCACCAGCGTCTTGCCTTCGCCGGTCTTCATCTCGGCGATGTCGCCCTCGTGCAGCACCATGCCGCCGATCAGCTGGACGTCGAAATGGCGCTGGCCGAGGGTGCGCTTGGACGCCTCGCGGACGGTGGCGAAGGCCGGCACCAGGAGGTCGTCGAGCGTCTTGCCGTCGGCGAGCTGCTTCTTGAAGTCCTCGGTGCGCGCCTTCAACTGCTCGTCAGTCAGCTTGGCAAGCTCCGGCTCCAGGGCGTTGATGGCGCTGACGCGGGACTGGTAGCCCTTGACGCGGCGGTCGTTGGATGAGCCGAAAAGCTTACGGGCGAGCGCGCCGATCATTGCTGAAATCCTGCCTCTGTGGGTCTGCGTTGCAGCCGTAACTCATGGTTTGGGTTTGCTGTTCCCGGCGTGATGCACCGCAGCACCCGCGCCAGGCTCGAACGTCGGCGCCTCGAGGCGGCCGTCAGATGAGTGGGAGACGAGCAAACCAGGGTTCAATGGCCAAAAACGCAGCAAAATAAGCGCTATCGCCCTTGAAGCGATCGGGCAGAGATATGGCTGGGGGGGAACGTTGTCAACGGCGCCTCACGCCGGGACATCGGCCTTAAACCTGTCGCCGATTTCACGAAATTGACAGACTTTTCGCGTTGCCAAGGCACGGCGATTGGGCGAGTGTCCCGGCCGCCCTGAGGCCACGCCCCTGGAGCCCCCTCTTCCAAGACAAGGATTTTCCATGACCACGTCGTTCCCGGTTACGAAAACCGGCCTGCGTTTCGGCCTTGCTACCGCTCTCGCCGGCAGTCTCGCATTGTCGCTGCTGGTCGCCCCCGCGCGCGCCGCCGACGATGCCAACCCGGTGCTGGCCAAGGTGAACGGGGCCGAGATCCGCAAGAGCGACGTCACACTCGCGGAGGAGGAGCTCGGGCCGAGCCTCGCCCAGATGGACCCCGCGACCAAGGACGAGAACGTGCTGTCGTTCCTGATCGACATGAAGCTCGTCGCCAAGGCGGCCGAGGACAAGAAGGTCGGCGACAGCGAGGACTTCAAGAAGCGCCTCGCCTTCACCCGCAACCGCCTGCTGATGGATAGCCTGCTCGCCAGCGAGGGCAAGGCCGCGACCACGCCGGACGCGATGAAGAAGGTCTATGAGGAAGCCTCCAAGCAGATCGGCGGCGAGCAGGAGGTGCATGCGCGCCACATCCTGGTCGAGACCGAGGACGAGGCCAAGGCCGTCAAGGCCGAGCTCGCCAAGGGCGCGGATTTCGCCGAGCTCGCCAAGAAGAAATCCAAGGACCCCGGCGCCTCGGACGGCGGCGACCTCGGCTTCTTCACCAAGGAGCAGATGGTGCCGGAATTCGCCAACGTGGCGTTCAGCATGGAGCCGGGCAAGATCTCGGATCCGGTGAAGACCCAGTTCGGCTGGCACATCATCAAGGTCGAAGAGAAGCGCAACCGCAAGCCGCCGGAGTTCGATCAGGTCAAGAGCCAGATCGAGACCTACGTCACCCGCAAGGCCCAGGCCGATTACGTCGGCAAGCTGCGCGAGGCGGCCAAGATCGAGCGCCTGGACAAGCCGGCCGCCGACGCCGCCAAGCCGGCGGACGCGAAGCCGGCCGAGCCGGCCAAGAAGTAAGCGGTTTGGTCAATCGCGGCTGCTCGTCACGCAGTTGTCAGAGAGCCGCAACCACCGCGTCACAATCGGTGTCGTCCCGGCGAACGCCGGGACCCATACTCCGTGATGTTGGGAATGGGCACGCGGCCAGTCCCGCGCCTTACAACTGAACCCTGTGGTTATGGATCCCGGCGTTCGCCGGGATGACGGATGTGGGCGTGGAGACATCCACTCCCACAACGTCGATCGAGATGATACAGAGCGCTTCCCGCCATTCCTGCCGGAAGCCTTTCGATGTCCTCTGCCGTCTCCCCGCTCGCCCCGACCGAAGTCCCCGAGATGCCGGCGCTCGCCGGCGTCAGGCTCGCGACCGCCGCGGCCGGCATCCGCTACAAGAACCGCACCGACGTGCTGCTGGCGCTGCTCGATCCCGGCACCACCGTGGCCGGCGTTTTCACCAAGTCGAAATGCCCCTCGGCCCCGGTCGAATGGTGCCGCGCCAAGCTGAAGGGCGGCAAGGCGCGCGCCCTGGTCGTCAACTCCGGCAATGCCAACGCCTTCACCGGCAAGACCGGCAAGCAGTCGACGGCGCTGACCGCGTCGATCGCCGCCAAGGCGGTCGGCTGCAAGCAGGACGAGATCTTCCTGGCGTCCACCGGCGTCATCGGCGAACCGCTCGACGCCACCAAGTTCGACGGCGTGCTCGAGGGCCTTGCCGGCACGGCTGCACCTGAGGACTGGATGGGCGCGGCGCGCGCCATCATGACCACCGACACCTTCCCGAAGGTCGCGACCGCCACTGTCAAGCTCGGCAAGGCCAAGGTGACGATCAACGGCATGGCCAAGGGCGCCGGCATGATCGCGCCTGATATGGCGACGATGCTGTCCTTCATCTTCACCGACGCGCCGATCACGGCGCCCGCGCTGCAGGCGCTGCTGAAGGCCGGCGTCGAGGACACCTTCAACGCGGTGACGATCGACGGCGACACATCGACCTCCGACACCTTGCTCGCCTTCGCGACCGGCACCGCCGCGGCCAAGGGCGCGACCAAGATCAGCAAGATCAGCGATCCCAACGCCAAGGCCTTCGTGAAGGCGTTCAACGCCGTGCTGGCCGACCTCGCCGAACAAGTGGCGCGCGACGGCGAAGGCGCGCGCAAGCTGGTCGAGATCATCGTCGAGGGCGCCAAGACAAAGCAGTCGGCGCGCAGGATCGCGATGTCGATCGCCAACTCGCCGCTGGTGAAGACCGCGATCGCCGGCGAGGATGCCAATTGGGGCCGCGTCGTGATGGCCGTCGGCAAGGCCGGCGAGCCGGCCGATCGCGACAAGCTGTCGATCTCCTTCAACGGCATCCGCGTGGCTTCGAAGGGCGCGCGCGATCCGTCCTATGACGAGAAGGAGGTCTCCGAGGCGATGAAGGCGCAGACCATCCAGATCAAGGTCGCGCTCGGCCTCGGCAAGGGCCGCGACCGCGTGCTGACCTGCGACCTCACCAAGGAATATGTCGCGATCAACGGCGACTATCGCTCCTGACCCAACCAACCGGGGGCCTCGGAGGCGCGCTCGGTCGCGCGCCTCCCTTGCGCACCGGCTAACCCGCGATGCGTGCGTCAGCGACCGCCTTCTTGAACAGCGCGTTCATCGCGTCGGAGATGCCCTGCGTCGGCGAGACCTCGAAATAGAACCCGGGCGAGGCGCAGGACTGCATGTTCTGCGCGATCTCGCTGTTCGGGGACGGGCCGAACGGTCCCTTGTTGAAGGGATCGATCCAGTTCATGTACCAGCTGTTGGTCGGCAGCTGCAGATAGGTGGTGTAGAGCACGGCGATCTTGATGCCGCGGTTCTTGAGCGCCGTGCACAGCGCCGGATTGATCGGCGACTGGCAGCGATTGCCGCCGGCCTTCGGCTTCAGACACCCGGCATTGCTCTCGTCGGCGACGCCGTCGGACACGAAGAACAGATATTTCAGCGGCGAGCCCGTGGTGCCGTCGCCGGGTGTCGAGATCTCGTTGTTGATGGCGGGGATCACCGTCGAGAATGGCGTGTCCTTGTCGGCCGTGTAGGCGTCGTTGTTGCCATAGACGCCCATGAGGTCGATGTTTCCCGCAGCGCTCTTGGCGCTCGACAGGCTCGCGGACAATGCGAAAAGCGCGCGCAGCCCGATTGTCTTCGACGCCGCGCCGAAATCGTAGATCGCCATGCGGAACTGGTTCGGATAGGTCTGCGTCTGCGCGGCCGTATCCATCAGCTGCTGGGTGGCGCTGCGCAGCACGTCGATCCGGGTCGTGACACCGAGCTTCTTGGCCAGGTTATAATAGTTGTTGGAATCGTTGTAGTCGTGGCACGCGAAGGCGCATTTGTCCGAGGTGTTGTTCACCATCTTGGTCACGTCGGCAGGGGTGGCTGCCACGCCCATCGACGGCGAATTGTCGAGCAACAGATAGAAGTCGATGTATTTCGGCATCGACGCCGTCGCCTTCGACGAGCCCTGCAGCGTCATCGTCTTGATGCCGACGATGTTCATGAACATCATCGGCACGGTGGCGGTGAACGAGACGGTGGCGGTCAGCACCGAACCGCTCTTCTTCACCTCGGGCGCCAAGTTGGTGAGCGTGTAGCCGGACGTGCCCGACATGTTGCCGTTGAAGATCTTCGTGGCATCGTCATTGCCGACGCTGATCACGCCGTCCGAGTTCATCGCGCCGGCCGCGATGAAGGCCGGCGAGGTCCGGGACACCGCACCGACCGAGGCGGCGTCCACCGCAGCCTGCAGCTTGGCGCGCATCTGGTTCGCCCGGCTGTAATCGACGCCGCAGCCCACGGCGGTCAGAACGGGGACGCAGACGATGGCGAACGTCACGGCGACGTTGCCACTGACGTCGCGTCGCAGGCGGGCAAGCAGGTTTGATAAAGTTCGCATGAAAAATGCCTAACGAACCATGAAGGGATCACGGCGTACACCCGTGAAAATATGCGCGAGCCGATTAAGGTTGGCTTATTTCAACCGTGGAAACACGGGACGAACCGGCCTAGGTTAAGATGGCCTTAAGCGTCGTCCCGATGAGACGACGTGCTCTCTTCGCGAACTGGCGGAATTGCAGACGGACTTCATGACTGAGTTGATTCATGACTGAGTTGAAACTGACCCTCGTCGTCGCATGCGCGCTGGTCGACGCCGACAATCGCGTGCTGCTGGCGCAGCGGCCGCCGGGCAAGACCCTCGCGGGCCTCTGGGAGTTTCCCGGCGGCAAGCTCGAGCCGGGTGAGCGCCCGGAGGCCAGCCTGATCCGCGAGCTCGACGAGGAGCTCGGCATCACCGTGCGCGAAGCCTGCCTCGCGCCGCTGACCTTCGCCAGCCACGCCTATGAGACGTTCCATCTGCTGATGCCGCTGTACATCTGCCGGCGCTGGGAAGGCGTGGTGACCGCGCGCGAAGGGCAGCAACTCGCCTGGGTGCGGCCGAACAAGCTGCGCGACTATCCGATGCCGCCCGCGGACATTCCGCTGCTGCCGCATCTGATAGATCTGTTGATGTGAGCCGAGCGCGGCTCCTCACTTTCGGTCGTCATGCGCGGGCTTGACCCGCCTGCGGGGCCAAAGCCCTTCGGCGCGGCGAAGGCCCGCGCATCCATCATCCTGCGAAAAAGAGGATGGATCGCCGGGTCAAGCCCGGCGATGACGAGTGTTGCTAATCGCCCTCATTGGAGTGCGGCACACGCTTCACCGCCGCCTCCAGACTCGCCGTCGCCGAGCCCGGCTTGAGCGGCTTCTGCTGGCTCTCATGCGGCGCCCAGCCGGAGATCCAGATGATGTCGAAGGTGGCGCGGAGGCGGCCGTCCGCGTCGGCGAAGCGCTCGGCGTAGATTTCGGCCATGCGCAGCAGGGTCGCGCGGCGCAGCGGCGTGCGGCGGCGCTCGACCAGGCTGTTGGTCGCGGCCATGCGGCGAAGATCCTGCATCAGGGCGAACGCACTGGCATAGCGCACGACGACGCGGTCGACATCGGTCACGGGCAGTGCGAAGCCGGCCCGCTGCAGCAGACCGCCGATGTCGCGCAGATCGGCGAACGGCGCCACCCGCGGCGACACGCCGCCCTCGCATTCGGCTTCCGCTGCCGCGAAACTCTGCCGGAGCTCGGTCAGCGTATCGCCGCCGACCATCGCCGCCAGCAACAGACCGTCGGGCCGCAACGCGCGGCGGATCTGCACCAGCAGCCCGGGGAGATCGTTGACGAACTGGAACGCCAGCGCGGAGACCGCGAGGTCGAGCGATTGCGGTTGCAAGGGCAGCGTCTCGGCGGCCGTGTCGGACGGAGCGACATGCGCGAGCTCCGCGACCTGCCCGGCCAGGTGCGGCTTCAGGCCATTGCCGGGCGTCCAGATGTCGGCAGCCGATTGAAAGGACCTGTTGACCGCGGCGAGGCGGTCCACGAGGTCTTCGGCGACGCGCTCGAGCAGGAAGGTCTCCGGCGCCCTCGCCGCCCGCCGTTGTCTGAGCGCCAGCAGCGAACGATCGAACAGGATGGGAGCGGTGGCAGGCTGTGTCATGCGGGGCTGGTTACGCCGATCCTCGGGAACGGGCAATGCGCCGCTTGAGCCGGACTGCCCGCGCCGCTAGCCTCAATCCATGAGCCTCAGCTTTGCTCCAATCCGCTTCGGGCAACTTCGTGCCGCGGCGAACGCCGCGCGGGGCGCCTGCGGCCATCTGGCCAAGCTCGCGCTCGACATCGCGCTGCCGACCCTGTGCATCGCCTGCCGCGAGCCGGTCGACGGCGAGGGTGTCTGCGCCGCCTGCTGGGGCAAGCTGTCGTTCATCGAGCGGCCGTATTGCCCGAAGCTCGGCATTCCCTTCGTCTACGATCCCGGTCCCGAGCTGCTGTCGATGGAGGCGATTGCCGCCCCGCCGGCCTATGCTCGTGCGCGGGCCGCGGTGCGCTATGACGAGGTGGCGCGGACGCTGGTGCATCAGTTGAAATATCAGGATCGCACCGATCTGGCGCCGATCATGGGCCGCTGGATGACGCGGGCCGGCCGTGAGCTGCTGGCCGACGCCGACCTCGTCGTCCCTGTCCCGCTGCATTGGCGGCGGGGCTTTTCGCGCCGTTACAACCAGTCCGGGGCGCTGGCGAGGGTGATCGCACGCTCCAGCGGCGTCCGGATGCAGGGCGATGCGCTGCGCCGGGTGCGCGCAACGGAGCAGCAGGTCGGCCTGTCGCGGCCCCAGCGCGCCAGCAATGTGCAGGGTGCATTCCAGGTATCTTCAGACCGCCTGCACGATGTGCAGGGACGCCGTGTCGTGCTCGTCGACGACGTCCTGACGACTGGCGCCACGGTCGACGCCTGCGCCCGCGCGCTGCTGCGGGCCAAGGCGGCGGAGGTCAGCGTGCTGGTCTTCGCCCGGGTTGTCGATGCGCCCCGCGCTCCCATATAATCTGACACTTCCGTAACAGCTGAGCGCGACATGACCGCTGCGATCGAAATCTATACCCGTCCGGGGTGCGGCTACTGCACGGCCGCCAAATCGCTCCTGACCCGCAAGAACGTCCCCTTCACCGAGTACGACGCGGGCAAGGATCCGAACGTCCGGCAGCAGATGTATGACCGCGTCGGTCCCGGCTCGACCTTCCCGCAGATCTTCATCGGCAAGACCCATGTCGGCGGCTGCGACGACCTCTACGCGCTCGACCGCGAGGGCCGGCTCGACGCCATGCTGACCGGAGACAAGGCGACATCATGAGCAACGACCGCAGCTTTACCGCCGCCATGGTGCAGATGCGCACCTCGCTGCTGCCCGAGCCGAGCCTCGAGCAGGGCACCAGGCTGATCCGGGAAGCGGTCGCGCAAGGCGCGCAGTACGTCCAGACGCCGGAAGTGAGCAACATGATGCAGCTCAACCGGACGGCGCTGTTCGAGCAGCTCAAGAGCGAGGACGACGATCCCTCGCTCAAGGCCTATCGCGCGCTGGCCAAGGAGCTGAACATCCATCTGCACATCGGATCGCTGGCACTGCGCTTCTCGGCCGAGAAAGCCGTGAACCGGTCGTTCCTGATCGGGCCCGACGGCAACGTGCTGGCGAGCTACGACAAGATCCACATGTTCGACATCGACCTGCCGGGCGGCGAGAGCTACCGCGAGTCGGCGAACTACCAGCCCGGCGAGACGGCGGTCATCAGCGACCTGCCGTGGGGACGCCTGGGTCTCACGATCTGCTACGACGTCCGCTTCCCGGCGCTGTATCGCGCGCTGGCCGAGAGCGGCGCCTCGTTCATCAGCGTGCCCTCGGCGTTCACCCGCAAGACCGGCGAGGCGCATTGGCACACGCTGCTGCGCGCCCGCGCCATCGAGACCGGCTGCTTCGTGTTCGCCGCCGCGCAATGCGGCCTGCATGAGAACAAGCGCGAGACCTTCGGCCACTCGCTGATCATCGATCCCTGGGGCGAGATCCTCGCGGAGGGCGGCGTCGAGCCAGGCGTGATCGTCGCCAAAGTCGATCCCTCCAGGGTCGAGAGCGTGCGCCAGACCATCCCCTCGCTGCAGCACGGCCGCCGCTTCGGCATCGCCGATCCCAAGGGCGGGCCGGACTATCTGCACCTCGTGCGGGGCTCGGCATGATCCGCTACGCGTTGCGCTGCGAGCGTGACCACACGTTCGAAAGCTGGTTCCAGAGTTCATCGGCCTACGACTCCCAGGTGAAGCGCAAGCTGGTTGAATGCCCGACCTGCGGCTCGACCAAGATCGAAAAGGCGATCATGGCGCCGCGCATCGTCAGCAAGAAGGGCCGCGAGGTCGCGCCGGTGCCGGCCGCCCCGGTCCCTGCGCCCGCGCAGGAGGTGATCCCGCCGGGATCGACGTCGCTGATGATGGCGAAGGAGCGCGAGCTGCGCGCCAAGCTGAAGGAATTGCGCGACCACATCGTCAAGAACGCCGACGATGTCGGCGAGCGCTTCCCGACCGAAGCGCGCAAGATGCATTACGGCGAGACCGAGCACCGGCCGATCTACGGCGAGGCCTCGCTCGACGAAGCCCGCGAGCTGATCGAGGAAGGCATCGAGGTCGCCCCGATCCCGGTGCTGCCGGACGATCGGAATTGACGGGCCGGAATGATCGCGCCGGCGCGCACGAATGACGGACCGAGCTGATGGGATGTAAACTCTCGCAGCAACCTCCGTCATTGCGAGCGCAGCGAAGCAATCCAGAGTTCCGCGCGCAGCCCTGGATTGCTTCGCTACGCTCGCAATGACGGTTGGGAGATCTCGACCCGAACTGCGGCCTTGCTCTGCGAGATCACAATGTCCCCTCTCTCCTCCTCCTGGCAACTCTGGGCGTTGCTCTCGGCGTTCTTTGCCGCGCTGACCGCGATCTTCGCCAAGGTCGGGGTCGAGGGCCTCAACTCCGATCTCGCGACGCTGATCCGCACCGCGATCGTGCTGGTCACGCTGGCCCTGATCCTGTTCGCCACCGGACAGCTCACCACACCCGGCCCGATCTCGACCAAGAGCTGGGTCTTCCTGGCGCTGTCGGCGCTCGGCACCGGCGCGTCGTGGCTGTGCTACTTCCGCGCCCTCAAGCTCGGACCGGCCACGCTGGTCGCGCCGATCGACAAGCTCAGCGTCGTGCTGGTGGCGCTGTTCGGCGTGGTCTTCCTCGGCGAGCGGCCGAGCCTGCAGGGCTGGATCGGCATCGCGCTGATCGCCTGCGGCGCCGTGCTGATCGCGATCAAGAGCTGACTACACGGCAATCAGCAATGCAACGCCGGCCACGATCAGCGCGATGCCGCCGAGCTCGCGCAGCGAGACCGGCTGCTTGAACGAGTAGTATGAGACGCCTTGCGCGAACAGCACCTCGACCAGCGCCAGCGTGCGAACATTGGCCGCCGCCGTGAGCGCAAAGGCGAGGAACCAGAACTGCGAGGCGAAGGCGCCGACGAAGCCGGCCATCATCGAGGGACGCCACAGCGACAGGATTCCGCGCAGGATGTCCGGCGCGCGGGCGAGCAGATAGACGGTCAGGATCGCCGTCTGCACGAACAGGCCCCACACCAAGGTGTAGGATGCCGCGGTGACGAAGGACACGCCATCGATGGTGATGATGGCACCGCGAAAGCCAACGGCCGACAGGGCGAACGCGGCGGCGGCGACCAGCCCGGTCACTGTCGGCTTCAGCTCTGCAAAGCTCTTCTCGCCGCCCGGCCGCAGCGCCGTGATGACGACCCCGATGGTGGCGACGAGGATCGCGATCACCTTCGGCACCGAGAGCGGATCACCGAGGAAGATGAAGCCGAAGATCGCGGTCTGGATCGCCTCGGTCTTCAAATAGGCCGTGGTGACGACGAAGGAGCGGTCGGTCATCGCCAGCAGCATCAGGCCGGTCGCGATGATCTGGCTGAGCGCGCCGAGCAGCAGCCACGGCCAGAACGCCGGGGACGGCCATGGCAGATGGTCCCCGGTCGCCAGCAGGACCACGGTCAGGAATACCAGGGAGAACGGGAAGCCGAACAGGAAGCGGATGTTGGTCGCGCCCCAGGTGCCGAGCTTGGCCGTGAGCGAGCGCTGCATCGCGTTACGCGCCACCTGTCCGGCGGCGGCGATCAGCGTGAACGGAATCCAGAGCGAGGCGATCGAGAACATCGGGGGGGCACGGTGCAGCGGTGAGGCCGGCACCGTGACGAGCAAGCGGTGGCCGGTCAACAGGACAGGCAGCCGTGCCTCCGCATGTCAGAGTTGCGCAGCCGCGTCGGCGGCGAGCCGAGTTCTTCGCCGCCAGATCGTGGTCCGGTCCGAAGGCCGGACGAGAGCGGAGTGCGGACCGGTTATCTGCCGTTCTTCGCCCGCCACGCCGCGAAATCGGCGGGGGTCTGCGGGTCGGTCGGCGGATAGAGGCCGAGGATGGAACGGCCCTTGGCGACTTCCTCCGCAACGAAGTCCTCGAATGCGGTCATCTCGAAGGTCTCATCCGCGATCTCGTCAGCGATGCCGGCAGGGATGACGATGACCCCGTCGCTGTCGCCGAGGATGACGTCGCCAGGAAACACCGGCGCGTCACCGCAGGCGATCGGACCGTTGATCTCGATCGCGTGGTGCAGCGTGAGATTGGTCGGCGCGCTCGGCCGCTGGTGAAAGGCGGGAATGCCGAGCTTGGCGATATCGGCCGCATCGCGGAAGCCGCCGTCGGTGACGACACCGGCGACGCCGCGCTGCTGCAGGCGGCTGACGAGGATCGCACCGGCCGAGGCCGCGCGCGCATCCTTGCGGCTGTCCATCACCAGCACCGCGCCGGGCGGACAATCCTCGACGGCCTTGCGCTGCGGATGGCCGCGATCGCGGAACACGTCGATCGTGTTGAGGTCCTCGCGCGCCGGGATGTAGCGCAGCGTGAAGGCCTCGCCGACCATCGTCGCCTGCTGGGGGCTGAGCGGATGGACGTTCTGGATGCACTGGATGCGCAGCCCGCGCTTGAACAGCGCGGTCGCGACGGTGGCGGTCGAGACGGTCTTGAGCTTGTTGCGGGTGGCGGTGCTGAGTTTGGTCATTGTCTTGATCTTGCTCGCTGCGCTCCCCTCCCCCTTGCGGGGAGGGGTCGGGGGTGGGGGTCCACATTGGCAGTGTCGCTTGGGGCTACCCCCCTCCCCACCCCTCCCCCACAAGGGGGGAGGGAGCGCACTGCGGTCGTGGCGAGCGCTGCCTCTCGCCCAATGAACTAATAAATCGCCGGCTCCTTCACCGGCGCGCCGAAGCCGGTCTCCAGGAAGTCGAAGTCGCAGCCGTCATTGGCCTGCTTGATGTGGCGGGCGAACATCCAGCCGTAGCCGCGCTCGAAGCGCGGCGCGGGCGGTGTCCAGGCGGCGCGGCGGCGGGCCAGTTCGTCCGCGGGAACGTCGAGATTGATGGTGCGGGCGGCGACGTCGAGCGTGATGAGATCGCCGGTTTGCACCAGCGCCAGCGGACCGCCGACATACGCCTCGGGCGAGACATGCAGGATGCAGGCGCCGTAGCTGGTACCGCTCATGCGCGCGTCCGACAGCCGGACCATGTCGCGCACGCCCTGCTTCACGAGCTTGGTCGGGATCGGCAGCATGCCCCATTCGGGCATGCCCGGTCCGCCCTGCGGCCCGGCATTGCGCAGGATCAGTACGTGATCGGCGGTGACGTCGAGGTCGGGATCGTCGATCGCCTTCTTCATCGACGGATAGTCGTCGAACACCAGCGCCGGGCCGGTGTGCCTGAGGAAGCGCGGTTCGCAGGCGGAGGGCTTGATGACGCAGCCGTCCGGCGCGAGATTGCCCTTGAGCACGGCGAGCGCGCCCTCGCGATAGATCGGGTTCGACTGCGGGCGGATGACGTCGTCATTGTAGACGCCGGCGCCCCCGATGTTGTCGCCGAGCGTGCGGCCGTTGACGGTGAGGCAGTCGAGATGAAGATGCTCTGTCATCCGGCTCATCAGTCCGGGCAGGCCGCCGGCATAGTAGAAGTCCTCCATCAGATAGGTGTCGCCGCTCGGCCGGACATTGGCGAGCACCGGCACCTTGCGGCTCGCCGCCTCGAAATCATTGAGGCCGATGTCGGCGCCGGCGCGGCGCGCCTGCGCGATGACATGGATGATCGCATTGGTGGAGCAGCCCATCGCCATGGCCACCGCGATCGCGTTCTCGAACGCTTCGCGCGTCTGGATCTTCGACGGCGTCAGGTCCTCCCACACCATGTCGACGATGCGGCGGCCGCATTCCGAGCTCATGCGGATGTGCTCGGCATCGGCAGCGGGGATGGACGACGCGCCCGGCAGGGTCATGCCGATCGCTTCTGCGATCGCTGTCATGGTCGACGCCGTGCCCATGGTCATGCAGGTGCCGTGGCTGCGGGCAATGCCGGCCTCCATCGCATTCCAGTCGGTATCCGACAATTTGCCGGCACGGCGCTCGTCCCAGTACTTCCAGGCGTCCGAGCCGGAGCCGAGCGTCTTGCCCTTCCAATTGCCGCGCAGCATCGGTCCCGCCGGCAGATAGATCGCCGGCAGGTTCATGCTGGTGGCGCCGAGCAGCAGCGCCGGCGTGGTCTTGTCGCAGCCGCCCATCAGCACGACGCCGTCGACGGGATGGCTGCGCAAGAGCTCCTCGACGTCCATCGCCAGCATGTTGCGATAGAGCATCGTGGTCGGCTTCAGCAGCGACTCCGACAGCGACAGCGCCGGCAGCTCGATCGGGAAGCCGCCGGCCATCAGCACGCCGCGCTTCACGTCATCGACGCGCTGCTTGAAGTGCATGTGACAGGGCTGCGCATCCGACCAGGTGTTGACGATGGCGATGACCGGACGGCCCTTCCACTCCTCCTGGGCATAGCCCATCTGCATCACGCGCGAGCGGTGGCCGAAGGAGCGGAGATCGTCGGGCGCGAACCAGCGCGCGCTGCGCAGCTGATCGGGGGTCTTCTTGTGGCTCATGATTGCGTTCCCCAGGTCAGCACGGTCTTGCGCTCGATGGTGCGGAAGATCAGGTTCTCGACCACCAGGCCGATCAGGATGACGGTCAAGAGGCCGGCGAAGACAGCCGGAATCTCCAGCAGGTTGCGGTTCTCGAAGATGAACCAGCCGAGGCCGCCCTGCCCCGACGACACGCCGAACACCAGCTCGGCCGCGATCAAGGTGCGCCAAGCGAAGGCCCAGCCGATCTTGAGGCCAGTGAGGATCGCGCCGAACGCCGCGGGAATCAGGATGCGGATGACGTAAGAGAAGCCGGTGAGGCCGTAATTGCGGCCGACCATGCGCAGCGTGTTCGACACGCTCTTGAAGCCGGAATGGGTGTTGAGCGCGACCGGCCACAGCACCGAATGGATCAGCACGAACACGAGACTGCCGCTGCCGAGCCCGAACCAGATCAACGCCAGCGGCAACAGCGCGATCGCCGGCAGCGGGTTGAACATCGCGGTGACGGTCTCGAGGAAATCGGTGCCGATGCGGGTCGAGATCGCCAGCACCGTGAGGATGGCAGCCAGCGTGATGCCGGCAGCATAGCCCATGAACAGCACCTTCAGCGAGGTCCAGGCGCGCATCGGGATGGTGCCGTCGCGCACCTTCTCCCACAGCGCTGCGATCGTATCGGAGAAGGTCGGGAACAGCAGCGGATTGTCGAGATAGCTGCCATAGGCCTGCCAGATCGCCGCGAGCACGACGATGATCAGGCTCTTGCGGACGAAGCCGTCGTTCCACAGCAATTCGAGCACGCTCAGCTTGCGCTCGACATCGGCAGGCCCCGCGCCGGCGGTCGACGTATCGCGCAGGATGATCTTGGCGTCAGCCATGTCCAGCTCTCCTCAATGCGCCGTTGCGGGTTCGGAGAACAGCAGATCATGGATCTGCTTCTCCAGCCGCGCGGCGCTGCCGTCCTCGGCCGAGACCTTGTCGACGTCGATCACCTCGGCCTTGACGCGGCCGGGATGCGGCGACAGCAGCAGGATGCGGTTGCCGATCTTGATCGCTTCCGCGATCGAATGCGTCACGAACAGCACCGTGAATTTGGTCTCATTCCAGAGCTGAAGCAGCTCGTCCTGGCAGGTCCGCCGCGTCAGCGCGTCGAGCGCGGCGAACGGCTCGTCCATCAGCAGGATGTCCGGCTCCATCGCCATGCCCCGGGCGATCGCGACGCGCTGCTTCATGCCGCCGGACAACGTGTGCGGATAGGCATCGACGACGCGCGTCAGCCCGACCTTCTCGATATAGGCGCGGGCCCGGCTCTCGGCCTCCTTGCGCGGCATGCGCCGCGCCGTCAGCAGCGGGAACATGACGTTGGCGAGCACGGTCTTCCAGGGCAGGAGCTGATCGAACTCCTGAAAGATCATCATGCGATCGGCGCCGGGGCCGGTGATCTCGCGGCCATTGATGCGCATGCGGCCCTCGCTCGGCTTGATGTAGCCGCCGACCGCCTTCAGCAACGTGGACTTGCCGCAGCCGGAGGGGCCGAGCAACACGAAGCGGTCGGAGCGGTCGACCGAGAAGCCGACGCGCTCCGTCGCCGTGATCACGGCGCTGGAGGTCTTGTAGCGTAGCGTGACGCCATCGACATCGAGCAGCGCGGACATCAGTTGCCCTTCAGGTCGTGCGCGACGGGCAGATAATAATCGGTCCAGGCCTTCGGTTGAGTCTTGATGGTACCGATCTTGGCCAGATGCGTCGCGAACTTCATCGTGCCCTGCGGCTCCAGATTCCATTCCATCATGCCGGGCTCCTTGAGCCAGGCCAGCAGGTCCTCGACGGACGTCTTATCGCCGGTGATCTCCTTGTAGATCTCGACCGCCGTCTTGGTATCGCCGCGGATCAGGTCCTGGGCTTCCTTGGTGGCGTCGCGCACCGCCTGGATGATCTTCGGATTGGCGTCGGCGAACTTCGTCGTGGTGAAGAACTGCGCCTGGCTGAGCGGCCCGCCCATCACGTCCGGCGAGTTCAGAACGACATGCGCGCCCGGCACGTTCTTCATTTCGAGGAACGTATAGGGCGGGATCGAAAAGTGGTTGTGGACCTCGTGCTGCGGATTGGTCAGCGCGGTGTAGGCGTCGGGGTGGCCGAGCTGCACCGTGTTGGCGTCGAGCTTGTTCCACTGCTCGGCGCCGAACGCTTCGGCGGCGGCGATCTGCAGCACGATGGCCTGGGTCGAGACCTTCACCGTCGGCACCGCGATCTTGTCGGTCGGACCGAAATCCTTGATCGACTTGATGTGGGGGGCACGGCTGATCAAGGTCATCGGCTGCGCCGAGGTCGCGACGATGCCCTTCACGCCGCCGCGGGTGCGGTCCCACAGCAAGAGCAGATTGCCGGTGCCGGTGTTGAGGATGTCGACGCTGCCGGACAGCAGCGCGTCGGTCTGGGCACCGCCGCCGGAGAAGGTCAGCCATTTGGTCGTGACACCGGGGACGCCGAGCGCGGCCGCGTGCTTCTCGATCAGCTTGTTCTTCTCGATGATGTGGCTCGGCATGTAGAAGATGCCGGGCTGCCGCGACAGCGACACCTCGGTCTTCTGCTGGGCCGAGGCTTCAGCCCCCCAGAGCGCCACCATGAGCGTGGCGGCCAGCAGGCCGGCGGCCCGTGCGGCCGAGCGCCCCGACAATTCGAACATGGACATCCCTCCTCGCGTGCCGGCTCCTTCTTGACGGCCGGACCAGAGATGCACTAATGCATTAGTGCATCTCTGACAAGCGCTGGTATGTCACCTGCGACATTCGCGCCGGACGTCTGATCCATGGCCCAGCCCGCGACGCCTGCCGCCTCGCCTTTCCACGACCGGCTCGACCCGAGCCGGCGCGCCGCACCGCAGGTGTTCGAGCGGCTGCGCGACCAGATCCTCGCGCTGGCGTTGCCGCCGGGCGCGCCGCTGTCGCGCGCTGCGCTGCAATCTGAATTTGGCCTGAGCTCGACGCCGATCCGCGACGCGCTGATGCGCCTCGCCGAGGAGGGGCTGGTCGACGTTTTTCCTCAACACGCAACGCTGGTCAGCCGGATCGACGTCGGCAAGGCGCAGCAGGCGCAATTCCTGCGACAGGCGCTGGAACTGGAGATCGTGCGGCTGCTCGCGCTGACGCCCAGCCTGGTCCCGGTCGACGCGCTCCACGCGCTGATCGGGCAGCAGCGCCGCTTTGCGACCGAAGGCGATTTTGCCGCGTTCACCGTCGCCGACAATGCCTTCCACGAACGGCTCTATGCCGCGGCCGACAAGCAGGAGCTATGGACCCTGGTGCGCAGCCGCAGCGGCCACATCGATCGGTTGCGCCGGCTGCATCTGCCTTCGCCCGGCAAGGCGCAGACCATCCTGCGCCATCACCAGCAGATCGTGGACGCGATCGCGGCGGGCCAGCCCGATGCCGCACAGGTCCATCTGCGCGAGCACCTGACGGGAACGCTGAGCGATCTCGCCACCATCCGCAGCCTTTGGCCGGACTATCTGAGCGGATAGCCCGTCTGCCCATCTGCCTGGCCGCAGAACGCGATGTTACGCCGCCCGCCGGCTCCCGTGCCTCGCGCTCGCCTTGGCACGACGTTCCGGTCCTTGATAGTTCGGATCGTCGCCGACGCGCCGGTCGAGCGCGCCCTGACGGAGCCGGACGAAGAAGTCCTGGACTTCAGCCGCGAGACTCTCGGCCACGCGCGAGACGTTGTTGGACGCGGTTCGGACACTGTCCGCGGATTGGCTGGTCTCCTCGATGGCCGCGCTGACGGTGGAGATGTTGGACGCCAGCATCTTGCTGCCCGAGGCCGCCATCTGGACGTTGTGCGAGATCTCGCGCGTCGCGGCGCCCTGCTCTTCCACGGCGCTGGCGATCGCCGTGGTCACGTCGGCCATCTGCCGCATGGCCGTCGACACCTCCTTGACCGAGGCGACCGCGTTGCTGGTCGAGCTCTGGATGCCCTGGACGTGCTGACTGATCTCCTGCGTCGCCTTGGCGGTCTGCTCCGCCAGCGACTTCACCTCCTGCGCCACCACGGCGAAGCCGCGGCCGGCCTCGCCGGCGCGCGCCGCCTCGATCGTGGCGTTGAGCGCCAGAAGGTTGGTCTGCGCCGCGATCGCCTGAATCAGATCGACCACGGTCGAGATGCTCTGCGCCGCCTGGGCGAGCCCCTCGATCTCGGCCTCCGACCGCGCCGTGGTGGCATTGGCGTTGCGCACCGTGGTGTTTGACAACTCGATCTGCCGGCCGATTTCGACGATGGAGCTCGTGAGCTGCTCCGCGGCCGAGGCGACCGTCTGCACGTTGACGGCGGTCTTCTCCGAGGCGCCCGCCGCCGACGCGGCCTGGTCGGTCGCATGCCCCGCGATTCCCGTCAGCGATTCCGCGGTGTTTCTCATCACACCGACATTGTCGTCGACCTCGGACAACAGCTCGGTCGATTTGATGCGGAAGGCCTCCACCGCCTCCTCCATGTTCCGGTTCATCGCCTCGCGCGCCTCGGCCTCGCGAACATAGTTGGACGACGCCTGCTGCTGGGCGATCACGTTGTCGCGGAAAACCGCGACGGCCTTCGAGACGTCGCCGATCTCGTCGCCGCGCGCGGCGGTCTTGAATTCGACCGTCGTATCGCCATCCGACAGCCGCGTGGAATCGGCCACCAATTCCTTGATCGGCCGGGTGATCGAACGGGCCACCAGGATCGCAGTGCTCAGCGCCAACGCAAGTCCGACCGCCAGCAGCATCCATTCGGTGAACAGGAGCTGGTCGATCAGTCCGGCAACGGCGGCCGAGTCCTTCACCAGCACCTCCTGCTGGTTGGTCTTGAGTCCGCCGCCGAACGTTCCATCCGCCCGCCGCTTGCCATCGAGCATCTCGAGCAGCTTGTTGGCTCGCGGCGCGGCCTCGGTCGCCAGCAGGAACACCGCAGCGTTCCATTGCGGCGACTGGCGGAGCGCAAAGATCTTGTCGGGAAGCGGCGCGAAGCTCTCGCTCGCCCGGGCTATCTTGTCGAAAGCTGCTTTCTGCGACGCCGTCAGCAGGCCGGCTTGCGCCGTGATGGCCGCCACGGCGTTCTTGTAATTGGTGTAGGGACCGGCAAACTTGTCGCGGTCGGACGGATCGCCGGAGGCGACATAGAGCCTGAGCTGCGAGCCTGCTGCCGCGAGATTGCCGCGCAGATCGGCCATCGTCTTGAGGAGACGCTTCCGCTCGGGCGTCGCCTCCAGACCGTTCTCCTCATCGATCATCTTGGTGACCTCGGCGAACATGGTCGCGATCAGCGGCGACGCCTCCGCGCCGAGCAGCCTGGTGGCCGGATAGGCATCGGCCGTGAACGCCACGCTTTCAGCCTTGTCCTGAGCCGCCCTGAACTCGGCGATCAGCGGCTTGACCTCCGCCCATAGCGATCTGTTCTCGGCCACTTTGAAGCCCGCGGCCAGGCGATCGAATTCCTGGATGGTCTTGTCGAACTCCAGCCAGAGCGCGGCGCGCCGCTGCTTCATCTCCGGATCTCCGGTGAGCAGGTAACCACGGAGCGCAGCCAGTGTGGCGTGCAGATCGGCGACGAGCTGCGTGCTGCTGATGGCGACCGGCGACCTGAGGGTCACGATCTTGCTGAAATGCTCGGAGACGTTCGATACGGCATAGGCCGAGTAGCCGACCGCACATGCGAGCAGCATGCAAAGCAAACCAAATCCGGCCAGCAGCCGGGTCTGAATCTTCAGATTGGAAACGAAGCTCAACATCAAATCACCACCCGTTCATTCAAAATTGGTGAGCTGCGCTACTCGCGCGCTCCGACTCACCCCACGACCCTTCGGCCGGTCACGCCGGCGATGTAGTTCTGCCGCCGCTCCGGGCCCCGGTAGTTCGCATCGTCTTCCTTGCGACGATCCAGCGGTCCGGTACGCAGCTTGACGAAGAAGCTGCGCACCTCCTCGGCCAGCCGTTCGGCGGCGTCGGACACGTGGCTCGAGGACTCCGAGACCTGGTCTGCGGAACGATTGGTCCTGCGGATCGCATCGCTCACGGTGGCAATGCTCGAGGCCAGCGTCTGAGAACCCGACGCGGCCATCTGCACATTCTCCGAGATCTCGCGCGTCGCAGCCCCCTGCTGCTCGACCGCACTTGCGATCGCAGTGGTGACCTCGTCGATCTCGCGCATGGCAACGCCGACCTGCTTCACAGAGGCCACCGCATTGCCGGTCGAGGTCTGGATGCCCTGGACGTGCTGGGCGATTTCCTGCGTCGCCTTGGCCGTCTGCTCCGCGAGTGATTTCACCTCCTGCGCGACCACGGCGAAGCCGCGGCCAGCCTCGCCGGCGCGCGCCGCCTCGATCGTGGCATTGAGCGCGAGCAGATTGGTCTGCGCCGCAATGGCCTGGATGAGGTCGACGACCGAGGAGATGCTCTGCGCAGCCTGCGCCAGGCCCTCGATCTCGCTCTCCGACCGGGCGGTGGTCGCGTTGGCGGAGCGCACCGTCGCGTTGGAGCGGTCGATCTGGCGCCCGATCTCGTGGATGGAGCCGGCCAGCTCCTCGGCGGCCGCCGCAACGGTCTGGACGTTCGATGCGGTCCGCTCCGATGCGTTCGCCGCGGCCTCCGCCTGCTGGGTCGCTTGCGTTGCGATGTCGGTCAGTGCGCTCGCGGTCTGCTTCATCGTGCCGGCATTCTCGCCGACCCGGCCGAGCAGCCCCTCGGCTGCACGACGGAACTCCTCGACCGCGTTCTCAGTATTGCGATTGGTGGCATCGCGCTGCTCCGCCGCCGCGGCCACCTCCTTGGCGGCGCTCTGCTGTGACAGCACGTTGTCGCGAAATCGCGCGACAGCGCCCGCCAGCAGGCCGATCTCATCGCCGCGCCGTGCCCCCAGGAACTCCACCGACGTATCGCCGGCGGATAACCGGCCGGCTTCGTCCACCAGGACCTGAACCGGCCGGACGATGCTGCGGGTGATCAGGAATGCGCAGCTTGCACCCATGAGTGCAGCGAGCAGCGCGATGGTGATCTGCACCCGCGACGAGCCTTGGATCAGCCCGAGGGTCTCTGCGATGGTGGCGGTGTAGCTTGCACGAATGCCGGTCTCGACCTTCTCGATCCGATCGATCGCCGTCTTGGTGAGTGGCGCAATCTCGCCGGCATAGATCGCATTGGCTCGGAGCAGATTGCTCGACGCCTTCTCGAAGCTGTCGGAATATCGCGCCAGCTCGCTTTTGACCGCTGTCAAGGAGCGGCCGAGCCCATCGCCAAGATCGCGCTTCTCCAGCTCCGCGAGCCGTGAACGCACCTGGCCGATCTCGGCGAGGAAGGCCTCACGCGGCTTGACCTCCGAGGTGGCGAGATGCCGCCAGACGAAGACGCGTGCCGTGTTGATGCCGACCTCCAGCGCAACGATCGCCTGGACGTGCGGCGTTCCCGGCGCGGCATCGACCAGCTTGCGGATATCGGCGGCGAGCTGATCTCCATCTGCGAACAAGGCGTCGCGGCCGGTGAAGTAGGCCTGCAGCGCGGCCGCGAGCGTTGCGCGCTTCTCGTTCAGCGAGACGATCTCCGGCTGAAGCAGGCGATAGGCTGCCAGCCGCTCCTGCGATACGGTGCGGCGGATCGTAGCCTCGAGCGTGCTTGCTGCGCTGGACAGCCGGGCCTCTGCCTCGCTGGACGAGGCCTGATCGCGATCCATCTGGAAACGGAGCATGGCGCGCGAGGCAGCGTGCAGATCGCCGGCGATCTTGATCACTCCCATGGCGTTCTGCGACTGGTCTCCCATGCGCAGCACCTTGGCCGAGATGATGTCGAGCTCCCAGTAAGCAAAGGCGGCTGTCGCAAGCCCCACCGCGACCAGCAGACCGAAACCAACAGACAGGCGAATACCGATTTTCAAATGATCGAGCACCATGTCACTTCATCCCAAGATCGCGCGCCCCAGAATATCGCCCCAAGGCTGTCCTTGATCCCATGCAATCAAAACGAGAACCTTGGTGACTTTTCCATTGACCGAATTAAGCGAATGTGAAACGTCCGGCCCGGACAACTACGGCGCGAGTGCCTTAAATGAAGGCAAAGACCGATGCGGGGCATACGCCCCGGATCCGCCATCAAGCGCCCATTTGGGCGCTGTGGCGGCCGGCCCGAGGCCTGTCCTGCATGTGACTTGAGCTGCGAAGCGCTTGCGGCGCGCCGCAAATTGGGCAAAACCTCTACAATTGACGATTGGTCCGGCTGCCAGCCATTCGGGAGACGTGGAGCGTGGCAAAGCTACTGGTCGTGGACGACGATCCGCTCATGCAGCTGACGATGCAGCGCGTGCTCGAGCAGCACGGCCATGTCGTTGCGAGCGCAAGCGACGGCCGGAAAGCGCTCGCCCGCCTCGACACCGAGGACTTCGATCTGGTGATCCTCGATATCTTCATGCCGGGCATGGATGGGCTGGAAGCGATGCGCATGATCCTCAAGCGGAAGCCGAGCGTTCCGATCATCATGACCTCGGGACGCCCCGACACCCCGAATGCGACATCAGAGCCCGATTACCTGACGATGGCCACCAAACTGGGGGCCGTGTCCGCGCTGCCCAAGCCGTTCAAGCCGGCGGCCCTGTTGACGATGGTTTCCGATTGTCTGGCGTCGGCCGGCAAGCCGACAGCTCCACCAGGGCCAGGCCGCGATGCTGTTCCGAACTCCTGAGAGCGGAAGCGATGAGCCGCTGCTCGGCAGCGGAGCCGGCGCCGGCGCGGCTGCTCCCTTGCGTTCGCGCATGACGCTGACGACGCGTCTGGCCGTCGCGATGATCCTGCTGGTCGCCATCGCGGTCTTCGCGGTCGGCTGGCTGGGCTACCGCAGCCTGGAGCGGGCGCTGCTGCCGCGCGCGCTCGACCGCATCGAATCGCATGCGCGTCTGATGGCGACCGAGATCGAGAACTATGTCAGCGGCGCCCGCAACGACATCAACGGCTATCGCGCCTCGCCCAATCTCGCGACGCTGATCCGGACGCTCAAGAGCGGGGTTCCCGATCCGCGCGAGGGACTGACGGCGCAGTCATGGCGTGAGCGCGTGGCGGCGCGCTATTTCGCCGAGCTGCAGGCGAAGTCGACCTATGCGATGATCCGTCTTGTCGGAATCGAGAACGACTATCGCGAACTGATCCGGGTCGACCGACTGGGTCCCGGCGGCACCGTGCGGATCGTTCCCGAGAGCGAGCTGATTACGCGAGGCGCGCGTAACTACATCAGGGAAACGTTGAGCCTGCCGCCGGGCGGCATCCGCCTCTCGCCGGTCATCCTCGACGGCAACACCACGGATCCGAGGACCGGCGTCCCGATGCTCTGCGTCGGCACGCCGATCTACGCCCCGGACGGCAAACCCTTCGCCATCCTGATCCTCGATCTCGACATGCGCCCGGTGTTCACGCATCTGCGCAGCGCGGCCAGGCCGGGTGCGCAGCTCTATGTCGTGAATGCGCGCGGTGACTATCTTTTCCATCCCGAATCCGATCGGGAATTCGCCTCGAAACGCGGGGGGGCGACGCGATGGCAGGATGACTTCCCGACGCTCGCCAGCGCGGCCGGCACCACCGAAGGCTTTGCCAGAATCCTGCACGACGACAACAATCGTCCCGGCGGCGTCGCCTTCGTCCCGGCCCTGCTGGCCGGACAGGAATGGGTCGCCGTGATCGAGACCATTCCGAACACCGCGTTCATGGCGCCCGCGCTGGCCATCCGCAAGACCGCGATCGAGGTCGGCCTGATCGCCATGCTGTGCGCGGCGGCGCTCGCCTTCGTGGTCGCGCGCTCGCTGACGCGTCCGATCAACCAGCTGACCCAGGCCGTCGAGGGCGTCGGACGCGGCGAGACGGTGAAGATCCCGCTGGAGGCCGTCGGCGAGACCGGCGTGTTGGCGCGCGCCTTCGCCCGCGTCCTGGACGAGGTCCGCTCCAAGACAGCCGAACTCGAGCGCGAGGTTCAGGAGCACTACCTGACCGAGGCGGCCCGCGATCATTTCGCCGCTCGCGAACGCCTCTATAGCGCGGCGGTTCAATCCTCGAATGATGCGATCGTGACGCTGGCGCTGGATGGCACGATCACGGCGTGGAATCCGGCGGCCGAAACCATGCTGGGCTATTCCGCCGAAGAAGCCGTCGGTCGACAGGCGGATTTCGTGGTGCCCCCGGACCGCATCGCGGAGGCACAGGACATCCTCGTGAAGGTGGCGCGCGGCGAGCGAATTCAGCACTTCGAGACGGTGCGCGTGCGTAAGGATGGCGAGCTGGTTCAGGTTTCACTCAGCGTTTCGCCGATCAAATCCCCGAACGGACAGATCATCGGCGCCTCCAAGATCGCACGCGACATCACCGAGAGCCGCCGGACGGAGGCGGCGCTGCGCCAGCAGACCGAAGAGCGGCGGCGCATCTTCGAAACCTCGCAGGACCTCATCCTGATCACCGACCGCGCCGGCACCGTCGTCCAGGTCTCGCCGAGCGTCGAGACGATCCTCGGTTACTCGCCGACGGAGATGGTCGGACGCAACGGCGCCGAGTTCATCCATCCCGATGATCTGGCAAGGGCGCGCGAAGAGCTGCGCGCTTCGCGCCACGGTCTGCGCACCCGTACCAGCGACGGCCGCTATCTCCACAAGGACGGCCGCGTCGTGACGCTCTCCTGGACGTCGAACTGGTCAGAGCCGGTGCAGCGCCACTTCTTCATCGGGCGCGACATGACCGAGAGCAGGCTGGCGCAGGAAACGCTCCGCGAAAGCGAGCAGCTCGCCCGCAACATTGTCGAGACCGCGCTGGATGCGTTTGTCCAGATCGACGACAAGGGCGCCATTCTCAACTGGAACTCGCAGGCCGAAAAGATCTTCGGCTGGTCACGCGCCGAGATCATCGGCAGGGACGTCTTCGACGTGATCACGGTCGGCGGCGAAGGCGAGGAACTGCGCGCCGCGCTCGGCCGGCTGGTGATGACGGGCCAGGCCAACGCGCTGGGCAGCGGACGCCGGCGCGAGGTGATGGTGAAACGGCGCGACGGCCGCGAGTTCAGGGCCGAGCTGAGCGTCACGGCGCTGAAAACCCGCAGCGGCGTCGTGCTCAACGGATTCTTCCGCGACCTCACCGACAAGATCGCAACGGAAGAGCGGATCCGCCAATCCGAGAAGATGGAGGCGATCGGCCAGCTGACCGGCGGCATCGCGCACGACTTCAACAACATCCTCACCGTGATCACCGGCACCATCGAGATTCTCGCTGCCGCCGTCGCCAAGGAGCCGCAGCTTGCGGCGATCACGCGGATGATCGACGAGGCCGCCGCACGCGGGGCGGATCTCACCCAGCATCTGCTCGCCTTCGCACGCCGGCAGCCGCTGCAGCCGCGCGAGATCGACGTCAACACGCTGATGATCGATACGGCCAAGCTGCTGCGGCCGACGCTCGGCGAGCAGATCGAGATCGAGTCGGTGTTTCAGGACGAAACCTGCGTCGCGCATGTCGATCCCAACCAGCTCGCCACCGCCGTCATCAACCTCGCGCTCAACGCCCGCGACGCCATGCCCGATGGCGGCAAGCTGATCCTGGAGACCGGCTGGGCCGATCTCGACGAAAACTATGCGAGCCTCTACGACGACGTCAGGCCCGGCCGCTATGCGATGATCGCGGTCAGCGACAGCGGCAGCGGCATCCCAGCCGGCATCATCGACAAGGTGTTCAATCCGTTCTTCACGTCAAAGGGGCCCGGCAAGGGAACGGGTCTCGGCCTGTCGATGGTGTACGGCTTCGTGAAGCAGTCGGCGGGGCATATCCGGATCTACAGCGAAGAGGGGCACGGCACCACGATCCGCATGTATCTGCCGCCGGGCAGTGACGGCGCGGTCACGCTGCCGTCGGGAGCTGCACCAGCGGTCCAGGGCGGCCACGAAACCATCCTTGTGGTCGAAGACGACCGGCTGGTGCGCGGCTACGTTCTCGCGCAGCTTCATGCGCTTGGATATGCGACGCTGGAAGCCGCCAACGCAGCCGAGGCGCTCGCGATCCTCAATGCCGGAGAGCCCTTCGATCTATTGTTCACCGACATCATCATGCCGGGAACCATGAATGGCCGGCAGCTCGCCAGCGAGATCCAGCGGCTGCGTCCGGGCCAACCCGTGCTGTTCACGTCCGGCTACACCGAGAATGCGGTCGTGCATCACGGCCGGCTCGACGAGGGCATCCTCCTGCTGCCGAAGCCCTACCGCAAATCCGAGCTGGCCAAGATGGTCCGGAAGGCGCTCGCGACGGAGGCGGCCTGAGACACGGCCGATCTGATCGCGCCGAAACCTGCTGGCTGCGCCCGGGCAGCCGCTTCTGCTCAGTTGGCGCGAGAAGCCGTCATCACGATGCGAATCAGATCGGCGGCGTTACGGGCGCCGAGCTTCTTCATGATGTTGGCGCGATGATCCTCGATCGTGCGCGGGCTGATGCCCAGGGTCCGGCCGGCCTCCTTGTTCGAGGCCCCTGCCGTGAACTGCTCCAGCACCTCACGCTCGCGGCGCGTGAGCGGCTCGCGGCCGGGGAAGTGCAGCGAGCCGATTTTCGGCGAGGCATTTTCCTTCTGCCGCCGCGCAAATGCGCCGATGGCTTCGTTCAGGCGGGCCACGATTTCACTGCCGCGGAACGGTTTCTCGATGAAGTCCAGCGCGCCGTTCTTGATCGCATTCACGGCCATGGGGATGTCGCCCTGACCGGAGATCATGAAGATCGGCGCCGGATAGTCTTCGCCATGCAGTTCCCGGAGGATGTCCAGACCCGACTTTCCGGGAATATGAACGTCGAGCAGAATGCAAGCCGGCGTCCTGCTGCGCGCCACGGCCAACAGTGCTGCGCCATCGGCGAAACAGATCACCTCGTACCCGCCGGCCGACAGGACCATCGAGAGGGTGTCGCGCACGGCTGGATCGTCATCGACGACAAAAATCTCACCGCGGGAAGTTGTTTGTTCGGCCATGGGAGAGTGCTCTTGCAAAGAGAGAAGAAACAATGAAAGCGCGGCTTATGATACCATATTCGTCGGGTGGTTTGGGCACCCGTATTTGTACGGTTTATGATCCTAACCCACAAGTAGTAGCGAAAGGTCGACGATCGTCATCACGAGACCACGATCTGGACACGATCTCAAGACCGTCGTGAAGCGCAGCATGTTGCCGTGCAAAATTCATCGACGGCGTTGGATCACGATCGAGCCCGAAGCCGACCGGATGCGCGCATGCTGGATACACCAGCCGCAGTCGCGTCGATCCAGCTCACGGGCGGTGCTCGGGACTCTGCACAACAATTGACACAAGGCGCGCCCAAATCAGCCGTGACGGGCCCGGATTCAGCTCGAGCTCGATGAATGGCTGCCTTGCGCAGGAGCGAGCGGCCTCGCTCCGACGTCATATGAATACAGGATGTCAGGACCGATGCTTTGCGGCAACACCCTCGGCCGCAACACCGCCCCAGGTATGGACCACAGGGAGGCCAAGCGCCGTCTTGCCGAGATTGGCGAGGAAAATGCGTAGCGCGGCAAGATCGACCGGCTTCGGCAGACTCTGCAGGTCCAGGCCAAGCGAGCGGGCAAACAGCCGGGCCGCGATTCGCCTCGCCGAGTCCATGCCGCTGATCACGATGACGGAACCGGCGAAGCGGGAGTCGGCGATGGCCCTGAGCACCTCGGTGCCGTCACCATCCTCGAGCATCAGATCGAGCGTGATACAATCGAAGCGCTTGTTGCGCACTTCCCGGATCGCCTCGTTACAGGTGGCCACCACCGTGACGGAATGACCCGCCTGCTTCGCAGCCAGCGAAATCAAGGCCCTCTGCGACGCATCGTCGTCGACCACCAGGAGCTGCAGCGCGCGCCGCTCGACGTCTTCCGCGGCCTCCGGCCGGCTAGGTGCAAGTTCCGAACTCATGACCGACATTGGTCGTCCCTGACAATTTTGAATGACCTCATTGTCCTACACGTCCGATCCTGCAGCCCCGTAAAGCGGTTCCCAGAAAATCGACCGGCGACTTTAGGACTTGCGCAGGACCTTCGGCGGTTCGTCGGTCCCTTCGCGCCTGCGCCGGCGCTCCTTGACGCAATGGAGCGGCGCAAGATCCGTCAGCCCACAGTCGCCTCCTGGCCGGAGGAAGCACTGCGCTTCTTCTTGTTCTTGCCCTTGATGAACTGGATGTCCATTTCGGCGCCGTTGACCCGAACCAGTTCGCACCGGCGATAGGCCAGCCCGGTCGACGACAGCAGGAGGAAGAACTCCTTCAGGTTCAGTCCCTGGATCGAGCCTTCAACCGTCAGCACCGCGTCATTATCCGAAATGGCGTTGAGCTGGCAGTCGCGTCGCCAGGTTCCGTCGATGCCCATGATGCAGACATCGTAGCCTCGACTGAAAGTGACGCGCTCCGTACCTTTGTTCTCTTCAGACATCTTCTGTGTCCTGCCTTATGGGCATCCGCTCGTGGTGTTCGGGAGGGCTCCGGGCACCATCGATGCCGATGGAGCCGATTGGCCTCCCAGGACGGCGCGCTAGGTCCCGGCACCGGCCATTCGCGGCAGTCCCGGTGCAGGCGCCTTCGCCGCCGCGACGGCGCCGCTCGGACGATAGAGGCCGCGCCGGTCCGCCTGCGGCTTGAACACGTCGGTGAGGCCGACGACGGTCTCCGCCGCACCGAGCACGAGAAATCCATCCGGCTCCATCAGCTTGGCCAGCCGGCCGAAGATGTTGATCTTCGTGTCCTGATCGAAATAGATCAGCACGTTGCGGCAGAACACGACGTCGAATGTGCCGAGCTGCGAGAAGTCGTGCAGCAGGTTGAGCTGCCGATGCTGCACCATGCCGCGCACGTCCGAATTGATCTGCCAGAGCTCGCCGGCCTGCTTGAAATATTTGACAAGCAGCTGGATCGGCAGACCGCGCTGGACCTCGAACTGGCTATAAAGACCCGCCTTCGATTTCTCCAACACCTCCTGGGAGAGATCGGTGGCGATGATTTCGACGCGCCAGCCATTGAGCGCTGCGCCCATCTCCTTGAGAGACATCGCCAGCGAATACGGCTCCTGGCCCGTCGAGCATGCCGCGCACCAGATCCGGATCGACTTGCGATTGGCGCGCGCCTTCAGGAGCTCCGGCATGATTCCGTCGCGGAAATGATCGAACGGCACCTTGTCGCGGAAGAAGAACGTCTCGTTGGTCGTCATGGCTTCGACGACCTGGCTGATCAGGGCGCTGGATCCGTCCTTCAGTTTCTGGACGAGATCGCTGATGCTGGCGAGACCGGCCTTGCGCGCAAGCGGAAGCAGGCGGCTCTCGATCAGATATTGCTTGTCGGCAGACAGGTCGAGACCTGACTTGTCTCGAAGCAGCTTGCGCAGGAATTCATAATCTGGCTGGTTCACGGACGGCCTCTTCTGGGCAGAAATGGATCAGGCGGATTCAGCTGACAGTGCCTGGATAAGACCGACTTCCTGGAATTTGGCGGCGACGATTTCCTTGTCGAACGGCTTCATGATGTATTCGTTGGCGCCGGCGTTGAGCGCACGTGAGATATGATCGATGTCATTCTCCGTGGTGCAGAACACCACCTTCGGCCCTTCTCCGCCCGGCAGACGGCGCAGCCGGCCGAGGAAGTCGTAGCCATCCATCACCGGCATGTTCCAATCGAGCAGGATGGCGTCCGGCAGGCTGTTCGTGCACAGCTGCAGCGCCTGCTCTCCGTCCTCGGCCTCGACGACCGAGAAACCCAGTTCTTCGAGAATCCGGCGTGCGATCTTGCGCACGACGCTCGAGTCATCAACGACGAGGCAGCTTTTCATGTGTGTCTCCCCTATGGGACGGTTGACGGGCTAAGCAGCGATGGCTGCCTTCGGCAGGAGTTCGAGCACGCGATCGACATCGAGGATCACCATCAGCTGGCCATCGAGGCGATGCACGCCGCCGGCGAACTTGGCCATGCGCGGATCCAGGTTGACCGGATTCTCCTCGCGGCTGGCCTCGGGCAGCCGCAGCACCTCGCCGATCTGATCGATCAGCAGGCCATAGGACTCGCCGCGCAGATCGACGCCGACCGCCATCGGCGGCTTGCCGTCATCGGCCTTGGCGAGTCCGAGCCGCGCCCGCATGTCGATCACGGTGACGATGCGGCCGCGCAGGTTTAGCACGCCGGCGATCTCGGCCGACGACAGCGGCACCCGCGTCACCCGCTCGGGCATGAACACGTCCTGCACCCGCGAGATCGGCAGGCCGAACAGCTGGCCGCCGATCACGGCGGTGACGAATTCGGACGCCGCGCCGTCGGTGGTCTCGATCTTGTTGCTGCTCATCGCACGCTTCTCCTGCTGGTCGTCACATCACGCCGCGCGCTTGGCGGCTTCGGCGCGTTCCCGCTCGTCGAACTGATCCTTCAACGACGCGATCAGGCCGGGACGGTCGAACTTGGCGATGTAGTCGTAGAGACCGGCCTGGCGGCCGCGCTCGACAGCGGCCGGCGAGATCAGCGACGACACCGCGATCACCGGCAGCTGATTGAGGTTCTGATCGGCGCGGATCGCCTCGGCGAACTCGAAGCCGTTCATCTCCGGCATCTCGATGTCGGTGACGACGATGTCGAAGGTGTGCCCGGAGCGCAGCGTGGCAAGGCCCTCGATGGCCGACGAAGCGGTGCGCACCTTGTAGCCGGCCGACTTCAGCACCGGCGCCAGCATGTTGCGGAAGAACGGGCTGTCGTCGACCAGCAGCACGGATCGGGTCAGCGCCTCCGAGCTCATCTCCTTGCGGATGAACCAGTCGGCGAACGCCATCGGCAGGAAGTGGCCGACGTCGATCACCTCGGTGGCCTGGCCCTTGATCACGGCCGAGCCGAGGATGCCGTCCCTGGCGCCGGAGACCTGGATGTGGAGCCGCTCCTCGACGATGTCGATGATCTCGTCGACCACGAGGCCCATCGCACGGGTCTCGTCGGCGAACACCAGGATCGGCTGCGATCCCGAGGTCTGCACCGACACGCCTTCCATCTGCACCAGCGGCATCAGCTGGTCGCGATACTGAACCATGTAGCGATCGTTGCTGATCTCGATCTTGTCGGCCGCGATCTCCTCGAGGCGCGTGACCAGCGCCAGCGGCACCGCCTTCGGATGCGCCGTGCCGGCGCGGAACACCAGCAGCGAGGTGAGCTGCTCGCCGCCGATGGCGTGATGCGCGGCATGCTCGTCGGCGACCGCCTGCGAGGCGGAGCCGGCGGCGCCCAGCGCCTTGGCGATGCCGTTCGGATCGATGATCATGATGACCGCGCCATCGCCCAGGATGGTGTTGCCCGAGAACATGTCGATGTGACGCAGCTTGGTCGACATCGGCTTGACGACGATTTCCTCGGTGTGGAACACGCAATCCACCACGATGCCGAAGGTCTGGTTGCCGACCTGCGTCACGACGATGAAGCCGTTCTCCGGATCGGACGACGAGCCGTCGTCGATCTTGAGCAGCTTCTTCAGATGCATCAGCGGCAGCAGCTTGTTGCGCAGGCGGAGCACCGCGGTGTCCTTGATGCGCTCGATGCGGTGCTCGGAATTGGCGCGCGCGCGCACCAGCTCGACCACGGCCAGCTGCGGGATCGCGAAGCGGTCACCGCCGGCCTCGACGATCAGCGCCGAAACGATGGCCAAGGTCAGCGGGATCTTGATGGTGACCGAGGTGCCCTCGCCGGCCACCGACTTGATGTCGATGGTGCCGCCGATCTGGTCGATATTGGTGCGCACCACGTCCATGCCGACGCCGCGGCCGGAGACCGAGGTGACGGCGGCCGCCGTCGAGAAGCCCGGCTCGAAGATGAACTTGTGGATCTGCGCTTCCGTCATCTTCTCGAGCTCGGCCTCGGTGACGAGACCGTTCGCGAGAGCCTTGGCCTTGATCCGCTCGGTGTTGAGGCCGCGGCCGTTGTCGGCGATGCAGATGATGATGTGGCCGCCTTCATGATAGGCGGAGAGGCGGATCGTGCCCTGCTCGGCCTTGCCGCTGGCGGCGCGCTCGGCCATCGTCTCCAGACCATGGTCCGCCGAGTTGCGCACCATGTGGGTGAGCGGATCCTTGATGAGGTCGAGCACCTGGCGGTCGAGTTCGGTGTCGGCGCCGTGCATCTCGAGCTCGATCTGCTTGCCGAGTTCGGTCGCGAGGTCGCGGACGATGCGCGGCAGCTTCTGCCAGGCATTGCCGATCGGCTGCATGCGCGTCTTCATGACGCCTTCCTGCAGCTCGGCGGTGACGTTGGAGAGCCGCTGCAGCGGCACCTTGAACTCGGTGTCCTCGTTGCGGCGGGCGATCTCGAGCAGCTGGTTGCGCGTCAGCACGAGCTCCGAGACCATCGTCATCAGATGTTCGAGCGTGTCGACATTGACGCGGATCGACTGGTTGGCGACCTTGTCGCTCTCGGCCATCTCGCCATCGGCGTTCGCCTTGGCGCGCGCCGCCTTTTTCGGCGCGTCGGCCTTGGCCTCCGCCTTCGCGGGCTCGGCTTTCGCAGACGGCTTCGGCGCAGCAGGCTTGGCTTCAGCCTTCGGCTCCGGCGCCTTTTCATGCGCGGGCGGAGTCTCGATGGCGGTCTCGCGGAAGGCGCGCTCCAGTTCGTCGAGCGAGACCTCGCCCGGACGCAGCGGACGCTCCAGCGTCTGATCGATCAGGGAGCCTTGGGTGACCGCTGCGGCGGGCTTGGCCGCAGGTGCAGCGGCGGGCGCCGCAGGCACCAGCGGGGGCGCAGCCTCGCCGGCGGCCATCGCGGCCATGCCGCGCTCGACCATCGCCTCGAGCTCGCTGATGAGATCGCGGTCTTCGCCCTCGGGCTCGGACTCATTGGCCTCGAGCTGCGCCAGCAGGTCCTTGATGCGATCGATCGTGGTGAGGATCAGCGTCACGGCCTCGCCGGTGACCGGCATGCCGTCGCGGAATTTGCCCATCAGGGTTTCGGCGGCATGCGCCAGCGCTTCGAGCCGCGGCAGGCCGAGGAAGCCGCAGGTCCCCTTGATCGTGTGTACCAGACGGAAGATGTTATCGAGGATCTTGGCGTTGTTCGGCTCCTGCTCGAACCGCACCAACTGATTATCGACGGTATCCAGGCTCTCGCTGGTCTCCGTCAGAAACTCACGCAACAGGTCATCCATGAAACTGGCCTTCGCACGCAACGGAACGCGACATGACGCGCCCTTCAAACCGTGGCCAGTTTCGGTCCAAAGCGTTTAATATTAGTTGAGTAAGCGCAAATGAACGGACTCAACAAAGAGATAAGATGTCTCCGGACAATTTCGGAGACGCGGCTAAGACTTGATTAACCACGGTGAATGGTTTCTTGCGCCGGACCGACGACACGAAGTCGCAGTTCGTAGCCGCAGGACCGAGCGGGATCCCCTGCCGGGATCAGGCGGCCTGCACGACCATCGCGGGGCCGTCGGCGGCCAGCGTGACCTTGAGGCCGCAGGCCTCGGCCAGCATCCGGGTGTAGTAAGGCTGCACGGCGTGGGCGTCGACCGTCGACTGAAGTTCGCCGGAGAGCAGGTTGACGATGTTCTGCGGCAGACGGGCGTTGAGACCGGTGGCGGCGACGCGGAAGCTCATCGTCTCGCCCTCGCCGATCGGATCGACCGTCAGCATGCCGCCGCGCGGGATCGTCTGCTGCGCCACCACCATCATGTTCAGCAGCAGCTTGACCCGGTTCTTCGGCAGCAGCAGCCGCGGCAGATTCCAGGTGATGGAGGTCTTGGCATCCTCGATATGGCCGCGCGCCATGGTCTGGGCATCGCCGAGATCGATCTGCGCGCCGGCCGAGCCGGCCGCACCGAAGGCGAGCCGGCAGAACTGCAGCCGGGCCGAGGCGGTCTTGGCGCTCTTGCGGATCAGTTCGAGCGCGAAATCGCGATCCTCGGGCTTCGGATTGTCGTCGAGCACCTCGAGGCCATTGACGATGGCGCCGACCGGACTAATGAGGTCGTGACAGACCTTCGAGCAGAGCAGAGCGGCAAGTTCGAGCGTATCGGGAGCGGGAATCGGATTGGCGATCTCTGAAGAGGACGTGCCGGACATTCGATGTTCCTGGAATCCGCGAACTTTGACGAATCATGCTTGCCTGGTGGTTTGATACACTGCGAAAGCATGAACCGCCACCGAGCTTAGGGCAGGACACGGGAAAGTACGTAGCGGTTTTCCACGCCGGCGCTGCCCAATCGCGCATCAAACCGGCCGATGGGAGCGCTCCGTGACCGGACGGACAGAGGAAATTGACCATGCAAGCTGGATACGGATCGGCCCGAGAGGGCGCGGCGCGATGACGGCCCGCCCGACCGCAGGAACCGTCGGTCTCGAAGCCGCCGCCGCGCTGATGACGCCGCTGACCGAGCTCGTGGTGCAGGCGGCCCACGCCATCCTGGCCGTCAACCGCCGCGCCATGGCCGTCACCGACAAATCCGACGGCTCGCCGGTCACCGAGGCCGACCTGGCCGCCGACAAGGTGATCGCAGACGGCTTGGCGCGGCTGGCGCCCGACATCCCGGCCTTGTCGGAAGAGCGGGTCGGGGCCTGCGCGGCGCCGTTCACGGGCAGCTTTTTCCTGATCGATCCGCTCGACGGCACCAAGGAGTTCGTCGCCGGGCGGGGCGAGTTCACCGTCAACCTGGCGCTGGTCAGCGACGCCAGCCCCCTGCTCGGCATCGTCTGCGCGCCGGCAATCGGGCTGATCTGGCGCGGCCTGGTCGGGCGCGGCGCCGAGCGGCTGTCATTTTCCGAGGCGGGCCTCGGCGCGGCCGAACCGATCCGCACCCGTCCGATGCCGAAGCCGGGCGAGGCCTGGGTGGCCGCCGTCAGCCGGTCGCATGGCGACGACCGCACCGAGGCGTTCATCGCCGCGCGGCCCGGCGCGACGCGGCTGCCGCTCGGTTCTGCGGTGAAGTTCGGCCGGCTGGCCGAGGGGCTGGCGGACATCTATCCACGGCTCGGCCCGACTTCGGAATGGGACGTGGCGGCCGGCCATGCCGTCGTGGTGGCAGCGGGCGGCACCGTGACCGGTGAGACCGGCGTGCCCTTGTGCTATGGCGAGCGCGGCGACATCTTCCTCGTGCCGAGCTTCATCGCCTGGGGCGACCCCAGTGCGGCGAGAGCCGTCTGACAGACCCGTCTGAGGCGGACCTATTCCGGCAGATCGTCCTGCAGCGCCGGCCACCGCGCTTCGGCCCGCGCCAGATAACGGGCCGGGTCGGCCTTGAAGGCATCCCGGCTCTCCTCGCGGCTGAACAGGAACAGCCGCTCCTCGATGACGGCGAAAAAGCGCGGATTGCCGGCCACGGTGACGCCGCGCGCCACGTCGGTCGGGTCATAGCCACCGAATTGCGGGCCATAGACCTCCGGATGGGCCAGGAACGAGGCGCGGTTGCCCTCGTTGCGGAACCGCCAGACCACCCCGCCCTGGGCCGCCTCATAGTCGGGGAGGCCGAGCTGCGCCTGGCCATCCACGAAATACGACACCGGGTCGAAACCATCGATGGCCAGCCCGCTGAAGCGATCGGTGATGATTCGCCCCGTGGTGGCCGCACGGCTGACGACCGGCGGCATCATCAGCGCCGCCAGCGCGATGGCGGCAAATACGCGGCGAAACAGCGGCCTCGAGCCGCTGATGTTCCGTTGTTGCCGTTGTGCGGTCATAGTTGGTGCCGATAACATGGGTGCAGCAGGGGCTATGCCCTTCAGCGGACAATCGCCGGATGTGGTTGGCGTCAGGTTAAGGGCGATGGTCGGGCAGCCGATAGCAGGGGATTTCCATCGATGAGTTTCGCAACCCGCCTTGCCGCCACGACGCTTGCGGCCATTCTGGCCACGACCGCGTCGGTCGTCGCGCAGCAGGCGCCCCCGCCCGCGCAGCCCTATCAGGGCGCGCCGCCCTACCAGGCTGCGCCGCCGCAGTACCAGCAGCCGGCACCGCCCCCGCGCCCGGCGCCGAGCCCCGACAGCTTCAATCCGGACGAGTTGGTCAATGCCGGCCACCGCTTCTTCGGCAACGTCTCGCGCGGGCTCGCCTCGGTGATCGAGCGCGCCGTCAGCCAATGGGGCCTGCCGAACGGTTATATCCTCGGTGAGGAAGGCGCGGGCGCGTTCGTGGCCGGGCTGCGCTACGGCGAAGGCACGCTCTACACCAAGAATGCCGGCGACCTCCGCGTCTACTGGCAGGGCCCCTCACTCGGCTTCGACTGGGGCGGCGACGGCGCGCGCACCATGACCTTGGTGTACAATCTGCCAGCCACCAGCGCGATCTATCAGCGCTTCGTCGGGATCGACGGCTCGGCCTACATCGTCGGCGGCTTCGGCATGACCGCGCTGACCGCCAACAACATCGTGCTGGTGCCGATCCGCTCCGGCATCGGTCTGCGGCTCGGCGCCAATGTCGGCTATCTGAAGTTTACCCCGAGCGCGACCTGGAACCCGTTCTGAGGCCGCCAACTGATACCATCGCGACACATTCTCCGGTGACGGATCAAGGTTAACACGGCATTGGGCTGGCGTTGAATCAGCCCCCCGTGCATTGTGATTCCGTTAATAATTCCGGACCGGGAGTTGTGCGTCATGGTCGAGCCGATCATGTATTTTGCGATCGGTTTTCTGATCGCCATGCTCTGTGCCCTCATGATCGTGCCGCTGGTGCACAATCGTGCGGTGCGGCTGACGACGCGCCGGCTGGAAGCGGCCACGCCGCTGTCGATGGCCGAGATCCAGGCCGACAAGGACCAGCTGCGCGCGGAGTTCGCGATGTCGGCGCGGCGGCTGGAGATGAGCGTCGACGCACTCAAGAACAAGGCCACCGGCCAGCTCGCCGATCTCGGCAAGAAGACCGACGCCATCAACCGCATGAAGATCGAGCTCGGCGAGAAGAACGCCGCGATCTTCGCGCTGGAGGCACGTGAGAAGGCGCTGAAGGACCAGCTGCGCGCGACGGAGGAAGAGTTCGCCGCCAAGACCGAGGCGCTGCGCGCCGCCGAGCAGGCGCTGAAGGAGAAGCAGGCCGAGCTGGTCCGCCTCACCGCCGAGCTCAACGACAAGTCCATGCTCGCCGACAGCCGCCAGGTCGAACTCGTCACGGTGAAGACCCAGGTCGAGGAGCTGCGCAGCCGCGTCTCCGAAGCCGAGAAGGAATTCTCCGCGACCCAGGCGCGCCTGGCGCTGGAGCGCGACGAGTCCGACACCGCGACCAAGGCGCTCAACGACGCCCGCGCACGGGTGGAGAATCTCAGCCAGCGCGTCACCGAGCTCGACCGCCAGCTGATCGTCCAGGTCAAGGAAGCCGAGATGCTGGCCTCTCGCGTGGCCGACCTCGAGGGCCGGCTGTCGACCCAGGGCAAGCTGCTCGCCGAACGCGATTTCGAGAACAGCCAGCTCCGCGAGGCCAATGCCGCCGCCGACCGCGCCCTGAAGGAACTGCGCGACGAGCTCGCCGGCCACGGCAGCGGCAAGTCCGCCGCCTTCGACCGGCTCAAGTCTGAGAAGGCCGCGCTCGAGGAGCAGCTGCAGGCCGCGCGCGACGAGCGCACCAAGCTGCAGCGCGAGATGAACGCGATCCAGCAGCAGGCCGAGAGCACCTGGGCCCAGGAGCGCATGGAGAACGCGCTGTTGCGCGAGCGCATCAACGACATCGCCGCCGAGGTGGCAAAACTCGCGATGCAGATCGAGGGCCCGAACTCGACGATCGAGGCCATGCTGGCCGCCGAGCCCGCCGCCAAGCCCGCGAATGCCAACGGCGCTCCCGCCGCCCCGGCCGCGGCCGGCGGCGCGCCCCAGGGCGGCACGCTGGCCGACCGCATCCGCGCGCTGCAGTCGCATGCCTCGCGGGCGCGGCAGATCGGGGCCTGAGGGCGGACAGGATCGCGACCTGCCTGCCCCTTGGAGCCTTCCTTTGGAACTCCAGGGAGGCGCGCCGAACGGCCGATTTCGGTCCAATCGGGGGCAGCGCGGTCACTCCCGCGCAGTTTTCCGCACCGACCCCGCCGCAAATCCTTGACACCCCCTACCCGCGCTTCGTAAATCGCGGGCTCTGACGGACTGCTTCGGCAGCTGCCTTCACGGCCTCTCGGCCGGCAGCCACCCAGATCCGGGCGCATAGCTCAGCGGGAGAGCGTTCCCTTCACACGGGAGAGGTCCAAGGTTCGATCCCTTGTGCGCCCACCATTAAAGCCGGAAATTTCAAGAGCTTAGCCGACTATTCCCTAGCGATGTCCCGCCATTTTGCCGGGGCACACTCCGGGCACACCGCAAATGTCGGCGATTGTCACGGTCTCGTTGACCGCAGGTCCCCCAAAACACACCTGCTGGACGATCAAGCAGAGGCGCTCCGCACGAACCCAAAGCTTGCGATCGGGCAGCGGGCGCAATGAAATTGTGGCTGGTCACATCGCCAGCGACGCGAGGTTCTTCATCCTGGCCATCTGGCCATAGAGCTCGCAGCCATCGTATCGCTCGCGCGCGAGCGCGCAGCCGTTCAGCAGCATCAGGAGGCCGGCCAGCATGCGGCAACGACGCTTGGCCGCATCGACCGGACGGAAAAGCGGCAACGAGGCTTGGTCGATTGAAGCACGAGCGCATCCATTCTCTGGCTGCACGGCGACCGGCCTCCTCATCGGACCCGGTCGCCCGCAGGATGGTCGCTATGGCCTCTTCGGCGTGATCGCGTCAGCCGTCGCCTGGATAAAGGCCTGGATCTTCACGACGTCCTCGTCCGTCACCTTGCCGGTGACGTCCGGCATGCCCGTGATCGCGGAACGGTCCGTTGAAGACGATGTTCCTCAGCCCGATGATCTCCTCGGCCGGTACATAGCCGAGATTGCGGATGTTGATCCCCCCAGAAGAGCCGCGATGAGGGCTCCGGCATGAACTCTCATATCGACGACGAGGCTGCGGGAATGTCCGGCGAAACGACTGCATTCTAGGAGCTGGGAGAGAGATCGTGGGCCGGACAACATCCGCCTGTCTACGTCCAAGATCTGACCGTCGATAGCTGTCGATCTGCTTCTCGATGATCGGACAACGCGCACGCGACGAGTACGCAAATGGCGTGCGTGACATACTCGACTACGAGGACGTTACGAGGCGCAAGCAACGGCTGGAGCCGTACGACTTCTTCACGCCAATCCATGTTCGACCGCGATCCGGGCGAGGTCCATCAAGCTTCGGGCGCCGAGATTTCTCTTCAACACCGTGCAATTGTTGGCGATCGTCTTGTACGAGACCTCCAAGATGTTGGCGACTTCCGCAGGAGCAAGACCAGCGCCAAGGAGGCGAAGGATCTCGAGCTCCCGTGAAGTCAGTTCACGGAGCGGACTTGCCCCTCCGGACGCTTTGAAGAAGGCAAGCTTGTGGGCGATTTCCTCGGAAATATACGCCGCACCTTTCGCGACCTGATGCATCGCGTCGAGGAAACGCAAGGGATCGTCGCTCTTGGACAGATACCCCTTCGCACCAGCGTCGATCGCGCGGGCGGCAAAGATGGGGTCGCTGTGCATGCTGAAGATGATGATCCGGGCTTTCGGGTCACGCAGCAGGATTCGGCGACACAATTCGAACCCGGAAATGCCCGGAAGATTGATGTCGATTGCTGCAACGTCCGGACTCGACGAGAAGTATTTGGTGTATCCGCTCTTTCCGTCCGCCGCGTCGATCAGTTCAATCTCCGGATCGCTCTCGATCAAAGCCCTGCAACCCGAGACGATCAACGGGTGATCATCAACAATCAGAATGCGCATTTATCTGCTCGGCGATCAGTTCAAAAAGGTATGTAGCTACTCAGTTCGACGGCGGCAAGCGGCGCGATGATTGATTTTCAGAATTCCGACGGATTGATCTGGCCTCGATTGAAGACGTGCATGCAACTCAACCTTTTGTTGATTGCCATCTTAGATTGCTTCCATGCGCGATCAATTCGGTCGGCGACTCCCCGCCTTCCGTTGCGGCACCCGTTGCCATCTCCGTCGAGCAGCTGAAATTGGACCGAGAGATCAGCTCCATCGTCGCGTTCCGAGAACATGACGCGCCCTGGTGCAAACAGGAATTTCTTCCCGAAACATGTCGGGAGATTCTGACAATCCCGTTCAACTTCGGGATCGAGATCGCAAGCCAGCGGCGCTGTCGTGCGTTGCGCCACGAAGACCCGCTCTTCCTTTCGCACTTTCGCCCCTATCCCGCACGACGATGAGTTGGGAATGACGGCGTCAGAGTAGACCGAAGTTGAAATCTTGCGGTTGTCCGCTTGTGAGGCGCGCGTCGTCGTCGAGTTGTCCGCTTCACGCTTCGCATCGGCATTGCAGGTCAGGGCTTAGAATGAGTGTGTCAAGATTTCTTAGAACCCTGCAGCAATCCCGAGGTCTTTCATTTCGGATCTGGATGGCTGCAGCCATTGTCACTTTTGTACTATGCTGGTCGGATCGGACAACGTTGGCGCAGAGCCCGTCTTATATTGGCAGTGGAACGCCGATCGAGACGAGTGGCTCGACTTCGTCCACGGCAGTGCCGACCGGCCCAAACTCACCATCACGGGCGGCAGGCGCGCCAGCTCCGGAGTCAGCAACGAAACCACCTGCCTCGAGTGAGGCTGCTACGGTCACCACGCCCCCGCAACCCGTGGCTGTCAGCGAGCCTGCGCATGTGGCGCCTTCGTCGCCCCCAAACGCGTCGCCTCCGATTGCTGAGCAGGCACTTGAAGGTGGCTCCACACCTGGAGAACTATCTCCTTTCACCATGTTTCTCGGTGCCGACATCATCGTGAAGAGCGTGATGATCGGGTTGGTCCTGACGTCCGTGCTGACATGGACGGTGTGGCTGTTCAAATCCGTCGAGCTCCATCTCGCGAAACGGAACGCACGCGCCGGACTGCGCGTGCTGACCGCGGCGCAGACGCTTGCAGCCGCCGCGTCGGAGCTGCGCCCCAGTCGTAACGTTGCGACCAGGTTTGTGGCAGCGGCCCTGAGGGAAGTCGAACTATCATCCGGCGTTTCGGAGCATGGCGTCAGAGACAGGCTGTCCTGGCAGCTGGAGCGCGTGGAGGCAGCCGCCAGTCGGCGCATCGCCTTTGGCATGGGCCTGCTTGCTACGATCGGTGCGGTCGCCCCTTTTGTTGGTCTGTTCGGTACCGTCTGGGGCATCATGAACAGCTTCATTGGCATCTCGCGCCTGCATACCACCAACCTCGCTGTCGTGGCCCCCGGTATCGCGGAGGCGCTGCTGTCGACCGCAACCGGGCTGGTCGCCGCGATTCCCGCGGTTGTGATCTACAACTGCTTCACACGGGCGATCGGCAACTATCGCGCGACATTGCGGGACATGTCCGTCGCCGTGCTGTGCCTGGTTGACCGGACGCCGGCCCGATCATTGCCGAGATCGACGACCGACGAATCGTCCGAGCCCCCCATCTCCGAAGCAGCAGAATAGGCGCGAAGATGGTGTTTCCAGCTGACAGCGGCGACGATCTCGCAATGAGCCACGACATCAATGTGACGCCGTTCATCGACGTGATCCTGGTGCTCCTGATCATCTTCATGGTGGCCGCTCCGCTCGCGACAGTCGACGTGCCGGTCGATCTTCCGAGATCGACGGCACAGCTGCAACCGCGACCCGACAAACCTATCTTTGTCACGCTGAAGGCCGATCGCTCGGTCGCGATCAACGACGGACCGGTGAGTCGGGACGATGTCGGGCGAGCGCTCGATGCCGCCAGCAGCCACGACCGCGAGAAGCGGCTGTTCGTGCGTGCTGACAGCGCGGTGAGCTATGGTGAAATCATGCAGCTCATGAATTTGCTCCGGACAACCGGCTATACCAAGATCGCCCTGGTTGCGCTGGAGTCCCCGCCCGGCACATGAGCAGCATGCCAACGCATTGGTCCGACGACGACGGCCGCGCACGACGCGCGGGATGGGGGCTCGCAGCCACCGCTGTGCTGGCCGCACACACCGCCGCATTGATCGGCTATCTGGCATTGTATCGACCCGCGGCCGGTCTGGCTGCCGCCCCCGTCGTGACCGTCGAATTCATGCCGCCTTTGACCGAACCCTCGTCTCAGACGGTCGGCGCTACCTCAGCACAGGACGCGATCGACCGCAAGCCGGTCGAGGAACCAGCCCCGCAGCCCGCGCCGTCTCCCGAAGACACGGCCTCAGAACCGGAACAGCAGTCGGCTTCGACCCTGCCCCCTCAGTCGTCGGAGCCCGCCCAGCAGATGTCGCAGCCAATGGCACCATCCGAGACGGCCGAGCAGCCGGTCGCGGTGCAGCCGCCGGTGGAGACAGTGGTCGAGCGGCCAGCGCCCGCGGCACCCATTCGTCCTCCGATCGCCCAGCATGCGAAGACCGAGCCCCACGATCGCAAGAAGCCGGCTGCAAGACCGGCCCAGGCCGCTTCGGCACAGGCCGCCAAATTCGTCGCCCCGCCAAGGCATCAGGACGCAGCAAGTGTCGGCGCCGATGATGGACGCGCGGCGTGGCTTGGAGAGCTGAGGGCCAAGCTCCTCCGCGTCAAGCAGTATCCGGCCGCAGCCGCTGCCGAGCATCGGACCGGGACTGTCCAGCTCAGCTTCACGGTCAGCCGCGACGGCCGCGTTCTGTCACGCCACATCCAGCGCAGCTCGGGCTCGTCCGCGCTCGATCAGGAAGTCCTGGCTATGATCGAACGCGCGCAGCCGCTCCCGCCATTTCCGCCCAGCATGCCCCAGGCGCAGACCGCCCTGACCGTGCCGGTCACCTTCGCTCCCTGAGATGCCGGGGTTCGGTCCGGACAGCGCCAAGCTCGGCAATGTTTTCGCAAATCAACTCATCGCACCATTGCCCATTGCGCGAGCGGACAAGTTGCAGCGGGCCATCCAGAGCGGACGTTGCTGCGTACGCACGCCATGGGTCAGCCGGCCAGATCCCGATCGCCGTCTTTGACGAAGATCACGTCATGCACTGCATCGCTTGCCGGACACGATGTCGGAATTGTACGGCGGGCGAGCCAAGAGGAAATGAGCATGCTCCCTCGAGATCGATCAACAAGTGACCGATTTGTCCACGGGAGCCCAAGTGCCCATTGAGCAGCCGGTAACCCGACGTAAAGAGCTCACGTCGTCACCGGGCAGTGACGGGGTGTCCTACAAGCTCACCCGCATGCTGAAGAGGAACGTGCGCGGATCCCCGACCGTGATCCAGTTCGTCTTGCTTCCGGACGACGGATAATAGGTCGTATCGAACAGATTGTTGACCTTGAACGACAGGGTCGTCAGCGGTCCTCCGGGCTGCGGCTTGAAGCTGTAGGAGATGCCGGCGTTGGCGACCACGTATGAAGGAAGGAAGAACGTGTTTTTCGAGTCGACCGCATTCCTGGTCGCACCGCTCAGACCCGCCGACAGCGTCAGGCCGTCGAGCCGACCGTCCATGAAATGATAGGCGCCGAAGAGCGCGAAGATGTCACTGGGCGCATTGACGACCTGCTTCCCGATGGTGTTGTTCGTCGCAATGTCGTCGGTCACCCAGACACGCTGATGGCTATAGGCGACATTGACGTCCAAGTTCGGCGTGACTTTGCCGAGCAGCGACAGCGCAACGCCCTCCGAACGCTGAGCCTGCTGAAAGGTCAAGGCACTGCCGATCAGGGTCTGGACGTTGGTCTTGTCGATGCGGAACACTGATGCCTGCGCCAGCAGCTTTCCATCGAGAAACTTGGCCTTGATGCCGCCTTCATAGCCGGTGCCCTGCTGAGGCAGGATCGGCCCGACAAACTTCAGGTTCACGCCGAGGCCCGTCGCGTAGATGTTCGGACGATAGGACTGCGCGTAATCGGCAAACAGCGACGCGCGATCATTGATCTTGAAAAGCGCCGAAACCGACGGCAGGAACGCATACGAGGTGTAGTCCGTCTGGGTCGATCCGGCATAGCGCTGATACTCGTAGATCTGGGCGTAGCGGCCGCCTCCGGTCAAGGTCAACTTGCCGAGGGTGACCGCATCCTGCGCGAACACGCCGAGCTCTCGGATCTTTTGCAATGAGAGCGGCTCGCCGGCCGGATGGCTCGTTGCTGTGAGAGCCGGAATATTGGCCTGACCGTAGATTGGATTATAGAGATTGAACCCGTCAAAGCTCTTGCTGTTGTAGACATCTCGCTCGGTGAGCTTAGCCTCGTAATAATCAACGCCGGCCTGGACCTCATGGTGCAGGATTCCGGTATCGAACCGGTGAGCGCCGCTGAAGCCGATCAGACCTTGATCGGTCAGACGGCCGTCAGGCCCGTTGGTGGAGTAATAGCGCTTCAAGTTTCCAGTTGCGGCATTGAAGTCCGTCTGGTTGTCCGACCGGATCACGGACTGGTTCATGAGCGTGGATGCGTACGAATATTTCAGATGAAAGTCGGTATTCTCGTCCAGATTATAGTCTGTATGGCCATGTACCCAATCATATTTCTCGCTATAGTTCGAAAACTCCTCCGAATATGAAATAGTTCGCGGGATGTTCAGCGGCGCATTGTTGAAGCTGGTCACACCGCGGTCATAAGGCTGCCGGTTCTGTCCGTGCTCGTAGGCGAGGACCGAAGTCACCATGTCGCTATAATACGCCAACGTCGGCGCAATGAGCTCATCGCGGCTGACCGGATTGCCGGTGCGCCAGGGATCGTTCTTTGACGCACTGGCGACAAACCGATAGGCAAATACGCCATCAGCCGTTTTGTACAGCGGCCCCGTCGCATCGATCGAGCCTGCGAAGTTCTTGAAATCGCCGCTCGGCAGACCGCCGAGGAACTCCGCCGTGTAATGGGCTTCCGGCAAAGGCAGCTTCCGGTTGACGTTCAAGACACCGCCCTCGGACGAATAGCCATAGAGGTAGGAGGCCGGACCGCTGAGAACTTCCACGCTGTTCGAGTTCGCGTTCAGGGCGCGATTCATCGGCGCACGTACACCGTCGACCAGCAGCCCGTTGCCACTGCCGATCAGGATCGCGTCCGTCGTGTTGACTTCGAACCCCTTAAGCGTGAGGTAGTCCGTGTTGCCGCCGGTGCCGTTGCCGGCATAAACACCCGGGATGCTCCGAGCCGCTTCGACGAGGCTCTGCGGCATCTGCTGCTGAAGCGTCTGCGGGGTGACGACGTAGACCGAGCGGGGCGTGTCGAGGATCGGCTTGTTCGTCCCGGTCACATCGGATGTCTCAGCGACGGCTCCGTTGTACTTGCCGCCGTAAGGATCGTATTTCGGCGGAGCAGAGACGACGATTTCAGGGACGGCGATCGGAGCCGTCCCTCCTGCAGATTGAGCAAGGGCGTTTTGCGCAACCGTCGTCAACAGCATTGTAAGTAGACTGCGTCTCACCATGTGCCCCGATCCCCTCAGCGATTTGCTATTAGCTTGACTTGATAGCTAGGAATCGATTCAGGCAGCAACACAGCGCAATTTCGCCAAACGCAAGGTTGAGACAAGAGAGGCGGCTAATTTCCAAAATTTCCCGAAATTCGATTAAGCAAATTCCCTTGGTCAAAGCATCATTCGTCCCGGCAGGCTGCCATTCGGACGACCGGGTCGCGCGAACGACGCGTCCTGGCCACGCTGAAGAATACTCTCGTCCATGACGTGCTTGATAGTTGCCGATACCGATCGCTGATTGTCGCCTTGCAGATTGCATCCTGCAGCACCGTCGAACGACTCGCGTCACAGCGCGCGTGTGTGACCCGCGCCATGGTTGAACTTGCGGCGCCGCCGGCCGGCGTCGTCCCGAACAACTTCCCGCCCGCGCTCAACAGCGACCATGGCTTGAGGCCGTCGCCCTATCCCGTGAATGCGTGAAGCCTCGTCAGCGTCTGGGAGTGCGCAACAAACGGCCCGAACAGCGCGGAAACGCTGATCAGTGCGGCCAAGGCACGTCGCGATTTGACCATGGGTGCTTGCTCCATGGACTGGTTACATTGGGTGCTTTCCGTGATGTTGACTAAGCGGGACGAGGATCCGCCCTCATCACCGCCAATTGGTTCAGTTGCCGTGTATGGACGCTCAAGCCGCGCATTTTGGAGCGGCATCGCGAAAGTCTCGCGACGTCTGTTTCAATGCCGTCCCGGACGAAGCTGGTACATTCACCCGGTGAGTTAGTCGAAAAATCCCTTCATGGAAGCATAGAACCGGTACAGGCCGTCGGGATCGGTCAGTCCGCGCGTGCGCCGGACCCAGTCGCGCTTCTCGAAGAGCCGGGGTCCTTGCGGATTCTCGTCAGATCCCACGGCGTCACCGAGCTCCCAGAGTTCTCGCCCGTCGGCATGATAGTGGGTGAACATGATCCGGCGCGGGATGTCGGGATTGCGGGCTATCAGCGAGCCATGCAGCAGGTCGTTGGAGAAGATCAGAACGTCTCCCCTGCGCAGCATCACCGGAACAGGCTGAGCGCCGGTCTCCTCGATCCAATCGGCGAGGATCGCCATCGAGTGATCGCCGACCGCGCCGTGCCAGCTCAGCCAGTCTTCGGCGCTGCCGCCTTGCCGCCACAGCTCGTGCAGGCGGTCGCGACCGTCCGGAATGGCATCGAGCAGCCGATCCGGAAATGAGGCGAACGCGATATGAGATCGCGGCAGCACCCACATCGGGCCGGCATCGAGATGAACGTCGTCGACGGGAGTCCAGGCGATCGCCCGGCCGCCCGGCGGGCGGGTCGCCATTCCGAAATTATGGAGATGGGGCGTGCCGCGTCGCGCAGCGTTGACCGGCAAGGCGCCCGGGGATTGAGCGAGAAGCCGCGTGTAGCGCGCCACCGGCTCCTGACCGAACACCTGGTGAAGGGCGTCGCGAATCGTTGGATGCAGGGCAATTTGCTCCACCGCATCGATCTCGTTTCCTGCCTGCGCCAGCCTCACCATGGATTCGATCCGATCGCGGGCGGGCGCGGTCGACGGAGCGACGAGGTCCGGACGCAGCTCGCGCAGCGTTGCGAGCGACGCCGCGCAGGCATCGATTTCAGCGGCGGACAGGACGTCGTGAATAACGATGTATCCCTCGCGGGCAAACGCCTCATGCCAATCTGATCGAAGCGTCTCTGCCGTTCTTTCGACGAGCTCGGTCATTGCGTGCCGCCCTCCATGGCCTTGACCAGGCTGCGCGGACGCATGTCGGTCCAGTTCTCGTTCACGAAAGCAAGCGCCTCGGCGCGCGCGGCGTCCCGCAGCCGGACCTCCCAGCCGGGAGGAACGTCCGCGAACGCCGGCCAGAGCGAGTATTGCCCCTCCTCGTTGATCAGAACCAGGTATCGGGCGTCAGGATCTTCGAACGGGTTGGTCATGAGAGGATCTCCTGCTTGTGAGCTTGTGTCAGTAGGCCGTTGAGGGTGTGACAGATGCTGGCGAGCGGGCCGGGTTGCAGCATGTCCCCGTGGCGACAGGGAATGAGGTGGCGATGGAGCGTCCCGTCAACCCGGTCCCTCCAATCGAACGGCGGCAGGGCGCCGGCATCCGCAATGAAGAGATGCGCATCACCTTCCAGACGGGGCGGCTCCCAACCCGTGGCCAATCGAACGTTGTTTCGCGTGATCTCGACGAGCGCGTCGATGTCCCTTGCACTAAGCGTCGCGAGAGCACCACGATCGGCCAGCAGCGCCTGGCGCAGGGACCTGGCTTCCTTCCACCGAGGAACCGCGCCTAACATCGCGACCTGATCGGCAAGCAATTCATCGTCATGGACCGGCATGGCTTGATCCGCAGCGCGGACCGGATAGGCGTCGAGCAGCGTGACGATCCCCGGAGCCTCGCCCTGCTCTTGCAGGCGGCACGCAATGGCATAGGCGGTCAAGCCGCCGAACGACCAACCGAGAAGGTGATATGGACCTTTCGGCCGGACCCTGCGCATGGCCGCCAGATAGTCCTCCGCCATCGCCTCGATGCTCGAAGCAAGCGTGTCGCCGTCCTTGAAGCCGCGGGCCTGCAGCGCAAAGATCGGCTGATCGGCCGGGAGATATCGCATCAATCGCGCATAGACCCAGCTCAGCCCGCCACCCGGATGGATGCAGAACAGGGGCGGCCTCGTCCCGGCAGCTCTGATCGCAATGAGACCCTCCAAGGGATTCCCCTCAGGGGCGACGTGATCAATGCTGTTCGCCAGGGCTTCGACCGTCGGATTGTCGAACAGCGTGCGGATCGAGCAATTGACCTGGAAGCGGGCTCTGACCAGCCCGATCAGACGCATCGCACGCAGCGAGTCGCCGCCCAGCGCAAAGAATTCCTCGTCGACACCGACCTCGGGCAGGCCGAGAACCTCGGCAAACAGTCTGCCCATCTCTTCCTCTCGCCTGTCACGCGGGGCGCGCCTGCTGACGGACACAGCGCGTTCCGGCGCGGGCAGCCGGTCGCGGTCAAGCTTGCCGTTGCGGGTCAACGGCATGTGGTCGAGCATGATGATCTGCGACGGGACCATGTAGCCGGGCAGGTAGGCGGCCAGCGACGCCCGCAGGCTCGCCTCGTCATGCACGGCATCCTTGCTCAGCACGACATAACCCACGAGCCGCCGATACCCCGGCTCGTCCTCGCGCAGGATCACGGCCGCCTGCCTGACGCCATCGACCAGCGAGAGCCGGCTTTCGATTTCGCCGAGCTCGATGCGGAAGCCGCGCATCTTCACCTGATGATCGGAGCGGCCGACATAGGCCAGGCTTCCATCCTCGCGCCGCAAGGCCAGATCGCCGGTCCGGTAGAGTCGTCTGCCGCTGCCCGTCGGATCGGCGACGAAGCGTTCGGCTGTGAGATCGGGGCGCCCGAGGTACCCCCGAGACACGCCGCCTCCGCCGACGAAGACCTCGCCGATGAGTCCGCTCGGCACTTCGCGCAGCGCCGTGTCGAGGAGGTGAATTTCGAGATCATCGATCGGGATGCCGATCGGGCTGCCGCCTCTCGTCGGCGAGACCGGCAGGAGGAGATGCGTGACATGGACCGTCGTCTCGGTGATCCCGTACATGTTGACGAGCTGCGGCCGATCGGTTCCGAACCGGTCGAACCAAGGACGCAATTTGTGAACGTCGAGAGCCTCGCCACCGAAAATAACCCAGCGAAGCGCTAAACTCGCAGCGAGCTCGGGCTGCAGTTCGATCGCGTCCAGGAGCTGGTAGAACGCCGACGGGGTCTGGTTCAGGATCGTGACTGCCTGCGCCTCGAGCAGCGCCAGGAACGCGCCAGGGTCGCGCGACGTCTCCCACGGCACGATGACGAGACGACCGCCATGCAACAGCGCGCCCCATATCTCCCAGACCGAGAAGTCGAACGCCGTCGAGTGGAAGAGAGTCCAGCAATCCCGTTCATTGAAGGCAAACTGCCGCGTGGCCGTGAACAGCCGCAAGACATTCGCGTGCGTCACCACCACGCCCTTGGGGCGCCCCGTGGACCCGGATGTGTAGATCACATAGGCGGCTGCCAGCGGATGCGCCGTGATGCCAGGCGGCGTTGAAGGCAACGAGGCGATACAAGATGCGGTCTCAGGATCATCCAGGACGACCGCCCTGATGCCTTCGCGCACGGAAGGGTCTGTAGCTGTCACAGTGACCAGGACGGTCGCACCGGCTTCGGCCAGGATGTCAGCAACGCGGGCGGCCGGAAGCGCTTCGTCGAGTGGGATGTAGCAGCCCCCGGCCTTGAGGATCGCCAGCATCGTGATGACCTGCTCCCGACCTCTCGGCAGAACCATGGCCACGGATTGACCGACGCTGAGGCCCAAGGTCACGAGATGCCGGGCGAGCCGGTTGGACGATGCATCAAGCTCGGCATAGGTGATCGTCCGGTCTCCATCGACGATGGCCGTCGCGCCGGGCCGCTGTTCGACTTGGCGCGCGAAGACATCACAGATCGAACGTTCGGGCTGATCGACCTCAGCGCCCCCCAGCGCCGGTGGTACGGACGATCTTGTCGTTCCAAGAGCTCCTACGGGCCGATCGGTCTGCCGCGAAAGATCCTCCAAAAGCGCAACGAATTGCGCGGCAATTCCCTCGAGCGTTGCTTCCGGAATGATGTCCGCTCGGGCGTTGAACCTGATGTCCAGCGACTCGCTCGGTACGATGACGATCGACAGCGGATAGTGCGCGAAATCGACGCTCCAGACGCGGGCGACCGCGAGCTCTCCCACCGGTCGAGCAAGCGCGGCCCGGTCGAGCGGGTAGTTTTCGTACGCGAGCAGCGTGTCGAACAGATCGCCCAGTCCGATGGCCCGCTGGATGGCAGTGAGGCTTACATGTTGATGCGACAGCAGCGCGGCTTGAGAGGCCTGAACCCGTTGCAGAAGAGCATGGGCGCTTTCGTCCGTGCGTAGCACGACCCGCAGCGGAAGCGTGTTGATGAACAAACCCACGCTCGTCTCGACACCTGGCAATTCCGGCGGCCGCCCACCGATCGTGATGCCGAAGACCACGTCGTTGCGTCGCGTGAGCCGTCCGAGCAGAATGGCCCAGGCGACCTGCATCACGGTGTTGAGGGTCAGATCGTTGGCGCGTGCGAGGGCGAGAAGGCCGGCCTCCGTGTTCAGGGCGAGGCGGCGCCTGATCTGCACGTGCGAGCCGTCGCCCGGCGCGGCGGCGCCGGCCAATCGGACCGGCTGGTTGAGTCCACGCAAGGCGTTGAGCCAAGCGCCGATCGCAGCTTCACGATCCTGCGCGGCGAGCCAGGTGAGGTAGTCCTTGCGCCGCCCCGGAGAAACCAGTTCCGCCGAGGGATCAGCGTGCAGTGTCATCAATTCGCGAATGATGTTCGGGATCGACCAGCCGTCGACGACGATATGATGGAAGGTGCAGAGCAGACTGTGATGCTGCGCATCACGGCGAATGAGGCGGAAGCGGACCAGCGGATCGGAACGATCCAGCCGGAAACCCGCGCAGCGATCCTTATCCATGATGTCGCGAATGGCCTGATCGGGGGCGACGTCGCTTTGCTGCGGCAGGCTCATGACCCGCCAGTCGAGCGGCACCGTGCGGCGGATCGCTTGCACCGGCCGCGCATCGCTGGTGTCGAGGAAGGTCGCCCTCAGGCTGTCATGCCGGTCGATCAGACGAGTGGCTGCCGCGTGCAGCCGCTCCTCATCCAGCGGACCTTCGAGCTCGAGAACGACCTGCGACACGTAGATGGCGCTCGCCTCTCGCTCGTAGCGGGCGTGGAACAGGAGGCCTTCCTGGAGCGGGGCGAGGGGTAGAATATCGACGGCGTCCGGAACGGCCCTGAGGAGGCCGTTGACCTGCTCCTGCGATAGCGCGACGAGCGGGAAATCTGACGGCGACCGCCCTCCCCCGCCCCGCGCCACCGAGCTCGCAATGTCAGCAATCGCAGCGTGCCAATGGTCAGCGATCGCCGTGACGTCCGACGCACCGATCAGACGGGGAGCGAATGACCAATCGAGGTCAAATGTGGACCGCCCCTCCCCCTCTCGGGTGATGGCATTGACGGTCAGGATATGTGCGAGCGGTAAGTCGTCGTCGGCGCTCGCGGCGAATTCGTCGAGCGCTCCTGTCGAACGCCCCAGGTAGTTGAAGAGAATCTGCGGCTCAATCCCATTGGCGGTCAGACTCCGGGCGTCCGCGTCGCCGTTCTCGGCCAATGCGCGGAGGATGCCGTAGCCGCTGCCATCTCCCGGCATGCGTCGCCGCTGCTCCTTGATGGTCAGCACCGCATCATCGATCTCGTTCGACGACTCGTCGAGCGACAGTAGGAGCGGATACATCACGGTGAACCAGCCCACCGTGCGCGAGACATCGAGAGACCCATGCCCGCGTCCGTGGCCTTCGACAGCCACGAGCAGCTTCGGCCGTGCATCTCCTTGACCCTGACGCCAGCGCTTGACGGCGACCACGAGAGCCGTCAGCAGGATATCGTCAATGCTCGCGGCGAAGGCTTGCGGGATCGGCCCAAGCAGCGCTCGGGTCACCTCGTGCGGACAGGTCGTGCGGAGCACCTGCCGCGTCCCGAACGTATCGCGTGCCCGGTCGAGGGAGACGTTCGGCAGCAGCTGGCCCGCTGAATCGAGCTGCCCGTGCCAGAACGGGAGCTCGTCCCGGCGCGACGAGGCATCGCCGGCCATCTCGCGCGCGTAGGCGGCAAACGGCGTCGAGGGCTGATCGAGCGCGCGGCCGCGAAGAAGATTCTCGAGATCCTCGATCAGGATCCGCCAGGAAACACCATCGCAGACGAGATGATGCAGGCAGAGCAGCAGCCAGAGCCGATCCTCACCGGCAAAGATCGTCGCCCGCAGCATGACGCCGCGTTCGGGCGAGAGAGCCGAGGCCAGCCTCTGACGCTCCTCCGCAAGCTGCGCTCTCCACTCCGTCGTTGCCGCGGCCTTCTCTGAGACGTCTGGTGGTGTGGCTGCTTCAACCGGCAGGATCGTGATGGCGTCGGCAAGCTGCTTGGCGCGGAGCATCTCGTGACGACGCCAAAGCGTGCCGACGGCTTCGATCACCGCGGTGGAGGTGGTGTCCGACCCGAGGTCTATGACCACCGACTGGGCGTAGCACCCGATGGGACCGCCGCGGCGCGACAACCATTGCATGATCGGTGTCGGCTCGAATGACGTCGCCGCGGCAGGCCGCGCGGCGGCGTCCGCCTTCACGGGCCGGGCTGCGGCCGCAAGGGCGCGCACCGTCTGCAGCTCGAACACCTGTTGCGGCTTCAGCACATAGCCGGCGCGACGGGCGCGGCTGACCAGTTGGATCGACAGGATGGAATCGCCACCGAGCGCGAAGAAGCCTGCGTCCGCGCTGACGCGATCGACCTTGAGAAGGCCCGCGGCGATCTGCGCGAGTGCGCGCTCAGCCTCCGTCTCCGGCTCTACGAAACTCTCGGCCTTGGGCGTCGGTGTCAGCAACCCCGCCCGATCGATCTTGCCGTTGGCCGTCAGCGGGAACTGGTCGAGCATCACCAGATCGTCCGGCACCATGAAGTCCGGCAGCCGGCCCGCCAGCATCTCGCGCCAGTGCGGAGGCGCGGCGCGGGCAACGGCATAGGCCACGAGCCTCTGCCGCCCCGCCTCGTCGGACCTCGCCAACACCAATGCCTGATCGATGCCCGGCAGTTCGAGAAGCGCCATCTCGATCTCGGCAGGTTCTATCCGGTGACCCCGCATCTTGATCTGATGATCCGTGCGGCCGAGGAAGACGAGCGCGCCATCGCCTCGGCGCTGCACGAGGTCGCCGGTCCGATACATGCGCGCGCCTGGACCGCAGCAGGGGGCCGCGACGAAGCGCTCGGCTGTGAGATCCGGCCGCCGGAAATAGCCGCGCGCAAGTCCGGCGCCCGCAATGTACAATTCTCCGGGGAGTCCTTGAGGAACGGGTTGCAGCGCCTCATCGAGGATCAGGAGCCGGGTGCCGGCAATTGGCGCGCCGATCGCGACAGCGCCCGCTTCCGGATCGTCGGCACGAACTTCATAGGCCACACAGCCGACGACGGTTTCGGTCGGACCGTACTCGTTGATGAGGCGTGTGTCGGGCGCCCCTCTTCGCCAGGGCTGCAGCGTTTCCGCCGCAAGCGCTTCGCCGCCGATGACGAGCCGCCGCGCCAGTCCGGCGAGACGTTCCACAGTGGACATCTGCGCCAGCAATCCGACTTGGGTCGGCGTCAGCTTGAGCAGGGAAAGGCGATCACGTCGGTCGGCCAGCAGATCGAACTGGCGCGCTTCGTCAAACAGAATGACGCGTTCGCCGGCCAGGAGCGGCAGCAACAAACTCGTGATGGTCGCGTCGAACGCGAGGGACGTGGTGACCGCCGCGCCACCGCCCTCGCCGAGACCGTAGGCGTCGATCGCCCAACCGGCGTAGTTTGCAAGCCCGCCCCGGGTGACGACGACTCCTTTCGGTCGTCCCGTCGTGCCGGAGGTGAAAATGAGGTAGGCCGGGCTGTCAGGGGACGGGAGGACCGTGGGAAAGCGATCGCCGCTCTCGCGGGCATCGACCAGACTGATCTTGGACCGCATGCGTTGCCTTGCGGCGGCGTCGCCGAGCGTCAAGCTGACGTCGGCTTGTGCGATCAGCGCCTCGAGCCTCGCATCGGGGTACTTCGGGTCGAGCGGCACGAACGTGGCGCCGGTCTTCAGAACACCGATGAGCGCGGCCACCAATTCCGCTCCGCGCTCGAAGAGAAGCGCAACCCGGTCTTCCGGCCTTACGCCTCTGTTCGTCAGGCGCGCGGCGATCGCATCCGACCAGAGATCGAGGTCTTTGAAAGTCAGCCAATCCGCCCCGCTCTCGACAGCAATCGTCGCCGGCCGGCGAACGACCTGCGCGTTGAAACGGGCGATCACGTCTTGGGCTGGCGCCACTGGATCTGGACCGCTGATCAGTCCCGGCTGCAGATCTTCGCGAGAACTCGCTCTCAGGGCGCCAACGGCCTGGTCCGGGTTGGCGCAAAGCCCGATCAGAAGATGCCGAAAGCGGGTGAGCAGTTCGTCCCCGACACCCGGCTCGAACAGATCGGCGCGATAGTTGAGCCTGAAGGCGAGCTGCTTGCCTGGTAGCGCCAGAAACGAGAGCGTGTAGTGAGACGTTTCACGTCCCTCGACGGCGTCGATGCGCAAGTCGCCGGCGCCGAGGCTTGCCTCGCGATCGGGGAAGCTCTCGTACACGACCAGCGTATCGAACAGCTTGCCGTCTGCGATGCGCTGGAGATCGGCCAACGGCACGTTGGGATGCGCGAGCAGGAAGGCGACCCTGTCCTGAACGGATTGGCAGAGCTGCCGCAACGTCATGTCCTTCCGGACGGAGACCCACAGCGGGAGCGTATTGATCAGCAGACCGACGATCCGGTCCGCGCCTGAGAGTTCGGGCGGCCGGCCCGAAACCGTGATCCCAAACGAAACCTCGTCCTGGCGCGTCAGACGCGACAGCAGAACCGCCCACGCGGTCTGCACCAGCACGCTGGGCGTGGTGGACAAGGCTGCGGCACAGGATGCGACCGCGGAGGTTTCCGCAGCGCTCAAGGAAGCCCGCGCAACGGCGTGGAGCATCGACCGGCTCTTATCCTTCTTCTCGACCAGATGCGTGAGCGGCGGAGCACCGGCAAGGGCTTCGGTCCAGGACTTGAGAGCCTCGACCCGGTCTTGAGCGGCCAGCCATTCCAGAAAGCGGCGATGGGGAACGGCCGCCGGCAGACCGACACCGTCATACAGCGCGGCGAGATCTCGCATCACGACCGGAATCGACCAGCCATCGAGAAGAAGATGATGCAGACTGAGGACCAGCAGCGAGGTCCCGTCGTCTCGTTGAAGCAGCGTGAAGGCGACCAAAGGCGGCTGCGCGGGGTCGAAGCGTCTGGCCTGGTTGGACGCGAGCCAGGCCTGCTCGTCATCCGCATTGGCGATGCGGACCTCTTCCCAGCACAGCTCGACCGCGGACAAGACGATCTGGATCGGACGATCATGGCCCTGGTGCTCGAAACATGAGCGCAGGACGGCATGTCGCGCGACGAGCGCAGCACATGACGCACGCAGGCGGACCGGATCGACTTGCCCACCCAACCTCAAGACCAGTTGGACGAGATAGGTGTCATCGCCCTCGTCGTCATAAAGCGTGTGAAACAGCAGTCCTTCCTGAAGCGGCGTGAGCGGAAGAACATCCTCGAGCTGCGGCCGCCGCGCAGCGAGCCCATCGATCTCGGCCTGTGACAGGTTGACCAGCGGAAGATCTGCCGGCGTCAAGATCGGACGAACGTCGTCCCTGCCCGCGAAATCGAGGACGGATCGGAGGGCGTCGTCCCACGACCGAGCCAGTGCTTCAACGGTCGAGCAGGCGACGAGATCGGGGGCCCATGCCCATTCGATCGAAAAGACAGGACCGGACCTGTCATCCCTGATATGCGCAAGCACCTCGATGGCATGCGCGACAGCCATATCGGGATCACGGACAACGCCGAGGGCCGGATGCTCAAGCGCCGGCAGCCATGATCCCGCTCCGTCACTGAAGCGGCCGAGATAGTTGAAGCAGATCTCAGGCGTCATAGCATCCCGAAGCAGCTTGCCTTCGGACTCGTTCAAGTAGCGCAACAGCCCAAACCCCACGCCATTGGCTGGGATCGTGCGCATGGCCTGCTTGACGCTGCGCATGAGCGCCGGAAGTTCGGCTGCTCCGTTTCCGGCAGGACCGCTCAACACCGCCGGAAAGAGGCTCGTGAACCAGCCCACCGTCTGGCCGGCGTCGATCCCCGCGACGACGTCTTCGCGTCCGTGTCCCTCGACGTCGATCCTCAGTGCACCATCGTCCGACTGCGCGGTCCGGCGGACAGCCATGAGAAGCGCCGTCAGCAGAAGCTCGTGGATCTTCAGGTTCAGCCGGCCGGGAGCGGCGAGGAGCGATCTCGTCTCCGCCGGCGTCAGAGAGCTGGTCATGCGATTGACGAGCGCGACGCGGTCGCGGGCCGCCATCAGCGGGCCTGACGCAAAGCTGATCGTGGATGCGTCCAGAACCGCGCGCCAGTAGGGAATTTCGCTGACCACCTCAGCGCTTCCCGCAGCGTCACTCAGTCCGAGAGCCCAGCTGCGGAAGGTCGAGGGGGGCGGCGGAGGCTCGGTACCATTCGCGAACGCCTGCCACAGCGCCGCAAGTTCGTTCATCACGATGCGCCAGGACACGCCGTCGATGGCAAGGTGATGGATTACGAGGAGCAGACGGCGTCCGAGATCTCCGGACTCGGGTACGAGTCGCGCCTGCAGCAGCCGGCCTTCGAAGGGCTGAAGCTGCATCGCGGCCTCCTGCGTTGCCACAGCAACGTCGGCCCCGGCCGGCAATGTGGCAACCGAACCGGCATGGAATCCGGCTTCGGCCGGCCGCACCTCGAGGGTCCAATCGGCGTTGAGACGAAGCCGCAGCGCATCGTGGCGGGCGGCAAGCCGATCGAGCAGCAAGGTCACCGCGGTCTCGGTCAAATCGACGGGGACATCGAGCAGTACGGATTGGCTGAAATGGGCGCTCTGCCCTCGATCCCTCAGCCAGAGCATGATCGGCGTTGCCGGCAGCGATGTCCCCGGGATCGGATCGGACGAAGGACCATCGGCAGCCCGGCTGGCCACCAGCGCGAGTCCGGCGACGGTGGGATGACGGAAGACCTGGCGCGGGCTGATGGCGAGGCCGCGCGTGCGGGCACGCGCCACCAGCCGTAGCGATGTGATGCTGTCGCCGCCGAGATGGAAGAAGTTTGAGTTGGCATGGATGTCGGGAGTGGCGAGGAGGTCCGCGAAGATGTCGGCGATGATCATCTCGGTGGGCGTCGAGAGCGGGACGGCGCTCTCGCCCCAGCTCCCGGCCCGCGGCGCGGGCAGCGCGGCGCGATCGAGCTTGCCATTGGCGTTGAGCGGCAGCGCCGCAAGGCTGACGAAGACACCCGGCACCATGTAGTCCGGCAGCGTCTCAGCCAGATGAGCGCGCAGCTCCGCGGCCGGCGGCATGGTATCGCGCGCCACGACATAGGCGACCAGCGAGGCGACACCCGATCCGAGGTCGCGCGGCACGACCACGGCGTCCTTGACGGCGGCATGACGCACCAGACGCTCTTCCACTTCGCCGAGCTCGATCCGGTAGCCGCGGACCTTCACCTGATGATCGGAACGGCCGAGATAGTCGAGGTTGCCGTCGCTGCGCCACCGCACGATGTCGCCGGTGCGGTACATCCGCTCGCCGGGGGCGCCATGGGGATTGGCGACAAAGCGTTCGGCGGTGAGACCTGGGCGGTCGAGATAGCCGCGCGCCAGCCCGACGCCGGCGAGATAGAGATCGCCGGCGACACCGGGAGGCAGTGGCCGCAGCGCCTCGTCGAGGACGTAGACGGGCCGGTTGCGCAGCGGCCGTCCGATCGGCGGAACCTCGTCGCCGCTGCCGGGAGCGTGCCAAGCGGTGGCGTAGACCGTGGCCTCGGTCGGACCATAGACGTTGGAGATGCGGCAGCCGGGGCGTTCAGCCCGCAGCCGGCGGACGAGGCGCGCCGGCAACGCCTCCCCCGCCAGCACGACGGCGGACAGAACCGGCGGCAGGCCGGCGTGGTCGAGCAGACTCGCCAGCGCAGACGGAACGCCGCTGATCATCGCAGCAGGGCCCGCATCATCGGCATGCTCGGCGAGCGCGAGCAGGTTCTCCAGCAGGTCGATGCGCCCTCCCCGGCACAGCGGCGCCAGGATCTCGAACACGGAGACGTCGAAGGCGAGCGATGTCGTCACGAAGACGCGGTCGAGGCTGCGCCCGTAAGTGTCGTGGGCCCAGGCAATGAGATCGGCGACACCCCGCTGCTCGACGACGACGCCCTTGGGCAGGCCGGTCGATCCGGAGGTGTAGATGACATAGGCGGCGTTGCCGGGGGCCAGGCGGTGATGGCCCTGATGCGGAGACGGGTCGGTTTCCTCAGCGGCGAGCGCACCGTGACCGAGACGCAGGCAAGGCAGGTCCGCAGGCAGGCGCTCCACATTGGCGTCATCTGTCAGCGCGAAGCGAACATGAGCGTCGCGGATCACCGCGGCGATGCGCGCCGGCGGATAGGTCGCATCGAGCGGCAGGTAGGCAGCGCCGCTCTTGAGCACGCCCATCAGCGCAGCAATCAGATCCGGCGTCGTGCGCGACATGACGAGAGCGACGCGGTCCTCGGGCCCAAGGCCCTGGGCCAGCAGCGTGTGGGCGATCCGGTTGGCGCGACGATTCAGCTCGTCATATGTCCAGGCAGCGCTACCGCAGACGACCGCCGTGGCGTCGCGCGAGCGCTGAACCTGCGCTTCGAACCACGCCGCGGGCAGCCTCTCGGGCAGCGGAGCGGCCGTCGCATTCCAGCGGCCGAGCACCAGATCGCGCTCTTCCTCCAGCAGCAGGTCCACCGCGCCCACGCGGCCATCCACGTCAGATGTCAAACACGACAGAAGATGCAGGAAGCGCCTCGCAAACAGGTCGATCGTCGTCGGGGCATAGAGCGACGTGCTGTATTCGATCACGGCGCTCATGCCGAGCGGCCGCAGATCGGAATCCCGGTAATCGCGAAAGGTGAACGACAGATCGAACTTCGACGTCTTGGTCGACACCGCGCGGCGTCGAATCGACAATCCAGGTGCGCAAGGCAACGGATCGGCGTTGCCAAAGGCCATCATCACCTGGAACAGCGGATGGAGAGAGAGCGAGCGAGGTGGATCGAGAAGCTCGATCAAGCGCTCGAACGGCAGAGCCTGATGGTCGTAGGCGGCGAGATCTGCCTCACGCACCCGGGCCAGCAGAGTTCTGAACGACGGATCGTCTCCAAGGTCGGTCCGCAACACCAGCGTGTTGGCAAAACATCCGACCAGGTCGCGAAGGACGGGATCATGGCGTCCATCGATCGGCGTGCCGATCGGCACATCCGTTCCAGCGCCGAGCCTGGACAACAACACGGCGAGCGCCGCATGGATGAACATGAAAGGGGTGGCATCGGCTTCGGCCGCGAGGTCAAGGATACGGCGATGCAGTTCGACAGGAATAGCGAAATGATGCTCGTCGCCGCTGTCGTCGAGAACCGCCGGACGGACGTAGTCGGTTCGGGGCGTCGCTTCCTGCGGCAGGCCGTGGAGGGTCTCCGTCCAGAACGCTTCGTCATCCGGCGGGCTCGATCCCGGCGAGCCATCTCCGCTCTGCTCGGAGAGAGCGAAATCCGCATATTGGAGAGGCAACGGAGCCAGCATCGTGGGGCGCCCGGCGTGCCGATCTGCATAGCTATGGATGAGATCCCGCAACAATGGCGTCAGCGACGCGCCATCGATCGCGATGTGATGCACGGTCAGAAGGAGAACATGCAGCTCCGGAGCAATCCGGAACAACACCGCACGACAGGGAATGTCATGCTCAAGATCGAAGGGGGTTCGTCCTTCGGCGAGGATCGATGGGTCGACTTCTGCCGCTTCGACCTGCACGATCTTCGGTTCGAGGCTGATGCTCGTTTCGGCGACGACGATCTGAAACGGCTCGCCGTCCTCCTCGCCGAAGCAAGTCCGAAGCGGCTCGTGGCGCCGAACGACATCGTTGACGGCGTCACGGAGCGCGGCCTCATCGAGGTGACCCGCAAGCTCGATCGCCACGGGAACGTGATAGGCGGGCAATGATCCCTCGAGGCGATCCAGCAGCCAAAGACGGCGTTGGGCCCTGGAGAGCGGGATGCGTTCGGGCCGTGGAGTGAGACGGGTCCATTGCGGCTTGTCATCACTCAGATCGCCGCTGGCGGCTTCTCTCTCAACATGCTGCGCAAGCATGGCCACGGTCGGCGATCGGAACACCGTGCTGAGCGGCCAGCGTCCTCCCATTCGGCTGCGCAGGGCAGCGACCAGGCGAACGGCCAGCAGCGAATCCCCGCCGAGATGGAAGAAGTTTGCGTTGGCATGGATGTCGGGAGTGGCGAGGAGGTCCGCGAAGATGTCGGCGATGATCATCTCGGTGGGCGTCGAGAGCGGGACGGCGCTCTCGCCCCAGCTCCCGGCCCGCGGCGCGGGCAGCGCGGCGCGATCGAGCTTGCCATTGGCGTTGAGCGGCAGCGCTGCCAGGCCGACGAAGGCACCCGGCACCATGTAGTCCGGCAGCGTCTCGGCCAGATGAGCGCGCAGCTCCGCAGCCGGCGGCATGGTATCGCGCGCCACGACATAGGCGACCAGCGAGGCGACACCCGATCCGAGGTCGCGCGGCACGACGACGGCGTCCTTGACGGCGGCATGACGCACCAGACGCTCCTCCACTTCGCCGAGCTCGATCCGGTAGCCGCGGACCTTCACCTGATGATCGGAACGGCCGAGATAGTCGAGGTTGCCGTCGCTGCGCCACCGCACGATGTCGCCGGTGCGGTACATCCGCTCGCCAGGGGCGCCATGGGGATTGGCGACAAAGCGTTCGGCGGTGAGACCAGGGCGGTCGAGATAGCCGCGCGCCAGCCCGACGCCGGCGAGATACAGATCGCCGGCGACACCGGGAGGCAGTGGCCGCAGCGCCTTGTCGAGGACGTAGACGGGCCGGTTGCGCAGCGGCCGTCCGATCGGCGGAACCTCGTCGCCGCTGTCGGGCGCGTGCCACGCGGTGGCGTAGACCGTGGCCTCCGTCGGGCCATAGACGTTGGAGATGCGGCAGCCGGGGCGTTCAGCCCGCAGCCGGCGGATGAGGCGCGCCGGCAACGCCTCCCCCGCCAGCACGACGGCGGACAGTTTTGGTGGCAGGGCGGCGTGATCGAGCAGGCTCGCCAGCGCGGACGGAACGCCGCTGATCATCGCGGCGGGACCCGCATCGCCGGCATGCTCGGCGAGCGCGAGCAGGTTCTCCAGCAGGTCGATGCGCCCTCCCCGGCACAGCGGCGCCAGGATCTCGAAGACCGAGACGTCGAAGGCGAGCGATGTCGTGACGAAGACGCGGTCGAGGCTGCGCCCGTAGGTGTCTTGGGCCCAGGCAATGAGATCGGCGACACCTCGCTGTTCGACGACGACGCCCTTGGGCACGCCGGTCGATCCGGAGGTGTAGATGACATAGGCGGCGTTGCCGGGGGCCAGGCGGTGATGGCCCTGATGCGGAGACGGATCGGTCTCGTCAGCTGCGAGCGCATCATGGCCGAGACGCAGGCAAGGCAGGTCTGCAGGCAGGCGCTCCACATTGGCGTCATCTGTCAGCGCGACGCGAACATGAGCGTCGCGGATCACCGCGGCGATGCGCGCCGGCGGATAGGTCGCATCGAGCGGCAGGTAGGCAGCGCCGCTCTTGAGCACGCCCATCAGCGCAGCAATCAGATCCGGCGTCGTGCGCGACATGACGAGAGCGACGCGGTCCTCGGGTCCGAGGCCCCGGGCCAGCAGCGTGTGGGCGATCCGGTTGGCGCGACGATTCAGCTCGTCATATGTCCAGGCAGCGTTACCGCAGACGACCGCCGTGACGTCGGGCGAGCGGCGCACCTGCGCTTCGAACCACGCCGCGGGCAGCCTCTCGGGCAGCGGAGCGGCCGTCGCATTCCAGCGACCTAGCACCAGATCGCGCTCCTCCTCCAGCAGCAGGTCTACCGCGCCCACACGGCCATCCACGTCAGATGTCAAACACGACAGAAGATGCAGGAAGCGCCGACGAAACCGCGCGAGGTCCTCGTCGTTGCGCCGCCCGGCATTGGCGTTGAAGTCGATCCGCAACATCGGGGTGTCGCCGTTCGGGTAGGCGACGACCGAGTAGTCGTCGACCGGACCATTCGACAGGTTTTCCAGCTTCGCGGTCTCGTCACCGAATTGCAGAAGGTCGAAGAACGGGATGACGTTGACCACGACGGAGGTGAGCTCGTCCCCTGCTCCGGTCAGGGACAAGTCGCGGCGGATGTCCTCGAGCCGTGTACGCTGATGCTGGAGCGCGGCTTTTACCTTCAACCGGATCTCGGCCAGAAACTCGCGCCAGCTGACGCGGGGATCGACGGCCAGCCGAAGCGGAACCACGTTCGAGACGGTGCCCGGCGTGCTCCGCGCCGCTGCTGCGGAACGCGCCGAAACCACGAAGCCGATGACGGTATCGCGAGATCCACGGCTTGACGACGAGATCACCGCCGCAGCGGCACAGAGGATGGTTGCGATGCTCAGGCCGGTCGTCGCAGTCACCATCCCAAGAGCGGAGGTCAAACCTGCGGAGAGATGTTCCGTCTGACGTCGAAAGCCATTTCCATCCGGATCATGCGCTCCTGCGGATGCACCATGAACGAAACCATCGAGCTCGTTTCGCCAATAGGCGCGATCCTGTAAAGCTCCGTCGGACGCACGATAGTCGCGATCATCACCCAGCAGCTCTGCGAAAGCCCCGAAGGGCCTCGGGGAGGTCTCCCTGCCCGAGATGAGCCGGCTGTACGTGTCGGCAACGCGCTTGGCAAAAAGCGCGCGTGCAAAGCCATCCATCGCAATGTGGTGGAAGAGCTGGCACCAGACGAAATGCCCGTCTTCGAACAGCAGCAGCAGCGAGCGCGCCAGACAGTCGCCCTCGATGTCGATGGGCACGGTGAGCTCGTGCGCCAGTCTGGCCGACAGATCGGCGTCCGAGCGGAGCAGCATGTCCTCCTGCACGAGATGCCAGCGCGGCCGCACACCGAGCCGTTGGACGGGTCCCCGGTCCGAGCGCGAGAATCGGAACGTGCAACGCATCGGTCTCATCGACCGTCTGCCGGAGCGCGCGCTCGAAGCAGCCGCGATCGAGGCCGCTGGGAAGATGGATCACCTCGCCGACGGTGTAGGATGGACTATCAGGCTGCAGCGCCTGCGCCAGCCAGATCTCCAACTGCGCAGCACTGAGCGAAACGAGAGGACCTGTCATCATGGGGAAGAGCCGTCCGTTGGAAGAACACGAGAGCGAGCCTGTATCGCGGTGCTGATCGTCATCCAGGCGATTGCTGCCGCCCCGGCCTGAGCAAGCCTGCGCGGCTATGGGCGTCTGGGGACGATGAGCGGATAGGCCGGACTGAGCCAATGCTGGCCGATATCGCCGATGTGAATCTCACGGTTCGTGAGGATCACGATGCCCTTCGATCGTCTCGGGGCGAGACCGAAGAATGCCCGGAAGCCGGAGCCGCCGCCGCCATGATAGAGAAGATGATCCCCATGGGTGGTTCTCGACCGAAGCCCGATCGTCATATTGAGTTCAGGCATCCCCGTTGGCCGTGACACCGTCAGCATGCGGGACAGAGCGGATTTGGCCGGTGACGACCCGCGCGCCAGAAAGGCGGCGAGAATCCGGTGCAGATCGTCGATCGAGGCGGCCATGTCGGAGCTGCATTCGTAGAAATGGAAGCCCGTCTCTTGGGTGCCGTCGGACAAAGTCCTTCGTATCCTCGAAACCGTGTTGGTCATGCCGAGCGGATCGAGGAGATATCGTTTCAGGACCTTCAGGTAGTCATCCGCCTCGTCTTGGCGCAAAGCGAAACCGAGCAGCGAGATTCCGAGCGAACAGTATTCATACGCTCTGTCGCTCAGATCACCCTCGAACGTCTCGAGATAGTTGCGAAGGACGTCTTCCGAACAATTCACGAGTTCTTTGACATAGGCCGGCAAGCCCGACGTGTGCGTGGCCAGGTCGGCCATCGAGATGCCCTCGGCAAGCGTTTCGGGGAGCCGCCACTCGCGAGGGACCCTCCTTCCAAAAGCGGTGTGGATCGTGATCCGGCCGGCCTGCTCCATCATGCCCAGCAGCAGCGAGGCGAGGAATTTCGAGATCGATCCCAGGGGAAAGGCGACATCCGTCCGATCGCTGGCGCGCCGCTCACCGGGCGAGAACAGCAGGAATTCATCACCCTGCTCCGTCACCGTGGCGATGAAGGCCTTGGCGTCGGAGGACTCGTTGCGAAATCGCCCTTCGAGGATGGTCTCGATTTCGGCGAGCGACATCGTCGTCTCGATCGCCTCGCCAGACGCGACGACCGCCGGGGCTGCAACCGCAGCAGCGGCAGGTTTGAAGCTTTCGACATGGCGGGCCAGCAAGGCGATCGTCGGCGCGGTGAACATCGCGGTCGCGGCGACGTCTGCACCGATGTCGCGACGGATAGCGCCGGTGATGCGCAGCGCCAGCAGGGAATTGCCGCCGAGGTCATCGAAGAAGTTGTCGTGGATGCCAACCGTCTCGAGTTGAAGTGCGTCCGCAAACAGCCGGCCGATGATCTCCTCCATCGCGGTTCGCGGAGCCATCGGCTCCTGGCTTGTAAAGCTGGGAGCCGGGAGGCTGCGCCGATCCAGCTTGCCGTTTGGCGTCAATGGCAGAGTCTCGAGCCTAATGATCACCGCCGGTACCATGTAGTCCGGCAGCTTCGTCGCGAGCTGCCGCCTGAGCATTTGCGGGTCGGCGCCCTCGCCGACGACGTAAGCGGTGAGGAGATCGCGCCCAGCCGATCCCTTGTGCAGCACGACCGCGCTCTGGCCGATCCCGAGTTCGGCGAGCGCAGCCTCGATCTCCCGCGGCTCGATGCGAAATCCGCGCAGTTTCAACTGCGAATCTGCGCGGCCCGCGAACATCAGATATCCATCCTGGTGCCAGGAGGCGCGATCGCCGGTCCGATACATGCGCTCACCAGCGGGTCCAAACGGGCAGGCGACGAAGCGCTCGGAGGTGAGATCGGGTCGCCGCCAATATCCCCGCGCCAGCCCGGCGCCCGCGATATACAGCTCGCCGACCACGCCGGCAGGCAACACACGAAGCCGGCGATCCAGAACATAAGCCCTGACATTGTCCAGCGGCCGGCCGATCGGCACCGGCGCTGACCGGGCCGAACGCTCCGTCATCTCATGGGTCGTGCAGAAGGTGGTGGTTTCCGTGGGGCCGTAGCCGTTCACCACGCGGAGATCCGGACACGCCTTTAGAACCTTGCTGATGGCTTCGGCCGAGAGCACGTCGCCACCGGCCACGACTTGGCGGAGCCCAGAGAACGAGATCGGCGACTCATCCGCAATGAGATGGAACAGGCCAGCCGTCAGCCACAGGTCCGTCACCCCCTGCGAAGCGATGACGTTTTCCAGCGTTCGCGAATCGAGCCGGCCCGGAGGCGCCACCACGGTCGAACCGCCGTTCAGGAGCGGAACCCAAATTTCGTAGGTCGAGGCATCGAACGCCACTGGCGAATGGACGAGCATCCGGACAGGCGCCGACTGTTGCCAGCGGCGATCGCGGACGAGGTCTGCCACGTCACGATGCGTGACGATGACGGCCTTTGGCTGGCCGGTTGAACCCGATGTGTAGCAGAGATAGGCCGGATGATCGGGCAGGAGCGCGCAGGATCGCACGACGCCCGCCGCGGCAGCTTCGCAGACTTCATCTGTGCACCAGTTCGTATCGGGATCATCGAGCACGAAGATGCTGCCGCGGTTGAGCTTGGTGCCGACCAAAGCCTCGATGTTCGCGCGATCGTCCTGGCATGTGACGATAGCAACCGGCTCCGCATCGGCCAGAACCAGCTCGAGCCTGGCACGCGGGCTGTCGAGATCGAGCGGCAGATAGGCCGCCCCCGTCTTGAGGATCGCGAGCAAAGCCAGAATCAGCCGCTCAGAGCGACGCATCGCAACCGCCACCCGCGTTTCGGGACGGGCGCCGAACGCAATCAGGGCACGGGCGATACGATTTGATTGCTCGTCGATATCGCGGTAGCTGAGTGTCACATCGCCAGCGACGATGGCGATATCGCGGCCGACGCGTTGGACAACCGCGGCAAACATGTCCGGCAGGGTCACATCCGGGAGAGCGTTGCTGGTCTCGTTCCAGCCCGTGAGGATCCGCTCGCGCTCTCCTGGTCCGAGGACCGCGGCCGACTCGGCCGGCGCATCGGCATCCACGGCGAGAGCCGCGAGCAGAAACTCGAACTGCTGGCGAAATTGCGCGACATCGGAGGCGCTACGCCGAGAGCCGTTCGCCTTGAAATCGATGAGAATCTCGTCGTCGTCCGGGTGGTGATAGACGACGATCGCAAAATCGTCGACTGGACCATTACCCATGTTGCGAAGGCGCACTGTGGACGCGCCAAGGTCAATGGGCCCATAGAACGGCGTGTAGTTGACGACGATCGAGGTGAGCTGCTCGCCATGACCGAACAGGCCGAGATCCCGCCTGACGTCCTCCAGGCGTGCTCGCTGATGCCGGAGCCCTCTTTTGACCAGCCTGCCCGCTAAGCGGATCAACTCAATCCAGCGAAGCCCCTGTGGTACGCATAGCCGCAAGGCGACGATGTTGGACACCGCTCCAGGGATGCTCCGCGATGGACCGTCCGGCCGCCCGGCGACGACGAAACCGATGACGGTGTCGTCGGTATCCTTCCGAACCGAGGAAAGGACTCCAGCCACCGCGCCAAACAGGCTGGGGAGGGTCGTACCAGCCGAGGTCGCGATGGCCTTCAGCCGAGCGGTTTGCTTACGACAAAGACGTGCCGTCTGCAAAACCGCCGCATAAGACGCCTTGGCTGCCTGCCCCTCCAACCCGTCATCCAGTCCCGCGAGCGTCTCACGCCAATATTTGCGATCCTCCTCGGCCCGCTTGGAGCTGCGATAGTCGCGATCGGCAGCCAACAGAGCGCCGAAATGTTCGAACCGCCGCGGCGCCGGCTGACCGCCGCGAACGAAACTCCCATAGTGTTCGGCGACCCGCGTGGCGAACAACACGCAACTCAAACCGTCCATCGCAATATGATGGAAGAGCTGGCAGTACTCCCACGCTCCATCCTGGCGCCGAAACAGGAACAACCGGAAGAGCGCGCCTTCCGCGAGCGGCAACGGCCACCGCAAGGCTTCGTCGATCACCCTATCGATGTCGGGCGGTGGCAACCCGACGCTGCGCTCGCCCTCGAGGCTCCAATGCGGAGCAACGCCCTGGATCTGCAACGGGCCGTTGTCGCCCGAGACGAACCGCACATGCAAAGCCTCGGTCTCATCAACCGTCGCCTGCACCGCACGCTCGAACGAGGCCACATCGAGGTCGTCCGGAAGCGTCGCCCTTTGCGCCAGCGTGTAAACCGGACTCTCTGGCGCGAGCGCCTGCGCGAGCCAGATTTCGGTCTGGGCAGCCGACAGGGAGGTCGGCCTAGAAACTCCAGCTACCGGCTGCGACAGGGGCTCGAACGCAAATGATGCAGGCTTGGAGGCGTGCTGCATGTTCGGACTATCGCGATTTGGAGTAAGCATCGCAGAGCGACGCCAGGATCAGTCTTTCTCCCGTAAAGGGCTCGCGGCCGTGTGCCACCTGCATGTTGTCGACCAGGAGGACGTCGCCCTGTTGCCAGTCGAAATGCACCTTTTCAGCGTCGAAGGCAGCTCTGATCTCGGCGAGTTGGGCGGACGGAATCTCGCTGCCATCGCCGAAGCACGCGTGCCGTGGCAGGTCCTCGAGTCCGAAGGTCTCTACGAGCGCATCAGCCGTCTCACTGCCCAGGCTCGAGACATGAAACAAGTGGGCCTGGTTGAAGAAGATGGTCTGATCCAGCCCATGATGGCGCGCGACGCCCTGCGCGAGCTGCCGCGTTCGCAGACGCTCGCCGTCCACCCATTCGAAGTCGACTTCCAACCGCCGACAAATGAGCTCCACCTCTTCGGGTGAGTCCGTCTGAAAAACGTTGCGCCAGCTCAGATCAAGCCCCTCATGATAGTTACGGAGGTAAGCGACCCCTTTCGTCCTGAAGCTGTCGAAACAAGCCGGTGAAATTCGGCTCGTCACAGCAACCATGTCAGCCAGCGGCGTCTGCCCACCGGTCTGAGGGGCGCGCGCGCAGGCGAAGAGGAGCTTCGTCGGCCAATCGCGCTGGTACGCATTTTCGCAATGCATCGGAATCGTATGCATCGCGGGATACTCGGAGGCGGTATAGGTGGCGCCCCCAAGCTTCTCTCGTGGTGTCGAACGATATTCGTAAGCCAGCACCTCGTTGGTGAGCGCCTTGATGACGATCTCGAAGCGTTCGACCGAGTCGGTCGAGAAGCCACGGAACAGGATCGCTCCATGCTGCAAGAGCAGATGGTCGACGGCTGCGCGATTGGCCCGCAGAAACGGGCCAGCTTCGAGACCATCTCTCACCGGCCGCACGACCAGCGGCAGGCGCCCATCCTCCCGCAATGGCTGCGCGGTCACGTCAGATCGATCCAACAAGAGGGCCTCCTTCCAAACGGTCCCCTCCGCCGCTCCCGTGATCCGGACGCGAAACGCGAATTCATCGAGGCACGCGTCCAAGCATGAGCCCAGAGCGCAATCGTTCGCCGCGCCGATCGTCGATCAGGCGCCTACGGAGACGATGAAATCTGCGATGGATGTCAGGAGCCTTGCGGCAGCAAGCTACGAAGTGCGTGAAAACTAGCGTGGCCCGGACAAGCTGATTTCGACCGAGGCTGCCGGAATCGGTTCGACGGCAGACAGCATCTGTCGACGTGGTTCAATCGCCGAGCATTGCTGAGAACTGAAATAACAGTTGACCATGTTCCCTCCCGGAATTCGGCGACGATCCGCTTTGGACGGAATTGGTAGCCTGAAACCAATTTTAACCGCAACACCACACGCGACGACGCGTCCGCTGGGCATCTCCGCCCTTTCCAGATTCTCCCGAGATCGGTCGCGACCGCTCCCATTGGCCAAGATCAAACTTTCCCGAAAGGCCGCGTTCCTGACCGTGTCATCGAAAATTGATGCAACCGCGCCACTCTCGAACAATTAGTGCAACGCCTCATACGTTTGCGAGAGTCGACAACGGCGAGGACCGCTCTCACGCTTGTTGGATCTCGTGTCCAGGCATGGTTACGATGATGACTTTCGCTCGTCACACCATGATGCGCCGAAGGCCCCCTGGCTGAGCCGGATATCATGCAGTTTCACCGCGCGTCCCTTCAAAGACTCTTTTTGTCGTCGGACCGGCGCTGTAGAGGATCAATCGTAGCTGGATGCCACGTCCCCACACCGAGACTTACTCTGTGACAGATACAAACGACACGCCATGGATTGTAAAGTGGCGCAGCACCTCAGCAGGCCGCGCGACGCTTTTGGCATTTCCGCACGCTGGGGGGACGGCATCGATGGCACGCCGATGGACTGATCATCTGCCGGGCTGGTGCAACGTCTGGGCAATCCAGTATCCCGGACGCGACGGGCGTTTCGCCGAAGTGCCGTTCGATCGAGCCGAGCCGCTCGCCGACGCCATCACCACGGCCGTCATTCCCAATCTACGCGGTCCCGTCTGCTTCTTCGGTCATTCCCTGGGCGCACTGTTGGCTTTCCTCGTCGCTCAACGGCTGATGACTGCCTCGCATTCCGCCCCACATCACCTGATCGTCTCGGGACGGCGCGCACCGCATCTGCCCGATCCGCAAGCCCCCTCGCACGGCCTGCCTGAGCCCGAGTTTATCGCGCGTCTCCGGAGACTGAACGGCACGCCTCCTGAAGTCTTCCATCACGTCGGACTGCTGGAGCTCTTGCTGCCAATGCTGCGCGCCGATTTCGCAGCGAGCGAGACCTATCGCTACAGGCCGGGTCCGAAGCTGTCATGTCCGGTCACGGTCTTCGGCGGCATCCGTGATCCGTTGACGACGCCACACGATCTCCGCGCATGGGCCACACATGCCCCGGAACCCACGGGCATGCACATGTTCGATGGCGACCACTTTTTTATCCGTTCGGCTGAGAAGGACGTTCTGGCACATATCGCTGCGATCGTGATCCGAATGGTGGCTTAGCTGCGACCAAGATCGGCATTTCGCTCACGCGCGCGAGCTGCGAGATCATTGCGATTTTCACTATCAATCGATGGGTCTGGTCGCATGGCCGCTTCGGTCGCCTAAGCGCAAGATGACAATCGACGCCTTGACATGCTCCGAAAGTGATAACCCACAGAAACGCGCGGCAACGGCTGACGAGCGAACCCTGCACGGCTCAGCAGGTCGCTTCGCCGGTCACGCACGCAAAGAAATCGCTTCGAGATCGCAGTTCATCATACGTACCATATCCTTCTATGCGGCCGTCGTGAACCACGATGACCGCATCGCCCATCACCATGGCGCTGGGTCGATGCGTCACCATCAAGATCGTTGCCCCCGCGAATGATCCGAGAATCTGGTCGATCACCCAGCGTTCGGTCACCACGTCGAGCGAGGACATCCCCTCATCGATCACCACAATATCGGGGGCGCGCAGGAACAATCTCGCAAGAGCAAGCCTCTGTCGCTGGCCGCCCGAGATCGTGGCACCGCGATCACCGAGAAGCGTCTCCAGGCCAGCGGGCAATCTGCTCAAGAAATCGCCTAGCCCAGCGCGGTCGAGCGCGGATCGTAACTCCTGATCGGAAGCCGACGGGCGTGCAATCAGCAGATTGAACCTGAGCGTATCCTTGAACAGGAACACGTCTTGAGAAACGCATCCCACGCGCTCATTCAAGGTCCGCACGTCAAAGGCCGCAATATCGTGCCCGAACACCCGGATTGCCCCGCGGTCGGGCGGGTACTGCCTCGTCAAGGCCTTGACGACCGAACTCTTACCTGCGCCACTTGGTCCCGTTATGACAACGCGCTGGCCTGGCAACACAGTAAAGCTGACATCGTTCAGGGCGGCAGTCTGTGCGCCGGGATAGGTCAATGATACATGCTCGAATTCGATCGCGGGATATGGCGAGGCAGACACGGTCGTTGGAGCGGGCCTGACCAGTTGAGCCGGAGCGCCTGACAGCTTTTCGATGAATTGTCCGAACGTCGCGAGCGACCGATTGATCTCGGAGAACATGTTACCGAGAGTCTCAATCGGAGAAAGAAGCGTCAGTGCGTATGTGCCGACAAGCACGAGATTGCCGACCGAGTGACCTTCCTGAACCACATCGTACAGAGCAAGCATAAAGGAGGCACCAAAGAGTCCGACGAAGAGCAGCGCATTCACAAGCTGCATCCGGACGCTGACGTTCCAATAGGCGGTCTGCGCATCTCGATCTTCATCGAGCGCCTTGCGGTACCTTGCGAGCAGAAGGTCGTACCCGTTGAATTGGCGCGCGACTTGAATGTTGGCAATCGAATCCACCAGCGTCGCATAGGTCCTTCGGCCGGCGACCATTGATCCGGTCTTGAGCGCACCGAGCTTTCGACCGTGGACACGATGGTTCGCCATGAACAGCACGACATAGACCGCGATCAATGTTGCCATGATGACGTTTCGGTTGGCCGCAAGCACGACCATGGCGACACCGATCTGCACCAGCGGGGCGACCACAGAGGACGAGACGCTTCGTATGATGATGTAAAGATCGTTCGACGCCTGCGCGATTTCCTGGCTCAGTTCGCCTGAATTTCGCTTTGAGAAAAAACCATCTGATTGCTCGCAAAGATAGTCGAAGTATCCTGCAAGCAGCGAGCTGTTGGCATTGAGCCGCAATGTGCTCTGGAGCTGCAGCACGAGAACTCCGATGATTCTCGGCAGAGCGATCGCGGCCAGATATCCGAATACCAGAAAGGCGGTGTACCAGCCTGAGCCGAACCTTGCTTGCAGCAGGTCATCGGTCAGTCGGCCGAGAAGAAGAGGTGACATCGCCAAGCATCCTGACGCGATCACCACACACAGCACGGTCACCACAATCATACGGCGTTCCCTGAGCCGGAGGTGGTGGGACATCCACACCGACAGCTTGATCCACTCCTTCATGACGAGAACACCTCACGGGACTGCGGCTTGCTGACGCCATGGACCGTCGACCTCGCAGTCGTCCGGAGGAACAACGGAGCCCACGCGCCAGATCCAGCGGCCCTCCGTCCAGCACAGCGAGATGCCAAACAGATCGCGACCGACGGCATTGCCGTGAGCAGGCCGGCCATTCGCTTCGGGCGCCGCCCAGATCGAAGCCGTGACCAAGCAGCATAGATCAGCCCCCAATCGATCCACGATCCCAAAGACAGGCCCGGGCTCCTCCGGCCGTTCGGTCGATAGCTCGATGGTTAACCTGGCCACGATCTGGACAGCAACGATCGGTCCATCTGCGCAGGCAATCCTTGCCAGAACAGGGCCGGCCCCCCCTCCATCCTCTCCCGAACTCTCGGGCAAGATCTCCTCTTTTGCGCGCTCAATATTCCCGAATGACCATCATTCAAGCTTGGGGGTGCGCAGGCAGGACTTATTTATCACGCTCGATGTTTTTCTCCGACAAGACGTCTGCTGCGCAGCTTTTCACTTGCCGGCTCGGTTCGCACGGTGGCCAGCTCCGAAGCCAATGCCTGCTCATTCCGATATCGTGGTGGCAGCAGAAGCCGGAACGTGCATGAAGATGTTCGGCTTCCCCTCGAGAACAACGAGCCCACGGCGACTTCCCGGCGCGACCTCACGACTCAGCGGACCGGCTTCGCTCCGGTGCCATTCACTTCAACAGCTTGGCCACCGCCTTCAGCTCTTTCGCGTCCAGCGTGTCGTCATTGTCGGGATCGGCGGCCTTCAGGTCCTTGGAGTACACGCAGTCAGGACAGCGTACTCGTTGCGGAGAGGTCGCCACGTTCGAATTCGACGTCAAAAACATAGCGCGGAGACGACGCAGCCGAAATGATCGGGACTTCTTCCCGTGCGTCCGCGCCAGTTTTGACTGCAGTCGAGGCGCTCAACTCGACGTATCATTCACGACTATCAAGTCGATTTGCCCCGAACTTCTGCCACAGATCTCCATGAGTTGTTCGACATCACGCGGTAGGAGGAGCTCATCATGCAGCCAACGCTCTCGGTCCTGGCATCGCGCTTGTTCAAGCGTTTTGAGACGCACGTCAGTTGTCGCCTGCGAGAGATTATGATGCCGACGGCTTCGAGCGCGTTTCGAAGACAGCGTGTTGGAATGGCAATTATCTCCGTCACGGCTCTGGCGCAGTTGGTCGTCCAAAGTTTCGACGCCAAGGCGCGGGATGCCGACGGTCGATACGCCTCCTCTCCCCTGAAGAGCTGGTTCGAGACCCTGCGTTCGCAGAAGGGCCCGTGTTGTTCCGATGCCGATGGAACGGCTCTGTCCGATATCGATTGGGACGTGACTGACGGTCAGTACCGCGTCCGGATCGAGGGCCAGTGGTGGAACGTACCCGAAGAAGCCGTCATCAAAGAACCGAACCGCGCCGGTCGGACCATGGTCTGGCCAGTCTACTACTGGCAGCTCGATAGCGCCTTGCGCATCGACATTCGCTGCTTCATGCCGGGCCATATGACTTGAGCCAGTTGTCTCCCCCGCTCCTGCTGGCAGGTCGAATCAATGAAGGCTTTGACGCTCAGAGCTTGACAGCAATGCCGAGGGAAGCCGCCCGACCGGCACGGATTTCAACACCTCAACGGACAATCCGCAAAATTCTCTTTGCAGGGCGAAGCAATGGTCGACACCATTTGCGAAATCGTCCGTGCGAGTTCGGCAAGCGGCGGCAAAGATGGTCGATCATGGGAGGTTCGTACGACTATTCGGCAACGACGGCGTCTGTTGTTGCGGTGAACGCCCTGCACGGCGCGGCTGTCGAGCTGGACCAATCGGACTCCCAGATGTTGCGCATGCAGTTCTTCGATGACGCCCCTCTGTCGGGCAGCGGGAACGTGTCTTGCGCGACCTGTCACGCCGCCATCACCCTCGTGATCTCGCTGGCGATCGTCGTCACCTGGCACGTCCCCGCGTGGACCATCCTGGTGCCGCGATGGCTCGCGCAGTGGATGTATCCGATCGACAAAGCGAGTCTCGATCCGTTGCGGATCATGCACTTTCTGGCACTGGCGGTGTTCGTGGTGCGCCTTGTGCCGCATGGGACACCCGGCTTGCGTTCGCCCTATCTTCGCCCGCTGGTGCTTTGCGGCCAGCATTCGCTCGAGATCTTCTGTCTCGGCGTCCTGCTCTCATTCGCAGCGCACTTCATCATCATGGAAGCTCACGGCGGCGTCGCCCTGCAGCTGCTCGTGAGTCTCGCCGGGATCGTGCTGATGACATCGGCAGCCAAGATCATGAGCTGGTTCAAGCATATCGATGGTCGAAGCCGCGACGCGAGACCGACAAGCGCCGGCGCGTCAGGAAGTTCCTGACGAGAGCCCGCAGCGATTGGCCGCATCCGCATCACCGCCGCATGGTTTGATCCGACTGCCCGTGGCGGGCATAGATCATCTGATGTTGTCATTGTCTCAATGGTTGAAGCACCATGTGGCCAGTCAAGCGGGCGCCGGCGTCATCCTGATGATCGCGGCCACCGCCGCGCTGATCATCGCCAACTCCCCGGCATCAGAGTTCTACTTCGGCACGCTCCAGCAATACGTCGCAGGTCTGTCCATCCTGCACTGGATCAACGACGCTCTCATGGCGGTGTTCTTTCTGCTCGTCGGGCTGGAGATCAAGCGCGAGTTCCTGACGGGGCAGCTTTCGAGCTGGCCGCGTAGGGCGCTCCCGGCGTTTGCGGCAGCAGGCGGAATGGCTGTTCCCGCCCTCTTCTACGTCGGCTTCAACCTGGACGATGCCGAGACGATCCGCGGCTGGGCGATACCGACGGCCACCGACATCGCGTTCGCTCTCGGAGCACTGGCGCTGCTCGGCTCGCGCGTGCCGGCATCGCTCAAGGTGTTCCTGACAGCCCTCGCCATTCTGGACGACCTCGCTGCGGTCACGGTCATTGCGGTCTTCTACACCGATCATCTTCTCCTCGGATGGCTCGCTGCGGCAGCAGCCATCATCTTGATGCTGCTGATCCTGAATCGAGCCGGGGTTGCCAGCTTGTGGGTCTACTTGATCCCTGGCGCCGTCCTCTGGTTCACCACGCTGCAGTCCGGCGTCCACGCCACCTTGGCAGGCGTCGCACTCGCACTGACCATTCCTGCGTCGGGAGCCGGGCAATCGCCGCTGCTCCGGCTGGAGCATGCGATCCAGCCATGGGTCTCCTATGCGATCCTGCCTGTCTTCGCTTTCGCCAATGCCGGCCTGTCTCTCGCCGGAATGACCTGGGTGGCGCTGAAGGAGCCCGTGACCATCGGCATCGTGACGGGCCTGTTCCTGGGCAAGCAGATCGGCGTGTTCGCCGCGACGTGGGTCGCCATTCGCCTTGGGCTGGCTGACCGGCCTGACGGAACGGCCTGGCACCAGATCTACGGGGTGTCCGTCCTCTGCGGCATCGGCTTCACCATGAGCCTGTTCATCGGCCTGCTCGCATTTCCCAGCGCCGAGACGCTTCAGAACGAGGTGAAGGTCGGCGTGATGCTGGGATCTCTGATGTCCGGACTACTCGGCATGGCGCTGCTGAGTCTGCCTGCGAGGCGTGCCGCCATAGCTGCGACGTAGCTTCGTATCAGTCGGGATCGCCGCCACCCGGCCATTTTGACCTCGCTTGCTTGCGCATGGGGTCCCTGCGCAGAGCACATTCGCCACAGAATGCCCCCGCCGTAGCCCGTGAGGACGGCGCAAACGGGCAATTGCAGGGCGGAACTCTCACGTTTTCCTGACTCGTGCGTCAGAACGCCGCGGCTCGAATCCCCCTATGGTCCGCACCGTTTCCAACCCACGGAGGTTTTCCGCATGCGTAAACTGATCATCGCCACCGCCGCCCTCGCCTTCGTCTCGTCGGCTGCTCTTGCCCAGTCGACCGAGAAGCCGATGACGACCACCGGCCAGGCGGCCAAGGGCGGCGACGCCATGGGCGGAGGAGACGACATGAAGATGAGCAAGACGAAGAAGAAGGCGGCGAAGAAGTCGTCTGGCGACGCCATGTCGAAATAGGCGATGGCGGCGCCTGTCCGCAGGCCCGCCGCTTCGTCACGAGATCGGGCCGCTCCCTTCAGGGGCGGCCCTTGTTCATGTGGAACGGGGACCGATGCATCTCAGCCCGAGGCCAGCCCCATCTGCTGCAATCGGCCAGCAAACCAGGCCGACAGCACGGGATCGATCCGGGCGCCGACATAGACCTCGGGCGTGATCACACCGCGGCGGTCGAGGATCACCAGCACGCCGATCCAATAGGCAAACCATAGATGCGGGTCGGTCAGCGCCATCAGCTTGTGGCGGTCATGCGCGAGCGGCTGGTGATTGCTGGCCTTGCGGACCTCGATGGCCAGGAGATTGTCGGGGACGGCGCGCTTGTGCACGACGATGTCAGGATAGATCGATTTGCCCAGTTCGTCGTCGGTCGAGACGATCGAGCCGCGCGGCAGCAGCATGGTGCGGTCGTCGAGCCGGTTGTAGTCGCAATCGACGTCCCAGCCGAGGAAGTTGCGTTCCAGATGCACGGCCAGCCGGTGCGTCAGGGCGCGCTCACCGAGATCACGGTCGAGGATGAAGCGCTCGCGCGCATAGAACTCCTGCAGCGCGGAGATCAACCGGTTCAATTCGCTGTGCATGCCGCCCAAACAGAACAAACGATGGAGACGTCACCATCAACACGCGATCGCGTTGAGTCGCCAACCTAAAAAGCGGCGATGACGCTGCCATCGGCCGGCGGCCGATTTGCGGCCGCCGGGTCGTGGGCGAGGCGCTTACATCTGCACTTCGATCAGGCGCGGGCCGTATTCGGCATTCGCTTCCGCCAGCGCGGCGTTGAACTCGTCCGCCGTGGTGACCGCGCGGCCGGGGACGCCCATGCCCTTGGCCATCGCGACGAAGTCGAGCGTCGGGCGGTCGATCTTCAGCATGTCCTGGGCGCGCTGGCCGGGCTGGCCGGCGCCGACGCCGTCGAACTCGCCGCGCAGGATCTGGTAGATCCTGTTGGCGAACACCACGGTGACGACGTTGAGGTTCTCGCGCGCCTGGGTCCACAGCGACTGGATCGTGTACATCGCGCTGCCGTCGCCGACGAGGCACATCACCTTGCGGTCCGGGCAGGCCACCGCGGCGCCGGTCGCGACGGGGGTCGAGAAGCCGATCGAGCCGCCCATGTTCTGCAGCCAGTCATGCGGCTTCGCTGCCGCCGTCGGCGGGAAGAAGCCGCGGCCGGTGGTGATGGATTCGTCGACGACGATCGCATTCTCGGGGATCGCATAGGCGATGGCCTGGGCAATCGTCGTGTGGTTCAGCGCGCCGGTCGGCTTGATCAGCTCGGCGAGCGCCTGCGGCTTCACGTCAGCCGCCTTGGCGCCGAGATGGCCGGCGAGCGCCTCCAGCGCGGCGGCCGAGTTCTCGCCCCAGGCGGTCATGCGGTGCACCTCGGTGCCCTCCGCTTTCAGCATGCTCGGCTTGTTCGGATAGGCGAAGAAGGCGACGGGGTCGTTGGCCTCGACCAGCACGATGTGCTTGTAGTTCTTCAGGATCGGCAGCGCCTGCTCGATCACATAGGGAATGCGGTCGATCGAGAAGCGGCCTGCGCCGCGCGCCATGCGCGGGTGGTAAGTCTGGCCCATGACGCGGCAGCCGGTCTTGCCGGCGATCTGCTGGGCGAAGGTCAGCGCCTGCTCGGTCAGCGCGCCCGCGGTCATCAGCACCAGCGTGTCCGGGCCGTGGGCGTGCAGGATCTTCGCCGCCTTCTCGACCGCGTCGGCCGAGTAGCTCGGGCGCTGGGCATCAGCGGGAACCTGGGCGATGCCGTCGGCCTCGTTCCAGGCGGTGTCGGCGGGCAGGATCAGCGTGGCGATCTGCGGCGGCGCGCTCTTGGCGGCGGCGATCGCGGCGGCACCGTCGGCGGCCACCGCCTTGGCGCTCGGCGAGGTCCGCACCCAGTCGGACATCGGCCGCGCCAGGCCCTCGATGTCCGAGGTCAGCGGGGCGTTGAAGCCGATGTGGTAGGTGGCGTGCTGGCCGACGATGTTGACGATGCCCGAGCGTGCCTTCTTGGCGTTGTGCAGATTGGCGAGGCCATTGGCGAGGCCGGGGCCGAGGTGGAGAAGCGTCGAGGCCGGCGTGCCCTTCATGCGGAAATAGCCGTCGGCGGCGCCGGTCACCACGCCCTCGAACAGGCCGAGCACGCAGCGCATGCCCTCGACCCGGTCGAGCGCCGCGACGAAATGCATCTCGGACGTGCCCGGATTGGTAAAGCAGACGTCAACGCCCCCCGCGACCAAAGTCCGCACCAGGCTTTCCGCACCGTTCATCATTCGCTCCCGCTGTATCCGCGCCGTATTCAAAAGCTTAAGGCAGATCAATCATTGTTCGCCGGCCCCGTCAAAGGGCCCGGCCGCATTGCTGCCATCACGGCCCTGCTCATACGCGGACTTTGCTAACAGGGTATTGGGCTCCGACCATGCGCCGCGCCGTGGGATTTGGGCCACGGATCGGCTTCACATGGCGGCCTCACGCCGCCGTGGGTTGCGAATTGCAACCGTTTATGGCCTGTCTGCGAACGGAATTCGATTGTTTGCCAGGGGATGGAAATGAAGCAGTCTATTGCTTTGGGAATTGCTGCAGTCGCGTTGATGGCCAGCGCCGGCCTGGCGCGGGCGGAAATGTTCGACACCAGGGACATCTTCGGTGGCGGGCCGAACTTCTACCAGGGCGGCGTCAGCCCGATTCCGCGCGAGACCGTCATGTTCCAGAGCCAGTATGCGCCGGGCACGATCGTCGTGAACACCTCCGAGCGCCGGCTCTATCTGGTGCTGCAGGGCGGCCAGGCGTTGCGCTATGGCATCGGCGTCGGCCGCGACGGGTTCCGCTGGAGCGGCGTCCACCGCATCACCGCCAAGAAGGAATGGCCGGCCTGGACCCCGCCGGCGCAGATGCTCCGCCGCCGCCCCGATTTGCCGCGCCACATGGCCGGCGGCATCGAGAACCCGCTCGGTGCGCGGGCGATGTATCTCGGCTCGACGCTGTATCGCATCCACGGCTCCAACGAACCGGAGACGATCGGCCAGGCGGTGTCGTCGGGCTGCTTCCGCATGACCAATGACGACGTCGCCGATCTCTATGATCGGGTCTCGGTCGGCACCACCGTGATCGTCAAGAACTGAGAGCCTGATCGATCGGGATGATGTCCGAAGGCCACAGCGTCCGCCCTCGCCAGGAGCAGCGCCGCTCCTGGCGCCGCCTGCCGAGGACAGCGCTTGCGCTGACCGCGGCGGCGGCCGCGCTCGTGACCATGACGATCCCATTGCCGGCCTCGACCGCCGAGGTTCCAGCCATCGCCGCGCGCCAGCGCGCCGAGAAGAAGAGCTTCACCGACGCCGAGATCATCGACGGCTTCTTCAAGACCGCGTTCGGCGCGGAGTATCACCTCGCCGGCCGCGTCGACCGGATCAGGAAGTACAGCGCGCCGGTGCGGGTGTTCGCGGACGGCCGCCGCCCCGACCGCAAGGCGCAGCTCGCCAAGGTCGTCGGCGACATCGCCACGCGCATCCGTCATCTCGACATCGCGATGACCGAGAGCGACGGCGACGCCAATGTCCGCGTCAAGCTGGTGCGCGATCGCGACCTCTACCACACCATCAGCCAGGCCTATGGCAGCGAGCGCGCCCGCGAGATCAAGACCTCGCTCGACCCGCAATGCCTGTCCGGCTTCCGCAAGAACGACGCGTTCGAGATCGAGCATTCCGACGTTATCCTGACCGTCGACAATGGCGACTTCGTCTTCCTCGACTGCGCCTATGAGGAGCTGTTGCAGTCGCTCGGGCCGATCAACGACACCTCCAGCGTGCCCTGGACGATGTTCAACGACAACGTCTCGATGGGCTATTTCGACGTCTACGATCAGTACATCCTCAACCTGCTCTACGACCCCCGCGTCAAGGCCGGCATGACGCTGGCCGAGGTCCGGGCCGTGCTGCCGGACGTGCTGACGGACGTCCGGGCGTGGGTGAAGAAGACCAACAATCTGGCGGAGTGAGGCGGCGGCGCCGCCTTCTCACCAGAAGTGCCGTCGCTCAACGTGTCATCGCTCAACCCGCGTCGAAGCTGATGCGCACCGCTCTCACCCCGTCATTGCGAGCGCAGCGAAGCAATCCAGGGCGACGGGCGGGACTCTGGATTGCTTCGCTGCGCTCGCAATGACGGATGAGAGACTGTCGATCGTCCCAACCAATCGCGCGTAAGGCGCATGAACGCGACGGCTACCTGCAGATCCCCTTCAGCGCCTTCCATTCCTCCGCGCTGAGCAGCGGCGGGCCGCTGGCGGGGCGGTCGGCGGCGCGCATGCGGGCGAGGCGGTCCTCGGTCAGCGGGTGGCTCGCCCACAGCGACGGGCGCTTGCCGTCCTCCTTGCCGGTGATCCGGAACATCAGCTCGCCCATCGGCCGCGTCGGCCGGCCAAGCTTGTGCATGACGTCGATCGCAAAACTGTCGGCAGCCTCCTCGGCCTCGCGCGAATAGGACGCGTTGATCATGGCGCGCGAGGCGAAGATCGCCGCGCCCGCGCCCGTGATGTCGCCGAACAGGAGCCCGATCAGGAACGAGCTCGATCCGTTGTGAATCAGCTGCCGCAGGTTGTCGCGATGCTTCAGATGACCGAGCTCATGCGCCAGCACGCCGGCGACCTCGTCGGGATCGTTCGATTTGTCGAGCAGCCCGCGAAACAGGAAGAAGCGCCCGCCCGGCAGCGCGAACGCATTGGGGATCGGCGTATCCAGCACCTGCGATGCGATGCTGTCGTCGAGATCCGCCGGCCGGCGCAGCGCCGTCACCAGCTTGGCAAAGGCCGCCTGCCCCGCCGTCTGGTTGCACGCCTTGTCGCCGAACAGCGCGTGGATCTGCACCACGGCGGCCTCGCCGAGATGTTTCTCCATGGCCGGCGGAACCAGCGGCGTCAGCCGTTCGGCGGCGAACGGCAGCACGACCAGAACGATGGCGACGATCGAGGCCGCGGCCGCCAGCGACCAGCCGATGATCCGCGCGATGCCGCCGCGCGTGAGCAGGTTCTGGTCGATCTGGCTGCAGCGCGCGATCAGTTCGGCCGCCAGCGCCGTGTCGCGAATCTCGAGCCGCGCCAGCGGCGAGGCCGACAGGCAGCTGACGCGCAGCGTGCCACTGGGGCCGTCGACGCGGCGGATGTCCTGATAGGGCCAGGACACGAAATTATCGGGACTGCGCATCACCAGCTGATTGGCAAAGCCAATCGTGACGTTCTGGCGCCGGTTCGACAGTCCGTCGAAATAGGTTGCGGGACCGCCGGACGGAGCGGTCGACCCGACGGGCGGCACCTCGGCCACGGGCGGCGCCTCGGCATCGCCGGCGGGGCCGAGCGCGGGATCAGAATCCTGCGACGTCGAGTCCATCGGCAAACCCCTCGCCGAGCGCGCTGGCCAGATCGCCCTTGGCGGCGACATCGGCCATGGCCTCGATGCCATGAATCTGGATCGACTCGAGCACCGTCGCCCACATGTCGCGCACCAGATAGAGGCGCGTCACGACGTTGAGCGCCAGGATCCAGATGATGTAGCCGATCCCCATCAGCACCATCATCGGGATGTTGTTGGACAGGTCCTGCGGGTTGGCGTCCGGCCCGAGCCACTTGAACACCAGGACCGCAACACCGGCGAAATAGAGGATCGAGGCGATCGACAGCAGCGTCCACCAGCCGATCACCTTCCAGTAGAGGCCGAAAAACGCATTTCCCGGCAGGTGAGACTCAAGACGGACGCCGCCGAAGCGGATGCCCGACACCCACCAGCGCCACTCGATCGCTTTGAACTGCGCGTAGACGAACGGAAACAGCGGAAACAAGGCCAGCGCAAACGGCGCGATCAGCCACAGATACCAGGCCTGCTTGAAGAACGCCCAGCCCCGGCCTTCGAAGTCACCGCTGAGATTGCCGTAATGCGAGTGCCGCATCTTGTAGCGCTCGAGCGCGGCGGCCCGCCATGGCCAGGCCAGCCCCAGCGTCAGCACGGTCAGCAGCGTCCACAGCATGGCGCGCCCGGCATAGGCCCAGCCCGACCCATCCATCCAGAACCGGATGCCGCGCCAGACCGTGCGCGTCAGCCGGTAGCGCCGCGCGCGGAAGATCGCGAACTGGCCGAAGGCATAGAAGGCGATCACCAGCGGCACGCTGGCAAAGCCCTGATAGCGTTCGGCCTCGACGCCGATCAGGAAATAGGCAAGGTAGATCGGCACCAGGATCGCCATCGCGAACAGGAAGCCGATCAGGAGCTCCTTGCCGCGCCCGGTATATTCGGCGGCATCGCCGTCGACGGCGGTGTTGACCCAGAGATGCCGCCGGATATCGGTGGCCAGCCAGAACCGGTAGAACCCCAGCGTAATCAGTTCGATCGCGGCGCCGCGGCTCACCAGCCGGAAGAATTCACCACGGCTGCCCGAGAACGCTGCCGTCAAAGGGGGAAGCGGCGGAGGCTGCTCCGGAACGAAACTCATCTGGTTCACGGCTTACGCCTCCGACACACGCAATGACATAAAAATATGCCCGATACGCCTCGTCTGTTGGTCGCGGGCGCGACTCCGAGGTTCGACGTATTTTGCACGCAAGTGGGCCGGAAAAAAGCTCCGGCCGCAGCATGCTTGAAGAAATATCGGCACCTGACCGGTTGGCGAACGCGCCCCTCGCCTGCCGGAGCGCTGCGCGGTTCAGGACGTCTTCTCGAACAATTCCCGTCCGATCAGCATGCGCCGGATCTCGCTGGTGCCGGCGCCGATCTCGTAGAGCTTGGCGTCGCGCAGCAGCCGTCCGGTGGCATAATCGTTGATGTAGCCGTTGCCGCCGAGCAGCTGGATCGCGTCGAGCGCGCACTGCGTCGCCTTCTCTGCTGCAAATAGAATGGCGCCAGCCGCATCCTCGCGGGTGGTCTCGCCGCGATCGCAGGCCTTGGCCACCGCATAGACATAGGCGCGCGCGGCATTCATCGTGGTGTACATGTCGGCGACCTTGCCCTGCACCAGCTGGAAGGTGCCGATCGGCTGGCCGAACTGCTTGCGCTCATGCACGTAAGGCAGCACCACGTCCATGCAGGCCTGCATGATGCCGAGCGGACCAGCCGCGAGCACCGCACGCTCGTAGTCGAGGCCGCTCATCAGCACGTTCACGCCGCGGCCGACCTGCCCCAGCACGTTCTCCTCCGGCACCTCGCAATCCTCGAACACGAGCTCACAGGTATCGGAGCCGCGCATGCCGAGCTTGTCGAGTTTCTGCGCCGTCGAGAATCCCTTCATGCCCTTCTCGATCAGGAAGGCGGTGATGCCGCGCGGGCCGCCCTGCGGATCGGTCTTGGCGTAGACCACCAGCGTCTCGGCGACCGGACCATTGGTGATCCACATCTTGTTGCCGTTGAGGACGAAGCGGTCGCCTTTCTTGTCAGCGCGGGTCTTCATCGAGACGACGTCGGAGCCGGCCTGCGGCTCGGACATCGCGAGCGAGCCGACATGCTCGCCGGAGATCAGCTTGGGCAGATATCTCTGCTTCTGCGCCTCGTTGCCGTTGCGGCGGATCTGGTTGACGCAGAGGTTGGAGTGCGCACCGTACGAAAGGCCGACCGAGGCCGAGGCGCGCGAAATCTCCTCCATGGCGATGCAGTGCTCGAGATAGCCGAGACCGGCACCACCATACTCCTCCTCGACTGTGATGCCGTGCAGGCCGAGCTCGCCGAGCTTGGGCCAGAGATCGCGCGGAAACTGGTTGGAGCGGTCGATCTCGGCCGCGCGCGGCGCGATCTGCTCCTGGGAAAAGCTGGCCACCGTCTCGCGGATCGCGTCGGCGGTCTCGCCGAGATCGAAATTGAACATGCGCTGCGCGTTGGCGATCATGGTGGCGGCCTCCTGCTCTTCTTCTGCTTTGCAACAATCGCCAAAGCCATATTCCGTGACGTGACGCTTGTCACGCCCCACCTCGGACCGAACAGCAGCCTCGCGACGCAAGACCCGTCCGGGCGGCCCCGTCAAACTCCGCGCTTGCCCAGCGCTCCCGGGCAGGATGTAATCGCGCCAAACATCGCCGGACAGAAGAATCCGGCTCTCAGGGAGACGTCCATGCACGGGACCGCCAAACCGGCCGAGGCACACCGGCACGCCAGCGCCGCCGAGCACGCGATCGACGCAGCCACACGCCGTGCGGCATCCTTGCCGCTAACCGACTTCGATCCCGGCGATCCCGAGCTGTTCCGCACCGACACGCATTGGCCATACTTCGACCGGCTGCGGCGCGAGGACCCGGTGCACTACTGCAAGGACTCGATGTTCGGTCCTTACTGGTCGATCACCCGCTACGACGACATCATGGAGATCGAGACCAACCACGCGGTGTTCTCGTCGGCCTCAGCGCTCGGCGGCATCACCATCCGCGACGTGCCGCCCGACCTGCGCCGCGAGAGCTTCATCGCGATGGACCCGCCGCGCCACGCCGCCCAGCGCAAGACCGTGGCGCCGATGTTCACGCCGACGCATCTCGACGAGCTCGCGATCAACATCCGCAAGCGCTCGGCCGAATGCCTCGACAACCTGCCCGTCGGCGAGGTGTTCGACTGGGTCGACCGCGTCTCGATCGAGCTGACGACACAGATGCTGGCGGTGCTGTTCGACTTCCCCTGGGAGGACCGCCGCAAGCTGACGCGGTGGTCCGACATCGCGACCACGCTGCCGGGCCCCGGTGGACTGGTCGCGACCGAGGACGAGCGGCAGGCCGAGCTGATGGACTGCGCGCGCTACTTCGCCCGGCTGTGGCAGCAGCGGCAGAACCAGCCGCCGAAGAGCGATCTTCTGTCGATGATGGCGCACAGCGAAGCGACGCGCGACATGGACCCGAAGAACTTCCTCGGCAATCTCGTGCTCCTGATCGTCGGCGGCAACGACACCACGCGCAACACGATGTCCGGCAGCATCTACGCGCTGAGCCAGAACCCGGATCAGTATCGCAAGCTCAAGGACAATCCGGCGCTGCTCGACAGCTTCGTGCCGGAGGTGATCCGCTGGCAGACCCCGCTGGCGCATATGCGCCGCACCGCGCTTGATGACATCGAGTTCCGCGGCAAGCAGATCAAAAAGGGCGACAAGGTCGTGATGTGGTACGTCTCGGGCAATCGCGACGAAGCGGCGATCGAGCGTCCCTACGACTTCATCATCGACCGTGCCCGCCCCCGGACGCATCTGTCGTTCGGCTTCGGCATCCACCGCTGCGTCGGCCTGCGGCTCGCCGAACTGCAGCTCAAGATCATCTGGGAGGAAATCCTGAAGCGCTTCGATCATATCGACGTGATGGACGAGCCGAAGCGCGTCTATTCGAGCTTCGTGAAGGGCTATGAGACATTGCCGGTGAGGATTGCGGCGTAGGTTGTATTTGATGACGAATCGGGTCCGGCACGAACGATCTCGTAGGGTGGGCAAAGGCGGTCGCGCCTCGCGCGAACGCCGTGCCCACCATATCGCGACTGGCGCGAAAGACGGTGGGCACGCTTCGCTTTGCCCACCCTACGATCCTATCCACGCGTTGCGTCATTGCGAGGAGCCGAAGGCGACGAAGCAATCCAGACTTTCTTCCTGGCCCTGGATTGCTTCGCTTCGCTCGCAATGACGGAGACCACCCATACTTCGTGAATTGTCGAGAATGAATCGACCTTTGAAGAAGGACCACCCCATGACCGCCCAGGCCGCGCTTCGTTCCGACCCTGCCGATCTGCTGCGCGAGGCGCGGCTAGAGGCCTATGCGACGCCGATCGAGGACTTCCATCCGGGCGCGCCCCGCCTGTTCCAGAACGACACGCTGTGGCCGTGGTTCGAGCGGCTGCGCAAGGAAGCGCCGGTGCATTACTGCACCAAGGCGCCGATCGAGCCGTATTGGTCGGTGACGCGCTATCACGACATCATGCATGTCGACACCAGCCACGCGATCTTCTCCTCGGATGTCAGCAATGGCGGCATCATGATCCGCGACGTGCCGCCCGGCTATGAATGGCCGAGCTTCATCGCGATGGACGAGCCCCGCCATGGCGAGCAGCGCAAGACGGTGCAGCCGATGTTCACGCCGGAGCATCTCGACGAGATGGCAGTGCTGATCCGGCAGCGCTCGGCCAAGGTGCTGGACTCCCTGCCGCGCAACGAGACCTTCAACTGGGTCGAGAAGGTGTCGATCGAGCTGACGACGCAGATGCTCGCGACGCTGTTCGACTTCCCGTTCGAGGAACGGCGCAAGCTGACGCGCTGGTCGGATGTCTCCACGGCTTTGCCAAAGAGCGGCATCGTCTCCTCGGAGGAGGAGCGCCGGCGCGAGCTCGCGGATTGCGCCGAGACCTTCGGCCGGATGTGGAAGGAACGCCAGGCCAATCCCGGGCGCGACCTGATTTCGATGATGGCGCACAGCGAGGCGACGCGGCAGATGACGCCGGACAATCTGATGGGCAATCTGATCCTGCTCATCGTCGGCGGCAACGACACCACACGCAACACCATGACCGCGTCGGTGCTGGCGCTGCACGAGAACCCGGCCGAGTATCAGAAGCTGCGCGACAACCCGGCGCTGATCGACACCATGGTGCCCGAGGTGATCCGCTGGCAGACGCCGCTCGCGCATATGCGGCGCACCGCGCTGGTCGACACCGAACTGGGCGGCCAGAAGATCAGGAAGGGCGACCGCGTCGTGATGTGGTACGTCTCGGGCAACCGCGACGGCGAGGTGATCGAGAATCCCGACGCCTTCATCATCGACCGCAAGCGGCCGCGCATCCACCTCTCCTTCGGCTTCGGCATCCACCGCTGCGTCGGCATGCGCCTGGCCGAACTGCAGCTGCGCATCGTCTGGCAGGAGATCCTCAAGCGCTTCGACCGCATCGAGGTCGTAGGCCCGCCGAAGCGCGTCTATTCCAGCTTCGTCCGCGGCTACGAGAGCCTGCCGGTGCGAATCCCGGGGTGAGGACTTTCAACCCTCACCCTGAGGGCCCGCCCATAGGCGGGCGTCTCGAAGGGCGAGGCCCGACACCTCGGCCTCATGGTTCGAGACGCGCCGCCATCAAGACTGTTGTCTTGGCCGGCTTTCTCCCGCGGCGCTCCTCACCATGAGGATCTGGCACCCAAGTGGGTCCTATATCGACCATGGACAAGCAAGGAAGCTGTTTCATGTAGAGATGGAAGGAGTATCGGCGCGGCGATGTCGGTGCGCTCCCTCTCCCCGTTCTTCACGGGGAGAGGTTTGGGGTGAGGGGCGGCCACGAGCACCAGACATGCGGAGAGCCCCCCTCACCCGGTGCATCTCCGATGCAATCCGGCCTCTCCCCGCACGCGGGGAGAGGCTGGCAGCGAGCGTCGCGCCCGCCAGTCCCCACACATGAGCATCAGCCGCGTGTTCTTGGAGAGGTTTGAGAGTTCCGTATCTTCGGATGACCGTCCCCTCATGGTGAGGAGCCGCGCAGCGGCGTCTCGAACCATGAGGCCCCGCAACTGCCTATAAGAATCCGGCATGGCGGGGTGAACGAGATTCAATGGGCCTCGCTCGCCGTTTGTGGCTAAATCAACCGCTGCACCATCGGTGCGCATATTCCGCAGGACGCCATGGCCGCTTCCGACACGCCGACGACAGCTCCAGACTGGCCGCTCGCCATCTACCAGGCGCTGAAGGCGGCCGACGTCCGGCAGCTCTGCTACGTGCCCGATGCCGGCCATTCCCGCCTCATCCGCCTCGCGCATGACGATCCCGCGATCTCCACCACCGTCTTGACCACCGAGGAGGAAGGCGTCGCGCTGTCGGCCGGCGCCTGGCTCGGCGGCCAGCGCGCGGTGCTCTTGATGCAGTCGAGCGGCGTCGGCAATTGCGTCAACATGCTGTCGCTGCTGGCGAGCTGCCGGTTCCCGTTCCTCACCTTCGTCACGATGCGGGGCGAATGGGCCGAGTTCAATCCGTGGCAGGTGCCGATGGGCAAGGCGACGCAGGCGGCGTTCGAGATCATGGGTGTCACCGTGTTCCGGCTGGAGCATCCCGAGGATGCCGGCGAGATGGCGGCCGCAGCCGCAAAGCTTGCCTTCGACAGCGACCAGCCGATCGCGGTGCTAATCTCACAGCGCATGATCGGCGCCAAGAAGTGGACGGAGGGCAAGTGATGAGATCAGCGCTCGACCGTCGCGCCGCCGTGCAGGCGCTGCTGAGAGATCGCGGCGACCTGCTGGTCGTCAGCGGCCTCGGCTCATCGTCCTACGATTTGTTCGCCGCCGGCGATCACGACGCCAACTTCTATCTATGGGGCGCGATGGGTGGCGCCGTCATGATCGGCCTCGGGCTTGCGCTGGCGCAGCCGTCGCGGCCGGTCGCGGTCATCACCGGCGACGGCGAGCAATGGATGGGCCTCGGCAGCCTCGCGACATCGGCGGCGAAGAAGCCCACCAATCTCTCAGTCGTCGTGCTCGACAACGCGCATTTCGGCGAAACGGGAATGCAGACGAGCCATTCCGGCCTCGGCGCCAATCTCGAGCTGATCGCGTCGGGTGCCGGCTTCCCATCGGTGCACACGATCGCGGATCACGCGGCGCTCGACGCCTTCAGGCCGAAGCTGCACGATCGCGCCGGACCCCACTTTGCCCGCATCGTGATCTCCACCGATCACGTCGACCGCGCGTTGCCGCCGCGCGACGGCGTGTTCCTGAAGAACCGTTTTCGCGGCCATCTCGGCTATCCCGTCAGCTAGAGCATGGATGCACGCTTCATCCCCATACCGCGGCAGGGAAGACTGCCCGCAACGCTGGCATGCCAGGCTTGCCAAGCGCCGCACGCTTCGTCATAGGCTATTAGCAACAAACCCAGGGAGACCACAGGCAGCGTGACAGCGGCCTGGGGAACAAGGACATGACAGACCAGCATCAGCACGACGACTACGCCGACATCCGCGACGCGGTGGCCAAGCTCTGCGCCCAGTTCCCCGGCGAATATTGGCGCAAGCTCGATCGCGAGATGGCCTACCCGTCCGCCTTCGTCGACGCGCTGACGCAGGCGGGCTATCTCTCCGTGCTGATTCCCGAGGAATATGGCGGCGCCGGGCTGAAGCTGTCGGCCGCGGCCGCGATCCTCGAGGAGATCCAGCGCGCCGGCGGCAATGGCGGCGGCTGCCACGCGCAGATGTACACGATGGGCACGGTGCTGCGCCACGGCTCGCCCGAGCAGAAGGCGAAGTGGCTGCCGAAGGTCGCGAGCGGCGAGTTGCGGCTGCAGGCGTTCGGCGTCACCGAGCCCACCTCCGGCACCGACACCACCTCGCTGAAGACGGTCGCCAAGCGCGATGGCGACAGCTACGTCGTCAACGGCCAGAAGATCTGGACCAGCCGCGCCGAATATTCCGACCTGATGCTGCTGCTCGCGCGCACCACGCCGAAGGACCAGGTGCAGAAGCGCACCGATGGCCTGTCGGTGTTTCTCGTCGACATGCGCGAGGCTAAGAAGGCCGGGCTCACCATTCGCCCGATCCGGACGATGATGAACCACGCCACCACGGAGGTGTTCTTCACCGACATGCGCGTGCCGGCGGAGAATTTGATCGGCGAGGAAGGCAAGGGTTTTCGCTACATCCTCTCCGGCATGAATGCCGAGCGCATCCTGATCGCGGCCGAATGCGTCGGCGACGCCAAATGGTTCATCGCCAAGGCCACCAACTACGCCAAGGAGCGCGTCGTGTTCGGCCGTCCGATCGGGCAAAATCAAGGCATCCAGTTCCCGATCGCCAAGGCCTATGCCTCGATGCGCGCCGCCGAGCTGATGGTGAAGGAAGCGACCCGCAAATACGAGGCCGGGCAGGACTGCGGCGCCGAGGCCAACATGGCCAAGATGCTCGCGGCCGACGCCTCGTTCGAGGCGGCCAATGCCTGCATCCAGACCCATGGCGGCTTCGGCTTCGCCGAGGAGTACGACGTCGAGCGCAAGTTCCGCGAGACGCGGCTGTACCAGGTGGCGCCGATCTCGACCAATCTCATCCTGTCCTACGTCGCCGAGCACGTGCTCGGCATGCCCAGGTCGTACTAGCAATGTCGCGGCCGCCCCAGAGCTCGTGGCCATCCTTCGAGACGCCCGCCTCCGGCGGGCTCCTCAGGATGAGGACTTCGGGCGCAGCGAAAATCTCAACCCTCATGGTGAGGAGCGCCGCCCTTGCGGCGCGTCTCGAACCATGAGGCCCCAACTCTCGAGTTCAAACCATGCTTCCGCTTGAAGGGATCACCGTCGTCGCCGTCGAACAGGCGGTGGCTGCGCCGTTCTGCTCGTCGCGCCTGGCGGATGCCGGCGCCCATGTCATCAAGATCGAACGGCCCGAGGGCGATTTCGCCCGGGGCTATGACGCCGCCGCCAAGGGGCAGAGCAGCTATTTCGTCTGGCTCAACCGCGGCAAGGATTCGCGCATCGTCGATCTGTCGAAGCCCGAAGGCCGCGCCGAGCTGGAGCAACTCATCGCCGGCGCCGACGTGCTGTTGCAGAACCTCAAGCCCGGCTCGATGGACAAGCTCGGCTTCGCCCGCGAGCGGCTGCGCAAGGACTATCCGAAGCTGATTTGCTGCACCATCACGGGCTATGGCGACACCGGTCCCTATGCCGACCGCAAGGCCTATGATCTCTTGATCCAGGCCGAGAGCGGGCTCGCCTCGATCACCGGCGGCCCCGAAGGCCCGTCGCGCGTCGGCATGTCGATCGTCGACGTCGCCACCGGCGCCACCGCGCACGCGGCGATCCTGGAGGCGCTGATCAAGCGCGGCCGCACCGGCGAGGGCGCCGACATCCGGATCTCGATGTTCGACGTGATGGCCGACTGGCTCACGGTGCCCCTGCTCAATGCGGAGTCCGGCAATGCACCGAAGCGCATCGGCCTCGCCCATCCCTCGATCGCGCCCTATGGCGTGTTCACCTCGAAGGACGGCAAGGACATCCTGATCTCGATCCAGAGCGAGCGCGAGTGGAAGACCTTGTGCGCCAAGGTGCTGGAGCAGCCCGGCCTGCCGGATGACCCACGCTTCGCCAACATGGTCGAGCGCGTCCGCAACCGCGCCTTGACCGACCAGATCGTCGCCGATCGCTTCGCGGCGCTGTCGCGCGACGAGTTGCTGACAAAACTCGCCGCGGCCGACATCGCCTTTGCCGAGGTCAACAGCATGGCGGACCTCGCAACACATCCGCATCTGCGGCGCATCGAGGTCGACACGCCGAACGGCGTCGTCTCCTACCCGGCGCCGGCGGCGATCGTGGTCGGCGATAACAGATCATATGGCGCCGTACCCGCGATCGGCGAAGCGGCGTCACCCCACCCGAAAAAGGGATGATCATGACGGAGCCCCTCGATCTCGATCACCTCAAGCAATGGGTCGGCCGCAGCGCCGAGGCCGCCGACATCGTCACCGCGCAGCTCACCAAGGGCCTGCGCGCGACCTTGTTCCAGGACATCGGCGAGCCTGCGACCGGCGATATCGCGCCCTACACGGTGCACTGGTGCCTGGGCCAGCCGGTGTTTCCGCATGACCAGCTCGGCCCCGACGGCCATCCCACGCGAGGCGGCTTCCTGCCGCCGGTGCCGCTGCCGCGGCGGATGTGGGCCGGCGGCGAGGTTCAGTTCATCGATCCGCTGCGCGTCGGCGATCTCGCGACGCGCGTCTCGACCATCACGGATGTCAGCCTGAAGAGCGGCTCGACCGGGCAGCTCTGCTTCGTCGCCGTCGAGCATGTCGTGTCGACGCCACGCGGTGTCGCGATCCGCGAGCGCCAGGACATCGTCTATCGCGACATGGGCGGCAGCCAGCCTGCGCCCGCGAAGGCGCCGCCGCCTCCGCCGGTCGCGCAGCACAGCGAGAGCCATGTTTCCGATCCCGTGCTGCTGTTTCGTTACTCCGCGCTGACCTTCAACGGCCACCGCATCCATTACGATCGCGACTACGTCACCAAGGTCGAGGGCTATCCGGGCCTCGTCTTCCACGGACCCTTGCAGGCCGCGCTGCTGGTCGAGTTCGCGGCGAAGCTGAAGGGCAAGCCGCCCGCCAAGTTCGCCTATCGCGGCGTGCAGCCGCTGTTCGAAGGCGGCGAGTTCTCGGTGAACGCCAATGACAAGGACGGCGGCCTGGAGCTGTGGACCGCCAACGCCGAGCGCCAGCCGACCATGAAGGGCACCGCGACGTGGTGATATAAGCTCTCGTCATTGCGAGCGAAGCGACGCAATCCAGAGTCCCGCGGTGGCTCTGGATTGCTTCGTCGCTTCGCTCCTCGCAATGACGGCAATCCGAGGAAACGCCTTTGGCCAAGACAACGAAAACAACAACCAAGCCCGTCACCGTCAAGCAGGCCACCTTCGAGCTGCTGCGCGCCTTCGGCATCAACAAGGTCTTCGGCAATCCCGGCTCGACCGAGCTGCCGTTCCTGAGCGACTGGCCCGACGACATCGACTACGTGCTCGGCCTGCAGGAGGCCTCCGTGGTCGGCATGGCCGATGGCTATGCCCAGGCGACGCGCAATGCCGGCTTCGTCAACCTGCATTCGGCCGCCGGCGTCGGCAACGCGCTCGGCAACATCTACACCGCGCATCGTAACCAGACGCCGCTGGTCATCACCGCCGGCCAGCAGGCGCGCTCGATCCTGCCGCTGCAGGCGTTCCTCTATGCCGAGCGCCCGAGCGAATTCCCGCGCCCTTACGTCAAATACAGCGTCGAGCCGGCGCGGCCCGAGGACGTGCCGGCAGCCATCGCCCGCGCCTACTACACCGCGATGCAGCCGCCCTGCGGCCCGACCTTCGTCTCGATCCCGATCGATGACTGGATGCATCCGGCGCAGCCGGTTGCAGCACGCAAGGTCAGCCGCGAGCTCGGCCCTGACCGCGCCGCGATGGAGGAGCTGGTCGCAGCGCTCACGGCTGCGAAGAATCCCGCCCTCGTCGTCGGCCCCGGCATCGACCGCGCGGCCTGCGTCGATCTGATGGTTCAGGTCGTGGAGAAGGCGAAAGCCAGCGTCTGGGTCAGCCCGTTCTCGGCGCGCTGCTCATTCCCCGAGCGCCATCCGCAATTCCAGGGTTTTCTGCACGCCTCGCCCGGACAATTGTCGGACGCGCTGAAGCCGCACGACCTCGTTGTCGTGATCGGCGCGCCGGTGTTCACCTTCCACGTCGAAGGCCACGCCGCGATCTTCGACGGCGCCACCTCGCTCTATCAGATCACCGATGATGCCGAGGGCGCGGCCGTGCCGCCGATCGGCACCAGCATCATCGCGACGATGCGCCCTGCGCTGTCGCTGCTGCTCGAGCTGCTGCCGGAGACCAAACGCGCGGCGCCGAAGGGCCGCGTGCTGCCGGAGGTGCCGAAGCCGGCCGATCCCATTCCCGTCGACTATCTGCTGCACACGCTGTCGCAAGCCCTGCCGGCTCATGCTGCACTCGTCGAAGAGATCCCCTCGCATCGGCCTGTGATGCACAAATACATGCCGATGCCGGGCGCGGATTCGTTCTACACGATGGCGAGCGGCGGCCTCGGCTACAGCCTGCCGGCCGCGGTCGGCATGGCGCTGGGACGGCCCAAGGATCGCACCATCTGCCTGATCGGCGACGGCTCGGCGATGTATTCGCTGCAGGCGCTGTGGACCGCGGCACAGCGCAAGCTGCCGGTGACCGTCGTGGTCATCAACAATTCCGGCTACGGCGCGATGCGCTCGTTCAGCCAGGTCATGCAGGTGCGCAACGTGCCCGGGCTGGAGCTGCCCGGCCTCGATTTCGTCAAGCTCGCCGAGGGCTTGGGCTGCGATGCCGTGCGCATCAGCCGCGCCGCCGATCTGCCGGCTGCGCTCGCGCGCGGCCTGGCGCATGACGGCACCAGCCTCGTCGAGGTGATGGTCGACTCCGCCGTGCCGCTGCTCTACGCGCCAAAGGGCTGAACGCGCCAAAGAGCTGAGCCGCTGTTCGTCCACCGGACGCCATGTCAATCCCAGGGGATGCGACCATGCGCCGCATCTTTTAGGGCGACAGCAAGACCTGCCGCCGAATGCTCACGCCCCCGCCGCAACGGTGCAACCGGCAGTTACAGCCGCAAGCGATTGTTTCGAAAGCTTTCTGCGCCCCTGCGCCATCCCGTCGCAGCCACTCCGCCGCAAACATCGCGAAATCCTGCCCTTTGCTGGCAAGCAGACGCCTTGCTGCGTGCAAGGTCCGACCATTCTGCAAGCCAAAATCATTATCAGAAGGTTCCACCATCCAATCCAGCGTACCCATGGAGTTGAGCTGATGGCGGACAAGAAGACCTTTCAAACGGCGACATCGAGAACCGACCTCTATCGGCACGTCAGCGCGCTTGCCCTCATGTCCGCGCTCGCGATGGCGGCCATGCCGCATCAGGCGAACGCGCAGGCCGTGACCACCGCGCTCGCCACCTCGGCCACCACCAACGCCGCCGCGAAGGCCGCCCAGGACGCGGCTGCCAAGGCCGCCGCGAAGGCGGCGCAGGATGCTGCTGCCAAGGCGGCAGCCAATGCCGCAGCGAAAGCCGCGCAGGATGCCGCCGCCAAGGCAACAGCCGCCGCCGCCGCGAAGGCCGCGCAGGACGCCGCGGCCAAGGCGGCCGCCAAGGCCGCCGCTGATGCTGCCGCGAAGGCGGCTGCCAACGCCGCCGCGAAGGCTGCGACCACCGCGGCCACGGCTGCGGCGAGCAGCGCTGCCAAGACCGCGGCGACCGCTGCTGCGACCACGACCACCGGCACCGCGGCGGCCAAGCCCACCACCGTCGCCACCGCCGCGACGCCGACCCCGGTCGCCAAGCCGGCCGCGGCCACGGCTGCGGCGACGACCACCGGCACGGCCAAGGCCGCCGCCGCGGCCCCCGCCACCTCCACGGCGGCCGCCGCCAAGCCGGCTGCGACCACCACCGTGGCCGTCGCCAAGGCCGCGGCTGCACCTGCCGCCGCCGCAACGCCGGCCAAGGCCGCCGCCGCCGCGGGTGCCGCGAACAATGACGCGGTCGCCAAGGCCAATGCCGCCGCCGCGGCCGCCGCTCAGGCTGCCGCCAAGGCCGAGGCCCAGGTCGCCGCCGACCGCCAGGCGATCAACGTCGCGCGCCAGGCCGAGCAGAACGCCAAGGGCGCCGCGATCGAGGCCCAGGAGCAGTCCGAGAAGAACCCGACCGCCGCCAACAAGGCCGCCGCCGCTGCGGCTGCCGCCAAACTGACCACCGCCTCGGCCGCGCTGCAGGCCGCCTTCCAGAAGCTCGACAAGGACATCGACGTCTCCAACGAGGCCAAGGAAGCCGCCAACGCCGCCAAGGACACCGCACGCGAGACGGCGGAAGCTGCGGCCAAGGCCGGTCAGGCCGCCGGCAACGCTGGCAATGGCGGCAACGCCAACAATGGTGGCAATGCCAACAATGGCGGCGGCGCCGCGGCCGGCAATGGCAACAACAATAACAACAACCAGCAGAACCAGGAGGCGCAGGAAGCCGCCGAGCAGGCCGCACTCCAGGCCGCGTTGAAGACCGGCGAGCAGGCGCGCGCGGTCGCCCAGCAGAAGACCCAGGCGGCCAACGCCGCCGCGTCGGCGAACCAGAAGGCGGTCGAGGCCGCGCTGAACCAGAAGATCGGCGCGATCGATGCGACGGTCGAGGCGGCCGAGCAGAAGGTCAATGCCGACCGTCAGGCCCTGGAGCAGGCCCGCCAGGCCGCGCAACAGGCCAAGCAGGACGCGCAGGAGGCCGCCGAGGTGCTCGAGCGCGCCAACAACGCGGCCAACCAAGCGGCTCTCGCGGCCGCCCAGGCCAAGGCGCAGACCACCGCCAACGCGTTCAACGCCGCCAACAACCAGCTGAACGCGGACAACCAGGCGCTGAGCCAGGCGCGCGTCACCGGCGAGCAGCAGGAGGGGGCACTGCGGGAGGCAGCCGAGAAGCAGATCCAGGCCGGCTACGCCGCCGCGCAGCAGGCGACCCAGGCCGCCTGGGCCGAGGCGCAGAAGATCGGCAACGCAGCGCTCGCCGCGCTCGAGCAGTAAGGCCGCTGCACACCGCGCCGCCGATGACTGTCGGGCGGCGCGGTCACGACAACAAGAACACGGCCAGTACCAGCCGCATGCCGAACTGGCCGGGGATCACGGTCACGCGGCGGGAGTTGACCTCACCCCGCCGCGTGATGCGCCCCGGCTCCCCATCCGCCCCGGCATGCCCGTGCCTTCGCGCCCCGCTCCCCGGCGGGGCTTTTTTTGCGTGGGTGGGATGAAGCGCGGAAGTTGTCGCTGCACACTGGCTACGCGGACGACCTCGCTCCTCACCCTGAGGAGCGCGCCGCAGGCGGGCGTCTCGAAGGGCGAGGCCCGGCTGTGGCCTCATGGTTCGAGACGGCGCTGCGCGCCTCCTCACCATGAGGGTCGAGTACGGAGATCGGCGCCGCGTGGAGCGGCACGCCTCGCGTCCCGCTGCGCCTCAGTACTGCACCCGCACCCCGACGACGCCGACCACGGCCATGAAGTTGTTCAGCGCCGCGTTGGAGCGCGTCCACTCCGTGCGCACCTCGCTCTTGAGCTGCACGTTGCGGTTCAGCTTGTAGACGCCGCCCGCGGCGAGAAACATGCGCTGGTCGACGCGGCCGATGCCGACGAACTGGTCCTGGCCATAGCCGCCGCGCAGCGAGCCGATCAGCCAGGGCTCGAACTGATGATCCATCTGCAGGATCACGTCGCGCGACAGGATGCCGGAGACGTTCACGGCCGGCGTCTCCGACGCCTGCGAGCGCGCCACCAGCACGAAGGTCGTCGTATCGGTCGCGGCCCAGGCCAAGGTCGCATCCGCGATCACGCCGCTGATATTGGGCATCATGGGCGAGTCCATGCGACGGGTGAGATAGCCGACCGAGGCCTCGCCGGTCACCGAGCCCATGTTGACGACCGCGCCGGCGCGTCCGGCGATGCCGGTGGAGTCGCGGCGCTGGCCGTTGAAGTCGACCTGCAGATCATGGTTGCGCCGGTCGAAGCTCATGTCGATGAAAGGCGAGATGTTCGGCGTCAGCACATAGGTGACGCGCACCTGTGCGCCCGGCTGGGTAAAGTTGCGATCCTGCGTCCGCAGCGGCACGTTGGCGGTGATCAGCGCATCGTTGAACACGACGCGATCGGCCGATCCCTTGAACGCGATCTCGGCTGGGCCGATCTTCTGCAGCACGCCGGCACTGCCGCCGAAGGTCGTCGCGCGCGGCAGCTTGACGGCGCCGGGAAGCGCCAGCGCATCGTTGACGAAGCGCGCCTCGCCGGTCAGCGCCGTTCCCTCGATGACATCGTAGCGTCCCTGCGCGCGCGCCTCGAACGTCGGATGGCTGAGCGAGCGGACGTTGGTGTCCTCGATATAGGCGCCGCGAAAATCGGCGTTGAGCTGATGGCGCTCCCATTGCGAGCGCACCGCGACTTCAGTCGCGACGATCGCCACCGGCGATCCGGCCCCGCCGTTACGCCGGGTCGGATTGGTGTCATAGCCGGCCTGGATTTCGACCGCCGGCTTCACCAGGAACGAGCCGATCGTCACGCCTGTCGGATCATAGGGCTTCGCCTCCGCCGCCACCGGCTGCGGCTTCACGGTGTCGAGATTGCGCTCGGGCAGGACGTCACGATTGCGCAGCACCGGCACAGGCTGGGCCGCAGCGACCGTGGTTTCGGGCGCCGCAGTCGCGGCCGCAATCTGCTTCGGCGCCGGTGGCGCGGTGGGCGCTGCGGTGCGGGTGGCCGGCAGCGTGGCCGCCCCGACCGTGCCACGCGCCGGCCGGAAGGTTGCAGGCCCGAACGCGAAGCTGCCGGCCGGCGCATCCCTGCCCGGCGCAGCCAGCGATGGCGCCCCCGCCTCGCGCATGGGACGCAGCAGCGCGCTGATGCCGCGCGGATCCTGGCGCATCATGAGAATGCGGCTGTCGGTCGCGATCCGCGGAACGTTGTAGTAGATGCTGCGCGCGGTGACGTGACGGAAGAACAGGCGATCGGCGCGTCCCGGCACGACGTCGGTCGGCTTCGTCTTGACGGTCTGCTGCGCGGAGGCCGGGTCAGCCACCATCACCGCCAGAAGCAGCACCTCGACGAAGGCGAGCGTGACCCCGCGCTGGGATCGCGTCACCATGAGCCGCTTCGTCCGCACCGCGAACGCGCCGGTCTTGTGAGGTGAATGAGCTTGCAAAGCAAAACCGGGGATATGCCGAAAAATGCGTGAACGTCAGGTCAGGGCGCCGTCGCGACGACACGCAGCGCTTCCGCGACGAGTTCCCCTTCCCTTGGAAATAATCGGCAAAGCTCGGCGGAAGTTTTGCCGCGCTGGGGAGATTTCATGCGAGATTGAGAAGCGCACGCAATCGGTTTCGGCGGCGGCCGGGTCGCAAGTTGAACGCTCTTCGAACGAACGCACCCATTCGGGCGACCGCTCGCGCGGAGATCGGGTCGAGCCGCATCTGGTCGACCGCCACCCTCGCCGTGTTCGCATGCCGCCGGATGATCGGCGGACTCGTGAGCCTCAGGCTGCCAGAAATCCGCCATCCGCGGCCAAGACGTGGCCGACGACGTAGGACGATGCATCCGACAATAGCCACAGCACGGCCTCGGCGATGTCCTCCGGCTGCCCCATCCGGCGCAACGGCAGCCCGGCAGCGACCGTCGCCATGTCACCGACACCGGCGCGCAGCATCATGTCGGTGACGACGCGTCCCGGCGCGATCGCATTGATCCGGACGCCACGCGGCCCCGCCTCCATCGCAGCCGAGCGGGTCAGGGAAATGACGGCGGCCTTCGACGCCGAATAGAGCGCGAGCCCGGCATTCGGATTGCGCACCCCGCTCACCGAGGCGTTGATCACGATGCGGCCCTGTCCGCGGACATACATGGCTGCAAGCTGCGCACGCAGGCACAGAAACACCGATCGCACATTGGTGCCGAACACGTCCTCATAGACGTCGTCGCCCTGTTGCTCGATCGGCGCCCGGCGCTCCTGAAACCCGGCATTGTTGAAGGCCGCATCCAACCTGCCGTAGCGATCCAGCACGGTTTGCACCAGGTCTGCCACGTCGTCTGTGCGTGTCACGTCGGTTCTCACGGCAAGCACCTCGCAACCGAGCGCCCGGCATTGCGACGCCGTGTCCTCGAGCTCTGCCTCGCGGCGGCCGGCGATGATCACGGCCTCCGCCCCTTCGGCCGCCAGCTTCAGGGCGGCGGCGCGGCCGATGCCGGAGCCGCCTCCGGTGACGAGGCAGACCTGTCCCTGCATGCGCGAGGCCGTGGGCGTTCCGAGCTGCGCCGCGAGCCGTGTATCACCCATGTCGCACCCTCCGGAGGCAGACCGCCGGCGACGCTCCGTTGCGTCGGCTATTTGTTGTATGCTACAACTATTGGACAGGAGTCAAGATGCCTGAGCCGGACCTCACTCTCGTCGACGACATCCGCGCCGCCTCGCGCCTGATGGTGCGCGAGCTCGGCTTCATGGACGCCACGCTGGCCGCCACCGAACATCCGCCGTCGGCCGTCCACACCATCCTGGAGATCGGCCTGCGCGGCCCGTTGACGGCGATGCAGATCGGCGCCGCGCTGCATCTGGAAAAATCCAGCGTCAGCCGCATGGTCCGCAAGCTGATCGATGCTGGCGAATTGCAAGAGACGGTCGATCCCGGCGATGCCCGCAGCAAGCCGCTCTGCCTCACCGCCAAGGGGCGAAAAACGTTGGCCTCGCTGCATGCGTTCGGCCGGCAGCAGGTCCGCGGAGCACTGTTGTCACTGTCGACATCCGAACGGCGAACGGTCCGCGACGGCCTGCTCCTTTACGCGCGCGCGCTCGAAGCCCGGCGCGCTGCGGATGCAGACATGCCATCGCCGGGCTGACCGTGCACGAGGGGCAGATGACGCAAGGGGGCCATGACGAAACTGCCCGTCGTGTTGAATTGTCGCATCTTGCGGCCTTGTCACGTCGGGCAAATCAGGACGATTCTTCCGCGCATCCCGTCTCACTCGAAGGGGCGTTGCGCGCGATCGTCACGACACGCGAGGCAGGGATGCGATGGCCGCGGTCTGCCGCAGCGTGTCCTCGGATGCGCCGACGAACGGTGGGACTGCGGACGTGAAGTCGCAGCGTCCTGACACCCCGATGCTGGTGTCCCGCGCGATGCGCAAGCATCGTTGCGAATGGTGGCCAACACAAGCCCGGCGCACCAGGGAGACTGCGTATAAGCGTTAAGACCGTCGCGCAGGGAATGCCGGGTCGATCCGGCTGCACCTGTGGTACCTGCCGCCTGCATTTTTTCCGCAGGCGGGCCATGGGTGAGGCCATCACCCGGCATTCCCTGCGCCCTTCGAATAGTTGAGGGGCAAGTCGATTGCACAGCTCGGGCGTCATACGCCGCGGGGATGCGGAGTCACGTCAAGTTGCCTGGATATACCGCGCCTCCCTCCACGCCGTCATTGCGAGCGAAGCGAAGCAATCCCGAGTCCCACGCTCAGCCCTGGATTGCTTCGCTCGCAATGACGGAGACGCCAATGAACAAGCAGCTACTTCCCGAACTCCTCGCGCATCCTCGCCTGGATCTTCGCCATGCCGCCGAGCCAGCGGTCGTAGTTCTCGGTCTTCTTGCGCATGTAGCCGAGCACCTGGGGATGCGGCAGGATCAGGAAGCTCTCTTCGGCGAGACCCTTCAGCACCTCCTGCGCGACCTGCTCCGGCGAAAGATCGCCGTCGCCGGATTGCGGGCCCTTGGGGATCGAGCGCAGCATGTCGGTGTCGACGCCCTGCGGGCACAGGATCGAGACCTTGATGTTGTCGGCCTTGTGCGAGATCGCGAGGTTCTCGGCGAAGCCGACCGCGGCGTGCTTGGTGGTCGAGTAAGGCGCGCTGCCGACCTGCGACAGCAGGCCGGCGGCCGAGATCGTGTTCAGAAAATATCCGCCACCCCGCGCCTTGTAGCGCGGGATCAGATGCCGCGCTGCCCAGACATGGGCCATGACGTGGATCGCCCAGCTCCGCGCCCACGGCTCGTCGGAGGTGCCGCCGACATTCACCGACAGCGGATCGAAGCCACCGCCGATGCCGGCATTGGAACAGAACAGCGCAATCGGTCCGAACTGCCGCTCGGTCTCTTCGATGACATGCTTGATGTCGGCTTCCTGGGAAACGTCGCATTTGAACGCCGCGCCGCCGATGCTCTCAGCAACGGCCTTGGCACCGGCCTCGTCGAGGTCGGCCACGATCACCTTGGCCGCCCCGGCGCCGGCAAAAGCCTCGCACAGCGCCTTGCCGATGCCGCGGGCTCCGCCGGTGACCACCACAATATTTCCGGTCACCTGCATGCAAAGCCCTCCTCGTGAAATTTTCTATGTCAGAACCAGGTCCAGAACGGCCGTATAATGAAAGCCGGCGCCCAGCAACACGAAACCATGCCAGATCGCGTTCTGGAAACGCAAGCGCCGCCAGGAATGGAAGATGACGCCGAGGCTGTAGAGAATGCCGCCGGTGAGCACGCAGGCCAGCACCGAGGTCGGCATCACCGTGATCACCCGGTCGTACATCATGATGCCGCTCCAGCCGAGCGCCAGATACAGCCCGATCGACAGCGCATCGAAGCGGCCGGGCCAGCGCAGCTTGAGCACGATGCCGAAGATGGCGACGCCCCAGACGCCGAGCAGCAGCACCGACGAGAACAGCGTGTCCTTCAACGCGGCGATGAACGGCGTGTAGGTCGCGGCGATCAGCACGTAGATGGCGGAATGATCGAACCGACGCAGCACCCATTTGGTCGGCGACACCGGCCAGAGATTATAGGTCGCCGACAAGGTCAGCATCGACAGCAGGCCCGCGACATAGATCGACACCACGACGATGTCGACGGCGCTGGCATAAATCGAGGTCAGCACCACGAGGACGGTCGCCGCGACCAGGCCCGCCGCGATGCCGACAATATGCACGACGCCGTCGGCGATGATCTCGACCTTGTCGTAATTCCACCGCATCGCCCCGGTGGCGGCGTGGACGGAGGTGGATGCGAACTGCTTCAGTTGAAATACGGTCATCTCAGAACCTGGCGCTGGCTGGCCGGCACAACTGGCCACAGGGGACAATTGTGCCGCAATGATTATGGTTTCCAGTGGTCAACGTTCCGTTCAAGGTCTGGTTCTATCCGGAAACGGTGCGGAAATGTGAGCTTGAATCCGGCGTTTTGCGTCGCCACCTGTCAAAAATCGCTCACGCCCTTTTCAACTGGCCAATCCCCTCCTCCCATGGTGTCCTTCTCCGATCTCGTCGAGGAAGCGCGGCTCTCGGCCCGCGCCCTGCTCGATTATGGCGAGAGCTTTCTGAACCCGACATTACGGCTCGGCGTCACCGGGCTGTCACGGGCCGGCAAGACGGTGTTCATCACCGCGCTGATCCACGACCTCGTTCGCGGCGGACGCATGCCGGTGTTCGAGGCGCTGGCGTCGGGCCGTATCGCAAAGGCCTATCTCGCGCCGCAACCCGACGACGGCGTGCCGCGCTTTGCCTATGAGAGCCACGTCAAGGCGCTGGTCGCCGAGCGGCGCTGGCCGAGCTCGACGGTCGATATCAGCGAGCTCCGGCTGGTGATCGAATTTCAGCGCACCAACGGCGCCGAGCGCACCTTGACCCTGGACATCGTCGACTATCCCGGCGAGTGGCTGCTCGATTTGCCGCTGCTCAACAAGACCTATGAACAGTGGGCGAGCGAGAGCCTCGCGCTGTCGCGCAGCGAGCCGCGGGCAGATGTCGCCAAGGCCTGGCACGCGCATCTTTCGACCCTGTCGGCCGAGGGCCGCGAGGATGAGCCGGCGACGCTCGAGGCGGCCCGTCTGTTCACCGATTATTTGCGGGCCTGCCGCGATGAGCGCTTCGCGATGAGCCTGCTGCCGCCCGGACGTTTCCTGATGCCCGGCAATCTCGCCGGCTCGCCGGCGCTGACCTTCGCCCCGCTCGACGTGCCGGCCGACGGCAGCGCGCCGAGCGGCTCGCTGTGGGCGATGATGGCGCGGCGCTTCGAGTCCTACAAAGAAATCGTGGTGAGGCCGTTCTTCCGCGATCATTTCGCGCGGCTCGACCGCCAGATCGTGCTGGTCGATGCTCTTGCTGCGTTCAACGCCGGCCCCGAGGCGCTGCACGATCTCGAGGCCGCGCTGACCGGCATTCTCGACTGCTTCCGCGTCGGACGCGGCAATTTGCTGACGGCTTTGTTCAGGCCGCGGATCGACCGCATCCTGTTCGCAGCGACCAAGGCCGACCATCTCCACCACACCAGCCACGATCGTCTCGAAGCGGTGCTGCGGCGCGCGGTCAATCGCGCGGTCGCTCGCGCCGAGAGCACCGGCGCCGTGATCGACGTGGTGGCACTGGCAGCGGTGCGCGCGACGCGCGAGGCGCTGGTCGCGCGCGGCCGCGACAAGCTGCCGTCGCTGCTCGGCACGCCGGCCGCCGGCGAGAGCGCCAATGGCGAAATCTTCGACGGCAACACCGAGGTCGCCACCTTCCCCGGCGAGCTTCCGGCCGATGCCGAGGAGCTGTTCAAGGGCGGCGCCTATCGCGGCCTGTCCAGCGCGGGCGCCGACGGCACCGACTTCCGTTTCCTCCGCTTCCGGCCGCCGCTGCTGGTCCCGGAGGCTGGCGTCGAGCCGGCGCTGCCCCATATCCGCATGGACCGCGCCCTTCAGTTCCTGATCGGAGACCGGCTGCAATGAGCGATCGCGCCAAGCCCCGTCGGCCCCAGACCTTCCGGCTCGACGATCCCGATGTCGTCGTGGTCGATACCGAGGACGCCGCGCGCCCGAGCCGCGGCACCATCCAGATCACCCCGGAGGCCGATCCGGCGCAACTGCCGGTGCCGATCGAGACCGTGCTGCCGGCGCGGCGCGGCTTTCCCTGGGGCGGCTTGTTTTGGGGATCGGTCGGCGGCCTCGTCCTGCTCGGCCTGGGCCTCGGCGTCACCCGGCTGATCGAGGATCTGTTCGCGCGCAGCGAGGCGCTCGGCTATGTCGGCTCAGGTTTTGCCGCGGCAGCGGCGATCGCGCTGGCCGCCGTGATCGGCCGCGAGACCTACGGGCTGGTGCGGCTCGCCACGATCGAGAAGCTGCATCAGCGCGCGGCTGCGGTGCTGCTCTCCGATGATCGCGCCGAAAGCCGCGAGGTCGTGGCCGAGCTGTTGCGGATCGCGCACGCAAATCCGCGACTGGCGCGGCCCCGCGCCGCGCTTGCCGGTCATGCCGACGACATCATCGACGGCGCCGACATGATCAAGCTCGCCGAGCGCGAGCTGATGGCGCCGCTCGACATCGAGGCAAGACGGCTGGTCTCGGTCGCCGCGCAGCGCGTCTCGGTGGTCACCGCGGTCAGCCCGCGCGCGATGATCGACGTGCTGTTCGTGTTCGTCGCGTCCTTACGCATGATCCGGCAATTGGCGCGGCTCTATGGCGGACGTCCCGGCGCGCTCGGCATGATCAGTCTCTTGCGCCACGTCGTCGCGCATCTCGCCATCACCGGCGGCATGGCGGCGAGCGACAGCCTGATCCAGCAGGTGCTCGGTCACGGCATCGCGGCGAAGCTGTCACAGCGCCTCGGCGAAGGCGTGCTCAACGGCCTGCTGACGGCGCGGCTCGGTCTCGCCGCGATCGACGTCACGCGACCGATGCCGTTCGCCGCGCTGCCGCGGCCGGCGCTCGCGGATCTCGCCAAGGACCTGCTGCGCAAGCAGGAGGATGACGAGAAATGATCAGGCGTACGGCGTGGCGTCGGGATCGCCGGCGAGCCAGCGCCACTGGTACAGCGGCGACTCCGCCGGCGGCGAGAGCTCGGGCGTCCAGCCCGTCAGCTTGCCGAACGTGTAGCTGTCCATGACACGGCCGCGCCAGCTCCGCTCCACGCTGCCGAGCGGCTCGCGCCGTGCGGTGGTGCCCGCCAGCAGCGGTGCGGTGTTGTCCGGCTCGCGCACGACATAGAGCCCGGCATGATCGGCGATCAGGTTCATGCCAGGGTTTCGAAAGCCGATAAAGCGGGCGCGCTCGTTGATCTGGATCACCGGCACGCGGCCGCGCAAGAACCAGCGCATCATCGCATAGGTGCGATAGTCGGAAGTCGCGATCCAGCTGGCGCCGGTGGTTTTGAGCTCCTGTTCGAGCCGCTCCGCCACCTGCTCATAGCCAGCCTCCGCGCCGATCGGATCGGTGCGGCCCAGGCAATTCCAGGGCGCGGCGACGTAATAGAGGAAGATCAGCACGACCATGGCGATCCCACTCGCCACCGCGATCCGCGCCCAGCGCAGCGTCGAGCGGATGAACCAGGCCGGAGCGCCGTCCTCCCTGAGCTTGACGATGTTGATCGCCACCGCTGCAAACCCGATCGGCCACATGAACATCGGCCAGGTGTCGCCGATCCGCAGAGTCAGGGATTTCCAGAGGAAGTAGAGAAAGGGAACGAGCACCGCCGTCGACAGCAGCATGCCGACCGGCTCCCGCGCGCGATAGCCGCGCCAGGCGGTCAGCGTCAGCGCCGTCAGCGTGACCGGCAGCAGCACGAAGCCGACCTGACCGAACTGCAGCCCGATGTAGTCACCGAGCGTCCGCAACGAGAAATCATGCGGCGCCGTGGCACGGACGAATTGGAAGCGGAACGAGGCCCAATCGTGCTGAACGTTCCAGATCAGCACCGGCGAGAACACGACCAGCGCGATTGCCGCGCCGAGCCACGGATACGGACTGAACAGCCAGCGGCCACGCCAGCTCGGCACGAGCAGGAACGCCGCGACGGCGGGCAGCAGCATCACCACCGTGAATTTGGACAACAACGCCAGACCGCCGAACATCCCGGCGGCCAGCCACCAACGTGCGTCATTGCATTCGGCGAGCCTGACCAGCGCCCACACCATCGCCACCGCGAACGGAATCGCCGCGACATCCGGCGCGACCTTGGCCATCAGGAGCCCGTAATACAGCGCGGCCTCGGGCAGCAGCACTGCGAGAATCACAGCCTGCACATTGTGGGTGACGCGGCGGACGATGTCGGCGAGCAGCACCTGCGTCGCGGCCATCGCAACGATGCCGGCGAAACGAACGCCGAGATTGGTGTCGCCGAACAGCGCGGTTCCCAGCCGGACGAACCAGGAGATCATCGGCGGATGGTCGAGGAAGCAGAGCTGCAGCTCCTTCGACCAGGTCCAGTAATAGGCCTCGTCGGTGCGCAGATCGAGAGCGGCCGCATAGACCATGCGCATGATCGTCATGCCCGTGATCACGGCCAACGGGATCAGCCACGCCGCGCGCTGGTCCTGGGATTTTCGGCTGTCAATGTCGGGAGGGATGGTCGCCACGGCGTGCTTTTCCCCGACATGGCCGGACGAGTCAACGCGGGAGTCGATGCTCGTGCGCAGACGCCCCGCCGATACCGCCGCCGCTCGGCCATCGCCTCTAGGCCGTGCTGGAATAAATCTCTAGTTTGGCGGTTCACGCTCGCACGGACCGCATGACCCGCTTCTCGCTTCCACACCATCTGCGCACCGCGTTTCGCGGCCTCGGCCTCCGCCAGATCCGGCTGGTCTGCGGGATCATCCTGTTCTGCTATCTCCTCAGCCACTTCCTCAACCATGCCCTCGGTAACATCTCGCTGGACGCCCTCGCCGAAGGCGTGTCCTACCACATCGCCTTCTGGCAATTCCTCCCCGTCGCCATCGTATTCTACGCGGCCGCTCTGACGCATAGCGGGCTGGGTGTGTGGGCACTGTATCAGCGCCGGCAATTCAGCTGCGGCACGATCGAGCCATTGCAGCTTTTGCTCGGCCTGAGCATTCCCGCGCTGATCTTCAGCCACATCGCGGGCGTGCGTCTCGGGCAGACGCTGTACGGACAGGAGAAGCTGTACCCGCAGGTTCTGTATTCCTATTGGACCGGCCCGTCCTGGCGGCTCTGGCTGATGTCCGCGGCACTGCTGACGTCGTGGACCCACGGCTGCATCGGGCTGCATTTCTGGCTGCGGCTGAAGCCGTTCTACAGGCGCGCGGCGCCGTGGCTGCTCGCTTGCGCCGTACTGATCCCCACGCTGGCGCTGCTCGGCTTCTACCGCGGCGGCCGTGACGTCATCGCCGCGAGCACGACCGCGCAATGGCGCGCCGAGAACCTGTCTCAGAAGCAGATGGGAACCCCCATGGAGGGGGCAAAGCTCGAAGCCATCATGAACGGTTTCCTGATCGGCTATCTCGGCCTGATCGGCATCGCGCTCGCCGCCCGCGGAGCCCGCGCGTTGCACGAGCGGCGCGGCGGGGTGGTGACCCTGTCCTACAACAACGGCCGCGTCATCCGGGTGCCGAAGGGCCTCTCGGTGCTGGAGGCCAGCCAACGCAACAACGTACCTCATGCCAGCATGTGCGGCGGACGCGCGCGCTGCTCGACGTGCCGCATCCGGGTGATCGGCGATCCTAGCCACTTGCCGCCGCCATCACCACGGGAAGCCTTGGTCCTGGCGCAGGTCGGCACCGACGATCCTTCGATTCGGCTGGCCTGTCAGTTGCGTCCCACCGACGACCTGTCCTTCTTCCAGTTGTTCATGCCCAACCTGGCGCATGGAGCGCACAGCAACCCGAGCGCTGGCATCGGGCAGGAACGCTATCTCGTCAGCCTGTTCGTCGACATGCGCGGATCGACCAGCCTTGCCGAGAAGCGCCTGCCGTTCGACGTCGTGTTCATCGTCAATCGCTTTCTCACAGCGGTCTCACAAGCCGTGCTCAGCAACGGCGGGCAACCTAATCAGTTCGTCGGTGACGGCATGCTCGCGCTGTTCGGACTGTCGACGGATCCGCAGGTCGCCTGCAGCCAGGCGATCCGGGCCGCGGGTGACATCGCGGTCAACGTCGCCGAGCTCAATCGGCTCCTGAGCCACGATCTGCCCGAGCCGATCCGCTTCGGCATCGGCATTCACGGCGGCGAAGTCATCGTTGGCGAGATCGGCTATCGCGACCACATGGTGTTTACGGCGCTCGGCGATGCCGTGAATGTGGCCTCGCGGCTGCAGGACCTGACAAAGACACTCGGCTGTCAGGTCATCATCTCCGACGACGTCTACGCGCGGGCCGGGATCGGTCCGGACATCCTGCCGCAGCGGGAGGTGGAGATCCGCGGCCGCGCCGAGCCGATGCGGGTCCGCACCGCTGCGGAGCCCACCGATCTCGTGGCAGGTGGAGGCGCTGCCGCATGAAAGGTCTCATTGAACCTGTCCGCAGCCTGCGCTGTCATATCGAGAACGGTTGCGACGGGGTGGGCGCGCGTCGGTCGAAAGCCGCAAAACCGCCACGATATCGATCGTTTCGGGCCAGGAGCGCCCGCTGTTTGCGCTACCAAGCCTGTCACAACCGCAGTAGTCTCGAAATCCGGGCCTGACGGTTTGCGGGGACCGTAGGCTCGTTCTGGATTGATACCCGCGGAGGCAACGTATGGCTAAAGGTACGGTCAAGTGGTTCAACCCGACCAAGGGCTATGGTTTCATCCAGCCCGCGGCCGGGGGCAAGGACATTTTCGTTCATATCTCCGCAGTGCAGAAGGCCGGACTCACGACCCTCAACGAGGGGCAGACCATCGAGTACGAAGAGATCGCCAACCGTGGCAGGACGTCGGCTGAGAACCTCAAGGTGTAGCAGGCGCGGCGCGCCATTCCGTCAGACGGCTTTTCGGCGCACGCGTTCCAGGCACCACGCCATCGCTATTTGACACGACGAGATCAGACAGGAGCGGCGACCGCTCCTGATCACATGTTTCATATTGTTTGTAGTAGCATCCGTCTTCCCCGCCATTGCCTCGCCCGCCCGTCCCGGGTCAAATAGGCCCCGAACCGCGCCGACACCGGAATTCCAGCGCGCGGAAACGATGACGGGAGTGACGCCACATGGATGACAAGGGCATTTTTCATGGCCTGAAGGTGCTGGATTGCGCGAGCTTCATCGCCGCCCCTGCCGCCGCCACCGTTCTTTCCGATTTCGGCGCCGACGTCATCAAGATCGAGCCGCCCGGCGCCGGCGATCCCTACCGCAACCTCCCGAACCTGCCCGGCTATCCCCGCAGCGAGCACAATTACGCCTGGTATCTCGAAGCCCGCAACAAGCGCAGCCTCGCGCTCGATCTGTCGAAGCCGGAGGCGCAAGACGTCCTGCAAAGGCTGGTTCGCGAGGCCGACGTTTTCATCACCAACTTCCCGCCCTCGGTCCGCGCCAAGCTCGGCCTCACCTACGAAAGACTGGCGCCTTTGAATGAGCGGCTGATCTATGCGTCGTTTACGGGGTATGGGGAAAAGGGCGAGGAGGCCGACAAGCCGGGCTTCGACAGCAACGCCTATTGGGCGCGGTCCGGACTGATGGACCTCGTCCGCGCCGACGAGAGCACGACGCCGGCGCGCTCGGTGGCCGGCATGGGGGACCATCCCTGCGCGATGGCCTTTTATGGCGCGATCGTCACGGCGCTGTATCAGCGCGAGCGGACCGGCCAGGGCTCGCATGTGGCCTCCAACCTGATGGCGAACGGCGTCTGGGCGGCCTCCGTGCTCGCCCAGGCCAAGCTGTGCGGCGCGACCTTCGTCGAGCGGCGGCCGCGCGAGCGGGCGCTGAACGCGGTCGCCAACCACTACAAGTGCCAGGACGGCCGCTGGATCATGCTGTCGCTGCTCAACGAGGAGAAGCAGTGGCCGATCCTGGCGCGCTGCTTGGGCCGTGACGACCTGATCGACGATCCGCGCTTCGCCACCAAGGCCGACCGCCACGCCCGCTCGGTCGAGCTGATTCACGAGTTCGACGCGGTGTTCGCGACCAAGCCGCTGGCCGATTGGCGCAAGATCCTCGACGGCAGCGGCCTGGTGTTCGGCGTCGTCGGAATTTTGGACGACATTCCGAACGACAAGCAGATGCTGGAGAACGAGGTGCTGGTGCCGTTCGAGAACGACACCATGCTCACCGTCAGCAGCCCGATCTTCATCGACGGCCAGCGCAAGGTCGCCCCGCGCAAACCGCCCGGCGTGGGCCAGCACAGCGACGAGATCCTGCGCCAGGCCGGCTTCGACGACGACGCCATCCAGACCTTGCGCGCAAAGGGCGCGGTGGCCTGAGCTAGCGCGTCGCGATGAAGCACATGCCGAAGCGCGTCGCGGGGCCGGTCTGACAGGATAGCCTCGCGGCGCAGCTCCAGGTCGAAAAGCTCCTGTCGTTGCCGGCGGCCTCGCTCTTGGCCGCGTAGCAATGCCCGCCCCAGCCGTCATTGTAGACGGTGCCCGCAAGTTCGTCGCTGCCGCGCAGTTGCGGACGGCTGGCGAAGCCGCGCGAGAAGTCGGGTGCGCGGCCTTCGGCGAAGGCAGTGAGGATGTCGCGACGGCGCACCTGGTCGCCGAAGAAGTGCGGCGAGGCCGGCACCACCGTGGTGTTGGACGGCTTCTCGGCCATCCAGTCGACGCCCGGGAAGTGGAAACCGCCGATGCCGCGGGTCTGGTGGCAACCGCCGCAGCTCGCATCGTTCAGGCGCCGCTCGAAGCCGGCGACCGATTGAATGGTCTGCAGCGCCACCCCCTGCGCGGCCGCCTTCTCCAGCGCCCCGACCACGTCGGCCTCGCTGAAGACCGCGCCCTTCCCTTCCTCTCCCTGCACCAGCCCATAGGCCGGCAGCAGATCCGAATTGACGAAGCCGGTGGGCGTCGGCGCCACCGCGACCTTGGCCAGGAACTTGTCCGGGATCACCGCCATGCCGCGATCGAACGCGGCGAGATTGACCGGCTCGAGCAGCCACGCCTTGAATTCGCGCGCGAGATCCGCGTCGGCGAGCAGCCGGTCGCGATCGACCTGATCCTCCAGCACCGCCTCCTCGAAGCTGTTGCTCGCGGCCTGATAGTCGAACACCTTCATCATGTAGTCGGTGCGGAATTCGCGCACCGCCGATTTCGGCGCATGCGCGATCTGCAGATTGGTCTCGATGCGGTGGATGTTCTCCGGCCGGATCAGCGCCAATGGTCCGTCGGGCGCGGCCAGCTTGGCCGCCAGCTCGGCGCCGGTCAGTTTCAGGTTGGCGGTCGCGAGCCAGCGGCGCGCGATGTCGGCGCAGCTCGGCCTGTCGCTCTTGGCCTGCTCGTCGCTGCGCGCCTTGAGCACGACGTTCAGCGTCATCGGCAGCCTGGGCGACGCGACCTCGCCGCCTTTGGCCTCGGGCGGCGTGGTCCGCGTCAGGCGATACAGCAGCCGCACCTCGCCGCAATGAGCGGGATCGACGAAAGCGCGGTCCATGCGGTTGACGATTCCGGCCAGCACGAAGCGGGCGTCGGAAGAATCCAGCACCGCGCGGTCGAACAATTGGAATGCGTAGGCATTGCCGACGCCGATGCTTTCGTTCGGCAACGTCGCCTTGTGCTTGTCGACATAACGGTCGAACTCGGCGTCGAGCGCCTTGCGTACGGGGACCATGGCAGGCAGCGCGAACAACGCGGCGCCGGTCAGCGGCGCTTCGCTTTTCGCGAGCATCGCGCCGAGCCCGAACGCACCCTTGTCGAGCTCGCGCAGCGCGAACGGCTCGAGGATCGCGGTGCCGCGCTCCAGCGGCGCGCTCTCGTCGGCGTGGGCGAGCGAGCTCAGGCCCAGCAGCACAAGACCAATGACAGACAGTCGCAAGACCGGCCTCCTCGCTTCCGACGTAGACGCAACTGACGGCCTGCTAGCCCTCGAACATAGCCGAAAGGCGGCGGCTGCAGCCAATTGTGCGACGAGGCGCCTCACGTGCCGGTGAGGCGCCTCGTCGACTGCGTTCACGAGAAGATGGTCCGTCAGCGCGCGACGACAAGCCCCTTGGTGGTGACGACGACCCAGCGGCCGTCCTGCTTGCGGATGGCGTCGACCTTGCCGAGGCCCGGAACGGGATCGCCGGCGTAGACTTCATAGAGGCCGCCGCGGCCCTCGATCAGCGCCCCGCCACGGCCGACGTCGCGCAGCACCCAGCCGTCGACAACCTTCGGCTTGCTGGCCTCGGCCCGCGCCGCATCGGCGGCCCGGCTCGCCTCTGCCCTTGCGGCCTCGGACTTGGCTGCTTCGGACTTGGCTGCTTCGGCGCGCGCGGCTTCAAGCATCCGGCTCGCTTCCTGCCTGGTGGCCACGCCTGCAGGCGGCGCAGCGGCATTGATGGCGCCGACGGCCTGCGGGACAGATGCGTTGGCGTCGCGCGTCGCCGGCTGCTGCGCCGTGGCGGACGCCTGCGCCGCGCGCAGCCGCTCCACCGCGTCGCTCAGGCGCTGCAATTCGCTCGGCTTGGCCGAGGACTTGGTCGACAGCTCGCCCAGGATCTTCTCCAGCCGGTCGATGCGCTCGGCCGACTTGTTGAGTTCGACCAGGCTGGTCTGATTGGTCTGGTCGAGGCTCGCTTTGAGCGCGGCGATATCCCCGTCGATCCGCGCCACGGTGGCGGCGAGCGTGGGATCGGTGGTGGTCTCCGCCGTGCCGCCGGCGACCTCGCCGCCACTGCGCTTGACGAAGGTGGCCGTGACCAGACCTCCGGCGACTCCGCCGACGACCATCGCCAGCAGCAGGATGGCAGCCATCGCGGGAAGGCCGAGGCGCGCGGCCGCGGCGCGCTGCGCCGCGATCACGCCCGGCTGCGGCGCGGCGGCGCCGGCCGCTGCCGCGGGGCTGGCCGTCTTCGCTGAATCGGCTGGGGTCGGCTCGGGCTTGAACTTCGCTTTGGCCCAGGCCGTGGCCTTGTCCACCGCGGCGCTGGCGATGCCGGCCTTCGCCGCCGTCTCGACATTTGCTGCGGCCGGGCGTTTCGCGGCCAGGTCGGGCTTGACCGCTGCAGCCGCAGGCGCAGCCGATTCCGGCTTGATCGCCAGATCGGGCTTGGCCGCCAGCTCGGGCTTGGAGACGGGCTCCGGCTTCGCCGTGGCTGCCGGCTTGGCCGACACGTCGGCCTTGTTCGGCAGCTCCGCCTTCTTATCGGGCTTGATCTCCGATTTGGACGGCGTGGCCGCCATCGGCCCGATCTTGGGCGCGCTCGCCGCGAGCGATGACAGTTTGGGGGTGTCGACCTTGAGCGGTTCGCCGGCGGCAGCGGTCTTGATCGGTGGAGATTTCACCGGTTCGGTCCGCATCAGGTCGAGAATCGTCGGCGATGATCTTGCGATGTTCGAGGTGGTCGCGGCCTCGGACTTGCCGGGCAACGGCTTGGCGAGGTTGATCCTGCCGGGCTCGGGCTTGGCAGGCGCAGGCTTTGCGGCCTCCATCTTTGCAGGCTCGGCCTTTGCGGTCTCAGGCTTTGCTGTCTCAGGCTTGGCCGGCTCGGCCTTGATCGTTTCGGCGTTGTCCTGGATCGGCGCCGGCTCTGAATGGGTCATCGGAGTCGGTTCGATCTTGGCCGGCTCGATCTTGGCAGGCTCGACGTTGGCCGGCTCCGTGATCATGGCAACGGCCTCTGGCTTGGCCTCCGTCTTCGTCGCAGCGGCTTCCGCCACGACCGGCTTGGTCTCGCTCACGAGTTGCCCCGGCACGTCCGCCGCAGGCGCTTCGTGATCCGGCGCGATCATCGGCTGTGCGACCGCGGCAACCGCAGGCACGGCGGACTCGGCGACTTCGGGAGATGCGGGGGTGTTCAGTACCGGCTCTGCGCCATCCTTGGCCATGCCAAGGCCCATATCAGGGCCCCTATCGAGGCTGGCCCGTTCGGCCTGTTTCTCGCTCACGTTCAGAGTCTCCGCATGACGTTGAGCACTTGGTAACCTTAGTTAGCGTTTGATTGATTGCTAAAATCTTACTTTTCGAAGGCTTGGCTGAGTTTTAGGGATTCATCCGGGGCGGATTTGCGCCAACAAAGTGGAACTCGTGTGGCAAGCGGTGCCTGAATATGCGGCTGATCGGGACGCGGCGACGAGCGCTCTGTTCAGCACCGCGAGCAGCATGGCACGAGCTCGCGGCACGATTGCGCCCGAGGTTTGGCAGGCTTGTCTCCCTCCCGACTCGTCGGAGGGCGCAGGGAAGACCGGGTATCGACTGATACCCGCGGCCCCCGTGCGGGAAAAGAGTGCACGGGGCAGGAACCACAGGCTCAGCCGGACACACCCGGCCTTCCCTGCGCGATGGCTTTACGGCTGCTTCGTAGTCTCCCCGGTGCGCCGGGCTTTCTGGTCACCGTCATCCGCAGCAGGCGAAGCCTGCTTACGAACTTGGCATCGGCATCGGGATGCCAGGACCCTACGACTTGACCGTCCGCATCCGGCTTGCTCGCCGGCCCCGCTCATCGCGAAGCCCCAAGCCCGACACGGCCACCGCTCCCCGCTGCCACGTCTCGTGACGATCGGCCGACACGCCCCTCTTCATCGCAGGCGGGATGGCCGGAATCATCGTCGTGATTTGCCCGACAACACAAGGGCGCAGCGTGCGGCAAACTGGCTCGACGGGCAAATGGCGCATGAGGGGATTGCGGGAATTGCCCGTCGTGCGGGCTAAGAATCTGAATGCGCCAGTATCACCCGCATTTGCACAGTAGGATCACAGGCCGTCAGGATGGCGCGACAGCCAATCCGCATGGCGTGCCTTGAGACGGTTCACGTCGGCAACAGAGGCAGGAAACAGGTCGAAGCCACCGTCGTAAGGAGCGAAGATCGCTCCGTTGCTGCCGTTCATCCACAAGGTTGGCCCTGTCTCACCGTCAGCTCTGGCTATCAGCAAGTCGTCGAAGCTCCTCTCTTGCCAGCGCACCAAAGTCACCGCTGCGATCCAATGATGGTCGTCATCCTCGGCGTCGGGGAATCGAAAGGACGCGTCAGGCTTGAACGAGGATGCAGCGGGAGATGACATCGTCTCTCCCTCGGCGCGGCATTGGACCAGCCAGCAATCCGAGTCAGGGGAGAGGATCTCAGTTCCTAACGCGTTCGCCCGGTGCAGAATCTCCTGACGCTCCTCAGCGCTGTCCGCGTAGCGCTTGGAATTCGGCACAGCGTGGAAACGCACCCAGGGCGTTCGCTGCGCGCTCCTGAGAACATACGCCAGCGGCGGCGCGATGCCGTGGAAGCGGGACCAGCTGGCCTGGAAGAGGTCGAGGAGCTGTGTCGTCTGATCGTTCATAGGCGACCTGGCTGAACAGAGAAGGACTGACTGGGGAATGTCATGGTCCATGCCAGTTGCATGCCTCGACCCTTCTGACTGTGGCGTTCGGCACACATGACGTCACCCCATGTCGTCACCGTTGATCCCGAGGGCTCAAGATGACCCGCTCCCGGCAACGACCAGCTACCGGAGACTGCCCGCGAAACGCTCGGCCAGACGCTGCGTCTTGAACGCCTCGGCGACCCAGTCGACGAAGACGCGGGTCTTGCCCGGCAGCAGCTTGCGCGATGCGTAGTAGATCGAGATCGCGCCGGCGTCGGCGTACCAGTTGGGAACGAGGCGCAGCAGCGCTCCCGATTCCAAGGCCGGCAGGACGTCGGCGCTGGCGGTCAAGGTGACGCCGAGGCCGAGCAGTGCGGCCTCTCGCATCGCCACGGGATCATTCACCACAAGGGTCGCAGGAAGCGGCGCGGCCATTTCCCGGCCAGTGACGTCGCGCATGGTCCATTGCCGGATACGTCCCGTATCGAGCGAGCGCATGACGATGCCGTCCATCTCGCGCAGCCGGCCGGGATCGGCCGGCAGCTTGCGCCCTTTCAGATAGGCGGGGGAAGCGACCGCGATGATATGCGCAGGCGCCAGCGCGCGGGCCACGATCCCGGCGGAGCGGTCGAAGCCGCCGCCGATCGCGACGTCATAGCCTTCGGCGATCAGATCGACCTGGCGAGTCTCGAAATGCCACTCCGGCCTGATGCGCGGGTGGCGCGCCCTGAAGCTCGACAACTGAGGCAGGATGTACATCATGCCCAGCGTCGGGGGCATGCTGACTTTGAGAGTCCCGGCCGGATCGCCCTTGTCCGTCGCAATCCCCGCGATCGCTGCCTGCAGGCTTTCGAGGTTGTCGGCAATCGCCGCGCGGAACGCTTCACCGGCTTCGGTGAGGGTCAGCTTCCGCGTCGAGCGCTGGAACAGGCGCACACCGAGGTTGCGCTCCAGGGTCGCGACGTTGCGGCTCACCGCAGCGGGCGTGATCGACAGGCGCCGCGCGGCCTCCGAGAAGCTGCCCTGCTCCGCGCTGCGGATGAAGGACTCGAGATTGGCGAGAGTTTCCACGCCTCCACTTTAAAACATTCGTTGAAAATCCTGCAAGCCACGGCCGGCTAATCCTGCCGCTCGGCTTCGGTCATGGTGACTTCAGCGGACGACTGGACCTGAACGAATGTGGCCCGCAGCGAGAAACGCTGGACGGTCCGCCGCTGATCAACAATGCGAGACGAAAGGCAGGCGCGTGATGACAACCTTCAATGAATCCTCCGAACCGGCACGGCGCGATCCCAGCATCGGCATCATCGGCGCGGGGAATATCGGCCGCGCCGTCGCTGCGGCGCTCGCCCGCAACGGCATCGCGGCAACGCTCTCCAACAGCCGCGGCCCCGACAGCCTTGCAGAGACCGTCGCCGCGATCGGGCCGAGCATCCGCGCCAGCACGCGCGAGGAGGCCGCGGCAAAGGACATCGTTGTCGTCGCAGTGAACTGGTCGAAGCTTCCAGCGGCGCTCGCCGGCCTGCCGAACTTCGCCGGGAGGATCGTGATCGACGCCAACAATCCGATCGAGGCGCCGCTGTTCAAGCCGGCCGAGCTTCATGGCCGCACGTCCTCGGAGATCGTCGCCGGCATGGTGCCGGGCGCTCGCGTCATCAAGGCGTTCAACCATCTGCTCGCGCCGGTGCTGGCGGGCGATCCCCGCAGCGAAGGCGGCCGGCGCGTGCTGTTCTATTCGGGCGACGATGCGGACGCGAAAGCCGAGCTTGGCGCGCTGATCGACCGCCTCGGCTTCTTCGGCATCGATCTCGGTCCGCTTTCGATCGGCGCACGTCTCGTCCAGTTCCCGGGCGGCCCGCTGCCCGCGCTCAATCTCGTCAAGTTCGACTGACCGCAGCCGCCCACCAGGGCTGCCGCACATGACAATCGAAGATTGGGCTCCTCTCTCTCAGCGCCGTCATGGCCGGGCTTGTCCCGGCCATCCACGTCGTTCCCAGCGTGCCGAACGACGTGGATGCCCGGGACAAGCCCACGGCTGTCCGGTACGAAACGTGCTTGAGAATGTGCACGGCGTTGATTCTGTTCAGGTTCAGAAGGTTGCGAAT
>NZ_JBNPTH010000012.1:0-189880 GCF_051167555.1 Bradyrhizobium sp. HKCCYLS3077 | reverse complement strand
TCGGCGGTCTCCTCAGGGTGAGGGGAGGTGCCGGAGCGCGGGGCTTGAAAACCCTCAACAGGCGCTTGGTCCTTCCCTACGAGGGCGCTGAACATGACCAATGTGCAGCTCCGGCCTCCGCCCGTCTCCTCATGGTGAGGAGCGTCGCCCTTGCGACGCGTCTCGAACCATGAGGCCGAGGTCCGGGCCTCGCCCTTCGAGACGACCGCCTTCGGCGGTCTCCTCAGGGTGAGGGGAGGTGCCGGAGCGCGGGGCTTGAAAACCCTCAACAGGCGCTTGGTCCTTCCCGACGAGGGCGCTGAGCATGACCAATGTGCAGTTCCGGCCTCCGCCCATCTCCTCATGGTGAGGAGCGTCGCCCTTGCGGCGCGTCTCGAACCATGAGGCCGATGGCGCTGCAACCTGTCAGCCAACGAGCTATTCCGTCTCGCAGACATGCGCCATCGTCTCCCGCGGCGCATGGCGCCCGAGTTGTGCGTCAGGTTCGCCCTCGAAACAAAAGGAAGGCGCAGGGAAGGCCGGGCGCTGGCCGCGCCCGTGGCCCGCCTGCAGTAAAAAAAGCAGGCGGCAGTCACCACAGGTCTGGCCGAACACACCCGGCCTTCCCTGCGCGACGGTTGGAACGGCTTATACGTGGTCTCCCTGGTGCGCCGGGCTTGTTGGCCACCATCACCGGCGTGATGCGCGAGCACCGCCACCTGCTTGATACCAGCATCGGGGTATCAGGACCGCACGACTTCGCCGTGCGCAACGAACCGTTCGTCCGCGCAGCTCGAGGCCACGCTGCGATTCGCTGCGCCCATCGCATCCCACCTCCCACGTCTCGTGACGGTCGCGGCACGCTCCTCCGGCGGAAGCAGGACGGGGAGGGTTATACATGATTTCGGAAAAAAGAAAAGAACAATATTCGGCCAATCAGAATTGACTCCGGGCAGGCGCGCGGACCTTGCAGTTGGCGCTGCGGGCACCGAGGGGAGGAAAGCCCGCGTGCGCTCCATTCGCGGTTCACTGGTGTTTCTGCTAAATGGTCCCGATGGTCCGGAGCGGAGGCTTTGATGAAGTGCCTACGGGTCTACGCCACCGAAGATGGCGAGTCGCATTTCGATGAGGTCGACATTCCGACCGTCGCGCGGCAGGTTCACCCGGAGGCTGCCATCTTCGACGTGTCCGCAAGATATGCGAGCACACACATCAGCTTTACACGTATTCCGGCTGGGGCAGGGCAGGTCGACTGGCACACCGTGCCGCGGCGCTCGCTCACCGTGCGGCTCGGCGGATCGGCGGAGTACCAGACCAGCGACGGAGACCGAAGGCACGTGCCGGCCGGAGGCTTCATCCTGTTCGAGGACACGCACGGCAAGGGACACAGGACGGTCCATTCTCCGGAAGAGCAGACCGTCATCTGGATCAGTCTTCCGCAGGGGCTCGGTCAAGCCTGACGTTGGTGGCTGCGGTCAGCCTGGTGGTCTGTCGATCATCTGCAGGGGCAAGCAGCCAAAGCCATCCTGAGCGCCGGATCGCTCGGATCCTGTCAATCGACGGCACCGTGGCTGCTGCGCCGCGGCTCTCGTCTGACCGTGATGCTCGATGCGGACTTGTCGCAGCCGCGCACTACGATAGAACGGCGGACAGGGTAGCTCCATGAGTGCATGCAATGACGGACGGCTTTAAATATTCGATCGACCTGTCCCTGGCGCAATCGCGAGCGGAAAAGATCATCGCATGCATCAAGCGGTGGCAGGCGGAGCACGACCTCCGTCCGTTCGAATATACGAGGCATCTGAGGGTTTCGCCGACGTCGATCCCTCACAGCCATCCAGTGTTGACGTTGAACACCGAGCTCTACGATCCGGCCGCGATCTTGTGCGAATATCTGCATGAGCAGATGCATTGGTATCTCACCAAATTGAAGGTCGCTGACGACGGCGCGCCTCTGATCGTCGAGCTGAAGCGTCGCTATCCGGCGGCGCCCGTCGGGGTTCCGGAGGGAGCAAACGATGAATATTCGACCTATCTTCATTTGCTGGTGAATTGGCTGGAGATCGAGGCGGCTTCCGTGTTTGTCGACCGTGACCGTGTAGAGGAGATCGCCCGCAACAAGCGCTATTATCGATGGATGTACCGGACGGTGCTGTCGGATTGGCGTTCGCTCGAAGAACTCTACCGAAGCTACGATGTCGTGCCGGTCAAGCCGGCCGAAGGTTTCCGGGATTGAACGGATTGGCCATGGGAGGTCAATGATCGCCGTAGTCTATTTTCCAAATGTCCAGTTCCGTAGTTTCGCGGACGTCATCGTTCGTGACATTTTGTAACGACGCTGCGTGCGGCCTTCATTAAGCAACACGTGCTGCTATCGTCTGACGACGATGGAGCTCTCGATGTTGCGTTCGACACTTGCCGTTCTGTTAGTCGCGAGCCTGGGGCTCGTGCATCCCGTTTCGCTGATGCCTGCCAGCGCCGGGCCCTTCCTGGAGCGGCTGCAGGCGCGCATGGCGGCGCGCGAGGCCGAGCGCCAAAGTGCGCCGGCCACCGAATATGCCTACGGGACCGATCCGTTGCAGAAGCTCGATTTCTGGCAGGCGAGGGGAGGCGCGGCGGCGCCGCTGGTTGTGTTCGTGCATGGCGGCGGATGGAAGCGGGGCGACAAGCGTAACGCGACGGGAGCTGCGAAGGTCGAGCACCTGCTTGCGCAGGGCTACGCGTTTGCCTCGATCGACTATCGGCTGGTGCCGGCGGCGACGGTCGAGCAGCAGGCGGCGGACGTCGCCGCGGCCGTCGCGTGGCTGCGCAACAATGCCGGGCGGCTTCGGATCGATCCGTCGCGCATCGTGCTGATGGGGCACAGCGCCGGTGCACATCTCGTCGCGCTGGTCGGGACCGATCCGCGCTACTTCACCGCAGCCGGGGTGTCGCTGCGCGACGTCAGCGGCATCATCGCGCTGGATGGCGCCTGCTACGACGTGGCGCGCCAGCTCACCGACAGCGGCCGCTTCATGCTCGACACCTATATCCAGGCGTTCGGCACCGACCCGGCGCGTCAGCGCGCGCTGTCGCCGACGCTCCAGGCCGCCAAGCCGAATGCGCCCGCGTTCCTGATCCTCCACGTCGACCGCGCCGACGGCAAGGTGCAGTCCGAGGCGCTCGGCGCGGCCCTGACGCAGGCGGGGACCCCAGCCGAAGTTGCGGGCGTCGGCGGCACCGGCCTGCGCGGCCACATGGAGATCAACCGCGAACTCGGCGATCCCAGCCATCCCGCCACTGGGATCGTCGACGCCTGGCTGCGCAGGATGATGGGCACGAAGTGACGTTCATCGACTCGTCGCCGCACGGCACGACGGTAACGCTGCCCCCAGCTCGGCGCGGCGCTCCCGTCGATCCGCTCGTGGCCTACAGCCTCACGACAATCTTGCCAAAATGCGATCCGGACCGGAGATGGACACACGCCTCGGGAGCGTCGTCGAAGTCGTAGACGCGATCGACGATCGGATGGATCGCGTGTTCGCTCAGGAAGCGATTCATCGCCGTGAAATGTTCGACCGAGCCCACGGTGACGCCGATGATGTCGGCATTCTCCCATTGCAGGCGGGCGAGGTCGGGCTTCGGGCCGAACCCCGTCAAGACGCCGATCTGAACGATCTTGCCGCTGGATGCGACCGAGCGCAGAGATCGGTCGTAGGTGCCGGGTCCGCCGAGTTCGAGGACATGACTGGCGCCTTCGCCGTCCGTCACCTTCATCACGGCGGCATCCCAATCGGGCGTGTCGCGGTAGTTGATCAGGATCGAGGCGCCGAGCGCCCGGGCGCGGGCGAGCTTCTCGTCCGACGACGAGATCACGATGGCGCGGGCGCCGAGTGCGGCCACGAACTGGAGGCCGAACAGGGCGACGCCGCCGGTTCCCTGGACCAGCAGTGTGGCGGCTTGGCCCATTCCTCCCCGCGCGATCAGGCCGTGCCAGGCCGTCACGCCGGCACAGGGCAGGGTCGCGGCTTCGATCGATGTGAGATGCGCCGGCACGGCGACCAGCGCCGTCTCCGGCAGCACCACGTACTCTGCCAGCATGCCATCCATCGTGCTGCCGCCGAGGGATGACGGAACGTAGCTCGCCTTGAACGGTCCGGAGATCCAATCGCGAAAGAAAGATGCGGCGACACGGTCACCTCTGCGCCATCGAACGACGTCGGGGCCGACGGCATCGACGACTCCTGCGCCGTCGGACAGCGGAACGCGGCCGTCGAACCCGCCTTGGCCCGCTCGGTCGAGGATCAGCAGGTCGCGGTAGTTGAGGCTTGCCGCCTCGACCCGCATGCGAACCTCGCCGCCGGCAGGTTCGGGTTTGTCGAGGTCGGTGCGCACCAGGCGCCCTGCACCTGCGTGGCCATTCAAATGATAGGCTTTCATCGTTGCTCCCAGCACAAGGGAGACTCCACTTGGGCGAGCACGATCTGTAAGGTCTGACAGCACTGTCAGGGTCAAGAGGTTTTCAGATGAAGATCGGCGAATTGTCCCGACGGACGGGGGTGAGCATTCGGATGCTGCGCTACTATGAGGGCGAGGGCTTGCTTGCGCCGCAACGAATGTCGTCCGGTTATCGCGACTACGGTCCGGAGGATGAGGAAGCCGTGCGCCGGATCAAGCTGCTTGGCTCCGCCGGGATGACGCTGGAGACGATCAAGCAGTTGCTTCCGTGCGTGCGGAACACCCGTCCAGACTTCAGACCTTGCGACAATTTGCGAAGGATACTGGCGCAGCAGGTCGGCCTTCTCGATCAACGCATCGAGGCACTCAGCCAGAGCCGGACGATTCTCGCGGGCTTCATCTCGCGCGTGAACTGATCGCCGGAGACGGCGTCGCCCCTTTCCTGCTATCTTGTCGCGGACGGACGGAGCAGTGGAGGGACGGTCATGGCAGTCAACATGGCACAAAAGCGGGCCAAGAAGGCGCAGCGGCGCAAGCAGTTGGCAACCCTGGCGAAACGCGAGGACGCGATTCAGAACAGCTTGCCCGGCCGCGTGGCAAAGGCGGCGCAGGCGCCGATCCAGCATTGTTGCGTCAACGAAGGCCTTTTCGATGTCGGCATGGGGACGCTGCTCCTGGCGCGCGGCCACACCTCCCCCTACACGATGGCCGTGTTTCTGCTCGACAGCTTCGCGCTGGGCGTCAAGGACGTGATGTTCAGGACCATGGAGCGCGAGTATATCGAGCAATATATGGGGATGGCGGATGCGGGCGGGACGATGGTCCCGATCGCTCCGAGCGAGGCGCGCAAGTTGCTGCGCGATCTTTCCGCATGCTCAAAGGCCCATGGCTTCGCCCCGCACCGGGATTTCGCCACGGTGGAAAAGATCTTCGGCGACATCAATGCCGATGATAGCGACAGCGTGTTTCAATTCGGCCGCGATGGAAAGCCGGTCTTGATCGGCGATCTTGATCGCGACGCGGAACTGCTGTTGCCGGACGATGCGCCGGATGCGGAGCTCGAGGATCGCGATTGAACTGAACCGTTGAGCTCCGATGGCGTACCATCAGCCTGCGAGGGGAAGATCGTATCCTGCACTGTGACCGCAGCTGATCGGCCACCGTCACTGCGTTCGGGATGCTGCGGGCTGGCGGCCTGCGCCATCAAGAATTTCTGATCGCTGCAATCAGGCAAACTGACTGGCAATGGGCAAGGCCCTTCTTTAGAAGCGTTCTAAATTTATTCGGAGAACGCAAGATGCCCTTCTGGAAGGTTCGCCAAGGCGTGCGGCTCACAGTGACGGCCGCAGGCCTTGCCGGGCTTGCCTCGCTTGCAATGGCGCCGGGGCTCAGCGCAGAGGCGCCGCCGCAGCCAGCCTATGTGCCGACTGTCAGCGACCTGATGATCGCGACCATCCAGCCGCGCCACGTCCGGCTGTGGATCGCGGCGCACAGCGGCAACTGGGCGTTCAGCGCCTATGAGCTCGGTAATCTCAAGGGCGCGTTCAACCGCGTCAGTCGCGCGCAGCCGCTGGTCGACGGCAACTCGTTCGCCGACATGAACGCAGCGGTGACGCAGGAGCCGATCGAGGCATTGGCGCAAGCCATCAAGCAGAAGGACATCGGCCGCTTCGATCAGTCCTATGCGGCGCTCACCGAAGGCTGCAATTCCTGCCACCAGGCCCTCAACCGCGCGGTCGTCGCCATCAAGGTGCCGAACGGCGCCAGCGTTGCCGATCAGGAGTTTTCGCCGGGCACGGAGTGACCCGTAGGCTCGGCAGCGCCGCGCTTCGCACGATAAAGCGCCTGCGGCACGGCTCACCATGGAAATCGACCTGACCACCGCGATATGATCACGCCGGAGAGGGGGCGGCATGAAGTTTTATTCGTTCTGGCGGTCGCTTGCGAGTTTTCGTGTGCGCATCGCGCTCAACATCAAGGGCGTCGTCTACGAACAGATTGCTGTCGATATCGACCGCCGGGAGCATCGCGAGGATGCCTACGCGGCGCTCAATCCGCAGATGGCGCTGCCGTCGCTGGTGCTCGACGACGGCACCGTGCTCACGCAATCGCTGGCGATCCTCGACTATCTCGACGAAGCCTGTCCCGGCCCGGCGCTGCTGCCTGGCGATGCCAAGGGACGCGCCCGCGTCCGCGCGCTGGCGGCGATGATCGCCTGCGATGCGCATCCGCTGACGACGCCGCGGGTGCAGCGCTATCTCACCGAGGTGCTGCACGTCGGCGATGCGGCCCGCGCGGCGTGGCTCAGGCACTGGGCGGCGGAGATGCTGGCGGCGTTCGAGGCCCAGCTCGCTGGACACGCCGCGACCGGCCGCTATTGCCATGGCGACGCGCCGACCGTGGCCGACATCTGCCTTGCCGGCCACGTCGTGTTCGCGCGCAACCAGGGGCTCGATTTCGCGTCGGCGCCGACGGTCCAGCGCGTGTTCGAGGCGGCGATGGCGATGCCGGCCTTTGCGGCCGCGCATCCTCTGGCGCAGCCGGGTGCGCCGCAGGGGCCGCGCGTCAAGCCTGCGACGCCGTAACCCGCACCGTCACTGCCGCGTGGGCTGATTGCCGTCGCGCTTCATCCAGTCGCGGAACTGCTCGAACAGCACCCTCGTCTCGTCCTCGCTCAGCCGCTTGCCGCCGGTCGGCGCCCGCGTGCTCATCCACTCGTCGAACTGCTGCTTCACGGCGACGTTGCCGGCCTCCGGCGGGCGCGTGCTGGCGAGCAGCTCCTCCGCGGCGCGGAAGCGCGTCCAGCCGGGCAGCGACGACGACAGGCTGATCTCGTTCCACTTCGGATGGAACGGCGGCTGCTTGAACTGGTCGAAGCGCTTGAACAGATAGTCGACGAAGCGCGCGACGCGGCGATAGCGCTCGGTCTCCGCCGGCCAGTTGTAGACCGCGAGCACCTGCGGCACGCCAATGGTCTCGACCGTCTCGCCGGGCTTGAGCAGATTGGGATAGTCCTGCGAGGTCAGCTTGGTCGGCACGTAGTAGTCCTGCAGGCTGCGCGCGAACGGCACGGGGAGGAAGTGGAAGCCCGGCTCGGGCTTGAACTTGGCGAACAGGTCGGTCGGCTTGCCGGTGACGTGGACGACGCCGGCGAGCTCGCCGTTGCGCATCTTCTCCATCGCCACCGAATTGTTGATGAACACCTTTTCGACATTGATCTTGAGCCGGTCGAACACGATACCGCCGGTCAGGTTCGCCGCGCTGCCGACCGTGTTGAACGACACCTTCTTGCCGGCGAGATCCTCGAGCGACCTGATCTCGGGGCGGACATAGACGTGCATCTCGTTGATGTAGAACGAGCAGATGTAGCGGATGCGGTTCTTGATGTTGGCGAGCGTGCCGTTGCGCACGAATTCGTCGAGCACGTCGGCCGAGGTGATGGTGACGTCGACGCCGCGCAGATACAGCAAATCCTCGATATTGCCGAGCGCGCCATAGGTCACCATCGGCAGCACGCGCAGGTTCGGCCGGTCGTCGAGCACCTTGGCCATCTCCGCGGCGAAGCGGATGTTGGTGCCTTCGAGCAGGCCGCCGGCGATGCCGACCGTCCACTCATTGGACTCCTGCAGCTTGCCGCCTTCGCCGACGGCGGTGGCCGTCGCCGCCGTAGGCTTGGCGGCTCGCGCCGTCTGCGCGGCAGCCGGCATAACCCCCGCGGCCAGACTCATTCCGGCCGCAACGACGCAACTCAACAACGCAACCCGCATACCTTGATGTCCCCCGCCTACGGCCGCTTGGTGACCCATCATTTGCGGCTCATTTGCTGCGCGATTATGCGCGCGCCTGTCGCTGGCCGTCTACTACTCTCCGGTTGGTTGACCCGGCGCCGCGAAGCGCGCGCCAATTCGCCACCAAAACGCCACATCCGTATTTTCGCCCTTGCTGCGGCGGAGTTGCGTCGAGGTCTTCGTGTGGATGAGCCGCGATGACGAGCCTGTCGGAGCTCGCTCGGCCAAAATGACCGCGTCCTAGGGTTGTGGTCGCGAGAGGCGCTGATAGTTCGACAGCGGCGCACGTCCGAGCGGACGGCGCGGCAGCGGCCTGAGATGAGAGCCCTGGAACTTATGAGTTCCATCGCTGGAACCCGGTGGCCACGGGTATTCGCGTGCTGCGGCTGAGCGGGTCGAGCTGACGCGCGACCCGTTGCTGCCGCAGGCCAACGCGCCTAGCTGCGCCGCGGAGCGGCGGCGCCGGCGCAGTAGTCGCGCCAGAACTGTCGGTAGCCGGCCTCGACGCAGCGCGTGTAGTGGGCGACGTCGCCGGCCGGCGAGCGCGCGACCATGCCGGGCAGTTCGGCGCGCAGCTTCGACAACAGCTCGGGCTGGGCGGCGAAGGTCTTGGCGATGCGGATGTAGCCGTCATCATCCTCGGCGACCCAGTCAGCGAGCCCGGCCGCGGTCAGGATGCCGCCGGCCGCGCGCGACGCCGCGGCGGTGCCGAGCTTGGCGACGACCGGTACGCCCATGTAGAGCGACTCGAAGGTCGAGATGCCGCCGTTCTGCGGGAACGGATCGAGCGAGATGTCGATGTGCCCGTAGGATTTGAGATGCTCGACGCGCTCGCTGGCGCCGAGGCACACGAGGCGCGCGTCCGGCACGCCCTGGGCGACGAAGCGGGCGATGAGGCCGTCGCGCACCGTGGGATCGTTGAGCGCCAGATGCTTGATCACCAGTTTCGCGTCCGTGACTTCCGCCAGCAGCCGCGCCCAGAGCGCGATCGCCGCGTCGGAGATCTTGTCGATGCGGTTGTAGACGCCGAAGGTGACATGGCCGTTCCGCAGCATCGGCAGCGGCGCGGGCGGCACGTCCAGCACCGGATCGATGGTGATGACCGACGGCAGATCGTAGACGTGCTCGGCGAACAGCGGCCGCACATTCGCAGGCACCGTGACCGGATCGGCAAAGAAGTAGTCCATCGTGGCGAGGCCGGTGCCGGTGCCGCTGCCCCACGCGGTCACCTGGATCGGCGCCGGCTTGCGCGCGAACACCGGCATGCGCATGCCCGTGGTGTAGCCGGAGAGATCGACCAGGATGTCGACGCCGTCGGCTTGGATGCGGTCGGCGAGCTCGTCGTCGGAGAGGGTCGCGGCGTCCACCCAGACGTCGGCAATCGACTGGAAGGTCGCGGTGTAGGCATCGTGCTGCCGCGAGGTCGAGTAGCAGTTGACCTGGACCTGCGTCTTGTCGTGGCCGCGCAGCACCGGCAGGAAGGCGAACGCCGCCGAATGCGTGCGGAAGTCGGCCGAGACGTAGCCGACGACGATGCGCCGGTCGGGATCGAGCGCGCGCGGCGCAAGCGTGCGGCGCTTGAATTTCGATCCGACCGCCATCCACCAATATTGCCGCGCCATCTGCTGGACCGCGAAATCGGCGCCGGGCAGGAAGTCGAGATAGAAGATCTTCTTGGTGATCGCCTCGTCGTAATCGGGCTGCACCGCGAGCGCCTGGTCGAACTGCGCGATCGCGCCTTCGACATCGCCGAGCCGGCCGCGGCAGGCGCCGAGCAGGGTGAGGGCGACCTGCGCGGTCGGATTGGTGTCGAGCACGCGCTTGCAGGCGGCGATCGCCTGGGCGACGTTGCCCTTGATCATGCAGATCTGCGCCTTGCCCTGCCAGCCGACCTGCAGCTGCGGATCGAGCGTGACGGCACGGTCGAAATCGGCTTCGGCTTCCGCGGTGCGGCCCGAGACCATATAGAGCCGGCCGCGATGCGCCAGCAGTTCGGCATGCCGCGGCTGCGCCGCGAGCGCCGCATTGAAGGCCGCCTCCGCCACCTCGTAATGGTGCAGCTCGAGATGGGCGAGGCCCTTGTTGACCATCGCCTCGAAATGGTTGGGATTGAGCGCCAGCGCGCGCTCGGCGCTGGCGGCGGACGCATCCCAGCGCCGCAGCATCAGCTCGGCGACGGCGCGGTTGCACCAGCAGTCGGCGTCGTTGGGATTGAGCTCGAGCGCACGGGTCGCCGCCGCAATCGAGGCCTCGCCCTGCTTCAGCCGCAGCAGCGCGATGGCGTGGTTGCGCAGCGTGATCGGCGCGTTCGGCCGCAGCGCCAGCGATCGCTCGATCGGGGCGAGCGCCTCCTCGAAAAGCTGGCAATTGATCAGCGCCCAGCCGAGATTCGACTGCGCATCCGCCGAATTGGGCCCGAGCTTGATGGCTTCCTTCAGGAACACCGTCGCCTCGCCGAACCGGGCGGACGACACCAGCGAGATGCCCATCAGGTGCATGCCTTCGAAGCAGTCCGGCACCTCCTGCAGCAGCTTGGCGCACGCCGCCTGCGTATCCGCATGGCGACCGGCGCGGTAGGCGGTGTAGGCGGCCGTCAGCTGCGTCTCGATGAGCTTCTTCTGCTTCTTTTCCTGCCGCGCCTTCTGGAAGGCGCGCGAACCGACGGTGCTCAAGGGCTCATTCTCCGGGCTGACAGTGACGGCTGGCTCCGGCGTGCCGCCGACGCACGAGCAAAGCACGCCGCGGCCGCCGGTCGAGCCCGTGGCCGCACGGACCAGGACGCCTCGGATCGGTTGTCCGACGACCGGCCACGCGCAGCGCGACGCGGCAAATCTTGCCGCGCGCATGGTTAGCAAATGGTTAATGGGCGGCCCGCAGGGCCGGGAGAAGCGGAGCTGAGGACGGCGCGGCGGCATGGGATGATCTCTGATGTCACCAGACGTGCCATCGGGATCTCGCGGCGCGTGGCGCCCGAGCTGTGCTTCACGTCTCGCCCTCGAAAGGAGGGCGCGGGGAAGGCCGGGCGCTGGCCGCGCCCATGGCCCGCCTGCAGCATCAAAAGCAGGCGGCAGTCACCACAGGTCTGGCCGGAAACACCCGGCCTTCCCCGCGCGACGGTTGGAACGGCTTATACGTGGTCTCCCTGGCGCGCCGGGCTTGTTGGCCGCCATCCCCGGCGCAATGCGTTGGCACTGCGCCGCGTTGATACCAGCGTCGGGGTATCAGGACCGCACGACTTCGCCGTGCGCAACGAACCGTTCGTCCGCGCGGCACGAAGCCACGCTGCGATTCGCTGCGCCCATCGCATCCCACCTCCCACGTCTCGTGACGGTCGCGACACGCCCCTCCGGCGGAAGCAGGACGGGAAGAGATGTACATGATTTCCGAAAAAAGAAAGATGAATCTGGCGCTGTCGCGGAGAACATTTTCCAGCTTTCCACCCGCATGGCCGGCGATGCCGTCGAATTCAGCCGAGACCACAGGATCACTTGCGGCAGGATCGTCATATGCTGGCCATGGGCTCCCGCCGCGGAGCTTGCCCGGTCGGTTCGGCGCCGATACGGTGAGAAGCGGTTACAGCGGACGCCAGCGAGGAATGCTCGGTCTGGCTGTCTCTCATAAGGAGCGAGCATGCAGCCCTGGCGGCATGCGGAATTGACGGCGCGCCCGCGCGGCGCAGATTGGCTCGATGATCTGTCGATCCACGAGTTCGTCGACTCGACCAAGACGGCGTGTCCCGATCTTCGGCACCGGATCGTGCTGCACAACAGCGATCTCGGCGTCGTACTGACGGAGCGGGCCTTTCCGGAACGAGCCGATTGCGCGGACATTGTGCGCGAGCATGTGCGCCAGGACCTCGGATCAGTCCCCACTTTGGCCGACTGGATGACGACGGCTCAACGGCCGTCTCGCGTGCGATGGCGCGAACCGGATGACCAGGATGTCATCAGCGAGGCATGTGACAAGCTGGGCTTGCTGGACGACACGCTCGTACGTCAGGTGCTGGGAATCCTCACCGCGGCAACGCCGTTCGTGCAGGGACACGAAGATTTCGGACGCGCCATCTTGATGAACAACTTTGGACCCTCGCTGGTGCGTCGCTTGCTTGGACCACCGCGCGCCATCCATGCGCCGGGCCGAAAAGACGTCATCTTCGACGCCTCCTGGGTGGCGGAAGGAATCATCACTGCCAACTTCGGCCGCATTCCACTCCTCGGCGACATATTGGTCCCGTTCTCTGGACAATATCCCAAATGACAGAGCTGCCGAGCGCGGACAGAATTGAATTGCATAAGCTGCTGAGAGCGGCGGCGGAGCCCTGGCTCGTGAGTCCAATCACGCCAGTCATCATCGGCTGGTACCAATATCGCTCATCGCTTCCGCATGCGTCGCAATTTGGCATGTTCCGCCTGCAATTCGGTTCGCGGGCCTGGTCCACCGGAGCCTACGAAATCGGCGGCCGCAAGGAACCGATCGCCCCGAAGTACCAGGCTTCGTTCGAACAGCAGGCGATTGCGCTGAGAAAGGCCGGATGGGATCGGCTGAGTGCGAGCCTGTTGCGGCCGGACAAGCCGTCGACAGATCAGTCAGCGCAGGCGGACGCAGAAATGTTCCTGCTGATCGGCAATCAGTCCTGTTATTTCGGTGTCAGGAGCGCGTCCTCAAAGCAGCAAGCTTATTTCATCGTGAATGACGCGGGCCTGGAGCCTGCCACGGACGTACCCAAGGTCTGGTTCGACGCTTGGCCAGGTCAACTCGATCCACCCGTTTTTTCCCCAATCCCTATGTCTTACGTTCCAAACCTGCGGAGTCCCGCCGATGTGGCGCGGCATGTGAGGTGGTGGTACCAGACGCCGCTCATGCCGGCGGACGAGGCCCGTGAGCGCCTGGGCGATCTCCTGAAACTGCTCTTCGAGCGCCTGTCCCGCCTCGGCAAGGCCGTCGCGATTGCGACGAGTCCGCATCGGTTCAACGACGCCTGCGGCGATGAAAACTGGCTCGCAGCTTTCGTCGACGGATGGCTCTGGGAAAACGGCGTCTATTTCGAGAGCTCGGCAAAGTCTCTTGCGAACGCGCCACGCCAGCTTCACGAAGCCATGGGTTTATTGCAGGAGGTGTTGAAAGGCGGGGTTCGTGCGAAGCTTTCCGAATATCTGGGCAGCGAGAGCGCAGCTCCGGACACGCTCATCCTGTCGTCCGACGAGCGCGGCCATCTGATCGCACTATCACGTTCGATGGACAATGGGGGGCCTGTCTATCGCGTCGATCCGGACAGCGGCCTGCCATCGCTGGTCGGCGTTGCGCCCCGGCTCGATTGGCGCTTTGCAGAGTGCGGCTCACCAGGAGGCGCCAGGGTGGGAGAAGCCGAGCCGATTGGGACATCGGAGGCTGAGACGTCGGGGGCTCAGACATCGGAGGCTGCAGGATCGTCGGGCCGAATTGTCCAGTTCGTTGCTCTTGCCGAGTGGATCGAAACGCTCGGCGGCGATGAAATACCCTTCGATTATCCCGAGTTGAATCACATCTATTCATCTTAGCGTCGCCCTTGCGCAAAGCGGGCAGGGGGCATCGTTGGCGGCTCGGACGTCTATCTCCATGCTCTCCCAAAGCCGACATGCCCGCCTCGCATCAAGCAAGGCGGCACGGCGACCTGCCCGGTCCCCAGGCGGGTCCGCGACGGCGGGATCGAATGCCATTCGCTCAAGGCCGTGACTTTGTCGCGAGAAGCCAGGTGTCCTGTCGAGCTTGTCCTCAAGCTAACTGGGACCGGCGCGAACCGGGTTTTCACACGTCGTTTGTTGCCGTCAGGCGGGCGATTGGGAATGCGACGAACTCGCCCGTATCGGCATGCGAGATGCAAAATCTCGTCTGTCCCTCGACGCCGATGGTTTCTCCGTCGGCCAGACGTTTTCCGGATGTCAGAAGATACTCCGCGGTCGACCAGGCCTGTTGAACGAGGTCGCCCGGTTCGAGCGGGGTTGCTGCATATTCCAACTCCCGCAATCCGAAGATCCGCAATCCCGTCGTCCCCGCCTTCAGGGTCGCTTCGCCCCGCGGCCCGGACTCGCCGTTTGCCAGCATGATGCGGACCCAGAACGGGACCGCATTGGCGCCGGGACGTCCGATAGTCTCGGTCATCTTGAGTAGACCGGCCGCACGCACCAGATTGGCGCTGTCGGCCCAACTCACGCCAAGGGCGGGCACGAGCCGCGCGATGGCGACCGTCACGAGCGTCACGGCGCGCGCCTTTGCCAGCGCAGCCGTCCGATCGATCGGGTTTTCCAGACCGAGAACGATGATATGAGCCTTGTGGTGCTCCGCCTCTTGTTCGGCATTCGGCCATAGAAAGGTCGGGAACGGGCCCGGCCGCAAAATCGCCGCTGGTGCGGGAGCATCGACGACGAGAACCGACAGTTTCTCGTCGCCGAGGGTCAGCATCTCGACGCCGAGGTCGGCGCCGGGATCGGCAATCGGACCAGTCCAGTCTCCGAGATCCTGGTCGGGCGCAAGACGTTTTATCTCGTCCTGCAATTGGCGGAACGAGAGCGTCACGTGACGTTCGAGTATCAGCGTTGCCGTGAATTGCGGCTGGACCCATGCATGTCCGGATTCGCTCACGACGGCGGCTCCATCTCGATGTCGTCCAGCCCGACGAACAGCACCCGCGCCACGCCTTGTTTGCCGATTACCCGCATTTTCGGATGTTGACCCGGGAAGTGCGTGGCGACGAATTCCTCGAGGAAAGGCGGCACGATTTGCGGGTAACCGAACACATCGATGATCCAGAGGATATCACCCGATTGCCACTCGTCCGGAGCCAGGCGTAACGAGCCGGTCTTGTCCTCGGAAAGCCGGCGATCGACGTCTGCAGACACCTTCGCCCAAAGGGCTACGCCGTAAGGCGATGGAGCGCTCTCGTCCTCGCGCATCGCCTGGACGAGCGCGACCTGCCCCGCCAACAACGGGGTCACGATGAGCAATGGCAGATCGCCCAAGGGCAGGTGCATGTGGGACGCACAATGCATCATGAGAGCCACGATCTTCGCAAACGCCGGTCCAAACAGCAGCTCCTGACGTCTGTGCTCCTCCGTCTCGGCGCTGGTAAACGACGAAAGAATTTCGATGCTGACAAATGGGGCGTCTTCGGCAGTCATTCGCACCTTTTCTCAGACGCCCTCGCAGGGCGATCTGGCGAGACGGGGTTGAAATGCGTACGAGGTCGTCGAAGTGCGGATCATGATCGGGCGCCGCGGGGCGCTCCCCCGTAAAATTACGGGAGCGGTTCCACTTAAGCAAGGCTTAGGGAGCGTCGTGCACATTCAGTCAAAATCAAAACATGGATGGACGCCTCTGCGATGAAGATCGGTCGATTGTTTGCGGTCTCGATGCTGTCGGTGACAGCCCTGGCGCTCGTGCCCGCCGCGCAGAACGTGTTCGGGCAATATCGGACCTATGTCGATCGCAACGAGGCGATCCGGTCGGTCGAGGCGTTCGGCGCCGTGCTGAGTTACGGCCAGCATGTGGTCGGGCACCGCGCGCCCTACATCACGCCGCTGTTCCAGGAAGCGCCCGCCACCGAGCCGCAGCTCGCCGCCATCGCGAAGATCAGGCAATTGGGGGATACGAGCTTCGAGAAGGCGAAGGCCGCGCTCGGCGAGCTCGCCGAGTCCAGATCCATCACCGACAGTTTCGCGCAGGCCGGATCCAAGCTCAACGACATCCGCGCCGCGACCGATCCGATCCTGACGCGCCCGCTGAGCGGTCGCGACCAGAACGCGGTGAAGGGATTCCTGCCGGGCGTCACCCAGGTGGCCGCGATGATCGATCCGATCCTGGACGGTCTCGCCGACCGCGTCGCCGCCAACGACGCCTCGTTGACACCCTTGTTGAGCGTTGCGCGGACGGCGCAGGATCTGCGCATCGCCGCGGGCGGCCGTGCGGCCGCGCTGTCGCCCGCGATCAGTGCGCGCCGGCAGGTGACGCTCCCTGAGAAGGCCACGATGGATCGCGGCCTCGGCCGCATCGAGAGCAATCGCGACCGCCTGCAATCCGGCGTCCAGCAGCTCGGCAATCCGCCGCGGCTCGCGACCGCGCTGAAGGAGGCCAACGACGCCTATTTCGGCCGCGCCAATCCGGTCGTCGACCGCGAGATCGCCACCGGCCTGGGCGACGCCAACTACACGATCAATGCCGACCAGCTGGCCGAGACGGTGGTGCCGGCGATCGAGAAGTTCTTCGTGCTGCGCGACGCGACCATTGCCGAGGCCCGCGATCGCGCCACCGCGGCGCGCGACAGCGCGCGGCTGATGCTGATCATCGGCTGCGTCGTGGTCGCCGTGCTGCTCGCGCTGCTGGTCGGCGTCACGCTGCTGCTGCGCCGCCGGGTCATCGCGCCGGTCATCGCGCTCACCGGGGTGATCGGCGAGATGGCGACAGGCCATGACGACATCGCCATTCCCACGAGCCGCCACGACGACGAGATCAGCGCGATGGCCGCCTCGCTGCAGACCTTCAAGGAGGCGCTGCTGGAGAAGAAGGCCGCCGAGCGCGCGGCCAATGCCGAAGCTCAGGCCAAGATCGAGCGCGGCCAGCGTGTCGAGACCTTCACCCGCGAGTTCGAGGCTGCGATCGGCGAGGTGATCGAGGTGGTCGCCTCGGCCACGACCGATCTCGAACATGCGGCCGACGCGCTGACCACGACCGCCGGACGCTCGCTGGAGCTTGCCACGGTGGTGGCCGGCGCGTCCGAGGAGGCCTCGACCAACGTGCATTCGGTGGCGGCGGCGACCGAGGAAATGACGACCTCGGTCGACGAGATCAGCCGCCAGGTCAAGATCTCGGCGCAGATCGCGAGCGACGCCATGGAGCAGGCGCGGCGGACCAACGACCGCGTCGGCGAACTCGCCAAGGCGGCGGCGCGGATCGGCGACGTCGTCGAGCTGATCAATGCGATCGCAGGCCAGACCAACCTGCTGGCGCTGAACGCCACGATCGAGGCGGCGCGCGCCGGCGAGGCGGGCCGCGGCTTCGCCGTCGTCGCTTCCGAGGTCAAGGCGCTGGCGGAGCAGACCGCGAAGGCGACCGGCGAGATCGGCCAGCAGATCGGCAGCATCCAGGGCGCGACCCAGGAGTCGGTCGGCGCGATCAAGGAGATCGGCGAGACCATCGCCCGCATGTCGGAGATCGCCGCGGCGATCGCCTCCGCCGTCGAGGAGCAGAGCTCGGCGACGCGCGAGATCTCGCGCAACGTGCAGCAGGCCGCGCACGGCACCGAGGAAGTCTCCGCCAACATCTCCAGCGTGCGCCAGGGCGCCAACGAGACCGGCTCGGCCTCCTCCAACGTGCTCGCCGCCGCCAAGTCGCTGGGCGGCCAGAGCAGCCGCCTCAAGCAGGAGGTCGCGCGCTTCCTGAACTCGGTGCGGGCGGCGTGAGGCCGGCGCGCGGCGAAGACGCACGGCTACTGCGCCCAGTCAGTTCCGGGACGACTCCATCTCCACGTCATTCCGGGGCATTCGCGGGCGCTTCAGCGCCCGTGAATGAGCCCGGAATCCATAGCCATAGGCCAGCATGAACGCGAAGATCGTTGTGGCCTTCAGCTCGCGCAGCGACTGACAGTCGTGGTTATGGATTCCGGGCTCGCGCTACCGCGCGCCCCGGAATGACGGGCGGAGAGAGTAGGGCCAGCCAGCTACTACTTCCCCTTCTCGATCTTCGTCACCGTGTAGCCCGACGCGTCCTCCTGCGCTTCGAACTTCACCTTGTCGCCGGTCTTCAAGCCTTTCAGCATGGCGGCGTCCTTGACGCGGTAGACCATGGTCATGGCCTCGTCCATGCCGAGGCTCTTGGCCGGGCCGTGATGCAGCGTGATCTTGCCATTCGCCTCGTCGATCTTCTTGACGTCACCGCTGATCGCGTCGGCCGCAATGGCGGGAGTGATGAGAGCAACAAGCAGCGCAGCGGTCGTGAGGTGACGATAAGCTCTCATGATGTGGTTCCTTCTCGTTGGTTGAAACGGTGCGTAAAGCGGATGAGCGCAGCGTCATCCGCCATGTCGCCAAGCGCGGGGGTGGCGGCGGATGACGCTCACGCTCATGCGCCCTACGGGCTCGTGGGCGTGGTTGAAGCGCTGCGCTCATGCGGGCTGCGTTACTTGACGGTGACATGGCCGGTCATGCCGAATTCGCGATGGTCGGGGATCAGGCAGGAGTATTCGAACGTGCCGCGTTTGCTGAACCGCCACAGCAGTTCGGCGGTCTTGCCCGGGGCGAGACGCGCGCCGTTCGGCTCGTCGTGCTCCATGTGCGGATGCTTCTTCATGACGGCGGCATGCTTCAGGTTCTCGCGTCTCGTGGCGAGCAGGAATTCGTGATCCTCCTTGCCGGTGTTGCGCAGCACGAAGCGGATCTGCTCGCCGCGCTTGACCTCGATGCGCGCCGGCGTGAACTCCATTTCGCTGAGCAGCACCTCGATGGTGCGCGACGGCTGCTTGGGATCGCCGGGCTCGCCTGCGGAGTAGGCGGGCGTGCCGTGCTGCTCATGCCCATGCGCCGCTACGACGAGCAGCGCGGTGGCGGCCATGGCCAGTGAAATCGCAATCTTCATCCAGAGCTCCTGATTGTCGTCTGTGTGTCGCGGTTGATCGCAGCCTCAGCGCTGCGCGCGCGTCCGTGTTTTCGCACTGTCGCTCCGCCGCACGGCCTCCGGCGCGCTCGCGACTTCGTAGGCGACAGTGCCTTGCGGAAACTGATAAGGGCCGGGATCGCGATAGTCGTCGCGCGCCAGCCCCTCGCGCACCTTCACCGTGGTGAACATGCCGCCCATCTCGATCGGGCCGAACTGGCCGTTGCCGGTCATCATCGGCAAGGTGTTGTCGGGCGCCGGCATCTCCATGGTGCCCATCGCCATGCCGGTGTGGCCCATCACCATGCCCTCAGGTGCGAGCTTGCCGACGGCGGCGGCCAGCTCCTTGCGCGACACGCCGATCAGGTTGCGCATGTCGTGGCCCATCGCATTCATCGTGTGGTGCGACTTGTGGCAGTGAAACGCCCAGTCGCCGGGGTTGTCGGCGACGAAGTCGAGCACGCGCACCGCGCCGACCGGCACGTCGGTGGTGGTCTCCGGAAATTGCGCCGCTTCCGGAAGCCAGCCGCCATCGGTGCCGGTCACCTTGAACTTGTGGCCGTGCAGATGGATCGGATGGTTGGTCATGGTGAGGTTGCCGATGCGGATGCGCACCTTGTCGCCGAGCCGCACCGGCAGCGGGTCGATGCCGGGAAACACCCGCGCGTTCCAGGTCCACATGTTGAAGTCGGTCATCTCGTTGACCTTCGGCATGTAGCTGCCGGGCTCGATGCGATAGGTCGACATCACGAACACGAAGTCCCGGTCGACGGGCGGCGGCTGGGCTCCGCGCGGATGCACGACGATCATGCCCATCATGCCCATCGCCATCTGCACCATCTCGTCGGCATGCGGGTGATACATGAAGGTGCCGGCATGCTTCATCTCGAACTCGTAGACGAAGGTCTTGCCGGGCTTGATGTGCGGCTGGGTCAGGCCGCCGACGCCGTCCATGCCGCAGGGCAGGATCACGCCATGCCAATGCACGGTGGTGTATTCCGGCAGCTTGTTGGTGACGAAGATCCGGAGCTTGTCGCCCTCGACGGCCTCGATGGTGGGGCCTGGCGACTGGCCGTTATAGCCCCAGAGATGCGTCGTCATGCCGGGCGCGAACTCGCGCGTGACCGGTTCGGCAACGAGATGGAATTCCTTCCAATCGCCGTTCATGCGGAACGGCAGCGACCAGCCATTGAGCGTGACCACGGGCTGATAGTCCGGTCCCGCCGTGGGACGCAGCGGCGGCTGCATCACGGCCTTCTCCATGGTCGGCGCTTCGGGGATCGCGGCGGCCTGGACGCGGCCTGACACGGCGGAGGCGCCGGCCAGCGCCGCGGAGCCGAGCAGGGTTCGGCGTGACAACATGTGGGCTCTCCTGTCAGTCGTTGCTCGGCGCGAGCGAACTCGCGGTCTGTTGCGTGCCATCCTCGGCCGCCGCCACGCCGCCGTTGACGGCTGACAGTTCGGCCTCGGCGAGGAAGAAGTCCCTGACCGCGTCGATCGCGGCGCGGCGTGAGGCCAGGCGCTGCCGCGCCTCGAGCAGCAGCGCGAAGATGTCGACCTGCATGCTCGAATAGCGCAGCTGCATCTCTTCACTGATGATGTTCCGCAGCGGCAGCACTTCGCGGGCGTAGTGGCCGGCGATGTCGAATGCGGCGCGATAGCTGCGATAGGCGTCGCGTGCTTCCGAGCGGACCGTGACGGCGCGCTCGGTCAGGCGGTTGAAGGCGATGTTGTAGGTCTCCATCGCCTGCCGCACGCGCACCTCGCCGCCGTCGAAGATCGGGATCTGGAATTGCACATCGTAGCCACGCTCGCGAATGACGCGGCCGTCAGGCTCTCCCGTCTTGCGCTCGAGGCCGGCGAGGTCGAGCAAGGTCACGAACCGCGTGGCGTCGCTGAGCCGCAGCGAGATCGCGAGCGCCGTGAGCTCGAGCCGCGCGATCTGCAGGTCGATGCGATGCGCCACCGCGTCGCGCTCGACGAACGGCTCGGTCAGCGGCTTGCGCGGCAGCGCGGGCAGCTTGTTGGGCAGGCGGAAGTCGAGATCGTCGCCCCACAATCCCATCAGCCGGATCAGCCGCTCGCGCGCGCTGCCCGCGGCACGGCGGGCGGTCGCGAGCTCGGCCGTGGTCTCGGCGTAGAACACCTGCTCGCGCGCCTGGTCGAGCCGGTTCAGCGCGCCGGTCTCGCCGAGCTTGGCGGCCAATTTTGCGGTGGCTTCCGCGGCGGATTGCGCTTCCACGAGGAGCGCCACCAGCTCGTTGGTGGCGACGACGCGCACGTAGGCGCGGCGGACCTCGGCGGCGAGCCGCAGCGTCGCCAGCGCCGCCCTGAGCTGCGCCTGATGGAAGCGCTCGCGCGCGATCTCCGAGCGCAGCGGCAGGGTGGCAAGCGCCAGGATATCGCCGGCGACCTGGCGCTCGGCCTCGAACGCACCGTCGCCGCTGATGCGCATCAGCGAGAACGTCGGGTTGGGCGGCAGGCTGGCCTCGACCGCATCGGCCTCGCTCAGCGCGAGTTGATGGAAGGCGGCCTGCAGGCCCTTGTTGTTGAACAGCGCGACCTGCACCGCGGCATCGGCCGACAGCGGCCGCGCCAGCAGTTTCCGCGTGGCATCGCGGACGCGCGCGGCGTCGTCCTCGGTTCGCACCGAGGTGACCTCCTTGGCTGTCGTGCGCCCGGTGATGTCGGCGACGACGCCCATGCCGCCGTCGGGCGAGAACGAGGCGCAGCCGGCGAGTGCCGTCGCGGCCAGGCCCAGGGCCATGAGCCGTTTGATCCACTGCATCGGGCGCTCCTAACGGCTCGGCTCGGAGCGCGGGTCGCGCTGGCCCCAACGTGTCGGTGCAGCAGGCCGCAGCGGCGTGTAGGGCGCGACCACGGCCGAGGTCCGCACCGGCGCCACGCGCGCTGAGGGATCGGCGGGGTCTGCCCCCGACAGCGCAACTGTGCGCGGCTGGCAGGCGGCGAGTGCCGTCGCGGCGACCAGTGTCACAGCGATCGGGAGACATGGGAACGGCAGGCTGCGCCGCGCCGGACGTGCGGCTGCGGGCGTCGCCTTGGGATGCGACAACATGATGTGTCCTTCAGTCTGTCGATGACAAGCAAACGGCCGCGCGCGCGAGGCGCGACGAGCCGGCGTCGTTCGCTCAGGCCAGGACGATAGGGGGGCGGTACAGTAGCGGCGGCGCGCGCCCGGGCAGGCCGGCTTCGCCGATGGCTTCGCTGGCGGTGGCGACCGGCGCGGGCAGGGTGACCGCCGGCAAGGCGGCGGTGAGGCCGACCGCGCACATCATGGCGCAGCAGGGGCCGGGCAGCTTGTCGTGGTCGTGATGGGCCGGGAACGGGGCGGGGTCAGGCTGCGTCTGCAGGCTGGCCTCCGCGACCCCGTCATCCTGGTGATGATGCGCATGCGCCGCATGTCGCGGCATGATCGTGCCGTCGTGGCTCTCATGCGGGGCGGCGTGATGGTGCGCGGCGGCGACGGCAACGAACGCTTCGTCGAGGCAGGGCGCCGCGCCATGGGCGAAGGCCAGCGTGACGCCGGGGCTGAGCACGCAGACGAGGTAGGCGAGCACGAGCAACCGCCCCGCCACCATCAGCATGTTCCGAGTGAGCCCCAACGACATCCGCGCGCAAATCGCTCCGTGAGGTGTGCATTGTAGCGCAGGAGGTGCCGGGGGGCAAAGAGGGGAGGACACCCGGTCCACTCTTCACGCTATTGCGCGCCGTGGTTCCGCAACAAATCTCGCCGGGAGCTTGTTCTGCGGCGGTCGTACCGCGCGCTCGCTGTTCACCTCGCCCCGCCAGGGCGAAGCGAAGCTTCGCTAAGGCGGGGAGAGGTCGGATTGCATCGCCAGATGCAATCCGGGTGAGGGGGCTCTCCGCACGGTCGGTGGGTGTGGCTGCCCCTCACCCCAACCCTCTCCCCGTGAAGAACGGGGAGAGGGAGCGCCCCGTGCACTGCGCGAAAGCTTGCCCCACATACACGACGGTCGCTCTCGCGTTGCCCAACACGTCGGGCGGCAACGCAGTTCGCGCAAATACGTGCGCTCGATTGGCCGAAGCGCCTTTGTTGCACTGCTTCTGCATGGGCTGGCCCGCAGCAATGCGGCTTGACCCCGTGGCATGCGGCGACGAAGTTGCGGCCATCGTGCACGGACCCCAGACAAGATTCGAGGAAGCGCCTCACTTCACACCGGACTCGCGCGAGGCCTGGGCGCGGCTGGCGCTTGCGCTTGTCATTGGTTCCATCGGCGGCGCCGGCATGTGGACCGTGGTCGTCGTGCTGCCGACGGTGCAGGCCGAATATGCCGCGAGCCGCGGCGCGGTCTCGCTGGCCTATACGCTGACAATGTTCGGCTTCGGTCTCGGCGGCGTCATCGTCGGCCGCATCACCGATCGCTTCGGCATCGTCACCGCGATGGCGCTGTCGATCGCCACGACCGCCGCGGCCTATCTGCTCGCCGGCGCCTCGGTGACGCTGTGGCAGTTCCAGGCGGTGTATTTCCTGATCGGGCTCGGCTCCTCCGTGACCTTCGCGCCGCTGATGGCCGAGGCGTCGCACTGGTTCGAGCGCTATCGCGGGCTGGCCGTCACCATCGTCGCCTCCGGCAATTATGTCGCCGGCACGGTGTGGCCGCCGCTGGTGAACTACGGCGTGCAGCAGATCGGCTGGCGCGCCACCCATGTCGCGCTCGGCATCTTCTGCGCGGTGACGATGTCGGCGCTGCTGCTGGTGCTGCGCGCCCGGATGGGCGGCGCCGGCGCGCATGACCACAGCCAGGCGCCGCCGCCGCAATTGAGCCTGCCGATCTCCACCAACGCGCTGACCGTGCTGCTCAGCGTCGCCGCGATCGCCTGCTGCGTGGCGATGGCGATGCCGCAGGTGCATATCGTCGCCTATTGCGGTGACCTCGGCTATGGCGTCGCCGTCGGCGCGCAGATGCTGTCCCTGATGATGGCGCTCGGCATCGTCAGCCGGATCGGCTCCGGCTTCCTCGCCGACCGCGTCGGCGGCATGCGCACGCTCCTGATCGGCTCGCTGGCGCAGGGCTTTGCGCTGCTGTTCTATCTGTTCTTCGACGGCCTGACCTCGCTCTATCTGATCTCCGGCATGTTCGGCCTGTTCCAGGGCGGCATCGTGCCGAGCTACGCCATCATCGTCCGCGAGGCGATGCCGGCGCGCGAGGCCGCCACCCGGGTCGGCATCGTCATCTTCGCCTCGGTGTTCGGCATGTCGTTCGGCGGCTGGGTGTCGGGCGTGATCTTCGACGCCACCGGTTCCTACGCCGCGGCCTTCGCCAACGGCATCGCCTGGAATGCGCTGAACCTCGCGATCGTGGTGACGCTGCTGATCCTGGCACGGCGGCAACACCGGCTGGCGGCCTGACGTCAAGGCGTTGCGTTGAAGCCACAGCCGGACTGCGAGGTCCCGCTTATATGCACGTCGTCATACAAAATCCCGTTCGCCGCCGCAAATCCATCGAATCCGATTCGACAACTAGGGAACTCGATCGGAGCCGATCGTGGCAATTTGGCCCGGCGCGCTCCGCATCGCGAAGTTGGTTGTCGCGAGGTCTCAGCCGAGGCCGCGGTCGCCCGTCGCATGCCCAGGGCCGGGCAAGCCGCGCGGTGAAAGCTCCGGACCGGTCGAGAACGCTGCGGCGCATCGCGATGGTGCAGGAGGCCGTTGCGCTATGTCCATCGTCTCGAAGGCAGCTTCGCTCATCGCGCTCGCCGGGCTGGCATCCGGACTCTTGATGAGCCAGGCGCCCGCGCAGGTGTGGCCGCAGTTTCAACAGCAGCCGCCGCCCGCCCAGGCGCAGCCGCAGCGCCCGGCCGCAACCCGATCGGTCATCGTGCCGGTATCGCCGGCGCCGGCCAAGCCCAATGCGGCCAACGCTCCGGCGCCGCCGCGTCCCGCCGGCCTGCCGGCGTCGCTGTCGCCCGCGCCCGGCAGCGGGCCGGACGTCTGGCGGCTGCCGAACCCGAACGACGTCAACGACGGCACCGTCACTATCATCACCGCGCCGGCCGGCGGCGCGACCTCGGTGTTCGGGTCGGACATGGCGCGCGTGCTCGACGACCAGAGCAATGTCCGTGTGCTGCCGGTGCTCGGCAAGGGACCGGTGCGCAACGTCTCCGACATCCTCTTCCTGAAGAGCATCGACATGGGCGCGGTCGCCGCCGATGTGCCCGAGTTCTATCGCCTGCAATACGGCATCCCCGACATCACCTCGCAATTCCGCTACATCGCGCGGCTCTATCACAACGAGATCCACGTCATCGCGCGCTCCTCGATCCGCTCGATCGCCGACCTCAACGGCAAGCGCGTGATCGCGCCGACCGATGTTGGCTTCTATTCCGCGCGCGTGATCTTCAACCGGCTCGGCCTCACCGCATCGTTCGACTACGCGACCGACGACGCCAAATCGATTCAGAAGCTGATCGACGGCGAGGCCGACGCCTACATCGTCTCGACCGGCAAGGTGTTCCAGCTCGCCCGCAACATCAGGAACGACAATCGCGCGCTGCACCTGGTGACGATCCCCTATGACCGCCGATTGCAGGATCTCTATCTGCCGACCACGCTGTCATCCGAGGAGTATCCGAACCTGCTCAATCCCGGCGAGACCATCGAGACGGTGGCGATCGGCATGCTGCTGGTCAGCTACAACTGGCCTGAAAATACCGAGCGCTATCGCAAGGTCGCCCGCTTCGTCGAGGCGTTCTTCGCCAACTACGATGAGTTCATGAAGCCGCCGCGGCATCCGAAATGGCGGGAGTCGAGCATCGTCGCGACCATCCCCGGGTGGAAGCGCTTCAAGGCGGCGGACGATTGGCTGGTGGCGCGCAACATGGTGCCGCGGCCGCAGGTGGCCGATGTCCAGCAGCAGCAGTTCGAGACCTTCGTGCGCCAGAGCGGCGGACAGGTGTCGAACGATCCGGCCGAGCGCAGCGCGCTGTTCAAGCAGTTCCTGCAGTGGCGGCAGCAGCACGGCGGTCCGCCGACGCCGTCGCGCTGAGCTTGTCAGTTATCGTCAAAGTTACTTGGCGAGCTCCTTGGAGCGCGCGGTCGCGGCGGCCACCGCCTTGGTCAGCAGCGGCTGAAAGCCGTCCGCAGCCATTAGCACTGACAAGGCCGCTGCCGTGGTGCCGCCGGGCGAGGTGACGTTCTGGCGCAAGGTGGCGGACGGCAGCTCCGACTGGCGCAGCAGCTCGCCGGCGCCCGACACGGTGGCGCGCGCCAAGGTCGTGGCGAGCGCCTCGGGCAGGCCGGCGGCGACGCCGGCGCGGGCGAGTTCCTCGGCCAGCAGGAAGACATAAGCGGGGCCCGAGCCGGACACCGCGGTCACCGCATCCATCAGCGCCTCGTCGTCGACCCATTCCACCGCGCCGGTGGCGCGCAGCAGCGCATCGGTGAGCGCGCGCTGCGCGGCGCTGACATTGGCGGCGGGCACGGCCACGGTGATGCCGCGGCCGATCGCGGCCGGCGTGTTCGGCATCGCGCGCACCACGGCGCCGCCGAGCGTGTTCTGAAGGCTCGCGATGGTGGTGCCGGCCATGATCGACAGCACCAGCGTGGCATCGCCGACCCACGGCTTCAGCGCCGGTCCGGCCTCGGCGAACATCTGCGGCTTGACGGCTGTGATGACCACCTCGGCCGGCGCGCTGGTCGTTGGATTCAGCCGCACGCCTTTGGCCACGACCGCGGTGATCTCCGCCGACGGCATCGGCTCGATGACGACCACGCGCTCAGGCGCGAGCCCGCCGGCCAGCCAGCCGGTCAGCATCGCCCCGCCCATCTTGCCGGCGCCGGCCAGCACGATTGTGCCGGTGGTGTGTTGGAGTTCGGAGATGGTCGTCATCAAGCCACCATTCGTCATGGCCGGGCTTGACCCGGCCATCCATCGACTGAAAGGAGCGGCTTTTTGATGCGAGATGGATGCGCGGGTCAAGCCCGCGCATGACGAGAGGGGGGGCTTTACGCCTCGCCTTCCGTATCGAACAGCGCGGCCGCCATGGCGTCCTGGGTCGACTTGCCGGCCCAGACGACGAACTGGAACGCCGGGAAATAGCGCTCGCAGGCGTGGATGGCGCCGGCGAGCATGCTCTCGCATTGCGGACCCGAGGCGGTGATGCCGCCGGGCAGCACCAGCGCCTGGCGATGCATCACCATGCCGGTGTGGGTCCAGATGTCGAAATGGCCGAGCCAGAGCTGCTCGTTGATGGCGGCGATCAGCCGCTGCACCTCGGCGCGGCGCGCTTCCGGAATCTTCATGTCGAAGGCGCAGGCCAGATGCAGCGCCTCGATCTCGGCCATCCAGGTGAAGGAGATCTGGTAGTCGGTCCACTGCCCCTTGGAGGCGATCGTGATCTCGTCCTCGCCGGAACGCTCGAACATCCAGTTGTTGTCGGCGGCGATGTTCTCGACGACGCTCAACGGATGATTTCCGGAATCGATAGTGCTTTCGAGCAGGGACATGCCGTCTCGACCTCGTCTTCTTGATCTCGTTGGTACTTACGCGGCGACCCGGCCCACGCCCTCACGGCGCATCGCGACCCGGCTTGCAGCCCCGGAGGTACCCCGGGCGTGCGAGGACAAACTGATGTGATTTGCGGAATCTGCGCAACGGGGGGGCGAGTCCGTCCACAGCGAAACACCGCTTCGTCCACAACTCCTGTCCAGCCTGTGGAATCATGCCGTTTTGAGAACAAAACGGAATCGGATTCGCCGCAAACCGCCCGTTCGGGCCAATTTGGCCGCGGAAAAGGCCGCAGGACGCTGCATGGCGGGGCTTCGCCGGCCGCGGGCGTGAGGCCTTGCCGCCGCTGCCGGGGGCCTGCATAGTTCCTCCGGGCCGTCCATCCGGGCGGCTCATGTTCTCAGGGCGGGGTGAAATTCCCCACCGGCGGTAAGCGGTCTCGGTCGAGAGCGCGAGCCCGCGAGCGCCTTGTCGGCAAGGTCAGGTTTGGAGAATCCCGTTCTCCGGATCGCGCCGAACGGAGAAGGGTCAGCAGATTCGGTGCGACTCCGAAGCCGACGGTCACAGTCCGGATGAAAGAGAACGGGTCCCGGCACCCCGCGCACTCCGCGTGGGGGCGTCGTCGTTCCGTGTGCCCTGATTCTGGTCTCTCAACGAGGACAACCATGAATCAGATGTTGCAAGACTCCATCGACACCACCGCCACCGACACTCCCACCGATATCGCGACCGAAGCCGCTTCGCCGGCGGACACGCCGGTGGCATCTCCGCCTGAGGACCAGCCTCCGGCACCCTCGCATCCCCGCTTCACCAAGCCGCAGCGCGTCGCCTTCGTGCAATCGGCCTGGCACCGTGATGTCGTCGCCGAGTGCCGCACGGCGTTCCTCGACGAGATCGAGGCACGCCACATCGCCCGCGACCGCGTCGACATCTTCGAGGTGCCGGGCTCGTTCGAGATCCCGCTGCATGCGCAGCTGCTCGCTAAGACGCGGCGCTACACCGCGATCGTCGCGGCCGGCCTCGTCGTCGACGGCGGCATCTATCGGCACGAGTTCGTCGCCGACACCGTCATCAAGGCGCTGATGGACGTGCAACTGCGCACCGAGGTGCCGGTGTTCTCCGCGGTGCTGACGCCGCAGCAATTCCACGAGACGCAGGCGCATTTCGATTTCTTCCGGAAGCACTTCGCGACCAAGGGCGTCGAGGTGGCCACGGCCTGCGCGGAGACCCTGCTCAGCCTGGAGCGCCTGCGCAGCCAGGTGGCGGCGGGGATCATCTGAGTAGGTGAGGGCGTGTGGCTGGCGAGGCCAGCCACACGCCCTTCTCACGGTAAGAGCTGTAATTCTCGCTCTTTGCGGCACGGGCAGTGCGCTCCCCTCCCCCTTGCGGGGAGGGGTTGGGGGTGGGGGTCTCCGGGCGCCGAAGCCCATGGGACTCACATCCGCCAAGATGCTTTCTCGGAGTCGAAGCTCATCATTTTGAGCGGAATGCGTGGACCCCCACCCCCAACCCCTCCCCGCAAGGGGGAGGGGAGCGCACCACCTCCGCGGTGAAAGTCCGGATCTCACTCGCGCCCGATAGCCACGGTTCAACGCTCCCCGCCCAGCGACATCACGCCCCCTCGTACTCCCCGCCTTGTGTTGTCATCCCCCGCTCGCCCCCTGTAAAACCTCCTCCGGGAGGAGGCTGGCCCGTGGCGACGGGCGGCCGGCAAGGATGATCGAAGGATACGATCCTTATCTCGTCGCGCTCTCGGTCGTGATCGCGAGCCTGGGTGGCTATACCGGATTCAGTCTCACTGCCCGCATCCGCAGCGGGCCGGGGGCGAGTCCGCGCGTGCTGCTGTCCGGGGCCGCGGGCATTCTCGCGGTCGGCATCTGGACCATGCATTTCGTGGGCATGATGGCCGCGCCGCTGCCGGCGGATGCGGTCTATCTGGTGCTGCCGACCATCATCTCCTTCCTGATCTGCGCGCTGGTCGTCGGCGTCTCCCTGTTCTTCGTCAGCATCGGCGATGCTTCGCCGCAGCGCGTCGTGCCCTCGGCGCTGCTGCTCGGCGCCGGCATCGCCAGCATGCACTATGTCGGCATGCACGGCCTCGCCGGCCGCTTCGGGCTGACGCATGATCCGCTGCTTGTGGCGCTGTCGGTCGCCATCGCGATCGTCGCCGCTTACGGCGGCCTGCGCATCTTTCTCGCTCGGCAGGATGGCCTGCGGCTGGCCATCAGCGCGCTCGCGTTCGGCATCGCCGTCTCCGGCATGCACTACACGGCGATGCTGGGCATGCATGTCGTGCCGGCCGGAGAGGGACATCAGCATGCCCCGGCGGGATTGGCCGCATCGCCGCAGGTGCTGGCGATCGTCGTGGCCGTGCTGTGCTTCGTGGTCGCCGCCGGCTTCCTGCTGTCGCTGGTGCCGGACCCGCGCCGTACAGCGGAGCCGGCCACGGCTCCCCCCATCACTGCCCCTGACCTTGCGCCGGAGCCGGTCACTCCTGTGGCGCAACCCGTTGCGGTGGCTCCTCCCGACGCGCTCGAAAGCGCTCCACCCGCACGCATCAAGGCCGCGCCGCTCGGGGGCATCGGCCAGCCGCCGCGCATCGCGGCAGCGCGGCTGCCGCTCGAAGGCGCAAACGGCACCCATTTCATCGATGCCGGCGACGTCCGCAGCGTACGCGCCGATGCGCACTACACCAGGGTGCATGACGGCACCCGCGAGCGGATGTGCCCGTGGTCGATCTCCGAGGCCGAGGCGCAGCTCGATCCCGGCCGCTTCATCCGCGTCCACCGCAGTCACATCGTCGCGATCGAGCATGTGACATTCGTCGGCAAGGAAGGCGAGGGCGCGATCATCGAGCTCGACGGCCCGTCCAAGCCGCGCGTGCCGGTGAGCCGCGCCAAAGTCGCCGAGGTCAAGGCGCGGCTCGGGTTGCGGCGGCCGGCGTGATCTCACACTGTCATTTCGCGATCGCAGCATCAGGCGCGCGCTTCGTCGCAACGCACATCGGCTGACACCGAGCGTCTTACGCCGATGCGGCGTCGCGCAACCAACTGCGTTCGTCATTCGCATCATTAGGTCGTGTCGACTGACGCAATTCGTGCGCGATCATCCGCCGTTCGTGCGAATTCATCGCTCTCCGTGCCCGCTTCGTTGCGCGGCCGGCAATCCCGATCGACTCTCCCGCCCAATCCGCGATCCGCTGGCGTTCACACTTCGCTCCTGCAGCACGAACGTTCGCCGCATCGACGCAAACGGCCAAGCCGGCAAGGCAGGCCAGAATGAGGGAAGGGAAACGAGATGATTCCTGGTCCGTTCGACTATCACCGGCCCGCGAGCGTCGGCGATGCGATCAAGCTGCTCGCCGATCTCGGAGACGAGGCGCGTCCGCTCGCCGGCGGCCACAGCCTGCTGCCGATGATGAAGCTGCGGCTGGCCACGCCGGCGCATCTCATCGACCTGCACGGAATCGCCGGCCTCAAGGGCATCTGCCGCGACGGCGACCGTATCGCGATCGGCGCGATGACCACACAAGCCGAGCTGTTGGCCTCTGCCGAGATCGGCGAGGCATTGCCGATCCTGCACGAGACCGCGCTGCTGATCGCCGATCCGCAGGTGCGCTATCGCGGCACGCTCGGCGGTAACGTCGCCAATGGCGATCCCGGCAACGACATGCCGGCGCTGATGCTGGCGCTGGATGCGAGCTATCGCCTGGAGGGGCCGAACGGCGCCCGCGAGGTGGCGGCGCGAGAGTTTTACCAGGGGGCGTATTTCACCGCGCTGGAGCCCGGCGAGATCCTGACCGGTGTGAGCATTCCCGTGCCGCCCGCGGGACATGGCTACGCGTATGAGAAGTTGAAGCGCAAGGTCGGCGATTATGCGACCGCGGCGGCAGGTGTCGTGCTGACGATGGCGGGTGGCAAGGTGGCGAGCTGCGTCATTTCGCTGACCAATTTGCACGAGACGCCGCTGCTGGCGACCGATGCGGCGAATGCCGTGATCGGCACCACGCTGGATGAGGCGGCGCTGAAAGCCGCCGCGACGGCGGCGCGCACGATCATGCAGCCGGCGTCCGATGCGCGCGGCCCGGCCGAGTATCGCGTGCATGTCGGCGGCATCATGGTGATGCGCGCGCTGCAACGCGCGGCGAGCAGGGCGAAGTAGCAGCTTTTGCCAGAACCGTGGCCGCGCAGGCGGTTCCTTCTCGCCTCACGGCACGCTTTCTCCTCTCCCTCCCCCCTTGTGGGGGAGGGGCGGGGAGGGGGGTAGCCCCAAGCGAGACCGCCGCCGTGGACCCCCACCCCCGACCCCTCCCCGCAAGGGGGAGGGGAGCGCACCGAGATCGCGGCTGATAGCTCGGCCCAAAGTTCAAAGACGTCTTCAGGGAGCACCGAATGCCCAAAACCCACGTCACGATGAAGGTGAACGGCAGCGAGGTCGAGGGCCTCGCGGAGCCGCGCACGCTTCTGGTCCACTTCCTGCGCGAGCAGGCGCAGCTCACCGGCACGCATATCGGCTGCGAGACCAGCCATTGCGGCGCCTGCACGGTCGATATCGACGGCATGAGCGTGAAGAGCTGCACCATGCTGGCGGTGCAGGCCAATGGCTGTGAGATCACCACCATCGAAGGCATGGCCAATGCCGATGGCACGCTGTCGCCGCTGCAGGAAGGCTTTCGCATGATGCACGGCCTGCAATGCGGCTTCTGCACGCCCGGCATGATCCTGCGCGCGCACCGGCTGCTGAAGGAAAATCCGTCCCCGACCGAGGCCGAGATCCGCGCCGGCATTTCCGGCAACATCTGCCGCTGCACCGGCTATCAGAACATCGTCAAGGCGATCCAATACGCCGCCGCCAAGATCAACGGCGTGGAATTCCAGGAGGCCGCGGAATGAACGACATGACTCCCACGCGGGAACAACGCGAAGCCGCCCTCGAAGGCATGGGCTGTCGGCGCAAGCGCGTCGAGGACATCCGCTTCACCCAAGGCAAGGGCAACTATGTCGACGACGTCAAGCTGCCCGGCATGCTGCATGGCGACTTCGTGCGCTCGCCGCATGCCCATGCGCGCGTCAAGGCGATCCACACCGAGGAGGCGCTGAAGGTGCCGGGCGTGCTCGCGGTCATCACCGCCGAGACCTTGAAGACCGTCAACCTCGCCTGGATGCCGACCCTGGCCGGCGACGTGCAGATGGTGCTCGCCGACGGCAAGGTGCTGTTCCAGAACCAGGAGGTTGCCTTCGTCGTCGCCACCGACCGCTACGCCGCCGATGACGGCGTCTCCAAGGTGGTCGTCGACTACGAGCCGCTGCCGGTGCTGGTCGATCCGTTCAAGGCGATGGACCCGGATGCGCCGGTGCTGCGCGAGGACCTCGCCGGCAAGACATCAGGCGCGCACGGCCCGCGCAAGCACCACAACCACATCTTCGAATGGACCGTCGGCGACAAGGAGCTGACCGACGCAGCGTTCAAGAAAGCGGATGTGACGATCAAGGAGATGATCTCCTATCACCGCACCCATCCGTCGCCGCTGGAAACCTGCCAGTGCGTGTGCTCGTTCGACAAGATCAAGGGCGAGCTGACGATCTGGGGCACGTTCCAGGCGCCGCACGTGATCCGCACCGTGGTGTCGCTGATCGCGAAAATCCCGGAGCAGAAGATTCACGTCATCGCGCCGGACATCGGCGGCGGCTTCGGCAACAAGGTCGGCGCCTATCCGGGTTACATCTGCGCGGCGGTCGCCTCGATCGTCACCGGCAAGCCGGTGAAGTGGGTCGAGGACCGCATCGAGAATCTCACCGCGACGGCCTTCGCGCGCGACTATCACATGACGACCGAGATTGCCGCGACCAAGGACGGCAAGGTCACAGGCCTGCGCGTCCACGTGCTGGCCGATCACGGCGGCTTCGATGCCTGCGCCGATCCGTCGAAATGGCCGGCCGGCTTCTTTAACATCGTCACCGGCTCCTATGATTTCCCGGTCGCGCATCTCGCGGTCGACGGCGTCTACACCAACAAGGCGCCGGGCGGCGTCGCCTATCGCTGCTCGTTCCGCGTCACCGAGGCGGCCTATTGCATCGAGCGCGCGATGGACATTCTGGCGCAGAAGCTCGGCATGGATCCGGCGGAGCTCCGCTTGAAGAACTTCGTCAAGCCGGAGCAGTTTCCCTATCACTCCGCGCTGGGCTGGGAATATGATTCCGGCGACTATCACACCGCCATGCGCAAGATGATGGAGACCGTCGACTACGCAGGCCTGCGCAAGGAGCAGGCTGAGAAGCGCGCGGCGTTTAAGCGCGGCGAGACCCGCGAGATCATGGGCATCGGCATCGGCTTCTTCACCGAGATCGTCGGCGCCGGCCCGTCGAAGAACTGCGATATTCTCGGCATCGCCATGTTCGATTCCTGCGAGATCCGCCTGCACCCCACGGGCGCCGGCATCGCGCGGATGGGCACCAAGAGCCAGGGCCAGGGCCACGAGACCACCTGGGCGCAGATCATCGCCAGCGAAATCGGCATTCCCGCCGACAACATCATGGTCGAGGAGGGCAACACCGACACCGCGCCTTATGGCTTGGGCACCTACGGCTCGCGCTCGACGCCGGTCGCCGGCGCGGCGATCGCGATGGCGGCGCGCAAGATCAAGGCCAAGGCCCAGATGATCGCGGCCTACAAGCTCGAGGTCCACGAGGACGATCTCGAATGGGACATCGACGGCTTCCGCGTCAAGGGCCTGCCGGAGAAGGCGATGTCGATGAAGGACATCTGCTGGGCGGCGTACAATTCGGTGCCGCCGGGCATGGAGCCGGGGCTGGAGGCTGTCAGCTACTACGATCCGCCGAACATGACCTATCCGTTCGGCGCCTATCTCTGCGTGATGGACATCGATGTCGACACCGGCGTGTACAAGGTCCGGCGCTTCTACGCGCTCGACGATTGCGGCACCCGCATCAACCCGATGATCATCGAGGGCCAGGTCCATGGCGGCCTGACCGAGGCCTTCGCCATCGCGATGGGCCAGGAGATCCGCTACGATTCCGAAGGCAACGTCGTGACCGGCTCGTTCATGGACTTCTTCATGCCGACCGCGGTGGAGACGCCGCATTGGGAGACGGACTACACCGTGACCCCGTCGCCGCACCACCCGATCGGCGCCAAGGGCGTCGGCGAAAGCCCCAATGTCGGCGGCGTGCCGGCGTTCTCCAACGCGGTCAACGACGCGTTCGCGTTCCTCGGCGCGACCCACATCCAGATGCCCCACGATTTCTGGCGCAACTGGCAGGCGGCGAAGAACCTGGGGGTGGTGGCGTAGACTGGATCCTTGAGCACTGCCGTCATTGCGAGGAGCGAAGCGACGACGCAATCCAGAGTCCCACCCGAGCCCCTGGATTGCTTCGCTTCGCTCGCAATGACGCAGAGAGAGCGAACGAAATTGCTGGAAAAGACATAGCGGCATCGGCAGTGCGCTCCCCTCCCCCTTGCGGGGAGGGGTCGGGGGTGGGGGTCTCCGGCGGCAGTGTCGCTTCGGGCCAACCCCTCACTAGCCCTCCCCCACAAGGGGGGAGGGAACGCACCGACTTCGAGGCGAGATCGAGAACCCAACCAACATGAAAACCCGCGACGACATCGCGCAATCTCTCGCCGCCTGCGGCTACATCGCCGATGGCGAGCTGGCGACGGCGATTGCGCTGATGCAGCTGCTGAAGCGGCCGCTGCTGCTGGAGGGCGAGGCGGGCGTCGGCAAGACCGAGGTGGCGAAAGCGCTGGCCGCGGTTGAAGGCACCGAGCTGATCCGTCTGCAATGTTATGAGGGGCTCGACCAGAGCGCCGCGCTCTATGAGTGGAACTATCAGCGCCAGCTGCTGGCGATCGAGGCGCATCGCGGGCATGCCGATGTCATCGAGGACCAAATCTTCTCCGAGAAATATCTGCTCGAGCGTCCCTTGCTCGCCGCGATCCGCCGCGCCACGCCGCCGGTGCTGCTGATCGACGAGATCGATCGCGCCGATGACGAATTCGAGGCGTTCCTGCTGGAGCTGTTGTCCGACTTCCAGGTCTCGATCCCAGAACTCGGCACCATCACGGCGACCAGCATCCCGCATGTGGTGCTGACCTCCAACGGCACCCGCGAGCTGTCCGACGCGCTGCGCCGGCGCTGCCTGTACCACTATGTCGACTATCCCGACGTCGATCGCGAGGCGCGGATCATCCTGGCGCGGATCGACGGCGCCTCCGCGCAGCTCGCGCTGCAGATCGCGCGGATGGTCGAGGGCCTGCGCAAGGAGGAGCTGCGCAAGGTGCCCGGTGTCGCCGAGACGCTGGACTGGGCCGCGGCGCTGGTCGGGCTGGATATCCGCGATCTCAAGGACCAGCCGGAGGTCATCCACGACACGCTGATCTGCCTGCTGAAGACCCATGAGGACCGCGCCCGCATCACCCGCGAGGTCTCGGCGCGCTTGCTGGGGAAGGTCGCATGAGCTGCTGCGGCGCCACGCCCGATCATGAGGACCTGGACGCGGTGGCGCGGCTGGTCGCCGGCCGCCTTGGCGCCTTCCTGCGGACGCTGCGCGACGACGGCTTTGCAGTCGGAATGCCCGAAGGACAGGACGCCGCTGCGGTGATGGCAGCTGGCTATGCCGACAGGCCCGGCCTGCTGCGCTCCGCCTTCAAGCATCTGTTCGCGGCACGCAAGAGCGAATGGGATCGTTTCGACGGTCTGTTCGACGCATTCTGGCTCGGCAAGCGCGCGCGTTCGCGGGTGCTCGCGTCGGGATCACAGCAGGCGGCAAATAGTCCATCGCTGAAGAGCCTGCAGGATGCCGGCGTGGGCGAGCGTGGTCCGCAGGGCGCGACGGACCAGGTGCCCTCCGATGAGACACCGCGTGAGGCGTCCGGTGAGGGCCAGCGCGAAGGTGCCTCGCGCGTGGAGGCGATCAGCGACACGGACTTCCGCAGGCTCGCCGATCCCGACCAAATCGCGCTGGCGCATGAGGCCGCGGCGCGGCTTGCGCAGGCGATGCGCACGCGGCTGACGCGGCGCGATCAATTGCGCCGCAAGGGCGAGCGCTTCGATCTGCGCCGGACCATTCACCGCAACATCAGCCATGGCGGCGTGCCGATCGCGCTGGTGCATCGCCGACGCAAGGTGAAGCCGCTGCGCCTCGTCGTGCTGCTCGACGCGTCCGGATCGATGAGCGCCTACACGGCGGTGTTCCTGCGCTTCATCCACGGCGTGCTCGATACGTTTCGCGAGGCCGAGGCGTTCCTGTTTCACACCCGGCTCGCCCACGTCTCCGACGCGATGAAGGAGCGCGACGCGGCGCGCGCGCTCGACCGTCTCTCGATGATGGCGCAGGGCGCGGGCGGCGGCACCCGCATCGGCGAAAGCCTGCAGACCTTCAACCGCTGGCACGCCGCGCGCGTGATCCATTCGCGCACCTGCGTGATGATCGTCTCCGATGGTTACGACACCGGTGATCCTGATTTGCTTGGTCGCGAGATGGCGCAGCTACGCCGCCGCTGCCGCCGCATCGTCTGGCTCAATCCGATGCTCGGCTGGGACGGCTACGCGCCCGAAGCGCGCGGCATCAAGGCCGCGCTGCCGCATGTCGACCTCTACGCGCCCGCGCACACGCTGAATTCGCTCGCGGCGCTGGAGCCGTATCTGGCGAGGTTGTGAGGCCATGCCGTCAAGAGGAGCTCGTCCATGACGACGTCCACGGAGATGCTCGACCTCGCCGCGCAGCTGAAAGCGAACGAAGAAAGTTTCGTCCTGGCCACCGTCGTGCGCACGGTGTCGGTGACCGCCGCCAAGGCCGGCGCCAAGGCGATCATCCGTCCCGACGGCAGCATCGTCGCAGGGTGGATCGGCGGCGGCTGCGCGCGGGGAGCGGTGCTGAAGGCGGCGCGGGAGGCGCTCGCCGACGGCGTGCCGCGGATGGTGTCGGTGCAGCCGGAGAACCTGCTGGCGGAGCTCGGCGTCAAGGCTGGCGAAACCAAGGAGGGCGTGCGTTTCGCCGCCAACATGTGCCCGAGCAAGGGCACGATGGACATCTTTGTCGAACCGGTGCTGCCGCATCCGTCGCTCGTCATTCTCGGCGCGAGCCCCGTGGCGCTGGCGCTCGCCGCGCAGGCGCGGCCACTGGGCTATCATGTGACGCTCGCCGCGCCTGCCGCCGATCTCACCGAGATGCCGCAAGCTGATGCGCATGTCGACGGCTTCGCGCTGGACGACCTCGCCGGCGGCCGCCGCTTCATCGTCGTGTCGACGCAAGGCAAGGGCGACGAGGCCGCACTGCGGGCGGCGCTGTCCTGCGAGGCGGCGTATCACGCCTTCGTCGGCAGCCGGCGCAAGATGGACAGTTTGCGCGACAAGCTGCTGAAGGACGGCATCGACGCGGCGTTGCTGGACAGAGTGAAGGCGCCGGCCGGGCTCGATCTCGGCGCGATCACGCCGGAGGAGATCGCGATGTCGATCCTCGCCGAGATCACGCTGACGCGCCGGCGCGGCCAGCGCGATTGAGCGTCAGGCCGTCAGCGGCAGATCGAACGTCACCTTGAGACCATCGGCTCCGAAGTCGCGCGTCACCTCGCCCTTCAGCGCGCTGCCGAGGATGCGCTCGAACAGCAGCGAACCGAAGCCGGTGCGCGAAGGCGGCGTGACTACAGGCCCGTCGCTCTCCTGCCATGACAGGGACAGCCGGTCGTCGGCATGGCTCCAGCTCAGCGCCACGCGTCCCGCCTCGTTGGAAAGCGCGCCATATTTCACCGCATTGGTGACGAGCTCGTGCAGGCCCATCGACAGATACAGCGCGATGCCCGGTGATAGCTGCACGTCGGGACCGTCGACGACCACCCGATCGGATTGCAGCGGCGCCAGCTCGGCGCAGACCAGCTCCTTCAGCGCGATCGCCTCGCGGCCGCGGTCGAGCGCCAGCGCGTGGCTGCGGGTCAGCGCGGCGATACGGCCGCGCAGCGTCTCGCCGAACTCGGACAGCGCGGAGTCGTCGCGGATGCTGAGCGCGATCACGCTGTCGACCAGCGCCAGCGTGTTCTTGACGCGATGATTGAGCTCGTGGACCAGCACGCGCTGATGCTGTTCGATCGTCCGTCGCCGCGCATTTTCGGCGCGCAGCGCGATCTCGTCCATGACGATCTCGCCGAGCTCTGTCAGCTGCGCGACGTCGTCGTCGCTCCACTGCCGCGGCTGGTGATCGATGGCGCAGAGCGCGCCGATGACCTCGCCGCTCGGCAGCTTCAGGGGCACGCCGAGATAGGCGATGACGCCGAGGCTTGGGATCGCGAGATTGTCCTTCACCAGGGGATGCTGGGTGGCGTCGTTGACGACCAGCGGTCCGGACGAGGTCACCACATGCTGGCAGAACGAATGGCTGAGCGGCGTCTCGCGCAGCGAGGCCCAGGGCTCGCACAGCCCGACCGAGCTCTTGAAGAACTGCCGGTCGCGGTCGACCAGCGCGATGATCGCCGCCGGCGCCTGCAACAGGCGCGAGGTCAGCCGCGTGACGCGGTCGAAGCCGGGCTCGGGAGGCGAGTCCAAGAGCTCGGTCTGCAACAGGGCAGTCAATCGGTCAGGCGCGGAGGCGTCGCGATCGGACGTCATGCAGCTTTCGTCGGTCGGGCATTCAGCCGGTGAGAGATCTGCACGACAGACCGACGAGAGCGCCAATCCCGGTTCGGTCGATCGCGCGGGCGCAGGGGTATTCGGCTGAAACGAAGCCGGCACGGAAACAGTCAGAGACCTTTGGAGACGAGCGCAGCTCGCGTCAAGCCGTTGGCCGAATCCTGGTTCCATCAAGGTAACCAAGGTGCAGATCATGGCCTGACCAAGGCAGACAGGACATTCTGTCGCGGCTCTCGTCAGGCATATCATATACCGAACTGAGGTGCGGCAGAGGCTGTGTCAGCGCACCGCTCAACCTCCCTTGACGGCGCCCGCCGTCAGTCCCGCGACGATCTGCCGTTGTGCCGTGACTGTTAGCAGCAGCACCGGTAGCGTCACGATCAGCGCCGCCGCCGCGAGCGGTCCCCAGCTCAACTGATCGAATGAAATCATATTATATACGGCCACCGGTAACGTGCGCGTCTCGCGCCCCGCCAGCACGATCCCGAACACGAAATTATTCCACGAGAAGATCACCGCGAGGATGAAGGCGACGGCCAGCCCGGGCTTCGCCACCGGCAATGCCACGTGGCGGAAAACCTGCCAGCGCGTGGCGCCGTCGATGCGCGCGGCCTCCTCGAGCTCGATCGGCGTGGTCTCGAAATAGCCGATCATGATCCAGATCACGATCGGCACGGTGACCACGAGATGGATGATGATCTGCGGCCACAAGGTGCCGAGCAGGCCGAGCCACTGAAACAAGAGAAACAGCGGAATGAGATAGGACAGGCCGGGCGTGATGCGCGCGATCAGGATCACGATCGCGGATTTATGCGCGGCCATCCGCGCGATGCCGTAGCCGGCGGGCACGCCGACCAGCATCGCGAGCGCGGTCGCGCCGCCGGTCACCAGCAGGCTGTTCTTGAAGTAGGTGAAGAAGCGGTTCGACGACAGCACGTCGGTGTAGTTCTTCCAGGCAAAATGCTCCGGCCAGAACACCGGCGGATAGGCGGCGTTGTCGACCTCGAACTTCACCGACAGCGAGATCATCCAGAGGAAGAACAGGATCGCCGGCGAGACGATCAGGAAGACTCCGAAGGCGAGGCCGAGCCGGCCGAGCAGGGTGTTCACGCTCATGTCTCGTTCCCCAGCGCATTCCACTGCGCGCGCCGGCGCAGCAGGAGCAGCAGCGCGGTCAGCGCGATGATCAGCGCGAAGAACACCACCGCGATCGCCGAGGCATAGCCAAGGTCGTAATAGACGAAGGCGACGCTGTAGAGATAGAGGTTGATCGTCTCGGACGCCGAGCCGGGCCCACCTTGCGTGATCGCGAAGATGATGTCGAAGCTCTTGATGGCGTCGATCGCGCGGATCATCGCGGCGATGAACAGAAACGGCATGATCAGGGGCAGGGTGATGTAGCGGAACATCTGCCAGGTCGAGGCGCCGTCGATCTGCGCGCTCTCATAGGGCTCGGTCGGCAGCGAGGCGATGCCGCCGAGCACGATCAGCATGACCAGCGGGGTCCACTGCCAGGTTTCGACCAGCACCAGCGACGGGATCACCGTGCCCGGATGAAACACCCAGAGCTGCGGCGGCAGGCCGACGAGGGAAAGCAGGTAGTTCAGGATGCCGAGCTGCGGGTGGAACATCATCGTCCACACCAGCGCGATCGCCACCGGCGTCGCCATCATCGGCATGATGAACAGCGCCCGCAGCAGCCCGCGTCCCGGAAAGCGGGCGTGGAAGATCACCGCCGCGAAGGTGCCGAGTACCAGCGGCAGCAGCACGGACAGCGCCGTGTAGGACAGCGTGTGCCCGACCGATTCGACGAAGCGCGGATCAGCCGGCAGCCGCAGATAGTTCGACAGTCCGACGAAGGTCGTGGGCGAACCGACCTTCCATTCCTGAAAGCTCATCCAGATCGTGAACAGCCAGGGAAAGATGATCACCGCCAGCACGGTGATCAGCGCCGGCACCACGAACGGCCAGTAGGACGGTGGCCGCAATGCGCGTTCCGGCGCAGCAGCTTCCGCTGCCGCGCCAGCCTGTTCGACGATCGTGCTCACGCTTTTTCGCTGCGCTCCAGGATCGGGCGGAACTGCTCGTGCGCCTTCTTCAGCTCGGTCGCGGGATCGGCGCCCGATAGCGTGGCGGTCAGCGCCGCGCCGACGAGATCGCGGAATTCAGCCACCGGAATGATCACGGGCAGGCCGAGCTTGGAGATCTTGCCGGAGTCGATCGCCGACTGCAGCCACTCCTTCGGCATCTTCACGCCGCTCTGGATGCCGGGATCGTTGAGCACGGAGTTGCGGAACGGCACGCCGCCGCCGGCCTGCACCAGGCGCGCGCCCTGCGCCTTCGAGACCATCCATTGGCACAGCAGCCAGGCGGCCTCCTTGTTCTTGCACGCCGCGGGAATGCCGACGCCGTCGCCATAGGTCGCCGAGAACTGCCCCTTCGGCCCGGCGGGCACCACGGTGTAGCCGACTTTGCCGACGACGCGCGAGGCATTGGGATCCTCCAGCGGCGGCGCCCAGCCGACGCCGTCGATCCACATCGCCGAGCGGCCTTGCGTCAACGAGGCCATCGACTCCATCCAGTTGAAGCCGGCGACGCCGGGGGGCGCGCAGGTCGTCAGCAGCTTCTGATACAGCTTGGTCGCCTCGACCGCCTCGGGGCCGTCGGTCTGGATGTTGCCCTTGGCGTCGAGGAACTCGCCGCCGTAATTGAGGAAGAAGTTCGTCCACAACGTCATGTTGGCGTTGCGCAGGCCGCGGCCGACGAAGCCGAAGGTGCCGTCCTTGGGATCGGTCAGCTTCTGCGCGGCCGTGACCATTTCGTCGAGCGTCTTCGGCACCTCGACGCCCTTCTTCGCGAACAGCTCCTTGTTGTAGTAGAGGATGAAGTAGTCCACCGACCATGGCAGCGAGAACATGCGGCCCTTGTCGTTGCTGGCGTAAGTGAGGCCCGCGGCGGAGAAATCGGTGGGGACGAGGTCTGGCGCGGTGAGGTTCGGGTCCTTCATCATGTCGGTGACGTCGGTGAGCCAGCCGGCCTTCTCGAACTGCCGCTTCTGCACGTGATAGCTCAGGTGCACGACGTCGAAGCTCGGCTTGCCCGACGACAGCTCGATCACCACCTTCTGGCGCTGCTGCTGCTCGGGGATCTGCTCGGATTCGACCTCGATGCCGGTCAGCGCGGTGAATTCCTTGATGTTCTTCTGCAGATTGTCGCCGCGCGGCCCCTTGGCCAGGATCACCTCCAGCTTGGTGCCGGCATACTTCTTCCACTGCGGCTCCGACCAGGCCGGCTGGCCGGTGAGCGCCAGCGCGCCTGCTGCTGCCGTGCCCGCAAGCATGTTGCGGCGCGTGATCGCGGTCATTGGTATCCTCCCCGAAGACTTTTTGTTTGGTCGGGAAGTGTAGCGCGATTGAGCGGCGCTGCAACAGCGTGTTGCCCGCTCGGCCGGGATAGCGACATCAAAGCGTGGTGCGATGCGGCAGGCGCGTCAGGCGCTTGCCTCCGCGTTGAAATCAGCGCGCTCCAGCAGCCATGACAGCGCGAACCCCGCCACCAGGCCCCAGAACGCAGCGCCGATGTTGAGCAGCGGCACATCGGCGACGGTGACGAGAAAGGCGATGAGAGCACCGAGCGAGAACCGTGTCTTGAACGCGGTCACGAACGCCGTCTGCAGCACGCGCAGCATGGCAAGCCCGGCGAGCGTGGTGATCAGCGCCTTCGGCGCGATCAGCAGCAGCGCGGTGAAGGTCGGCGCCAGCAGCCCGAAGCCGAGCGCGAGCACGCCCACCGCGATCGCCGCGGTGTAGTGGCCCGTGCGCTCGCCGCCGGAGACGACGATCGCATTGGTCGGTCCTGTCAGGCAGGTCGAGACGCCGCCGACGATCGCAGCCAAGGCCGAGCCGAGACCGCAGGCGACGGTGACGAGATTGACCGGCGGGGTGTGCCCGGCGGCGGCGAGCACGGCAAAACCCTGGCTGTTCTGCACCACCAGCACGGTGACCGCGAGCGGCACCACCAGCTCGATCATCGCCGCCAGCGACCAGGACGGTGTCGGGATCACCGGCGTGATCAGCGCAAGCTGCAACGACGCGCCGTGATCGAAATTACCGAACACGATGGCGGCCAGCGTGCCGACCACCAGCGCGCCGATGATCGGCGGGCAGCGCCGGCCGAGCGCGGGCAGGGCGGTCAGCACGAGCCAGATCGCGACCATCGGGCCCGCGATGCTGAATTCGCCGAGCACGGCGCGCACGAGATCGAGCCCGAAGCGCAGGAACACGCCCGCGACCATGCCCATCACGATCGGCATCGGCACCAGCAGCATCGCCCGCTTCACCCAGCCGGAGAGGCCGAGGACCAGCATCAGCAGCGCCGTGCCGTAGAACGCGCCGACGACCTGCGCGAAGCTGAGATGCGTCAGCGCCTGTCCGACCAGCACGGTGCCGGGAATGGTCCAGAACAGCACCAGCGGCTCGCGATAGCGCCATGACAACAGGATCGTGATCAGCCCGTTGATGAAGAACACGCCGAAGATCCACGACGCGAGCTCGCCTTGTGACAGCCCGTCCTTGGCGCCGACCGACAGGATGATCGCGACGGGCCCGGTGATCGCGAACAGCCAGCCGATGAAGCCATGCGAGGCATGGAGCGGTCCGAAATCACGGGCGATCTGACGGAGGCCTGGCGGCGGCCCTGCGGGCCGTTCGATGGCGCTGAACATGAGGGGCAGGGCTCGATGCGTGTTCTTGTTGTTGTCCTTGGGGTCGTCGGAGATGTTTTGACTGAATGGGGCGAACCGTGCAAGGCGCGGGGAATGGCGACTGCCGGTCAGCCGGGCGGTGGCTCGTTCGGCCCCCCTCTTTCCACACGTCATTCCGGGGCATTCGCGTTCGCGAAATGGCGAAGCCCTTGCGTGAACGCGAATGAGCCCGGAATCCATAACCACAGGCAGTCGTTTGTGACGTGAAAGGAGCCCCGAGCGAACATTTCGATTCACGGCAGGTGATCGTGGGTATGGATTCCGGGCTCGCGCTCACGCGACTTCGTCGCTCCGCGCGCCCCGGAATGACGACGGAGTGAGAGTCTCTGCTTCCGACGATGTAGGCCGGGAATGCGTAGGGCGGATTAGGCGCAGCCGTAATCCGCCGCCAGGCCGCGCGCTCGGCCGGGGCTAGCTTGTTGGGTCGCCTCCTTTCGGATAGCCTCGCCACAATCAATCACAACTGGCGTTGGTCCATGCCCAACTACCGGCGCGCATTCGTTCCAGGCGGTTGTTGGTTCTTCACCGTCAACCTCCTCGATCGGCATCGAGATCTGCTGATCGAGCACATCGATCTCCTGCGGTCGGCAGTGGCTGCAACCCGAGTGCGCTTTCCCTTCGAGATCGATGCCTTTGTCGTCATGCCGGAGCACCTCCACGCGGTCTGGACCTTGCCGCCCGGCGATGCCGATTTCTCAACCCGATGGCGGCTCATCAAGAGTCGTTTCGCCCGCGAGCTGTCACCGACCGAGCAGCTGAGCGCGGTTCGGATCGCGAACCGTGAGCGAGGTATTTGGCAGCGCCGATTCTGGGAGCATCTGATCCGCGACGAAGATGACCATGCTCGGCACGTCGAGTATTGTTACATCAATACAGTCAAGCACCGTCTGGTCAGCCGTGTGGTCGATTGGCCCCATTCGTCATTTCACCGCGACGTGCGTGCTGGCCTGTTTCCAAGCGACTGGGCGGGGGATGTCAATTCAAGCGGTGAGTTTGGGGAACGATGATCATTACGACGCACCTTGAATTTGGCGGGCGACGGCGGATTACGCTGCGCTAATCCGCCCTACGGTCCCGCGCGCGCGGCGGAGTGTAGGGCGGATTAGGCGCAGCCGTAATCCGCCGCCATCTGCCCAAGGAGTAGCTCAGTCGGTTACTTCCAGGGAATATCTGACTTCGGATAAAGATAAATTACTTGACGACTTCGCCAAATCAGCAGTATGGTGCCGCTCGTTCCGTTGCGTCGGAGGGGACGTATCGCGGTCGTCACGGACGTCGGCAGCGGAATGCGGTGGGTGTGTCGGGTCGCAGCGTGGCTGATGTCGCGCCGACGAACGATCCGGCACGCACGGTCAAGTCGCACGGTCCTGGCACCCCGATGCTGGTGTCACGCTTGTGCCGGCGCTCACGCGCCGCGCAGGCAACGGTGGCCAGAAAGCCCGGCGCACCGGGGAGACTGCGAAGCAGCCGTTAAAGCCATCGCGCAGGGAGGGCCGGGTGTATCAGGCCAGACCTGTGGTACCTGCCGCCTGCATTTTTTCCGCAGGCGGGCCACGGGCGCGGCCAGCGCCCGGCCTTCCCTGCGCCCTCTTTTGGATGAGGGCGATTGCGAGATCAAAGCTCGGACGCAACATGCGCCGCGAGATCGCGAAGGTGTACCTGCGATGCTGTCGATAGTTGCTGTCGTGGAAGAACTCACAGGCGAGGCGTCATTGCGAGGAGCGCAGCGACGAAGCAATCCAGAGTCGTGGGCGGGACTCTGGATTGCTTCGCTTCGCTCGCAATGACGGAGTGCAAGCGAACTGATTGCGACAAACTCTGCCGTCATCGCCCGGCTTGACCGGGCGATCCAGTACTCCGAGACGCTTGTGATTGAACCGATGCGCCGCAGCGTACTGGATTCCCCGCTTTCGCGGGGAATGACAATGGGGACCAAAGCGAGGCTTCCGATGCGGGACGATCAGCTTGGTGCAAGAGCCTTCGAGAGTCGCAGCCGCGATGCCTCGGCCAGCCCCTTGCAGCCGGCAATCTCAGTCGAACAGGCTCGACACCGACTCTTCCGCCGCCGTGCGGCCGATGGCTTCCGCGATCAGCGGGGCGATCGGCAGCGCGCGGATGTTGGGCGCGTTGCGGACGGCTTCGGTCGGCAGGATGGAGTCGGTGATGACGAGCTCCTTCAGCCGCGACGAGCTGATGCGGGTCGCCGCACCGCCGGAGAGCACGCCGTGGGTGATGTAGGCGTAGACGTCCTTGGCGCCGTATTTCAGCAGCGCATCGGCGGCGTTCACCAGCGTGCCGCCGGAATCGACGATGTCGTCGATCAGGATGCAGGTGTGCCCCGAGACGTCGCCGATCACGTTCATGACCTCGGACTCGCCGGGACGCTCGCGGCGCTTGTCGACGATGGCGAGCGGCGCGTTGATGCGCTTGGCGAGGCCGCGGGCGCGCGCCACGCCGCCGACGTCGGGCGACACCACCATGACGTTGGAGAGGTCGAACCGCTCCTTGATGTCGCGCACCATCAGCGGCGCGGCGAACAGATTGTCGGTCGGGATGTCGAAGAAGCCCTGGATCTGGCCGGCATGCAGGTCGAGCGTCATGACGCGGTCAACGCCAGCATGGGTGATCAGATTGGCGACCAGCTTGGCGGAGATCGGCGTGCGCGAGCCGGACTTGCGATCCTGCCGCGCGTAGCCGAAATACGGAACCACGGCGGTGATGCGGCGCGCGGAGGCGCGGCGCAGCGCATCGGTGATGATCAGCAGTTCCATCAGCAGGTCGTTCGCCGGATAGGACGTCGACTGGATGATGAAGACGTCGGAGCCGCGGACGTTCTCCTGGATCTCGACGAAGATCTCCATGTCGGCGAAGCGCCGGACCACCGCCTTCGTCAGCTGCAGACCGAGCTCGGTCGCGATGGCGGCGGCGAGAGGCGGATTGGAGTTGCCGGCGACGAGTTTGATGGAGCCGTTCTTGGCCGACATCGCGATTTCTCCCCGCGGCTCGCTGGAGACCTTGTTCAGCATATCGGGCTATCCGTGGAACCGGCAGTTTTGCACGGGCGAGGTGATATCAAGGACATAGCGCCGCTGGCAACCCGCCGCGGGTGTTTTCCCGGTCAAAAAACGGCGCAAAATGCGCCGCTTTGCCTAATGGTCGGTGTAGCCGAGGGCGGCGACGCTGGTGCCGTCGGAGGCGGGCGAGGCCGGCTCGACCGCTGCAATCGCAGGACCTCGGGGCGCAGGCGCTGCCGGCGGCGTGGTGGCGGCAGGTGCGCTGCCATTGAGCATGTTGGCGAGGCCGCTGAAGCCGGCCTGCGCGATCTTCCGCAGCACCATGTCATCGACCGCTGCCCACGGATCGCGGCCGCCGCGGCCGATCGGCTCTTCGCCGGAGAGGCGCAGCGCGCGCTGCTGATTGCGATCGTAGACGTCGAACACCCAGGCGATCACGCTCTTGCCGCTCACGACCTGCGCCGAAAGATAGGTGCGGACACGATAGGCGGACGGCGCCTCGCGCGACACGATGGCCAGGCTGCGCAGCTTGGACTCGCTGTCGAGCACGTTCACCATGCGGTCGAAGATCTGCGGTGGCGGGCCGTCGATCTGTTCGAACGCGATCGTCGCGCCATCAGCGGCGGGCGCCATCGCATAGGCATTGGCAGGACCCCCACTGCCGCTGCTCGCGCAGCCGCCCAGCGTGGCCGCGGACAGGATCAGCACGGCGGCAACGCAGGCGTGCTGCGTCGCGCGGCTGATCAGTCGAAGTGGTGTCGGCGCTCCCGTCATCATCGGGAGCGATATCGTTAAAATCGATTAACGTCTAGGTCGCCGCTGCCACAGATTGGGACAGAACGCACTCAGTTGTAGAGAAAGGGTTAAGCAATCCGGATGCGGCCACAATGGCGCCCAGCTTCAGCCTTCGAGCATGATCGCGTGCACGTGCCGGCCGTAGTCCGGTTCTTTACGGTGCACCGAGCGGCGGTAACTGAAGAAGCGCTCATCGGCATAGGTGTCGACACCAAGATCGTCGATCAGCAGCACGCCGGCCGTTTCCAGTCGCATCCGGATGAAGCCGCCGAGGTCGAACATCGCGTGGCCCTCGCGCTCGGCGGGCAGGAAGAAGCGCGCATGCTCGGCATCGTCATCGACGAAACGGGTCACGAATTCGGGTCCCACTTCGTAGCTCGGCTGCCGGATCAGCGGACCGATCGCCGCGATGATCTGCCCGCGTTCGGCACCGAGCTGCTCCATCGCCTGCAGCGTGGCTTCGAGCACGCCGGTCAGCGCGCCTTTCCAGCCCGCATGCGCCGCGCCGATGACGCGCCTTTCGGGATCGACGAACAGGATCGGACCGCAGTCGGCGGTGGTGACGCCGATCGCCAGATTCGGTGTGACGGTCACGAGCGCGTCGGCCTTCGGCCTGACGGCGCCGTCCCACGGCCCGGTGGCGACCACGACGCCGGGCGAATGAATCTGGTGCAGGCTGAGGAAGTGTTCGGGCGCGACGCCGAGATGCGCGGCCATGCGGCGGCGGTTTTCCCGGACATCGTCCGGTACGTCATTCGATCCGAGGCCACCATTCAGCCCGGCATAGATGCCGCCGGAGACGCCGCCCTCGCGGGTGAAGAAGGCGTGGCGCAGGCCCGGAATCGCGGACATCACATCCGATGACACCAGCATCACGCGCCTCCTGTCTTGTCGTTGGTGTGTTCGTCGCTGATCCCGGCCAGCACCGGGATCGAGCGATCGGACACGCCGAGCACCTTGAACAGCGATCCCATGCCGCCGCGGCCGCCGCCGATCAGCCGCTTGAGACCGCCGGCGATATCTTCGGAGACCTCGGGCGACGCCTTCTGCATCAGGGTCAGCGCCCGCGTCTCGATGCCGAGCCGCTGCAGGAACTCGCCTTGCGTGATCGGCCCATGCACGCGCGCGCCGACCGCTTCCGCAGTGCGCGACAGCGCGTCGAAATCGACATGCGCGGTGATGTCGGCGAGCCCGGGCGTCTTGAGGGGATCGGCGAAGCTGTGCCGTGCGATGGCCTGGAACGTATCGCCGACGTCGCTGCGGACGTGGCCGTAGTCGATGATCACGGCAGCGCCCCGCTGCTCGCGGAGGCGGCGCGCGATCGCCATCATCTGGGTATCCGGCCGCCATTCGAAGATCGCGCCGGCCGGCGCGGCGCGCACCAGCGGCGACAGCAGCAGCTCGAAGCCCGGCGTTGGATCTGCGGCGGTGCCGTAGACGAAGTTCTCTTCCTCATCGAGCTCGACCACGCGCTCGTGCCAGCCGGTCTCGCGCCGGACCATCTGGTGCACCGGCAGCACGTCGAAATACTCGTTGGCGAAGATGACGCTCGGGCCGTCCGGCACCTCGTCGAAGCTCTCGTGCCAGTTGACGTTGCGCAGTCCCGTCAAGGTCGCCTTCTGCTTCTCGCGCAGGACCGGGTTGATCTCCACCAGATGCACCGAGATGGTCTGGTACAGCGGCGGCAGCACGCGCAACGCCCGCAGCGCGTCCGACATCATGGTGCCGCGACCGGGCCCGAGCTCGATCAACCGAAATTCTTGCGGCGATCCGGCCGCCTTCCAGATCGAGGCCGCCCACAGCCCGAGCAGTTCGCCGAACATCTGGCTGACCTCGGGCGCCGTGGTGAAGTCGCCTTCGCGTCCGAGCGGGTCACGCGAGATGTAGTAGCCGTGCTCCGGATGCATCAGGCACAGCTCCATGTAGCGCCAGACCGGCATCGGACCCGATGCCTTGATCAGCCGCTTGATCTCGGTGTGGAGCGGAGAGGTTTCGATCACGGATTGGCCTGCAGCGACGGAGTGGTTTGATGACCGCTGGGCTTGCGCAGCGCCCGCGCAACGAGGATCGCGCCGACGATCAGCATCGGCACCGACAGGATCATGCCCATCGTGAGGTGGCTCCAGAAGAAGCCGAGCTGCTCGTCCGGCTCGCGAAAGAATTCGCTGACGATGCGCGCGACGCCGTAGAGGCCGATGAAGCTGCCGAGGATCAGCCCCGGCCGCTTCAGCGCGCCGAAGCGGATCATGATCGCCAGCACGATGAACAGCACGATGCCCTCGAGGCCGGCTTCGTAGAGCTGGCTCGGATGACGCGGCAGATGGGTCGGATCGCGCGGGAAGATCATCGCCCATGGCACGCTGGAATCGGCCGGGCGGCCCCACAATTCGCCGTTGATGAAATTGGCGATGCGGCCGAGCAGCAGGCCGATCGGCGCGACCGCGGTGGTGATGTCGCCGAGAGAGAGAATCGGCAGGCCGTTGCGGCGAGCGAACCACATCACCGCGATCACGCAGCCCATGAAGCCGCCATGGAAGGACATGCCGCCGTTCCACAGCTGGAAGATCTCTAGCGGGTGCTTGATGAAATGCGGCAGGTTGTAGAACAGCACATAGCCGGTGCGGCCGCCGAGAATGATGCCGATCGTGACCCACAGGATGAAGTCGTCGAGCTGGATCAGCGACACCGGTGCCGGGCCGCCCCACAGCCGCTCCTTCTTGAGCAGCGACCGTCCGTAGAGCCAGCCGATCACGATGCCGGAGATATAGGCCAGTGCGTACCAGCGGATCGCCAGGGGGCCGATCGCGATCGCCACGGGATCGAACACGGGGAAGTCGATGAGGAGAGGCGTCATTCCGTGACTTTGTTCGAGGACTTCGTGGACTGGCGTCCCGCTTCAGCACGCACGCGGAGGGAGCAAGCGTCCGACAGGTCCCGCCCGATGACAGACGGTCCTGGCGCGACATGATCGCGGTTCGCTTATGCCGCAGGGCGTGCCGGCCTCACAAGTACGATGACAAGGAAACCGAGGCATGACAAGACGAGCGCATCTTGAAGCCGGCGGGCCGGATCGCCATTGTGTGATCGCGCGCGTCGCGCCAGCGGAGCTTGAGCATGACCCAGACCAACAACCGGTTTTTCGACGAGATCGGCCGCCTGATGAACGACGCCGCCGGCGCGGCCCAGGGCATGAAGCGCGAGGTCGATGCCGTCATCCGCAACCAGGCGGAAAAGATCCTGAACGACCTGGATCTCGTGAAACGCGAGGAGTTCGAGGCGGTCAAGGACATGGCCCGGCTCGCCCGCGAGGAGAACGAGGCGCTCAAGGCGCGGATCGCGGCCCTGGAGGCCAAGCTGGGCGGCGCGTCCGGCGGTCAGCCGGGGACCGGCAGCGCCGACGGCTGACGCCGCGGCGGCTGCGCGGGGACGGGACGGCGGACGGAGCCCCCTTCATTTCCTTGTCATTTCCCGGGTTTGCGGCTAGAAGGCCGCCACGTCCGCGGCCCCCGCACCCCTGGAGGCTTGCCGAAGGACGTCCAGCAACGGGCCGCATTGCGGCCTTTAACTTTTTAAAACAAGGACTTAACACGATGGCGACCGTCAGAGAACTGAAGGCGACCGCCCGTCCGTCAGTCGGCAAGGGGGCCGCACGGGCAGAGCGTCGCGCCGGGAGAGTGCCCGGAGTGATTTATGGAGACAACCAGCCCCCGCTGCCTATCTCGGTGGAAGACCGCGAGCTGCGCCAGCGCATCCTCGCCGGCCGGTTTCTGACCACGATCTTCGACATCAGCCTCGACGGCAAGAAGCACCGGGTGATCCCGCGCGACTTCCATCTCGATCCGGTCAAGGACTTCCCGATCCACGTCGACTTCATGCGGCTCGGCCAGGGCGCGACCATTCGCGTTAGCGTGCCGCTGCACGTGGTGGGCTCGGAAGGCTCGCCGGGCGTGAAGCGTGGCGGCACGGTCAACATCGTGACCCACACGCTCGAGCTCGAGTGCCTCGCGGAGAACATTCCGCAATTCATCGAGGCCGATGTCAGCGCGCTGGAAATCAACCACTCGCTGCACGTCTCCGACGTCAAGCTGCCGACCGGCGTGAAGACGCTGTCGCGTAGCGAGGACGCGACCCTCGTCACCATCGTGCCGCCGTCGGGCTATGGCGAAGAGCAGAAGGCCGCCGCTGGCGCTGCCGCGGCTCCCGCTGCCGCCGCTCCGGCTGCCGGTGGCAAGGCGCCTGCCGCCGCTGCGAAGGCTCCTGCTGCCGCGGCCAAGGCCCCCGAGAAGAAGAAGTAAGCCGATCCGCTGTCGGGGCGCGCGGGCTTACCTCGCGCGCCCCGGAGCGACGGCAGGTCCCGGTGCCGCGCCATGCTGCTGTTCGTCGGTCTCGGCAATCCCGGCGCGAAATATGCGCGCAACCGGCACAATATCGGCTTCATGGCCGTGGACGAGATTTCCCGGCGCCACCGCTTTTCGCCCTGGCGCCGCCGGTTTCAGGGCGAGACCTCGGAAGGCACGCTCGACAGCGAGCGCGTCATTCTTCTGAAGCCGACGACCTATATGAACGAGTCCGGCCGCGCGGTGCAGGAAGCGGCCAGCTTCTTCAAGCTCGGCGTCGGCGACGTCACGGTGTTTCAGGACGAGTTGGAGTTGGCACCGGGCAAGCTGCGCGTGAAGGTCGGCGGCGGCATTGCCGGACATAACGGTTTGCGCTCGATCTCGGCGCATCTCGGCAACGACTACCGCCGCGTCCGCCTCGGCATTGGCCACCCCGGCGTCAAGGAGCTGGTACACGGCCACGTGCTGTCGGACTTCGCCAAGAGCGAGATGCCCTGGGTCGAGGCGCTGTGCGAGGCGGTAGCCGACAATGCTGAACTGTTGACGGGCAAGCGCGACTCCACCTTCGCCAACAAGGTGCATCTGGTGCTGCAGGCCAAAGGTTTTCTGGACAAGGGCGACGCCGGCGCCGCGTGACGCGCGCGGTGGCTGCCACAAGAGGATGCGAGACGGATCATGGGATTCAAATGCGGGATCGTCGGTCTGCCCAACGTCGGCAAGTCGACGCTGTTCAATGCGCTGACGGAGACGGCGGCGGCGCAAGCGGCGAACTATCCGTTCTGCACGATCGAGCCGAATGTCGGCGAGGTGGCCGTGCCGGATCCGCGGCTTGAGAAGCTCGCCGCGATTGCCAAGTCGGGTCAGATCATTCCGACGCGGCTGACCTTCGTCGACATCGCCGGCCTCGTGCGCGGCGCTTCCAAGGGCGAAGGCCTCGGTAACCAGTTTCTCGCCAACATCCGCGAGGTCGACGCGATCGCACATGTCGTGCGCTGCTTCGAGGATTCCGACATCACCCATGTCGAGGGCAAGATCGCCCCGCTCGCCGACATCGAGACTATCGAGACCGAGCTGATGCTCGCCGACCTCGACAGCCTCGAGAAGCGCGTCGACAACCTCGCCAAGAAGGCCAAGGGCGGCGACAAGGACGCCAAGGAGCAGCACGATCTCGTGACCCGCGCACTGGTGCTGCTGCGCGACGGCAAGCCGGCGCGGCTGCTGGAGCGCAAGCCGGAGGAGGAGCGCGCCTTCGGCATGCTCGGCCTGTTGAGCTCGAAGCCGGTGCTCTACGTCTGCAACGTCGAGGAAGGCTCGGCCAAGGACGGCAACAGCTTCTCGCAGGCGGTGTTCGCCCGCGCCAAGGAAGAGGGCGCGATCGCCGTCGTGATCTCGGCCAAGATCGAGTCGGAGATCGCGACCCTGTCGCGCGAGGAGCGCGTGGACTTTCTGGAGACGCTCGGGCTCGAAGAGGCCGGTCTCGACCGTCTGATCCGCGCCGGCTACCAGCTGCTCGACCTGATCACCTACTTCACCGTCGGCCCGAAGGAAGCGCGCGCCTGGACCATCCACCGCGGCACCAAGGCGCCGGCGGCGGCCGGAGTGATTCATACCGATTTCGAGAAGGGCTTCATCCGCGCCGAGACGATCGCCTATGCCGACTACGTCGCGCTCGGTGGCGAAGCGGGGGCGCGCGAGGGCGGCAAGCTGCGGCTCGAAGGCAAGGAGTATGTCGTCGCCGACGGCGACGTGATGCACTTCCGCTTCAACAATTAAGGGGCTTGGGGGCGGCTACATCCGCCCCTGCTCACGGATCGCGCCGAGGTGCTCGTTGATGCGGAAGACGATCAGCACGAACTCGGCGATGATGCGCGAGAACACCATGCCGACGATGATGCCGGCGAGCGAGGACAACAGCATCAGGAAACCGCCGAACGGGCTGATCGCCATCTCGGAGAGGCCCGTGAAGACGCCGCGAATTCCGGAGAGGATGATCAGCACGATCACCAGCCAGTAGAACGTCTTGATGATGGTGGGCGTGATGAAGCGGTCCCACTGGAACAAGTCGCGAAATTCCAACATCCTGATCCCCCAGCACCTTCCGAATCGCAACGCGCGTCTGTCTTTAAGTCCTGCTCGAATCCGGCGCCAGACGACATCAGCGGCGGCCGAACTCAGCCCGGTATCAGGCGCCTTCTGGCGCTCTCTTACGACCGGACCGGGCGTCAGCCATGCGAGCGGCCCGGTTGTGATTGCTGCAAAGTGCGGCCACAATCGGGCTTCTTTCAGCCATTCCCGCCCCCATGACCCTCACCTTCGAAGATTTTCCGCAAGGCCATTTCGGCAGCTTCGGCCCGCGACACGTCACGCGTGACGAGATCATCGCGTTCGCCTCCGAGTTCGATCCGCAGCCGATGCATCTCGATGAAGAGGCCGCCAAGCAGTCGATGCTCAACGGCCTTTCCGGCTCGGGATGGCATCTCTGCTCGCTGATGATGCGCATGATGTTCGACGGCTTCATCGGCCGCACCGCCTCGCTCGGCTCGCCCGGCGTCAACGAGGTCCGGTGGATGTCGCCGCTACGGCCGGACGACGAGTTGATGCTCGATGTCGAGGTCGTGGAAGCGCGGTTGTCGCGCAGCCGTCCGTCGACGGGCATCGTCACCTTCAAATGCAGCGTGCGTAACGAGACCGGTGAGCGGCTCTGCGAGATGGTCTCGCCGATCATCGTCGAGCGCCGAGCGGCCGGCGCGGAGGTGGGCTGATGCGCTTCTTCGAGGATCTTGAAGTCGGCCAGCGTCGCGAACTCGGCTCCTACACGTTCACGGCCGAAGACATCATCCGTTTCGCGCGGCAATTCGATCCGCAGCGCTTCCACCTCGACGAGGAGGAAGGGCGCAGCTCGTTGTTCGGCGGGCTGGCGGCGTCGGGATGGCACATCGGCTCGGTCTGCATGAAGCTGATCGTCGCCGACAATCAGCGGCTCGCCGAACTCGCGCGCTCGCGCGGCGAGCCGGTGTCGGTCGGTGGACCGTCGCCCGGATTTCGCGAACTGCGCTGGCTCAAGCCGGTGCTCGCGGGCGATACGATCACCTTCTCCAGCGAGATTGATTCGCTGCGCGCCTCGGCCTCGCGCCCGCAATGGGGCATCCTGCAAGCGCGCAATACCGGCATCAATCAGCGCGGTGAGCTGGTGTTTTCGGTACTCGCATCGGCATTTGTCCCGCGACGGAACAACCGTTGAGGCGAAAAGGTCACGCTCGATAGGATTGTCGGGGCGGAACGAACTTCGCGCTAACGCATTCTGAACCCGGACTCTATAAGACAGCCAATCAGGGATCAGGATGTGGGGGATGAGTATGGCAGATCGCAGCGGTCTGAAACTCCTCGGCTTTATCTTTGCCAGCGTGACGCTCGCGGTGATGCTCGCGACGGGAATGGTCGTGAAGGGCTATGCCGATGGCTCTTACTCGCTGGAGACGTCGGCCTCGATCGAAGAGTGACGTCCTTAAGTAGTTGTTAACTACGACGAAGACGACAACCGTCTTCATGCCGGCGGTCTAGCGGCTCCAGATGAGCACCAGCACCGCCATTGCAATCACCAGCAGACCGACGAACCGAACCATGATGATCCCGATCCGCTGAGGCTGTGGCCGCAGCGGAATGGGATCGGTGTTATCAGGTCGGATCGTTTCCATGAAAATGACAGCCCTGCATCGCCTGGTCCGCCCCGGGGAGGGCAGGGGTTGGTCGTGGGGCGGGCAGGCCACGTTCAAAGAACGGCCGCTCAAAGCTGAAAACCGCCGCGCGATGGCTCGCACGGCGGTTCTCGTTCAACTTCGATGCGCTGCCGCTCAGCTGCTGCGCAGCCCGTCGGCGGCGCGCTTCCACTGGGTGACGTTCTCGGCGATCGCCCGAGTCGACTTCATCGCCGCCTGGCTGAGCTGGGCGTAGCTCGCGATCTCGCGCTGGACGCGCTGACCCTCGGCATGCAGCAGCTCACGCAGGCTCTCGAGCTCCCCGATCAGGTTCTCGATCTCCGACAGCGAGGTGCCTGCGACGCGCTGGATCAGCGAGGTGACGCTGTTCACCGCGGCATCGGCGTCGATCGCGGGCTCGGCAGCCGCGGCGGCGGCATTGGGGCGGCGCAGATAGGCGATATCGTTACGAACGAAATCACGAATGCCGGCTTCGACTTCGGACACCGCCGCCAGATCCGTATCGAGCTCGGTTTCGGTTCCATCGATCTTGTCCGGACGACTGACATTCATCGGCTATTTCCTCAATTCGCGTTCAAGCGAGCGCGGTGTCCCCGCACGACGAAATTCTCAAAGCCTATCAGTGCGGCCAAATTGGGCCACACCGCGGCGAAGCTGCGGCGATCGTTCGACCATTCGTGGCGGGCTGCCGCAATCGTAAACGCTACCAGCTCCGCTTGAAACCCGCCGAAATGCTCTTGCTGGTGCCGCCCTGCGGCGTTTCGCCGATCGCGCCGGAGACAGTCAGGCCATCGGTGAGCTTCTGCTCGGCGCCGACCTTGCGCAGCCATTTGTCGTCATTCGACGACAGGGTCTGGCCCGCCGTGACGCTGGTGCCGGTCTCGCCGATCGACAGCTTGGCCGACTGCTCGGTGTCGAAGCTGCGGCTGGTCTTGGTCGCCGCGCCCGGCAGCGCCACCACGCCCTGCTGAGTGACGTTGTAACCGTTCTGCAGGGTCAGATTATAGTGATCGATCGGCACCGCCTTGGTGATGGTGGTGCCGAGCCGGCCCTGGTCCGAGCCGGGATCGACCCGCGCTTCGATCGAGGTCTTGTCCCAGATCGAGCCCGCGCCCGGCGCGGTGACCGCGGCCCAGGCCGAGCCGCCGGATTGCGGCGTGCTGCCGCCGTTCTCGGCCTTCTCCGCCAGCAATTCCGACATCGTGGTCGGCTGCCGCGCGACCGTCATGTCGGCGCCGACGCGCGCGTCCCAGAACGGCGACACCGACTGTTTGACCGAAACGCCCGAGGCGAGATTGCCCTTGTTCTGGTTGGACCAATCGAGCGCCGCAGCCTTCTCCGCTGCCTTGCGCTTCGCGGCAGCGGCGGCTTCCGGGCGGTCGAGGAACGTGGTCTCGTCGATCGCCAGCTGACTCCAGTCGAGCTTGTCGACGTCGATGTCCTTCATCGGATCGGCTACCGCGACCTGCTCGTCAGGCTTGTCCTCGTCCTCCGCCGGCGCGATCTGCTGCCAGGGCACGATCTGCAGCGGCTGCGGCGCCTGCATCAGCGACTGCGCCTCCGCGGCCGACGCAAGTAGCCCGAAGCCGGCCGTGAAAACCGCCAGCGCGCAACCGTAAGATGTCATGAGAGCAACCCCCGCCGCCCGAACCTGTGTGCCGGAATATGGTGGAATCTTGGCGCAAAATTATGGCTGCGCCAGTCACGATGTGTTGGGTTGTCGGTGAGTGTGACTGCAATCCAACAGCCGTCGCGCGGGGTCAGGCGAAGCTGCCGATCCGCGGCAGATCGATCGGACGACCGAGCGTCTGCTCGACCAGATCGAAGGTGTCGATCAGGATGCGGGCCCGCGACAGCCTGCCCTCGCGGAATTGCAGGAATTGCGCCAGCCGCGCCGTGATCGGCTTGTCGGAATCCTGCGTCGTCATCGCGCAGCGGACCATCGTCGCCGCGCCGCTGTCGTCCAGCATCAGGGTCTCGCGATCGAGCCTTCGAATGCTGACATTGGCGGCGATCTGCCTGACGGCCTCGATCACGGCCTCCTTGCCGCGCCGCGCGCCGAGGAACGGAAACATGTCGATCGGTCCATAGATGGCCCAGTCGATGTCGTCGTCGAGCGCTTCGGCAAAATCGTCGAAACGGCGTTCGTTGATCGCGGCGTGCAAAGCGCGCGACAGACGCCAGAGGCTGTGCTCCGTCATCGGCTTCAGATCCTGAACTGGCTTGCGGGGGCGGCCCCTCTCTCGGCGACGTCACAGCGGAAGTCGCGCCGGGGCGCCGAATCTATTCTTGTCTATCTCTTGGACCCTCCACATAAGCCAACCACCTCCGCGAGCAAGGGGCGTTTTTGCATTGCACAAATGCACGCCACTGCCCGATCGCTGGCAGGAAGGAAGCGGTTCGTCAGTACTCGTGCGGCGTCCGCTGCCGCGCCACCGCCACTTCCTGATCGCGGAAGGCGGCCATCCCGAACAGCGTGGCGCCGGCGAGGCCACCGACCAGCGCGCCGAGCGGCATGAAGGTGAAGAACACCAGCATGCCCGCATAGCCTTCGAACTCGCTGGTGTTGAACATCTCGATCCAGGCCAGGCCAAGCCCGATTCCGATCGTGGCGCCGCCCACGACGCCCATCACCAGGCCTGCCAAGGCCAAAAATGCGATCTTCATGTCGTCAACGCCCCCGTCTCCGCACCCGCTGATGGGGTGTGGGGCGTGCGCACCAGGTTCAACGCAACGGCGCAGCCGTCGGTGACGTTTCCGTGAACGCCAGAGATTCCGGCTTCAGGGCCGCGAGGCACCTGCGATCACCAGGCGGCTGAGATCGCATTCCAGCACCTGCTGCACCAGATCGTAGGTATCCATGATCTCGCGGATGCGGGTGATGCGGCCGTCGCGCAGCGTGTAGAAGGCGGCGATGTCGTATTGCACGATGCGGTCGTTGTCGCGCTTGCGCAGGAAGATGCGGAGATCGGCGGCGACCTGGTCGCCCTCGCAGATCAGCGTCTTGATCTCGTGCCGGACCTCGGAATAGCGGTTGCGCGCGGCTTCCCACATCTGCCGCACCTCGGCCTTGCCGCGGCGGCCGCCGAGATGCGGAAAGATGTCGATCGGCGCCGAGGCGAAGTGTTCGACGTCGTCGCTGCAATGCGCCAGAACGGCGTCGAAATCGCCGGCCGCGTGAGCCTCGAGCAGCTTGCGGACCCGCTGCTTGTTGATGTGCTCGATCATCCTGTCTCCGTCGACGGGAAGGCGTGCGTCACTGCCGGACGTCTTGCTGATATCGGCCCTTGGCCGTCAACCGTCAGCGTCGCCGGACTCAGGCAGAATACGCGGGCAGGGTGAACGGATGCTTGGCGCCAGCCGATCGACGCGATCGGTTTTCAAGCCGTAGGTCATGCGACGCTATCAAAAGGTTCGCGCGAGAGTCCCTGCGGGCTCGCATGGCAGTTGCGCACGGGAACCGCGGCGCCCGCTTCGAAGTTGACGGGCATCATTTCGGGAGCTCGATCATGAAGACCATCCTGGCCAACTCTCTTGCCAAGTCCGTTGCCATGTCCGTCGCGGCGCTTGCGCTGTTCTCCGCCCCGGCCGCCGAGGCCAAGGGCTGCATCAAGGGCGCGATCGTCGGCGGCGTCGCCGGCCATTATGCCGGCCATCACGGCGTGCTCGGCGCAGCCGCCGGCTGTCTCTATGGCCGTCATCGCGCCAAGGAGCAGGAACGTCAGCAGCAACAGCAGGGCCAGGTCAACGGCCAGGGTCGGACGTAGTTGAGGTCGTTGTGCTAACTTGACGGATCAATCCGTCAAGGCGCGCGGCGCGGCTGCGTGACGAGTCTCACTGTCCGGCCGAGGCGCTCCGGCTACACGGGAGCGGTCTGGTCTTCAGAGGAAGACCGCCGCAACCGGATGATCAAGCCATGCTCGCCGTCTCGTCCCCCAGCTCCGTCTCGCCCAAGGCGTCGTCCCTCAATCTGCTCGAAGGCATGCTGCTGACGGCGCTGTTCCAGGCCATTCCGACCTATGCCGGCGCGGCCCTCATCCTCAAGGTCGCTCACAGCACTGCGCTGCGTCCCGGCATCATCGGCTTCGTTGCCACCGCGACCATCATCCACGTCCTGATGACGTCTGCTTTCGGCCCGCGCTATCCGCGCGTGCTCAAGCAGGCCTATGCGGCCGAGTTCTACGACCCCACGCTCGGCCTCGCCGACAAGGTGCTGCGCTGGCGCACCCAGCCGGAGGGCTCGCTGCAACTGCTGGCCTCGACCGTGATGCTGGCGCTGCTCGCGGTGGCCGCGCTGGCGATGGGGTGAGGCGCTCGCGATGGCTTGAGACGCGTCGGTGCGTTTCAATCCTGTACGAATGTCAAACAGCCCACTTCGCCCAGCTTGATCGCGAGCCCAGCGCGAAGCGTCAAACTCCGCCGTCATTCCCTGCGAAAGCAGGGAATCCAGTACGCCGCGGCCCCTCGGTGGATCACAACCGCCGCGGCGTACTGGATCGCCCGGTCAAGCCGGGCGATGACAGCGGAGTTTGTGGCAATCAGCTCGCCCCGCACTCCGTCATTGCGAGCGAAGCGAAGCAATCCAGAGTCCCGCCCACGACTCTGGATTGCTTCGCTTCGCTCGCAATGACGCCCCGGGGCAGCTTTCGTGCGGATCATTCGACAGCATCGCAGGTACACCTCCGCGATCTCGCGGCGCGTTTTGCGTCCGAGTTTTTGATCTGATCTCCACCCTTCACGTGAAGGGCGCAGGAAAGGCCGGGCGCTGGCCGCGCCCGTGGCCCGCCTGCAGAAAAGAAAGCAGGCGGCAGTCACCACAGGTCTGGCCGAACACACCCGGCCTTCCCTGCGCGATGGCTTTACGACTTATACGTGGTCTCCCTGGTGCGCCGGGCTTGTTGGCCACCATGGCGACAATGCGCTCGCGCGCCTTGTGCTGGACACCAGCATCGGGGTGTCAGGACCGCACGATTTCGCCGTGCGAAACGAACCGTTCGTCGGCGCGGCACGAAGCCACGCTGCGATCCGCTACGCCCATCGCATTCCGCTGCCGACGTCCGTGACGACCGCGATACGTCCCCTCCGACGCAACGGAACGGGCTGAGACTAATGCTGATTTGGCGAAACCACCAAGCGGTTTATTTTCGTTGGAGGGACTGGACAGGTTTTCGGGAGCGCGGACTGATTTGCCCGACGAGCGGGCGACCGCGACCCGGCCGCTCCTCTATCGGGCCCGCTTGATCTAGGATCAAACGTGCTGATCGATCGATGCTCCTCGTTTAGGACGCTGCATGCGTTGTTGGCGCCATGACCCGCTCTACGATTATTGGAAGTACGGCTGGGGTCTCGTCTTTGCACTGATCTATCTGATCGGCGTCGTTGCCTTCCTCCGTCACGCATGGCGGTCTCGATCGGAGGACGTCACCTACAATTGGCGCCGTGTTGTCGTGTTGTTCCTGACGATTGGCCTGATGATCTACCTGGTTTTTATCGTCCAGGTCTGAGCGTAGCGGTCTTGCCGATGGTAGCCTGGATGATTGGTCTCAATTCATTGCCTAGCCACAACCTTCTCTCGTTCGCAGATATGACGTATCTCTTCAAAAATTGCTTGAATCTTTCCCTTGGGAAATCGTATCTGGCCGATACCGTGAATGTTAGAAAATTCCTCACAGCCTTCTTCAAGTAAAACAATCGCGCGCGTAAACCCCAACCTTCCCTGAAAAAGGCCGAGTTCATGGACCACGTTTTGACGAGCCAGGATCTTATTATCGCTCGTCTCATCTTCCGCGGAAAGAACAAGGAAAGCGATTGCTGCACTTTCCATCATCTCGGTCAAGCGCTCGGCAGTGGATCTTCCCGCAACGGGCACTCTATTGAACTCGTCGACTTCCAACCCTAGCCGTTCTACTAAAAAGTTCTTTAACACAAGCCAGCTCGGCGAGTGACCATGTCCAATAAAGGCTCTTGTGCGTCTCATAACCCGACTCCTGGATTCTTTTTTGCTGCCTTTCCGTGCCTTGCTTGATTCAGTGTTGGTCGCGGCTTCATGACTATGGTCCAATATAAACGGAGCTGCTAATTCTTTGATTAATTTTTCTAAATCAAGGAGATTGCCTACTTTTGAAAAGTTGTGCACCGATTTGTAGTCCCGTTGGAATGAAAGCGTTACCTGCTCAAGGCTCGGAAGCCCCGACACAATTATAGCCGGTATTTCCATTCCTCTCGCTTTCAATTCCGCAAGAACTTCGCTGCAGCCAAATCGACCTAGTTCATTTCCTAAGTCCGCATCGAGTAGAGCTAAGACGTATTCTTTCTTATCGATCAGTTCGATGGCCCGCGGAGCGGCGGAAGCTGAATCCTGCTTTAGCCCAGCACGTTCGACGGCGCGGGATAAGATGTCCCTCCATGTGCCGTCATCATCAACGATTAATGCGTAGTGCGACATTATTTAAGCTGTTCAAACTGTGAGAATTCTAACCCTTCTAAAATATGAGCGGTGCCGCTCATCCCACTCAGTGAGCTGCTCGCAATCTGACGTGTGCTAACGAGTGATTCGCTATCAAAACCCAAATTATTGATTAGATCGTGTGGTGTGTAGTTTGTTGTGCGACCAAAACAAATCAAGATGGGTGCTGCGATTCGTCTGGACCAAAAAATTCCTGCTGCGATCCCGTGAGAGACGATAGTGCAGCCGGATCGATCTATATTCTTTAGTAATGGAGTTAGGTCGCGCAATAGGTCAGACAAACATTTATAAAGGCCGTCAGCGCCTCCTTTTGGAGAGCAGGCTCTTAAAACGCGATCTTCCCATTCCCAGACTTGCTCTGTTGGAGGGCGTAGTAGTTCTGAATACTTTACTGTCGTACGACGTATCTTGGTTTTGAACGAGTCAAGTGCTTTGGAAATTGAATCCTCTAGCTCGGAATAGTGCATGTCACGTTTTGCGAATGTAGCAAATGCTGAGTTTAGGTGGGCTTCCCATCCTATCTTCATAGATCCGTGGCCAGTAACTACAATCGCTTCCGTTGGATCTCCGACCTCGCGAATGTGCTGCAATACTGTCAGACCATCCTCGTTCTTGTCGTCAACTTCATCCAATCTAATGTCAATTAGCGAAACACAGAATTGCTGTCGACTAATTGCTGATATCGCTTTTTCGAGTGTGTCCGCAACTAGCGGGACTCCACCGCGTCGCTTAACAGCTCTGCTGTATATGGCTTGATAGTGCGGTGTATCTTCGACAATCAGGACCGTAAACTCGTTCACCTTTGCTCTCCCTCGGTGGCCTTTGCAACGGGAAAACGAAGTCGAAACGTCGACCCGCGTCCGACAATGCTGTCTACGGCGACAGCTCCGTTTACTCGGTCTACAAACGTCTTTACCCAAGGCAGACCCCAGCCCAGGCCTCCTCGCCCTCGTTTCTCTTTGGTTGTGAAGTCCCAGTCGAATATCCGGTCTAGATGATGCGTTGGAATTCCGCGCCCCTCGTCTCTTATGGAGATTTCGAAAAACTCGTCCGTCAAGTTCGAAAAGCGAACGTTTGCGGAAGTCACAAATATGCGGCCGCCGTTGGGCATGGCGTCTACGGCGTTCTCTAACAGAGTGTGAAGGACCGCTCCGAGTCCCTGGCACCTCAGTTTTGATAGTTCTGCTGATAGGTTGGATACTATCGTGATGCCCGTCTTTTCTGGGAATGTCTGTAGTATTTCGATAATTATTTTGTTGGCGTCGACGTATTCGATTTCCTCAAATAGCCGCCTCATTTCGGCGGGCAGGGTCAATGCGTCGGTGGCGGCTTTTCTAATGCTTTCGATAACAGAGGCGAACTCTGTCTCCTTGGCTAGTATTTCCTTTTGATATATCTGAAGTTCTTCCGCTTGCATTTTTATTGGTCCAACAATGTTGTTGAGACGATGTATTAGATTTCCTGTTTGATCTCCGAGAGCTTTCAGAATTTCGTTGGCGCGGTCAGTTCGCATTCGGGCGCTCATTTCGAATCGGATGCTCAAAAGAGTTAGCAGCCAAGCCATTTGCGCAGAGAAGTGCCTGACGATTTCGCTTGCAAAGTTATCGAAGTAAGAAATCTCTTCACTCTCGAAATTAAGGATGCCAGTTATGTCGCCTTGAACAATAATTGGAACGGCCATCTCTGATTTGATTGAGTCTCCCAGCATTCGCACGTATTTTGGGTGATCAGTAACATCATCAAGAATGATTGGGCGGCTAGTCATTACTGCTTCGCCAGATACGCTGTCTGTAATGTTGATTCTTACGTTTATATCTTTTCCGGACGAGCTGTATGCGACAACTAGTCTATCGCCTTCAATGAATAGTATCTGAAAGTGTTTAACTTCGCCTAGGAAGTCACTTAGCTGGCCGAGGGCCGTCGAGAGTATCGTTTGAATTGCGATATCAGCAGAGGGCGAATCGGATAATAAGAATGGCTGCAGCGATTTGAATACCTCTGCCTCGTTGAACAATCGGAGTTTCTTAAAGGCTAGGGAGGTCTGTCCTGCGAGAGTCTCGGTGATTCCTTTGTCGTGTGCATCAAAGGCTTGCGATCGAGAGCATTCGATGTTGATGACGCCGACGGCGACGTTGCCAAATTTAATCGGGGCAGCTAATTCGCTTCGCATTCGAGAGCCGCTTGCGGAATTGAAGCTTTTGTAAAGCCGCTGAAACTTCTGATCTTGGAGAGTGTCATCAATTTTAACCGTTTCAGCGTTGATGACACACCATCCTGTTACGCTGTCGTTGATCGGAAGAGGGAGCGGTTTAGGGGTTTCGGGCTCTGATGCGATCACGTCAAGAACGTTCCGTCGCCGCATCAACACTGCTGCCTGATCGGCTCCTGTCAAGTCGATGAGCGCTTGGGCGATAAATTCACAGGTGTCCTTAAGGGATGTATTCTCTCGCAAGAGGTACTGATCTAGCTCTCTTAGTACCTTTAGTTCGGCTTCTCTTATCTCGAATTCCTTATCAAGCTTGGCTAATGCCGTTTTCCATCTTGGAGTAGAGGAGTCCATAAGGAGTCTCGGAAGTCGCCTGAGGGAAAGGGCAGAACAATTATAAGTAGATTTGTGCCAAGTTGTGAAGTGGTCCGGTTGAGCTAACCGTCCGGAATAAATTACCATCTGGATGGGGTTGGATCTTGACGGCCCGCAAGGGGGCGGGGCTCGGTTCGCCTCCGTCCACTTTGTTGGTCGCCTTAGGCCGACGCAGAATTGGATGCGAGATCACGTCTGAATTCCTGAGCAAGCCTTCCGTAGGCTTGCAGAATTCATACATGATGGATTGTCGGAAGGATATTTTGCCAGTCACCGCAGTTTCGGAGCGACTTTTTCAGTTGGTAGCTCTTCGAGCCCGAGTTCTGACAGATGGCCACAACTGATCTCTCACCGCTTCTTCCAGCCACCCCGCTTCCCCGGCGCACCACCCGTCGAGCGCGGCGCTGGGCCGAACTCCGGGCCGGACTCGCGCGAGTTGGTTGGCTGGATGATCTTGCTGCTGCTGCCGAAGGGTTTGGGCGGCAGCTTGGCGTTGGGGCGGTAGGGCAGGGACTCCGGGCCGTGCATCTCGTCGAGATGGGGTTTGTGGACCTTGGAGGGAGCCCCCGTGGGGCGCCCCTCACCCCGACCCTCTCCCCGTGAAGGACGGGGAGAGGGGGCGGAGGCACCGTCTTCGCGGCGGGAGCCGCCGCTGAGGATATCGTCGAGCGACGGCGCGAGCGGGTCGCGGTTGGCAGACTTTCCGCTGCCACGGCCGCCACGACTCGCGGGCCCCCCTCCCTGACCCTCCCCCACAAGGGGGGAGGGAACGGAGGGACCGCCGCTGCGGGACGAAGAGCTCCGCGCGGACGCGCCGCGGCCTTTCAGCGCCGTGGTCGGCAAATTGGCGGCGTCGCCGTATTTCTTCGCGCCCGCGTAGCTTCCCGCCTTGTCCTGCACGGTGCGCTGCTTGGCGGTGGGGTCGTCGACGACCGCGAGCTCGGTGGCGCGGAGGCGCTTGACCTCGTCGCGGAGGCGGGCGGCTTCCTCGAAGTTCAGGTCGGCGGCGGCCTCGCGCATGCGGGTTTCGAGATCGGCGAGCACGGCCTCGAAATTGTGGCCGATCGAGATGACGTCGTCGGTCGTGGTGCCGCCGCCGGTTTCGATCAGCACGTGGTCGCGCTCATAGACCGAGTTGAGGATGTCGCCGATCGACTTCTTGACGCTCTCCGGCGTGATGCCGTTGAGCGTATTGTACTCCATCTGCTTCTCGCGGCGGCGCGTGGTCTCGGCCATCGCGCGCTCCATCGAGCCGGTGACCTGGTCGGCATAGAGGATGACCTTGCCGTCGACGTTGCGCGCGGCGCGGCCGATGGTCTGGATCAGCGAGGTCTCGCTGCGCAGAAAACCTTCCTTGTCGGCATCGAGGATCGCGACCAAGGCGCATTCGGGAATGTCAAGGCCCTCGCGCAGCAGGTTGATGCCGACCAGCGCGTCGAACGCACCCAAGCGAAGATCGCGGATGATCTCGATTCGCTCGATCGTGTCGATGTCCGAGTGCATGTAGCGGACGCGGATGCCCTGCTCGTGCAGATACTCCGTGAGGTCCTCGGCCATGCGCTTGGTCAGCACCGTGATCAGCGAGCGGTAGCCCTTCTGCGCGGTCGCGCGGACCTCGCCGAGCAGGTCATCGACCTGGGTGCGGGCGGGACGGATATCGACCGGAGGATCAATCAGGCCGGTCGGGCGGATGACCTGCTCGACGAACACGCCGCCGGCCTCGTTGATCTCCCACGCCGCCGGCGTGGCCGAGACCGCGACCGTCTGCGGCCGCATCATGTCCCACTCCTCGAAGCGCAGCGGACGGTTGTCCATGCAGGAGGGCAGGCGGAAACCGTATTCGGCGAGCGTTGCCTTGCGGCGGAAGTCGCCGCGGAACATGCCGCCGATCTGCGGCACGGTGACGTGGCTCTCGTCGGCGAACACCAGCGCATTGTCGGGCACGTATTCGAACAACGTCGGCGGCGGCTCGCCCGGTAGGCGACCGGTGAGGTAGCGCGAGTAGTTCTCGATGCCGGCGCAGCTGCCGGTCGCCTCCATCATCTCGATGTCGAACGTGGTGCGCTGCTCCAGCCTCTGCGCCTCGAGCAGGCGGCCCTGCGCGTGCAGCTGGTCGAGCCGGATCTTCAACTCATGCTTGATCGACTTGATCGCCTGCACCAGGGTCGGGCGCGGGGTGACGTAGTGCGAGTTGGCGTAGACCTTGATGAACTCCAACTCGTCCTGCTTGTGGCCGGTGAGCGGATCGAACTCCTCGATATTCTCGACGGTGTCGCCGAACAGGTTCACGCGCCAGGCGCGGTCCTCATAGTGCGCCGGGAAAATGTCGATGACGTCGCCGCGGACACGGAAGGTGCCGCGGGTGAAATCGTGTTGCGTGCGCTTGTATTGCAGGGCGACGAGGTCGGCGATCAGCTGGCGCTGGTCGATGCGCTCGCCCTTCTTCAGCGCGAAGGTCATCGCGGTGTAGGTCTCGACCGAGCCGATACCGTAGATGCACGACACCGAGGCGACGATGATGACGTCGTCGCGCTCCAGCAGCGCGCGCGTCGCGGCGTGGCGCATGCGGTCGATCTGCTCGTTGATCGAGGAATCCTTCTCGATATAGGTGTCGGTGCGCGGGACGTAGGCCTCGGGCTGGTAGTAGTCGTAATAGGAGACGAAGTACTCGACCGCGTTGTCGGGGAAGAAGCTCTTGAACTCGCCATAGAGCTGCGCCGCGAGCGTCTTGTTCGGCGCCAGGATGATGGCGGGGCGCTGCGTCGCCTCGATCACCTTGGCCATGGTGTAGGTCTTGCCGGAGCCGGTGACGCCGAGCAGCACCTGGGTGCGGTCGTTGCGGTTGATGCCCTCGACCAGCTCCTTGATCGCCTGGGGCTGGTCGCCCTTGGGCTCGTAGGCCGACTTGATCTCGAAGCGGACGCCGCCCTCGGACTTCTCCGGGCGCGGCGGACGGTGCGGGGTCCAGACCTTCAGCGAGCCGTCGTTTTTGCGGAACTCGGGGCGGCCCTCGCGGATCAGGGATTCCAGCGCTTCCGCGGTCGCCTTGACGCCGAGCGCCTCCATCTTGCTGCGCGGCGGGCGGGCGAGGGCTTCCTCGTCGTCCTCGGCGGTCGGCAGGCCGAGCTGCCGCGCGAGTTCGGGATCGAGGGTGGGGATGGTGGCGGAGGTACCGAAATTGGCCTGCGGGGCTTCGGCGAAGCCGGGATACGGCTCGCCTTCGTCTGTCGTAGCGGGACCTGCCTCACCTTGCACAGCTGCGCTCCCTCCCCCCTTGTGGGGGAGGGCTGGGGAGGGGGGTGTTCCGGAACGAGCTGTTTCGGGGGCGTTCTTCTCCACCTCTCCTCGAGGGGAAGAATTCGGGGGGCGGCCGTGAGCAGCGTCGCTCGGGGTACCCCCCTCCCCAGCCCTCCCCCACAAGGGGGGAGGGAGCGCAGCGTCGGGCTGGGCTGATGCAGGTGACTTGCCGACGGCCGCACGCCCCCCGACAGGCTGCGGATTCGGCCGCAGCGGCATGGCGCGAGCGGCATCGCCCGTCGCCACATCAGCGCTCTTGCCCTTGGTCGACGCCCGCGCGCGGTGCGCGGCGGCTTCGCCGCCGCTGCGGCGGTCCCAGGAATTGTCCGGCGGCGGCTTCAATCCGGTGGAGGAACCGATGCCGCTCTCGCCGCGGTTGATCGCGGGGTTCAGCAGTTCCGCGAGCGCGGGCGCGATCGGCTGCACATCGGGGCGATGCGCTTTGGATTTCGGGGTACGGCCGGGCTTTTTGGGGGTGTCGGGGGTCTTCGCCATGGCCCAAATATGGGACCGAAGGGGGCGACATGAAAGAGCGATCGGGCCTTGTCACCAGCCCTGCTGACAGCATGGTGGCAGCAGGCGAGCCCCGATGATCACGACGGCAGGCCGCTGCGATTTCGGTCTCACCTTCTCCTGGAGGGGGAGGGCCGATCGCGCGCGAAGCGGGCGAGCGGGGTGGGGTGAGCCGTGGAAACCGGTGCACGTGGAGAGATCACCCCACCCCGGTTCACGCGCGCGTCGCGCCCATGAGCCGACCCTCACCCTTCAGGGGAGGGTGATCGCCTGTGGCGATCGCCGTTTTGTGCTCGTCTCTCTCCGCGTCGTCATGGCCGGGCTCGTCCCGGCCATCCACGTCGGCCGGCATGCTGAGAACGACGTGGATGCCCGGGACAAGCCCGGGCATGACGGAGTCACTCACTTGCAGGATCGTTGGTCGCGACAGCCCGCAATTTCCACATGCGATTGCCCTGCCCTTTCAGGGGAGGGTGAAAGCGGGGCTGATGGCGAAGCTGCGCGCGCGATGGAATCGGAAACGTACGCAAGGCGACCGCGCCGCGATGACGCAAAAGCAAATCATGCTGTCGATCGCGCCGGCACAGCCACCGTTCGATGAAGCGCCGAGCGGATCAGCCGGCGTGACGTGTGTCGATGGTCGCTGGGGCCGTGATCACTGTGTCGGCGATCAGTGCTTTGTCGGCTGCTCGACGATATCGAGATGCACGCCGTGGCAGGCGACGCATTGCAGCGCCCAATATTCGGAACCGCCGCGGCCATTGATGACGCTCAGGATGCTCAGCTCCGCATCGCAATCCGGGCATCGCGTACGCACGGAATAAGTGAGGTGTTTGACGGCAGGCTCAGCCATGAATTGCAGTCCGCATTACGAATATACTCGGCATTTGAATTGGCGTTTCAATGTCGCCTTTGAGCCAACTGGCAGCGGAGGTGGACTCATTGAGACTTCACTCTCTGAGATTGTTTCACGCCGCGCTATCCGTCTTTTCCCGGGGGTGGGTCGATATCCTCCGTCGTGTGCCTCGAATGACGACGCATGCGCTTGCGGAGCTCAGCCCCAACGCTTGCGGAAACGGTCGATGTGGCTCTTGGCATCGGCAACGGCCATGTCCGCATCCGACCATGCGAAGCCGACCTCGAGCGATGGGAACGACACGCCATTGATCACCACCGGAGTCATGTCTGCGCGGCGAATCCGCGCGTGCCACAAGCCGCGTCCCGCCTCGAACGGCTCGATGGCGAAATCCTCATACAAGTACGTCATTGCGCAGTCCTGGATGTCCCGAACGGCAACGACAGCATGAATTGGTCCAGCCATATGTGAACAGGTTCACACACTGGCGTCTTTTTTCATCGCCTCTTTTCGTTGCGAATTCCGTGCGGCGGGCTGTCCGGCCGCGCGCATGATCCAGCGCCGGAACGCCGCGAAATCGCGTTGTCCGGCCTGGAAATGCCGGTACACGAGATACCAGCGCTCGCCTTTCGGGACGGTCAGCGCGAACGGTGCAACCAGACGTCCTGCGGCAAGGTCGTCGTCGATATAGGGACGGATGCCCATGGCGACGCCGAGGCCGTCGATCGCGGCCTGCAATGCGTGGCCGTAATATTGAAACTCGGTGCCGCGTGCGCTGACGCGCGAGACACAAGCGGCCTTCAACCATAGCGGCCAGTCCTCCGCCGCATGCGACACCCGCAGCAGGCTCGGGCCCTTGAGATCGCTCGGCCGTTTCAACGTCGCGGCGAGCCGCGGCGTGCACACCGGCACCAAATCGGCGGCGAACAATGGCTCGGCGACCAGGCCCGGCCAGGCGCCGTCGCCGAGCTTGATGCCACAGCTCCAATCGTCGCCGAACGGCACCGCCGCGCCGCCGGTGGTGATGCGCACCTCGATGTCGGGTTCCTCGGTGCTGAAATCGGCCAGCCGCGGGATCAGCCATTTCATCGCGAAGGTCGGGCCGACGCCGAGCGTCAGCACCCGCATCGACGACGGCGCCATGATCTGCGCGGTGAGACTCGACAGCGCATCGAAGATCGGCGTCAGGCCGCTCTGATAGGCGCGCCCCGGCGCGGTGAGCGCGAGACGGTTGGCCTTGCGCTCGAACAGCACCACGCCGAGCCGCTGCTCCAGCAGGTTGACCATGCGGCTGATCGCTGCCGCCGAGACGTTGAGCTCGCTGCCGGCCGCGGCGAAGCTGCCGGTCCGCGCCGCCGCCTCGAATGCCTTGATGCCGTTGAGAAACAGGAGCCGCCGCATGTTGCCCTCAGGAAAACTGATGGAGGGCAAGATAACCCCGTTTGTGCTCGCCTCGCCAGTAGGCGATCATTGCTGACGAAGGAGACCAGCCATGACGCCCGTCCTGATCGCAGCGCTCGGATTGCTGATGGTGGCGACCGCGTTCCTGTCGGGCCTGTTCGGCATGGCCGGCGGACTGATCCTGATCGGCGTGCTCTTGGCGATCATGCCGCTGCCGGCGGCGATGGTGCTGCACGCGGTGACGCAGATGGCCTCCAACGGCTGGCGCGCGGTGCTGTGGCGGCGGCACATCCGCTGGCGGCCGGTCGCGGTCTATCTCATCGGCTGCGCGCTGGCGCTCGGGCTGTGGGCGCTGGTGCGCTACGTGCCGGACAAGCCGGTCGCGCTGCTGCTGCTCGGCGTCACGCCGTTCCTGGCGCGGCTGATGCCGGCCTCGCTCAAGCCCGATCCGGAGAGCGTCTGGCAGGGCGCGGTCTACGGCATGATCTGCATGGGGCTGATGCTGATGACCGGCGTCTCCGGCCCGCTGCTCGACACGTTCTTCCTCGGCGCGCGCTTCGATCGCAAATCGATCGTCGCCACCAAGGCGACCTGCCAGGTCGCGAGCCACCTCACCAAGCTGATCTATTTCGGCGGGATCATCGACCAAGCGGCGCAGCTCGATCCGGTGCTCGCGGTCGTGGCGATCGCGGCGTCGATGCTCGGCACGACCTTGGCGCGGCGCATCCTGGAGGCGATGAGCGAGCAGCAGTTCCGGGTCTGGGCCAACCGCATCATCACGGCGGTGGCGAGCTACTACATCCTCTATGGCGGCTGGCTGCTGCTGGTTGCGCAGAGCTCCGTTGCAGCCGAATGAGGTGAGCGATGACCGGATCAGCCGACGCCCTGGTGCTCGATTTCGTCGAGTGGATCGCGCTGAAGCCGCGCAGCCATGCGGAGGTGGTCGAGACGTGGCGGACGAGCTGTCCGCGCCTGACGATCTGGGAGGATGCCGCTGACGCCGGCTATGTCGCGCGCAGGCCGGCCGCGGGCGGCGGCGTCATCGCCGTCACCGAGGCCGGCGCGCAGCTGCTGCGCGACAATGGCCGAGTCGTGAGCTAGAACGATCTCCTCGCAGGAAGAGGGGATCGAAGCATGTCACTGAAGCTGTTCGAACTCGTGGGCACCGATGCCGGCCGCCCGTTCAGCCCGTTCTGCTGGCGGACCCGCATGGCGCTGGCGCACAAGAGGCTGAGCGCGGAGACGATCCCGTGGCGCTTCACCGAGAAGAGCGCGCTTGCGCCGCATGGCTCCGAGAAGGTGCCGGTGCTGCTCGACGGCGACCGCACGATCGTCGATTCCTGGGTGATCGCCGGCTATCTCGAAGACACTTATCCCGATCGTCCGTCGCTGTTCGGCGGCGCCGGCGGCCACGCGATGGCGCGCTTCATGAATGCGTGGGGCGACATCGCAATCGTCGGCGGCATCTTCCCGCTGATCATCGCCGACATCCCGAAGAACCTGGCGCCAGAGGACGCCGCCTATTTCCGCACCTCGCGCGAGGCGCGGTTCGGCAAGCGGCTGGAAGAGGTCATGGCGCCGCGCGACCAGGCGGTGATCGGCTTCCGCAAATCGCTGGAGCCGCTGCGCCAGACCTTAAAGGCGCAGCCCTTCATCGGCGGCCATGCGCCTGATTATGCCGACTACATCGTGTTCGGCGGCTTCCAATGGGCGCGCGTGGTCAGCCCGTTCAAGCTGCTGGAGGAGACCGACAGCGTCTATGCCTGGCGCGAGCGGCTGCTCGATGCCTTCGACGGACTGGCGCGGAAGTCGCCGGGATTTGCCGTCTAGCCGGAGACGCGTGGCGGCCGGCGTTCGCGCCAGGCCGCCAGGCCTGCGTCGAGGTCGCGGCTGCCGACCAGCGCCGCGAACTGCTCGGCTTCGACCTGCAGGCCTTCGCCGATCGCCATGTTGAGGCCGCGCGTCGCCGCTGTGATCACGGCCGCGACGGCGTCCGGGCCGTGGCGGATGATGCGTTGGGCGAGCGCGCGAGCCGCCGGCAGCAGCTCAGCATGCGGCACGACCGCGTTGACCAGGCCGATCTGGAGCGCGCGCTGTGCCGGGAACGGATCGCCGGTGAGCAGCAGTTCGAGGCCGCGCTTGCGCCCGACCAGCCGCGGCAGCCGCTGCGAGCCGCCGAAGGTCGGCGGCATGCCGAGCCGGATCTCCGGCTTGGCGAAGCTCGCGCGGTCGCTGGCGACCGCCAGATGCACGGCTTCCGTGATCTCGCAGCCGCCGCCGAAGGCGAGGCCGTTCACCGCGGCGATGACCGGTTTTGAGAACGCTTCCAGACGCGCGGTCATCGCCTGGCCGCGGCGCACGAAGTCGCGCAGCGCGGCGGCGCGCCCGTCGGCGACGTTTGTGCTGAACTCGTCGATATCGGCGCCGGCCGAGAAGGCGCGGTCGCCCGCGCCGGTGAGGATCACGGCCCGGACGGCGGGATCGGTTTCGATCCGGTCGAGAGCGGCCATCAGCGCGTCGATCAAGGCGTAGCTCAACGCATTGAGCTTGTCCGGACGGTTGAGCGTGAGCAGGGCGATACGGTCGGCAACGTGAAACAGGACAGGCTCGGTCATGACGGCGCCTCGCGGACTGTAAGAATGCCGCAGAGACTAGGCGTGGCGCCGCGCAAGATATATTCACTGGTCAGTATACATTGACGGAGCGCTGCATGGCCCGTTCTTCCGATCCGACCCGGGCGCGCATTGTCGCGGCGGCGAGCAAGCTGTTCTATGCCGAGGGCATCCGCGCCGTCAGCGTCGATGCCGTGGCCGAGACGGCCGGGATCACCAAGAAGACGCTGTACTACCATTTCCGCAGCAAGGACGACCTCGTCGCCGCCTATCTCGCCGCGCGCGACCAGCCGAACCTCGCGCTGTTCAAGCGCTGGTTCGACGAGGCAGGTGGCGCACTGCCGGACAAGGTCGCGGCGATCTTCAGCCATCTCGCGGAGTCCGCTCGGCATCCGAAATGGCGCGGCTGCGGCTTCCTGCGCACCACCGCCGAGCTCGCCAATCTGCCCGGCCATCCCGCGATCAAGATCGGCGCCGCGCACAAGAAGAAGTTCGAAGCCTGGCTGCAGGCCACGTTTGCCGAGGCGGGCATTGCCGGCGCGAGCGAACTGGCGCGGCAGATGCTGCTGCTGCTCGACGGCGCGTTTGCCGTCGTGCTGCTGCACCGTGATGCCAGCTACATGGAAACCGCGGGCGAGGCGGCGCGGGCGCTGGTCGCGGCGGCGCTGCCGCGCAGGACGCTCAGCCGCCGCAGCCGCGGCCCCTGATCTGCTCGCCGCGCACGACCGTCGCCACCACCTGGCTGGCCATGGAGTCGAAATCGGACGGCTTGATGTAGCCGGCGGCGTAGGCTTCCTGGGTGAGGCGCTCGATGCGGCGATCCTCGGCCGTGGTCCAGACGCCGGCGATATAGGTCGCGCCGGCCGGGCCATAGATCTCGGGATAGCGCTCGTTCTGGTTCTGGCGGTGATAGTAGTAGTGGCCGAGGCCGCTGATGAAGTCCTTGCGCTTGTCGCCGCAGCGATCGCTCCAGGCGCGGTCGAGCGCCTTCAGCGCATCCTGCCGCTGCGACTCCCGCGCATCCCTTGTGTACTTCTCGTGGTCCTCGAACTCCGCGCCGCTCACCGGCGGAAACACCCTCGCTTGCGGCGGCGCCGGCTTCAGGAAGATGTGTCCGGCGACCTGCCAGACGACGATGGCGGCGATGATGAAGATGAGCCGTTGCATGGCAGCGCCCGCTTGCTAGCGCCGGTCGCGCTGCGCCTGCCGGATGCGGCAGACCGATGATTCATCCGACCAGAGACCTGGCCCGGCAAACATCGGGACGTCCTCGCGGATGTCGGCCGGGAAGTCCGCCTTGGTGACACCCTTCTCGTCGAAGGCCTCGTGCAACGCCTCCCGCACACGCTGGTCCAGCGGGGTGCCGACGCTGGCAGCGGCTTCCTCCCTTGATTTCTCAGTACAGATCTTTGCGCCGAGGAAATTGCGCTTGCAATCCAGCTTGGCGACGTAGGCGCGCGTATAGGCCGAGACCGCGTCGACGAGATTCTGCTTCTGGGTCTTGTCGCAGGGCGACAGCTTGTAGGCGGTCGCGGCCTGCAGCGCGTCCATCCGCAACGCGTCGAGCTTGGGGTTCTTGTCGCTCTGCGACGTGTGCTCGGCGAGCCAAGCCTTGCGTTCGAACTTCTCCTTGGACCTGGCATCGCCGAACTGCATGTCCACCGTCGCGGACAGCGGTGCCACCACGGCCACTGTCTGGGAGCCACCAGCAAGGTTCGACACGGTTTCGATCGGGCCCGACCAGGTCGAGGCGCCCGGCAACGGAAAGCCCCTGACGGCCCAGCTCACACCACCGAATGCCAACACGAATGCCGCGCCCACGGCGCCAATAAATCGCAACATGAAACGACCCATCCACGAACGCCGCTAAGGTAGTCCATGCGGGTTAATTCATCCACCAGCGCCGCGCGATGCGTGCATCGACGTGAAGAGAAGGTGACCGTCTTCGGCGGCTTTTGAAGACAATGGCTGATGAACGCCGTCGCTTCAGGTCCTGACGGACAGCACCGAACGTTCGGCGAGCAGTGCGATGGTCGCGTCGAGGTCCGGCAACACGGCCGCGCATTTCGCGCGCGACTGCTCGGTCGGTGGCACGATGTCGGGCACCATCAGCGTGATCGCGCCGGCGGCGTGCGCCGCGGCCACGCCGGGATTGGAATCCTCGATCGCGATGCAGGCGTGCGCACGCGTGCCCAACCGTTCGGCGGCCAACAGATAGAGATCGGGATGCGGCTTGGCGCGGGTGACATCGTCGCGCGTCAGGATCGCGTCGAAGCGATGATGGATTCCGGCGAGCCGAAGATGATCCGCCGCCGTGCTGCGCGAGGACGAGGTGACGATGGCCTTGGGCAGACCGGCGGCCTCGATCGCGGCGAGCAGGTCGATCACGCCGGGCTTCAGCGGCATCCCCGCCTGCAGGATCTCGGCGGTCTTGGCGGCGAACAGCCGGTTGACCTCATCGAGGGGGAAATCGTCGCCGAAATGGTTGCGCAAGGTGCGCTCATTGTCGGGCCCAGGAATGCCGATCATGGCATGACAGAGCTCGGTCACACCCTCGACATGGCCGAGCGAATTGAAGGCCGCGATCGAGGCTTCCAGATACACCTTCTCGGTATCGAGCAGGGTGCCGTCCATGTCGAGCAGGACGGCATCGACGTTCCAGCGCGTCATGAGCCCAGTTCCGCCTTGGCCAGCCGCTTCAGGCAATCGGCGCACAGGCAGTCCTTGAAGGCGCTCTGCCCATCCTTCGGCAGCGGCAGGCGGACGCTCTCGTCGAAGCACCAGCAGGACCCGTGGGGATCGCAGGTGAATGTCGTGCCGCAGGACTCGCACACGAGCTTCCGCGCGGTAACGTTTGCTAAACGATTTGTCACGTTCGGAACCACGCGCGGCGCGTCCTTTTCATGTCCGGTTCATCTGTCGCGGCAAGTATAGTCCGTGACAATCGGCCGCGCCATCGCCCTCGACGGTAGCGGCAACAAAGCTGTGCGGGCTCCTGCGCTCGCGCGACCTGCTGATGAAGCGGTCTGCTGATGAGGATGAGACATGGCGCGTGATGCGAAGGCCGCCCTGGTCGCGTTGAACCGTTTCGGTTTCGGCGCCCGCGGCGGCGCCTCGGGCGATCTCGTCAGTGCCGCCTCGGATCCGCGCGGCTATGTCAAGGCCGAGCTCAGCCGTCCCACCGGCGCGTTGCTCGAAGTGCCCGGCCTGCAGCCGACGCCGGCGCTCGCCGACACGGTCTTCGCCTATCAGGAGGAGGTCAAGCGGGCGCGCGAGGCAGTCGCGAAATCGGCCGCCGAAACGCCGTCGATGGATCAGCCCGGCCAGACGCGGGGCCTGTCCATGAACCGCGCCGACGCGCCGATGGCCGCCCCAGCCTCCGCTGCACCGGCCACAGGCGCCAGCATGGCGCCTGCTGCGGCAGATCCGGCCCAGGCGAAGCCGGCGCAACCGCAGCAACCGCCCAACGTCGTCCAGAAGACGTTCCGCGCCGAGGCGCTGGCGCGGCTGCAGCGCGCGATCCTCGCGGATTGCGGCATCACCGAGCGCCTGGTGGCGTTCTGGTCGAACCATTTCTGCATCTCGGCCGCGAAGGGCGAACTGGCGCGCATGTGGGCCGGCGCGTTCGAGCGCGAGGCGATCCGGCCGCATGTGCTCGGGCGCTTCGCCGACATGCTCAAGGCGGTCGAGCAGCACCCGGCGATGCTGTTCTTCCTCGACAATCAGGAATCGCTCGGCCCGGACTCGCGCGCCGGCCAGAACCGCAAGCGCGGCCTCAACGAGAATCTCGCGCGCGAGATCATGGAGCTGCATACGCTCGGCGTCGGCGGCGGCTACACGCAGGACGACGTGACCTCGCTGGCCCGCATCATCACCGGCTGGAGCTTCGCCGGCCGCAATGCCCGCAACGGCGCGCCCGGCAGCTTTTTGTTCAATGCGAACGCGCATCAGCCGGGACCGCAGACCCTGCTGGGCAAGGTCTATCAGGACAACGGTCTCGCGCAGGGCGAGGCGGCGCTCGCCGATATCGCGCGCCATCCGTCGACGGCGAAGTTCATCGCCACCAAGCTGGCCCGGCATTTCGTCGCCGACGATCCGCCGCCCGCGCTCGTCGCCAAGCTCGAAACAACGTTCAAGACCAGCGAGGGTGATCTCAGGGCGGTGACGCTGGCGCTGCTGGATTCCGACGAGGCCTGGTCGGCGCCGCTGACCAAGATCCGCTCGCCGTATGAGTTCCTGGTTGCCGGCGGCCGCCTGCTGGCGCGCGTCCCGGAGGACCCCGGCTTCTATCTCAATGCGCTGAACACCTTGGGCCAGCCGCTCTGGGCGCCGGCCGGTCCGAACGGATTTGCCGATACCAATGCGATGTGGGCGGCGCCGGAGGGCATGAAGCTGCGGCTCGACATTTCTGCGCAACTCGGCGCGCGCCTCGGCAACAATCTCGATCCGCGCGATCTGCTCGACCTCGTGGCGGCCGGCGCCGCGTCATCCGAGACGCGGCAGACGATCGAGCGCGCCGAGACCCGTCAGCAGGCGCTGGCGCTGCTGTTGATGTCGCCGGAATTCCAGAGGAGATGACGATGGATCAGGCCACGATCTCGCTGCTGCCGTCGCGCCGCCATCTGCTGCTGGCGGGCGCATCCTTTGCCGCCTGGGGCTACCTGCCGAAATTTGCCCGTGCCGCCGACCAGCGCGATCCGCGCCTGATCGTCGTCATCCTGCGCGGCGCGCTCGATGGGCTCGCCACCGTCGCGCCGATCGGTGATCCCGACTACACCGGCCTGCATGGTGCGATTGCGCTCGCGACGGACGGCGCGCATCCGGCATTGCCGCTGGATTCGTTCTTCGCGCTGCATCCGTCGATGCCGGAATTCGCGCGCATGTATCGCGCCAGGCAGGCCGCGGTGATCCATGCGGTCGCCACGCCATATCGCGAGCGCTCGCATTTCGACGGCCAGGACGTGCTTGAAAGCGGCTTTGCGGGGCCGGGCCGCGTGCAATCCGGCTGGCTCAATCGCGCCCTCGAAATCCTGCCGCGTGGGTCCCGTGTTGCCGGTGCGCTCGCCGTCGGACCGACCGCGCCGCTGGTGCTGCGCGGCGGCGCGGCGATCGTCGGCTGGGCGCCGGTGACGTTGCCGCAGGCGGATGACGACACGGCGATGCGGCTCGTCGATCTCTACAGCCAACGCGATCCCGCCTTGGCCGCGGCGCTTTCGCAAGGACTGAAGCTGGAGAAGGTCGCGTTCGGCGACGACATGAAGCCGAAAGCCGGCGGCAACCAGATTGCAGCCATGCGCCAGGTCGCGCGCGGCGCAGCCAAGCTGATGGCCGCCGACGAGGGCCCGCGTGTCGCGGCGCTGGCGTTCGATGGCTGGGATACGCATGCCAATGAGGGCGGCGCGGTCGGGCGGCTCGCGCAATTGCTGTCGGGGCTCGACGGCGCGCTCGCGGAGTTCGAGAGCGGATTCGGCCCGCGCTGGCGCGACACGGTGGTCGTGGTGGCGACCGAGTTCGGTCGCACGGCCAGGATCAACGGCACGCAAGGCACCGATCACGGCACCGGCACGATCGCCCTGCTTGCGGGCGGCGCGGTGAAGGGCGGACGCGTCATCGCCGATTGGCCGACGTTGAAGATGGCGAGCCTCTATCAGGGGCGTGACCTCGCGCCGACCACGGATCTGCGCGGCGTGTTCAAGGGCGTGCTGGCCGATCACCTCGGATTGAGCGAGCGCGCGCTCGGCGAGACCGTGTTTCCGGAGAGCGCGGCCGTGAGGCCGCTCAAGGGTCTCCTGGCCTGAGGATCGCGCGGCGTTTCGTTCGATTGCTCAAAACATCGCCGCAGCGGCGGCGATGACCGCAGGCGCATGGCGGCGTGAAGTCTGCTATGCCTGGATGCAGCGGCATATCATCCAGGAGATCACCATGTTCATCGCCATGAATCGGTTTCGCGTCGCCAAGGGCTCGGAAGCGGCCTTCGAGCAGGTCTGGCTGTCGCGCGACAGCCATCTCGACAAGGTCCCCGGCTTCGTCGAGTTTCATCTGCTGAAGGGGCCCGAAGCCGAGGATCACACGCTCTACGCCTCGCACACGATCTGGGCATCGAAGACGGCTTTCGAGGACTGGACCAAGTCCGAAGCCTTCCGCATGGCCCACAAGGGCGCCGGCGACAACAAGCCGCTCTATCTCGGCCCGCCGCAGTTCGAGGGTTTCGAGGTGAAGCAGACGGTGGGCGGGAAGAAGTAGTTCGCGTTTCTTAAGCCACGCTGCTGCCGCCAGAGGCGGTGTGCTCCCTCTCCCCGTTCTTACGGGGAGAGGGCTGGGGGGAGGGGCAGCCGCACGGGCGGTGATCATTTAGGCACGTCGGATATCGGTTGCAGCGTTGAGATGTTCAGCGTTGCAAGTTCTTCGAGACGAACGACACATCTCGAGCCGGCTGGTAGGTCCATTGGCCTCGCGCGTTACTATGCGCTGATCTTAGTTGCCGCCGAAGCCATCCTGTACCCTGATCAAGGCAACACTTCCCGTGCGGCTGCCCCTCACCCCAACCCTCTCCCCGTGAAGGACGGGGAGAGGGGGCGCAGCGCGTGCGGGGCGGCTATCTCGTCAGCGAAGCGTCTGTAATCACAAAAGACACCTAGGCTGTTGAGGCGAGGCCTCGACGCCGCTGCTCGCGTCCATGCGACGAAAGGCGCAGCCGGGGAACTGGACGCTCACGGCCTCGTTATTGCGTGTCGGGATGCGGGCGAACCGAAGCTGGGGACCGCGCTTTCAAGTTCGTGGGTTCATCGAGCCAAGGCCCCGACGGTCGTGCGCGCAGCGGTTCCTCGCTCGGAAAGAGAGATTGATGATCAGCCGACAGCCGCTCAAGGCCCGCAGCACCGAGGATGTTCTCGGGCTCATCAATGCCCTGGCGGTCGCGATCTTCGCGGTCATCATCATCGCGCTGCTGTATTTTGGCCGGGACATTCTGGTCCCAATCGCGCTTGCCATCCTGCTCAGCTTCGTCCTGGCGCCAGTGGTGACACAGTTGCAGCGGCTTCGGGCTCCGCGCGGACTGGCTGTCGTCACCGTGGTCTTCTTTGCATTCGTCGCGATCTTTGCGCTGGGCAGCCTGCTCGCCACTCAGCTCGCGCAGCTCGCCAGCGAGTTGCCGAAGTATCAGTCCACGATGAGCGAGAAGATCCAGTCGTTCCGCGACACCAAAGCCGGGCGGGGGACGCTGGAGCGTGCCTCGGACATGCTCAAGGATCTGGGCAAGGAGCTCGACAGGCCGAAGGAGCCGGAGGCAACTCCGGTCCCGAGTGGTCGTCGGACGACGCCGTCAGGGCCCGTGGCCCCCATTCCGGTCGAGGTCCGGCAGCCTGATCCCGGCGCGCTCGACAGCCTTCGGACGCTGATCTCGCCGCTGATTCATCCGCTGGCGACGACAGGCATCATCGTCATCTTCGTGATCTTCATTCTGCTGCAACGAGAAGACCTGAGAAATCGGCTCATTCGCCTCGCCGGCTCATCCGACCTGCAACGCACCACGGCGGCCCTCGATGACGCGGCTTACAGGCTGAGCCGGCTGTTCCTCACGCAACTCGCCCTCAATGGCGGCTTCGGCGTGGTGATCGGCGTCGGCTTGTGGATCATCGGCATTCCCAGCGCCATTCTCTGGGGCATCCTCGCCGCGGCGCTACGGTTCGTACCCTATATCGGCGCCGTCATCGGCGCGGCGTTTCCGCTGGCCCTGGCCGCCGCGGTGGACCCTGGCTGGACGATGCTGATCTGGACGCTGGCGCTGTTTGTCGTGGTCGAACCGGTGCTCGGCCACGTCATCGAGCCGATGGTCTACGGGCGCAGCACGGGCCTGTCTCCCGTGGCCGTCGTGGTGTCCGCGGCGTTCTGGACCGCGCTGTGGGGGCCGATCGGACTGGTGCTCGCCACACCATTGACGGTCTGTCTCGTCGTCATCGGGCGTCACGTGGAAAGCCTCGAGTTCCTCGACGTCATGTTCGGCGATCGACCTGCGCTCTCGCCTCCGGAGATCTTCTACCAGCGCATGCTCGCGAGCGATCCGACGGAGGCGGCCGAAAAGGCGGAAGAGTTTCTCAAGGAGCGCTCGCTGATCGCCTATTGCGATGAGGTCGCGGTGAAAGGGCTTCAACTGGCCCAGGCCGACGCCGAGCGAGGGGCGCTCGCTTACGATCGCCTTGCAACGATCCGCGATGCCGTCACCGAGCTGACGGACGATCTGTCCGATCAGTATGAGGGCCCGGCCGCGGCAGGCGAGACGACCACGGATCCGGAAGCGGCATCAGCCATCGACGACGCCGCGCGCAGCGAGGCGATCGACACCATCCCCGTTCTCAGCAAGGAGGAGCTTGCGGAGGGGTGGAGAAGCGAGCAGCCGCTCCTGTGCATGGCCGGTCGAACGCCGATCGATGAAGCGGCCGCGGTGCTTCTCGCGCAGCTGTTTTCAGCGCACGGATTGGGCGCGAAAGTCTCAGGCGCGGAGGCGCTTTCGACCGTCAACGTCATCAAGCTGGAGCCGGCCGGCGTTGCGATCGCGTGCCTGGTTTATCTCGGCCATCCCGGCGTGGCCCATATGCGCTACGGCGTTCGCCGCTTGAAGCGGCGTATGCCCCGGGCCAGCGTGATGCTGCTGTGCTGCGCGGCGGATCTGGACCAGGGAGCAGCAAAGGCGCTGCAGGACGCGACCAAGGCGGATCGGGTGGCAACCAGCATGGGCGAGGCCGTCAGAATGTGCGTTGAAGCCGCGCAGAACAAGCCGCCTGAGCCGGTGCCGTCAGCCCGGTTGGATGCGACGACGAACGTGGCGTGAGACCCGCATCGACGATCCAGAACGGGAGATAAAAAAAGCGGCCCCGGTCAGAGACGGCGACTGACGGGGACCGCTGAAACGCGTGACCGGTGACGGGGAATGATCAGGCGTTGGCGAAAGCCTAGGTCCGAGCCATGACAGTCACGTGACAGGTCCGGTGGCGTGAGGAGGGCTGGCGTCAGAGCGTCTTGCGGTAGACGATGAACCCGGAGCGCTCGGCAATCTTGTCGTACAGCGCCTGCGCTGTCGTATTCGTTTCGTGGGTCTGCCAATAGACCCGGGTCGCGCCGGCCTGGCGTGCCTCAGCATAGACAGCTTCGATCAGGGCGCGACCAACGCCCTTGCCGCGTGCGGCCTCGCTGGTGAAGAGATCGTTGAGATAGCAGAGCGGCACGATCGAGGTGGTGGCGCGGTGATACAGATAATGCGCGAGGCCGATCAGCGCGCCGTCGCTCTCCGCGACCAGGGCATGCACCGGCTCGGCAGAATCGAAAAACCGTGTCCAGGTCGTCGCGGTGATCTCGAGCGGGAGCGCCGTCGGACCTGACCGGCCGTAGAATGCGTTGTAGCCGTCCCAGAGTGGCCGCCAGCGCTCATAGTCGTCGCGCTCGATCGCGCGGACCGTGAGAGTTCTTTCCTGAGCGTCTTGCATGAAGGAGTGCCCGCTGTTCGAGACCGATACGTTCTCGATAAGCGCAGCCGCGCCTTCGATCAATCGGGGACTGGCAGCGACGGGTCTGAGGCCGGCGGCCTTGCCAATTCAACCAGAGCCGCCTCGCCCTCTGCGGTCCTCGGCGACAGCGAAAGCTCGCCGCGCCGTTCGATGATGATCAGCAGTGACGCCGCCAGCAGGATTGCGAGGGCCAGAGTCACGGCAACGATTACGACCGTTGATTTCATCGCCATTTGGAGTGCGAGACAATCATCGCCTGTTGTCGCGAAAACCGCGAAGGGTTGTCAAAATGGCTTCCTGCTAAGCGAGCAACGACAAGACGGCGCGAACCGACAGCACGGTGAGTGTGAAGCTCAGTGAGATCGTGCTGGCGGCGATGACCACGGCGACGGTGGTGGTGAGGCCGGGCGAAAGGGTCAGCGTCGCGTTGTCGTGGAAGCCACTGACCGTGGTGCTCAGGTCTTGATGATGTTCCGATCGCTGCGGCGATGCCTGGCCGCGGACCCAACTGAACCTCGGAACGGAAGCTCGACGCCACCGGGACATACGACGAATCCCTTACCCCTACATCCGCGAGCGAATCACTCGCAGAGGTAAATTCTAAGGTTACGGTGGGCAGGAATGCGGCGGTCAACGCCCAAAGGCGGCAAAAAGATGGTGCTGGCGGTATCTGTTCCCGCCAAAACGCGTATTTTCCCCGCTGTTCTACGGGCGGTCGGTAGTCTTACGGAACCTGTTCAGCCGTAGTCGGCGGCGATTCCGGCGGAATCGATCAGCGCCGGCTGCCAGTCCATCGCGACGAAGCCGGGCGACTGCTCGACGCGGCGGAGCCAGCTGCGAATCCTGGGAAAGGTCGACAGGTCGAAGTCGCAGCGATCGGCGACATGCGTGTAGCCATAGAGCGCGATGTCGGCGACCGTCAGTTGTTTCGCCGCGAAGTAGTCGTTGCTCTTGAGATGATTCTCCATGACCTGCAGCGCCGCGTAGCCGCGCTCCATCCAGTCCTCCAGCGCGTGGGTCTGCAGGTCGCGTCCGCCCTTCACCAGCAGCAGCCAGAAGTAGGCGGCGCCGATGTTCGGCTCCAGCGCATGCTGCTCGAAGAACATCCATTGCAGCGCCTCGGCGCGCTCGATGCGGGATTCCGGCACCAGCGGCGTGCCGCCGGCGACATACCAGAGGATCGCGTTGGACTCGGCGATGTAACGGTCCTCACCGACTTCCAACAGCGGCACCTGGCCGCTCGGATTCTTGGCGAGGAAGTCCGGTGTGCGGCTTTCACCACGCAGGATGTCGATCTCGATTGCCTGATAGGGTGCGTTCAGCAGCGCCAGCGCAAGGCGAACCTTGTAGCTGTTGCCCGACCGCTGCATCGAATAGAGCTTGTACATCCGGCCATTGTCGAGTTCGAGGAATCATCGTGTCGTGAAATCACGCATTCGGACGCCCAATCGTCCCGCAATGCGGCCAGACAATGATGCCGATGGGCGCGGGCTGCAAGACCCGAGACATGGAAAAAGTCGAAAAGCGCTACTGCACTGCACGCGCGAGCAACAACTTTTCAAGAGAATCAAACTGTAGAGATCACGCTTGTGCGATGCGTGCGTGTGCCTCGATCTCGATGGTGCGATCGGTGAGCGCGCGGCGCAGCGTCAGCGCGAACAATGCGATCAGCACGAGCAGGCCAAGCGGGATCGTCGTCGCGCCCGCCACGCTTCGCGACAGCAGCGGGACGATCCAGGCAGAAGCGAGCACGCTGAGCTCGTAGTCGCGGAAGCCATGGGCGAGGCCGTGGCGGACGAAGAAGATGATCGCGACCGCGATCACGACGAGGTCGTAGTCCAGAACGTAGGGCGTGGCCAGCAGACTCGCGCTGGCGAGCGCCGAGGCCTTGAGGTCGAACGCCGCCTCGCTGTGCCACAGCCAGGCGAGACCTGTTGCGAGCGACAGCGCCAGCAAGGTCTGCAGCGCATAGGCGGATTTGACATCGGCGCCCCAATGGCGCGCGGCCGAGAACACCGACTGGATTTTCTCCCAGCCGGTGCCGCCTTGCTCGAGCACGACGTTCTGCGTGAACGTCATCGATTGGAAGAAGGCATGCCAGACGTCCTGGCCGAGCGCGGCGAAGCTGATGAGGACCAGCGCGGCCACGGTCGCGGCTGCCGCCGCGATGGTGGGCCAGCGAGCGCCGGCGATCAGCGCGACGGGAATGAGGACACCGAATTGCGGCTTGTAGGCCAGCAGGCCGATCAGCACGCCGGCCACCCAGGGCCGGCCGCGTTCCATCGAAAGCAGCGCGCCGCCGAGCAGGGCCGCGGTGAAGAACGCATTCTGGCCATGACCGATGTTGACGAACACCGCGGGAAACGCGGCCGCGACCAAGAGCGTCTCAGGTCGCGGCAGGATCGCGCGCATCACGGCGAGATAGGCGATCAGGCTGGAGACGACCCACAGCGCCAGCCCGCCGGCATAGGGCAGCAGCGCGGTGATGGCAGCGATCGCGAAGAAGAACGGCGGGTAGTGCCAGCCGAAGAACGGCACGTCGCGGCCGTCGAACACGGCCTTCTCCATCGCGTGCTGCAGCGGCGGGTCATAGGCATCGGGCGCCTGGCCCTGAAGGGTCAGCACGCCTGCCGCATAGACATTGGAAAAATCGGTGCCGATCGGCTTGCCGTTGCGGTCGATCAGTCCATCGGACAGCGCGATCCAGCCGGCGATCGCCGCCATCGTGACCGCGAGCAGGATCCAGCTGTAGGATTTGATCCGTGCGGCCGTCAGCCAGTCGCCGGATCGCAGGGCGCACGCGAGTGTGGTCATTTCGGCCTGAAAAATGGGACAATCGTTGGCCCACGCTAGCCCGGCTGCTTTAACGTTCCCTAAACTCTTGGGAGCCATGTGCCCAAGCTTCTTGCGATGCGGCTCTGCGGGCCTTAAAAGCAGGCGTTTCCCTGACATGACCGGTCGTGGCCCGAAAAGGGTGATCCACGACGCGTGATCCAAGACGCCTGCATAGGAGCTGATGATGTCCTTTCTCGCCGCTGCGCTCGACCGTGTGAAGCCGTCCGCGACCATCGCGGTCACGGACAAAGCGCGCGTCCTCAAAGCGGCGGGCCGCAACGTGATCGGCCTGGGTGCCGGCGAGCCGGATTTCGACACGCCCGACAACATCAAGCAGGCCGCGATCAAGGCGATCCAGGACGGCAAGACCAAGTATACCGCGGTCGACGGCATCCCGGAGCTGAAGGAAGCCATCATCGGCAAGTTCCAGCGCGAGAACGGGCTGACCTACAAGCCGAACCAGGTGATCGTCGGCGTCGGCGGCAAGCAGGTGCTGTACAATGCGCTGATGGCGACCATCAATCCCGGCGACCAGGTGATCATCCCGGCACCGTATTGGGTCAGCTATCCGGAGATGGTCGCGCTCGCCGGCGGCGAGCCGGTGCCGGTGGTTTGCACCGCTGCGCATGGCTTCAAGCTGCAGCCGGAGGCGCTGGAGAAGGCGATCACGCCGAAGACCAAGTGGCTGATCCTGTGCTCGCCGTCGAACCCGACCGGCGCGGCCTACACCAAGGCCGAGCTGAAGGCGCTCACCGAGGTGCTGGTCAAGCATCCGCATGTCTGGATCATGACCGACGATATGTATGAGCACCTGGTCTATGACGACTTCGTGTTCACCACGCCGGCCCAGGTCGAGCCGTCGCTGTACGACCGCACGCTGACCGTGAACGGCGTCTCCAAGGCCTATTGCATGACCGGCTGGCGCATCGGCTATGCCGGCGGTCCGGCGCAGCTGATCAAGGCGATGGCGACCATCCAGTCGCAGTCGACCTCGAACCCGTGCTCGATCGCGCAATGGGCGGCGGTGGAGGCCTTGAACGGTCCGCAGAGCTTCATTCCGGCGAACAACAAGGTGTTCAAGGAGCGCCGCGACCTCGTGGTCTCGATGCTGAACCAGGCCAGCGGCATCGAGTGCCCGCGCCCCGAGGGCGCGTTCTACGTCTATCCGTCCTGCGCCGGCACGATCGGCAAGACCGCGCCGTCCGGAAAGGTGATCGAGAACGACGAAGGTTTCGTCACCGAGCTGCTGGAGACCGAAGGCGTCGCGGTGGTGCACGGCTCGGCCTTCGGCCTCGGCCCGGCGTTCCGCATCTCCTACGCGACCAAGACCTCGGACCTCGAGGACGCCTGCAAGCGCATCCAGCGGTTCTGCGGCAATCTGAGGTAATCGGGCAACAGCCGCCTCGAAACACCAGAAGCCAAGTTCCAGGCCGAAAGGCGCCATGTTTTGAACATGGCGCCTTTCTTTTGTCCGGAGGTAAGTTTGGGTTGCGTAAGGTCTGAGTTCGATGCGGCTGCTTGTGCTGGCGATTCCTCTGCTTGTGTCGATTGCGCCGTTGGCGCAGGCCCACGCCAACCGGCCGATGCGGGCCGGGGTGCTCGAATGCGAAGGGCGTAAGACGGCCGGCAAGCTCGTGATGTCCCAGGCCCGCCTGCGCTGCGTGTTTCGCAGCCAGGGCCGCCAGCCGGAGCGCTATGTCGCAAAAGTCCGCCGCTACGGGCTCGACCTCGGGCTGACGGATGAGACCCGGATGGCGTGGGCGGTGAATGCGCCCGTCAATGATTTCGGCCGCAGCGAGCTGCGCGGCCGTTACGGCGGAGTGTCCGCCAATGCCGCCGCGCTGGTCGGCTTCGGCGGCAGCTTCCTGGTGCGCGACACCGACCGCGCCGCGGCGCTGCAGCCGATCAGCCTGCAGGGGCAGACCGGCATCAACCTCGCGGCGGGGGTCACCGAGGTCGAGCTGGTGCCGCTGCTGCCGATGCATCCGAGCCCGAGCCAGCCCTCGTCCTACTTCTCGCGCTACTACCGCTGAACACGACGACAATGCCTCGCAGCAGCGCTGCATGAGTCGATCCCTTCAGTCGTTCAGGCAGATGAACGCGTGTGCTTCTGGTACGGCTGTAAGCCTTGTGGCATAGATGTGATCGCCCGCGATCATCGGCGGGTCAGCATCACGTCGTTCATTTCAGCCGGAGTTTATTCATGCGCTCGACCATCCTCGCCGGGCTCACCGCCGTGGGTCTCTGCCTTGCCGGCGCTGCCCATGCGCAAGATCGCGTGCGGGTCGGCGTCCTCGAATGTCGCGGCGGCGCCAGCGTCGGCTTCATTGTTGGCTCGGTGACGCATCTCGGCTGCGTGCTGCGCGCCGACGGCATTCCGGAAGACCGCTACGTCGCGACCATCCGCAAGGTCGGCCTCGATCTCGGCATCACGCAGGAATCGCTGCTGGCGTGGGTCGTCTATGCCCCGGTCGCGCGGCTCGGGCCGGGCGATCTCTCCGGCGACTATGCAGGCGCGCAGGGCTCGGCGGCGGTGGGCGTCGGCGTCGGCGGCAACGTGCTGGTCGGCGGCTCCGCCAATTCGATCGCGCTGCAGCCGCTCAGCGTGCAGGGCCAGGTCGGCCTGTCCGTCTCGGCCGGACTGCAAAGCCTCGAATTGCGCCCTGGGCGTTAATTGAGCGTTGATTCGACGTTGATCTTCCCTTTGCCGTGAACAGCGGTCTTCCCGCAATTGTGCGGGAAGAACCCTGCGTTCTCCGCACTGCAGCGACGTTTTTCGCGCGACCCCTGCTTGCCAAAGCGGCAGACGAGGCAGAGCATTCGGCTTTGCCGACCCAATCACGGGCCGAGCTCCACAACCAGGAGGCGGCGAAATGGGACAAGACCTGAGAAGTCCCCGAGGTCCACGGTGCATCGCGCTGGTGGGCCCTTTCCAAAGCGGTAAAACCACCCTGTTGGAGGCGATCCTGGCGCGGACGGGAGCGATCCCGCGCGCCGGCAGTGTCGATGCCGGCACCGCCGTCGGCGACGCCAGCGCCGAGGCGCGTCATCACAAGATGAGCGTCGCGATGACGGCTGTGACCACGAGCTTCATGGGCGACAGCTACACTTTCCTCGACTGTCCCGGCTCGATCGAGTTCGCGCACGACATGCGCGCCGCTCTGCCGGCCGTCGATGCCGCGATCGTGGTGTGCGAGGCGGATGAGAAGAAGCTGCCGCAATTGCAGATCATCCTGCGCGAGCTCGAGGAGCTGCGCATTCCGCGCTTCCTGTTCCTCAACAAGATCGACCGCGCCAATGCGCGCATCCGCGAGACGCTCGCGACCCTGCAGCCGGCGTCGCGCGTGCCGCTGGTGCTGCGCCAGATTCCGATCTGGAACGGCGAACTGGTCGAGGGCTTCGTCGATCTCGCGCTGGAGCGCGCCTTCATCTATCGCGAGCACAAGGCATCCGAGGTGATCGCGCTGGAGGGCGGCAATCTCGATCGCGAGAAGGAAGCGCGCTTCTCGATGCTGGAGAAGCTCGCCGATCACGACGATGCGCTGATGGAGCAGTTGCTGGAGGACATCCCGCCGCCGCGCGATGCCGTGTTCGACGACCTCGCACGTGAATTGCGCGACGGGTTGATCTGCCCGGTGCTGCTCGGCTCGGCCTTGCGCGAGAACGGTGTGCTCCGGCTGATGAAGGCGCTGCGCCACGAGGCGCCCGGCGTGGCCGCCACGGCGAAGCGGCTCGGGGTCAAGGAGACGAAGGAGGCGCTCGGCTACGTCTTCAAGACGCTGCATCTGCAGCATGGCGGCAAGCTGTCGCTGACGCGCGTGTTGTCCGGCCATCTCGACGACGGCGACACGCTCCACGCGGCCTCGGGCGAGGCGGCGCGCGTCTCCGGCATTCTCGCCGCGACCGGTGCCTACGACAGCAAGCGCGCGTCGGCCGAGGCCGGCGACACGATCGCGCTCGGCAAGCTCGACACGGTGAAGACGGGCGACACCATCGCGACCGGCAAGACCGCGCCGCAAGCGCTGGTGAAGGTCGATCCGTGCCCGCCCGTTCTGGCGCTCTCGATCGCCGCCGTCGACCGCAAGGACGACGTCAAGCTCGGCCAGGCCCTGCAGCGGCTGCACGAGGAGGATCCGTCGCTGACCATGGTGCAGAACCCGCGCACCCACGACACGGTGCTGTGGGGGCAGGGCGAGATGCATCTGCGCGTGGCCTTGGAGCGACTGCGCGACCGCTTCGGCGTCAATGTGAAATCGCATGCGCCTGGGATCGGCTATCAGGAAACCATCCGCAAGCCGATCACCCAGCGCGGCCGCCACAAGAAGCAGTCGGGCGGCCACGGCCAGTTCGGCGACGTCGTGCTCGACATCAAGCCGCTGCCGCGCGGCGAGGGTTTTCTGTTCACCGAGAAGGTGGTCGGCGGCGCGGTGCCGCGCAACTACATCCCGGCGGTGGAGGAGGGCGTCGTCGATGCATTGACGCGCGGCCCGCTCGGCTTCCCCGTGATCGACCTCGCGGTGACGCTGACGGACGGCTCCTATCACAGCGTCGACTCGTCCGATCTCGCGTTCCGGACCGCGGCGCGGGTCGGGGTCGGCGAGGCGCTGCCGCAGTGCCAGCCGGTTCTGCTGGAGCCGATCCACACCGTCGAGATCGTCTGTCCGACCGAGGCGACGGCCAAGATCAACGCCATCCTGTCGGCGCGGCGCGGCCAAATCCTGTCGTTCGACACCCGCGACGGCTGGCCCGGCTGGGACTGCGTCCGCGCGATGATGCCGGAGGCGGAGATCGGCGACCTGATCGTCGAACTGCGCTCCGCCACCGCCGGGGCCGGCAGCTTCACCCGGACCTTCGATCATATGGCCGAGGTCACGGGCCGCGCTGCGGACCACATCATCGCCTCGCATCGCGACGCGGCGTAGCGACGTCATCCATGAGACGTCATCCATGACACGCGGCCGGGCTTTCATGGCCCGGCCTGCCGTTGCAGCCACGGACGCGCTCTCCGGACCGGCGGCGTGCGTCGCCCTGCATTGCGGCGCAATGTGCACTTGTGCACCTACCGAGTTCCCGGCATGGTGCTATGATAACGCCATCCGACGTTCGGACCTGATATGCCGTCATTGGCCGAGCGATGATCCTCGGCTGCCGCCCGCGCCCTTCGGCCCGTTCGAGCCGGACGGGGCGATGGCGGGCTTGAGAGTTTCTCCGTACCCAGCCCGTTTGCCGTGATCCAGAAACTCTCGTCCGCCCCTTTTTACCTGCGCGCCTCCCAGGCCACCGAACGATTCCGTCAGCATGCCCTGCTGGGCTATGCGATCGCCATAGGTGCTGCGATCGCAGCCTTCGCGCTGCGCCTCGCTTTGGTCGATACGCTGCCGGACGGCTTTCCCTATCTGACGTTCTTTCCGGCCGTCATTCTCACGACCTTCTTCTGCGGTGTCGGGCCCGGCACGGTGTGCGCGGCGCTCTGCGGCGCGCTGGCGTGGACCTTCTTCATGCCGGCGTCGGGCTATCAGAATGCGTTCGCCGTTGGCTTCTACGCGCTCATCGTTGCGGTCGACATCACGCTGATCCATCTGATGCACGAGGCGGCGCGGCATCTGCGCCAGGAGCGCGCCGTGTCCGAGCGGCTCTACGAAAACCAGCGTGTTCTGTTCCAGGAGTTGCAGCACCGCGTCGCCAACAACATCCAGTTCATTGCCGGGCTGTTGATGATGCAGAAGCGGCAGGCCGCCGCCGATCCGTCCCGCGCCGGCGCCATCCTCAGCGAGGCCCAGTCGAGGCTCGAGACGATCTCGCGCGTCCACCGCATGCTGCACGATCCCGGCCGGATGGATCTCGACATCGGTCCCTATCTGCAGACCATCTGCAACGACGTGCTGGCGTCGAGCGGAGCGCGCGACGTTGCCTGCGTCGTCGATTTCGCGCCGGCGCAGCTCGATCTGACACGCCTGACCGCGCTGTCGCTGCTGGTCGTCGAACTCGTGACCAACGCGCTGAAGCATGCCTTTGGAGCGGACGAGGCCGGCACGATCACGGTGAGCCTCAAGCCGCTCGATGACGCGCGTTATGTCCTCACGATCGCCGATGACGGCAAGGGCCTTGCTCCTGGCGTCGATCCGAGCAAGGGCGACAGCCTGGGCCTGCGGATCTGCGAGGGCCTCGCCGCGCAACTGCACGGCAAGCTCACCACCAGCAGCGACCGCGGCACGACGGTTCGGCTCGAATTTCCCAAACAGGTTCCGGCCTGACGCCGGACTCAATCCCGCGCCCGCAGGCAGCCCTGGCGGCCGCTGTCGCAACGCTTGCCATTGACTTCAGATGATGTATTTTACATCATTGTCTTTGTCTCAGACATCACTTATGGTGTGTGCTACGTGAGGCCATCGTGATCACGTCGTTCCAGATGCGGGCAGCCCGCGCGCTGCTCGGAATTGATCAGAAAACCTTGGCCGAGCTGGCCGGCGTGTCGTTGCCGACGATCCAGCGGATGGAAGCCTCCACGGGCAACGTCCGCGGTGTGGTGGACTCGCTGACCAAGGTCGTCGATGCGCTCAATCGTGCGGGCGTGGATCTGATCGGCGAGCATGCCCGCAGCGAGGATGGCGGGCGTGGCGTTCGCCTGAAGGACCCCGGGCCGCCCAACCGCGTGGGCCGTCAAACTGACATTGCGCGCGATGGCGCGAGCTAGCTTCATCGCGCGGCACGGGGCTGCTGAACGCTCCGTGTGAGACGTGTCCCGGCGGCGGGAGCCCCGGTGATGCGACGGGAGCGTGATGGGCATGAGCATCGCAAGCGAGCACGGCACGCGGGGGCGGGTCGGACAGCATGAGCCGACTTTCACCGAGCTGTATTCCCCGAAACTTCTGACGGTCCTGCGCGAGGGCTACGGCCTCGCCGACTTCCGCGCCGACGCGGTTTCAGGTCTGACGGTCGCGATCGTCGCGCTGCCGCTGTCGATGGCGATCGCCATCGCTTCCGGCGTGTCGCCCGGTCGCGGCCTCTACACCGCCGTGGTCGGCGGTTTCCTTGTCTCCCTGCTCGGCGGCAGCCGCTTCCAGATCGGCGGCCCGGCCGGCGCCTTCATCGTGCTGGTCGCCGCCACGGTCGACCGGCAGGGCCTCGACGGGCTGCTGCTGGCCACGATGATGTCCGGCGTGATGCTGGTCATCGCCGGCTATCTGCGGCTCGGCACCTACATCAAGTTCATTCCCTATCCGGTCACGGTCGGCTTCACCGCCGGCATCGCCGTCATCATCTTTGCCAGCCAGCTGAAGGATCTGTTCGGCATTACGTTGACAGCCAAGGAGCCTGGCGAGCTGATCCCGAAGCTGGTCGCGCTCGCGCATGGCGCGCCGACGACGAACATGGCCGCGGTCGCGCTGGCCGCGCTGTCGATCGTGATCATCGTCGGGCTCAAGCGCCTGCGGCCGACCTGGCCCGGCATCCTCATCGCGGTCGTGGTTGCGGCAGCCTTCACTTATGCACTACAGCTGCCGGTCGAGACCATCGGCACCAAGTTCGGCGGCATTCCGCGCGAGCTGCCGGCGCCCTCGCTGCCGCCGTTCTCGCTGGCCAAGATCCAGGCGGTGTTTCCCGACGCCATTGCCTTCGCGCTGCTCGGGGCGATCGAATCGCTGCTCTCGGCGGTGGTCGCCGACGGCATGACCGGCCGCCGCCATCGCTCGAATTGCGAGCTGGTGGCCCAGGGCTTCGCCAATGTCGGCTCGGCGCTGTTCGGCGGCATCTGCGTTACCGGCACCATCGCCCGTACCGCCACCAACGTTCGCGCCGGCGCGCGCGGGCCTGTGTCGGGCATGCTGCATTCGGTGTTCCTGCTGGTGTTCATGCTGATCGCAGCCCCGCTGGCGAGCTACATCCCGCTGTCTGCGCTGGCCGCTGTGCTCGTCGTCGTCGCCTGGAACATGGCCGAGAAGCACGAGTTCGCCACCCTGGTCCGCTCGTCCTGGGGCGACGCCACCGTGCTGCTCGCGACCTTCGGGCTCACGATCTTCCGCGACCTCACCGAGGGCATCCTGGTCGGCTTCGCGCTCGGCGCGGTGCTGTTCATCAACCGCATGGCGCAGATGACCGGCGTCGAGGACGGCTCGCCGCTCGTGGCCGAGGACCGCGCCGACTTCGAGGACGGCGCGCGGGTGCCGTACAATTCCAAGCTCAGCGCCGACAAGGACGTGCTGGTCTATCGCATCACCGGCGCGTTCTTCTTCGGCGCCGCCTCGACCGTCGGCACCGTGCTCGATTCCATCGCCGACCGCCGCAAGGCCTTCGTGGTCGATTTCGCCGCCGTGCCGTTCCTGGATTCGACCGCGGCCAACGCCATGAGCCGGGTCGCGGCGAAGGCGAAGCGCCAGGGCATCCGCCTGTTCATCACGGGCGCTTCGCCCACGGTGCGCCGGGCGTTGCTGACCCATGGCGTGCGGCCGCCTCTGGTGCGCTATCGCGAGACGATCGAGCGCGCGGTGGCCGACATCAAGGGCAAGGAGACACCGCGCGAGGAGATCGCCGACGGGCTGGCGGCGAGCTGATCCGCCCGGCCTTGGCGGGCCGTAGTGCTTGCCGGGGCGAGAGCATTGACTCCAAGCGGGGCTTGTCCGATGTCACGGCCATGACCCGTGCTGCCAAACTCCCCGCCGCGTGCCTGATCGGCTGGCCTGCCGCGCATTCGCGCTCGCCGCTGATCCATCACCATTGGCTGCACGAACTCGGCATCGCCGGCGGCTACACCATCGAGGCGGTCCCCCCGGAAGAGCTGGCCGATTTCGTCGCCCATCTCCACAGCCGGGGCTTCATCGGCGCCAACGTCACTATTCCGCACAAGGAGCGGGTGCTCGAACTGACCGAGCCGGACGCGCGGGCCCGAGCGGTCGGCGCCGCCAACACCCTGTGGTACGAGAACGGAATTCTGCGCGCGACCAACACAGACGTCGAAGGCTTCATCGGCAACCTCGATGCGTCCGCCCCAGGCTGGGACCGCACCGACGAGGCCCTCGTGCTGGGCTCCGGCGGCTCGGCGCGCGCCGTCGTGTTCGGCCTGCTCGAGCGTGGCATCGGCCGCATCCATGTCATCAACCGCACCGCGTCGCGTGCGCAGGCACTGGCCGATCAGTTCGGTGATCGCGTCGTGGCCGAGGGCTGGGATCGCGTCGATGCGCTGCTGCCGCGGGCGGGCCTGTTCGTGAACACCACCTCGCTCGGCATGCACGGCCAGCCGCCGCTCATGCTCGAGGTCGATCTTCTCCCGCAGCAAGCCGTCGTCGCCGACATCGTCTATGTGCCGCTGCAGACGCCGCTGCTCGGCGTGGCGCGGGCGCGGGGGCTGCGCACGGCGGACGGGCTCGGCATGCTGCTGCATCAGGCCGTCCGGGGTTTCGAACTGTGGTTTGGTCGACGCCCTCAGGTCACGCCCGAGTTGCGCGCGCTGGTCGAGGCCGATCTCCGGAGCAGATAGCAGCAATGCTGATGTCGCCATCCTGTCCGCGATATGGCCGCAATGGCGCGGTCGATATCGCCGGCCGGGCGCGGTAGAACATCGTCCGGATTTGAGGACGGACGATGCGACGATCGGTTTTTGGTATTTTGGTCTTCCTGGTGCTCGGCATCCTGCCGGGCCGGGCGGCGACGCAGGTCGCTCTCGTGGTCGGCAACTCCGACTATCAGAGCGTCGGCAAGCTTGCCAATCCGGCCAATGACGCGCGGCTGGTGGCCGAAACGTTTCAGCGTCTCGGTTTCACGTTGATCGGCGGCGCCGCGCAGCTCGATCTCGACAAGGCGCGGTTCGATCAGGTCATCCAGACCTTCAGCAAGCAGCTCATGGGCGCCGATGTGGCCGTGTTCTACTACGCGGGCCACGGCATTCAGGTGCGCGGCACCAACTATCTCGTTCCGATCAGCGCCAACCCGGCCCGCGAGGCCGATGTCGATTTCATGATGGTCGATGTCGGGCTCGTGCTGCGTCAGATGGAAGCGGCCGGGACCAAGCTGAACATCGTCATCCTGGACGCCTGCCGCAACAATCCATTCGGCGGAAGGGGCCTGAGAGCGAGTGATGGCGGCCTCGCACAGATCCGCGCGCCGGAGGGGACGATTCTCTCTTATGCGACGCAGCCCGGCAATGTCGCGCTGGACGGCGATGACGGGCACAGTCCCTATACGCGCGCGCTGGTCGATGCCGTGCAGCGGCCGGGGCTGGATGTGCTCCAGGCCTTCAACCAGGTCGGCCTCACGGTGAAGAAGGCGACCGCCAGCGCGCAGCAGCCCTGGGTGGCCTCGTCGCCGATCGACGGCACCTTCTACTTCGCAGGACCGGGGAGCGGGCAGCCGTCGGCTCCCGTCGTCGCGGCCGTGCCGCCGCCATCCGGGCCGGCTCCCGCCCAGGCAAGTGCGTCGCGATCGCCAGATTTCGTGTTTGCCGACTCCGATCAGCGCTTGCTGTCCGCGGCCGACCTGCAGGGACGGACGAAGGACGAGCTTCGCATCGCCCGCAACGAGATCTTCGCCCGCCGCGGCCGCTACTTCTCCTCCCCCGAGCTCACGACCTATTTCAGCAGGTTCGCCTGGTACGTGCCGCGCACCTGGGATCCCGTCCTGAACCCGGTCGAGTCGGCCAATGTCGATTTTCTCGATCGCGCCGAGAATGGCGGGGCGCAGCCGAGCGGATTCATCTTCGCCGATTCTGATCGTCGCCTGCTGACGCCAGGCGAGTTGGCGCGGCTGTCCAAGGCGGAACTGCGGCTCGCCAAGAACGAGATCTTTGCGCGGCGCGGACGCTTCTTCGATGCGGCTGATCTCAAGGCGTATTTCGGCCGGTTCGCCTGGTATGCCCCTTCGACCTGGAACCCGGTCCTGAGCGGCGTCGAGGAAGCCAACGTCAAGCTGATCGATCAGATGAGCAAGCGGCCGTGACCCGTCGCGACCTCCGCTGGCTGACACGGATCTGCATCGCGCTATCCTTGCTCTCGGCCTCAGTCGCACGATCCGAGACAGCGGCCGATCTGCTCGATCGCCTCGTGCAGGCCTATCCGGCTGCGCTGGCCGGACACGATGATGAGGCGATCATCTGGCGCGACGGCACGCGTATGCCGGTGGGCAAACTCGATCCGCAACGGCCCTTCGCCGACAAACTGCGCAACGCGACCATTCTCGATCAGCTCAGCCTGTCCTATCCGTCGGGAGCGCCGTCCGCGCCGGCGGTCAATGCCGATCCCGGGCGCTTTCGCAACGAGGCCTTCTTCAAGAAGATGTATGGCGACTGCACCGCTGATGGTGTGAACCGGCATCTGGTGACCATCACCTGGCTGCCGAAGAGCTGGGGCAGGACGGTCCGCGTGACCAGTGTGAATGGCGTGGCCGAACGGTTGAAGCAGATCTCCGCCGAGATCGATGAGCTCGACCCCAAGATCAGGCGCGCCGCCTTTCCGATCGCGGGCGTGCTGTCCTGCCGGCCTGTCGCCGACACCGGCCGGATGAGCATGCATGGCTACGCCGCGGCGATCGACCTGAATCTGGACTATTCCGACTATTGGCTCTGGAACGCGAAGAAATCGGCGTCCACTCCCTACAAGAATCGCTTTCCGCAAGAGATCGTCGAGATCTTCGAGCGGCACGGCTTCATCTGGGGAGGCCGCTGGTATCACTACGACACGATGCATTTCGAGTATCGGCCGGAGTTGCTGCCCGTCGGGTCGCGTTGATCCGTCCCGGGGAAGGTCATCCCTCGGATCTGTTCGGGTCCGCATCAGGACACGCGTTCTCACAATGGCTTGAGAATGGAATAAGGGCCGCCATCCGGCGTCTCAATCCACGTAGTCTCGCTGGACCGCTTGCGGACCTGAACGAGAGCCCAAGCCAGTAAATTTCGGAGCCTCCTGCATGTCATCCCGTTTCACCCTGATCCGTCCGGCTGTCGCACTCGTCATGGTAGCGATGACATCGACGTTCGCCATTTGTCAGCAGGCTCCCGTTCCGACGCGTCTGCGCGGCGCCATCGAGAGTGTCGATGCCGACATGCTCACGGTGAAGGCCCGAAGCGGTGAAATCTTCAAGCTGCACATGGCCGGCGACCTCAAGGTGTCCGGCGTCGTCAAGGCGGAGCTCTCCGACATCAAGCCGGGATCGTTCATCGGCGCCACCACGGTGCCCGGTCCGGACGGCGCGCCCAAGGCGGTCGAGATCCACATCTTTCCCGAGGAGATGCGCGGCACCGGCGAAGGCTCGCGGCCTTGGGACCTGAAGCCGAATTCGAGCATGACCAACGCCACCGTCGCTGACAGCTCGGTCTCGACCGATGGTCATACGCTGCTGGTCAAATACAAGGGCGGCGAGAAGCGCGTCGACATCACGCCAGACACGCCGATCGTCACCTTCGTGCCCGGCGACAAATCCGAGCTGAAGGCCGGCGCGAAAGTCATGGCCACCGTCAAGCAACTGCCGGACGGCTCGCTCGAAACCAGCCGCGTCAGCGTCGGCCGCGATGGGCTGACGCCGCCGATGTAGCTTTGCCCTAAGTCGTCGCGCTCAGGCGTGCCTTCACAAATGGTGTCGTCCCGGCGAACGCCGGGACCCATACCCACAGGGAGCGGTTTGAGGCAGGCTGGCGATTGGCTTTTTGCCCAACACGACGGCTGCGGAGTATGGGTCCCGGATCGGCGCCGCAACGCGCTGACGCGCGTCACGGCTTGTCCGGGACGACAGCCTTGATGTGGTGCAGTCCGGATCACATAAGCTGATTAGTCCGAACCCTGCTCGACGATTATCCCCGAACTAATCCGCCAGCACCTTGCGATCGATCTCCGCGACCGTGTTCACGCCGCACAGGCCCATCGTGGTGAGCAGCTCGTTGCGGATGATGTCGATGGCCTTCGCGACGCCGACCTGGCCGCCGGCGCCGAGGCCGTGGGCATAGGCGCGGCCGATCATGCAGGATTTTGCGCCGAGCGCGAGCGCGCGCATGACGTCCTGGCCGGAGCGGATGCCGCCGTCGAACATGATCTCGATCTTGTCGCCGACAGCTTCCGCAATACCCGGCAGCACGTGGATCGACGACGGCGCGCCGTCGAGCTGGCGGCCGCCATGGTTCGACACCACCAGCGCCTGCGCCCCGGTCTCGGCCGCGAGCTTGGCATCCTCGATGTCATGAATGCCCTTGATGATCAGCTTGCCCGGCCAGATCGAGCGGATCCAGTCGACGTCCTTCCAGTTCAGCGAGGTGTCGAACTGAGCGGCGGTCCAGGCCGAGAGCTTGGTGAGGTCCTCGGTGTTCTTCACATGGCCGGCGATGTTGCCGAACGTCCGGCGCTTGCCCTGCAGTACGCCCTGCACCCAGGCCGGCTTGGTCGCGAAGTCGAACAGTTTCGACAGCGACCATTCCGGCGGCACGCTCATGCCGTTCTTGATGTCCTGGTGTCGCTGACCGATCACCTGAAGATCGACCGTCAGGCACAACGCGGTGCACTTTGCGGCGATGGCGCGCTCGACCAGGGCCTTGATGAAGCCGCGGTCCTTCATGACGTAGAGCTGGAACCAGAACGGCTTCTCGACGCTAGCCGCAATGTCCTCGATCGAGCAGATCGACATCGTGCTCTGGGTAAACGGAATGCCGGCGGCCTGCGCCGCGCGGCAGGCATGGATCTCGCCGTCGCCATGCTGCATGCCGAGAAGACCCACCGGCGCCAGGATCAGCGGCATCGACGAAGGCTCGCCGAGGATGGTGGTGGAGAGGTCGCGCTTGGAGACGTCGACCAGGATGCGCTGCCGGAACTTGATCTTCTGCAGGTCGTCGCGATTGGCCCGCAGGGTCTCTTCGGCATAGGAGCCGCGGTCGGCATAGTCGAAGAAGGCTTTGGGAACGCGTCGCTTGTGGAGCAGGCGCAGGTCTTCAATGCAGGTGACGTGTTTCATCGCAGGCTTCGGCTCCCCCACCGATGGTCTCTTCTTGGGCTGCCTGTCCTCTAGCATCTTTGCGGCGGCTGCCAAATCGGACATCGGTCGTCCCGGTCGACGTCGAGCCGCCCCTCGCCGCGCCCTGGTCTCGGACCTTGTGATCCGCGAGGGTTGAGCGTCGATGATGGGCGGTTTTCCCCCTCAGCGCATGCGGCGCTGCGTCATGCACGCCTTGCGTGTGGCTTGGGCGGCTGGGGAAATATTAGTGTTAACAATGTCTTATGGGGGCGGCGACAGTTTTGTCGTAATGATTCATCACATTTTTTGAAGCCATCTTAGCTTTAAGCCGACTATAACCCGCGGGCTGACCGGACGGGCGCGGAGCATGATTCGCGGCTGCCGGTAACGAAATCCAGAAAGCCGCTGCTGGGGGTCAAATGAGCCGTAACTATTTCGGGACCGATGGGATTCGTGGCCGTGCCAACGGCCTGATCACGCCGGAACTCGCGCTCAAGGTGGGGCAGGCCGCAGGTCTTCTGTTCCAGCGCGGCGAGCACCGCCACCGCGTGGTGATCGGCAAGGATACGCGCCTCTCCGGCTACATGATCGAATACGCGATGGTCGCGGGCTTCACCTCGGTCGGCATGGACGTGCTGCTGGTCGGCCCGATGCCGACGCCGGCGGTGGCGATGCTGACCAAGTCGATGCGCGCCGATCTCGGCGTCATGATCTCGGCCTCGCACAATCTGTTCGAGGACAACGGCATCAAGCTGTTCGGTCCGCAGGGCTTCAAGCTGTCCGACGACGTCGAGAAGCAGATCGAGCAGCTGCTGGATGAATCGCTCGACAAGAAGCTGGCGCAGAGCGCGAGCCTCGGCCGTGCCCGCCGCATTGACGGCGTGCATGACCGCTACATCGAATTCGCCAAGCGTACCTTGCCGCGCGATCTCTCGCTGGACGGCCTGCGCGTCGTGATCGATTGCGCCAATGGTGCGGCCTACAAGGTCGTGCCCGAGGCGCTGTGGGAACTCGGCGCCGACGTGATTTCGATCGGCGTGGAGCCGGACGGCTTCAACATCAACAAGGAATGCGGCTCGACCTCGCCGGAGGCGCTGTGCCGCAAGGTCCGCGAGATGCGCGCCGACATCGGCATCGCGCTCGACGGCGATGCCGACCGCGTCATCCTGGTCGACGAGCGCGGCCACATCGTCGACGGCGACCAGCTGCTCGCGGTGATCGCGCAGAGCTGGAAGGAAGACGGCCGCCTGGCGCGGCCCGGCATCGTCGCCACGGTGATGTCAAACCTGGGCCTCGAGCGCTTCCTGCAAGGGCAGGGGATGGAGCTGGTGCGCACGCCGGTCGGCGACCGCTACGTGCTCGAGCGCATGCTGGCCGATGGCTACAATCTCGGCGGCGAGCAGTCCGGCCACATCATCCTGTCGGACTACGCGACGACGGGCGACGGCTTCGTCGCGGCGTTGCAGGTGCTGGCCACGGTGCAGCGGCTGCGCCGTCCCGTCTCCGAGGTCTGCCACAAGTTCGATCCGCTGCCGCAGATCCTGAAGAACGTGCGCTATCGCAGCGGCAAGCCGCTCGACGCCGACGAGGTGAAGTCGGCGATCGACACCGGCCAAAAGCGCCTCAACGGACATGGCCGCCTGCTGGTGCGCTCTTCCGGCACCGAGCCGGTCATCCGCGTGATGGGCGAGGGCGACGATCGCAATCTGGTCGAGGAAGTCGTGGACGAGATCGTCGCGGCGGTCGGCAACGCAGCTGCTGCGGCCTGATCGTCGACTGATCAATCCATTGGAAAGGCCTGCCATCCTTCGATGGCAGGCCTTTTGTTTGTTGGCTCGTCGGCTACGTCGCGCAAGCGGCTCTCTGCGCTCGGTTGAGGCAACCTGCGTCGGCGCGGCCGGTGCAACCTCTCCCCGCCCTTTGCGGGGAGAGGTCGGATTGCGCAGCAATCCGGGTGAGGGGCATGGCACATAAGAAGCCAAGATCAAGTCCGTCGGACGGGCAACGACTTCGCGTTTATGATAAGTATTGTTGTGCTGAGAAAACACGCGATTAGTTCGCTGCATAAGAGCTGCACCGCCCGTGCCGCTGCCCCTCACCCCAACCCTATCCCCGTGAAGAACGGGGAGAGGGAGCGCACCGCCGCCGCGACGACGACGTAAAGTCGCGGTTGTCTGAGCGGACTGATGAGTGAGGCGGTCTGAACTCAACTAATGAGTTGGCAATCCACATAGAGGTGTGCCGGCCGCTAACCAATCGTTAGGACACGTTGCGTGGCCGTTAACGATCGCCGCGCGCTCACGAAATATCAACCCTAATTATTAGGGTTAAGCGCTGCTTAAGCATTTGGTGCGATTGTACAGCCGTCAGTTGTGATGTGGGGCCCATTTCCGAACGCCTCACCGGCCAAAGGGACGAAGCCAATGCGTAGCGTTATGTCTTTGATCGCCGCCGGAGCGGCCTCTCTGTTTTCCACTCTGGCCTTTGCGGCCGACATGCCGATCGCGCCCCCGCCGGTCTACGCACCGCCGCCGGCAGCCGATTTCGGCGGCTGGTATCTGCGCGGCGATATCGGCTTCAGCAATCAGAAGGTCAAGGACGTCCACTACACCCGCGAGTCGGCCTACACGCCGATGACCTCGTTCGACCAGACCTCGGGCTTCGACACCGCCGGCATCTACGGCGTGGGCGTCGGCTACCGCTTCAACAGCTGGTTCCGCGCCGATGTCACCGGCCAGTATCGCGGCAATTCCAATTTCAAGGGCACCGACCGCTTCAATGCGACGGCGGGTGGCGTGCCGTACAGCGGCATCGACAACTACACCGCCAGCAAGTCGGAATGGGTCGTCATGGCCAACGCCTATGTCGATCTGGGTACCTGGTGGTGCATCACGCCGTTCATCGGCGCGGGCGTCGGCGGTTCGCGAGTCACGATTTCGAACTTCACCGACACCGGCATCAACAACCTGCCGTTCACCACCACGAGCTTCGCCACGGCGCCGACCTCGTCGAAATGGAACTTCGCCTGGGCGGCGCATGCGGGTCTGGCCTACAACGTCAATCCGAACCTCGTGCTCGAACTGGCCTACAGCTACGTCGATCTGGGGCAGGGGCAGACCGGCGTGCTGTCGACCTATACCGGCACCACCACCGGCAACTTCTTCAAGTTCAAGGACATCACCTCGCATGACCTGAAGCTCGGCGTGCGCTGGAACTTCGACAATCCTCCGCCGCCTCCGATGATGCCCCTGATCCGCAAGGGCTGAGCTGAACTACCCTTCTGACGAAGCAGACGGCGCGGGCCAGTCCCGCGCCGTTCTGCGTTTTTCGGCCGTCGTCTCATCGCGCGGGATCTCGCGCGTCGCCTGAAAGAATTGCCGACAACGGCGTTTCGGAAACGGATGATTAAGGTTAACGCGCGATGATCGGAACAGAGAGTTCAAGTTCTGATTGGAGCGTTGCGATGCGTAGCCTGGTGGTGGCGGTTTCGATGTGCGGCATGATCTCGGCTGCCCAGGCCGCCGATATGCCGGACATTCCGATCCTGCGCGGCGGCCTGACCGAGGGCCTGAGCACCGCGCGGGTCAACTGGGACGGTTACTACGTTGGTGTGCAGGGCGGCTACGGTTCGTCCGACGAGAACTTCAACGGCTCGACCAAGAACATGACGGCCGCGCTGCTCGCCAATACGATCATCGAAAGTCAGATGCAGGTTTCGTCCTGGGACAGCAACCTCGGCAAGCAGTCGTCGCGGAGCTCGGCCTGGGGCGCATTCGCCGGCTACAACAGCCAGTGGGATGACGTCGTTCTCGGCGTCGAGGCGAGCTACATGCACGGCAAGTTCGGTGGTTCGGCGTCGTCGAGCCGCGCGCTGATCAGCACCAGCGCGCTGTCCGACGGCTTCTACCATGGCGTCATGGTCAACCCCACGTCGCAGATCTCGATTTCGGATCTCGCCACGATCCGTGGCCGTGCCGGCTACGCGATGGGATGCTTCCTGCCCTATGCCTTCTTCGGCCTCGGGCTCGGCAATGCGACGATCGGCCAGACAGTCACTGTTCGGGACGTCAGCTATAGCGCCATCACCAACACCTACGGCACGCCGGTCACGCTGACCGCCAACAACCTTCAGCACAATCACCTGGTCTATGGCTACAGCGCAGGCGCGGGCGTCGACATCAATCTGGTCGGCGGCCTGTTCGCGCGGGCCGAGTACGAGTACATCCGCTTCACCTCGACGGTCGATACCAGCATCAATACCGTGCGCGCTGGCCTCGGCTACAAGTTCTGAGTCTGCGTTCGACTGAGCAAAACTCCATGCCCATCACCATCCGGTCCGCGCAACGCGACGACGTCGGCGCCATCGTGGCAATGCTCGCCGACGATCATCTCGGCCGCGCGCGCGAGCGGATCGAAGATCCGCTGCCGCAGTGCTACTTCGCCGCTTTCGACGCCATCTCGCGAGATGCGAACATTACGCTCGTCGTCGCCGAGGAGGCGGGCAGGGTGGTCGGATGTCTGCAATTGTGCATTCTGCCGGGGATCAGCTCGCAAGGTGCATCACGCGCGCTGGTCGAAGATGTGCGTGTGGCGACCGACCGGCGCAGCCTGGGGATCGGCGAGCAGCTGCTGCAATGGGCGATCGCCGAGGCGCGCGCCCGCCGCTGCAACCTCGTCGAACTCATGACGCATCAGAGCCGCGTCGATGCGCAGCGCTTTTATGAGCGGCTCGGCTTCGCCAAGAGTCATTTCGGCATGGTGTTGCGGTTCTGATCAGACCCGCAGGCGGTAGGCGGCGGCGGCGTTCGGGCCGAACGCCTTGTCGCGCGTCTCGGAGCCGAGCTGCGTCAGGCAATGCTCCAAGGCCGTCTTGACCACGCCATAGCGGCCGGCGAGCAGGCACACCGGCCAATCCGAGCCGAAGATCAGCCGGTCGGCGCCGAAGCAGCGCGCCACGTGCTGAACATATGGAAATAGCCGCTCGGCATCCCAATCGGTCCAGACCGCTTCCGTCGCCAGCCCGGACACCTTGCACCAGACATTCTGGCAGGCCGCGAGCTCGGCGATGCGGTCGGCCCAGACCTGATCGAACCCGGTTGCGATCGGCGGCTTGGCGCAATGATCGAGCACGAAGCGTCCTTGCGGACACGCGCGCGCCGCGGCGATCGCCGACGGCAGCTCGCGCGTGCGCACCAGGAGGTCGTAGGTCAGGCCGTGCGCGAAGACGATATCGAGGCCGCGACGGACATCCTTCCGGTCGAGCCAGGCCGCGTCGTCCTCGTCATGGACCTGATGGCGAATGCCTACGAGCTTGCTGCCGCCCGGCAGCGCGCGCAGCCGGTCGAGGGTTGATCCGAGAGAGGGATCGGTCAGGTCGGCCCAGCCGACCACGCCGGCGATGAACGGCGTCGCCGCAGCGATGCCGAGGAATTCCTGCGTTTCGTCCAGCGAGGACCGGGTCTGCACCAGGATGCTGACATCCAGGCCGTTCTCTGAAAGCAACGGCGCGAGGTCGCCGGGACCATAGGGCCGGCGGATCGGCGCCAGCGCGTCGCCAGCCATCCAGGGATAGTCGGCGCGGCCGGGATCCCAGAAATGCTGATGCGCGTCGATGCTGCGTGTCATGGCGCATCTCCCGGGAGCGGCGCGCGCGCGTCGACCAGATGGCTGGCACGCAGCGCTTGCCAGAACGCTTCGGGGATCGGCGCCTGCGCCATCGCGATGTTCTCGGCGGCCTCTTGCGCATTGCGAGCACCCTGCATCGCGACGGTGATGGCGGGATGCGCGAGGCAGAACTGGATCGCGGCCGCCTTCAGTTCGGTGCCATGTTGCTTGCACAATTCATCGAGTGCGCGGGCGCGGGCGACCAGCGCGGCGTCGGCGTCTTCGTAGTTGAACTTCGCCTTGCTGTAGGGACTGGCCAGGATGCCGCTGTTGTAGATGCCGCCGAGCATGATGCCGATGTTCTGCCTCTGGCAGAGCGGCAGCAGCGTCGTCAGCGCACCCTGGTCGAGCAGGGTGTAGCGGCCGGCGAGCAGGAAACAGTCGACCGGAACGGCCTCGGCAAACCGCATCAGCATCTCCGACTGGTTCATGCCGGCGCCGATCGCCTTGATGCCGCCATCGTCGCGCAGGCGCTGCAGCGCGCGAAACGCGCCCGACACCGCGTCGTCATAGTGATCATCCGGATCGTGCACGAGCAGGATGTCGATGCGGTCGAGACCGAGTCGCGCCAGGCTCTCCTCGACCGAGCGCATCACGCCGTCATAGGAATAGTCGAAGCGCGGCCGCAGGGCCGGCACGCCCTTGTAGTGCGGGTCCTCCTCGGTCGCATCAGCATCAGGCCGCAGCAGCCGCCCGACCTTGGTCGAGATCACATAGCTGTCGCGGGGCTGCTTGCTGAGGAAGGCGCCGAGCCGCTGCTCGGCGAGGCCGAAGCCATACAGCGGCGCGGTGTCGTAGAAGCGCACCCCGCGCGCCCAGGCGGCCGCGATCGTCGCCTCCGCATCGCCATCACTGACCGGCTCGAACAGACCGCCGAGCGGCGCGGTGCCGAGGCCGAGCCGGGTGACGTCGAGTGAGCTCCTCCCGAGACGGACGCGTTGCATTGTTCTATCCTTGTTGTTCGTCGCGTGCAGATCGCTTCATTGTGCATGAGCCTACCTGACGACACAACGCCGCGAATTTGTGCGACACGGCACGAGGAGGGGAACGATGGCGGATATCAATGCCCTGACGGCGCTCGGCGTGACATTGGCAACGGCTCTGACTGACGCGGTCTACGTCATGTTCACGTCGGCCGTCGTCGCGCGGCGGCGTCTGCCGGCCGCGAACTGGAGCGCGATCTGGTACACGTTGTCGTCCTTCGCCGTGATCAGCTACACGGAGAATTGGATCTATGTCGGCTTTGCGGCGGTCGGTTCCTGGATCGGCGCCTACGCATCGATGACCTTCCTGCATCGTCCGCCGCGCGGGCAGGCGCCGATCGGCGCCGCGCCGGAATGAGCGTGGCTTGCATGCCAGCCACGTCTGCGTGAACAGTCCTGCGGGAGCAGGCGAAGTTCCTTGACGAGGAACGGCCCTTCGAATAATCACGCCGGCGGGACACCTCCCCCCAACGGGAGGCTTACTATCTGGAAGGATAGACGATGACTGCAGCGAAGCCCTCGCAGCGGCCTGCCGTGCCGCATTTCTCCTCCGGCCCCTGCGCCAAGCGCCCCGGATGGACCGCCGAAAATCTCAAGGACGCTCCTCTCGGCCGCTCGCATCGCGCGAAGGTCGGCAAAGCCAAGCTCAAGCAGGCCATCGAGCTGACGCGCGACGTCCTCGAAGTGCCGGCCGACTACAAGATCGGCATCGTGCCGGCGTCGGACACCGGAGCCGTCGAGATGGCGCTGTGGTCGCTGCTCGGCGCGCGGCCCGTTACCACCATCGCCTGGGAATCCTTTGGCGAAGGCTGGGTGAGCGACATCGTCAAGGAGCTCAAGCTCAAGGACGTCACCAAGCTTCACGCGGGCTATGGTGAGATCCCGGATCTGTCGAAGGTCGATCCGGCGAGCGACGTCGTCTTCACCTGGAACGGCACCACCTCGGGCGTGCGCGTTCCGAATGCCGACTGGATCAGCGCGAGCCGTGAAGGCCTCACGATCTGCGACGCCACCTCGGCCGCCTTTGCGCAGCCGCTCGATTGGCCGAAGCTCGACGTCGTCACCTTCTCCTGGCAGAAGGCGCTCGGCGGCGAGGCTGCGCATGGCATGCTCATTCTGTCCCCGCGTGCGGTCGAGCGTCTCGAGACCTACAAGCCGGCCTGGCCGCTGCCGAAGATCTTCCGCATGACGAAGGGCGGCAAGCTCAATGCCGGCATCTTCGAGGGCGAGACCATCAACACGCCGTCGATGCTGTGTGTCGAGGACTATCTGGACGCGCTGAACTGGGGCAAGTCGATCGGCGGCCTCAAGGCGCTGATCGCGCGCGCCGACGCCAACACCAAGGTGCTGGCCGACTGGAAGGCGCGCACGCCCTGGATCGACTTCCTCGCCAAGGATCCGGCGATCCGCTCCAACACCTCGGTGTGCCTCAAGGTGGTCGATCCCGCGATTACGGCGCTCTCGGCCGATGCCCAGGCCGAGTTTTCCAAGAAGCTGGTGTCGCTGGTCGAGAAGGAGAACGCCGGCTTCGACTTCGCGCATTATCGCGACGCGCCGGCCGGCCTGCGCATCTGGTGCGGCGCCACGGTGGAAGCGAGCGATGTCGCGCTGCTGACGCAGTGGATCGACTGGGCGTTCGCCGAAGCCAAGGCCGCGCTGCCGAAAGCGGCCTGAGCTACGAGCCTTCTTCGTAGGGTGGGCAAAGGCGCGCGAGCGCCATGCCCACCATCAAACTGACCTCACGCGCGAGAGCGGTGGGCACGCTTCGCTTTGCCCACCCTACAGGCTTTCCTCCCATCTCGGCGCCCGGCGCCGTCCCTCGCATAGAGGGCGTGAAGGACCATCGTCATGACCAAACCGAAAGTTCTCATTTCCGACGCACTCTCTCCGGCCGCCGTGCAGATCTTCAAGGACCGCGGCGTTGAGGTCGACTTCCAGCCCAACCTCGGCAAGGACAAGGACAAGCTCGCCGACATCATCGGCGACTATGACGGCCTCGCGATCCGCTCCGCCACGAAGGCGACGGCGAAGATCATCGAGCGCGCCAAGCGGCTCAAGGTGATCGGCCGCGCCGGCATCGGCGTCGACAATGTCGAGATCCCCGCGGCGACCGCCAAGGGCATCATCGTGATGAACACGCCGTTCGGCAATTCGATCACGACCGCCGAGCACGCGATCACCATGATGCTGTCGCTCGCGCGCGAGATCCCGCAGGCCGACGCCTCGACGCAGGCCGGCAAGTGGGAGAAGAACCGCTTCATGGGCGTCGAGATCACCGGCAAGACGCTCGGCGTCGTCGGCTGCGGCAATATCGGTTCGATCGTCTGCGATCGCGCGCAGGGCCTGCGCATGAAGGTGATCGGCTTCGATCCCTTCCTCACCGAGGAGCGCGCGCGCGATCTCGGCGTCGAGAAGGTCGAGCTCGACGAACTGCTGAAGCGCGCCGACTTCATCACCTTGCATACGCCGCTGACCGACAAGACCCGCAACATCATCGATGCCGCGGCGATCGCCAAGACGAAGAAGGGCGTCCGTATCATCAACTGCGCGCGCGGCGGCCTGATCGACGAGGCGGCGCTGCTCGATGCGCTCAACTCCAAGCATGTCGCGGGCGCTGCCCTCGACGTGTTTGCCGAGGAGCCCGCGACCAGCAATCCGCTGTTCGGCCACGCAAGCGTGATCTGCACGCCGCATCTCGGCGCCTCCACGACGGAAGCGCAGGAGAACGTCGCGCTGCAGATCGCCGAGCAGATGTCGGACTACCTGCTGACCGGCGCGATCTCGAACGCGATCAACTTCCCCTCGATCACGGCGGAGGAAGCGCCGAAGCTGAAGCCGTTCATCGCGCTCGCCGAGAAGCTCGGCTCATTCGCGGGCCAGCTCACCGAGAGCAGCATCACCAAGGTCCAGATCACCTATGAGGGCCAGGTCGCGGAGATGAAGACCAAGGCGCTGACCTCGGCGGTGCTGGCCGGTCTGCTGCGGCCGATGCTGGGCGAGGTCAACGTCGTCTCGGCGCCGGTCATCGCCAAGGAGCGCGGCATGATCGTGGACGAGGTGCTGCGCGCCGCCGAGAGCGACTATGAAAGCCTCATCACCGTGGCCGTGATCACCGAGCAGCAGGAGCGCGCGGTGTCCGGCACGGTCTACGCCGACGGCAAGCCGCGCCTCGTCGACATCAAGGGCATCCGCGTCGATGCCGAGTTCGGCAAGTCGATGATCTATGTCACCAACGAGGACAAGCCGGGCTTCATCGGCAAGTTCGCGAGCCTGCTTGGCGATGCCAAGATCAACATCGCCACCTTCCATCTCGGCCGTGTCGCCGCCGGCGGCGATGCCATTGCGCTGGTCGAGATCGACGGCGCCGTTCCGGCCGAGTTGCTCGCCAAGATCCAGGCGCTGCCGCAGGTCAAGCAGGCCAAGGCGCTGGCGTTCTGACGTCACGTCCGAGCCGGTCTCGGATAGGGCAGCACGGCTCTCGCCGCGTTGCCCTTTTTGTTCGAGATGCGCCCGGATGGCGTTTGAACCGGTCTCGTTTTGCTCGCGTCTAACGCCCGACGAAGGACCGGCTGTTCCGGTCCCGAGGGTGCTGTGCTGCGGAGAAAATGATGACCATGCGACACAAGGGTCTGATGGCCACGGGACTCGTTCTGGGTGCGGCATTCGCCGCAGCCCCGGGTTACGCGGCCGATCTCGATGCGACGTCCTCCGTCGATGCCGTCACTGTCTATCCCGATGGCGCGAGCGTCACGCGGCTCATCTCGCTCGATCTTCCGGCTGGCGAGACGACGGCCATCGCCAAGGATTTTCCGCTCGGACTCGATGTGTCCTCGCTGCGCGTCGAAGGTGAGGCCGGTGCGAAGCTCGTGATCGGCACCGTCGATGCCAAGCCGCCGCGCGCCGCCCCGCCGGTCAACCTGCCCGAGATCGACAAGCGAATCGAGGCGCTGAAGGACGAGCGCGCCAATCTCGACGGCGCCATCGCCGCCGCCCTTGCGCGCAAGAAGTTCGCGGAGCGCTTTGCCGAAGCGTCCCCCGCGGGGCTCGGCGAAAAGGGCGAGGCGCGTCCGATCGCTGAATGGCGCACCGCCTTTGCGGCCGTGGCGGAAGAGGTGGGGCAGGCAGACGCGGCGATTCGCGACAGCGAGCGCAAGCAGCGCGAGCTCGACCGCGAGATCGCGCGATTGCAGGCCGATCGCGCCGCGAAGCCCCCGAGCAAGATGGAAGTCCAGATCGAACTCTCCGCCGCGGCGGCGACGAAAGCGAAACTGCGCGTCACCTACGCCGTGCGGCACGCTCGCTGGGTGCCGCTCTACGACGCCCGCCTCGATACCTCGGCGAAGGACCGTAAGCCGGTGCTCGAACTGGTGCGTCGCGCCGAGATCCAGCAGACCACCGGCGAGGATTGGTCTGACGTCACGCTGTCGGTGTCGACCGTGCGGACGGGGCGCGGCGGCAGCGCGCCTGAGCTTCGGACCGTGATCGCGCAATATCCGCCGCCGCCGGCGCCGCCGATGGCGCAACTCGGCACGATGTCGGACAACGTTGCCAAGCGCCGGAGCATGGAGGCGCTCGCGCCCGCACCGGCAGCTCCGGAGCCAGCCAGGAAGGCCGAGGAGCGCGAGACCGCGGTCGAGATCGGCGCCTACCAGACCGCCTTCCGGCTTCCCGGCCGCGTCAGCGTCGGCACCAACGAGGGCGCCAAGAGCCTGCGCATCTCGACGGCGACGATCACGCCCGAATTGATCATTCGCTCGGCGCCGGTCGCTGATCCCACGGCCTATCTCGAAGCCAGCTTCACACAGGCAGAGGATGCGCCGCTTTTGCCGGGCAAGGTGTCGATCTATCGCGATGGCATGTTCGTCGGCAATTCGAAGCTGGTTTCGGCAGCCAAGGACGAATCCGTACGTCTCGGCTTCGGCGCCGACGACAAGGTCAAGGTCGAGCGCAGCGTCGTGAAGCGGAATGAAGGCGCGGCGGGTCTGATCGTCACCACGGCGAAGATCGACGAGCGCGCTTTCAAGACGACGATCCGTAACGCGCATGACTTCCCCGTCAAGGTCGCGATCCAGGATCAACTGCCGGTCAGCGAGAACGAGGAGATCACCGTCGAGATGCTGCCGTCGACCACGCCGCCGACTGCGATCAATGTCCGCGACCGGCGCGGTGTCACCGAGTGGCTCGTCGAGGCCAGACCCGGCGAGACCAAGGAGATCTCTTTCGCTTGGCGCGTCCGCTGGCCGAAGGACAAGACCATCACGATGAGTCCCGCAGGTTAGAACTCATCGACGTTCCTCGTTTGCCGCGAGCTGCAAGGCGAGCGTTCTGCGCATGATCTGCATGTCCTATCAACTCAGGATCAGAATGCGGACTGTGTTGAAACCCGAAGTATGAGCGCTTGCCCGGATGGAATTTGTCCGGGCAAGCACAGCTGCGCCTCAATCGCCGAAGCTTGCCCTCATCCGAACGCAAAGCGGTCGTAGATCGCGGCCAAGCCGTGTCTGCGCGTGAGACACGGACGCAGGTAGCGATGGACGGGCGTTCGACGCGTGGCGACTGCGGGACTTGGGGACGATACGCTTGCGACGATGCAAGGGACGTCGGCCAGAATGGCCGCCCTCGATCATTCGTCGTCGCTGGCGAACTGATGTCCCGATGTTTCTCCGCATTCCAAATCGTCATGACGATATCCGAAATACCGTCAAGGATGGTCATCTCGACCGGCCTCGCCCTTGCGTCCGGTCTGCGGGTGTGGATCGGCGCGCTTGAACGGAGGTTTCGGTCTATCAGATGCAGTATCCGTCTTTCGCCTCGCGCATCGCGCGGCGTTCGCATCGCTGGGCGGCGCTGTCCGCCGTCATGCTGGCTGGAAGTGCAAATGCGGCCGTCGCGGCCGATAGTGTGAACCTGGTTCGCGAACTTGCCGGCCGTGTCGGTCCGATCCTTGGTTCGTCCCAAGCCTGCACGAGCATCCCGTCACGTCGCGTTCAGATCATCCTGGTCAAGTTTCAACAGGCGATCCGCGAAGCCTCGACCAATCCGAACGAGCTCAACGAACTGGCCCGGGACTTCGAACGCAACCTCGCCGAAGGTCGCGCTGCGGTGAACGGCGGCCGGGCTGACTGCAGGCTGGTCGAGCGCCAGTTGACGGAGCTCGAGCGTAGCGTCAACGCGCCGCCGGCGGCGGTGTCGGCCACCGTCGCGCCGTCGGCGGCTGCGGCCGCGCCGAGCCCGATGAGACCCGCGGCCGCATCCGGCAGCGTGCGCGGCGTGACGGATCAGGAAATCCGCTTCGGAATGGTGATCCCGTATACCGGCAGCGCCAAGGAGAACGGGCAGAGCTACAAGCGCGGCATCGAGGTCGCGTTCGCGCGCGTCAACGCCGCCGGCGGCGTTCATGGACGGATGCTCAAGCTGATCGCGGCCGATGACGGCTTCGAACCGACGCGAACGCCGGACGCGATGAAACTGCTCTGGGAGCGGGAGCAGGTGTTCGGCTTCGTCGGCAATCTGGGCACGCCGACCGCGGCCGTGGCCGTGCCGTTCGCGCTCGAACGAAGGGTGCTGTTCTTCGCGCCGTTCACCGGCGGCAGCGTGGTGCGGCACGACCCGCCGGATCGTTACGTCTTCAACTACCGGCCAAGCTTCGTCGAGGAGGCCGACGCCGCGGTGCGCTACCTCCTGAAGATGCGAAAGATCAGGCCGAATCAGATTGCGGTGTTCGGACAGAACGACGATCTCGGCGAGCAGGGCTTTGCCGGCGTCGCCAGGGCCTATCGCGCAGCCGGCCTCAACGACAAGGCGATCGTGCGGCTGCTCTACGCCCGCAACTCGATCGACATGGACGAGGCGGTCAACCAGCTCAAGGCGCAGAAGGTGCCGATCAAGGCCATCGTGATGGTCGGCACGACGCGCCCGGCGGCAAAGTTCATCGAGAAGACGCGCGACCTGTATCCCGGCATGATCTACACCAACATGTCGATCGTCGGCGCGACCGCGCTGGCGCAGGAGTTGATGCTGCTGGGTCCGCGCTTCACCGAGAACGTCATCGTGACCCAGGCGGTGCCGGCCGTGTCGGGCTATTCGAGCACGGTGCTCGAGTTCAAGACGGCGCTGGCGCAAGTCGCGCCTGGCGAGGTTCCGGACTACATCTCGCTCGAGGGCTACATCGCCGCCAACCTGCTGATCGATGCGCTGAAGCGCTGCGGGCCGCAGCTCGACACCGAGCGATTGGTCGAGGCGCTGGAGAACACGCGCAATCTCGACATGGGACTCGGCACCCCGCTCAATCTGAGCCGCGGCGATCATCAGGCGCTGCACAAGGTCTGGGGCACCCAGCTCGACAGGTCCGGCGTCTACCAGCCGATCGATCTGGAATGATGCTCTCGCGGGCCAGCGCGAGAGCGGAGACGGGGCCGGCCGGCATCCGGCCAAGCCGCCGCCCGTTCCGTATCGGCTGGACTTGATCCAGAACAAGCGCGGGGAGGGGTGCGCTTGTTACACGCTGTTGCAAGTCCCGCGGCATTGATCATCTTCGATCGCGCCGTGGCGCTGCAACGCGAGTGCCCGACATGGAATCCGATCCGAACGCCCGCAAGCAGGCCATCGCCGTCGGCTATATCTTCCTGGCCGGCGTCGGCATGCTGCTGCTGCAATGGCTGCTCACGACCTACAACACCGTCGAGACCATTCCGTACAGCCAGTTCGAGCAACTCGTCGTCGACGGCAAGATCGCAGAAGTTTCGGTCAGCCAGGACACCATCCAGGGCAAGTTCAAGGACAAGCAGGCGGACGGCAAGACAGCCTTCGTCACGGCGCGGGTCGATCCGTCTCTGTCGGAGAAGCTGGCGGCCAAGGGCGTCACGGTCACCGGTGTTCCGTCGGGCGGCGTGATCCAGACCTTGCTGTCCTGGGTCGTGCCGGCGCTGATGTTCTATCTGATCTGGGTCTTTCTCGGCCGCAAGGTCATGGACAAGCAAGGCTTTGGCGGCCTGATGTCGATCGGCAAGTCGCGCGCCAAGGTCTATGTCGAGACCGATACCAAGGTGACCTTCGCCGATGTCGCCGGCGTCGACGAGGCAAAGTTCGAGCTGCAGGAGGTCGTGCAGTTCCTGAAGGACCCGAAGAGCTATGGCCGGCTCGGCGCGCACGTGCCGAAGGGGATCCTGCTCGTCGGCCCGCCCGGCACCGGCAAGACGCTGCTTGCGCGCGCCGTGGCGGGCGAGGCCGGTGTCGCCTTCTTCTCGATCTCGGGCTCCGAGTTCGTCGAGATGTTCGTCGGCGTCGGTGCGGCGCGTGTGCGTGATCTGTTCGAGCAGGCGCGCAAGGCTGCGCCCTGTATCATCTTCATCGATGAGCTCGATGCGCTCGGGCGCAGCCGTTCCGCCGGAGCGCAGTTCGGCGGCTATGACGAGAAGGAGCAGACGCTCAATCAACTGCTGGCCGAGCTCGACGGCTTCGATCCGAGTTCGGGCGTCATCCTGCTCGCCGCCACCAACCGTCCGGAGATCCTCGATCCCGCGCTGCTGCGTGCCGGCCGCTTCGATCGCCAGGTGCTGGTCGACCGGCCCGATCGAAGCGGACGGCTCGCGATCCTCAAGGTGCATGTCCGCAAGATCACGATGGCCGGCAATGTCGATCTCGACAAGGTCGCGGCGCTCACCGCAGGCTTCACCGGCGCCGATCTCGCCAACCTGATCAACGAGGCCGCGATCGCCGCGACGCGCCGCAAGGGCCACGAGGTGACGTTCGACGACTTCACCGTCGCGATCGAACGCATCGTTGCCGGCATCGAGAAGAAGAGCCGCGTGCTCAGCCCGGCCGAGCGCCGCCGCGTCGCCTATCACGAGATGGGGCATGCGCTGGTCGCGGCCAATCTCGCCGGCGTCGATCCGGTGCAGAAGGTCTCGATCATTCCGCGCGGCGTCGGCGCGCTCGGCTACACCATGCAGCGGCCGACCGAGGACCGCTTCCTGCTCGCGATCAGCGAGCTTAAGAACCGCATCGCCGTGCTGATGGGCGGCCGGGCCTCGGAGCAGTTGATCTTCGACGGCGACGTTTCCACCGGCGCCGCCGACGACCTGCAGCGCGCCACCGAAATCGCCATCGAGATGGTCACGAAGTACGGCATGGACGCGACCGTTGGCCAGCGCACCTACGCGCCGCGGCCGCAGGCGTCGTTCCTGCAGCCGCAGGACCAGATCGTCTCGGCGGCCGAGGTGACCGGGCGCGAGATCGATCTCGCCGTGCGCGACCTGATCGCGGAGGGCGGCGCCCGTGCGCGCGCGATCCTCGAAGGCCACCGCGAGGACCTCGAGCGTGGCGTCACGCTGCTGATCGCGAAGGAGACGCTGACCGCCGAGGAGTTCGCGCCGCTGCGGCCGGCAGCCTCTGCGATTCCTGCGCCGGAGGCCGCGGCCGCGAGCTGATCCGGGTTTCTACGGGCGCCGTTCGCAACCGAACCCTAACCATGCCCTGCTCAATTCATCGGCAGTCAATCTTGACAAACGATGACAATGATCAGGGTGGAGTTCGCTGCGTGCTGCTGAATAACATGAAGATTGCGCCCAAGCTCGCCATCGTGGTTGGCGTCGCGCTCCTGGGCCTCGCCGCAGCCGGAACCTTCGCCGCCAATCTGATGCATCGGGAGATGGTCAACGCCCGCATCGAACAGTGCCGGGCGATCGTCGAGACGGCGCGTAACATGGCGCTGGGCCTGATCAAGGAGGTCGACGCCGGCAAGATGACGAAGGAAGCCGCGCTCGACGAGTTCGTCAATCGCGGCCGGACCATGACCTTCGACAAGGGCATGGGCTATCTGTTCGCCTACACGATGGACGGCACCGTCGTGATCTCGCAGGACATGAAGCAGCGCGGCTCGAACGTGATCGACTTCGAGCTCAACGGGCGCAAGCTCGTCGTCGAATTGCGAGATGGCGTTGCCAAAGACGGCGAGGTCACGCTGCGTTACGAATATCTCCGCCCGGGTCAGGAGCAGCCGACCCGCAAGATCTCCTACGCGATGGCGATCCCCGGCTGGAATATGTTCGTCGGCACCGGCGTCTATGTCGACGATCTCGACGCCAAGCTGCAGCCGCTGAAGTGGATGATGTGGCTGGCCTGCGCCGGCATCGCGGTCATCGCCGGCGCCATCGCCTGGTTGATCAGCCGCAGCATCAGCATTCCGCTCAATCGTCTCGGCAACCGCATGCAGGAGATCGCCGACGGCCGGCTCGACGGCGAGATCCCCGGCGTCGGCCGCGGCGACGAGGTCGGCGCCATGGCGGCCACGGTGCAGATCTTCAAGGACAACGCGCTGCGGATGCGCGAACTCGAGCAGGCGGAGGCTGCGACCAAGCAACGGACGGAAGCCGAGCGGCGCGCCGCGATGCAGAACCTTGCGGCCGATTTCGAGCGCAGCGTGAACGGCATCGTCCGCTCTGTGGCCTCTGCGGCCGAGGGCATGCAGCACACCGCGCAGTCGATGACGGCCACGGCGAGCGACGCCAGCGTCCGCGCCTCGACCGTCAGCAACGCCACCCAGAGCGCGAACGACAACGTCGGAACGGTCGCGGCCGCGGCGGAGGAGCTGTCGAGCTCCGTCAACGAGATCTCGCGTCAGGTCGCCCGCTCCACCGAGATCGCGAGCAAGGCTGTCGGCGATGCCGAGCGCACCAATGCCACGGTGCAGGTTCTCTCGACCGGCGCCGAGAAGATCGGCGAGGTCGTCAAGCTGATCCACTCGATCGCCGCGCAGACCAACCTGCTGGCGCTGAACGCCACGATCGAAGCGGCGCGCGCCGGCGAGTCCGGCAAGGGCTTTGCGGTCGTCGCCTCCGAGGTGAAGGCGCTGGCCAACCAGACGGCCAAGGCGACCGAGGAGATCTCCGCGCAGGTCGCGGCGATGCAGACCTCGACCCAGGATGCTGTCGCGGCCATCACCGGCATCACCCAGACGATCGCGCAGATGAGCGAGATCACCAACTCGATCTCGAGCTCGATCGCGCAGCAGGGCGATGCAACGCGCGAGATCGCCCGCAACATCCAATCGGTCGCGGCCGGATCCAATGAGATCAGTGCCCATATCGGCGGCGTCACCAAGGCCGCTGAAGCGACCGGCACCGCCGCGTCCGAGGTGCTGTCGAGTGCCCGCGAGCTCGACAGCCAGTCGGGCCTGCTGCAGCAGGCCGTCGACGGCTTCATGGCCAAGGTGCGGACGGCCTGATCGAACCGTCGCCGTTGCCCTTGGGGACAACGGCGACGCTCACGATGGTGAGGCGCTTACTTCGCCTTCAGGAAGTCGCCCACCTCGAGCAGCACGAACTCGTTGTCGTCGGCCTTGTTGGGATCGCGGCTCGACGAGAACGGCAGGTTGTTGTCGTTGCCGACGATGATGTGGGTGTCATCGACGCGATCGACATTCTCGATCGTGAAGAATGGGAAGGCGAGCACGCCGTCATTCAGCGGCTTGCGCGCCTTCTTGTCCGGATCCCGGATCTTCATCAGGTCGATATAGGCGATCTTGCGGACCGGCTTGCCGACATTGGCGTCCGAAAGCTCGATCTTGTAGACGCGCTTGAACTTGGCCAAGTCAGGGAAGCAGTTGTCGCCGCGGGTGCCCTGCGGGCAGGCCTTGTCAGCGGTGCCCTCGCCATTGTCACGCTCGATGATCAGGCCCTGTGTCGGGTCGATCATGTTGAAGTCGCCGATGGCGTTGCCGTTCTGCTCGAACACATATTGCCAATAGCGGCCGGTGAACTTTTCCGCGGCGACGTCGAATTCGAGGATGCGCGAGGCTTCCTTGCCGTCGACCTTCTCCCAATCCTTCTTCTCGGCGTCCCACAGCGGCCCTTCCAGCAGGCCGTAGATGAACTTGCCGTCGGTGGATGCCGCGAAGCCCTCATAGCCCTTCGAGCGCCGCAGATTGACGTTGGTGTAGCTCGCGCCGGGCGCGCCGGGGGACTGGACCGCCCAATGGTCGGGCGAGCGCACCGGCTTGCCGTCAGCAACCGTCTCGAATACGGCGAGCACCTTGCCGCTCTTGTCCGCCTTGATAAGGTAGGGGCCGAACTCGTCGCCGATCCAGATGTGATCGCCGATGATCTGGAAGCCCTCGGTGTCGAAATCGGCACCGGTCAGATAGCGCTTGGCCGTATTCTCGTGGACGATGCGGAACGGCACCTTCTTGTCGGGATCGTGCAGGAAGATGGTCGCGAGCCGCTCCACCTTGCCGGCGGTCCAGTCGATCTTGTGATGATTGAGATAGAGCATCGAGTCCGGGGAGTTGTAGCGCGAGCCCATGCCGTTGTCGGTCAGCACCCAGAACGTGCCGTCGGCCATTGTCTTGATGCCGGAATGCCCCTGCAGCGGCTGTCCCTTGAACGGCAGCGACACGCTGGTCGGCCGCTCGTAGGACTTGCCCATCACGGTGCCGATCGCCTCGACGCGCTTGCCAGTGGTGTATTTGCCGGAGGTCTTGAGATCGTCCGGAGCGTCGGCGGGCGCGTCGATGAAGGACTCGGCTGGCAGCACGGCGTGGCCAGCGAGCTTGGCGGGGAATTCGCCTTCGCCCTGGGCGAGCGCGGCGCCGGTGCTGAGGGCCAGAGCGGCCACGGTCGTCAGAAAAAATCGATGCATGGAAAGCCTCCTGAGCTTGAACCACGCGTGGTTCTGAACAGGCGCCCTGACGCTCCGTTGACAGTTCCATGACAGCCGGATGATGCGCGCTGTTCGTCCTGGGGCGTGTTGCCGCACGCTTAGTTCTTGGGCGCCTCTCCGGCGGCGCGGGGCTGCTTGAGCGGCACGCGCGAAGCGATGATCACACCGGCGATGACCAGCGCGTAGCCTGCGAGGTGGAACAGCTTCAACTCTTCGCCGAGCAGCAGGATCGCCAGCACCGAGCCGAACAGTGGCACCAGATGCAGGAACGGTGCGGCGCGGTTCGGTCCGATCAGGCTGATGCCGCGGTTGAAGAACAGATAGGCGAGCGTCGAGGCGAACACGATGACGTAGCCGAGCGTCAGCATCGAGAGCAGGTCGAGCCTCAGCACGAATCCGGAGCTGTATTCCCAGGCCGCGAGCGGCAGCAGCAGCACGGCGCCGGCCGCCGTGCACGATGAGATAAGTGACAACTGGTGCACTGCGGGCTTGCGGGTCATGGCCGCCGAGTAGAGCCCGAACACCCAGAGCGCGCCGGCGAACATCAGGTCACCCCGATTGAATTGGATGCCCGCGAGCGCGCCGAGATCGCCGCGCAGCAGGATCACCAGCACGCCGACAAGCGACATCGCGATGCCCGCGAGTTGCCCCCAGGTCAGCCGCACGCCGAACAGCAGCAGCGACCACAGCGCCACGAATAGCGGCGTCGACGATTGGATCAGCAGCCCGTTGAGCGCCTGAGTATATTGCATCGCCCAGTAGGACAGCGCGTTGTTGATCGCAAAGCCGGTGAGCGCGAACAGCAGGATCAGCGGCCAATGCGCGAGCAGGGTACGCCAGTCCTTCGCCAGATGCTCCCGCGCGAACGGCCATAGCATCAGGAAGGTTCCGATCCAACGAATGCACGACAAGGTCAGCGGCGGCACGTGGCCGGCGACATAGCGCGCCAGCACGATGTTGCCCGCCCAGAACAGCGAGGCCAGCGTGAGCAGCAGATAAGGCTGGTTGTTGAGCCAGGCGACCGGCGATGTGGACTGGGATGGGGCGGGCAAGGATTCGGCTTCTGTTGCGCGGGCCGAGTTGTGCCCGAAAGCGCGGCGGAGACAAGAGCGCCCGGCGGATTGCCGCCATGCCGAAAGGCGGCAGAACGTCCCCTCTTTACAAAACGAATATTCGTTTTGTATGGTGATTGTGCTCGAAGGCGATTGGTCGCTCGGCCAGGAGGTGCGCATGCCGAAGCTGAAGCCGGCGACGATGGCCGCCCGCCGCGAAGAAATCCTGCGCGCCGCAGCGGCCTGCTTCGCGCGTCAGGGCTTCCACCAGACGACGATTGCCGACGTGATCGCCGAGTCCGGCCTCAGTGCCGGCGGCATCTACGGCCATTTCGCCAGCAAGGAGGAACTGATCCAGGCGATCGGTGAGCATCGCCATGCCCGCGATGCGGCGCTGCTCGCGGCCGCGCGCGACAGTCAGGACCCGCTCGAAGGCCTGCGCGCGATCGCGCGCGCCTCGCTGGCGGACATGCAGAAGGAGGAGGGGCTGCGCAGCCGACGGATTGCCCTGCAGCTCTGGGCCGAGGCGCTGTGCGACGATGCCGTCCGCGATCAGGTCGTGGATGGCGTCCGCAAGCCGATCGCGGTCATCGCCGAGCTTCTGCAGCGCGGCCGGCGGCTCGGCGTGATCGACCGCGCGGTCAACCCGCGCAGTATGGCACGCACCATGGTCGCGATGTTCCAGGGCTTCGTGCTGCAGCGGCTGTGGGGCGAGCCGTTTTCGCCGGCCGAGGCGCTGGCCAGCTTCGAGGTGTTGCTGGCCGGGCTCGCGCCGAAACGATGATGCCCGCGACGTTGCCGAAGTCTCCCGGGAGGACGAGATGATGAGCGGACTCGATCTCCTGGGCGGCCTCGGCACCGGCTTGGTGGGCGGATTCACGTCCGGCCTGCTCGGCGTCAGCCCCGGCGGCGGTCTCGTGGTTTTCGCCGTGCTGCTGCTCGGCGCCGAGCAGCACGTCGCGCAGGGACTCTCGCTGGTCGCGCAGGTTCCGCCGACCAGTGCCGCCGGCCTCAAGCGCTATTGGGACGAAGGCAGCCGGGCGCCGCTGCGCGTGCTGCTGTGGCTCGGGCTTGGATTTGTCCTCGGCGCTGCGATCGGCGCGCTCCTGGCCAACGGCACGGCGTCGGCGATCCTGCGATGGGCCTACGTCATCTATCTGCTGCTGCTCGATGTCCTGCTCCTGCGCCGCTCATCGAAGCGAGGTGCCGTCGAGACCACGGTTTGCGCAGTCGATCCGAGCGGATTTGCGCTGCTCGCGGTCGGCAGCGCAGCGGGTGTGTCGTCCGGCTTTCTCGGCATCGGCGGCGGACTGGCGACAGTCGTCGGCTTGAGCGCGGTCCTTGGCATGGCGCAGCACCGCGCGCAGATGATCAGCCTGGCGCTGACGCTGGTGCCGACGACGATTCCGTCAGCCTGGATCTATTGGCAGCACGGTGCCTTGCCGTCCTGGCCCACCTTAGTCGCCGTGATCGTCGGACTGGCCGCCGGCACCGATCTCGGCGCGCGGCTCGCGACCCGCGTTTCGCCCGAGCGGCTGCGGATCGTGCTGATCGGCTTCGTCTCGCTGATGACCATCGCCATGGCGCTCAAGGCCATCGGATAGCGCGCCTCCGGCAATGCCTCAGGTCGCCTGCTTGCGCGAGGCGACGTAGACACCGCCGAGCACCAGGACGAAGCCGATCAAATGAAAGATCTGCGGCTGCTCGCTGAGGAAGACGAACGCCATGATCGAGCCGAACACCGGAACCACGTGAAAGAATGGCGCGGCACGGTTGGCGCCAATCAGCAGTACGCCGCGATTGAAGCAGAGATAGGCGATGGTCGAGGGGAAGATCGCGACGTAGAGCAGCGACAGCAAATTCTGCGTATCGAATGCCATCACCGGGCGGGCATTGAGCTCCCAGATCAAGAGCGGGATCAGGCTGGCCGCGCCGCAGCCGAAGGTGAAGGCGACCATCGACAGGCCGTGGATCTGCGGACGCTTGATCGTCAGCACCGAATAGAATCCGAACACCGCCATCGCCAGCAGGAAGATCAGGTCGCCCTTGTTGAAGCGGATGCTGGCGAGCGCGGTGGGATGGCCGCGCGTCAGGATCAGCAGCACGCCGACGAGCGACAGCACGATGCCGATCGCCTGCGCCAGTGTCAGGTGGACGCGCAGCAGCAGCATCGACCACACCGCTACGATCAGCGGTCCCGCGGATTGCAGCAGCAGCGTGTTGAGCGCCTGGGTGTATTCGAGCGACCAATATTGCAGCGTGTTGAAGGCGCCGATGCCCGTCACCGACAGCGCGATCATGATGCCGAGCTTGGAGCGGATCGCCGGCCAGTCCTGGCGCAACTGTTTCCAGGCGAGCGGCAGGATCAGCAGGAACGCCAGCGACCAGCGCAGGAACGACAAGGTCACCGGCGGGATGTGGCCGGCAGCGAGCCGGCCGACGATCGAATTGCCGGCCCAGCACAGCGCGGTGATGCTGAGCAGCACATAGGGCTGGTTCGCGATCCAGGCCCGCGCGGGCGCGGCGGATGCTGGGGGATCGGCGGCGGACATCAGCGGTGTTAGACCCGGTTCGGTGCGCCGCGGCATTCGACCCGGTGTGTCCGGGCCGCGGTTTCCTCCCCGGCCCGGTCGACAGACACCAATTGGTGCTGCCTATCAAGAGGGCAGATGCATCGCGACTATGCAATGATGACCGTCATCGGAGCCTCGCGCGGCGATGATGCGGGTTCCGAGGATCGCCTTGGATCGCGAACGCCTTGAGTCGTTCCGCGCTGATCAGATAGGCGACGACGAGCGCAGCGATCGCGGCCAGCAACGTGACGGGCGGCGCCACGAAGCCGAACCAGGCGCCGATCGGCGTGAACGGGATGATGAGCGCGGCGGCCAGCGCGATCAGCGACGAGGCCGTCAGCATCGGATCGGCGCGGTTGCTCCACGGCCGTCCATTGGTGCGGATGATGAAGATCACGAGGATCTGCGTCGCCATCGACTCCAGGAACCAGGCGGTCCGGAACTCGTCCGGCGTCGCGTGGAAAAGATAGAGCAGGGCGCCGAAGGTGAGGAAATCGAACAGCGACGAGAGCGGTCCCATGATCGCTGCGAAACGCAATAGCCGTTTCATGTCCCAGCGCTGCGGTCGTGCGGTCGCTTGCGGGCTGACGCGATCGAAGGGGATACCGAGCTCGGACAGATCATAGAGCAGGTTGTTGAGCAGGATCTGCGTCGGCAGCATCGGCAGGAACGGCAGCATGATCGAAGCGACCGCCATCGACAGCATGTTGCCGAAGTTCGAGCTCGCGCCCATCCGCACGTATTTCAGGATGTTGGCAAAGGTGCGCCGTCCTTCCTCGACGCCATCGGCGACGACATCGAGATCGGAGGCCAGCAGGATCATGTCGGCCGCGGATTGCGCCACACCGGTGGCGCCATCGACGGACAGCCCGATATCCGCGACCTTCAGCGCCGGCGCATCATTAATGCCGTCGCCGAGGAACCCCACCACCTCGCCCGAGGCCTGCAGCGCCTTGACGATGCGCGATTTCTGATCGGGCGCGAGCCGGCCGAAGGCGTCGGCCGAACGGACCTGCACCGCGAGCGCATCGTCGCTGAGCTCGGCAATATCGCTGCCGGACAGTACGCGGTCGGCCTTCAATCCGACCAGACCCGCAAGCCGCTTGACCACGACAGGATCGTCGCCGGAGAGGATCTTCAGCGCGATGCCGGCGCGCGCCAATTGAGCGATCGCGGCTGCCGCCGTCGGCTTGGGCGGATCGGCGAAGGCGCACAGGCCCTCGAAGATCAGGTCCTTCTCATCCTCGGTCTCGATCTCGCGCGGCGCGCCGCTCCACGGCTTCGAGGCGATCGCGACCGTGCGCAAGCCGTCCTGCGCCAGCGCATGAACGCGCGCGCGCATCTCGGCGCGGCCATCGTCGTCGATCGCTGCGATCGTGCCGCCCTGCCGCTGCTGCGTGCAGAGCTCGATCACGGCTTCCGGCGCACCTTTCACGATCAGGAGCTGATCCAATCCCCTGATGGCCAGCACCGAGCCGAGCCGGCGCGAGAAGTCGAAGGTCTGCTGCCCGCCCAGGATCCAGCCCGCCGCGGCATGATCGGCGCCTGCGATCAGCGCCGTATCGAGCGCCCCGCGATCGCCTCCCAGCGCCGCGGCGATGGCGCCGAGCTCCGCCGCGCGCGGATCGTCGCGTCCATCGGGCGCGATGCTGCGCGCGAGCGTGATCTCGGCGGATGTCAACGTGCCCGTCTTGTCGGTGCACAGCACGGACATCGCGCCGAGATCGTGAATGGCCGCGAGCCGTTTCACGATCACCTTTCGCTTGGCCATGCGCAGCGCGCCGCGTGACAAGGTCACTGTCGTGATCATCGGCAGCAGTTCCGGCGTCAGTCCGACCGCGAGCGCCACCGAGAACAACAAGGAATCGAGCACGTCACGCCCGAACACGACGCGCACCGCGAGCACGATGACCACGAGCGCCAGCGTCAGCCGCGCGATGACCAGGCCGAACTCATGCAGGTCGCGCTCGAACGGCGTGCGCCCCTGCGCTTCCGCCAGAGCCGATGCGGCTGCGCCGAACATCGTGTTCGCGCCGGTATTGATGACCAGCGCCGTGGCCTCGCCGGTCTGCGCCACCGAGCCCCGGAACAGCGCATTCGACGTGTCGTCTGCATCGCTCGGAAGGGCAGCCTGCTTGGTCACGGGGTAGGGCTCGCCCGTGAGCGCGGCCTCGCCGGCCGTGAACGCCTTGCTCTCGATGATCAACGCATCGGCAGGAACGATGTCGCCGGCGCGCACGCGCAGGAGGTCGCCGGGCACGACCAGGTCGACGTCGATCTCGCGATAGGCGCCGTCGCGCTTGACCTCGGCCGTCAAGGCCACCGAGCGCCGGAGCTCCTCGGCCGCCCTGACGGCATGTCCTTCCTGAACGGTATCGAGTCCGATCGACAGCGTCAGGATCAGCACGATGATCGCGCCGCCGATCACGTCGCCGGTCGCCATCGAGATGATGCCCGCGACGAGCAGGATCAGCGATAGCGGCTCGAGCAGCCGGCGCAGGATGGCGCGCAGGGGACCTACGATGTGTGACGGCGAGTCGGTATTGCGGCCGTAGCGCTGCAGCCGCTCCGCGGCGCTGGAGTCGCCGAGGCCGTTGAGGTCGCAGTCCAGCGCTTGGGCGGCCTGCGGGGGCGCAAGACGCCAGAACTGATGCAGGCCGGAGGTCGTTTCAGTGGTCACGCGCGTCGGCCGTTATGGCTGATGAGGTCCTTGGCATCGCGCCTCCTTTGCACGACGGCCCGCCGGGCGGTTGACCTGCCGCAATGTCCGCCGCCCGCGGGCATGGCGCCCGGCCGGCTTGGAGCGGTGGCTTGGCCTGAACGCTCATTGAGGTTGTCGATCCCGGGACATCGCGAGACGTTGAGAAATCGCCGATGTGCAGGGTTTGCGGCATTCGATCGTAGATTCGCCGCCGTTGCAGTGCTTAATCCGGCTGCCAGGACCAGGACGCCGCCAGAAGCGCCGGGCCGGGCATCCGGGCCACGGCCGGGGTGGCTTGAAATTTTGGGGCTTATCAAAGGCTTGGTGGCGCTGTTGTGTGCTCCGGGGGCCCGTTCTTGCTTGCCTAGCCCGGCGGCTTCCTTTATCCGGTGGGTCGCCTCGCAAGCGAGCGGTCCCGGCCGCGATTTGGGCTGGGCGCATGGTTGGCCAGGCTGGCCCCTCATCGGAAGCGATATCGACTGAGCCGATCGTGCTGTTTTGGATCTTGGCAGAGGAAAGAGCTGCGAATGGCTAACGTCGTCGTCGTCGGCGCCCAATGGGGCGACGAGGGGAAGGGCAAGATCGTCGATTGGCTGTCGGAGCAGGCCGACATCGTCGTGCGCTTCCAGGGCGGCCACAACGCCGGTCATACGCTGGTCATCAACGGCGCAACCTACAAGCTGGCGCTGCTGCCATCCGGCGTGCTGCGCGCCGGCAAGCTGTCGGTGATCGGCAACGGCGTCGTATTCGATCCGCAAGCCTTCCTTGACGAGGTCAGCAAGCTGCAGTCGCAGGGCCTGTCCATCAGCCCGGACAATCTGCGCGTCGCCGAGAACGTCACGCTCATTCTGCCGCTGCACCGTGAGCTCGATGCGCTGCGCGAGTCGGCGAGCGCGGCGACCGCGATCGGCACCACCCGCCGCGGCATCGGCCCGGCCTATGAGGACAAGGTCGGCCGTCGCGCGATCCGCCTGATGGACCTCGCCGATCTCGACACGCTGCCGCACAAGATCGATCGCCTGCTCGCCCACCACAATGCGCTGCGCCGCGGTCTCGGCCTCGAACTGATCGACGGCAAGATCATCCTGAACGAACTGACTGCGCTGGCGCCGAAGCTGCTGCCTTATGCGGAGACGGTGTGGCGGCTGCTCGACATCAAGCGTCGCGAGGGCAAGCGCCTGCTGTTCGAGGGCGCGCAGGGCGCGCTGCTCGACGTCGACCATGGCACCTATCCTTACGTGACCTCGTCCAACACGGTGGCGGCGCAGGCCGCGACCGGTGCCGGCCTGGGGCCGGGCGCAATCGGCTATGTGCTCGGCCTCTGCAAGGCCTACACGACCCGCGTCGGCCAGGGACCGTTTCCGACCGAGCAGGACAATGAGATCGGCCGCAAGATCGGCGAACGTGGCCGTGAATTCGGAACGAATACCGGCCGGCCGCGTCGTTGCGGCTGGTTCGATGCCGTCCTGGTCCGCCAGGCGGTCCGGACTTGCGGCATTAACGGTCTTGCGCTGACCAAGCTGGACATTCTCGACGGTTTCGACACCATCGAGGTCTGCACCGGCTACAAGCTGGACGGCAAGGAGATCGATCACTTCCCGGCCGGCGAAGGCGCCCAGGCCCGGGTCGAGCCGATCTACGAGACCATCGAAGGCTGGAAACAGCCGACGGCGAATGCGCGATCCTGGGCCGATCTTCCTGCCCAGGCCATCAAATACGTTCGGCGCATCGAGGAACTGGTGGGTTGCCCGATCGCGCTGCTTTCCACCAGCCCCGAACGCGAGGATACTATCCTGGTCCAGAATCCCTTCGAGGCGTGACGGGACCTGACAGCGAAGCGCGCGAATTGAGTTGATATGGCCGACTACTACCCGCTGATAGCCCGTGCCATTGCCGGATTGGACCCCAACGCTCCCGGCGAAAGCCGGCGCGCGCTTTACGAGCGGGCTCGCGCGGCGCTGATCGCGCAACTGCGCAGTGTTCAGCCGCCGCTCAGCGAATCCGAGATCACGCGCGAGCGGTTGTCGCTCGAAGAAGCCGTCCGCAAGGTCGAGGCCGAAGCGGCCCAGCGCGCCCGCGAAGCGCAGCGGGCCGCCAGCGGCGCGGGGCGTCCGGGAGATGCGTTGCGGCGTGCCGGGGCGCGCAATCCCGAGGCGCCTCCGGCTCCAGCGGAAAAGCCAGGTCCCGCGTCGGATCAGCCGGCGCCTGCTCCCCCCCGGCCGCGGCCGGCAGCGGCACCCGCGCCGGCCCGGGCGGAGCGCCCGCCGCTCGGCGGCGAACCCCTCGAGCCGCGGCCGCCGCGCAATCCGCGTCCGGATGCCCCGCCGCCTGTCGCCGGCGCGCCGGCTGCTCCGCCGCGGTCGCAGCCGCCCCAGACGCCTCCGCAGGATGCACCGCCTCCCGTGCGTGAGCGCCCGGCCGCGCCCCGTCGTGGCGCCCAGGACAACGGCAATCCGGCAGCCCCAGCCGCGATGCGCGGCTTTCGCGATATCACCGCCGATGTCGACGATCTCGGCAAGGCCACGGCGCAAGCCAACCGGGCCGCCCGGAAGACCTACGCCAACGTGCCGGCCACGGATCTCGACCGGCTCGAGGACGATGACGATCGGCCGCCGCTGCCCGAGCCGGCGTACTCCTATGACGAGTCGGTGCAGGAAGCGGAGCGTTACGCGCTGCCGGCCACCTCGACCCGCCAGCGCGGCGGTCCGGCCGAGCGCGAGGCCAAGAAGAAGCCGGAGCGCAGCGGCTCGACCTTCCCGTTCAAGGCCGCGATCGCGGCCGGCATCGTGCTGATCCTGGTCGGCGCCGGAATTCTGTGGGGCCGGCCGCTGGTCGGCGTCGTCTCGGGTCTGTTCAAGTCGAACGCGACTGTCGAGGCGCCGAAGGACAATGGCGCGCCGCTGAGCAAGCCGAAGATCACCGACCGCGTCGGCCAGGCGCCGTCGTCCGATCAGATCGCGCCGGTCGCCCAGCGCGTGGTGCTCTATGACGAGGACCCCGCCGATCCCAAGGGCAAGCAGTATATCGGCTCGGTGGTCTGGCGGACGGAGCAGATCAAGGCGAGCGGCACGCAGAAGGCGGACATCGCCGTGCGCGCCGACATCGAGATTCCTGATCGCAAGTTCAAGATGACGATGTCGTTCCGCCGCAACACCGATACGTCGCTGCCGGCGAGCCACACCGCCGAGCTGACCTTCATCCTGCCGCAGGACTTCTCCGGCGGCGGCGTCGGCAACGTGCCGGGCATCCTGATGAAGTCCAACGAGCAGTCGCGCGGCACGCCGCTGGCGGGTCTTGCGGTGAAGGTCACCGACGGCTTCTTCCTGGTTGGCCTCTCAAATGTCGATGCCGACCGGACCCGCAACGTGCAGCTCCTGAAGGAGCGCTCCTGGTTCGACGTCCCGCTGGTCTACAGCAACCAGCGCCGGGCGATCATCGCCATCGAGAAGGGAGCTCCGGGCGAGCGCGCCTTCAACGATGCTTTCGCAGCGTGGGGTGACTGACCGGGCGGCAATCGCCTCGCGCGCTCGACGGAGCGGCGGGGCAGGAGGTTGGGCATGAAGCGATATCTGATCTTCGTTGCCGTGGGCCCGGCGCTGGGCGGCTTCGCGCTGCTGCTCGTCACCACCTATTTGTCCGGCTATTGGACCGACACCAGCGCCGGCGAGGTGGCCAAGCTGTTCAAGGTCTTTGTCACCTCGCTGCAATACAGCTATCTGTTCGGCTTCCTGCCCGCGCTGATGATGTGCGCGATCGACGACATCCTGTTCCATGTCCGGCGGATACCGTCGACGGCCCGCATGCTGATCGTGGGCGGCGTCGGCTTTCTGCTCGCCGGCTTCAACTATGCCTCGCATGGCTCCGACTATGGTGCCCTGCAGTGGATTCTCTACGGGCTCGTTGGCTTCATTCCGGCGACGGTGTCGTCCTGGCTGGTGCACAGATTCGTCGATGAAACCCCGCCCGGCACTCCGGCGGCGCAGCCGAGCGAGCACGGCGCGTGACGGCGTGACGCAACTTGCGCCGCGGTGCCGCGTTTCTATGTGATGGGCATGCAAGACCAGGTCTCCCCCTCCCGCCGCGCTTCCGGACGCGCTTCCCAGGCGAATTTCAGCGCCAAGGAGGCGCGTGGGCCGATCATCGACCAGGACGGGCGGGAGATCCCGCAAGGCGGGCAGTTCCAGTCCTCGTTTAACGGCGCTTTCGCCGGCCCCGGCGGCGTCCGCTTCGACTTCCAGGGTGCCAACCCGTTCGGCAACCTCACGCGAGAGCAGCGCATCGCCCGGCTCGAGGCCGTCGCCAAGCTGCTCGACGTCGCCTTCGTCGTGCCTGGCACCAACATCCGCTACGGCATCGACGGCATCATCGGCCTGATCCCGGTGGTCGGCGACCTCATCGCCACCGCGCTGTCGCTGTGGCTGGTGCGCGAGGCCCGTGCCCTCGGCGCGCCCTGGCATGTCATCACCCGCATGCTCGGCAATGTCGCCGTCGAGGGCGTGATCGGCATGGTCCCGGTGGCCGGCGACGCGTTCGACGTGCTGTTCCGCGCCAACATGCGCAACGCCAAGATCCTGCGGCGGTGGTTGGATACCCAGCCGCGGTGAGCCCCGGCAAAAGCGATTAAAAGCACCTCCAGAAAAAAACTGCCCCGCACTGGGCGGGGCAGGGTGTCGTCGGATGGTTGGGCTGCCGTCAGGCCGCATCGGCGTCGGGCGCCTTCTCCTCGACGGCCCGGCGTGGCAACGGGAACGCCTCGCTTTCATACAGGGTGCGGATGCCGTTCTGGTCGAACCGGGCCTCCTCGACCTGCAGATAGGCGCCGTTGAGCGAATCCGCCGGCAACTCCTCCATGGCGAAGCGCACGGCCTCGGCCGCGGTGCCGAACCGCCGATAGGCGAAGCCCGCCCGCTTCTTCTTGCGAATGGCGGCGGGGAACAGTTCGGCAGAGGTGTTGAAGTTGAACGGACGCAGTGGACGCATGGTCTGAGACCTCTTCTTGTCGGCTAAGAGCGCTGACGCGAGCTTTCGAACGATCAAGCTTGGCAATGACGCCAGCGATTGCGGGTGTGGAGGGCGGTATCTTTGCCGCTCCAGGCGGCCCAGCCCTGCATGTCAGTTACAGCCCCTAATATAGGCCGATTTGACAGAAATGCGAATCCTGCCGGCTCACATCGTAAATCCGGCCTGCCCGCAGCTCTCTCGGAATATCCTCTTTTTTCAATAACTTAATTGCTCTGCAACTTGTGAATGCAAGAGAGCTCCATGCGTCCAGCGAAAATCTGGGCTGTTGTGGCCGATTTCGGTCCCGCGGGACCCCCCAACCGGGGGCTGCCAGCCCCCGGATACCGTCAATGCAACGGCACCGAAGGGCCGGCTCGCGATGTCAGCGCGGCTTCAGCTTCAGGGCCGCCGAGTTGATGCAATAGCGCAGGCCGGTCGGCCCCGGACCATCGGGGAACACGTGGCCGAGATGGCCCGAGCATTTCGAGCACAGCACCTCGGTGCGGACCATGCCGTGGGTATAGTCCGTCTCCTCGTCGATATGGCTCTCTGCCGCCGGCTGGGTGAAGCTCGGCCAGCCGCAGCCGGAATCGAACTTGGCATCGGATTCGAACAGCGTCTGCCCACAGCCGGCGCAGACATAGGTTCCGGTGCGATGCTCATGCTCGTATTCGCCCGAGAACGGCCGCTCGGTCGCCTTCTCGCGCAGCACGGCGTACTGCATCGGCGTGAGCTCGCGGCGCCACTCCGCCTCGCTCTTGACGACCTTGTCGGTCGTCCGCGGGTCACTCGTCTTCGTGTCGCTCATCCTCTTGATCCTCCGGCGGACCCGTGCGGTCCGCCCCTGTCATTGCGCTGGTCGGGCTGTTGCCAGGCCTCAGTTCGTCGCCTCGGCTCGTCGCCTCAGTTCGTGGCCTTGGCGTCCCTGACAAGCGTCGGCTTGTCGATATAGTTCTCGGCGAAGATCTTCTTCAGATTGTCGATCTTCGGCAGGTCGTTGTAGGCAATATAGGGTTGGTTCGGGTGCAGCGTCAGGTAGTCCTGGTGATAGTCCTCGGCCGGGTAGAACGCCTCGAGCTTGCCGACCTTGGTGACGATCGGCTTGCCGAACACCTTGGCCTTGTCGAGCTGGGCGATATAGGCCTCCGCCACCTTCTTCTGCGCGTCCGAGGTCGTGAAGATCGCCGAGCGATATTGCGGGCCGGTGTCCGGACCCTGCCGGTTCAACTGGGTCGGATCGTGCACGACCGAGAAGAAGATCTGCAGGATCTTGCCGTAGGAGACTTTCTTCGGGTCGAACTTGATCTGGACGGACTCGGCATGGCCGGTGCTGCCGGTCGACACCATCCGGTAGTCGGCCGTGGCCTTGGTGCCGCCGGCATAGCCGGAGACCGCGCTGACGACGCCCGCGGTGTGCTGATAGACGCCCTGGACGCCCCAGAAGCAGCCGCCGGCGATGACCGCGGTCTCGATCCCATCAGCGGCCGGCTGATCCTGCGTCGGCGGCGGGATCACGACCGCCTCTTCGGCGGCGTGCAGCGGCTGCCACGCCACGATACCGGCCACCGCGAGGGCGCCGAGCACGGCTGTCTTGACGAAATGGGAGCGGGTGAGGCGCATCTGTCGGATCCTCGCTTTGGTGATTGTCTCATGTCGCCGGCCGGAACAGTGGCCCGGTCCGGCCTCTGTCGCAAGATACGTCGGCGGCCTGCGGGCGTTACAAAGGCAGCCACACGACTGCGTGAACGATGCGCCGGCGGATCTGGATGGGTCCCTTGGGCCTTTCCTTGGGCCTTTCTCGTCGCCGCGCTGGTCTCGGCCGAACCGCGGCGATATTCGTTCGACACATGATCGACCCCGCCCGTCACGCGAGATCAGTCCCGGACATGCCGCGCCTCCTGCTGTCGTTCCTCCTGCTGATCGCAACCCATGTCGCCGGCCTTGCCGGCCCCCTGCTGAGCGACGACCTCGCGGTCTGTCGCAGCCGTCAAGGCGAGTTGCCGGCTCGCGCGGAAGCCTGCGAACGGCTGCTCGACGGCGGCAACCTGACCGGCAAGGACCTTGCCCTGGCGCTCGACATTCGCGGCCTCGTCGCGCTCAACAAGCGGCAGGACGACAAGGCGATCGAGGCGCTGACGGCCGCCATCGCCGCCGATCCGGACAATGTCGCCATTCTCAACCGGCGCGGCTACGTCTATGAGCGCAAGGGCAAGGACGAGCTGGCGCTGGCCGATTACGATGCGGCCGTGCAGAAGCGGCCGACCTTCGGGATCGCCTTCAACAATCGCGGCACCATTCATCTGCGCCGCGGTGCGTTGCAAAGCGCGCTCGACGATTTCAACGCGGCCATCCGTGCCGTGCCGACGCTCTATCTCGGCCATGTCAATCGCGGCCGGGTGCGCGCCCTGATGGGCGACTATGACGGGGCGCTTGCAGATCTCGACCAGGCCGAGAAGATCGATGCGGCCGCGCCGCTGACGGCGATCTACCGCAGCGAGACGCTGTCGATGATGGGGCGCAGCGATGAGGCGATCGCAGGCTGGAGCGGCATCATCGAACGATCGCCGAAACATCAGTTTGCCATGGTCGGTCGTGCCGACGCCTATCTGCGCAAGGGCGATCTCGATGCCGCGCTGAAGGATCTCAACGCGGTCCTGGCCATGAATCCGAACAACGTCCACGCCCATGCCAGCCGCGGCCAGCTGTTCGAGAAGCGCGGCAACCTCGCCCAGGCGCGCGCCGATTATCGTGCGGCCGCCTTCGCGCTCACCACCTACGATCCGTTCGATGTCGCCCGGGCGCGCAAGCTTGCCCAGGAGCGGCTCGCGTCGCTGACGCCCCAGACCGCGGGCGCCGCGTCCAACACGCGCCGTGTCGCGCTGGTGATCGGCAATGGCGGCTACAAGTCCGTGCATCCCCTGCCGAACCCGCCGCGCGACGCCAAACTGATCGCGGATACGTTGCGCAATACGGGCTTCCAGTCGGTGACGCTGCTGAATGATCTCTCCCGCGACAGGTTCTTCGAGGCGCTGCGCAACTTCGAAGCCGAGGCCGAGAAGGCGGACTGGGCCGTGATCTACTACGCCGGGCACGGCTTCGAGATCGGCGGCGTCAACTATCTCGTGCCTGTCGATGCCCGGCTCGTCGCCGACAAGGACGCCGAGACGGAAGCCGTCGCGCTCGAGCAGGTGCTGGGCGCGGTCGGCGCCGCGCGCAAGCTGCGCCTGGTCATCCTCGATGCCTGCCGCGACAATCCGTTCGCGCCGGGCATGAAGCAGACCCTGGCGCTGAAGCTGGTCGACAAGGGCTTCTCCAACATCGAACCGGGCGCCGGCATGATGGTGGTCTATGCCGCCAAGCACGGCGCCACCGCGCTCGACGGCGATACCGGCAACAGCCCGTTCGCGACCGCGCTCGCCCGCACCATCAAGGAGCCGCGCCTCGAGGTGCGCAAGCTGTTCGACATCGTCCGTGACGATGTCTGGGCCGCCACCAAGCAGCGCCAGCAGCCCTTCACCTACGGCTCGCCGCCGGGACGAGAGGATTTTTTCTTTGTGGCGGCGAAGTGAGCGCGGTGCGGGTTGCGTGCATCGTATCGGTCGCGAATGGGACGCGTGATGTCTGCGCCACCTTCCGTCGTCCCGGGCTTGACCCGGGACCCATACGCCGCGGCGGGCGTGGTGGAAACGAGATGGCCGCCATTTGCGCGTCAAATCACGGTCGGTGGTTATAGGTCCCGGCGTTCGCCGGGACGACACTGTTAGTTGTAGCGCGACCTCACCAGACATGACTGTTTCAGACATAACGACTCGTTCTCGCGGCCTGCTCGGCCCGAGTGATGCTCGATCCTTGTCCCTCCTGAATCGGAGGGCGCAGGGAAGGCCGGGTGCCGACCGACACCCATGGTCCGCGTGCAACACATAAGCACGCGGCAGAACCACAGGTTCAGCCGGATCATCCCGGCCTTCCCTGCGCGATGGTGTTAACGCTTATACGTGCTCTCCCCGGGGACCGGCTGTCTTGCCCCCGTCGCGCGCGGATCATCACCGCCCGTTTGGCCTCAGCGTCGGGAGGCCAGGACCACACGCTTTCGCCGTCCGCGCCATGCTGTTCGTCCGCAGGTCGAGACCCGCTGCAACACGTCGCGTCCATCGCTCCCCAGCCCAACGTTCGTGACGATCGCGAAGCGCCCCTCCTGGCGGGCCGGGATACGCCAGAAGGTGCCAGTGATTTGCCCGACGACACAAGGCCCGTCGGGTTGCGACAAAGTAACCCGACGGGCAACGGGGGGCGCTCATCAGCTATCGTCGCGCCGACGCGCGCGACATGCAGGAGAGAAACCGTCCACTTGGCTGCTACGGCTTCATCGCCGTTGCGCCCGGCACGCGGAACAGATCGATCAGCTGCTTCGATTGGCGCGGATAGGCATCGAACAACTGAAAGTCCAGATCCTTCGAGCCTGCGAACTTGCCGTGGCAGTTGATGCAGCCGTTCGGCTGCTGCGGGGTCTGGAGATAGGTCTCCAGCGTGGTGTTGGCGAGGAAGGGCGGCTGGCTCGGCATGCCGATCGGCACGCCCTTGCCGGCCCATTGCGCATTGACCAGCCGGTAGTACTGCCAGACATTGTCCGACCGCAGCGTCTTCAGCGCCGTCTGATAGAGCGTCGTCTTCTGCGCCGCGACGTCGTCGAGCGGGATCACGCGCATCACCTGGGTCGGCGTCGTCGAGCCCTTGGCCGGCGGCTGATTGACCTTGCAGTCGGTGCAGCTCAGATTGAAGAAATTGTACTTGGCGCCCGTCGGGATCGGCTGGTTCTGCGTCGGCGCGTTGTCGACCTGCTCGAACGTCGCCCATAGCCATTGCGGCAATTGGTCGGTCTTGATGACGATGTGCAGGCCGACGAGCCCGAGCTTCCTGACGTCGCAGCGCTTGGTGTCGGGATCGAACACCAGCGCGTCGGTGGTGTAGAAGCGGGTCGCGTCGTCAGGCTGTTTGCTGCCGGGGCCGCCGATCACCTTCCACGCCGCCTTGACCTTCACGGTCGCTGCACGGTCCGTGGTGTTGGAGGATGCCGGAAACGCGATCTTGGCGCCGCTCTGGTTGCGGCTGTCGTAGAACTTGTTGGTCACTACGTAGTCGTAATAGACGCGGTTGAGCTTGACCTCGTACCAGACGTTCTGGCCATTCTGGTCGACGAGGCGGTTGCCGTCGGCCTGCTTGTCGCCGGCGATCAGGACATCGCTGATCTTGGCGGTGCGCACCAGCGTGCGGCGCGCCGCAGCCGGATTCTCCCTGGCCTGGATCAGGCATTGCGGAGGGACACGCTCAGCGGCGTCGAACGGCGCCGGCTTGACCGGCGGGTTGAGATAGATGTCGTCGGAATCCTTGTAGGTCTCCCACACCACCGGTCCGGTCGGCATCGTCTTGGGGCCGCCCTCGGTCCTGTAGGTGAAGCCGCCGATCACGTTCTCGCGGTCGGGCACGCCGCGCTCGACGATCGGGTTCGGCGCCGGCCAGTTGAGCGCGATGAAGGAATCCCAGGCCATGTTGTCGACATAGACCTGCAGGCCGATGGCGCCGACATTCTGGGTCACGATATCGGCCGGAATGTCCGGGCTGAACACGTAGTAGGGCGGCGTGAACTGGCGGCCGTTGACCGTGGGCCCGGCCGCCATGTCGGTTTGTTGAGCCTGGGCGACCGCGCTGGGCAGCAAGACCAATGCGGTCCATGCAATGAGCTTTTGTCTCAAATTGACCTCCATCGACGGGAGCTTCGTGAATCAACCTATAGGTTAATATCATAAAATAATCGCGCAAAAGATGATCTGGTTCACATTTGCTCGCATCCTTTCCGCGCGTGCCCCTTGGTGCCCGGGCTGGACAGCAGCGGTCGTGACGATGCGATGTGATCGGCCGCCAGCGCGCAGCGCCATGACGGTCGCGACGGCGAATGGCCGTCGGATCGCGCAGTCGTGATTGGGGAGCTGCTTTCGCCCGCCTACATCATCCTTAGCGCGCTGGTGCGCAGCAGGGGGAGCCTCATCATGATCGCATCCAGGAGCCTGGCGGCCGCGCTGCTGATGTCGGCATTGACAGCCAGCGCGGCGTCCGCGCAATTCTCCGAGCCGGCGGCCTATGAGGCCATGCATCCCGACCGCGACGTGCTCAATGGCGGCGCGCTGACGCCGGCGGGGCAGGCGGAGCTCGCCCGCCGTGGCGCGTCCGCTTTTCCGAATGCAAATGCGGCGGTCCCGCCGGCCGATCCCGTGAGGCCGCCTCGGCGCCATCGGCGCTGAGTGCGGCGAATGCGACGAGTGATTAAGTAGCGTCGGCAAAGCAGCCGCTGTCAGGCGGCAGCGTGCCCACCGTCGGGCGGCGTTCGCGGCGAGACCGTGAGCACGGCGCCATCACGATCGTGCGCGTCGAAAGGGCAGTGGCGCGCCTTTGTCCACCCTACACGACTGCGGCTTCGCATCAGCTCGCATGCTCCTCGCGCTCGTGAATCACGCTGGCGCGGCCGACGATGAGGTCGTCGACATGGCCGATGCGCGAGACGTCCTTGCCGGCATAGGGCAGGGAGTGCAGCACGCAGCGCATCGCGTTCAGCCGCGCGCGCTTCTTGTCGTCGGACTTGATCACTGTCCACGGGCAGTCGGCGGTGTCGGTGGAGAAGAACATCGCCTCCTTGGCGCGGGTGTAGTCGTCCCATTTGTCGAGCGAGGCGGTGTCGATCGGCGACAGCTTCCACTGCTTCAGCGGATGCGCCTCGCGCTCCTTGAAGCGCCGGCGCTGCTCCTCGCGGCTGACCGAGAACCAGAACTTGATGAGATGCATGCCGCTACGCACCAGGTTACGCTCGAACTCCGGCACCTGGCGCAGGAACTCGTCATATTCGGCCTGCGAGCAGAAGCCCATCACGCGCTCGACGCCGGCGCGGTTGTACCAGGAGCGGTCGAACAGCACGATCTCGCCGGCTGTCGGCAGGTGCTCGACATAACGCTGGAAGTACCATTGGCCGCGCTCGACATCGCTCGGCTTGTCCAAGGCGACGACGCGCGCGCCGCGCGGGTTGAGATGCTCCATGAAGCGCTTGATCGTGCCGCCCTTGCCGGCGGCGTCGCGGCCCTCGAACAGCAGCACCAGGCGCTGGCGGGCGTCCTTCATCCAGTTCTGCAGCTTGAGCAGCTCCGTTTGCAGGATGAACTTCTGCTCCTCATAGTCCTTGCGGTACATGCGGTATTTGTAGGGGTAGCCGCCCTGGCGCCAATTGTCGGCGAGTTCGTCGGAGGTGTGACGCTTGTCGCGCTTGGCCTTGCCGTCGATCAGCGCCTTCATCAGCTTGGCGTCGTCGGGCGCGGCGCCGTCGAGCATGGCCTTGATTGGCGCGCTATCGGCATCGAGCGCCGGCGGCCCGTTGAGCACGCTCTCGAAGGCCGACAGCGACGTGATCTGCGCCGCCTGCATCGACTCGTCGACCAGCGACTGCGCGACCGGATCGAGCTTCGCGGCGGATTGTCGGCGGGCCACATGCGCCGTGGCACTGGCGCGCCTGGTGCGCTGCCCGTTGGTAGCCTTGCCCTTGGTCGTGTTCTTGGCCATGCGACTCCGCCCCGCCTGTTGGTGATGTACAGACATGTGAATCGTTTTTTATCCGCCAAGCGTGCTGCGGCAGGTTGACCTGGATCAATGGGTCGCGGGAACAAGGCAGGGCGATACCGTTCTCGGTTAAATTCGTCTTGAGCCAAGACCGCCGTCATTCCCAGGGCTATCGCATCTGGGTAGGACGTCGCGACGAGCGAACAAGCAAGTTAGTGACTCGGTCATGCCCGGGCTTGTCCCGCCTGCGCGGCCGTAGCCGCTTCGGCGCGGCGAAGGCCCGGGCATTCACGTGGTTCTCAGCATGCCGAACGACGTGGATGGCCGGGACAAGCCCGGCCATGACGACGTTGTGAGAGGCAAGAACAAAACTGCGGTCGCCCTATGCAATTGTCCTGCTGTCATTCGGGGGCAAGGCCGTAGGCCTTGAACCCGCAATCTCGAGATTGTCTTGCGTTCTTTGCTAACAAGCTCGGGATTCCGGGTTCAATCGTCAGAGCGCGATCGCGCTCTGACGATTGCCCCGGAATGACGATAGGTGCTGCCTGCGAGGGCGCAACGGGCTCACACCACGATGCTCAGCCGCTTCGCGGCCCGCGTGATGCCGGTGTAGAGCCAGCGTGCGCGGGCTTCCTGGAACGCAAAGCTCTCGTCGAACAGCACGACGTCGTCCCATTGCGAGCCCTGCGACTTGTGCACGGTCAGCACATAGCCGTAGTCGAACTCGTCATAGGGCTTGCGCTGCTCCCAGGGGATGTCCTCGATGCCGCCGGCGAAGCACTCGCCGCGCACCGAGACCTTGGTGACCTTGCGGCCGAAATCCTCGTCGGGCGCGACGCGCATGGTCACGATCTTGGACTTCGAGGTCGCGCGTGACTTCACCCGCCACAGTCCGCCATTGAACAGGCCCTTCTTGCGGTTGTTGCGCAGGCAGACCAGCTTGTCGCCGGCCACCGGCAGCGCGTCCTCGATGTCCAGGCGCTGGCGAAAGCGGTTGTTGTAGGCGCGGCGGGTCGCGTTGCGGCCGACCAGCACCTGGTCGGCCTCCATCACGCGCGACGGATCGAGTTCGCGGCGCTCCACCACCTCGCTCTCGCCATAGCGGCCGACATCGAGCGTATTGCCCTCGCGCACGTCCATCGACATCCGCACGATCGGATCGTCCTGCGCCTGGCGATGCACCTCGGTCAGCATCACGTCCGGCTCGCTGTCGGTGAAGAAGCCGCCGCCCTTGACCGGCGGCAGCTGGGCGGGATCGCCGAGCACCAGCAGCGGACAGTCGAACGAGAGCAGGTCGCGGCCGAGATCGGCGTCGACCATCGAGCATTCGTCGATGATGATCAGCTTGGCCTTGGACGCCGGCGCGTCGTCCCACAATTCGAAGTTCGGCTGCTCCTCGCCGCTCTCCTGGGCGCGGTAGATCAGCGAGTGGATGGTGGAGGCGTTGTCGCAGCCCTTGCTGCGCATGACGAGCGCCGCCTTGCCGGTGAACGCCGCGAACTTGACCTCGCCATCGACCCCCTCGGCGATGTGGCGGGCGAGCGTGGTCTTGCCGGTGCCGGCATAGCCGAACAGCCGGAACACCTGCGGCGTGCCGTTCCGGCCGGGCTTGTCCTTCAGCCAGTCGCTGACGGCCTTGAGGGCGGAATCCTGATGCGGGGAGAAGGTGGTCATGGCTCACAGGGAAGGAGCCGCGGGGCGACTCGGGACATTCCGTGAACCTAAGGGCTGTTTCGGCGAGATCAAGCTGGAATGGGTGCAAGAGCTACTCTGACGAGACAACCAGCCAGGTGCCCGAGGGACGGTGCGCTCCCCTCCCCCTTGCGGGGAGGGGTCGGGGGTGGGGGTCCACTCCGGCAGTCTTTGCTGAGACCCCCACCCCCAACCCCTCCCCGCAAGGGGGAGGGGAGCCGACCGGTCGCGTAGTGACAGCATCGGACAGCTTCGAGATGGAGGAAAGTGGAAGAGGCAGACGACGGTGCGCTCCCTCTCCCCGTTCTTCACGGGGAGAGGGTGGGGTGAGGGGCAGCCGCACGGGAAGTGTCTCGACGGGACGCAGTAAGAACCCTACTGCCAGCCGGGCACACCCCTCATGTCCGGCAGGTGGTGCGCGATGCCCTTGTGGCAGTCGATGCAGGTTTTTTCGCCGGTGAAGAGGAAGCGCTGGTGGGCCTCCACGGCGCGCGGCGACTGCTTGGTGATGTCCATCGACTGCGCGCTGTGGCAGTTGCGGCACTCAAGAGAATCATTCGTCTTGAACCGCGCCCATTCATGCAGCGCCAGCTCCAGCCTGCGATCGCTGAACTTCTCGCGGGTGTCGATCGAGCCGAACAGGTGGCCCCAGACCTCCTTCGAGGCCTGCATCTTGCGCGCGATCTTGTCGGTCCAATTGTGCGGCACGTGGCAGTCCGGGCAGGAGGCCCGCACGCCGGAGCGGTTGGAGAAGTGCACGGTCGTCTTCAGCTCGGCGAACACGTTGTCTTTCATCTCGTGACAGCCGGTGCAGAATTTCTCCGTGTTGGTGATTTCCAGCGCGGTGTTGAAGCCGCCCCAGAAGATCACGCCGGCGACGAAGCCGGCGAGCACCAGCACGCCGAGCCCGAAGATCGAGCTCGGCTTGAGCAGCACGTCGATGAGGTCGAGCAGGAATTGCCAGGCGCGGCGGACGAGGCCGAGCCGTTTCTCGGGGGCCGGCGTTCCCGTCCCCTGCGGGATGTCGGCGCTGCTCATCGCCTGGCCCCGGGCTTATCGTGCGACAGCACGGTGTCGATGTCGACGAAGTCGTTGCTGACCGGGGGCGTGGCTGTGCTCTGCGGCACATGGCATTGCGTGCAGAAATAGCGCCGCGGCGACACCGAGGCGAGGAACTGGCCGTCGCGGTCCATGAAGTGGGTGATCGACAGCATCGGCGCCTTCGATTCCGCCGTGCGCGCACGCGCATGGCAGGACAGGCATTTGTTGCCCTGCATGTCGACCTGATAGCCGTCGATGGCATGCGGGATCACCGGCGGCTGCTCCGGATAGTTGCGCACCTCCTTCTCGGCGGTGTTCTTGGTCGGCTGCATCGGCGGCGCCGGGCCTTCGTCATTCAGCGGCGTGGGGCCGCGCAGCGACGACGAGACGCTCTGGGCGAGCAGGGCGCTCGAGCCAGCCGCCAGGCTGGCCGCGAGCAGCATCATGGCAAGTTTCTTGATCATCTCAGTCACACCCGCTCGATGCGCACGGCGCATTTCTTGTAGTCGGTCTGCAGCGAGATCGGATCGGTGGCGTCGAGCGTCACCTTGTTGATCAGCTTGGACTCGTCGAACCACGGCACGAACACCAGCCCGCGCGGCGGCTTGTCCCGGCCGCGCGTCTCGACGCGGGCGCGGATGAAGCCGCGCCGTGAGGCGACCTTCACTTCATCGCCGCGCCTGAGGTTGGCCTCCTGCGCGTCGTCCGGATGCATGAAGCAGACGGCCTCGGGGAACGCCTTGTAGAGCTCGGGCACGCGGCGGGTCATCGTGCCGGAATGCCAGTGCTCGACGACGCGCCCCGTCGACAGCCAGAACGGATAGTCCTTGTCGGGCGATTCCGCCGGCGGCTCGTAGGGCAGCGCGAAGATGCGGGCCTTGCCGTCCGGGAAGCCGTAGAACTGCACGCCAGTGCCGGCCTTCACGTAAGGGTCGGAGCCTTCGCGGAAACGCCAGCGCGTCTCTTTGCCGTCGACCACCGGCCAGCGCAGGCCGCGTTCCCGGTGATAGGTCTCGAACGGCGCGAGGTCGTGGCCATGGCCGCGACCGAATTCGGCGTATTCCTCGAACAGTCCCTTGTGGACGTAGAAGCCGAACGCCTTGGATTCGTCGTTGGCGTAGCCCGGCTCGATCTGATCGAGCGGAAATTTGTCGACTTGGCCGTTCTTGTAGAGCACGTCGAACAGCGTCTTGCCGCGGACGTCAGGCTTCTTGGCGATCAGCTCCTCCGGCCACACTTCCTCGATCTTGAAGCGCTTGGAGAACTCCATCAACTGCCACAGGTCAGAGCGCGCCTCGCCCGGCGCGGCGACGAGCTGGTGCCAGAACTGGGTGCGGCGCTCGGCATTGCCATAGGCGCCTTCCTTCTCGACCCACATCGCGGTCGGCAGGATGAGATCGGCGGCGAGCGCGGTGACTGAGGGATAGGCATCCGAGACGACGATGAAATTGTCGGGGTTGCGGAAGCCGGGATAGGTCTCCTCGTTGGCGTTGGGACCGGCCTGGAGATTGTTGTTGACCTGCACCCAATAGGCGTTGAGCAGGCCGTCCTTCAGCATCCGGCTCTGCAGCACGGCGTGATAGCCGGGCTTGTCGGGAATTGTGCCTTCCGGCAGTTGCCAGATGTGCTCGGCCTTGGTGCGATGCTCCTTGTTGGTGACGACCATGTCGGCCGGCAGGCGGTGCGAGAAGGTGCCGACCTCACGCGCTGTGCCGCAGGCCGAGGGCTGGCCCGTCAGCGAGAACGGGCTGTTGCCGGCCTCGGCGATTTTGCCCGTCAGCAGATGGATGTTGTAGACGAGGTTGTTGCACCAGACGCCGCGGGTGTGCTGGTTGAAGCCCATGGTCCAGAACGAGACCACCTTGGTCTTGGGATCGGCATAAAGCTCGGCCAGCGCCTGCAGCCGGTTCAACGGCACGCCGGACATCTCGGCCGCCTTCTCCAGCGTGTAGTCCGAGACGAACTTGGCATACTCGTCGAAGCTGATGTCGGTGGCGTCGTTGGCTTTGGCCGCACCCGTCGCCTTCTTCTGCAGCGGATGCTCGGGCCGCAGGCCGTAGCCAATGTCGGTCTGGCCCTTCTTGAACACGGTGTGCGCCTGGACGAAGTCCCTGTTGACGCGGCCTGTCGTGATGATGTGGTTGGCGATGGCGTTGAGGATGTAGAGGTCGGTCTGCGGCTTGAACACCATGCCGACATCGGCGAGGTCGAACGAGCGGTGCTCGAAGGTCGAGAGCACGGCGACCTTGACATGCGGCGCTGACAGCCGGCGGTCGGTGACGCGGGTCCACAGGATCGGATGCATCTCCGCCATGTTGGAGCCCCACAGCACGAACGCGTCGGTGGCCTCGATGTCGTCGTAGCAGCCGGCCGGCTCGTCGATGCCGAAGGTGCGCATCATGCCGGCGACGGCGGAGGCCATGCAGTGCCGCGCATTGGGATCGATGTTGTTGGTGCGGAAGCCGGCCTTGAACAGCTTCGACGCCGCATAGCCTTCCCAGATCGTCCACTGGCCCGAGCCGAACATGCCGACGCCGGAGGGACCGCGCTTCTTCAAGGCGTCCTTGAACTTCAGCGCCATGATGTCGAAGGCTTCGTCCCAGGACACCGGCGTGAACTCGCCGTTCTTGTCGTATTTGCCATTCGTCTTGCGCAGCATCGGATGCGTCAGGCGGTCATGGCCGTACATGATCTTGGACAGGAAGTAGCCCTTGACGCAGTTCAGCCCGCGGTTGACCTCGGCCTTGATGTCGCCATGGGTGGCGACGACGCGGTTGTCCTTGGTCGCGACCATCACGCTGCAGCCGGTGCCGCAGAAGCGGCAGGCGGCCTTGTCCCATTTCAGCTCGGTGGCCTCGCGTTCGGTGACGAGGTTCGCGGCGCGTGCGGCCACGGGCATGCCGGCGGCAGCCGCGGCAATCGCGGCGGCTTCCAGCTTCAGCATCTGGCGGCGGTCGATCTTTGGTTCGGTCATGATGGTCTCGGTTGATTAGCCGGCGTCGATGGCGTGGAAGACGAGGCAGGCGGAATGCACGTGGGGCAGCAGCCCGATGCGGTTCATGGTGGCGCCGAGCGCGCCGGCATCGGGCGCATCGACGACGACGATCAGCTTGCCGCGCTCGTCGCGTGCGTGGATCTCGCAGCCGTCGAGCGCGAGAATGTCCGAGGCGACGCGATCGAGCTGATCGGGGCGGGTCTGCACGATGATGCTGGCGATCTCGCCGGCCGGCGGCGTGACCACGGGCTCGGCTGTCAGGACGCGGCCGGTGATCAGGGCCCGGCGATCGAAGGAGGTGCGGTGATTGAGCATGGGAGACGTCCTTCCGATCAGTGTGCGGCGGGCGGGCCGGGAGGGCCGGCCATCATCTGGTAGACCCACACCGCCAGCCCGTAGGAGCCGACGGTGGCGACCGCCAGCGCGGGCATGATCACGGCGGTGAGGAACAGGAAGGCAAAGACTTCCATGCGTCTGCGACGCGCACGCGCGTTCGCATCGCTGCCGACGAGCGACATGAGAGAATTCTCTGTGATGTGTGCGGGGGGAGGGTTTGCGGCATCCGGGCCGCGCCTGTTGCCAAATTAGCGGATGCCGCGGAACCGGCGTTGACGTGGATCAAGGCGGGAACTTGCGCTCCTGACCGGCCACTCGTCACAGCGGATTCGCCAGCTCTCTGTTTGCGATCGTGGTTGATGCCGCGTGAAGATGCGTGATTGCGTCGCAGGCGCCTGAGAAAATATGCTGCTTTGGCTTGCCTGCTTGAAACAAACATCCCCTGGGATTGCGACCGGAGAGGACCGGCATCGCTATTTTTCCGGGGTGCTCGACACCCGTTCGGCCCGCCACCATCATCCCTTGCACCGCATCAACGCGGATGCGCAAGCCGAGCGGAGAGGGCAATGGAGCGTCGTGATTTTCTGAAACTGTCATTGGCATCGGCTGCGGTGATGGCCTGCGCGGCGCCGCTGCGGGCTCAGGACAAGCCGAAGGAAATCCGCATCGGCACCCAGAAGGGCGGCTTCTTCCCGGCCGTGCGGGCACGCGGCACGATCGAAAATGCCTTCAAGGCCGATGGGATCAGCGTCGTCTGGGTCGACTTCCAGTTCGGTCCGCCGCTGCTTGAGGCCATCAATGTCGGCAGCGTCGATTTCGGCTATGTCGGCGACGCGCCGCCGATCTTCGCGCAAGCCGCCAATGCCAAGATCCGCTATGCCGCGGCCGTCAAGCAGAACGGCAGCACCCAGGCGATCATCGTGCCGAAGGACTCGCCGATCAAGACGCTGGCCGACCTGAAGGGCAAGCGCATCGCCTTCGGCAAGGGCTCGAGCGCGCACAACCTCCTGGTCGCGGCGCTGGAAAAGGCCGGCATTGCCTGGAGCGACATCACCCCGGCGCCGCTGGCGCCCGCCGATGCGACGGCGGCTTTCGTCAAGGGCTCGGTGGACGCCTGGTCGATCTGGGATCCCTATCTCGCGCTCGCCGAGCTGAAGGAGAACGCGCGCGTCGTTGCGTGGGACAAGGACGTTCACAAGCCGAATGCCTTCTACATCGTCGGCTCGGACTTCGTCGAAAAGTATCCGGCCGTGGTCGCCAAGCTGAATGCCGCCTTCGCGGCTGAAGGCATCTGGGCCAACAGCCATCACGAGGAAGTCGCCAAGGCGCAGGCGGAGGCGACCGGCGTCGACATCGAGGCGGTGAAGCGCTTCGTCGACCGCTCGGTCTACAGCGTCGTGCCGATCGATGACGAGATCATCAAGAGCCAGCAGGCGGTGGCGGATCGTTTCGCCCGCGTCGGGCTCATTCCCAAGCAAGTCAACGTCGCCGACATCGTCTGGAAGTGGACGCCGTCCACCTGACGTTCTCCTGCGACACCGAAAGAGATCGATATGAGTAACGCTTCGAAGCCCAACGTCCTCTGGTTCCTGCCGACCCATGGTGACGGCCGCTATCTCGGCACCTCCGAAGGCGGCCGCGAGGTCAACTTCAACTATCTGCGCCAGATCGCCCAGGCCGCCGATCAGCTCGGCTATTACGGCGTGCTGCTGCCGACCGGACGCAGCTGTGAGGATTCGTGGATCGTTGCCTCGGCGGTCGCGCCGTTCACCGAGAAGCTGCGCTATCTCGTGGCGGTGCGCCCCGGTCTGCAGTCGCCGAGCGTCGCCGCGCGCATGACCGCGACGCTCGACCGCGTCAGCAATGGACGGCTGCTGATCAACGTCGTCACCGGCGGCGATCCGGTCGAGAACAAGGGCGACGGCATCTTCCTGTCGCATGAGGAGCGCTACGAGGTCACCCGCGAGTTCCTCACTGTCTACAACAAGCTGCTCGAAGGCGAGGCCGTCAACTTCTCCGGCAAGCACATCACGGTCGAGGACGGCCGGCTGCTGTTTCCGCCGGTGCAGTCGCCGCGGCCGCCGCTGTTCTTCGGTGGCTCGTCGGATGCCGGCATCGACGTCGCCGTCGACACGGTCGAGAAGTACCTCACCTGGGGCGAGCCGCCGGCCGACGTTGCCGCCAAGGTCGCCAAGGTCAAGGCCGCGGCCGACAAGCGCGGCCGTAAGCTGTCCTTTGGCATCCGGCTCCATGTCATTGTCCGTGAGACCAACGAAGAGGCATGGGCTGCCGCCGATGATCTGATCAAGCACGTCACCGACGACACCATTGCGTCGGCGCAGAAGATCTTCGCGCGGATGGACTCGGTCGGGCAGCAGCGCATGTCGCAGCTGCATGGCGGCCGCCGTGACAAGCTCGAGATCAGCCCGAATCTGTGGGCCGGCGTCGGCCTCGTTCGTGGCGGTGCAGGCACCGCGCTGGTCGGCGATCCCGATACGGTGGCGGCACGCATCCGCGAGTATCAGGACATCGGCATCGATACCTTCATCCTCTCCGGCTATCCGCATCTCGAGGAAGCCTATCGCTTCGCCGAGCTGGTGTTCCCGAAGCTCGGGCTGAACACGGTGGAGCAGGGCGGCAACGTCACCAAGCTCCGCGCGAATACGGGCCCATTTGGCGAGACCATCGCCAATGAGCATCGTCCCCTGCAGCGGGCGTCGCAGTCATGAGCCTGATCGACAGCCTTACCAAGGTTCGCAAGCTGACCGTCCCCAAGGCGGATGGTCTGCTGCCCTGGCTCGTCCCGCTCGCGATCCTCCTAGTCTGGCAGGCCGCCTCGGTCGCAGGCTTCGTCTCGCCGCGCGTGCTGCCGGCGCCGAGCGATGTCGCGCGCGCCGGGTGGAAACTGTTGTGGTCGGGCGAGCTCGGCCGCAACATCTGGGTCAGCTTCTGGCGCGCCTCGATCGGCTTCCTGATCGGCGGCAGCATCGGCTTCGCCTTCGGTCTCGCCAACGGCCTGTCGCAGCTGTCGTCGAAGCTCACCGACACGACATTGCAGATGGTGCGCAACGTGCCGCATCTGGCGCTGATTCCGCTCGTGATCCTGTGGTTCGGCATCGACGAGAGCGCGAAGCTGTTTCTCGTCGCGCTCGGCGTGTTCTTCCCCGTGTACCTGAACACGCTGCACGGGATTCGCACCGTCGACCCGCAACTCATTGAAATGGGCCGCGTCTACGGCATGACGGATGGCGAGCTGTTTCGCCGCGTGATCTTCCCCGGCGCGCTGCCCTCGATCTTCGTCGGCCTGCGCTTCGCGCTCGGCATCATGTGGCTCACCCTGATTGTCGCGGAGACAATCGCGGCGTCCTCAGGGCTCGGCTACATGGCGATGCAAGCGCGCGAGTTCATGCAGATCGACGTCGTCGTCCTCTCCATCCTGATCTACGCCCTGCTGGGCAAGGTCGCCGACAGCGCCTCGCGGCCGCTGGAGCGGCTGACGCTGTCCTGGCATCCGGCGTTCAGCACGCATTGAGGTCTGTAATGCAGCAAGTACTCCGGCTTCCCGTGTCCAATGCCCAGGCGATCGACGCTCCCGAGGTGATCGGGCATGCTGAGGCTTCCCGTCGGTACAGGAAGCCCGGCGTGACCCCAGCCCCATCAGAGACGCGCGGCTTGCCGCTGGTGATCCGCGATCTCCGCAAGGCGTTCGGCGACAACGAGGTGCTGCGCGGCATCGACCTGGAGATTCCGGCCGGTCAGTTCGTCGCCATCGTCGGCCAGAGCGGCTGCGGCAAGAGCACGCTGCTGCGGCTGATCGCTGGCCTGGACAAGCCGACCTCGGGCACGATCAGCTTCGGCGAGACGGAGGCACGCGCGGAGGACGTCCGCGTCATGTTCCAGGAGCCGCGGCTGCTGCCCTGGGCGCGGGTGCTGGCCAATGTCGAAGTCGGCCTCGGCCGGGAGCGCAAGACAGCAGGCGCGCATGAGCGCGCGCGGCAGGCGCTGGAGGAGGTCGGTCTCGCCGAGAAGCGCGACCAATGGCCGGCGGTGTTGTCCGGTGGCCAGAAGCAGCGCGTGGCGCTGGCGCGCGCGCTGGTCAGCGGGCCGCGCCTGCTGGCGTTCGACGAGCCGCTCGGCGCGCTCGACGCGCTAACCCGGATTGCGATGCAGCGGCTGCTGGAGCGGGTCTGGGCCGACCAGACCTTCACCGCAATCCTGGTCACCCATGACGTCGCCGAAGCCGTCGCCCTGGCTGATCGGGTTCTGGTGATCGAAAACGGGCAGATTGCCGAAGATATCATCGTTGACCTGCCGCGCCCGCGCCAGCGCGGCTCTGCCGAGCTTGCCGCGCTGGAAGGTTCGATCCTGGGCCAGTTGCTAGGACCGGGCACGACAGGTTAGGAAAGATCAACGCAATGAACTTCGTCGCCCGTCACATGTCTGATGCCCCGGCGCCTGCGCCTGATTTCCGCTCCGCGATGCGCCAACTGGTCGGCGGCGTCAGCGTCATCACCGTCGGACGGGGTGACGAGGTCACCGGCATGACCGTGAGTTCGCTGTCCTCGCTCGCGGTCGACCCGCCGTCGATCATCGTCAGCCTCAATCGCAACGCCTCGTCGTGGCCGATCCTGCAGCGGGAGCGCGTGTTCGGCGCCAATCTGCTGGCGGCTGACCAGATCGGCGTGGCGGAGCGGTTTGCCGGCAAGGGGGGCTTGCGCGGCGCCGAGCGTTTCGCCGGCGCCGAGTGGCGCAAGCACGTCACCGGTGTGCCGCTCCTGGTCGGGGCACTGGCGACGCTGGACTGCGAGGTCGAGGAGATCATCGAGCGCCATTCCCATGCCATCGTGATCGGCCGCGTGGTGCACGTCGCCGTCGCGCCGCAATCGGCGGCCCTGGCGTATTGGCATGGCAGCTATGTCACCGTCGATCGCGACGACGATGACCTCGGACGGCTGGCCGCGCTGAGCGTGCCTGATCCGCGGGCAACCCCCTGACGTCTCGAACCGTCGGGCCTGCGCTGGCGTCGGTCGGCCAGACGCCGTAAAAGCCGTTGTCGACGTCGGCAGCGGATATCATGAAGCGGATCGGAACCTGGGCTCTCTACGTGGTCGGCACGGTCGCGATCCTGTATCTCGCGCTCTATGCCTATGCCGCGTTGACGCAGCGGACGCTCACGCCCGGCGATCCCATCCACATCTTCCGCAATCCCGAGGCGCCAAGCTATTCGTAGAGCTGATGTGTTCTACGGAATCGTATCTGGTCGCCTTGCGCACGTTTCCGCGTCTTCGCCCGGAGCTTGCGGGTCAGCCCGCTGTCCCCCTCCAGGGCAGGGCAATCGCCTATGACCAATCTGAGTTTGTCGCGAAACTTTAGCCACATCGTCATGGCCGGGACGGAGCCCGGCCATGACGACGTGGAAACAGACGGGCGCAACACTTCGATCGTCAAATGCGATTGCCCTGCCCTCAAGGGGAGGGTGAGAGTGAGACCGCCGCTCGTGGCCGTCCTCATCGGCTTTTTGTGATCATCGCGCAGAGCCGTCGCCAAGCCCTGTCCTAATCGTCGGCCAAGGTGCGGGCTGCGCGGCGCCGCTGTTGCGGCGGCTCGCGCACCCACGGGTCTGTCGACTGTTCGCAACCCTGCAACTGCATCCAGTCAGCGGAAAGAAATTGCACCCGGCAGCGGCGCCAGACGCGCGTCTGTGTCTTGCTGTCCGGTGAGGTCTCGATGTCGGACAGAGACAGATAGGGTGGCCGCCAGCGATAGCGGCGCTCATTGTCCCAGCCGTCGCAGCCGCCTGTCCCGCACGCGAGGGTGCGCGAGATCAGCTTGCCCCTGCTGGCAAAGCACCAGCTGCGCGCGCCCCATTCCTCCCGGGAGGATGGCTTCACCAGCGGCGCGTGCGACGTCTGCTCCCAGCAGCCGGCCAGCACGCCACGTGTCTCGGCCATGGCCGTTGAAATGAAAAGCGGCGCGCTCGGCGTGAGCGCGCCGCCAAGAACGAGTCCGAAAGCGTGTGCCAGTCTAGACAGCGCTCGGCATGCGCGGCGTGTCGCCGGCGCCCGGCGGCGGGATCGGCACGCCGCCATCGGCATATTCGTTGAGCTTGTTGCGCAATGTGCGGATCGAGATTCCCAGAATGTTGGCCGCATGAGTCCGGTTGCCCAGGCAGTGCTTCAGGGTTTCGAGGATCAGGTCGCGTTCGACATCGGCGACGGTGCGGCCGACGAGGGCGCGTGTGACCTGCTCGGCGGCCATCGTAGCATGGGCGACGGCGGGTTGCGTCTTGCCGATGTCGAGCCGGGCGCCATCGGGGGTGAGGATCGCATCCGGCCCGATTTCGTCGCCCTGCGCCATCAGCACGGCGCGGTGCATCGTGTTCTCCAGCTCGCGCACGTTGCCCGGCCAGCGGTTGGTGGTGAGGATGCGCTTGGCTTCCGGCGAGATCGGCCGCAGCGGCACGGCGTTGGCATCGGAGTATTTGCGCGCGAAGTGCTGGGCCAGTTCGAGGATGTCGGCCGGACGCTCCCGCAGCGGCGGGATCTTCAGGTTCACGACGTTGAGCCGGAACAGCAGATCCTCGCGGAAGGTGCCCTCGCGCACGGCGTCCGCCAGGTTGCGGTTCGAGGTCGCGATGATGCGGATGTCGACCGGGACGGGGCGAGTGCCGCCGACGCGGTCGATCACGCGCTCCTGGATCGCGCGCAACAGCTTCGACTGCAGCCGCACGTCCATCTCGGAGATTTCGTCGAGCAGCAGCGTGCCGCCATTGGCCTCCTCGAACTTGCCGACGCGGCGTGCGACCGCGCCGGTGAAGGCGCCCTTCTCGTGCCCGAACAGCTCGGACTCCAGCAGATGCTCGGGGATCGCGGCGCAGTTGATCGAGATGAAGGGACGCTTGGCGCGGGCGGAGCGGGTGTGGACGTAGCGCGCCAGCACCTCCTTGCCGGTGCCGGATTCACCGGTGATCATCACCGAGGCGTCGGAGCCTGCGATCTGCTGCGCCAGCTTGATCACCTTGGCCATGGCGTCGTCGCGATAGACCAAGTCGCGGCTGTCATTGGCGACGGCGGCGAGCACAGCCGCGATCAGCTCCGGATCCGGCGGCAGCGGAATGTATTCCTTGGCGCCGGCATGGATGGCGGCGACCGCGGCGCGGGCGTCGCTGGTGATGCCGCAGGCGACGATCGGCACATGGATGTGCTCGGCGTCGAGCCGCATCACGAGGTCGCGGATGTCGAGCGCGACGTCGACCAGCAGCAGGTCGGCGCCCTTGCCGCCGCGCAGCACGCGCATCGCCTGCTCGTTGTCCTCGGCATGGGTGACGGTGGCGCCATTCTCCATGGCGATCTTGGTGGCCGCGGTCAGCTGACCCTTCAGCGTTCCGACGATGAGAAGCCGCATGGTGGTCTCCTATTCGGTCGCGCCGCTCTCGGTCAGCGCGCGGGGATCATGTCCGTCAGTTGCGGTCGGATTTGATGATTTCGGTCATGGTGACGCCGAGCTTGTCCTCGACCAGCACGACTTCGCCGCGGGCGACGAGACGGTTGTTGACGTAGATGTCGATGGCTTCGCCGACCTTGCGGTCGAGCTCGAGCACCGTGCCGGGCCCGAGCTTCAAGAGCTCGCCGACATCCATCTTGGAACGGCCGAGCACGGCGGAGACCTGGACGGGAACGTCGAACACGGCTTCCAGGTCGGCCGCGATGCGCGAGGCGTGCTCTTCCTCGTTGTAACCGACGTCGCCGGTGAGCGGCGGAGCGTCGGCCGAATTCAGGTCCGGAAGCGGGATCTCGTTGTCGCTCATGACTTAAACTCCATGGCCATTCGTGGCGGCCTAGTTCTTCCGGGACGCCATGTAGCGTCCGACCAGTTCGTTGATCTTGGCGTCAATCGCGGCGCGCTCCAGCACGACGCCGCCATCCGCCCATTCGATGCGGCAGTCGCCGGTCGCGATCTCCGGCTCGGCGAGAATGACAAGGCGCCCCTCGAAGCCGCTCTGCTTGGCGAGCCTCTCGATCTTCTCGCGGGCGAGCTCGTAGAGGGAGTCGTTGATGCGGAGCACCAGATGCGGCGTGGCCACCAGATGCGCAAAGCAATCGTGCACGAGACCGGTGATCTCGCCGAGCGGCTCGGCGTCGATCAGCGCCGCGCACAGCTTGCGCGCCACGGCCACCGCGACATCCACCGCTTCCGTCTCCATCCTCGATTCGATGCCAGCGAAACGGGCGGAGATGCCCTGCAGCTGGATGTTGATCTGCTCCAGCGCCGATGCGACACGGCGGTCGGCCTCGACCTTGGCCTCGCGCTGCGCCGCCTCGTAGCCGTTGCGATAGGCGGCGGCTTCGGCGGCTGCGACCTTCTGTGCGATCTCGGCGGCCGAGGCGCCGCGCTCCCGCGTCTTCTCCGGCGCGGCGAAGTCGGTATCGAACAGGAACTTCGCGGGCTGAGCCATCAATACACCAGTTCGTCGTCAGCGCGGTTCTTGCTGAGCATGATCTCGCCCTTGGCGGCGAGGTCCTTGGCGAGGTTGACGAGCAGGGCCTGCGCCTCGTCGACGTCGCGCAGGCGCACCGGTCCCATCGCGGCCATGTCGTCCTGCAGCATCTTGGCGGCGCGGGACGACATGTTGCCGAAGAAGAAGTTGCGCACCTCCTCGTTCGCGCTCTTGAGCGCCACGCCGAGCTTGTCCTTGTCGACGTTGCGCAGCAGCGTCTGGGCGGAGGCGGAGTCGAGCTTGATCAGGTCGTCGAAGGTGAACATCAGCGCCTTGATGCGCTCGGCGGATTCGCGGTTCTCTTCTTCGAGCGAGGTGATGAAGCGGGTCTCGGTCTGGCGGTCGAAATTGTTGAAGATCTCGGCCATGACCTCGTGGGCGTCGCGGCGGCGGGTCTGCGACAGGTTCGACATGAACTCGACGCGAAGCGTCTGCTCGACCCGCTCGATGACTTCCTTCTGCACCGCTTCCATGCGCAGCATGCGGCCGATGACGTCGAGGGCCATGTCCTCGGGCAGGATCGCGAGCACGCGCGCGGCATGCTCCGGCTTCAGCTTGGACAGCACGACGGCGATGGTCTGCGGATATTCGTTCTTGAGATAGTTCGCCAGCACCTCTTCCTGGACGTTGGAGAGCTTCTCCCACATGTTGCGGCCGGCGGGACCGCGGATCTCGTCCATGATGCCGGAGACGCGCTCCGACGGCAGATATTGCTGCAGCAGCCGCTCGGTCGCGTCGAAATTGCCCATCAGCGCGCCGGAGGCCGACATGCGCGAGACGAACTCGAGCATCAGGTCCTCGACGACGTCGGCTTCGACGGTGCCCAGCGTCGACATCGCCAGTGACAGCTCGCGCACCTCGTCGTCGTCGAGCTGCTGCCAGATCTTGCCGCCATACTGCTCGCCGAGCGCCAGCATCATCACGGCTGCCCGCTTCGGGCCGCTCAGCGGCTCGGTCTTCTCGCGCTGCGCCTGACGGCTTGCCAGCGTCGCGATGACGGTGGAGATGTCGGCGGTGTTGGCGTTGGCGTTCTGGGTCTGCGGAAGCGACATGGCGATCTACGTTCGATTCGGTTGCGACGGTTCAGACGGAGCGGATCATTGCTGCTGCGGCTCGGCGAGCCATTGGCGGATGATGGAGGCGGCTTCGCCCGGGTTGCGGTCGGCAAGTTCGCCGACGCGGTGGACCGACTGGGCGTGGACCTGGCCCTGCACCTGGGCGACGTCGATCATGGTCGCGGTCTGCTGAGCGTGGGCGACCTGGGCCTGGGTCTCGTCGGTGATTGCCGGCACGCCGCTGGTCAGGGCTGCGATCTCCTCCGTGGCGATGATCTTCTTCACCAGCGGCCGCACCACCATGAACACGACCACGATGCCGAGCAGCATCATCACCGCGAGCTCGATGACGTACATCACGTCATCCTTGGTGAAGTGGAGCATGCCGAGGAAGCCGGTGGGCTCGTTGATCTGCGGCACGGCCGGAGCGTCGGCGAATTTCAAATTGACCACTTCGACCTGGTCGCCGCGCTTCTGGTCGAAGCCGATGGCGGAGCGGACCAGGGCCGCGATGCGGTCGAGTTCTTCCTTGCTGCGCTCCTTGTAGACCAGCTCGCCCTTCTCGTTCTTGGAGTAGGCGCCGTCGACCAGCACCGCGACCGAGATGCGGTTGACCCGTCCGGCCTCGGTGACTTCGGTCTTGGTGGTCCGGGAGATCTCGTAATTGTTGGTCTCTTCGGTCTTCTTGCTCTGGTCTTTTGGCTGCTGCGGCGGCTGGTTCTGCTGGTTGCCCGGCAGCTCGTTGTTGACCGAGACCTGACCGTTGCTCTCCGACGTCGCCGACTGCTCTTCGCGGGTCTGGCTGGAGCGGAGCACTCTTCCTTCCGGATCGTAGCGGTCGGAGGTCTGGGTGATGCGGTTGAAGTCGAAATCGGCTGACAGTTGCACCCGGGCGCGGCCGGCGCCGACGACCGAGGACACGATGTCCTCGACCTGCTTGCGCATCCGCTTCTCGAAGCTGTTGCGCCGCTCGTCGCCGACCTGCTGGTCGATGTCGGTCTGGGTGCCGTCGGCGAGCAATTGGCCCGCCTCGTCGACGATCGACACCCGCTGCGGCTTCAGGCCGTTCACGGCCGAGGCGACGAGGTGGCGGATGGCGCGGATCTGATTGGCTTCGAGGGCGCCGCGCACGCGCACGACGATCGAGGCCGACGGCTCCGGGGTCTCGCGCGAGAACAGCGGCCGCTCCGGCAGCACCAGGTGGACACGGGCCGCCTGCACGCGGTCGATGGCGCGGATGGTGCGGGCGAGCTCGCCCTCCAGGGCGCGCAGGTGGTTGATGTTCTGGACGAAGCTCGTGGTGCCCAGCGCATCCGACTTGTCGAAGATCTCGTAGCCGACGCCGCCGCCCTTGGGCAGGCCACCCTCGGCGAGCTTCATGCGCAGCCGGGTCACCTTGTCCTTGGGGACCAGGATGACGCTGCCTTCATTGCGGATCTCGAACTGGATGCCCTGCCGCTCCAGATCCTTGATGATGCTGGAGGAGTCGTCCATGCTCAGGTCGGTGAACAGGGTGGTCATCTGCGGCGCCGTCACGCGCATGATGACGAAGCCGAAGAAGCCGACCAATGCAGCCGTGACCGCCACCATCGCGGTGAGCCGCGCGGCGCCCAAACCCTTCAGGAAGTCCAAGAGACCTTGCAAGCAACTGCCCCATAGTTCGGCATTCGACGGGTGGCTGCTGAAGGGTGTGATTGGAGCTTCGCGGGCCTTTACGGCCGGTTGCAGAGATCGCGAAATTCAATCCTTAAACCTTCACCGACACCCGCATTCCAGGTGGTGATCCGATGCCTGCCTCTGCGTCCGCCGTTCGGGACGTGCCGCGGAGGTTGAATCGAACCACTGGGCAATTATTGCCTATGGGAAGGTTTCGATATGGTTAACGATCGTTAAAGGGTCCTAACAAAGTGTCGACATGCAAAAAATCGGCTTGGCGGAGCCAAGCCGATTTTCGAAGAATCCCGTTCGCGTCGTTAACGCTTTATTGGCGATATTGTTGAATTCGGGTGGTGCGCAGCCCGGCGAGACCATGCTGGTCGATCGAGAACTGCCACGACAGGAATTCGTCGACGGTCAGGGTGTAGCGGCTGCACGCCTCTTCCAGGGACAACAATCCGCCGCGGACCGCAGCGACGACTTCGGCCTTGCGGCGAATGACCCACCTCTTGGTGCCTGGCGCAGGCAAATCCGCGATGGTGAGCGGGCTGCCGTCAGGCCCGATGACGTATTTCACCCTCGGGCGATGGGGTTCTGTCATGGCGTACTCACAAACTCTTAACCACTGAACTCACGGTAAGACCCTACGCCGCCTCGCTTAAAATTTGCCTAAGCAAAGGGCGGGAATCCGGCGCTCTTTGCGAACGCCGGCTCGTCCGGCGGCCAAAGGCCCCGGGAACGAGATCGTGGTAAATGATTGGTTAAGAATTTCCGGCGGTTACGCCGGTGTGTCGCCATCGTGGCTGAGCTTGATGTTCAAGCTCAGCTGCAAGCGTATCCGCTGTCTTAACTGTCGGAACAGCCGTTAAGGGCTAGTTAACGATCCGCTGGATCTGGTTCACGGTATAGGTCTGGCCGCCGATCGACAGCATAGGCGGCTGCTGGGTCAGATCGACCGAGGTGACCGTGCCCTTGACCTGGGTCGAGATGGCCACCGGCGCGCCATTGGTCGCATCGGTGCCGACCACCGTGATCTTGTACTGCCCGTCCGGCCATTGCGTGCCGTCATTGCCCTGGCCGTTCCAATTATACGTCTGGTTGTCGCCGGCGCTGGCCGAATATTTGCCGCTGAAGACGGTCTGCCCGACGCTGTTGGTGATGCTCACCGTCAGGTTGCTGTCCTTCGGGATGCTCAGATCCCAGCTCGCCTTGGCGTCGGTCATGGTCGTCGTCGCGCCGTTCACGACGGCGGTCTTGCCGACGAAGGCCAAGGCCTGGGTCGCCTGAGTCGTCTGCTGCATCGAGATCAGCGACGACAGCTGGTCATTGGTCTTGAGCTGCTGCTCGACGCCGGCGAACTGGACGAGCTGCTGGGTGAACTGGTTCGTATCCAGCGGATCGAGCGGGTTCTGGTTCTGCAGCTGCGTCGTCAGCAGCGTCAGGAAGGTCTGGAAGTTGCCCGCGATGGTCGAGCCCGCGGTCGAGCCGAGGCTGCTGTTGGATCCGGTGGTGGATGTCTTGGTCGTGCCCGAGACTGCCGGGCTTGCCGTGATTGCGTCGCCGATTGCCATGGAAGCCTCCTGTTAGACCCTGATATCCACGCCGCCCTGCGCGCCGAACATCCGTCCATAGGACCGTCCGGCGAGCTGGACCGGGACGTTTTCGTCCTCGGTCACGATGAGGCGGAGGGAATTGCCGTTCTGTTGATTGTCGCCGCCGTTCTGGCCGGACGAGTTCTGGTCGCGCAGCGAGAATTGCAGCCCGCTGTCGTTGCTCTTGAGGCCGGCATCCTGCAGCGCCTGCTGCAGTTGCGGCGCGGTCTGCTGCAGCATCGCCAGCGTCTCCGGCTTCTCGACCCGCAGATGCGAGGTGACCTGGCCGTTGCGGTCGACGTCGATGCGGACATCGATGCGGCCGAGTTCGGCCGGATCCAGCCGGATCTCGAAGCGGCTCTTGCCGTTGAGCGCGGACGCCGCGATCTCGACCGCTAGCCCGTGCAGCGGCACGCTGGCCGTCGTCGCGGCGGTCGCGGTGAGGTTGGCCGCGGTGAGCTGGGGCGTTGTCGAGGCCGGTGTCGAGAGCTGCGGCTGCAGGACGTTCGCGGCCTGGGCGCTCGGGTCGGGCAGCGGCGCATTGGCCGAGGCGTTGGTTTGGCCCGCGCCGCGCTCATGCGTAGCCGGAGCCGGTGCATTGCCGTTGGCCTTGGCGGAAGCGTCGATCTCGCCACCGTCGGTCTTGGCGCCGGCCGTCGGCTGCTGGGTGAGACCCGCGGCGTGGTTGGGCTGGGGCGCGCCCTGCGCGGCCGGATTGCCCTGGTCGGCAATCTTGCCGGCTTCGCCGGCTGTCAGGCCGGTCTTGGATTGTGCACCGGGCTTGCCGGCCGTCTTGGTGCCGCCGGGCGTGGCGGCCTCGAGCGCCGTTGTGAATGTCTGATCCGTCGAGGCGGCGGCTTCGCCGGTCGGAGTCGTGGTCCCCTCGGATGCGGTGGCCGCCGCGGCCGATCCGTCGGCCGCCTTCGCGCCGCCGGTCACCTTGGCCGTTGCCGCCATCAGGCCGGCAGCGGCATCGACCGCGCCATTCGGCCCCACCCCGGCCACTCCCACCGGTGCCGTTGCGGCGGAAGGCGTGGCTGATCCATCGGTCTGCGGCGTGGCCGTGCCAGCCGCGGCGTTGGCGAGCGCGACCTCGGAGGGAATCGCGACCGCCACGGGCGAGGTCGCTGCCGCGGACTGATCGGCGGCGCCGGAGGCGGCGGTCGTCTCCGTGCCGGCGGTGTCGCCGTCCTTCTTGTCGCTGGCGGTGTTGTCGGCATCCGCCGTATCGGCCGCAGCCTTGTCGGTCGTGGTCTTGTCGGACTTGCCGGTCGCGGCCTCGGCCGCCGTATCCGAACCGCTCTTGTCGGTGCGCGGCGTGCTGTCGTCGGCCTTGTCCGGTGCTCTGGCCTTGCTGGTGCGATCCATGTCGCTGCGCGCGGAGTCGCGGCTGCTCGTCGCGGCTGTGCTCGCCCGTGGCGCCGGTGTCGAAGCTGGCGACAGCGACGGACTTGGCACGTCCGGCGGAGTCGCGGCATCGACCAGCGCCGAGAAGCTGTCGGACAGCTGCGAGGCGTCCTGGCGGGACGGCTTCGGCGCCGTGGTCTTGAGAGCCGGGCCGGCCTGGATGTCTGACGTGACGCTGAACACCTTGGAACCTCTCGCAATGAAACTCGACGAGGCAGGTCAGCAAGGAGCGGGCCAGAGCGGAATGAATCAAAAAACTAAGTAATATCAATTGCATGAAAGGTGGGTGCGGACGCGCCGTCACGGCGGCGGCCCCGCCATTTCTGCCCGCCCGGCAAGATTTGCCGCTGGCCTCCGCGGCGAGCGCGATTGCTTCGCAGGACATGCGCCTATATTAAAGACCGATGCTTCTCATGTTGTTTCCGACCAGGAGACCGTGTCCGGAGACCGCTGAAAGCAAGCCATCCGCAAAGACGGCGCATGCTGGGCGTTCCCGCGCCGGGAACCTCTTGCCTGACGCCGCGATCGCAGTGACCTGACCATGCTCAACAGTCTCGATCTCGAAGGCCGTCCTGAGGACACCAGGGTCGTCGTCGCCATGTCCGGCGGCGTGGACTCGTCGGTCACGGCTGCGCTGTTGAAGTCGGAAGGCTACGACGTCGTCGGCATCACCCTGCAGCTCTACGATCATGGCGCCGCCACGCATCGCAAGGGCGCCTGCTGCGCCGGCCAGGACATCCACGACGCGCGCAACGTCGCCGAGCGCCTCGGCATTCCGCATTACGTGCTGGACTACGAGGATCGCTTCCGCGAGTCGGTGATCGACAATTTCGCCGCGAGCTATGCCTCGGGCGAGACGCCGGTGCCGTGCATCGAATGCAACCGCGCCATCAAGTTCGGCGATCTCCTGAAGACCGCGCGCGAGCTCGGCGCCCAGGTGCTGGCGACCGGCCATTACGTCGCCTCGCGCCGCCTGGCGAACGGTTCGCGCGCGCTCGTTTGCGCCGCGGATGCCGATCGCGACCAGAGCTATTTCCTGTTTGCGACCACGCGCGAGCAGCTCGACTATTTGCGCTTTCCGCTCGGCGACATGACCAAGCCGGAGGTGCGCGAGCTCGCGCGCCGCTTCGGCCTGGAGGTCGCCGACAAGCACGACAGCCAGGACATCTGCTTCGTGCCGACCGGCCGCTACACCGACATCATCGGCAAGCTCCGTCCGAACGCGATGGAGCCGGGCGAGATCGTCGATCTCCACGGGCGCGTGCTCGGCACGCATCAGGGCATCGCCAACTACACGATCGGCCAGCGCAAGGGCCTCGGCATCGCCGCCGGCGCGCCGCTCTATGTGGTCAAGCTCGACGTCGCGACCCGTCGCGTCGTGGTCGGTCCGCGCGAGGCGCTGCGCACGCATCGAATCACCTTGCGCGAGGTCAACTGGATCGGCGACGGCGCGCTGGACACCGCCGTGCGTGACGGCATCGAGCTGTTCGTCCGCGTGCGCTCGACCCGTGCACCGCAGCCCGCCTGGCTGCGCGGCGCGGACGGTCATTACGAGGTCGAGCTCGTCGGCGGCGAGGAGGGCGTGTCGCCCGGCCAGGCCTGCGTGTTCTATGACGCAGCTTCGGGACGCGCGCGCGTACTCGGCGGCGGCTTCATCCAGAGCGCCGAGGCGGAGAGCCGCAGCGCGGGCGGCATGGTTCGGCCGCAGCGCGTGGCCGAGCCGGTTCGCGGCTGATCAGCATCCAAAATTCAGGGCAGGGGCATGGGGGACATCGACCGCGCGGGGGTCGAAAAGGCCTACGAGCGCTGGGCGCCGGTCTACGACCTGGTGTTCGGCAAGGTCTTCGATCAGGGCCGCCAATCGACCATCGCGGAAGCCGATCGCATCGGCGGCCGCATTCTCGATGTCGGCGTCGGCACCGGCCTGTCGCTGTCGGACTATGCCCGCACGACGAAGATCTGCGGCGTCGACATCTCCGAGCCGATGCTGCGCCGGGCGCAGGCACGTGTGCGCGAACTCAAGCTGTTGAACGTCGAGACGCTCGCGGTGATGGATGCGAAGCATCTCGCCTTCCCGAACGATTTCTTCGATGCGGTGGTCGCGCAATACGTCATCACCGCGGTGCCGGATCCCGAGGCCACGCTCGATGATTTCATCCGCGTGCTGAAGCCGGGCGGCGAGCTGATCCTCGTCAATCATATCGGCGCCGAGAGCGGACCGCGCCGCCTGTTTGAACTCGCCTTTGCGCCGATCGCGCGTAGGCTCGGCTGGCGGCCGGAGTTCCCCTGGGCGCGGCTGGTGAACTGGGCGGCGAAGCACGGCGGTGTGACGCTCGCCGAGCGCCGGCCGATGCCGCCGCTCGGGCATTTCTCGCTGATCCGCTATCGCAAGGGCTGATCGGCGGATCTTCCGATGTCGCGCCTGCGCGCTGTTGGCGCGGGAACGCCAGCGCGATCGTCGCGTTGCTCTGCTATGAGCATCAGGACATCAGTGTTCCTCTCTTTCGCGCTGGCATCGGCCGCGACGGCGGTCCTCGCCCAGGCGCCCCCCACACCGGCGACGCCGCCACAGGCGACCGCGCCGGCCCCCAATGCGAATGCCGCCTGTGCGCCCAATGCGCGGGCGACTCCGACGCCCGACGGAATCACCACCGGCCGCGCCGGCGAGCCCTTGGGCGACAAGCTCGCCAAGACCAACGGCGTGCTGTGCCCGCCGAGCGGCGTCGATCCGGAGATGCACGCGCCGACGCCCGACGCGGGCACGACACCGGTGATCCCGCCGCCCGGCAGCCCCGGCGGCAATCCAAACGTGCAGCCGAAGTGAGGTCTTAGCCGCTGGACGACGAGGTGTGCCCTGCCGACGGATCAGCCCCGCAGCGCGCTCACGAATCGTGCAAGCGATTGAGTTCCGGCGACAAAAATCGGCCGCCAGGAAAACCGTGGCTGGCCGCGAGGTTTGCTTGACAGGGCAGGGAACGGCTCCTTATATGCCGCCCGTTCGCAAGGTTTCGCCGCGCTCTTTGACCGGCTTCACTCTTGATCGAATGCCGTGGCGGGGTAGCTCAGCTGGTTAGAGCACGGGAATCATAATCCTGGGGTCGGGGGTTCGAGTCCCTCCCCCGCTACCACCTTTCCCCACACTCCCTTCACTCTGCTTGGGTATGCGTCCCCGCCAATAAGCGAGTTAAGACGACCTGCAATTTCGACACATACCCCGCCCGAGCGTGTGTCATTTCTCGTCACCGTCACCGTCTCCACGAGATCTCGGATTGCTTCCGCAGCCTCCTCGTCACCTGCGCTCACACTTTTGCCGAGCGCGCTTTCGAGCCGCATCAATTGCTCTTCGTATCGCCTTAGAATGACGGGGTGGAGCGCTACCGGCTGTGGGGCAGGGGGCTGGCTTTGCAACTCAGCCATAATCCGCTTCCGATCGGCATCCAGAGCCGTGGACCGCGGGCCGAGAACCGAGGGATCTCCATGGCCCTTTGCGATGGCGTCAACCAGCCGATCGATCTCGCGGTTCAGTTGCCCGAGTTGCTGTTCCAATCGCCCTCTTTTCGCGCTGGCTAAAGCTGCCAACCGCTTCCTCTCCTCCAGGTAAGTCGTCACATACTCTGCAATCACCTTCGGCGAGCGCATTTCGGCACGCAGACCGCCAAGAACCGCGCGCTCGATCGAGTCGAGGTAGAAAGTCTTCGCGTCAGAACAGGTGCCGCTTTCCTTCGCTGCCGAGCATCGAACACGAACCCGTCCAGATTTGTCGCGGCCATTCGTTGACAGGCCCGACCCACAGGCTCCGCAGCGCAGAAGGCCAGACAGCATCCTGCGGGGACGGCGCTGATGGCTCGGATGGGTGGAACTGCGTTCACCCTTGCGTCTTTGTGCCGCCTCAAACAGGTCCGCGCTCACGATGGCAAGGTGTGGCACTTCGACAGTCCGCCAATCGTTCTTCTGGTTTGGTCGAGAGAGGCGTTTGCCAGTGTCTGGATCCTTCACCATACGGACCTTGTTCCAGACGAGTCGCCCGACATAGAGCTCATTCTGCAGGATGCCCGAGCAGCGCATGCGGTTTCCGTTAATAGTCGAGGCATTCCACGATCGCCCACGCGGAGGCGGCACGTTTTCCCGGTTCAGGTCGTGTGCAATGTCTCGTGGCGTTCGACCGTCGACATAGTTCCGGAAGATCCGCTACACGATCTGGGCTTCGGCCTCCACTATTGCCCGCTCTCCGCTCTTGCCGGCTACAGGCTTATAGCCATAGGTCACCCCCCCGCCGGCGAGACCTTGACTAACTCGGCCAGCCTGACCGCGTCGCACCTTGTGTGCATTGTCCTCACGGTAGAGCTGGCCAACCAATCCCCTTAGTCCGACAAGCACCGTGTTCACGACCCCCTCATGAACGGCTCTGATCTCGATACCGAGAAACGAGAGGCGCTTGTGGATGCCTGCGAGATCCTCCATGTCGCGTGACAAGCGATCGAGTGCCTCCACGATCACGACTTCAAAACATCTGTCCCTTGCCTGATCAAGCAACCGCAGAAGGCCGTCGCGTCCCATGACAGAACCGCCAGACCGCGCGCGATCTTCGTGAATATTGATGACCTCGAGGCCTTCGCGCTCCGCGTAGCTTTGACAAAGCCAAACTTGATCTTCAATCGATCGTTCGTTCTGCAGGTCTGTGGAGAAGCGAGCGTAAATTGCTGCCGTCTTCCTCTTCCCGTCGGGAAGCGATCTCGCGTTCATGATCTTCCCTCGCTGCTATCCGAGCAAGTGCGCGTGCGAGACGCAAGATCGCTCTATCTGGAGTCGCCGGCAAGGACCATTTGCGATCACGGGTCCGCACGGTCGTGCTCCAGGATGTTGCACGCGTAAGGAGCCCCGTCGTCTTCGGCGGGGTACACCTCGCAAATATCGACTGCGCTGACCATGCTCCGTGGTTATGCTAACGGAGTAGGCGAGAGGAATGGTTGCCCAAATCGAGCCGTAAGGCTGGATGCCACAGCGAAGAAAAAGAAGTTCAGTCCTGCAGCATGATGGCCGGGACGGGGGTGCCCGCCACCTCACAGACCGCCTCGATGAGCAGGCGAACCGCTTTGGCATGCCAATCGATTTGGTCGATCGGCTTGTCCCAGTACTCTGACACGACGTGGGCAGTGTGACGCGCCTTCACGCCCAATCCGGCTATGCTACGAGCAGGCACTGTCATGAGTGCATGTTCGACGGGATACAGCTTTGCCAGGATGTGCTCGACCTCAGGTTGATGGGACCCCGCTTGTTCATTTTGCATCCTGGCAAGTTCATCCAGGAGCGCCGTCAACTGCGCTTCCAAAGTGAGCAACCTTTGGTCATCGGCCGCAGACGACGCGATTGCAGCTGAGCTCTCCTGCGCGTTCTGGGCGGCATCGCTCTCTCCGACGGTCTGATTTCCCATGGTGGAGCCTCCTATCGAGCGCGCATTTGCGTCCGCCTGTTGAGCCATCTGGCTTTGTTGAGTATACTCAATTGATGGGTATGCTCAACAGGCCGCATTCGTTCACGAATGAACGATTTGCGAGATACTGTTGCTCGGAATTTGCGTCGCCTCCGAACGGGAAAGGGCTGGACGCAGGAGGAGCTCGCGTTCCGAGCAAAAGTCGACCGGAGCTATGTCAGTCAGCTGGAGACGGGGGTGTACAGCGCATCTGTGACGATGCTCGGTAAGCTGTCAAAGGCGCTCGGCGTAGATCCCAGCGAATTTCTAAAACCTTGACCAGAGCCTGGTACTCGTTCGCTTGGGTACTCTGGAAGAACATTCAGGCGGCACGCCGTATCCCGGCGCATCAAGTACGTCGGCTGTGAGTTGCTCGGTAATGAGCCAGGAGGACTTGGCCGACACCGCGAAGCTTTCCCAAGGCCAGAGCAGCGAGATTGAGAACGCAAAGCACAGCACCACGCTAGACAATATTCAACGGCTAGTATTTGCTCTCGGCGTCCCTGTAGCCGACCTTCTCCGTGAAGAGCGCAGTTAATCGAAGCGTTCAAAGGGCGAGGCTGTCGCCATTCTCAAACAGGAAGATTATAGGTCGGCCTTCCTGCGGGTCGGCATCATCCCACCGCGTACAACTAACGTATCGGGATGATTGTGCACCAAGAGGCAATCTTACGCATAGCATTGAATCAACGATGATTCTTCGATCTGCAATCGCGATTGGGGACGCGAATAGGGGACTGTACGCGGTAGATGTTCGTCACTATCAGATCTAGGAACTGGTGCTACCGAGAAGGCCCTCTCGATCACTGATAGTCACGCGCCGAGGCCAGTGCTGCCTGTGGTTGCGAAGGGAGCGGGCCGCCTGTCGTAGCCCGCTTACTAGTGTGCGAGCCTCGCGAATTCGGAGACGTTCCGCCTCGCCTGGGGATTTTGGTTTCTAAAAGGCAAGCGTTGAGAGACCGCCGGGTCTCGCTCAGAATTTAAAGCTTATACTAGAAAGTTGCCCGTGAGTATGCTTTTCTTACCGAAAGGGGGGTAAAGCAAATGAGCGGGCTCCATTCACCTGATGAAGTATCTCTTCGCCCGGGCCAGCGTATAGGGTCGCTCTTCAGAAAGTGCTTGAGCGCGAAGAAAACGGCGGACTTTCAGAAGCCTTTTTTGATTCTAAATTCGCCAAGCTACCGCGCTGAACGCTTTATCGACATCAATTCCGTTGTTCGACAGAATATTCCGTCCACATATTATGTTAGGGCGGACTACGAACTTGGAAAGCGCTTAGAGCCTAACCGCCGTCTTCCTCACAGCGCCCAGTTCGAAGAATTTAGGCGGAGATTACAAAGTGGTTGGACGCTGATTTCCGACGGTACGGAACGCGTTTGTTCCGAGATACTTGAGCTGTCCCAAGCGATCGCCGAGGCCCTGGGCTATATTTGCCGAGCGAATTTGTACATTACGCCATCGGGCGTGAGGGGATTCCCGCCCCATTACGATGCGCACGATGTGCTCGTTCTTCATCTTCATGGGACGAAGGTCTGGAAAGTCGCGAATGAGCAGGTGCGTGTTCCGCGGCGAAATGAACTGTCGCCGCCTGATTTGGAGATGGATAGCGAGTGCCAGACAATATTCACGCTGCGGCCAGGAGACATTTTGTACATACCGAAAGGATTTCCCCACGTCGTAGACAATACCAGCGACGGAGTCGGTGCGCAGCTGACGTTCGCGTGCGCGAGTATCCACCTTGAAGACATTGTGCTCCAATGCATCGCCGAGCGTCTAAAACAGTCCGATCCTTACAGCCGCAACTTCCCGTATCGTGGGTCAGCAGATGACCTTGCGGTCGCAAGGGAGAGCATACTCTCAATCGCCGTTCCCTTCAGCGATTCTGAAATCGATGCTGCCATCAAGAAGGTAAGGAGAAATCATTCGTTCCAAATGGATCATCACACGACACAAGATCTTTTAGGGCGAACCGGCCAGGGCGACTGATCGGTTTCGAAGACTAAGTCGAATATGGTCGTCGTAGCTCAATATTTCAGTTGTGCAAGGATAAGTCATGTCGGTTTGCCTGATCTTTCCGCCTCCCTGGGACACATCGCAAGCCTATCTTAGCACGCCATCCCTCGCTTCATACCTGAAGAAACATCACCATCAGGCCTTTCAAATCGATCTCAATTTGGAGTTCGTTTCTTATCTGACGCACTCCGAAAACTTCGCTCACGCGATATCCAAGCTCCACGAGAACGCTCGTCTTTCTGATCTCCGCGCCTCGAACGCCGCTAAGTGGAATCTTAAGGTCGGCGAGCATCTACAGAAGAGGCTAGGTGATTTCGATCGGATCATGAGATCACCAACGGATTTCTATGATTCCAAGAAATATTTTTCGGCTCAAAGAATTCTCGGCAAAATCTACGATCTGTGGTCCACAGCGTATAGCCCAACGACAATCACTCCGATCTCATTTCGAATAAATCGCGAAGGAGATCACTTGGTCAGCGCCAAGGACTTCATTGTTAATGCGCGGTCAAATCCTTTACTTCGGTTTTTAGATTCCGTCTTTCCAGAAGATGGACCCCAATACAGCCAGGTTAGCTTGTTCGGGATCTCGATCATTTATGACGACCAGATTGTTCCTGCCCTGACTGTCGCAAATTTTCTCAAAGCGCGATACCCCGGCGCAAAAGTGGTGTGCGGTGGTGGTGCTATTTCTCAATACGCGCGCGTATATCTGGACACGTTTTTTGAAGCCGCGCCCTACGTCGATTTTGTCGTTATAGATGACGGATATGGGCCTCTGCTTAAAATCGCCGAGGCTTTAAGGCACAAACGGGTACTCGCGCCTACCGACAACATCTTAATAAACCGCGGGCTCGGCAAAGCTAAGGTGCGTCCGCCGCAGGCAGAGTCGCACTTTGCCCCCCCAGATCCGGATTATTCTGGTCTCGCGCTTGGCAGGTATCATTCCCCTGAACTCATACTGTCTTTTAAGACAAGCAAAGGCTGCAAATGGGGGCGCTGTACGTTTTGCAGTGAGTCGGCTTTTAAAGAGTACTCGGCCGGGGATGTAACTGACGTGGTCGCCAGCATAAAGCGCCAATCAGAAGAGTCTGGCTTGCGGTTCGTAAATTTCGCCGACTCGGACATTTCACCAGCTCGATTTGTAGAGCTTTCGGAGGAACTGTCTCGTCAAGACGTCGAAATCGGATGGTCAATTAGGGCTCGCCTCGATCCTCTGTTCACAAGCGAGGTGCTAAGAGCTGGAAGTCGAGCGGGCTGCCGAAAAATCTTCTTTGGCCTTGAATCTGCATCGCAACGTCTACTCAAATTGATGAAGAAGGGAACTCAGATTCGTCATGTCCCTGATCTCCTGCAAAGCTGTCGCGATGCTAAGATCTTGAGTCATCTGTTCACATTTGTTGGCTTTCCGTCAGAAACGCGAGCGGAAGCGGAGATGACCAGGGATTTCCTTTGGGAGCATATTTCGAATATCGCTTCGTTCAACATCGGCATTTTTCAGTTGCGGACTTTCTCGGATGCCTTTCGGAGTCGCGAGCAGCTCGGGCTAAAGCTCTCGATGGAAAAATCCCTTCGCTCGTCGGTCGACTCGAACGCCTACGAGATCACAGAAGGCCTCTCTCAAAGAGCGGCGGCCGAATTGCAGCAGGAATTTTTGCTGTTCTTCCGGAAGCGTTTCTTCGAGAATAATCTGCCGTATGATGTGAACAAATGGTCCGGATACGTCAATTTGGCTGGGATTCCATACTGGGACAGTCACAACTTGGCCTACTATGATCAGGCGCTTAGGCGGTTGGATGAACGGAAGCCGACGCCTCGTATTGTCGATGTGCCTCGTCAGCGCTTTGAGATCCTTCGACTTGATCACGAAGCCGTCACGATTGTGCTAATTGATGAGCTCCGCACAATAACCATGTCTCGTAGAGCATTTTCTCGATACCAGGAAGTGGTGGGTACGAAGCGTGTCTGCGATGATGCGCAGTTTGCGTTCATGCTGGTTACGAGCGGGCTTGGCACCTTGCTGGAGTCGTTATCATGACGAGTCCGCTTTTGCTGGTGGTACCGCCAGTGATTGACCCTCGAAGCACTTACTTGGGGGTCTCAATGTTGGCCGGCCGCCTGGCCGCCAACTCCATTGCTTTCGAGATCGAAGATCACAACGTTCGGTTTTTCGATTGGTTTGTCTCAAGCGACAAAGCCCAATATTTGTATCAGGCTACTGGAAACGACCTGTTCAAGCGAATTGAACGGGATATCGACTGGGCGAAAGCTCTTTTGCGTGGTTCCCAATTTTACGTTGACGCTTACAGGAATAAAGCCAGGAATCTCATTGATCTGTACTGTCGAGCCAGCGGTCTCCTCTACCCTAAGAGTGACTTCAGGATGCACAGCTACAGTTACGATGGAGTAGAGAACAGCGCAGCGGAGCTACTGAATGCGATAGCCAACCCAGAGCGTAACCCGTTTGATGAGTACTACCACTCTGAGCTTTTTCCTAAGGCGAGGTCGGAATCTCAGTTAATCGCCATTTCCATCACGAACAACCACCAGCTATTTCCTGGTCTCCGGCTAGCTCGGCTAAGTAAGCAGCGCGGGAAGAAAGTCATTGTAGGAGGTGCTTGCGTTACTAAGATCATGCAAGCCATCAATCGGAATTCTCAATTTTTTGAAAACTTCGATGTTTCTGTTTTCTTTGAGGGAGAAGATTTCATCGAGGATATTTGCCGCGACTCGGGATCGGAGCTGCAGAGCGGGCGGTATCGTGGCACGTATAGTGTGATCGGAGATAAGGGCATCGTCTATCACGAAGACGCGGCTCCGATACCGTCGCATTCTTGGTCCAAGCCAATCTTTTCCGACATCGACTTGGCGCGAGCTTTCCGACCAAGGGCCGTCTTGCCGGTTATCACCGGTAAGGGATGCTCCTGGGGTCGTTGTGTATTTTGCACGATTCCGGACTCGAGCGGTGCAGGGGAGAAAATTCATCGTGATGATGATATCTCAAAAGCTGTTTCGATTATTGAGCAGCTGCAGTCCGATTATTCATGTGATCACTTCCTCCTGACTGACGAGAACTTCTCGTGTCGTCGGCAGGTTCATTTTGCTGAAGAACTGTTGCGCAGGGGACATTCAATTAGCTGGATTTCCTACTCGCGCTTCGAAGTTGGCTATACGCTCGAAGTTTGCAGAAAGTTGAAGGCTTCCGGATGTAAGAAGCTGCTAGTCGGGCTCGAGGCTGTCTCAAATGAAACACTCAAGCGTATGAAGAAGGGTACGACAAGGGAGGTAATAGAACGAAATCTGCGCGCGTTCGCTTTAGCAGAAATTCCTGTACACCTTTACTGCATGGCTGGCTTTCCTGGTCAGGACCTGCAAGACGCAATTCAAACGCTTGCTTTCGTTATTGACTATATCCGCAAAACGCCATCATCCCTTGTCAGCGCAAGTTTCAGTGAGTTCATGCTGAGCAAGGGCTCAGGCATATTCAACAATCCGACTGAATTTGGAGTGCGAATTACGAGCAATTCAGACGACGATTTGCTGACGTCTCAATTCGAAACCCTCACCCCAGACGATGTTCAATGGGGTCAGTTTAGAAAGCAGGCGAACAAGTTGATCGTACAAGAGTTCGACGATGACGGTATGGTTGGCTGGGAGGAATTCTCGTTGCTACTTGCGGACCGGCCCCGCAACAACCGAAAAGGATGTAGAATTGCTGGCATCGGTCAAGAAGACTGGACGAGATACAAAATCAATCTAAGGCCGCGCGAAAGATTTTCAGTGTGCTCCAAAGCGGCCGATGGTGCACTCCTTGTGTCGCTTGACACATTCAAGAGTATCACCGTTTCCGATGCTATCGTGAGGGGACTAAGCGCTTTTGAAGACGGCGCGACGCTCGCCGAGAACTATATTCGTTTTACGAAAAATGGAGCGCAAATCCCGCCATCGTATTTCCTTGGCGTTGCCGAGTCGCTTCAGTCCGCGGGACTAATCAGCGTCGATAGCTCGCGGTAATCCAGAGTTGCTACCACTCACTCAAACCAAGGAGGTTGCCAATGGTGGTTTGTACGTTCTGTCATGCAGGCGTGGGCGATAAGCATCCAGTCACTGAGAAGGCGGTGCAAAGCATCATCGCAAATAGCGGGAAGAATGGAACGCCCAAGGATCTATATATATGTGGCGAGTGCGTCACACTATGTGTCGGCATCCTGGCGAGCAATAAAGTGTTGAAGAAGGGCTCTGGCAAAACAGAAGGAAAGAAATGATGAGTACGCCGATCACCAAGAAAACCCAAGCGAGCGAGCAAGAAGATCAAAAGCTTTGGATTGAGGAGGTTGACGAAGTAATGTTTCAACCTACCGAAATTGTGCCAAACTCGGAGCGCGCCTACAAGCCGGCTTCGGACTTGCAGCAGCAAATTGAAGAGGCGCTGAAGCGAGGCGAGCGCTGAACCTAGCTTTTGGCTAACCAAAACGATGATTTACTTGTAGAGACACTGCATCGGCAGTTGCAATGCCGATGCAGTTTTAGGTCATGGTTGGCCGGCAAATACACGTGCCAACAACATCAACCATTTGTTCGACTTAGAAGCCCTGCCGAGTGCACCCCGGGGTCCATACTAACCGAAGGCCTCAGCCGCAGTCAGCGAGCGCCGAGTGAGAATCTCCTCCGCGTCAGGTGCATCTCGAATTGTTCGTTTGAAGACCAGAGTCGGCCGATCGGGATATGCCCTTTTGCTCGATGGGCTTTGGAATTGTCGCTCAATAAGTCTGCAACCTCGGTCTGATAGTGCGCTGATTACGTCTTCTTCGGTCAACCAGACGCTTCTCGTGCTGTCAATCGATCCCCAAGGATTGCCGCCCGTTGACTTTGGATCTGCGTATTCGACGATCTCTCTGCCCCGATAGGCTCTACCCTCAAAGTGAAAATATTTAAGGTCCGATAGAGGCACGTAAGATGTGTGAACGTCTTCGTAGGCAAAGTAGCTATCTATGATCAAGAGATCGTTCGACACAACGGCGATGTCGCGGAGGAACTTCACGCAATCGGGAAAATCTAGATGATAGAGAATTCCTGCCGCGAGCACGACGTCGAAATTTCCGATCTCGATTGGGAGACTTCGCACGTCTCCCCTTATAAATCGGCAATTGGTTAACTCGAGTGTAGATCGCGCGAATTCTGCTTTCACGAGGTGAGCGTCTCGGGCGTCGATTCCGACCGTAGTTAGCCCCCGACGTGCAAACTCAATTGCGAAAAGCCCCTCAAGGCAAGCCAAGTCCAGTAAGCTTTTCGGTGAACGGCCCGCGGCCCGGATGATAGAATCGAAGAAGTCGACCCGCCACTGCTGAGTCGGTCCGTCTGGACGCGTGATAATTTGCTCAGTCAGAGCTATGTTGTGGGCCGTCCATGGTCCGAAGGTAGAGACGATCGCTTCGAGAACGGCCGAGATACGTTCTGGCTTGGAAATTGTTGCCCTTTCGGCTTTCTGCTGGCGGCAACCTAGTTGAACCGAAAGAGAGGCGACATAGTATTCAAAACCGTCAATCAATCGTGGTTCTGGTTTCATCATTAGTTGCTCGCGACCAGTAATCGGATTGCGAAGGAGCGATTTGCGTACGAGCCGAGCCCGCTTCAAGTAACTAACTGAAATCGAGCCCATCCATTGTTGCGCACCGTATTAGAACTTGCAAGTCTAAGTCGCGCCTCTATCTGCGATGATTTCCCAGAAGCCACGACTGCCTTGGGCCCGGCCCGGCTCGGAAATTATTCCTGTGCGCGAACACTGATTTGCTGTCTTGATGGAGAATTTATCGCTCAATGCCTTGGGCTACTCTCAGGAGCAGACGTCGAGACTGCCCGAGCAGGATCGCCAGCCGGCTTTTTGTGCATGAGCGTAGCGCCGCAGCTATCTAAATGAAGAATAACGGATTTTGCAGGCCGACCATCAAGCGGGGGACGGAGAGTGGGGACGGTAGTGCACGCCAAATCGTGATCGTCACGTCTGGTCAGGCCCAGTCACCGGCGATCGTCCTGGCGCACGGCAAGACACCATGTTTCTCTTGTCCCATGCATCGAGTTCACCAATTGGATATAGGACCGCTTTCCCGATTTTGACGAAGGTGGGGCCAACGCGCATCGCTCGCCAGTTGCGAAGGGTACCGACGCTGATCGCGCCACGGTAGCGATCCGAGACTTCCTCTGGCGTCAGGTATTTTCGACCGTCCATTGCTGCTGCACTCCCGATCACGCGACCATGAATGCTGTAACTTACGGTCCTGATCGGTCTCGGAAACGCGATGTATCGCAGATAGTAAAAGAGAAGGCGAACGGCGGTGCAAAGGCGTATTGTCCGGGTCAGCCAGCAAAGCGATTTCTGATGTGCTCAAGAAGCGACGTCTCCTTTGACGAGTGATATGGCGGGCCGGGGGCCACTTTGCGACATCCAGCCGCGCGTCTCGGCCGCCAAAAGTGGTCATGATAAACCACCGTTTTCGGACCTGATCATCGCTAGCTACTCGCAGGTGCACGGCAAGACGGGTAGCATATCTGCATGCCCGACTTTGAAGTCAGCTATTCTGCTTTGCAGCGGCGTGATCCATCCCTGGATGGGGTCGTGTTCGCAGCCGTCAAAACGACGGGGGTTTATTGCCGGCCCGTCTGCCGAGTCCGAACACCGCTGGCGCGCAATGTTTGCTTCTACCCAAGTGCCGCTGCAGCGGAACGCGCCGGCTACCGTCCCTGCTTACGCTGCCGCCCCGAAACGGCCCCCTTCTGTCCGGCCTGGAAGGGAACGCGCACTACCGTCGAGCGTGCGTTGGCTTTGATTCAGGCAGGAGCTCTCGACACCGACGGTGTCGACGCGCTAGCTACGCGGCTCGGCATTGGGCCGCGACATCTTGCGAGGCTCCTTGCAGAACACCTTGATGCATCACCTCTGCAAGTCGCCCAATCGCTTCGTATCCAGCGCGCGAAGCGGCTGCTTGACAGCTCGGACCTCTCCATTGCGGCAATCGCTCAACACGCAGGGTTCAAGAGCCCCCGCAGGATGGCGGCAGCTTTTCTATCCCTCTACGGAAAGCCGCCTTCAGCCATGATGAGACCCTCCCCAAAGGACGCGCGGCCGACACCCGATCTCACTCGGATCAACAACTTGGAGGTCAGTGGATGCAGGAACGTGCTCCGATTAAAACCTACGGGACAGTCGGTGCCGATCGGCAAATGGAGATGACCGGCCTCGAATTTGTTCGGGGCCTTGCCAGCGGAACACTGCCGCTCAATTCGATTGCTCAAACGTTGGGTTATGACGTGACAGAGGCGGAGAGTGGTCGCGTGCTGGTCACCGCTATCCCGACAGCCGCGCTTCTCAATCCGGCGGGCACCCGTTCATGGCGGCTTCACCGCCACGCTGCTCGATAGCTGTATGGGTTTGGCTATCCAATCAACCTTGGAGAAAGGATTTAGCAGCACCACGCTCGAGTTTAAAATTTCTCTGGTGAGGCCGATCACCCCGGAGACGGCGTTGATCCGAGCGGAGGGAATAGTTCTCAACTGCGGCCGCCGTGTTGGCACGGCAGAGGGACGCGTCGTCGACAACAAGGGGCGCCTGCTCGCACATGGCACAACGACGTGCCTTGTCTTTCAAGGCTAGACTCGAGGAAAGGCCGACTTTCCGCGGACGCTGCTTGCGACCACGACTTGGGCTCAAAAGCAGCCTTCCGGCCGGCAAAGGCCACACGTCCGGCTGTACCCTGCGAGCAGACATCTCTTGCGCGGACCGGAGGGGCCGAGATGGGCCAACAGCGGTCATTCAAGCATTCGAGCGGCGCGCCAAACGACAGCTCCACGGGCCAAAGCTGGATCCGTTTGGTAGCGCTACCAAGTTCCAACAAGCGCAGCACCCGCCAGAAGCGCTCCTGTCAGAACATTAGTGAGGAACAGACCGAAGTTTACTGCTGGGCGCTTTAGGTCAAGCTGCCAAGTCTGCCACGCAAGATGGCCGGCTATCACCGCCACGCCAACGGCGTATACGCTCGACATTTCCAACATCCAGCCGCCGAGCGCCCATGCGGAAACCGCGCACGCGTAGCACAGGCCAACGCAAATCTTGCCGTGAGCACCGAAGAAAATCGCAGTCGACTTAAGGCCGAGCCGAACGTCGTCCTTCACATCGACATAGGCGTAGACGGTATCGTAGCCGATCTGCCATGCAATGGCCCCAAACCACATCAGCACCGCGCCCGCCGGAATGTGCCCGCCGATCTCGGCCCAGGCCATTAGCATCCCCCAATTGAACGCTGCCCCCAAAACCGCCTGAGGCCAATGCGTTATCCGTTTACAGAACGGATAGATGAAAACCAGCGGCAATACGCAAATGGCGATCAAGCGTGTGTAAGGCGTCAATAGAAGTAGGAGCAATCCGGAGAGCACCAGCTGAGCGCAAAGAAAGACAGTGGCCTGCGTTGTATCAATTTGGCCGCATGCCAGAGGACGAAGCCGGGTCCGTTCGACATGGCCATCGTAATTGCGATCCGCGATGTCGTTGATCGTGGATCCTGCGCTCCTCATGAGAAGCGCGCCCAGGGTGAATATCACGGCCGTTCTCAGGTGAGGTACGCCATGCGCCGCCTGAATGAGCGCCGCCCAACAGGGGAGCAACGTCAGCCATATGCCTACCGGGCGGTCCAGCCGTGCGAGCCGAGCATAGGGCCGCCAAGCGATTGGCAACCGGCGATCCACCCAATCGCCTGGCTGAATATCACTCAGGTCCTCGCGGCTCGAAGTCGTCATGATAGCGATCACAGTCGTGCGGAGACGTTTGGACCAAGTCTGCCAGAAGCGCACATGGACCGCTACGGGTCAAAAGTGGAACTTCGCTTCTATAGTTGCTTGCTTCCGGTTGAATGCCATCAGCGGACATGGTCCTGGGCCACCCGAAAGATCCGAGAGGGATAGAACTTTCTCTTGGACCTTAGGCAGCTGCAATCCCTTCGATCTCTATCAGAAGCGCTTCTGCGAACAGTCGTGAAACTTCGACCAGCGTGATCGCCGGTGCCGCAGCGGGCTCAACGCTGGTGAGGAAACGGTCTCTGGCTCGCCGGTATTCGGCCAATTTGCTTATGTCGCGCATGAACACAGTCAGTTTGATAAGATTTCCCGCCGGGCAGCCGACAGAAGCAAGAGCAATCGAAACGTTCTTGAAGGCTTGGTCAGCCTGAGCTTCGAGATCAGTGCCGCCGACAATTTCGCCGTTTAAATCGAATGCCGCCTGACCCGACAGGAAGATCAGTCGGCTGCTCCGAACATCAACGACGTGAGAATATCCGGGCGGCTTCTCCAGTTCGGGTGGATTGATGAATCTGACTTCTGACATCCTACTTTCCCTCGTCGGGATCTAAGCCCGCCATGTGAGATCTGCAAAGGTCAAAAGCGGCCCTGTCCTTCGGAAGGTTGCCAAAGCCCGGTAGCGCACCGATGGCAGACGTCGCAAGCACCGGCCAGTGGGTGCAAGATGGTCCGATCGAGTCGCCTCTGATCAGCCAGGATCGCTTCTGTCGTTCATTAAACCTGACCTGCCGCGCTACTTCAATCTGCGATTAGTGCAGCCGTCCTCATTAGAAGCCGTCAGCTGGTAGAGGCCACTGGGCCAGCCGGACCGCGGTCAAGGCCGCCGAACTGCGATGGTACGGCAGCTGATTTCCATCGGTTCACGGCTGTATGTTCTGCGAGCCAGTTCGCCAAGCTGCGATTAGTGCCACTCGGGGCGTTGATCTCTTGCGTCTTTTTTCTCCTAATAACACTGCGGGTATCGGAGCAGTGCCATACTGTGACGAGTGAGTACAAGAGCTTACGACCGCCGAATCTACGCCGCGGAGAGGCGCTTTTATCTTGCCGTCGAACCCGCCCTACGGTCGCTCCTCTCCAATCACATGCTAAACTGCGCTTAGACACCGCGCGGTAGCTACACGGGTAGTGAGTTTCAGGCAGCGTCTCTGCTACGGCTCCGGTCGGACCATTGGTATCCGAGCGCAGGGTCTTAGCGATCTATCGACAGAATCCAGAATGATCGAACTGAATTGGCGATGCTATTTGTCCACAGATCCGAGATGGAATGTCGGAGTGCTCACCAGCATCAATTGAACACGGACCGGTCCTGTATCGAGTAAAACTGGTGTTAAAGCCGCAGGCAAATCGCCGGTACGGATGGCTCAGATCGCGTGTCGATCGGCGGCAGGTCGGCAGCCGCAGCGCGCATGGTGGCCATTAAGGGGGAGGGCTGTAGCGTGCCACGTCGCGCAATTGGGCCGTTCTGCTCTGGCTTCGGACATGCCACCTTTGCGGGACACCTGCGCGTAGGGCAGGGCTCGCGAGACTTGATCCGCCTTCGCCAAGCGGCGGTCAGAATCGCCGGCCATCCGGCTCCACTGCGCAGGGCCTCTCCGTATTGTCTCGACCGGGCGGGCGGGAGGGATGACCGATCCCGGTCCGAGCAGGCAGCTCCCCGTTCCGGTCGCGAAGGTCAGTGTCATCGTTTTGGAGCAGCCGGCATTTCGCGCGTCTCCGATCGCGCGGGTCCGAGATGCAAGGAGCAGCATCTGATTATGACCGAGTCCGTTCCGCCCCATCCATTCGATGACATGGAGGCGCTGGCCTGGTTGCGCTCCCAGCCCGAGCGACACGTGACGGTCAGCGCCGCTGAGCTCGGGCGCCAATGGGGGTGGAATAGGATGCGGACCAGTCGTCGCCTGAAAGCCTGGGAGCGCGCGGGCCTGATCAGTCGTAACGCTGAAGCGATCATTGTAACGGAGACCGTAACACCGACCGTTCCAGATGGTACCGCCGGCGTTACGGACGGCGCCGGCGTCACAGGGATGTCCAGAGCGGAGGAATCCCATCGTTCCCCGACACGCGTCAAGCTCGCCGCCTTGATCGTGGCTCTGGCGCTGGCTTGTGTATCGGCCGCCTTTTCCATCGACGGCCTAACCGCGATCTTTGCCGGAGCCTTCTGGCCTGTCATCATCATGGGCGCCGTGCTGGAGGCCGGAAAGCTCGTGGCGGCGGCTTGGCTGACGGAGCATTGGATGTCTGCGCCGTCCCTCCTGAGGTTCGTCCTCGTCCTGATGATTGGCGTGTTGATGGGCCTGAACGCCGTTGGCGTATTCGGCTTTCTCACCCGCGCTCACCTCGACCATATGGCATCCATAGATCTCACCCTTGCCGACAGAACCGCAGACGTTGAGGCCCGCCTCGGGATGCAGAGCCGAGTGGTCACCGACATTGACCGGCGCATTGCCCAGATCGACGCAGCCATCGACGAGGCAACACGCCTTGGCCGGCCCGTCGGAGCGATGACGATTGCTGACCAGAGGCGTCGCGAACGTGCCGACATCGCGGCGGAACGCCAACGTGAGTCCCAGGCTCTCGCTAATCTACAGATCGAAAAAGCCAAGATTGACGCGCAACGCAGGCGTGCCGAGGCCGAGGTCGGACCGATACGATATCTCGCCGAGCTGATTGGTATACCCGCTACGGACTTTGAGCGAGCCGTCCGGTTGCTCACGCTGGCGCTCGTTGCCGTTCTTGATCCGATGGCAGTGGCGCTGTTGCTCGCTGCCGGAGTTCACGCGAGGCGCGCGGGTTCATTCTGACCGTTGCCGCTTCGTCTCGGAGCAAGCTCTTGGTGCGATACGGGTCTTGACCAAATCGGCGAGCAAAAATGCGGGCATCAGCGTTGCACTGGAAGTCCACGGTACGAAAGCTACTACGCTGGTCGTGAGTGGCGTCAGCATCGCCGGCGCGGCCAGCGACCGCATCATTAGCAGCATCAACGGGTCGCCGAGCAGACCAGTGACACTGTCCGTTGCCAGGCTAGTGTCTGGTCGCGGTCATTCAGCCTGCAGAAATGCCTTCCCCTATCTCAAGGTGCTCCGCCGGACGATCGGGTGTGGAAGTCATTTGGTGCTGACCGTCACATGGGAGGTCACTGGCTTCTATGCAAGAAGGCGTGCAGCGCCCGGTGGTCCGGAGGGAGGGCTGCCTCCACGAGACCGTCCAGGACGCTTCAACAGGATGCCTTACAGGCGCGAGGAGCCGTTATCGGGCTTTCCGGACTTCCTTTGAGGGAGTTGCCGGCTTCCCCCGCGGCTACTTCCGGTTCTCACCAACAGAGCCGGCGGCCATTACCGACATGGCCGTGACGCACAGCTTAAGGAGGCTTCCTTTCCTTGGGACGCCGGCAAGTAAAGGATATCGGGTTTTCCTTTACCTAGGCGACTGGTCAGTCGTCGTCCGTGCCCCCTCCTGTCCAGCTCGCCCATATCGGAAACCCGGGGAAAAACGCCCGTTGCCGTTGTGCATGGCTTGACCGTGCAATCCGAAATGTTCTATTTTTGTTCTTGTTATCGGGCGAACCTCTGCCGCGCCGCCATTTCTGGCCGGTCGGAGCAGGTTCCCCTTTTTGGACAACCGCAGCTGCCTCAACATTCGGACAGGAAAAATGCACGAGATCATCTGTCCTCACTGTGACAAGGCTTTCAAGGTCGACGAATCCGGCTACGCCGAGATCCTGAAGCAGGTCCGTGATGCCGACTTTGAAAAGCAGCTGCACGACCGGTTGGAATTGGCCGAGCGCGACAAGGAGAACGCTGTTGAGCTGGCCAAGACCAAGCTGAGCGGCGATCTGCAGAAGACCGCGGCCGCGAAGGATGCCGAAATCCAGGAATTGACGGTCAGGCTTGAGGCGAGCGAGGTGTCCCAGCGGCTCGCCGTCACCCAAGCGCTTAGCGTCGTGGAGAAGGAGCGTGACGGGCTTGCCAACGCGCTTGCCCAAGCCGAGCGCGAGAAGAAGGCGGCATCCGAGCTTGCCGAGGCTCTTCTGGCAACCGAGGTTCACAAGGTGTCTGCTGCCAAGGAGGAGGAGATCCGCGAGCTGAAGGCCAAGCTTCAGGCTGTCGAGCTTGAGAAGAAGCTCGCTGTGACCGAAGCCGTTGGCGCTCTCGAAAAGGAGCGCGATGAGCTGAAGAGCGGCATCAAGCAGGTGCAGCTCGAGAAGCAGCTGTCCGAGCAGTCCCTGAAGGACAAGTACGAAACGCAGATCAAGGATCGCGATGACGCGATCGAGCGCCTTAAAGATATGAAGGCCCGCCTCTCGACCAAGATGGTCGGAGAAACCCTTGAACAGCACTGCGAGACAGAGTTCAACCGGGTGCGCTCGATGGCGTTTCCGAGGGCTTACTTTGAAAAGGACAACGACGTGCGGACCGGCAGCAAGGGCGATTATATCTTCCGCGACACTGATGAGGCCGGCACCGAGATCATCTCTATCATGTTCGAGATGAAGAACGAGAGCGATCGAACCACGACGAAGAGCAAGAACGAGGATTTTCTAAAGGAGCTCGATCGGGATCGCACTGAGAAGGGCTGCGAATACGCGATCCTGGTCTCGCTGCTCGAGCCTGACAGCGAACTCTACAATTCTGGAATTGTCGACGTCTTCCACCGTTATCCGAAGATGTACGTCATTCGGCCGCAGTTCTTCTTGCCGATGATCACACTTCTGCGGAATGCCTCTGTCAACTCGTTGAAGTATAGGAATGAGCTGGCGCTGGTTAAGGCGCAGAACATCGACATCACGCAGTTTGAGAACCAGTTGGAGACATTCAAGAACGGGTTCGCCAAGAACTACGATCTTGCCTCACGGCATTTCCAGACGGCGATCGCCGAGATCGACAAGTCCATCGATCACCTCCAGAAAACGAGGGATGCGCTGATCGGCGCGGACCGTAACCTGCGGCTTGCGAATGACAAGGCTCAGGATGTCACGATCAAGAAGCTGACTCGGGGCAATCCGACGATGGCGGCCAAATTTGCGGAGCTGAAGGGTCAGGCAGCTGAATAAGGCAATATTTCATGTGTCGCGCATCAATCCCGCCGAACCAGGGAAGCGAACAAACCGTAAAGGTCGGCGTTTGAGAAGCTGTCAACTGCTCGCGAAAGACCGGGACTGGGCTCTGAATGGCTCAAGGGAGGATTCTCAGCAAGATGTTCTATTCGTCTATGTACGTCTGCAACGGCAGAGGCGAGTTCAGACTCGCTCACCTTTGCTCGCTCCGCCAATTTGCGAATAGACTTCTCGTGATCGTCTAAAACAGATTCTGCATCGACGTCCGTCAGGTAATCGGAGGTCTCGCGCAAGTTCGCGCGAATAGCGTCATCTACACCATCCAAGATCTGGTGCGGTATATCGTCCCTATGGCGTTCGATCGCATCGGATATCATCTCTAGATCGTCGATCTGCATTGGCCTGGTCAAAATATCAAGGATGACGCCTTCCAAGTTAGCGATCAGCGACTCCCTCTGAGTCTCAGTGAGGGCCGGATAGCATGAATTAATCAAATCACACATCAACTCTACGGCGTCGCGACCATCTTGCCAGACGTCGAATCGCTCGGACGGACTGGAGCCAAGGTTTGTCGCCAGCTCAGCGAATCGATATTCCTCTGTGTGATCAAACCATTCCAAAAGCAAGGATATTCGGTCCACGTAGGAGAGATCAATATTATAGATCCGCCATCCGTCCCGCTCCTGCTTTCTGTGGAAGACGGGAAGCACTAAGAAGCGCTTTGCCGGCTCCAAGAAGCTAATCGCGAGCCGCCGGGAATTAGGGTCACCTCTCTCATGCTTCCACAGGTTCCATACGTTGCGAGCCCAGTTGGCGCGACTGGCCGAACGGGCGCAATCGATGAGGAGAGGTAAATCGTTTAAATACTTAGTTAAGAAATCTCGCAATGAGGGGTTTATAAAGCTGACGTGATCGCCTGAGATCGCGATGAATCCTCCTTCGAGGATGCGCAGAGACTCTTCGAAATCCTTTGGATCGGTGCTCTGACCATGCTTCGCGCTGAGAACCAAGTGCAGGAGCTCAAATGACTCACGTAGCTGATCTATAGACTCTCGAAACTCAGAGCCGAAAAACAAAGCAATGAGGAGATGTCGGCAAGCTGGGGGGATATGCTTCCTGAAGGCGATGTTCCACAAATCTTCGGGATTTGTCAGAGCATTGAGGAATGCCGCCGGATAGCTGGCGGCATCAACGTCATTTAGCTGAGTTCTATCCGTCATCCACTCAACTATCCGGGGATTATAATTTTTGTGATCGACAATGTCCGCCAGTGTTTTACTCTCAATTAGAGCTGCTACATGCGCGAGGGAGGTCCCAGAAGAGAGCAGATGGTTGTATAGAATCCGTGCCCTTATCCGCCTGGTATAGACGCCAACGTCCAAAACATACTTGGAGACATCCAGAGAGTTGTCCGCGAGATACTCGGAGATTCGGCGCGCTTCCTCAAAGATGTAGGCTCGAGTGGTGAGGATGAATTTCGCATGTGGGGACGATCGAACTCTCTTAATGAACTTCGAGATTTGTGAGTCTTTGTGGACCAGAGCGTCTTTGTCGAGCGCGACGCGGCCCAGGAAGTCATCGAACAGAAATACCTGCTTCTTGTGGTCGTTTAGATTGAGAAATCCATCATCCAGATTCCGGATGCCGACCAGATCCCACCCTTCAGCAAGGAAAGCGAAGGTGACCATTTCAGCCAGCGTGGTCTTTCCGACGCCCGGAGGGCCCGATATTATCAGGACGTTGTTGCTGGCCAGCCGCTTCAAAGCCTGATCATAGCTGGGGTTCGAGGCGAATACTCGTATTTTTGCGTCAATCTCTTCGCGGGTGATCGCCGTGAAAGTGTGAGAAGCCGCATGCAGGATGCGCTCAAGCATTGGCGCGCCGGATAGCCAAAGCTTTATGTGGGATTTCTGAATATCCGGGTATTTTCGGAGAAGTGCATTGAGTTCGCGCGGTCCGAAGATATCACTGGTATGCTGAAGCGAGCTGCCAATCGTCTCTTTAATAGTGTCCTTATTCAGTTTTGAGAGTCGGCAGGAGGTGGTCAGCAGATAACGTGTTGCAGCCAGCCTGTCGATCGCTGGGCGCTCCTGTCGAAGCTGGGCAAGGAGTTTTGCGACAGGAGAGCCCGCGAAATGCTTCGCTTGGAGGATAAGCTTGTCCTGACCTTTACTATGCCTCCCGTCCGCGCCGCCGTCGGGACCAGGAGAAAAGACCTCAAACCGAACGCCCAGTTCTTTGCCCAGTAGGTCGGTCGACAGATCCTCGAAGTCTGGCGGCGAAAGAGGACTGAAGTTGTAATTCATAACGGCTTTCGTTGATTCTCTTGGTCGGTTGTGCTGCAATTATAACACATTTTGGTGGGGGCGTGGCATTGGAGCTGTCAATCTAGGCGTGTTGAGCCGCTTTCGGTGCCTTCAAAACCTATGGCGCACCGAGCGCTTCTTGTCTTTGTGATGGATCGGGAGGGATATAGTGAAAGCCAATAAGGCGGATCGTGATGAGACTGACGAGGAGAGTGCACTTCGGGAAGAGCACGACCGACAAATTGCGCTGATGGTGGTGGATGCACTCTGGCAATCCCAATGGATACGCGGCGCGCTGCAGGATTACGAGTACCGCGGCAAGGGATTTGATGGTCTTCGGCAAGCAATTCGGATGATGCCGCCGGAATCGGAGCGCCCCAATATCTCAGCCATCAAACGAAGACTAGAGGAGTTCGTGCTCAGAGAATTGTTAGAGCGTCATGTTGACATGCATCGTCACTCAAAGAAGAGCAAGCGGACGATAACAGCCGACGAGTTGTACAAGCCTAATAAAAGGCTGCTCAACACCTATGGTCGTAACCACTGGGAGGTGTCTCTTACAAGAGGCGATAGCAAGCTGTTCGAAAATACAGGCCGTGGGGTTTCGGAGCTCGAAGCCTATTGTCGGGCGAATGGCGTCGATCCGAAAAGTCTCCTAAATATCGGCTATGCCTAGAGGGAGGCGCTCAGCCCTCGCGCTCAGCTGATATCGGTAATATTCTAGCTCAAGCCAAGCTTCTTCAACAGCTCATGCAGTCCTGGCTCAACCGTTGCTGCCAGACGAATTTCGGTGAGCGTTATCCGCTTTGCCAACTGTAGGGCAGGCATTCCCTTCTGATAACCGGGCCAATGACGAAGCAGCGCAGGCATGCTCTCGCCTGGCGGAGGTCGGAGTTTTTGGCAACCCGGCAGGTGATGGAGGAGAAACGCTTCAAAATCGGGCTCCTGCCAAATCAAATCGATTCCGTTCCGCTTGGCGAGAGCTTCAGCTGCTTCGTTCTTTTGCGCGGTGCCGCGATCGAGAAAAAGGGCCTTGGCTGCAAAAGTGTCTCGGCGCCTTTCAAGGTCCGTGATTCGCTGCACTGCGCGAAGGACCAGCGCTTGAGGATCTCCAGCGCCTGGCTGTAACGACTCGGCAAGGATATGGATGTGGACGGTGTCGACTTCTTTTGCCAGGCGGTTGAGAAGCGCCCCATACCCTTCCTCGCTTTGGCCTTCGCCTCCGAGGAAGATGGGTTTCCGCTGCGGGATCCGGGCGATGCGGCGGCGGCTCATCCGATTTGCGGCACCGCGCCGTAAGCACCCGACAGATACTTGCGGTATCGATTATCCGTCCGCCGGACATTCTCGATATCCTGCATCCCGTAGATGCTGGTTTGGCCCTGAGAGTCCTTCTCGCAGAAGAAGACCTCTTCCTTCAGAAGCTCCTCGAGCAGCGAGGCCGAGTGGCAAGTGACCCAAAGCTGGGCGCCGTGCGGGTTCTTCTGCCGATCTGCAAACCACCGGATAATCTCCGGCAGCACCAGCGGGTGTATCGACACGTCGATTTCATCGATCAGGACGATGCCCCCACGGAACAATCCGATGTACAACCACGGGAAATTCTTGATGAAGCTTCGTGTCCCGTGGCTTTCCAACCCCCAAGGCATAGGTGATTGAAGCCCTTCGTGCTCGAAAAAGGCCATAGGGCCGGTCGCCTGCGGTACAACTTCCATCTTACGGATGCCGAGGTCGATTCGTTGGATCTCCCGATTGAGGGCTTCCACGACCGAGCTATTAGTGGCGTAGTACTGGATGGCACTGGTGTCCGTCAGCTCGTTACGATCGCTTCCGGAGATGTTGCCTCCGATCGTAAGAGCGACTTCTCTGAGCTTAAGCGAAAGGGGATGATCAAACTGCGCCAAGGTTGCAATTAGGCTCGCATTATCGCGAACCTTGTCGATGACCTTGCTGAAGCCACTCAGGCCAAACACCTTGCTCGCCTGAACGCTGTCTCCGACGCGTTCGAACACGCGTGTCCATTTGCCTCGCCCATTGGCGCGCTGCCGAAGAGCCTCGGTTCTCACGATGTAGCGATTGTCCAGCTTGACGATTTCAAGCTCATACCGCCAGGCGCCGTATTCGGTGGTCTCGTCGAGCTCGGTTGCGAGCAGATCGAGGGGGCCGCTGGCCTCTAATGCAAGCCTTAGCGGAAGCTCCTGTCCTTCTGCGTCATTGAACCGTTCACAAGGCAAACTCGTCCCCGGCGGAAGTTGGAACGAGCCATGAATGAACCAGCCTATGAAAGCCAGCGCTCGCAGAATCGTTGATTTCCCGGATGCATTCGGCCCAAAAATCGCGACTATGCGCGGTGCGCGCTCTTTTGATTCTGGGAAAAGGGGCTCGAAACGGCCTGGCGCTTCTGGGACGCCTTTGCCGACCCGCAGGTCGACGACCTGTGGCTTCCTGACGGAGTAGAAGTTTTCGAGTTCCAGCCTGTAGAGCATGTCAAAGATCTTTCTTCGATGCTCCCAATATGGGTCTATAATTCCAGAGTTGCAAGTTTTACGGTGCTTTCACCCGCAGAGGTGCATCCAAAGGGCTCTATGCCCTTGGCGAGTCTGTCAGGGAGGTAACATGTGCAGGTTGAGCGATAGAACCTCTAGTTCATATTTCAAACGTCTTAGTGGGTTGGTCGCTCAAGCAGTCGTTTCGAGCAGCAACTTGAGATGGTTGCACGCCCCCGCAACCACCCGATCCCAAAGCCATGTTTGAGCGCGCATAAGCCTGAAGGCGCGGGCGGTATGTATGCGTCGGCAAGATTTAGGCGAATGACTGGATAAGATATCGCAAGTTTGGTTGGTGTGGGGAAAGGCGGTAGCGTTCCCCCGCTACCAACGGTCACCCCACTCCCCTCACTCTGCTCAGGCATGCCTCACCGCCGATCAGCGAGTTGAGACGGCCTGCAATTTCGACACAGACCCCGCCCGGGCGTGTGTCATCTCTCGACACCGTCACCGTCTCGACAAGATCTCGGATTGCTTCGGCAGCCTCCTCGTCACCTGCACTCACACCTTTGCGCCGCTCTTGACGATGCTCGGCCCGGAAACGTGGGAGGGTCGACCCGGCTCCGCCCTGCTCATCGAACGTCTGCCGAGTTGCACCACACCCGGGACACGATCTGCCGATCGGAAGCGGATCATGGCTGAATTGCAAAGCTACCAGCCGCTCCGCAGCGACGGCCGAAGGCGTCGAGATCGTGCAGCAACTCGACCAGTTGCGAGAGCAGGGCCGCGATCCGCGACTACATGTCGACGCTGCCGCTGTGCGTTCACCCCGAGGACGGTCGCGACAACGAAGCAGGCGGGGTGAGGTCGAGAAAACCGACCTCGCCGAGCGCATCCATGAGTGCGCGCTCAGGTTCATGGCGACGACGAGCAGCGCAAGCTTGACGTCCAGAACGCTGCTGCGCGCGAACGGTTCAGCGCCGCATTGGACGATGCCTTTGCATCCATCCGGGCTCGCATGGACGTAGAGCACGCCGCTTTCATGATCAACCTGACCAAAATCCGGAATCCGCCATCCCCCGGCTGCAATCCATCGACCGCCCCCTGGACGACAGTCCACACGTGACGTCATCGGCTGGCGCGTCTCGAACACAAGGCCGCTTTGGTCGTTGGACTAACACGCCGCATGCTTTGGTAACATGGTAGCTATGCGAAAATACCGCACTGCACAACCCTCGGGCGTAGCTGAAGTTCAGTCGAGACGCTGAAAAGTGTGTTTGTTCGCCTATCAAACGACACATTTTCGCCACTCGGCATTTGAGCAAGCGAGGTCAACGTTACAATTCTAGGTAGTGTTCAGCGGCTTCGAGGAGGTAATCGGTTAAGTTTTTTATTACGGGCAGGGGCGAAACTCGTTTCCAGTCGGGTTGAAGTTTATTTTTGTTGCAACCCGAGGGCGTGGGAAAGATCAGCAATGCAAGATACAATCGAGTCGCGGCGATCGCTGCGGCTCCCGGCTGATTGCAGCATCGCGGCGATACGCGGCGTGCATGATCAGATCCGAGAAGCGTTCGATGGGCAGCGCCCGCTCGAGATCGATTGCTCCGATGTCGTCAAAGCCGATGTGACGTCGATTCAGCTCCTGCTCTCCACCACGATGACCGGCGCGGCGCAAGGTCGATCGGTGATCCTGACCTCGTTCTCCCAAAACCTTCGGCGCATCCTGCAGCGCGCGGGCGTTCTGCGCGCGGCGCCGCCGAAACATGTCTCCAAAGATAAGGCTAGCACCTGATGGCGATCGTCCTGACTGTCGACGACTCCCCCAGCATCCGGCAGATGGTCAAGGTGACGCTTGAGCCAGCCGGGCATCAAGTGATCGAAGCCGGCGACGGCGTCCAGGGACTAGCGAAGGCGCAGACCAGCCGTCCCGATATCGTCATCACCGACCTCAACATGCCGGCGATGAATGGACTCGAGTTGATCCGCGCGCTGCGCAAGGAGCGCACCCTGACCGGGATGCCGATCCTGTTCCTCACCACCGAGTCCAACGATGCGGTGAAGCAGGAGGCCAAGAGCGCCGGGGCCACCGGCTGGATCACAAAACCCTTCAAGCCCGAGCAGCTGCTCGCCGTGGTCGGCAAACTGGTGCGGGCATGAACAGCGTGGACCCTGTCGAGGTCTTCCGGCAGGAAGCCTCCGAATTGTTCGAGACCCTCGAAGGCTCGCTGCTCGATCTCTGCCAGCGCCCCGACGACCGCGAGCTGATCGACGCCGCCTTTCGCGCCCTGCACACGATCAAGGGCTCAGGCGCCATGTTCGGCTTCGACAAGGTCGCCGCGTTCACCCACGAGTTCGAGACGGCCTTCGAGCTGATCCGCCGAGGTGAAGTCAAGCCGACCCAGGAACTCATCTCGGTGGGGCTCGCGGCCAAGGACTACATCCGCGCCCTGATCCACGCGCCGGAGACTGTCGATTCCATCATCGGCGACGCCATTCTGGACGAATTGAAGCAGCTCGTCGCGCCCGGCATCCCGGCCTTCGAATCCACGCCGGACAGGCCTGCGGCGGTGCCGTCCGAGCACCATGCGGCGGGCTGGCTGCTGCGGCTGGAATTCGATGCGCAGATCCTGCGCAACGGCTCCAATCCGCTCGACATGCTCGAAGATCTGGCCAAGCTCGGGCCTTGCTTCGCCGTGCCGATCACCGCCGACATTCCCCTGCTCGACGCCCTCGAGCCCGAGGACTGTTATCTCAAATGGGAGGTGACGCTGTCCTCCGATTGCGACAAGGCCGCGATCGAGGATGTCTTCATGTTCGTGCTCGACGAAATGAAGCTCGGCATCACGCCGATGGCCCGCGTCGAACTTCCGGAGTTTGCCCCCTTGCTGCAGGAGGCGGACAGCGAGCCGCCGTCGTCTGCGACCGTGCCCGTGTGTGCCCCGCCGGATGCTGCGGTCGCCGAGCGACCTGCTCTACCCGCCGAGCCCCGGCGCGAGGAGCCGAAGCGCAACGAAGAGCGCGGCATCGCGACCGTCCGGGTGCAGGCCGAGCGTCTCGACGAACTGATGGACCGGGTTGGCGAGCTCGTGATCGCCCAGGCACGGCTGAGCCAGCTCGCGGCGACGGGCTCCGACCTCTCGATCAAGCTGATTGCCGAGGAGATCGAGCGTCTCGCGGCAAGCCTGCGCGACACCACGATGGGCGCGCGCATGGTGCCAATCGGCTCGTTGTTCGGGCGCTTCCGGCGCCTGGTGCACGATCTGTCGCGCGAGCTCGCCAAGCCGGTGGAGTTCGTGACCACCGGCGAGGACACCGAACTCGACAAGACCATGATCGAGTGCCTCGCCGATCCGCTCGTGCATCTGATCCGCAACGCGATCGATCACGGCATCGAGGATGCCGGACGGCGTGCCGCGGCTGGCAAGCCCGCTCAGGGCCGCATCGAACTGTCCGCCGTTCATGCCGGGGCGCAGGTTCTGGTGACCGTGAGCGACAATGGCGGCGGCCTCGATACCCGTCGCATTCGGGCCAAGGCAGAGGAACAGGGACTGATCGCGCCGGGTGCGGCGCTGACCGATCATGAAATCCATCAGCTGCTGTTTCATCCTGGATTCTCGACCGCGCAAACGGTGTCCGCCCTGTCCGGGCGTGGTGTCGGCATGGATGTGGTCAAGAAGACCATCGAGAACATGCGCGGCTCGATCGATCTGATCACGAGGCCCGGCGAGGGGACGACGGTCACGCTGAGGTTGCCGCTGACGCTGGCGATCATCGAGGGACTCCTGATTCGAGTCGGCGCCGGCCGCTACATCATTCCGCTGTCGGCGGTCGAGGAATGCGTGGAGCTGACGGCGGCCGATCAGCGCTCGCGCGGCCGCAGCTTCCTCAATGTGCGCGGCGGACTGGTGCCGTTCCTGCGGCTCCGGGAGGTGCTGCAGATGGACGGCGAGGCCGAGGAGCATCAGAAGACCATCATCATCTCGACCGGCGACACCTGCGTCGGCCTGGTCGCCGATCAGATCATCGGCAACCACCAGACCGTCATCAAGTCGCTGTCCAAGCTGCATTCCGATGTGACCATCTTCTCCGGTGCAACCATCCTGGGTGATGGCACCGCGGCGCTGATCCTCGATGTCGGGCAGCTCGTCGCGCTCGCGCAGTCGCAGGCCGAGAAACTGCAAATGAACGAGGCCGCCTGATGACTGCATCACCGACGCAGCCAGCCGGAGCCCACGCCGCCGGCGCCATGCAGGTCGTCATGATCGGTCTCGGCGAGGAGAAGTTCGCACTCGACGCCGGCCTGGTGCGCGAGATCATCGATCCCGTGCCGGAGACCAAGGTCGCCGGCGCCAAGGCTTACGTGCCGAGCCTGATCAATGTCCGCGGCAATGTGATTCCGCTAGCCGACCTGCGGATCCGCTTCGGGATGCCGCCGACCGAACATTCGGTCGACAGCCGGATCGTCGTGATCGAACTCATGCTCGACGGCGAGCCGGTTCTGGTCGGCGTGACTGCGGACAAGGTCTACGAGGTCACCGAGATCTCGCAGACCGACGTGCAGCAGACGCCGCGTGTCGGCATGCATTGGAAGCCGGAGTTCATCCGCTTCATCACCAAATGGCGTGAAGAGTTCGTCATCGTTCCGAACATGGAACGCATTCTGAACTGAAATACGTCTCGGGGGCGAGACGCGAGGGGCTGAAGATGAGATTCACCGTAAAGGCAAAGCTGGCGGTCGCGTTCGGACTGATTATCGTGTTGTCCGTCGCCGCGAGCGTCATCGCCTACATGAAATTGGCCGATCTGACCGCCGTCTCGGAGGCCATTGTCCTTCGCGCCGGGCGCATGGAGAAGGCTGCGGAGATCGAGATCGAAATCCTGCGCCAGGTCCGCGCCGAGAAGAATGCGCTGTTGACGACCGGCGCCGAGTCCGAGCAGTTCATCGCCGACATCGGCCCGGCGCGCGAGCTCGTGTTCAAGTCGAAGGACGCCGTCTACGCGATGGCCAGCGAGGGCGGCAAGAAGCTGCTCGAGGCTTTCGCCGCGACCTACGCCAAGATGAATGCGTTCGAGGACGAGACCATCAAGCTGTCGAGGATCGACAGGGCGGCGGCAACGGATCGATCGGTCCGTGAAGGCAAGAAGCTCGTCACCGATACGCTGGACGCGGCGGACGCCTATATCACCTACACCAGAAAGGGCATGGCGGACCAGGCCGCTCAGGCACGCGAGGAGGGCGCCCGTGCGCAGTTCCTGCTGACGGTTCTGGCTGCGGTCTCCACACTCATTGCCGTTGCCGCGGCGCTCTGGATGTCGTTCACGATCAGCCGCGCCCTTGGCCGCGCCGTCGGCCTTGCCGGCGCCGTCGCCAACGGTGATCTCAGCCAGACCATCAGCATCTCCAGCAATGATGAGATCGGCGATCTGGTCAAATCTTTGAATGCGATGGTCGAGAAGCTCCGGCAGATCGTCGCCGATGCGCTGTCCGCCGCGCACAACGTGTCGGCGGGCAGCCAGGAGCTGTCGGCGAGCGCCGAGCAGCTGTCGCAGGGCGCGACCGAGCAGGCCTCGTCGGCCGAGGAGGCCTCCTCGTCGATGGAGGAGATGGCGGCGAACGTGAAGCAGAACGCCGAGAACGCCAGCCAGACCGAGAA
>NZ_JBNPTH010000011.1:0-192208 GCF_051167555.1 Bradyrhizobium sp. HKCCYLS3077 | reverse complement strand
TCCGAGACCATCGTCATCAGATGTTCGAGCGTGTCGACATTGACGCGGATCGACTGGTTGGCGACCTTGTCGCTCTCCTGCACCTCGCCATCGGCATTGGCCTTCGGCCGCGCCGCCTTCTTGGGTGCTTCAGCCTTGGCCTCCGCCTTGGCCGGTTCTGGCTTGGCCGCTGGCGGGGTTGCCTTGGTTTCAGCCTTGGTTTCGGCCTTGGCCTCGGACGCCTGCTCGTGCGCTGGCGGGGTCTCGATGGCGGTTTCGCGGAAGGCGCGCTCCAGCTCGTCCAGCGACACCTCGCCGGGACGCAGCGGACGCTCCAGCGTCTGGTCGATCAGGGTGCCCTGGGTGGCAGCCTTGGCCGCAGGCGCGGCGGGAGCTTCAGGGGCAAGCGGGGGCGCGGCCTCGGCTGCGACTGCAGCCGGCGCGCCGGCCATCGCGGCCATGCCGCGCTCGACCATCGCCTCGAGCTCGCTGATGAGATCGCGGTCTTCGCCCTCGGGCTCGGACTCATTGGCCTCGAGCTGGGCCAGCAGGTCCTTAATGCGATCGATCGTGGTGAGGATCAGCGTCACGGCCTCGCCGGTGACCGGCATGCCGTCGCGAAATTTGCCCATCAGGGTTTCGGCGGCATGCGCCAGCGCTTCGAGCCGCGGCAGGCCGAGGAAGCCGCAGGTCCCCTTGATCGTGTGCACCAGCCGGAAGATGTTATCCAGGATCTTGGCGTTGTTCGGCTCCTGCTCGAACCGCACCAACTGATTGTCGACGGTATCCAGGCTCTCGCTGGTCTCCGTCAGGAACTCACGCAACAGATCGTCCATGAAACTGGCCTTCCAAGAATTGGTGCGGCGATCGCGGGCGACCGCTGATCCTGTCAGAGCGACGGTTGGTCCGGTGCCTTCGCCATGCAGCGCATACCCAACCGCCGTCTGGCTCGGCTCAACGGACTTTCCTCGTTGCCATCGTTAGGCCGGGCTTTTATCCGTCCCGTTAATTTTAGTGTCCGTGCTAATACGGAACTTAACACCGGCGCCGAGGGAGCTCCGGCGGGGGGCTCAGGGCGCAGCTTCGGCGTGGACGGCCGGGCAATCCTCGCGCTCGAACAGCGTCCGAATCTCCTTCAAAGCCTTGTAGAGGGAGCCTTCAGTGACATGGCGATCGACCACCTCGGCCTGCCCCGCGGCATGGGGAAGCGCCCTGCGCAATTCGTTCATGCAGGCGAGATAGGACGCTCGATAGCGGATCGTGTCATTCTTCAGATACATCGTCTGGACGCAAAGATAGAGACGCTTAGCCGGTGTATCGGCCGTTTCGGCCGTCACGGTGTCTCGCTCGCGGAGAATGGGCGCATCACCCTCGACGATGAAACGGGCGCGCGTATTCGAATTGACGATGACGCTGTCGCCGATCACGATCCGTTCAAACGGCTTCAGCTCGACCCGCAAGGGCATACGCAGATCTCCTCTCAGGAGTCTCGCCCGGGAGGCTCCTCGCGGGAGCGGCGTCGTCGGCAGGCTGGGTCGGCGCGATACGACGTTGCTCGCGTGCTTGGCTTCTCGGCTCATCCGCCGCACAAGTCGATGCGTGGCGACGTCATGTCCGGAGCTTGGAGCCGAAAGCGGCGGGGAAAGCCCCGCCGCCTCCGATGTTGATGAGTGCTGACCGCGCCTTAGCGCAGGAGCTGCAGCACGCTCGCCTGCGACTGGTTGGCGAGCGACAGCGCGGACACCGCGATCGACTGGCGGGTCGACAGCGCCTGGCTGTTGGCCGCTTCCTCGTTGGTGTCGGCCAGAGTCAGGTTCGACGAACCGGTCTGCAGCACGTTGATCAGGTTCTTGTTGAAGTCCTGACGAACCTGCACGACCGAGAGGTTCGAACCCAGCGTCGAGGCCTCGGACCGCAGCGTGGAGCTGGCGGTGTTGAGGACGCCGATCACCTTGTTCGCCGAGTTGTTGTCGAGGAAGTCGGTGCCCGAGGTCAGGCTCGAGAGGCCGAGGCCCGCCGAGTTGAACGTGACACCGGTGATCGACAGCGTCGACTTGCCGGTCTCGTTGAAGGTCAGCTTCAGCGTATCGCCGTTCAGCAGGTTGATGCCGTTGAACGAAGCGTCGGCCGCGGTCGTGTTGATCTGCGCAAGCACGTTGTTGTACTGCGAGACCAGGCTCGAACGCTGCGACTGAGCCGTGGAATCCACGACGGGAGCCGCAACGGTGGCGCCGTTGAAGGCGTTGCCGCTGACGGAGAACGCCGTGCCACCGATGGTGCCGATCGTCGAAGACGCCGCATCATTGGTGGTCGAGATCGTCAGCTTGTTGGTCGACGAGTCGAGCGTGGCCTGGAGGTTGTTGGCCGCGAGCTTGCTGTTGAGGTCGCTCAGCGACTTGACCTGCCCTGTTCCTAGTCCGAACGTGAAGCTGGTCGCCGTTCCTCCGCCTGTCGCCGCGATCGTCAGCGTCTGGCCCGCCAAGGCGTTGCCGGTGGCCGACAGGCCGAGCTTGGCCAATGTGCCGGAGCTGCCGGAGACGGTCAATCCTGCCGCCGGCGGCGTCAGGGTGATCGCACCCGCGGTGACCGAAGCGGTCACGCCGGCCTGCGTCTGGATCGCCGACAGCAGGTTGCTGACGGAGTCGCCGATACCAATGCTGGTGCCGGTGGAGGTTGTGCCGGTGACGAAGGTGAAGGTGGTGCCGTTGACGACCAGCGTTTCACCGGAGGTGATGCCGGTGGCCAGGTTGTTCGACGCCGTGCCTGCGGTGCCGGACAGCTTGGTCGAGCCGGTGATCGCCGAGGCGGACGAGGTGTTGTCGTTGTTGACAACCGAGCCCGTCACCGCGGTCGCGCTGGAGCCCAGCAGGTCGCTGGCGGTCGCGCCGGTCAGAGCCGAGGAGACGACGTTCGACTTGGTGGAGTAGCCGACCGCGCTCTGCAGCACCTGGTTGGCGATCGACTTGGCGCTGTCGACGAGCTTCTGCAGCGAGGTGATGCCGGTGTTGGCGGCCTGCAGAACCTGCACGCCGTTGCCGATGCCGTCGAGCAGATTGGAGATGTCGGAAGCGCGGTTGTCGAGACCCTGGGCGGTGAAGAAGTTGGTCGGATTGTCGAGAGCCGAGTTGACCTTCTTGCCCGTGGAGAGGTTGTTCTGCGTGGTGGCGAGGAGCTGAGCCGTCGACTGGAGCGAGAGCAGGTTCTGGCGAACCGACGCAGAGAGTACGATACCTGACATTGTCATTCCCTTCTGGATGAACACGAGTAGACATCGCCGCACCATTCTGTCGGCGATATGCGACACTGGGCCGCGGAATCCTACCCGTTCCTTAAATCGATCCAGGAACTGCGACGCGAGGCACCCGCCTCCGCCGTTAATCCTAACTTGCTGCTAATCGGCTTGGTAAAATACGAGAAAACGGCCGGAATTCGCGTCTCGATGGCACCGTCTTGCGCAGGCGGGCCTGGTCGCGCGATCGCGGCGCGACGCTGCCGTTAGGGCGCCGCTAACCATGGCGCGGAACGGCCTGCCGGCTAGGAGGGCTCTCGGTCGATGCGCGGAAGGACGATTTCGACACACGCCGTCCGGTCGTGCGGCTCCTTCAACGCCAATCGTCCGTTCGAGCGCCGCACGAAGTCGTCCACCAGCTTGATCTCGGAGAAGATCGGCTCGGACGGCGAGACGCCGTCCGCGTTCACCGATGCGGTGAGCACGATCAGCACGTCGGCGCGAGGGTCTTCGACCGCGGCGCCGCCATCGCTGATGCGCCTCGCATCGATGTCGATCCGGCCGCCATGTTCGAGCCGGTGGCGCGCGCCGATGGCAAGACACAGCAGGGCCGCCATCAGCTGGCCGGGGTCTGCGTACACGGACGGTACATCCGCCGCCACCGAGGTCGTCACCTCGACATCGGTGCCCAAGGTCGGACGAAGCAGACGGCCGACATCGACCAGAAGTTCGTTCAACTCGACCGCACATGGCCGCGGCGGCCGGCCACGCGCGAAAGACAAGAGCTGCGACGTCAATCGTGCGCCGCGCGTGGCTGCCTCATCGATCAAACGCGCGACCGCTGCGAGTTCGGGTTTGTCCTCGACCGCCTCGGCGAGAATGTCGATGGTGCCTGTAATCACCGTGAGGATGTTGTTGAAGTCGTGCAGCAGTCCGCCGGCGACCTGACCGACGATGGCCATTCCAGGATTGACGCCGGACGATTCCGACTCCGACACGTCGACACTGCTGCTCGGCGACGGCGATGACGAGGCGGACCGTTGGTGGGAGGAAGAGGCCATGAAATCCTGAGCTACCTGTTTGGGAAACGGCGGACCTGCCGGGATGACGCGAACGAACCAAGGCGATGGCGGCATTCAGCCTCGATGCGGAGGAGCTCAGCCTCGTTGCTGACCATCGATCGCGCTCCGGCCGGATGCGCAATCAGCCCCCTGCTCAAGTCCTGCTGTTGCAGGACGACTGCTACATCATCGTCGGTCGCCGAACCTCGGCCGAAGCCGCCGTTCAGGAGCACAGGGTTGCATCGGACATGAAAATATCCGTCAACGAATCAGCGCGGTTATTAGCGATTTTGGCTTCAAGATGTCGGCTGTCAATCGCGGTGGCATGCCGCCGTGCCACGGCGAGGGCGAGAGGACGCGAGCCATTCGAGCAATCATGCGCTTCGAGTGATGACGAGGGAGAGAAAGCTTGGATGCGATCTGTATACAAGCGGCACTCACGTAGCTGGCTCTCCGCCGCGTTTTTCGGCGGACCAATCTTCCACGACATTTTCACGCACATCTGCACACCAACGAGCACAGAGGGAACCATGGCGCGTGACAGCTTGTTATTTCTCTTGTCAGCCGATGGGGCGCAGTTTTAAGGAACCTTGAGTGCATCGAGATCTGCGAGGCTCAGTCGCTGCAATGCAGGAGATGGCTTTGGACCCCAGCTTGCGTTCTCCCAACGGCTTCCTGTCATCGCTGGTTGACGAGGATTTCGAGCTCATCCGCCCCTATTTGCGGACGGTCGATCTCGTGCAGGATTCCGTTCTCGCCGAAGTCGGCGAAAAGCTGACGCGGATTTATTTTCCCCATCGTGGCGTCATCTCGCTGGTCGTCAATCTCGCACGCGGAGAGCGTGTGCAAGTCGCGATGATCGGGCGCGACAGCTTCTTCGGAGGCATGTCGCTGCTGGGCGGCGGCGACCCGCTCGTGCTCAACAGTGCGGCCGTGCTAGTGCCGGGCAGCGCGTCGGTCGTCGATATCGACAGGGTGCGCGCCGCCGCGGAGCAGAGCTCCACGTTCCGCGCCGCCATCCTTCGCCACGCACTCGCCATTTACGTGCAGAGCCAGCAAACCGCAGGTTGCAACGCTGCCCATACGGTTGAATCCCGCCTTGCCCGCTGCCTGCTGCAGACGCATGACCTCTCCGGCGGCAACAAGCTCTACATCACCCAGGAATCGCTGGCCCAGATGATCGGCGCCCGGCGGAACAGCGTGTCGCTGGTAGCGAGCACGCTGCAACAGGCCGACTTCATCCATTACAGCCGCGGTCATATCGAGATCATCGATATCGACGGGCTGAAGAAGACGGCCTGCGAATGCTACGGTGCCGTCAAGGCTCAGTACGAAAAACTGGTGCGCCCGCGCCCGCTGCCCTGAGAGGGTTTTTGTCCGGCGATCAACTGCCGGGCGGCCCCGCCTCCGTACAACTACGGCCTCACGCACGATCCGCCCCGTTCGCCCGCACGGAATTAACGCGCTGTTCAACGGGCGCTGATAATTGTCGACGTGCTGACGAGCGCGAGTTCCAAGAAGCGTCGAATCATCTTCGTGCTGAAATATCTCGCCCGTGTTCGGCTTTTGACCAAACGCGCGGAGTAATGACATGGCCTTTGATCTGTCGATGCCGATTCTGGTGGTCGATGACTATGCCACAATGATTCGGATCATCCGCAACCTGCTGAAGCAGCTCGGATTTGAAAACGTCGACGACGCCAGCGACGGATCGGCCGCCCTCGCCAAGATGCAGGCGAAGAAATATGGGCTGGTGATCTCCGACTGGAACATGGAGCCGATGACCGGCTACGACCTGCTTCGCGAGGTCCGCGCCAGCCCGGAACTGTCGAAAACGCCGTTCATCATGATCACGGCCGAATCGAAGACCGAGAACGTCATCGCCGCCAAGAAGGCCGGCGTCAGCAACTACATCGTCAAGCCGTTCAATGCGGCGACGTTGAAGACCAAGATGGAAGCCGTGTTCGGCCCCGCCGACTGATCCGGCTGCCCCCCGAATGATGCGCAACGGCCGGACCTGTCCGGCCGTTTCCTTGTTGCCGGCCTGAAGATCGCACGGCCTGCGATCGGCGCGCGTGGCGGCCCCTGCCTTGCTTCCCGTAGTTGTACGGAAACCAAAATTTACGAGGGGGTCAGAGGCGCCCGTTAGACATGGCCTGCTTGCCGTCAAATCCTCCAGGATGGCAACGGGACAGGGCTTCATGCGCAACGAACTCCTCGTGATCGAAGACGCCGACGTGCATCAGTCGATCTTACGGAAGATCGCATCCCAGTCTGGTTTCAACACCACGGGCGTGAATTCCGTCGATGCCGCCTCGAGCGTTCTGCAGAAGAGGCATTTCGATTGCGTCACACTGGACTTGTCGCTCGGCGAACGGTCCGGGACCGAGGTTCTCGATCGTCTCGCCGAGCTGAAGTTCCGCGGACCGGTGCTGATCATCAGCGCGTCCGAGAAGGATGCGCTCAACGCCTCGGTTCGTATCGGGAATTTTCTCGAGCTGAACGTCTATCCTGCCTTCTCCAAGCCGATCGATGTCGTTCGTCTGAGGGAGACGCTGAAGCAGATCGCGCAGGAGACCGATCTGCGACGGATGGTCAGGACCGCGGGCTGGTAGCTGGTGATGAGCAACAAGAAACGTTTTCTGGGAGCGCCTGCGGCAATCGCGCTCATCCTCATCTGCGTCATTGCCGGCAGCAACCTGTTCTTCCTGTCCAATCTGCGCGAGAACGCGCTTCAGCACGCCGAAGAGGATCTCAGCCGGCACAGCCTCACGCTGGCCGAGAACGCCGACCGCTCCGTCAAGTCGGTCGACCTGGTGCTCACCAGCGTCCGCGACTATCTGGCGCGCGGTGGCGCGATCGACGCTGTGGCCTATCACAAGATAGCCTCCGACTATCAGACCCATCTCCTCCTCAAGGAAAAGATCGCGGGACTGCCGCAGATCGATGCCGTGACCCTGATAGATGCGCAGGGCAAGCTCCTGAACTTTTCGCGCTACTGGCCGATTCCGGACGTCAACATCTCGGACCGCGACTACTTCAAGGCGCTGAAGGCCGATCCGGCGCTGCAGACCTTCGTCAGCAAGCCGGTCCAGAACCGCGGCGACGGCACCTGGAACATCTATTTCGCCCGCCGGCTGGATGACTCCGCCGGCGCGTTCATGGGCATGATGCTCGGCGCGATGTCCGTGCCCCATCTGGAGAACTTCTTCGGCTCGACCGCGCTCGGCCTGGATGCCTCGGTGTCGCTGGTCCGCGACGACGGCATCCTGCTCGCGCATTTCCCGCCGACGAGCGAGATCGGGCGAGCGACCTCCGGCTTCGGGCAGCGCGCACTTTCGGCCGGCGGCGTGCTGCGGGAGCCATCGACGCGGACGGGCGAGATGCGTCTGCGGGCGGCAAAGATGCTACCCAACTATCCGGCCATGATCGTGGTGTCCGTGCCCGAGCAGCACGTCCTGAAGGAATGGCGGGCGATGGCCATCCTGCTCGTGATCACCTCCCTGCTGACCGCCGTGGCGGTGCTGGCCGCGGCCGTGCTGATCTCGCGCTGGTGGGAACGGCACGAGCAGTTGATCAACGCCGCGGAAGCCGCCAATGCCGCGAAATCGACCTTCGTCGCGATGATGAGCCACGAGATCCGCACGCCGATGAACGCGGTGCTCGGCCTCGCAACGACCCTGCTCGAGACCAATCTCGATCCCGAGCAGCGCCGCTCGGTCGTGGCCATCCACAATGCCGGCGACAATCTGCTCGAGATCCTGAACGACATCCTCGACTTCTCCAAGCTGGAATCCGGCCAGCTGTCGCTCGAAGACATCGCCTTCTCCGCCGAAGCCCTCGTTCACAACACGCTGAGCATCATCGGGCCTCGGGCGTCCGCCAAGGATCTCAAGCTCCGCAATGTCAGCGATCCAGCGGTGCCGCCCGCGCTGGTCGGAGACGCCGGCCGCATTCGCCAGATCCTGCTGAACCTCGTGTCCAACGCGGTGAAGTTCACGTCGTCCGGCGAAGTCGTCGTCACCACGCGCTGCATCGACAAGGACGCCGAAAAGGCAACCGTGGAATGGACAGTGACCGACACCGGCATCGGCATCGCCGCCGACAAGATCGGCTCCCTGTTCGCCAATTTCGTCCAAGCCGACAACTCCATCAGCCGCCGCTTCGGCGGCTCCGGACTCGGCCTTGCCATCTGCAAGCGCCTCACCGAACAGATGGGAGGCGAGATCAAGGTGACGTCGACGCTCGGCAGCGGCTCGACCTTTTCGTTCCGGCTGACCTTGCCGATCGCAGAGACGGTGGCCTTGCCCGAGCAGAACGACGACAGCATCTACGCCTCGCTGCAGAACAGGATCGCGGCCTTCGGCCGGCCGCTGCGCGTGCTTGTCGTCGACGACAATCCGACCAACCGGCTTGTCGCGACCAAGATGCTGAAGGATTTCGATGTCCAGACCGACACGGCCTGCGACGGCACGGAGGCCGTCACGGCGGCCAGCCGCTTCAACTACGACCTCATCCTGATGGATGTGCGCATGCCGGAGATGGATGGCTTCCAGGCGACGCGGACCATCCGCGCGCGCGGCGAGCGCCGATCCAACGTGCCCATCATCGCCTTCACCGCGAACGCCTTCATGGAGGACATTCGCGCCTGCCGCGAGGCCGGGATGAACGACTTCGTCGTCAAGCCGGCGCGCAAGAAGGCGCTGGTGGAGGCGATCCTGCGCGTGCTGCCCCTGCCTGCCCCGGCCATCGAGCTGGCGGGCGCCGAGACCGCGTCACTGGTCCCGGCGGATCCGGACGCCAGCGGGCCCGACCTCTCTCCCGAAACGGACGTCGCTCCCGAGCCGGCGCTCGATCGCGACGCCTATGCGGAGCTGGTCGGCGAGATCGGCGACGACGCGGCGCAGGAAATCCGCGACGTGTTCCTCAGCGAGACGGACGCCCGGCTGAAGCTGTTCCGGAAACTGTCGCTCGACAGCGAGCGTATCAAGATCGGGCGCGAGGCGCATTCGCTGAAGAGCGCCGCAGGCACTTTCGGCTATCGAAGGCTCGCCAGCTATGCGCTGACGCTCGAGAAGAACGCGCCACGCCTCTCCGAGGGAGAGTACATCGAGCTGCTGGACAATATCGACGCCGCCTATGCGGCCGCCCGTGCTCAGGAGCTGCAATATTGAGAATGAGGCGGTTCGCGGGCGGAGCGGCGAGCATCCGCCGGCCTGCAGCGATGTCGGCCTGAGGCGCCGGAGGCGGTTTTCGCTGCGACATCATCAGGGCCGAAACGGTTTTCGACAACTTCAAGTCGACGGATTCGCAGAGCGCGATTCGTATAATCCCTTATAATGAGTTGACGCCGTACTTCTACGGCTCATGATTTTCACGATCAACTAATCATGAGCTGCGAGACTTGGGCTCACATAGGAGATGTGTCCCATGTTTACCTTTGAAACCGCCGACCAGAAGGAAGTCAGGCGTTTCCGAATTGCGCAGTTCAACGGCCGGACGGCGACCGTGAAGTCCGGCGGATCAACAATCACCGGCCACGTCCGTTCAGTGATGGAAAAGGAAGCGAGCGTTCCGCCGCGCTGGACCATCACGATTGTGCCGACCCCTCCCAAGGCGCAAGCGCCGTTGCGGCCGACCTCGCGGGTTCGCCCTTTCGCCGAAGATTATTTCTAAGCCCACGGCCACACAAGCAGCCGCTGTCCGATCGGCCCCTGAGGCGGGCCCGATCGGACAGCGGCGCGTGTCGTCATCGTTCGAACACATCAGCCGACGGCGATCGCGGCCGCCTGCACGTGCCGCGTTCACCCGATCGGATTGAGAAGGGCAGCGCGGACCAGTTCGGCGGTGTTTCGCGCGCCCAATTTTCGCATGGCCTCCGCACGATGGCTCTCGAAGGTGCGCGGGCTGATGCCCATGCGCAAGGCCCCTTCCTTGTTGGAGTGACCTTCGCTGATCAGCTTGAGAACCTCGCGTTCGCGGGGCGTGAGCGACTTGCTGGCGCGGCCGGACTGTCGGGTCGTGCCCTGTTCATCGACCGGCGACGTCTGTGAAGGCGGGGCGAGCTGATTCTTCGCACCGGCCATCTGATGAACCAGGGCACAGACCCGTTCGGTCTGCAGCAGCGCATTGTCGACCACCAATTGGACGTGCCGCCGCTCGCCGGGCGCCTTGGCGATCTCGTCACTGCGCTGCTTGATTTCACCCATGTAGAGCATCAGTGCGGTGAGCGAGCCGTTGAGCTGGCGCGCCAGGGCGACCACGTCATGCTCGTCGGAATGGTTGGAGCGCAACGCGCCCTGACGGGCGGCCGGAAAGCCGGGCTCGTTAACCCTCTGGCCGCCGGACAGGGAGGCGGCGCGATCGTCCGAAACGCTGTTGCTCAGCTGTGTCATGCCCCATCCTGGCCCGTCGGCAACTTTAACATGGTTAACATTGCCGTCCGTAACAATACGGGATTCTTCCGCAACCTCCCGCAAGCGTGGAGAAATTCCCCCATAAGTTGCGATCGAAAACGTTAACCCGGCAAAAGCGCGAAAGACGTTCGCCAGGCGGCCGCGCACCCCTGACGATCCAATCCACGACAGCGTGCATTTCTACGATTGTTTACTGATATTAATTCGGCACCAACTGTTTCGTGATTCCATGCGCCCCGTTCTCGTCCGTGGAGATGAGCACTCATGATTGACAGCCGATAGCCTGACGCCGATGGGACCGGTCGACCGGATCTGGGAATTCCTGCAGCGGTTATCACCGTTGACGCGAAGCTGTCTGCTCAGCGAGCTCGAGCGGCTCGAACTGAGCGGCGTCGACATGCCGGGGTCAGCCGACCTGCAGGCGCGGCTGCGCGCGGAGATCCGCAACAACAACGGCGCCGGCGGCCACCGCGTCATCAATCCCTCTCGCTACTTCTTCATGCCGATCGAGCAGCTTCTGATCGACGGCTCGCCTGAACATGCCAATGAAGGCCGCATCGCCCGGGGCTCCCTGACGCCGATCTGGGAATGGATCTCGCGGGATCTGCTCCCGACCATGGCGCGGGACTATAACGCGCAGATGCGCGAGCTGATCGCCGGGGACAAGCAGCGTGAATGCCGGCAGGTCGCAAACGCATTCCAGACCAAGGTGACGAAGTCGCTGGAAGGCACCCTGTCGCGGGCCGACGGCATCGAACAGGTGCGCGAGAAGCTCAAGGCCTACACCGCCTCGCCCTCCGTGTTCGACGACGTCATCAAGCTGATGAAGGCGCTCCGCGCGCGCGAAGAGCTGGCAAAGTTCGCCGACTCGCTGCCGGACCGGATCGCCGAGTTCGACGATCCCCAGGTGAAGAAGATGGCGCTGCTGCTCGACGGCCTGCGCAAGAAGGAGCCCGAAGCCGTCCCATTCGCGCTAACGCTCGTCGCCAAGCGCCTGAAGGAGCCATGGCAGGTGATGCGCCTGGCCACCAAGGCGGCGCGCTCGAAGAACGTGGCCGATGTCATCACCGCGCCTTACGCCCTGACGGTGCCGATGGTGCTCGACCAGCTCGAGGACAAGCGGCTCGCGCTGCGGATTGCCTTGAAGAACAACCGCGTCGTGACCGCCAAGGAAATCCTGACCAGCATCTACGATATCGAATACGCCATCCAGGTCCGCATCGATCGCATCGAGGACTCGGATTGGGGCACGCGCCTCGCCACGATTCTCAGTAACACCGACAGGATGGTACAGGCCGAGATCAAGCGCTTCCCGGCCGAGGTCGGACACGTGCTCGGGTCGAACAGGCTGCGCGGCCACCGCTCGATCGGCGACCGCCTCAGCTATTTCGCCTGGAAGGGCCGCGACGCGATCAAATCGGCGCTGCGCTCGGCGACCGGCTGAGTCCCGGGCACGCCGGCTCGCCCCTCCCCAAGCGGCGCCGCGCGCCGACATCGGTCAGGCTGCGCTCATGCGAGCGCTCTTTCGCCGCCGCAGGATCCGGATCATCGCTGGACGGTTTCAATGAAGCGTGGTTGAGCTGCGCGGCATGTCACATGCCCGATGACGCGGTCGCGTACCCTGCTTCGGTCGGCGAGAACAATGGAGAGACACGTGAAAGCGAGCAGGATGTTGCTGGTTGCGCTGGCGCTGGGATGCGCCGCGCTTGTCAGTTCCGACGGTGGCGCACAGAGCGTCGCAGAGCCCGCGACCGCCGCGCCGACGGCCGACAATGCCGTGCTGCTGACCGTCTTCCTCAAGCACGATCAGTCGCGCCCCCTGAGCGAGCTCAACGCGCAGCTCGAGCGTCAGGGCTTCTATAAGGCGTTCCCGCCGGCCGGTGTCGAGGTGGTCAGCTGGTACGTCATGATGGGGGTTGGCCAGGTGGTGACGCTCCGTCTCGCGGCCTCGCGCCTGCGCGAGGTCAACCGCATCTTCGAAACCACCGCCTGGGGCGTCTATCGAACCGAATTCTATCCGACCTATGACTACAAGGCGGTGGGGCTCGGGAATCACGACAAGGCGCTGCAATAGGCTGGCTTGGCCGACGCGTTCGGATCTCGCGTCATCCCCTGGCCAGGCGCTCACGGGCCGATTTGAACCCGGCGACGAAACGCGCCAGGGTGTCCGAGGTCTTGCCCCGCGGCAGCATCACCTCGATCAGCGAGAACTGTCCGCGCCGCTGCACGGCGCGCTGCAGCGCCGCCACGAGTTCGGCGCGCGTTCCGACACGTTCGCCGGCCCCACCGATGGAGTTGGCGATCTCGGCGTAGTGCCAGTCGTCGAGGTCGTTGAAGCGCGATTCCGGCTGGAAAACCCGCAGCATTTCCCAGCTGCAATTGTTGAACAGCACGACGATCGGATCGAGCCCGTAACGGCGGCAATTGCCGAGCTCCCAGCCGGTCATCTGAAAAGCGCCGTCGCCGACCAGGATCAGCGGCCGCAATCCGGTGGCGGCGACGCCGATGCCGGCGGGCACGCCGAACCCCATGCCGGCATAGTAGCCGGGCGCGGCGAGTGCGGTATTGTCGATCTCCATCGCCGTGAACAGGCAGTCGCCGATATCCGAGGTCATCGGCATGCGGCCGTGGCGGTCGAACATGTCGTTGATCGCGGTGGCGATGTCCGAGGGCGCGATGGGCTGGCTGTCGGCAACGAGGCCGCGCGGATAGACGGAGCGCTGCCGGAGCGGTCCGGGGCTCGGCACACGCGGCGTGGCGCGGGCCTCCAGCGCGTCGATGAGATCGCCGAGCGGCATGTCGCGATAGGCGTGATGGCCGATCTGCACCTCGCGGCTCGCCGCCAGGATCATGCGGCGCGGATCCGGCGCGCGGTTCGACAGCGCGAAATTGGTGTCGGAGAGAATGACGCCGAGCATCAACACCAGGTCGGCGTCCTCGACCAGCTGGGTGATCGCCGGATTGCCCGCGGCGCCGAGATAGGTGCCGGCCACGACGTCGTCGGCCTTGTCGAGCAGCCCGCGGCCCATGAAGGTCGTGACCAGCGGCAGGCCGAGCTTGCGCGCCAGCGCCGCGATGCGGTCCTCGACGCCATAGCGGCGGATCTCGACGTCGACCACGATCACCGGGCGCTCGGCACGGCCGATGCGCGCGAGGATCTCGTCGACGCATTCGTCGAGCGCCTCGCGATTGGCGCGGCGCGGCGGCAGCGGCACCACCGCCTCGACCTCGGCGTCGACCATGTCGCGCGGAAATTCGAGATACACCGGCAGCGACATCTCCCGTGCGCTGCGCAGCACGCGCGCGATCTGCGCCGGCGCTGTCGCGGGATCGCTCAGCACCGCCTGGTCGCAGGTGATCTCCTTGAACACCGCGAGCTGGGTGTCGACCGTGCGCGCCTGGTGATGCAGCAGGAAGCCTGAAACGCGCTCGCGCGCACCGGGCGCGCCCGCGATTACCACCACCGGCGAGCGCTCGGCATAGGCGCCGGCGACCGCGTTGACGACATTGAAAGCACCGGCGCCATAGGTCACGACCGCCACGCCGAGGCCGCCATGATAGCGCGCGGCCGCATCCGCCGCGAAGCCGACCGCCGGCTCATGGCTGAGCGTCACGCTCGGCAGGATGTTGCTCTCCTCGATGACCTTGAACAGCGGCAGCACGAAATCGCCGGGAATGCCGAAGATCTCCCGGGCACCGTGATCCTTCAGGGCGGCAAGCAGGACAGAAGCGAGAGCAGGCATCCGACGTCCCCGTGTGCATGACATCCGCCCTGGTGCTACACGAGGTCAGCCGCGCTGCCAATTGCCGAACCGGTAATGCGCGCACCGCTTGAAGGGCCGGCGGGACCGAGCGGCACGGGCGCATCAATGTCCCGTCATCAGCGATGCCTGAACCAACAGTGCTGACGATCCGACCGCGTGCGGGATGACGAGGGTGGCCGCAAACAGAAAGATGGCAGCCACCATCATGACGACCTTCATCATGACGGTTCTGCGATCGGTGATCGGCAGGAACAGAAAGAACAGCAGCACAGCCGCCAGCGCGATCTCGAAGACATAGGACATGGCTCATCTCCTCCGTTGCCCGGACACGATGAGCCATGCATAGACACCTCGCTGTGCGCAACATCACTCGAATTGAGGCTTTTCGTCTTTTCGACGTTGGTGAGAATCGGAAATAGCCGATGTGACGCTGCTGCGTCGCGCTTACCGATGGCAATAGCACAGCTGAGGCTTATCAGATTCATTCGGACGAGAAGGCAGTATCGGCGGCAGAAGAGCGCGCAATGGCAACGCCCCAAATTGCACCACGACCATGACCTCATGCATTACGTTTGGCGCCAGTGTTAGCTAAGCCTACTTGCCGGGATCCCAAGGTCTAAGCCTCGATGATACCTAAATCCTTCATCGTTCGATTCAGAGCCCGGCAGCAATGTGCCGCCAACGTACGCATCCGGTGAAGACCACAGGCGGAGCAGCCCGCGCGGATGGACGATTGATCGGCTAGATCAGGCAGCAGCAGGGATGGCGGTGTGCTTCCAGCTCTAGGGCAGCAGGTCGGCGATCCTGCTGGCCGGATGATCGGGCAGCCTGGCGAGGACGTCGGCAAGCCACGCCTACGGGTCGACGTTGTTGAGCTTTGCGGTTTGGATGAGAGTAGCGATAGCGGCGGCACGGCGGCCGCCATCGTCGAAGCCGGCGAAGGTCCAGTTCTTGCGGCCGACGGCCACGGCGCGCAGCTCGCGTTCGGCCGCGTTGTTGGTCATGCACAGACAGCCATCATCGATGAAGAGCGTAAACACCTCCCAGCGCTTGAGGCTGTAGTCGATCGCCTTGGCGGTCTGCTCCTGCCGGAGAGCTTGGCGCAGCGCTCGTGCAGGAAGGTATGAAGCTTCTCGACCTGCGGTCGGCTGCGCTCGTCGCGCACGGCTTTGCGTTCGTGGGCCGGTAGACCCTTGATCTCGCGCTCGATTGCAAACATGGCGTCGATCTTCGCGATCGCTTCGATCGCGATCGGCGCCCTCTTCAGACCGAGGCGCGCTCGGAGGATTGACTGTGCTTGAGCTTGGCGATCGTGAACTTCATCTGCTCGATCAGCAGCGTGCGGGCGCGGACGTCGGCCTCGAGATTGCGCGCCTTTGCTTCCGCCGCGAGCTGCGCCGGCTGGCCGGCGACCACCAGCGCCTTCAGCGTTGCGACAACATCGGGGAGCGAATCGGCTGTGATCATCATCAAGGATGGAATCACAGCTCCGCCCGGCACGCATCAGTGCCGCGACGTTCAAGCACTCAACGAACAGCTTCCGGGCACCACGTCCGCTGCTGATGCCGCCAATCGATGCCTTCGATCAGATAGCCGAGCTGCGCCGGCGTGATCGTCACAGCTCCGTCCACAGCCTGTGGCCAGATGAAGTGGCCGCGCTCCAGCCGCTTGGCTAACAGGCACATGCCCTGGCCGTCGTGCCACAGCACTTTGATCAGCCCGCCGCTGCGGCCGCGGAACACGAACAGTTGGCCGCCATGCGGATCGCGCTTCAAGGTCTCCTGGACCGACAGCGCCAGACCGTCGCTCGGTCAAACGAGGCGGATTTTATGGATGAGCTGTGTGGGGCAGAGGGCCAATGTTTCGAGCATGTTCCATCCGCGCTTTCGAGCGGTGCCGATCAGGGTCCGGAGCGTTACGAAGTTTTCTGCGCCTCGCGAGGTGCGAAAGCCCCCGGGGATCTTCTGCCGCAACTTCATCATGCGGGCATCGCGCTCGGCCTCGTTGTTGGTAAATGGCACGGCCGGGTTGCGCAGGACCAGCAGCACCGCCTGTTTGTGCAGCTTGAGCCGCAACAGGAGATATGGCCAGTGCGCCGTCTGAGCCGCCCCCGTTTGACGTTGCGAGGCAATTCGGGAAATGCCTTGAGCTAAGCGATGCCGTCGCGGATGATGCGGTCATCTTGCCGCTCGGCGGCGCGGATGTTGTCGGGAGGCAGCGCGCCTGTCTGGCCGGCCGGACGCTCGAGCGCGAGATTGACCTGGTGGCACAGCTTGCGAAGCAAGGTGCGCATGCGCCGGGCCCAGGCCTCGCCATCGATGTCGACCAGCGACGTCAACTCGCGCAGATGATGCGCATTGCACAGCGCATGGGTGACGCCCGGCATCTGGAAGTAGGATGTCCAGTGATCGTGCATCACGATATGCGCCGCTTGCGTCAGCACCTCCCCTCGCCTGCGGGATACCCGATAGTGCACCAGCCCATTGCTTCCGACAGTGCCTGCGACATGCAGCCATTGCGGCCTCGTCCCCACCCAAAACCCGGTCTCATCCAGATGCTTGACCGGTGCCCGGCGGATCTCTTCGTAGACCGCCGCAGCGTAGTCCTGCGTCCGGCTGGCGGCACGGGCGATCATCTGCCCAATCGTGCCAGCTGAAACGGTCACGCCAAACAGATCGGTGAGGGACCGTTTCCAGCGTCATGTAGCGGGCGCGCTGGACGGCCCACTCGTCGTTCTGCTCGAGCAGGATCGCACCGACGAGACGGGCGATGGCTTCCTCGTTTGGGAAGATGCCGACGACCTCGGTGCGGCGCTTGATCTCGCCATTGACCCTCTCGATTGGATTGGTCGAGTGCAGCTTGGCGCGGTGCTGTGCCGGGAAGCTCATATAAGCGAGCACGTCAGGCCCAGCACCTCGCGCCGGCCGTCGCTGTTGACGCCGATCGCAACGATCACCGCGACCGAGACGATGCGCCCGTTCTGGCGCACCTTCACGTAGGTGGCGTCGATCCACAGATACGGCCAATCGCCCTCGATCGGTCGGGTGAGGAAAGCCTTCACCTTATCGTCGATCTCGCCGCAGAGCCGGCTCACCTGGCTCTTGGAGATGCCGCTCATCCCCATCGCCTGCACGACGTCGTCGACCGAACGGGTCGAGACTCCCTGGACGTAGGCTTCCTGGATCACGGCGGTCAGCGCCTTCTCGGCCATCCGGCGCGGCTCCAGGAAGCCTGGGAAGTAGCTTCCCTTGCGCAGCTTGGGAATACGCAGTTCGACCGCACCGGCACGCGTCTCCCAGGTCCGGTCACGGTAGCCGTTGCGCTGCGCCAGACGCTCGGAGCTCTTCTCGCCATAAGCCGCTCCAGTCAGCCCGGCGACCTCCATCTCCATCAACCGCTGGGCGGCAAAGCCGATCATCTCGCGCAGAAGATCGGCGTCCGGGGCCTTCTCCACGAGCGCGCGAAGGTTCATCATCTCGTCGGTCATCGGTGGTTCCTCGAATCAGGTTGGTGTCAGCAACCCGACCCTCCGGGCAATCGCCGGTGACCACCGCAAAGCCGTCCACCCGCTACGGCGCTATGGGGGAGCGCGCGGGCGGACGGCTTTGCTATACCGAGTTACACCACGCCCGGGGACACGACCGGCTCGGACTCGGTCTGTCAGAAGGACAACCTCTCGACGCTCCGTAGCTAGGGATCAGCTCTGCTGTGGACGGCCAATCCCCGCCCGAAGAAGGCGGCCGCGATCCATGGGTTCGGGCGAGCGACCAACAGGGAGCGAGGCGCTGACGGTTCGCTCATGGGATCCTACCCGTCGAACAGCGCGGCCTCTGTGAAGGCAAGATCGCCGAGGCGGGGCGGATGGGGACCCTTGGCATATTTGCGGCCTCGTTTCGCTGAATACCATCCGATGAGGCCAGCCATGGGTTGGTTGGCATCGATGCGCACCAGGAGGCCGCCGCGGCGGGTCAGGAAGCGGCCTAGATTGCCTGCGAACCGCACCAGGTCTCCGAGATCGCGACAGTATAGCAGCCGGTCAATCGGGAGCACGTTCTTCACGCGGTGCTTCTGGAAGACGAACGGATGCGCCGTGCCGGAGTGGCGAACGACGACGCTCAGGCAGCCCCAAGCCGCGTGCTGCCGCAGCAACTCGGCCTCGTAGGAGCTGAGGCCGGCGCGATCGCCTTCATCGAACTGCGCGACCGTGACATCGGCGAGCGGCCGCGACAATGCCAGCGCGGCGTAGATCTGGCCCTTGCAATACACCTTGAAGCCCTGGGCTTCGACCTGCGGCCAGGTGTGCGGCGCCGGTGTGATGTTGAAATAGGTCACCGTCTTGTCGCGCGTCGCGGCACGCACCAGCATCGAGCTGAAGGCGCGGAACGCCGGCTCGACATACCAGCTCGACACGTTGGCGCGGACGATCGTCTGGCCGCCCTCGGCCTGCACATTGGAGAACAGCAGCAGGATCACGCCGACGGGTACGCCGCCATGATCGAGACAATAGCCAAAGGCGGGGAAGCCCGCCGGCCGCGCGCGCGACGCATGGCGATCGAGCCCGCGCAGCCAATAGGCCTCGCTGCGAAAGGCAAATCCGCGTGTCAGCAGCGCGGCGACGGCCGGCAGATCGGCGGCCGTGATCTCGCGGATGCGTACACCCGTCACGGCCTGCGGCGCCCCCTCGTTCGCGATCTCAGCCTTCCTGACCGGCTGCATTCCAACTTCACCCAAAAGAGGCGCTCGGCTCACGCCCGGTTCCATGATGGACCCATCATGACTGCAATTATCGTCAAATGATCACCGGACGCTGTGGTACCTGGGAGTGCCCTTACCATCGAGTTAACGAAGCGCGTGAAACCCGCTTCCCGGGTCGATCGCTCGAGGCGAACGAGACCTGCGATCGGGGGTGACGCTACGGCCTTGGCACGCGAAACATGTAGGTCTCATTGGCATTCAGGCCGTCGACGAAGAACCGGCCCGGCCTGGCTTCGATCCGCCGCTGCAGCCCGTCCCAGGCCCACACCTCGAGACTGCGCGTCCATTCCGGCAAATCGAGCTCGACCGCGCGGCCGGGCCGGTCGGTCCAGCCGGCAATGTTCTGCCACACGATCAGATCCGCGTCCGGCCCGCTCAGCCGGTACAGCGCCAGACGGCGGTCGATGGACACGATCCGCATATGTCCAGCGAGCTGAAGCACGGTCTTCGTCACCAGACTACGGGCCTCGGGACTCCAGGGCTTCTCTCCGGCCGCCATCGCATAAGCGAGCCCATCGACGTCGGGCGTATCCCCGAGATTCCAGGGGAAGGCCAGCACAGAGACCGGCGCGCGGCCGTCCTTCCCGACCACGGCGAGCTGGTCCCAGATCGCACTCAGAAACAATCTGGCCGCGACCTGCTCGTCCTCCCAGGCGCCGGCGCGCGCCACGTTGAACTCGGTCGCATAGAAATTGATCTCGCGGGTCAAGCCCATCGCCTGCTTGATGCGGTCGAAACAGGTCTGCACCGAGAACGCGCGGCCGCGGGTCATCGGATACCATTTGTCATTGTAGTAGGTATGCAGATCGATGCCGTCGAGCCGGCCGTCCTCGAGCAGATCGGCGATCGCAGGACCGTAGCCGCGCAACGTTGCATCTCCGTGCGAGTTGCAGGTTGCGAAGCCGCCTGGAACGACGCGCAGCTTGGAATCCACGCTATGTATCCCGTCGGCGAGGCCCGCCAGCGCATCATGATAGTCCTTGCGCGGGATCGTCGCCTGCACGTCCGGCTCGTTGATCGCCGTGAAGACGGTGGCGCCCCAGTCAGGAATACCGTTTTCGCGGCCCCAGTCTCCGCCGGGCCGGAAACGCTTCGCCATCGCCTGCCCGGCGGCGAACCAATCCTGATAGGAGCCGATCGGCTGGGACGGATTGAGGAACTGATAGCTGCCCTCGTATTCGAGCAGGATCAGCGGCATGATGCCGTTCTGATGTGCCTCCAGCATCGCAGCATCGAAATCGTGCGGCGTGGGAACCCGCGTGAGCGTACGCCAGCCGTAGGAGTCCATGCGTCCGAGCCGGGCCCCGACGCCGTGCAGCGCCTGGTAGATCTGCGTGCTCTTGCCGGCGAGATGCGTCACCAGATTGCCGCCGCCGATCCGCTGGTTGACCCGGAGCTCAGCCGCTTCGGTGTCCCAGGCGCGCGCGCTGGACATGTATAGCAACAAGCCAAACGTTAACAGGGCTGTGCTAACGACCAACAGATTGGAACGAAGTCGCAATGTCTGATCCCATAGATTTTCGTTATGACGTTTGAGATCGTCCAGGTCGTTCAAGAGATAAGCAATGCCGGCGGCGTCGAAACCGTCGCCATCGAGCTGGCGCGCGTTTTCGGTCGACATGGTTTATCCAATGTCGTGCTGGCGAGCGCGGTCGCGGAAAACCTCGAGCACACGATCAAGGTCGAGCGCGTTGCGCCGTGGCTGGCGCGCATTCCGACGCGCGGACTGTTCCGTCACCTCGGCCGCGCCGTCGTCGTGCCGCTGTTCACGCTGGCCGCGACGCGCGCGCTCGCGCGGCATCCCGACGCCGTTGTCGTCAGTCATGGCGACAGCCTGAAGGGCGACGTCCTGATCGTTCATGCCGTCAATGCGCAGAGCCTCGTCGAGAAGCGCGCGGCCGGCAGCTGGCGCTGGATGCTGAACCCGATGCATCTGTGGGTGAGCCTGCGCGACCGCTTCATGATCGGCGGCCTGCGCTATCGGGCGTTCGTGGCGGTGTCGTCGCGCGTCACAGCCGAATTGCAGCGCTTCTACCGTGTGCCGGATGCACGCATCCACGTGATCTCGAACGGCATCGACCTCGCACGCTTCCGGCGCGACGCCGCGCGCGGACAGGCCATCCGCCAGGAGTTCGGAATTCCAGACGACGCGCGCGTGCTGCTGTTCGTCGGTCACGAATTCAGCCGCAAAGGATTGGCGCATGTGATCGGCGCGCTCGAGCAACTCGGCGGCGACACGTGGCTGCTGGTCGTCGGCTCCGACAATCCGGCGCCCTATCGGAGGATGGCGCGCACCGCCCAGCAGCGCCTCGTCTTTGCCGGCTCGCGGTCTGACATGCCCGCGCTCTATTCGGCGGCCGATGCCTTCGTGCTTCCCACGAGCTACGAGACATTCTCGCTGGTCTGCATGGAAGCCATGGCCTGCGCGGTGCCGGTGTTCGCCACGCCCGTCGGCGGGATCGAGGACTATCTGCAGGATGGCATCAACGGCTTCCGCATCGCCCCCGACGGAGCCGACATCGCAACCAAGCTTGCAGCAGCCTTCGCCGATCCCATGCTGATGCGTCGGCTTCAGGACGGCGCCTCTGCGACCGCGCAGCGATACGGCTGGGACCAGATCGGCCTGCAATATATCGACCTGCTGCGGAAGATCGACGCCGCCAAACGCGAGTCCGGCCGCACCGCGGTGGCGCTGCCGGCGGAGACCTAGCAACTGGTCTGCAGCGATTGCGGGCGCCCGACGTGGGCGGACGATCGCGCCTGATCGGCGGCACGGCACGCCGTTTCGATCGCCAGCGCAACGGCATCGTAGGTGAAGCGGCGGAGCACGTTCGCGCGGGCCGCCTTGCCTCGCGCCGCCAGTTCGCCAGGCTCACCGCTCAGCGTATCGATCAGAGCTGACAGCGCAGCGGGATCCCGCTCGGGCACGATCCAGCCGCCGTCGCCCACGACATCCGGAATGGCGCCGCAGCTCGATCCGATCACCGGAATGGCGCAGGCCTGGGCCTCGATGATGACGCGGCCAAACTGCTCGCGCACCGCATCCGTCGTTCGCGTGAGCAGCAGCAGCGCATCGAGACCGCGCAGGAACGCTGCGACCTCCGCGGGCGGCGCCCATCCCTGAATCGTGACCCGCTCGCCCAAGCCAAGCTCGGCCACGCGCCGGCGCAGATGCGCCTCGTGCGGACCTTCGCCGAGGATGCTGAGCGTCGCAGCCGATCTGCTCCGCGCCAGCGCCTCCAACGCATCGTCGAGGCCCTTCTCGGGCACGAGCCGGCCGACATAGCCGAGCCGCAGAGTGGCGCCGGCGCTCCTGTGCGCGCCGTCACCCGCCGGCGTGAAGGTTGCGAGATCGACGCCGTAGCCGATTGGGGTGACCGGGCCGGAATAGCCGCGGGCCTGCACCACGCGGGTGGCCTCGGGGCTGCGCGAGAGGATGTGATCGGTCCGCCCGAGCACATATTTGCGGATGGTCTCGAACGGCGGGGGAAGCCGCTTCAGGATGTTCTGGTCCACTTCGAGCACCAGGGCGGCGCGCCCGCGCAGCAGCTGCGCCTGCAGCGCCACGATGCTCCACGGTTCCTCCCAGAGATGGATGACGTCGGGATCGAGCTCGTGCAGCAGGCGGTGCAGCGCCGGATAGAAATGCAGATACCATTTCATCGGACCGGCCTCGGACAGCCGGATCGGCAGCCGGTGCACGGGAAAGCCGTCGTCGGCCGGTGGCGCGGTGATCGTGCGCCCGAACTCCTTCCAGACCTCGGGCATGACCAGATGCAGGTCGACATCCGGCCGCGCCGCGAGATGGCGGTAGCGCAGCCGTCCGGCCTCGCTGCTGGTGGCGGGATGCGCGATCGAGACGATCCGCAGGCGCGACCTGCTAGACACGGCCCATCACCTTCGCCGCGGCACCGCTGAGGCCCGTCAGATGCAGCTCCATCGCCGCGAGCGAGCGATGCGCGCCGTTCATGGTGTTGCGCGGGATCGAGAACGCATCCTGACCGCTCTGGAGCAGACCCTTCCGCGTCGTCGCCGCACTGGCAAACCCGGCCTGCCGTGCCAGCGCGAAGTCGCGCGGTCCGCAATCTCCGGCGCGCCCATAGGGGAAGGCGAAGTGCCGGACATCGATGCCGAGACGTGCGTTCAGGCAAAGCCGCGCCTCGGCGAGCTCGCGCAGCGCGGCCTCGGGCGACAGCGACGAGATCCGCGCATGCGACACGGTGTGCGCGCCGATCTCGACCAGGGAATCGCGCGCCAGCTCATCGAGCATGTCCCAGGAGATTGCGTGCCGCCAATGCATCGCCTCGATATCGATCGCGTTCGCGGCGCAGAAGGCGGCATAGCACGCGGCCGCCTGCGGGCCGTCCCAGCGCGATGCGACCTGCGCGAACAACGCCCGGCGCTGCTCCGGGCTCGACAGCGCGATGCGCTCGCCGTCGATCACGACGTGATCCCTGCGCAGCAGCGCATCCTCCAATCCCGCGGCCCAGAGCGCCAGCGTATTGTCGGGAATGCCGGTGGTCACGAAAAGGGTGACGGGGACGTTGTGCCTGCGGAAGACGGGCACCAGCAGCTCATACGTATCCCGATAGCAGTCGTCGATGGAGAAATTGACGTAGCGGCCGCAGGGCTCCTGGCTCGCCGTCCGGCGCAGCGCCTCGCTGATGGTCACGACGTCCCAGCCCTGCTCGCCGACATAGCCGAGGAAGCGATCCAGGAAATCAGCATCGACGTAGAAGTCGCGATTGGGCAGCCGCTCCCACTGCTCCGCTGTCGCCGCGCGATGAAAGGTCAGCAGACAGCCGCGCGGACCGAGCATGCGGTCGGCCGCCTTGGCGAGCGGGAGCATGAACGCGCCGGAGGCCGTGATGGCCTTGGCTGCAGCGAGGGCCAACAGGGTCAACTGAGCTCTCCCTTCATCTTGAATGTGCGGCGAACATGCCGGAGCGCCGCGCCCAACACACCCGGCAGCAGAATTCCGATGGCGAACGCGAGACAGAGAAGATAGGCCGCTCCGCCGGCGCACAGCCGCGGCAGCAGCCCGGGCACGGCGTTCTGGATCATCATGCCGAGCACGGCCATCAGCGCCGCCGGCAGCAGCGCCAGCCCCATCACGAGCAGCAGCCTGCGTGCATCGCCGAGCACGAACACCACGCCGGTCAACAGCACGAGGCTGCGGATCGCCTCGCCGATTCCGAGCAGCTGCATGCCTGCCGCCGGTGACGGGCTGAACAGCGGCATCAGGAGATTGAAGCCCATATTGGCGAGATAGGCCGAGACGATGATCAGCGCCGCGACGCCGTTGCGGCCGGCGCCGTTGAGCAGGCGGATCAGGATCCAGCCGAGGGTTGCCGCCCAGACGCCGCAGGCGATGCCCTTCAACGCGTGCGACGTCAGCAGCAGGGCCTCGTCGCCGAATGCGCCGCGGAAATAGATCAGGCGGACAATGTCGGTCGCGAACACCAGGAGGAAGGCGGAAGCCGGCAGCGTGATCGCGAGCAGCGGCCGCAGCAGGGCCTCGGTCTGCGCGCGCGGATCGCGTGGCGCATGCTGCGACAGCACCGCCATGCCGAGCGGCTGGCTGATGAGCAACAGCGCGCTCTCCGTCAGGGAGCGGGCGTAGTCGAGCGAGGCGACGGCACCGGTGGTCAGCCGCGACGCGGTGAAGCGCTCGATCCAGACATTGCCCTGCTCCGCCAGGGGCAGCGCCAGCAGCACGCGCAGCCGGCGGAAGAATTCGAACGCCTTGTCGACGATCATGCGGACGGTCAGGCCGGAGAAGCTCAGCTCGCCCTCGCGCCACAGCGAGAACAGGCCCCAGGCCGCGAGGCCGTTGAATGCGACGGTGAAGGCACAGGCGAGCATGTAGGGATCGCCGGACAGCACAAGCAGGCCGATACCACCGATCACGGCGATGTTCAGCAGGCTCGCGCGCAGATTGGTCAACCGCGTCCGCCCGAGCGCGATCTCGCCGGCCGCGAGAACATTCAGCACGGCCGAGGCCGGCATGGCGAAAGACATCATGCGGACGAAATGCAGAGTGAGCTGGTGCGCTTCAGCCGAGAAGCCGCCGACCACCGCGTTCACCCAGATTTCGCCGAGCAGCAAGATCACCGCGGTCACGAGCGTCGAGACCGCCGCAATGACGATCGTCAGGGCGCCGAGACTGCGCGCGGCATCGGGACGCTGCAACGCCTCGCGATGCATCGGGATCATGATCGCCGGCACGCTTTCGTTCTGCAGGAAGGCCAGCGGGATCAGCACGGCGGTCATGGCGGCGCGGAAGCCGTCGGCGATCAGCGAGGCGCCGAGTACATGCGCCATCAGCACCTCGCGGGCGAAGCCGAGCATCTTGCTCGCCAGCGCACCGCTGATCAGCAGCGCGCTGAAACGCTTGAGCGACGGACGGGAGGCGCTCACGCCGCCGCCCCCGCGCGAACGTTGCGGATCAGAAGCCCGATCGATTCGAGCATGCGCGCGAGATTGTAGTGCGTCCGCGCCCGGCGCGACGCGTAGTCGAGCTGCGGCTTGAGCAGCTCCGGCTCGGCCAGCACATGATCCAGGGCCTCGGCCAGCGCGCCGACATCACCGGGCGGGACGAGCATGCCGGCCCGGCCGTGCTCGAGAATATCCGGAGCCGCGCCGGCATCGGTCGCGATCACCGGCACGCCGGCCAGCATCGCCTCCACGAGGGTGCGGCCGAACGGCTCTGGATCGATCGAGGGATGCACCATCGCGTCGACGGCCTGCATCAGCATCGGCACGTCTCCGCGATGGCCGAGAAAGTGGACGCGGTCGCCGAGACCGAGTGTGGCGACCTGGCGCTTCAGCTCGGCCGCATAGGCCTGCTCGCCGAACAGCGCGTCACCGACGATGATGGCGTGAACGCCCGGCAGCCGCGCCAGCGCCTCGATCAGGACATGCTGCCCCTTCCACTGCGCGAGCCGGCTGAAGACGCCAACCAGCGGAGCCGTCGGCAGGCCGAGCCGTTGTCGCAGCTCCTGCCGGGACACCGGCACCGGCTCGACGGCGAGGCCATTTGGTACGACCTCGACGAGGGAGCGCCGTCCGCCGGCGTCGATGAAGGCGGACGCCGCCGCCTCGGACGGTACGATGACCTTGGCCGCGAAGCTGTTGGCCAGGAACACCTGGATGCGACGCTGCAGCGCGCCGAAATGGGCGGGGCTGATGATGTCGTGCAGATGCCAGATCAGCGGCCGGCGCGCGACGAGATTGGCGATCGCCGACAGCACGAACGCCTTCTGCGAGTTGGCGTAGACGACGTCGTGACGGCGAACGGCGCGCGCGAGCTCAACGGTGATTGCGGCCAATCGGCCGAACAACGGCAGCGCCTTCAGCCACGAGCTGTCGCGGCGGAACTGCGCCAGCCCACGGCCCCAGCGCGAGGTGACGACGGGGAGGCCACGCTCGGAGAGGGCGTTGCCGAGCGGCCCCGGCTCGAACAGGAAGGCGCTCGAATCGCTGCGGCCTTGCACGACGTCCAGCAGGATCAGCTCGGCGCCGCCGATCTGTCCGGTATGGTCGACGAACAGCACGCGCTCGGTCGACATCACCCGACCTCGGCGTAGGCAGGGGCCTCGACAACGGACCCGCTGCGGGGCTCGGCATCGGTCATCGTGACGACGATGCCGACGTCGACGGCTCCAAGCGCCCGGCTCTTGTTCACCGTCGCGACCGCCGGCTCGATCAGCGAGCGATCGCTGCGCACGCAGACGATCACCCAGTCCGTGCCCGCCAGGAAGTCGTCGCGTCGCGACGGCAGCGGGGTGTCGACGATGACGGCATCATAGCCATCGAGACCGCCGAGCAGGTGATCGAGGCCGACCGCGTCGAGAATGTCGCCGACGGGACCATGGATGGCACCGGCCGGCAGGACGTCGAGACACGGATGCTCGGTGCGCAGCACGGCCTCGCGCAGCGGCGTACCGTGCTCGAGCGCGCCCAGCCATCCGGCGCTCCGCGGCAGCGCCATGATCTCGGCGAAGCAGGCATGCGCGATGTCACACTCCACCAGCAGCACGCGCCGTCCGGCGGCCGCCAGATGTTCCGCCAGCGCGCAGGCCGTGGTGGTCTTGCCGTCGCCCGCATCGGGAGAGGTCACGACGAGGCGCAGCGGCCGTCCCGGCTGCTCGATGCCGAGCTCGTGGAGGAGGTCGTGCAGTGTGTGCTGGAACTCGTTGTCTTCGGACGCGAGGCGCAGCACGTGCGGGATCGCGAGCGGCTGGTGCCCCTGCAGGATGGCGCCCAGCGCGGACATCTGGCGCAGCGACTTCAGCCGCGGCAGACAGGCCAGGATCGACACGTCGGCGACGCTCGGCAGGTGAGATTTTCGCTCCGGCGCCAACGGCGGCGCCTCCACGTCCGGAGACGCCGTGGCGATCGCGGGCGTCTCCGGTACGATGGCTCGCGCCGCATCGGCCTCGGGCGCAGCGACCTGAGGCGACGGCGCCGAGTCTACGTCGGGAACGGGCTGCCTGATCCGTCGCGCGCCGAACTGATCGGCGAGCAGCGCTGCGCCGACGCCGAAGATCATGGCGAGCGTCACACCGGCGGCCAGAAACGGCAGCTTTTTCGGGAAGAACGGCTTGCTCGGGAGTTCCGCGAGGCTGACGAGACGCGTGCTGCCGCGCAGAACGCGGCGCTCGGTCTCGAGTTCGCTCGCCTTCTTGTAGAGCTCGGCATATTGCTGGCGCTTGATCTCGGTGTCGCGCACCATGCTCTCGATCGAGGCTTCGTCCAGCGAAGCCGAGCCGGCTTCGGCTTTCGCCGTGTCCATCTGCTTCTTGAGCGAATTCACCAGCGCATTATTGGCGTCGAAGGTCTTCTGCGCGCTGGCCGCGATGGTCTGCATCTCCTCGACAAGCCGCTGCTGGATCGTCGCCTGCTCGCGCGTCAGCGCCAGGATCGACGGATGCTTCGGCCCGAGCACGCCGGCCGCGCTGGCGAGCTGCGCGCTCACCGTCGTGAGCTGCTGCTTGAGATCGGCGATGGTGCGGCTCTGCAGCACCGATGGCGCATCTGTCGGTCCGCGCTCCTGCTCGGACTTGATCTCCTGCAATCGGGCCGCCGCCTCGGCGCGCGCGGCTTCCGCCTGCGACAGCTGCTGGCCGATGCTGGTCAGCCGCTCCGAGGAGATCGGCGCATTCGCGCCGCGCATCAGGCCCTTGGTGCGGCGGAACTTCTGGATCTTGTCGTCGGCCTCGCGCAATTGCTGGTCGAGCTGCTTCAACTCCTGCCACAGCCAGGAGCTCGCGACCTCGCGGCTGTTGGCGCCTTCGGTGCGCTGGTCCTCGAGGAACGTCTGGGTCAGCGCATTCGCAAGCGTCTGCGCCACCTCCGGACTGCTCGACTGATAGGAAATGTTGATGACGCGCGAACGGCCCGCGGAGGCGACACTGAAGCGGCCGTCGACGTGATCGATGAAGGCGCTGACATCCGTCTTGAGCCGCTGGCACGCCTCCACCGACCCCAGCAGGCGGCCGCGCTCGCATTCGCCGACGACGGCGTCGACCACACCAGGCGCGGACATGATCTGCCGCAGCAGCCGCGGCGAGCGGATCACCAGCAGCTGGCTTTCCATGTCGGCGGGATCGCCGATCTTCTGCGCCCAGGCGGCCGACGTGTTGGCCCCCGGCTCCTGCTCGGCGATGATCACTGAGGCGGTGGCGAGATAGCGCACCGGCAGCAGGACGAGCGCCGCGACGGCCAACGCCAGCACCGCACCCGCGACGATCGCGAACACGCCGCGGCGGCGCCAGATCCGGGCCACGGCATCAAAGCCGGAGAACGCCTCGTTGAGAGCCGCCTGCCTCATGATCTGCACTCGCACCACATATCAACACTACGCAATCAGCCGCGTCGCGCGGCCCTGATGGCCGTCACGGAAACTGTCGAGCTCCTCGTTGACCGCCGCGACGAACTGGCTGCGGAAGCGCTCGGCCGAGAAGAAGCTGGCGCGCTGGCGGCAATCGAGACGCGAGATCGTCTTCTCCTTGGCCACGAACGCCCGCACGCAGGCGGCGATCGCCTCGGGCTCGGGCGTCTCGAAGAACATGCCGGTCGGCCGCGGTCCCGTCGTGAGGATCGACTCCCGCGCGCCGCCGCGGCCGAGCGCCAGCACCGGCGCGCCTTCGGACTGAGCTTCCACGGGGATGATGCCGAAATCCTCCTCCGCCGCGAACACGAAGGCACGCGCGGTGGTCATGAGATCGCGCAATTGCTTGTCGGGCACGAAGCCGGCGAACGTCACGTTCGGCCCCGCGATCGCCTTCAGCCGCGCCGCCTCCGGGCCGTCGCCAGCCACGACCAGCTCGAGATCGGGCATCGTGTTGAAGGCGCGCACGATCGGCTCGATGCGCTTGTAGGGCACCAGCCGGCTCGCGGCGAGGAAGTGGTTGCCGACGGGCAGAATCGCATCGCGCTGCGCGATGGTCACCGGCGGATAGATCACCTTGGCGTCGCGGCCGTAGATCTTCTTGATGCGGCGGGCGACGAATTGCGAATTGGTGAAGATGGCGTCGGGACCGTGCGCGGTGCGCGCGTCCCAGATCCGCATCTTGTGCAGCAGCGCGCGGGCGATCAGGCCTTTGACCCCGGTCGCGTAGCCGCTCTCCTGCAAGTACTGGTGCTGCAGGTCCCAGGCGTAGCGCATCGGCGAATGCACATAGGCGATGTGCAGCTGCTCCGGTCCTGTCAGCACGCCCTTGGCCACCGCGCAGCTGCTCGAAATGACCAGATCGTAGCTCGACAGATCGAGCTGCTCGATCGCGAGCGGCATCAGCGGCAGATAGGAGCGGTGATACTTCCGCAGGCCCGGCATGTTCTGCAGGAAGCTGGTGTGCGACTTTTCGAACCCCAGCCTGGTGCGGTCCTCGGGACGCAGCAGGTCGAACAGCGTGAAGACGTCCGCGCCCGGATAGCAGCGCAAGATCTCCTGCAGCACCTTCTCGGCGCCGCCGAGAACGTAAAGCCAATCGTGGACGATCGCGACGCGCATCCCGCTCTCCCAAGTCCCGGGGTATTTGAACAAACCCTTAAGGGAGGCGTTCACGCGCACAAAACCAATCCTAAACTTCTAGTTAATCGCCCTTCTCCTCCGATCCATCGAATCGACTGCTATCAAGTAAGGATCAGTTAAGGATCGGCAAGCCGCAACGCGTCTCATGTCGAAACAGGCGTGTGCCGGACCAGAACGCGAAACAAGACTTTGGTCCGTGATGGCACACTGGGGCACCCTAGGCGGTCTTGCTTAACAGGCCCTTGCCGATTGCAACGCCTGCGCGCGCCGTGATCAGTGGAGCCAGACCGCGACGACGCGCCGCGGTCTGTTGGTTAACCTTTATCGACGCACGCGAACGTGACCGCGCGCACGTGCTCAGCCGGCGATGACGAGCTGCGCGATCGCATAGCCGTGCCGGATGACGCGGTTCAGCACGGGGTCGGCCAGCTCGAACTCGAAGCGGTCGGCGGGGCGGATGCCGCCCTTTGCGGCGAAGGTGCCGCCGAACATCGCGGTGCCCTCGGGCAGCCCGGCCTCGCCATAGCGCCGCGCGATCAGATCGGACGGCGCGAGCATGCCGCTCAGCGCGCCCTCCTGGTACAGCACGCGCTCGCCATTGATGGTCGCGTAGGCGCGCAGCATCAGCCGGTCCCAATGCCCCAGGACGTCGTCGACCAACCACAGCTCGGGCGCGACCGGCTTGTCGCACATCTGCTTGGAGACGGTGATGTTGTAGGTCTCGACCTTGCGATCGGTATGATCGGAGCCGACGCCGACCAGCAGCCGGCCGCCGGATTTCATCAGCACGAACTCGACCTCCCCCGAGGAGTCGCCACCGCTGACCTCGATGTTGTCAGCGGTGGTCAGCCGGCTCGCCGCGACCTCGTAATAGATCGGCGTCGTCGCTGGACGAGGAATGCCGAGCTCTTCCAGCTCGGCGATGTGCTTGTCGCGCGCGACCGGATCGCGCCCGGTCCAGCCGGCGATGACGAGACGGTTCAGCGCGACCGGCTGCCGCGCCCCCGTTCCGTCAGCGTGAACCAGAAAGTCGATCGTCGTGCCTCTCATCGTCGCCTTGCCCCTTGAAAACCAGCCTGCCGCTTAGCCGCCCCTGGGCATGCTGGCAAGCGCCCTGCCCTCACTCCTTGCCCGCCTTCTCCGCCTCGTGGTCCTCCTTCAGGTGCCGCTTGCGGATCTGGTGGGTGGTGAACCAGATCAGCGCGATTGCGACCGGCACGAAGGCGGCGGTGGCGAAGCTCGGCTCGACATGCAGGCCGGCATCGTGGGCGCCCTTGGCGAGGTAGCCGAACAGGCTGACGACGTAATAGCCGATCGCGGCCACCGACAGGCCTTCGACGGTGCTCTGCAGCCGCAGCTGCAGCTTGGTGCGCTCGTTCATCGAGCGCAGCAGGTCGCGGTTCTGCTCCTCGAGCTCGACGTCGACGCGGGTGCGCAGCAGGTCGGCGGCGCGCGCCAGCTTGCGCGACAGGTTGTCCTGCCGTCGTTCCAGCGTGTTGAGCGTGCGCATCGCCGGCGCGATGCGCCGCGACAGGAACGACGACCAGCTCGAATAGGGCGTGATCGGCTCGCCCTCGATCACGGTGAGCCGCGCCTGCACCAGGTCCCAATAGGCGCGGCTGGCGCCGAACCGGAACAGCGAACCGGTCGCGCCGCGCTCCAGCGACGCCGCGAGTTCGGTGAGCTCGTCGAGCAGATGATTGTTGATCTTCAGCGTCTCGGCGCCCTGCATCTCCGCCAAGACCTCGCCGAGCCGCCGCTCGATGCGGTCGACCTGCGGCGCCAGCTCCAGCGCGGCGGGCAGGCCGAGCAGCGCCAGCGTCCGATAGGTCTCGAGCTCGAGCACGCGCTGCACCAGCGCCCCGAGCCGCTCCGGCGTCGGCCCCTCGATGCAGACGAGGATGCGGGTGAAGCCGTCGGCATCGAGGCGGAAGTCGGAGGCGAGCGCGCCGATCGAGCCCTTCACGGCGACGAGCGCGAGACTGCTCTTGTCGAACAGCGCTTCCGCACGTCTGACCGGATCGGTGACGCTCTCGACTCCGAGCTTGACCGCGACCAGCAGCTCGCCGGACAGTTTCAGCGAGGCGATCAGCGCCTGCAGCTCCGGCGCGATCTCGCCGAAAGCGAGTTTCGGCGCGTTGGCCGGCGGGCTCCAGATCCAGGTGAAGGTCGCGAACTCCGAATGCTGCTCCCAGCGCAGCCGCGCGGCGCCGATGACCACCTGGTGATGCTTGATGCCGGGCTCCGGCGCCGGCGCGCCATGGCGGGCGCAGAACGACGCGAGGCTGTCGCGGTCTGCATTCGCGCTGTCGCCTTTCGCCATGACGGCGAAGCGGATCACGGAGACCGGCGGCGTCAGCGGCGTAAAGGGGCGCGCATGCACCTCGTTGAGCACACTCTCGCGCAGGGCGTGCGGGGTGAAGGCGGACATGTCGAGCGCGGTCATCGGCGGGCTCCGCGGCTAAGGCTTCGCCGGACCGGTAAGGCGTTTGGCTTTGATGGTCCCACTGCGACGCACGACGCAGCCAATGCCGTCACGCCTGACATGATCACCCCCGCCATTCCGCACTCCGACTCCCCTTGGCTCCGCGCATCTCGCACGTGTTTCCACCACTGTAGCGCAATTCGATGACGACGCCACGCTTTGCCAGTTCGAGCCCGCATCTCGCGGCTCGCGCGGTGCAACCTCTCCCCGCCCTTCGCGGGGGCGCGACGAGCTTCGCTCGCGCTGAGAGGTCGGATTGCGCAGCAATCCAAGGGGCATGGCACATACGACGCCACGTCGCAGGCTCATCGGACTCGTCGGCCGGTGCCAACGACATACACCACCCGTGCGGCCGCCCCTCACCCCAACCTCTCCCCGTGAAGAACGGGGAGAGGGAGCGCAGTTCCGATGACGCACCAGCTCGGCTCCTATATGTCGATCTCGAATAATTCGCTCCGCATCGCGCCCTTCACCCCAGGTGGCCCCCCCCCCACACACACCAAAACCTCCCGCGGCGCTGGCGCACCCGAGATCATGTTCGGCAACACCCTCCGAAAATGCCGAGGGCGCAGGGAAGGCCGGGCCTCGACTGAGGCCCGTGGCCCGCCTGCGGAAAAAATTGCAGGCGGCAGGTACCACAGGTCCAGCCGGACAGACCCGGCCCTCCCTGCGCGATGGGTTTAACGGCTGCTCCGCGCTCTCCCCGGGGACCGGGCTTGTTTGCCCCCGTCACCTCGTGACACGTCATGTCAGCGAGGCTTAGCGCCAGCATCGGGGCGCCAGGACCACACGGCTTGACCGTCCGCAGGCTTGCCAATCGTCCAGCGCAAAAGCACCTGACAGGCCCGCGGCCACCGCTCCCCGCCTCAACGTATCGTGACGACGCGTACGCCCCTCTGCATGAGGACGGGATGGAGCGAGTAGAGCATGATTTCGGAAATTTAGCAAGAAGAATCGTCGAGACGCCGAGAGCCGTGCGCCGCAGGCCGTCGGCTATTCACACCGCCCGTGGGGCCCCCGACCCCTCCACGCAAAGGGGCTAGTTTCAGCACACATCTTGGCCGCGACGGGATTTACCTCGCCCCGCTTGCAGGGAGAGGTCGGATTGCATCGCCAGATGCAATCCGGGTGAGGGGGCTCTCCGCACGGTCGGTGGGTGGGGCTGCCCCCCAACCCTCTCCCCGTGAAGGACGGGGAGAGGGAGCCTACCGTCCGTGCATGAAGTGACTGAATCCGACTTCGAGATGTGTTCTCACGCTAGCCCCGCAAGGGGGAAGAGGAGCATTCGCATCGCTCGTATGGCCGACATTCGTGGCGGGTTCCGCAGCCCCCGTCCGCGACGTACGCAGTTGTCACGATGGGCATGGTAGATCATAACAACGTCGTCTTCCGCCATCGCCCGATGGCCACTCGCCACATCCGTCTGCCCAAGCCCGACAGGACTCCCATGACCACGCTTTCCTCCATCGTCGCGCGCGGTGTCGCGCTGGTTGGCAATGCGGCGCTGCAGTGGCGCAAGCTGCAAGGGGACACGCCGCAGCCGGCGTGGGGGGCGGCGCCGCAGATTCCGCAGGCGAAGCCACAAGGGATGCTGCCGACGTTGAAGATGCCGACGGCGCGCGGCTGGAAGGACGGCGAGAAGCCGGTGGCGGCGCCGGGGCTGAAGGTGAATGCGTTCGCGACCGGGCTCGATCATCCGCGCTGGATCTATGCGATGCCGGACAAGTCCGTACTGATCGCGGAAGCGACGCAGGTGCCGAGCCCGGTACGCAACATGTTCGGCTATGCGATGCAGGCGACGATGCGCCGCGCCGCGGCGCTCGGCGTCAGCGCCAACCGCATCACGCGGCTGGTCGATGCCGACGGCGACGGCACCGCCGAGAAGCGCAACGCGTTCATGGAGAATCTCAGCCAGCCGTTCGGCATGGCGCTGGTCGGCGACACCTTCTATGTCGGCAACACCGACGGCATCGTCGCTTTTCCCTATAGCGCCGGCGCCGAGCGCATCAGCGCGCAGGGCAAGCGGCTGACCACGTTCAAGCCGGGCGGACACTGGACGCGCAGCCTGCTGGTCAGCCCCGACGGCACCAAGATCTATGCCGGCGTCGGCTCGCTCAGCAACATCGCCGAGCAGGGTTTTGAGGTCGAGGAAGGCCGCGCCTGCATCTATGAGCTGGATATCGCCAGCGGCGCATCGCGCATCTTCGCAGGCGGGCTGCGCAATGCGGTGGGGCTGGCGTTCGAGCCGAATACGAAGGTGCTGTGGACCGTGGTCAACGAGCGCGACGGGCTCGGCGACGAGACGCCGCCGGACTACCTCACATCCGTGCGCGAGGGCGGCTTCTATGGCTGGCCCTATTGCTACTGGGGCAAGACGGTCGACGACCGCGTGCCGCAGGACCCCGCGCTGGTCGCGACCGCGCTGACGCCGGACTACGCGCTCGGCGGCCACACCGCCTCGCTCGGCCTGTGCTGGCTGCCCGCGGGCACGCTGCCCGGTTTCCCCGATGGCATGGTCATCGGCCAGCACGGGTCGTGGAATCGCAGCAAGCTGTCGGGCTACAAGGTGGTGTTCATTCCGTTCGAGAACGGCAAGCCCTCCGGCCCGGCCCGCGACATCCTGTCCGGCTTCCTCGCGCCCGACGAGAGCTTCTCCTATGGCCGCCCGGTCGGCGTCACGCTAGGGCCGGACGGATCGTTGCTGGTCGCCGACGACGTCGGCAACTGCATCTGGCGGGTGACGGGGGCGTGACGGAACCGGGGTGACCTCGGGCCGTTGTCGCCGGGACAACGGAACAGTCCCGAGGAGATCCCCATGGCCGACAACGTCAATCCGAACCAGAAGCAGCCCGGCGAGCATCAAGAAGGCAAGTTCCACTACAATCCCGGCAATCAGGCCGGGAAGACCATCGATGTCGGCAAGCCGGAAGGCGAGCAGGTCAACAACAAGGACCGCATCGAGCAGCGCGAGGAGCCGCAGTCGCGGTAGGTTGTTTGGCTCGTGTGAGCCCAGCTCTCGCACCGACGACGGTGCGCTCCCTCTCCCCGTTCTTCACGGGGAGAGGGTTGGGGTGAGGGGCAGCCACGCGGGCGGTATCAGTTGGACCCGCGCACCGGAAGTGTTCGCGGATAGACCTGTACCCCCTCACCCGGATGTCATCTTCGATGACATCCGACCTCTCCCCGCAAGCGGGGCGAGGTTGCACTGAGCAAGCGGAGAGACGTTCGCGCCTCAGCCACGAATTGAGGCTCAGGCCTACCCTTCCAGCAAAAACGCCAGCGCCTCGTCGCACGGCGCCTCGACCTTCAGCGACAGCAGATCATCAGCCCGCGTGCGGCCGAGATTGACGGCGGCGATGGGGATGTTGCGGTCGGCGGCGGCGCGGACGAAGCGGAAGCCGGAATAGACCATCAGCGAGGTGCCGACGACGAGCATCGCGTCGGCCTGGTCGACGTGATCGCGCGCGGTCGCGACGATTTCGCGCGGGACGGTCTCGCCGAAGAACACGACGTCCGGCTTCAGGATGCCGCCGCAGGCCTGGCAGGCCGGCACGGTGAAATCGGCGAAATCGACGCCGTCGAGATCGGCATCGCCATCGGGCGCGTCAGCGGCATCATGCGCGAGCCAGAGCGGATTGGCGTGCGCCAGTTCGTCCTGGAATTCGGCGCGCGACAGGGTCGCGCCGCAGCCCATGCAGCGCACGCGGTCGAGCCGGCCGTGCAGGTCGATGACGTTGCTGGCGCCGGCGGCCTGGTGCAGGCGGTCGACGTTCTGCGTTACCAGCAGCGAGCTCCTGCCCTGCGCCTCCAGCCGCGCCAGCGCGCGATGCGCGCCGTTGGGCTGGGCGCGGCCGAAGCGGCGCCAGCCGACCATGCTGCGCGCCCAATAGCGCCGGCGCGTCTCCTCCGCGCCCATGAAGGCCTGATAGGTCACGGGCGGCGTGCGCTTCCACTGGCCGTCGGTGTCGCGATAATCGGGAATGCCGGAATTGGTGCTGCAGCCGGCGCCGGTGAGGACGACGATGCGGCTGTGGCTGTCGAGGAAGGATTTCAGCGCTCTGGGATTGACCATGGCCTCGCACATGTAGGCGCCGGAACCGGTCTGCGCCAGACCGTCGCAGCACGGACGCGCCGGCCTGAACCAATGCGCGCCGCAGCTCTTATCCCGCCGGGAGGATCTGCCATGACGCCACGCAACGGACACGACCGCGGCCTTTGGCCGCTCGACGAAGCCGAGGGCGAGCTTCCGCCGGAGGACGAGCGCGACCTCGCCACCGGCGAAGGCGGCGACATCGAGCTGCCGCTGACGCCGGACGATCTCGCCGAGGACGACTGAGCGTCAGCGCGCCGGCGGCACCGTCGTCAGCCAGTGCCGCGCGATGTCGGCGCGCGGCGCGATCCACGCGGCGCCGCTGCCGGTGATGTGCGCGAGGATGCGGTCGAGCGCGCCGATGCGGCCGGGGCGGCCGATCATGCGCAGGTGCAGCCCGATCGACAGCATCTTCGGCGCGCTGACGCCCTCGCGCGCCAGCCAGTCGAAGGCGTCGATGACGTAGTCGGCGAAATCGGCGCCGCGGAAACGCGAGCCGTTGAAGAACTGCATGTCGTTGCTGTCGAAGGCATAGGGCAGCACGAGATGCGGATGCCCGGCGACGTCGACGTAGTACGGCAGATCGTCATTGTAGGCATCGCTGTCGTAGAGGAAGCCGCCATCCTCGACCAGCAGACGGCGGGTATTGGGTGAGCTTGCCGAGCGCGTGTGCCAGCCGAGCGGCCGCTGTCCAGCGACGCGCTGGATGGTCTCGACGGTGCGCGCGATCACCCGCCGCTCCTCGGACTCGCTCATGCCGGCATGGCTCTCCCAGCGCCAGCCATGCGCCGACACTTCGTGGCCGCGCGCGACCGCATCGCGCGCGAGATCCGGCGAGCGCTCCACCGCGCGGCCGCAGGCGCTGACGGTGACCTTGACGCCATGAGCATCGAACAGGTCCATGATGCGCCACCACGCCGCGCGCGTGCCGTATTCGAAATGGCTGTCGATGCAGGGATCGGGACCGTCGAGCCGGTGCACGACCTCGTAGATCGCCTCGTTACTGGCATCGCCGTCGGAGATGGAGAACTCCGAGCCCTCCTCGAAATTCACCACCAGCGATACCGCGACGCGGGCGGAGTTCGGCCAGTGCGGGTGCGGCGGCTTGCCGGCGTACCCAGTGAGATCACGGCGGAAGGCGGGTTGCGATGTCATCGGATCAATCCGCGGTTCCGGCCATGCGGTGCAGGCCGACCAGCCGATCGCTGATCAGCAGCAGCACCAGCGTGCCGGCCAAGATGAGGGTGGAGAGCGCGGCGAGCGTCGGATCGGGCGCCTCCTCGATATATTGCAGCATGCGGATCGGCAGCGTCTTGGAGCGGACATCGGTGAGGAAGATCGAGACCGGATAGTTGTCGAACGAGGCCAGCAGGCTGAACAGGCCCGAGATCAGGAACGATGGCGCCAGCGCCGGCACCATCACGCGCAGCACGCTGCCGGCATAGGTGCAGCCGAGCGTGCGCGCGGCCTCGATCAAGGTGAAGTCGAAGCGCGACAGGCCGGCGATCATGGTGCGCGCCACGTAAGGGAGGGTCACCACGAGATGCGCCACCAGCAGCGCGCTCCAGGTCGCGGTGAAGCCGATCATGCGGAAATATTGCAGCAGTGCGATGCCGAGCACGAGGCCGGGCATCATCAGCGGCGACACCAAGAGCGTGCCGAGCGCGGTCGCGCCCGGCAGCCTGCCGCGGGCGATCGCGATGGCGGCGAGCGTGCCGGCGACCAGCGACAGCGCGGTCGACAGCAGCGCGATCTGCAGCGACAGCCACAGCGACGGCCAGAAGCCGTCGAGCCGTCCGATGCGGCCATACCAGCGCGTCGATGCGCCTGACAGCGGCAGGTCGAACACCGGCGTCGGCGAGAACGAGGCGGCGGCGATCACGACCAGCGGTAACAGCAGAAACAGCGCGAGCCCGATCGCGAGCACCCAGCAGACGACGATGGCGAGCCGCGACATCATTTCGGCTCCCGCGACAGCATCGTGCTGAGCGCCACGACGATCACCGCGATCGCCAGCAGCACGACGCCAGCGGCGGCGCCGAAGCCGGGCTCGCGCGCCAGCAGATAGGCTTTCGCAATGGTGGTGGCGAGCGTCGGGTATTTCTCGCCGATCAAGAGCGTCGGCACGACATAGGCGGACACCGAGAGCGAGAACACCAGCGCCACGCCGGCGATGATGCCGGGCAGTGTCAGCGGCAGGATGACACGGACAAACACGACGAGCGGCGAGGCGCCGAGCGTCGCCGCGGCCTCCGCATATCGGCCGTCGAGCTGCGCCACGACGGCGTAGATCGGCAGCACCATGAACGGCAGGAAGATGTTGACGGCGCCGACGATGAGCGCGGTCTGGGTGAAGATCATCCGGATCGGATCCTCGATGATCCCGAGCGCGATCAGCACGGTGTTGATCAGGCCATCGCTGCGCAGCAGGATGGTCCAGGCGAAGGCCTTGACGATGACGGAGGCCGCAAGCGGCAGGAATAGAGTGGCGAGCAGGATCGAGCGCAACGGCCCGCGCGCACGCGCGAGCGCGAAGGCCGCGGGATAGGAGACGAGGAAGGCGATCAATGTCGTCAGCAGGCCGAGCCGCAGCGAGTTCCAGATCACGCCGAGATAATAGGGCGTGCCGAGCAGCCGAACATAATGTGCAACGGTGAGGCCGCCCTTCGGGTCGAGCACGCTGACGCCGAGCAGCAGCGCCAGCGGCAGCACGAAGACCAGCGCTGTTATCAGCACCGAAGGCGCGACGAAGCCGAACGCGGCGAGCCGCTCGCGATCCGGCGCGGGCTTGACGACGGGCGCCGGCAGCACGGCGTCGGTCATGGCGATGCCTCCGCGGCGAAGGCGAAGGTCTCGGCGACCGGCCAGGCGAAGCGGACCTCGTCATGGACGCGCGGCAGCTCCGCCTCGCGCCCGGAGAGTTCGGCCAGCAGGCTCGCGCCGGCCCCGGCGTCGACATCGACGAGAGTCCGCGAGCCCTGGAACACGACCGATCGCACGCGGCCGGCCGCGGAGTTCGCGCCATCGACAGCACCGAGACGCAGTTGCTCCGGCCGTGTCGCCACGATCACCGACGCGCCCGGCTGGAACGCGCCGCGCGCCGAGAGACGGCCGACAGGCGTAACGACGTCGACCATGCCATCCTGACCGCCAACCACCTGTCCCGCGATGCGCGTCGACAGGCCGACGAAGTTCAGCGCGAACAGGCTGGCCGGTCGCGCATACAGCTCGCGCGGCTCGGCGAGCTGCTCGATGCGGCCCTTGTTCATGACCGCGACGCGGTCCGACATCGTCAGCGCCTCGTCCTGGTCATGCGTCACGAAGATCGCGGTCGCCTTCACCTCCTGCAGCAGGCGGCGCAGCTCGACCTGCATCTCCTCGCGCAGCTTGCGATCGAGCGCCGACAGCGCCTCGTCGAACAGCAGCACGTCCGGCTCGACCGCAATGGCGCGCGCCAGCGCGACACGCTGCTGCTGGCCGCCCGACAGCGCCGAGATGCGGCGGCTGCCGAGATGGCCGAGCTTGACCAGCGAAAGCGCCCTCTCGACCGCGCGCCCGATCTCGGCCTTCGGCGTGCCGCGCACCTTCAGGCCGAACGCGACGTTGCCGGCGACAGTGAGATGCGGAAACAGCGCGTAGCTCTGGAACACGACGCCGACATTGCGCCGGTGCGGCGGCACATGGGTGACGTCGCGGCCGGCGAGCGCGATCGTGCCGCCGTCCGGCGGCGCGAGGCCGGCGATCGCGCGCAGCAGCGTGGTCTTGCCGCAGCCGGAGGGCCCGAGCAGCGTGACCAGCTCGCCGCGGCGGATCGTGAGATCCACGCGGTCGAGCACGGTCGCGGCGCCGAAACGCTTGGAGACTGCGCTGATGACGAGATGCGGCGCGGCCTCGCTCATGTCATCTCCTTGCTCCAGCGGTCGACCCAGCCGGCGCGGTTCTTGGCGATGAAGGCCCAGTCGGGCGCAAACAACGTCGCAGGATCGGGATAGCCGGCGGGAAGCGGCGTCGCCTGGTTGGTCGGCGCGATGAAGGCCGTCTTGGCCAGGATGCTCTGCGCTTCCGGGCTGAGATAGAAGTCGATCACGGCGTCGGCGAGATCTCCGGCCGGCGCGCCCGTCACCTTGGCGATGCCCGACGGCATCGAGAAGCCGCCGTCCTTCGGGATCGCGAGATCGACCGGCGAGCCGTCCGCTTTCCGGATCAATGTGTAGGCCGAGAACTGGCCGCCGATCATCCAGGCCTCGCCCTGCTCCAAGAGATTGATGGCCTGCGGCGCATTCGTGTAGACGTTCAGCAGATTGGCCTTCAGGCTCTTGATCTTCTTGAAGCCGGCGTCGATGTCGTATTGCGCTTCCTTGTAGGGCTTGCCGGTCTCGAGATGCGCGGCCGCCAGCAACGTCCAGAACCCTTCGGTGTTGGACAGCGACGGCACCACGATCTTGGAATCGTATTTCGCGTCCCACAGCTCGGCCCAGCTCACCGGCGGCGTCTTCACGCGCTTGGTGGAGTAAGCGATGCCGGCCCACGGCTTCTGGTAGTTGGCCCACATGCCGTCCTGGTGCACGGCGTCGCCGACCAGCTTGCCGAGATTGGGAATTGATGAGGACGACATCTTGGTGATCAGGCCTTCGGCCGCCGCGGGCAGCATCACCGGATCGTCCATGATCACGACCGAGATCTTCGGGCTCCCCTTGTCGGCCTGCATCTTCTGCAGATTGGTCAGCGAGTTCGTGCCCTCGTACAGCACCTTGCAGTCGAGCTTCTTCTCCAGCACCGGAAACAAATCGGCGTTGAAATATTTGGCGGCGCCGGCGGGACCGCCGATCACGATCTCTTTCGGGGCGGCGCGCACCAGCGCGGGCGCGGCGAAACTGGCGGCGAAGGCCGCACCGGTCTTGAGAAGGCTGCGGCGGGAGTAGGCATGCATGAGGAGATCCCGTGTGAGCTGTCGCGTGGCTTGTACCGGCAGATCAGCAAGCGCCGTGCCAAATGTGCACATTTTTTATTTATCAGTTTTGTCAGAAGCTTGCGTGCTTCCCCCATTCGCCGCGCTGCCCGGCGCGAGGCAGAATGTGCACATTTTTTGGAGATGACCTGCCGCGCCTTTGGGCCTAGCAGTGGCGCATGACGATCGGAGCGCAGCGAATCGGAAAGGCCAATCCCGCCGAGGACGAGGCGGTGTATCAGGCCATTCTGCGCGCGCTGCTGGAAGGCAAGCTGAAGGCCGGCACCAAGCTCGCCGAGACGCCGCTGGCGTCGATCTTCGGCGTGTCGCGCGAGCGCATCCGGAAAGTCCTGCACCGGCTCGGCGCGGAGCGGCGGCTGGAGATGATCCCGAACCGCGGCGCCCGGGTGCCGCGGCCGACACTGGAGGATGTCAGGCGGGTCTATGAGGCGCATCGGGTGCTCGAGGCCGGTGTGCTCAGCCAATTGGTGCTGCGGATCGACGATCTCCTGCTCGCCCGCCTCGACGCGCATCTGGCCGAGGAGCGCGCCGCCGCCCAGCGTGGCGACCGCGCCGCCTCGGTGCGGCTGTCGGGCGCGTTTCATGTCCATCTGGTCGATGCGCTCAGCAATCCCGAATTGTCGCGCATGCTCGGCGATCTGCTCAGCCGCTCCTCGGTGATGGTCTCGGTGTACGAGCCGGCGGCGCAGTCGATCTGCGCGGTCGACGAGCACGGCGCCATCGTCGCGGCGCTACGCGACCGCGACCTCTTGCGCGCCATCGCAGTGTCGCGCGAGCATTTCCTGCATGTCGAGGGCCGGCTGCGGCTCGACGCAACCGAAAGCGCGGAGAGCGAGGATCTCGCGGCGATCTTCGCACCGGTCAAGCCGCTGCGGCGCAAGACGCGATCGGCGCAATCGGGCTGACCGCACCGGCGCATGTTCAGGTCCTCGACGGACCGCTCGGCGCGCACCAGGGCAGCGCCAGCCGCGGCAAATAGTAGCCGTTCCATTCGCAGATCGTCTCGGGGCCCTGGCGCTTCAGCGCCATCTTGACCGGCTCGGCCTGGCTGATGGCGACATGCAGCACCAACAGCGTGGCGCCGATCGGATAGGCGAAGCGGGACAGGCGCAGGTCGATCAGGCGATCGAGCAGGATCATGCCGGCGATGATGATCAGCGGATCGGTGAAGACGAAGTACTCGACCTTCAGGCCGCGGCGGACGCCGAGCGTGTCGATGCCGATCGCGGCGAGCATCAGCAGCGTGGCCTGCAGCGCAGTCTGCCGCTCGCCGCGTCTGATAGCGACGGCGATGCCGGGGATGATCAGCCAGGTCAGGAACACGGTGGGCCGGGCCGACGATTGCAGGATGAAGGTGTAACGCCTGATCACGCCGAGCACGCCGGACAGCAGCAGGCCGATGGCGCCACTGATGCTGCCGGCCGCCTCGGGCGCGTCGACATAGGTGATCATCTTCTCCAGCGGATTGAGCACCACGACGACATCATTGAGGTCGTAGCTGAGATCGAGCGACAGCAGGCCCAGGCTGGCGCCCGCCACGGTCATGAGCAGGGCGGCGATCGTCTCGGCCGCGCTCACGCGCCACAGCCGGGCGTACAGCACCATGCAGGCGGCGATGACCCCGAGCAGAGCGACCTGATAGACGCCGAAACGTCCCAGCAGCAGCGGCTTCAGTCCGGCGGCGCTGGCGTTGGCCGGCGCAAGGCCGGTGGCGAGCAGGGGCCATGCGGCGACCGCCGCGATGATCGCCAAGACGGCCGCGGCCAGCACGGCCGCCCAGGCCCGCGACGTCCGCCAGAACGCGACGCTGGCACTCGTCTCGCAGCCGAACGGTAGCAAGAGAACGGGGATCGCGGCGATGAGCAGGATCGCATGCACCTTGTTGGTGAGCCCGAGCATGCAGAGCAGCGCGGCCAGTCCGACCACGAGCGGGCGCGCGGGACCGGCGCGGCGCGCGGCGATGATCAGCAGCATCAAAGCGAGGATGCAGAACGACGCCGCGATCATCTCGCTGCGCAGGATGCGCAGATGCATCTGCACGCCGCCGGAGAATGCGAAGGCGGTCACGGCGAGCATGGCGATGCGCCAGTCCGACACGAGACGGCGCGCCAGAGCGGCGAAAGCGATGAGAATGCCGCTCGCGGTGAGCAGCGCGGCGACGCGCCCGGCATGGACCGCGGATGTCATCGCCGCATCGAAGGCAGTGCGGTCCGACGCAGGCGGGATCGCCGACAAGGTCCAGGCGTCGAGCAGGCCAAGACGGTGAAGACCGGCGAACCAGGCCTTGACCGAGAGGATGGTGAGGTAGGCCGGGTGATCGAAGAACGCCTGCGCGCCGCCGTCGTTCATGGCGAGCGCGTTGTAGATCACCATGAAGTCCATGTCGGCATTGCGCCAATAGACGGTGAAATAGCCGGCGGCGACGAACGAGACGATGGAGATCAGCAGCACGATCGCGACGCCGCCGCGCCAGCCGAACGGGGTCAGGCGGTCGAGCGCGTCCTTGCTCTTGATCATGCCGACATCGCACAACCGGGGCGAGCGAGCGCACCGCGAACGACGCACGATGTCACGTCCAACCGCGACGGTGTCGCGCGCATCGCGCCCGCCATGCTCAGATCGCCTTGATCTTGAAGAACGCGAACACGACCATCTTCAACAGCATCCAGCCGTGGCGGAAGCGGGAGATCTGGGTCTCGCCGTAGCTGCGCGCGGCGTATCGGATCGGCAGGTCGATGGTCTTGAGGTTCAGTTTCGAGGCGCCGAAGATCAGGTCGAAGTCGCCGAACGGATCGAAATCGCCGAAATAGGCCTTGCCGGCCTTGAGCCTGAGATAGTCGCTGCGACGGAGCACCTTGGTGCCGCACAGCGTGTCGGTGTAGCGCTGGTTCAACAGCCAGGAGAACAGATAGGAGAACGTCTTGTTGGCGATCAGGTTGAGGAAGCGCATCGCGCCCTCGTCCATCGGATAGACCAGGCGCGAGCCGTTGATGAACTCGCCCTTGCCCGAGCGCAGCGCCTCGAAGAATTTCGGCAACTGCTCCGGCGGCATCGTGAGGTCGGCATCGAGAATCATCAGCACGTCGCCGCGGGCGGCGTCGAACGCGGTGAACACCGCATCCGCCTTGCCCTTGCCGGGCTGGCGCATCAGCTTGATGTCGTGATTCGGGAACGCTGCGCGGACCCGCTCCATCTCCTCATAGGTGCCGTCCCTGCTGTGGCCCTCGATGAAGATGATCTCGATATCCTGGCAAAACGCGGCGATGCGCTGCACCGCCGGCTCGATGTTGCCGCGCTCGTTGCGCGCAGGGATCACGACGGTGGCCGAGCGGACGTCGTCGCCGACGGCGCGCATCGACCTCGCCACGAGGTAATGCCGCAGCGACAGCGCCCGCAGGCCGGGCAGCACGCTGAGGAAACGGTTGGCGAAGCGGCCGACGCCATAGAGCCGCAGCGGCGACAGCACGCGCTGCTCCGATTTCACCGGATCGAAGTCGGCGAGGACCGCAAGATTGCGCAGATCCGCCGGCGACAGCACGTTCTGCTCCGGCTGCGGCATGCGCCAGCCCATCGCCTCCGCGGCCTTCAGCAGCGGATACCAGAGGTGCGAGAAATAGCCGATGACGAGCCGGGTCTCGCGCGTGCACAGCGGATGCAGCTGTTCGATGAACTGCTGGCAATCATCCAGCGAGCCGATGGTGTCGAGCACCAGGATCGCATCGAACGGGCCGGTGACGGCCGCGAGCGTCGCCGGATCCTCGGCATCGCCGGCGACGAAGGTGAGATCGGGATGGCGGGCGCGCGCGATCGCGATCTGCGCCTCGCTGAAGTCGATGCCGACCCCATAGGACGGCGCCAGCGCGGCCAGGGTATCCCCGAGGCCGCAGCCGATCTCCAGCACGCGGCTGCCCGGCGGGATCAGGAAACGCAGATAGCACTCGTCCTCGCCGTGGAAGAACGCGGCCTTGTCGCGCCAGCCCGCACGCTCGTCCGCGAAGCGGTTGGCGTGGTCGAGGATGGCGGCCTTGCGCGGCGACAAGGCCTGTTGCGCCGGCGTCTGGATTGCTGCAGCCGGCGGTCTCGCGTGCTGCATGACTTCGTCGTCCAACTCCGCCACCTGATACCATCCTCGTTGGGAACTACGTCCTTCTAGGCCAGCCCGGTTGGGCGGAGTCAAGGCGATGCGGAGACGTGCTCCACGATGTTCGCAACGAGGCGCCGCAACAGGACAAACATTCGAAATGATTAGACATCAGCCGGCCACACCAGGGCAGCCGGCATCATCGATGCCGCACCGGACGGGCCCGATCTCTTGCTTCTCGTTCGCGCTCGCAAATGCGAGGGCGCCAGGACCACACGGCTTGACCGTCCGCGAACTGCCGGCCGTCATGCGCAAGCGCACCGGAGAGGCCGCGGCCACGCTCCCCGCCCCCGCGTATCGTGATGACGCTCAGGCCCCTCGGCACGAGAACGAGATACGGGGATCAAACCGCAACTTCTGAACATGCCAACGTGAAATTTCGCCTGTTCCGAACCGAACGCCCAGCGCAGCTCAACGCCCGCAGCAGAATTTGTATTTCTTCCCACTGCCGCATGGACATGGCTCGTTGCGTCCGACCTTGGCCGGCGCAGCTGCCCGCTTCGGCTCGCTGACCACCGCCCGCGTCTCGCCCTCGACGAAGCGCCAGGCGCCGTCACCATCGCGACGGAATTGCGAGACCTCGTGATGCTCGATCGTCTTGCCGCCCTCGCGATAGGTTGCAACGAAGCTGACGACGCCGTCGGCGTCGCCCTCCTGCCCGCGCGCCGTCGAGACCACGCGGAGCCCGAGCCAGGTCGCGCGCGTCGCCCAGCCCTTCGCGGCGGCGGCATCGAAGGCGCCGCGCCGGTCGGCCGCGAGCGTGGCAGCAATGTAATCGATGTCGCCGCGCGTATAGGCCGTGTAGCGCGAGCGCATCAGGGCTTCAGCGGTTGGCGGCGAGACATCGCCATTCAGATAGGGACCGCAGCAGCGATCGAAGGGAAGCGGTGATCCGCAGGGGCATTGCATCGCGCGAGGCTAGCACTGATGCGGCGCGATGAGAATCGAGGGCCGATGGCGACGCATCGGTGGCGGCAGTCGTCACCGGCGGCTTTGCCCTCAACAGATGGCGCCGCGTGATACCAAATATCTCCAGAGGTGCGAACCGGCTGCGAATTTGGCCGTCATTCCGGGGCAATCGTCGGTGCGCCGCGAAGCGCCTGCGCATTGACGATTGAACCCGGAATCTCGAGATTGTTGAGAACGGTCGCAAGCCAATCTCGGGATTCCGGGTTCAAGGCCTACCGGCCTTGCCCCGGAATGACGGGGGATGTGGCGTAGAATAACAAATAGCTTGGGGACCCGCATCTTGAACAGCATCGTGACCAGATGGGCCGCGGCAGCCCTTGCGCTGGTCGCCCTCCACGCCGGTCATGGCTCGGCGACGGAGCCGCCGCGTGCCAAACCGGACGCGCGGATCCAGCGCGCCGTCTTTGCCGACGAACGGCTCTGGCTGCTCAGCAGTGGCGGCCGGCTGTCAAGCATCGCGGAAGGCGGCCAGCGGACTGACGTGGCGACGCCGGATCGGGTGATGACGCTGTTCGTGCAGGATGGGCGGGCAGCGATCGTGACCTGCCCCTGGGCGTCCTACGCACCACTCGTGCCGAACGGACGGTGGACGGTGCGCCGCTGGAGCGACAACGATTGGCAGGTTGTTGCCGAAATCGTGTCGCGGGGAGATGCGCTGGTGGCCGCGGCTTCAAACATTGTGCTAACCGACAGTCGATTGATCGATTGTCACCGACGGACAACAATCCGAGACGGCTCTCACCCTGCCGTTCTCCGCCATCTCGCAGCCGCTGTTCGATCCGTCGAAGCCATTGGACGAGCAGCAAGCCCAAGCGGCCTTTCCCTTTCCGCTGACCTACCTTTACCAGCTCGGATCAGGCCGCGCGAAGCCGCTGAAGCACTGGCCGGTCGAGGCCGTCCTGGTCACGCCGGAATATGTCTTCGTCGGCTACAACGCGGGCGAGTTTGGCGGTGGCCTGCAGCGGATCGATCGCGCGACCGGTGTGGTGTCCGATGTCGGCCGGCTCGACTCCCCTGTGAATGGCATCGCCACCGTGCCCTGGAAGCCGGACTGTGTCGCAGCCGCGATCGGCCTCATACACATGTTCGCATCTGGACAGCTCGTGGAGGTCTGCCACGACCAGGTTCGGCTGCTCTACGAACGCCAAATCCCGGAGCAGATCGTCAGAGACACGAATGGGCGGATCGGATCGATTCCGCAGCACACGACCGCCTTCTTCGGGCTGCAGCGTCAAGGTGAGGATCTGCTCGCAGTGGGCCATGACGGCCTTTACCGGATCGGCCCAGGCGACCGCGCCCAACCCATCCCGCTGCCGGAGTTCAAGAAGGTCGCCGGGGCCGGCGTCAGCTTCGCCATTGCAAACGTCGTACTCGTGCTGACAACCGTCAACGAACGTCACTCCCTCAGTGGCAGCACACCCATACTTGTCCCGCGCTAGCCAGCACAACGCCTCGGCGATGACCTCGGACGACGTTAATCGGTCGCGGCCATGACGTTTCGTTCGATGATCGCACGCGACTGCCGCTTGCGCGCGTAAGTCCGGACCCCGACGCGATTGCTCAGCTGCCGGTTGTGACTCCAAAGACGCAGGTCGCCACTCTTCACAACTGCTGTTCGCCCTACACGCGCCACGCGGTTTCGAAACCGGCGAATCCGTGTTAACCATTGGTTAAGAACAAGGGTGTTGGGCGCACGGCTGACCTGCCCGGCCCCGCGCGACCAAAACTTTCCGGGCGCCGCCTCATTACGTGGCGCCTGCGACCGCAGCCCACCGCATCATCGGCGGTGCGGGCGCGTGAGACGCCAACGATTTCTTCGCGCGACGCCAGCCAGGCCGCAAGAAACTGGGCTCGCCTTTCTCGGGCCGCTGCTCACCTCCCGATTTGATGTGCCCCGATGCCGGCGCGATGAGCGTTGCGTGCAAACGCAGACTCGTGCCCATCGCCAACCGCTGGAGCAGCCCCGATGGCTGAAGAGTCCGTCGCGTCGATCATTCCCTGGCGAGAGCCGAAGACCGCCAAGCCGCGCCCGAAGCGTCCCAAGGCCGTCAAGCCGCGCCCCAAGGCGGAGAAGGCCGACAAATCCGATAAGATCAGAGCCGCGCTCGACGACGAGATGCTGGCGTCCGAGACGTTGATCATGCCGGACTTCCTGGAGCTCGTGAACGAGCCCGCGAAGGCGCCGGCAAGAACGCCCGCTGTCGCGGAGACGCCACGGACGGAAGCCGCCGCCAGCGCCGCCGCCGCGGCGATCTCCGCGCCGGTGCCGCCTGCCGCGGTGGCGCCGCGCGAGACGGCATCGCCGATCGACGGCGAGATCGTCCCAGCCACCGCGCCCATCGCGCCGGCCAAGATCGAACGCCCGCGCCTCACCGTCTCCTCGGTGCTGCTGCAGCTTTCCGCGCTCGCGCTGGCGGCTGTCGGCATGGCCATGAACGGCTGGTTCGCGCATTCGCTGGGGTCGAACAGCACCGCTGGCACCATGTTTCTCGCGATCGGCGTGACCGCCGATCTCGTCGCACTGGTGATGCCGACCTGCACCGCGCGGCTGTGGCATGCGCGGCACCGCGCCTCGGCGCTGGCCGGCTGGACGGTGTGGCTGATGACCTTCGTGTTCGCGCTGACCGCGGGCATCGGCTTCGCCTCCACCAACATCAGCGACGTGACCTTGGCGCGCGCCTCGCGCGTGACGCCGGCCATCCAGACCGCGCAGACCGCGCTGAACGATGCGATGGCCGCGCGCGACCGCGAGTGCAAGGGCGGCGTCGGCAAGTTCTGTCGCGAGCGCGAGGCCGCCGTGGCGGAGCGCCGCCAGGCGCTGGACGCGGCGATGGCCACGGTGAGCCAGACCGCCGATCCGCAGACCCAGGCTGCGATCAAGCTGGTGGCGTGGGTCACGCAAGGGCGGCTGACGCCGTCCGCGGACGATTTCGCGATGCTGCGCCTGATTCTGCTGGCGCTGCTGCCGCAACTCGGCGGCATCCTGCTGATGGTGGGGCGGCGGGTGTGAGATCGACGGCAAGACCGCTCAGCCCTTCTCTTTGAGCGCGTTCCCGTCGAACAGCCGCAGGGCGAGCAGCGCATGCGCCAGCGTGCCGCCGGCGCGCACGGCGGCCGCGATCATCGCGGTCTCCGCCAACTCCTCGCGCGTGGCGCCCGCCTTGACGGCCGCCGCGGTGTGCACGTCGAGGCAGTAGGCGCATTGCGTGGTCAGCGCCACCGCGAGCGAAATCAGCTCGCGATATTTCGGCGGAATGGCGCCGTCGGCGCGTTCGCAGGCGTGATTGAAGGCCAGGAACGCCTTGGCCTCGGTCGGTGCCAGCGCCACCAGTTGGGGCACCGACTGGATGTCCGACGGCTTCTGATAGTCGGTCATGATCAGCCTCCGAGATATTCGCGCAGCAACTGGCGGGCGCGATGCAGGCGCGCCTTGGTGGCCTGCCGGGACAGGCCGAGACGGCTCGCGATCTCGTCGATCGTCATTTCCTTGAGATCGCGCATCAGCACCACGTCGCGATAATGCGGCGGCAGCGATTCGAAGGCGGCGGCGAGATCGAGCCGCAGTTCGGCCTCCGGCTGCGCGTCCAGACGCGCAACAAGGGCGTCGTCATCGGCATCGTTGATCAGGCCAAACTGCCGCGACAGCCGCATGCATTCACGGCGGACCACGCGATAGAGCCATGACGACAGCGCCGCGACCGCGCGAATGCGGCCGATATGCCGCGACAGCAGCCACAGCGCCTGCTGGGCGGCGTCCTCGGAATCGGCCGAGCTCCGGCACGACGCCCGGGCATAGCGGCGGATGTCCGGCTGCGTCAGCGTCAGCAGGCGCACCATGGCGTCACGATCGCCGAGCCGGGCGGCCTCGAAGGTGGTCTCATCGGTGATCGGCATCGCGCTCATGACCGGCCGCCTCTCGCAGTCTCCGTGCCGATGCCGGTGACGGCGCAGACCGGACAATAGCCGACCGCCCCTGACAGCGCGAAGGCGACGCCACCCGCCGCCGCCAGCCAGGCCGCCGCTCCGCTCAGGGCCGTGACCGCCACCGCGGCCGCGCCGAGCCCGAGGGCGAGCCGGGCCCATCGATGCGGCCGTGCCAAATTCCTGCGAACCCATGCCATGACAATCCCTCCGCTGTGATCGAGACCGATGTCTCGGCGCATAAGAGGCGGCGAACGGCGCAAGGGATTCGCGACAGGGACGATTTTTTTCGACCGGCGCAGTCAGCGCGTCTTTCTGGATCGCGACCGCTGCGGCGGATGTGCCGCGCGCCACGCGCTGTCGAGCACGGTCCGCAGCAGACCGGCATCGGCTTCCGCCAGCGTCACCGTGGTCCAGCCCTGGTCGCCCCACTTGTTCGGCACGCGGCGGAACACTCCCGGCTGCAGGCCGGCATAATGCTCCTGCTCGTCCGGCGTCAGCAGCACATTGGCGGACGCGCCATCGGCGGCGAGCGTGGCGAACGTCCGGTGCAGCTTGAACGCCGTGCGCTCGAAATGCGGCGCGGCTGTCGTGCCGGCGAACGACAGAGCAAGGGTGCGGAACTCGGAGCCGGTCATTGCGACTGTCCTCGTGACACGGGCGTCGAGCGATGATGGCATTGGTCGGCCTGCGCGAGCCAGGGCCATTTCACCGCGGAGACGCATCGGCGGACGGCGATGGCGCATCCGTGGGGCACGAAGACGTGAACGCCTGGACCGCGCTGCTTTGATGCATATCAAAACGATACGGTAACGTTTCCCTAGGCTCGGCGTTAGACCATCGAGGGAGAGCGAGATGCCGGAACAAACCACCCTGAACCTCACCCTGAACTGGGCGCGCGAGCGTCTCCACGAGATGGATGCAGCGCTGGCCTCGCTTGCGGTGAGCGCCCCGCAGGCCGAGGCGGCCGCCAAGGTCAAGGCGGATGACCTGCTCGCCGACCTCAAGAAGCGCCGCAGCGATCTCGAAGCCCTGCTGAAGACCCATGCGGAGGCCGGCGAAGCCGCACTGGCCGGCGCGAAGACCGAGCTCGATGCCCACTGGGCCGGCTTCGAGGCGCAGATGAAGGCCTATTTCGACGGCGCCGGACAGCAGGCCGAACAATATCAGGCGACGTTCAAGGACATCGCGGCCGCGCAGGCCAAGGCCTGGAGCGACTCGGCCGAGCGGTTGCGCGAGGCCGCGACCAAGGCCGCGGCGATCGGCACGACCGATCTCGATGCCGTGCTGAAGCAGCTCAAGACCGACGCCGCGGCGGCCGGCGCCCATCTCGACACGCTGAAGCAGACGGGCAGCGCGTCCTGGTCGGTGCTCAGCGCCGCGCTCGGCGAATCCCGCAAGGCCTTCGACCAAGCCAACCAGGCCGCGTGGACGGCGCTGAAAGGGGCCGGCACGAAGAATTGAGGCGGCGCGGTGCGCGCCAACTCCATGGCGCCGCATCGCGCGAGGCCCCATCAACCTCGCTTCGCCTTGCCGGCTGGCTGCGCGTGATCGACTCCCGGATTGATGGCTAGCGTCGCGCCGGCGGCGCCGCCGGCCTCGTACGCGTCCATCGACACCATCCGGCTCGCGCTGCGCGCGGACCGCAGCTTCAGGTCGAGCTTGCCAAATTCGGCGTCGACCACCGACGTCTTGAGCACGACCAGACCGCGGCCGGTGGTTTCGTTGGCCTGGTCGCGGCTCTTCTTCATCGCGACCAGCCGGTCGCCGATCGAGGTGATCATGCCGAGCGCGAACGACGCGTTGGCGAGATGCCGGTCCTGGTGCCGGAAACGGGCATAGTCCGTCGAGGTCTTGTAGCGGCCGAGCTCGGCGCGCACCGCGCCGTCGATCAGCTCGGCGAGATAATGCGCGACCTCGATGTCCGCGGGCAGGCCGAAGAACACGTAAGCGGCCTCGCCGGCGGCGTTCTTCTCGCGCCAGACCCGGCAGTCGCAGAACAGCGCGATCGCGCCGATGCAATCGTCGAGCGGGATGCGCTTCTTGCGATGGGTCTCATAGACCTTGCGCTCGCATTGCGAGGCCCTGAGCTCGATGTCGGACAGCGACAGATCGTGGCGGTCGAGCAACTCGGCGACCTTGGCGGCGGCCGACAATGCCTCGTCCTCGGTGCAGCCATTGGCGATGGTTTTCGCGCGCAGCGCCTGAATACGCGCCTTGAGCTTATCGAGGGCGATGGGATCGAAGGTTGACGTCACCGGTCATATCCGAGAATCGCCGGACCGACGCGCGCGGGACTGGCGGAGAGAAGGAGGAGACTGGTTGTTGCAGGGCGGCTCTCCGGATTCAAGCGCGTCCCTTGCCTTGCGTTGCACGTGGCGCATGTCGCGATCGAGGCCGGCGCCACGGCTTGCCGCCCCGCCGTCATGCCCGGTAGGGCGCGACGCAGGCCGCGCAATCCACTTTCGCGCGCAACTGCGTCGCCAGCAGATAGAGCCCGCCGATCTTGCGGTGGAGGAACAGCGTGTCCGCCGGCGGCACATGCATGAGGTCGCGGTCGAGGCCGAGCGCAAGGCCGCGGTCGCGCAGCTCCGCCAGCAGGTCCTGGCGCGCGAAATCATACGGCCCGCGCTGGCGCAGCGGCGCCATCGCGCGCAGGAACATCTCCACGATGGCGTCCTGGTGGCGCGGCGCCGTCGCCGCGTCGAAATAGCCGATGGTCTGCATCGCGGTGCGGCTCGCCGCGCGGTCGGCGTCGAGCCCGGCCGCCAGCAGCGCGCGGAACGCGGCCTGCAGCTCTGGCGCGATCGGCCTGACAGCGCCGAAGTCCAACAGCACGATGCGTCCGCCGTCCGGCGTGACGCGGAAATTGCCGGGATTGGGATCGGTCTGCATCGCGCCGAACACGAACAGCTCGCGCAAAGTGAGCTCGATCAGCGCCGTCATCGCGGCGTCGCGCCGCGTGGGCTCCGCCGTCGCGAGCGAGGCGATCGGCCGGCTGTCGACGAACGCCATCGCCAGCACCTCCGGCGTCGACAGCGCCGTTACCGGCGTCGGCACCACGAAGCGCGGATCGTTACGCAAAAAATCGCCGAACGCGCTGAGCTGCGCGGCCTCCGCGGCATAATCCGCCTCTGCATGCAGCTGCGCCTTGGCGGCGGACAGCAGCGGCGAGATGTCCATCTCGCGCGGCAGCAGGCCGGGCAGGCGCAGCAGCGCGGCGATGTTGTCGACGTCGCTGTCGATGCTGGCGCGCACGCCGGGATACTGCACCTTGATGGCGAGGCGCTGGCCGTCCAGCGTCTCGGCGCGATGCATCTGGCCGATCGAGGCCGCCGCGAACGGCCGCATCTCGAAGGTTTTGAAGCGCGCGCGCCAGCCGGCGCCCCAGGCCCGCGCCAGCACGCGCTCGAGCTGCGGCGGCGGCATCGGCGGCGCCGCCTCCTGCAGTTGCGCCAGCAGCGCCGCGGCCTCCTTCGGCAGCACCAGGCCTGGATCCAGCGACAGCATCTGCCCGAGCTTCATCGCCGCGCCGCGCAGCCCGGCCAGCCCGCTGGCGAGCCGCATCGCCTGCGCCGGCGCCAGCAGCAGCTCCGGCAGCCCGGGACGCCGCCCCTGCGCGAGCTGCCGCAAGCCATCCGTCACCACGCCACCCGCGATTCCTGCGGCGATCCCACCAAGCCGCAACAGCCGCCCCGGCCGCGACGACGGCACGGCGGCGAAGCGGGGCAACGGGCGGTCGGAGGTCGAACTCATCAGGTGAAACTCCAGGACGAGCGGCAGTGCATGGAGAGAAAACGAGCGAAAGCTGCTTCCAGTTCTCCAATCCGGCGTGATGCCTGGGGAGTGGCCCGCAGAGCTGCGGTCCCGCGGCGCCATGGCGTCCGAGTTGTGCCGGTCGTTCCGCCCTCGGAAGATGAGAGGGCGCGGGGAATGCCGGGCGCTGGCCGCAACCCATGGCCCGCCTGCAGCAAAAAAAGCAGGCGGCAGTCACCACAGGTTCAGCCGAGATCACCCGGCATTCCCCGCGCGATGGTTTTCACGCTTATGTCGCGATCTCCCCGGTGTCCGGCTTGGTAGCCACCGTCGCCTCCCGGATCATCATGACCAGAAGGCTTAGCGCCAGCGTCGGGGCGCCAGGACCACGCGTCTTCACGTCCGCAAGCCTGCCGTTCGTCGGCGAGCATCACACCCGCTGCAGCAAACTCACAGCCACCGCATCACCGGCCCCACGTCTCGTGACGATCGCGAAGCGCCCCTCTCGCAGACCGGGATGGGGAGAGATAAACATACTTTCTGAAAAATGGCAAGTCATTTTCTTTTTAGCGAATTCGCAGTGGGGCCAGACGACCGCCTCCGGCCGTTTGAGGGCGACCTTGCTGTGAGGATCAGTCGATCTTCAGATGTCAGTTCTTGAAACAGTTCTCGCGATGCCAACGCAGAAAATGCGGATGTGGTCGGTCTCCGCCGCGCTCTGGAGCGAACGCGAAACCTGATGCATTGATGAATCCTCGGATGCGATCAACGTCGTTGACGTGCCTCGATATCAGTATGGCGAGATCGTCCCCTAGGCTGACCAAACCTCGGTCAAACATCCAGTGCACTGTGCCCGAAAGTGCCAGGCCGTTGGTTACGAGATCAGGGCCATTCGCCTCGACAGGGCGAATATGAGCCGCATTGACTTCGGCGCGGCCGCCGCCGTTGATCAGCTTCAGCCCGGTCATCGCACAACGCTCGCCGTAGGCCCGAAGCACGATCTTGCGGAACAGGCGATCGCGCACGACACGCGAAGTCAGGCGTTGAATGCGATCGCGCAGCTGTTCGGACACAAGTGGCGGCTGGTCTTCCTCGAATCCGGCCGGGCTATCGGTATCGGGATTCCGCGGCAGTATGGCGCCGCGATCATCCAAGCCACGCTCGATGATACTTTGAAAATCCGACGGCGAGATCGGGCGCACGGCAGCCTGCGCCCGCCCGGAGAGCTTGCCGTGCTCATTGAGCAGGCCGCGTTCGATAGGACTGTTCGCCTCGCTGAAGGAAACCGGGCTGACAAACTCGAGATATGAGCCCGGCTGAATTAGGGCGAGATACATACCGGGCGCCTTGGGATCAGGAATGATCCGCTCAACGCGGGCGATCCCAAAGTAGCCGCGCGTCCCCTGGACCTTCGTGGGCTCAAGGTAGACGATCCAATCTCCGATACTACCCTGGGCGCGCGCCAGGTACTGCTTTGGAAATTGGTACTGCTCCGCCGGGCTGTCATCGTAGATCGAATCGGTCCGGTGCATGAACACGCAGTAGCTCATGCAGGCGAGATTAGCTCGTCTGCAGACGGTGGCAAATTGCAGATGATACGAGACCTAGCCGTGGGCGACGTCTCTGCGCCATCTGCGCGAGGGTTACCGTCGGCCGTGCTTCTGCTTGGCTGGCGTCGCCGCGTCGTCGATACCCGTATCGAAGGCCTGCGTCGCGAACGACCCGCCAGCCTGATAAACGGTAGCCGACACCATCCGGCTCGCGCTGCGCGCAGATCGCAACTTTAGATCGAGCTTGTTGGAGTCGACCAGCGAGGCCTGAAGCATGGCCGGGCCCTGTCGGTGCAGCGTTGAACTCGAGGTCGTAAAGCCACAAATATATTTCGGTCGAGCAGCTCGGCGACCTTGGCGGCGGCGGACAGCGCTAAGTGGCGGAGAGGGAGGGATTCGAACCCCCGATAGGCTTGCACCTATGCCGCATTTCGAGTGCGGTGCATTCAACCACTCTGCCACCTCTCCAGGCGCAAATCAGGGGCGAAGCCCCCGGGTCGGGCGCCGTTCTAGGGCACGGCGGCGGGGGTGACAAGGCGGGGATTGCGATATTTCCCACCGAAATGCGGTGGCTGTGTCATGCGGCGCGCGAGCTACGGCCCGGGCGGCATGGCGCCCCGCCAAGACGGGTGGGACCGCCGTACGCTGACACATATCGGCGGTCCCGTGTCGCTGCATCTTGGGGAAACCGACGGAAGAGACGGGGGTCAATCCGGCCGGCCTGAGCGACGGGCGGACCCTGGAGCATGATAGCGTGCACCGCAACGCAAACCGTTCCTTAACCTAACCAGTCAAGGTTACCGGCCCCGCCCGGCTATCTGATTGGTGGCACGATACTTTTCCGTGCGCCGTGAGGCGCCGCGGCGGCTGCCGCGGAACCCATGTTGCGCAATATGCTGCACCAGCCAGGGGCTGGGCGGATCGCGCGCTAGTCCTTCTTCTTCTTCGCGGCTTTCTTGTCGTCCGACTTCTTGTCCTCGGACTTGTCGTCCTTGTCCTTTCGCCCGTTCTCCTTGCGGCGGTTGGTGAAGCGGGCGTTGCCGAGGCCGGTGCCGATGGTCAGGACGCCCCAGCGCCCGAACTCCTGCATGAACGGCACCTCGGACAGGCCCTGGACGACGCCGTCATTGTGCATCAGCACCGCGGTGTCGTGGTCGCCGATCATCGGGATCGCCTCGACCAGGCTGGCCGGCAGGTTGAACTTGCTGCTCTCCCAATTGCCCGGCAGGTTCTGCGCGCCCTTCTCGATCGAACCATCCTCGTTGATGACGCCGGGGCAGGCGATGCCGATGAACGGCGCCAGCTTGAGCCCCTCGGCGTCGGCCTCCTCGATCAGGCCCTTCAGCATCTTGGCGAGCCGCTTCACCGCGCCCTCGCGCGTGGGCTCGTCGTCGGCATGGCGCCACAGCTCGGACTTCCAGACCGAGGCTTTCGACAGGTCCGGCGTCTTCTTCCAGGCGGTCTCGACCACGCCGCAGCGGATGTTGGTGCCGCCGATGTCGACGGCGAGGATGCTGTCATGGGCCTCGAAGATCCAGGACGGCGCCAGATGCAGCGCGCCGATCAGGCCGGCATCATCGGGGTGGTAGCGGATCGGCTCCAGCTCGACGCCAAAGCCCTCGTCCTTGAGGATGATCTCGGTGCGGGCGATCGCCAGTTCTCCGAGCCGGGAATCGCGGAAGCCGCCGCCGACCACGATGCATTCAGTCTTGGCCCAGGCCTTGGTGCGCAGGAAGCGCCTCGTGACATGGGCGAGCTCCTGGGCGAACTCCTCGATCGCCGAATGCACCACGGCCGAGGCCTCGGTGTCGTCGCCGACCAGGATCGCGTCCAGCGCCTTCTTGCTGATGGTCTCGCTGTCCTCGTCGCCGAACGGGTCCTTGCCGGATTTGCGCAACGGCTTGCGCCAGCGCTCCAGGATCTTGCGGAAGGCGCCCTTGGAGGCGCGGTCGCCGAGGAAGCCGTCCTCGTCCTTGATTTCGATATTGAAGCTGTCGATCTCGACCGACGGCAGCCGCGCGGCGCCGTGACGGGCGATGCCCGTGGTGGTCATGACGTCGTCGGCCATATGGTCCCTGCCCTGTTGCCTTGTGTGAACGACAACGGCGGACGAAACCGATGGTTTCGGACGCTCGTTCACCTTGACTCAGGCTTGCAGGCGGCTATAAGCGCCCGATCGACCGGCGCGAGCTTCTCGCGCCGATTGTCGTTGCGCCCATTTTTGAGGTCTTGCGCCTCGGGCGCGACTGCCGGCCCCGATCGGGCCGGATCACATGAACCATAACGACTGAACAAGAAGCCGACCCGGGGCGTCAGCGCACCGAGGCCGGGATCGAACACGAAGGATGAGAACGATGTTCGCAGTCATCAAGACCGGCGGCAAGCAATACCGCGTCGCCCCGGATGATGTGCTCGAGATTGGCAAGATCGACGGTGAACCCGGCACGATCGTGCAGCTGAACGAGGTGCTGGTGGTCGGTGGCGACACCCCGGTACTGGGCATTCCGGCGGTGGCCGGCGCGTCCGTGGCCGTCGAGGTGCTGGACCACAAGCGTGGCCCCAAGGTCATCGCGTTCAAGAAGCGCCGCCGCAAGAATTCCCGCCGCAAGCGCGGCTACCGGGACGAGCTGACCCTGATCCGCGTCTCGGAGATCCTGACCGACAACGCCAAGCCGACCAAGGGCCCGCGCCCGAAGAAGGCCAAGGCGGAAGCCCCGGCGGCCGAAGCCGCGGAGTAACATGCAGGCGCGCTTGGCGCGCTGCATCGGCTTCAAACCTTCATCGCGCGGATTTTTCGTCCGCGCCCCGCAATTGTGAATGATCCCTTAGCGGAATCGCGCTAATGGTGATCTCGAGATCGGAGACGAGCGATGGCTCATAAAAAGGCAGGCGGTTCATCCCGCAACGGACGCGACTCCAAGGGCAAGCGCCTCGGCATCAAGGCGTTCGGCGGCGAGCGCGTGATTCCGGGCAACATCATTGCGCGTCAGCGCGGCACGACCTGGCATCCCGGCCTCAACGTCGGCATGGGCACCGACCATACCCTGTTCGCCAAAATCGAGGGCGTCGTCGAGTTCCATGACCGTGCCAACCGCACGTTCATCTCGGTACGCCCGGTACTCGCCGAAGCTGCTGAGTAACATACGGTGGAACAATTCGCGTCCGCCGGGTCCTGACGAACCGGCGGAGCGCCAGATGGCTCCAGGGGAGGCGGGACAACCGGCCTCCCCTTTTCATTTTCGCTGATCGATTGATCCCGAAGCGTCGATGGAGCCCGACATGCTGCAGGACATCACCACTCCCACCTTGCGCGAGGCGAGACCTTGCGTCCTCGAGACCCCCCGGCTGACCCTGCGTCCGCCCGTGCTCGCCGACGTGACCGCCATCGCCAGGCTCGCCAATGACCGGCGCATTGCCGAGAACACGCGCCGGCTGCCGCATCCCTATTCCGAGGTCGATGCCGCCCGCTTCGTGCGCGCGCTGGAGCAGAGCGGCGAGACCGCGTTCGTGATCGAGCATCTCGATGCGCCGATCGGCATGGTCGGCATCAACCGGCCGGCGTCAGGGCGTGCGGAGCTCGGCTACTGGCTCGGCGTCGAGCATTGGGGCCGCGGGTTCGGCACGGAAGCGGCCCGCGCCGCGATCGACGATTTCTTCGAGACGAGCGATGAGACCGTGCTGATCGGGCATGCGCGCGTCAGCAACCCGGCCTCGCGCAACATCCTCGAAAAGTGCGGCTTCCAATGGACCGGCGTCGAACTGCACCGCTTCGAGGTGCTCGGCTCCTCGGCCCCGGTCGATGCGTTCCGGCTGACCCGCGGCGTGTGGACGTCGCTGAAGGCGTGGGCCAAGACGGGGCGGCGAATCTAGCCGAGGCGGCCGCTTCCCCCCAGCTGTCGTCCCGGCCTTGAGCCGGGACCCATAGCCACCGAAGTTGGTGGTGGGATCACGCTGGAGCCACAGCCTTCTCTAACGCAGGCTGCACGGAGTCTGGGTCCCGGCTCAAGGCCGGGACGACAACGGTGGGTGCCGCTACACGGGCGGATTCACCGCACCTTGTCCCTGCCCCAGGCTGCGTTCGCGCAGGTAGATGTACAGCCCCGCGCCGATGATGATGATGGCGCCGATGATGGTCGCGGGATGCGGCACGTCGCCGAACACGACGAAGCCGAACAGCACGGCCCAGACGATCATCGTGTACTGATAGGGCACGACCACCGAGGCCGGCGCGAGCTTGAGCGAGCGGTTGACGCAGAACAGCGCGGTCACCGAGATCAGGCCGGCGGCCGCGAACAGCACCAGGCTGCCGGGCGACGGCGTGACCCAGCCGAACGCGGACATCGCAGCACCCAGCAGAAAGGTGCCGACGAATTGCGAGGACGCCATCACGATGTCGGGCGTCGAGCGCAGGCTGCGCGTGATCAGCATCAGCACCGCGAAGGACAGGCTGCCGCCGAGCGCGATCAGCGCTGGCAGGCTGAAGGTCTGCGCCGACGGACGCAGCGCAATCAGTACGCCGCAGAAGCCGATCAGGATCGCGGTCCAGCGCCGCCAGCCGACATGCTCGCGCAGCACCAGCGCCGACAGCGCGGTGACGAAGATGGGGCCTGCGAGATAGTAGGTGATGACGTCGGCGAGCGGCAGATAGACGGTGGCGAGAAAGAACGCCGCGACCTCCAAAGTCGAGAGAACCACGCGCACGAGCTGCAGCCACGGGCGCTCGAGCTGCAGGAATGCCGCGCGGTTGCGCCAGATGAACGGCGCCAGCAGCAGCAGCGCGGCGCAGGCGCGCAGCCACAGCAGCTGGCCGACGGCATAGGTCGACACCAGGAACTTGCCCAGCGCGTCGCCGAACGAGAACATCGCGATCGACAGCAGCATCAGGCCGATGCCGGCCAGCCGCGCCGAACGCTCGTCGGTGGCGGTGGAGATTCGGGAGAGCACGCTCATGATGGTGCTGCCTTATCAGGCAGGCCTGACCGGCTCCAGCCCTTCCGCTGAAGGCGTGACGCAGCCCTGCCGCAACCCCGACGCAACGCTCGCCCAGCCCTTACGCAACGCGGAGATACCGCTCGAAATTAAGGCTTCCGGCCGAATTAACCTCATTCCGCGGTTGCCGTGGGGGGCCGCCTCGCCTACGTAGGGCGCATCATGAAATTCCTCGATGAAGCCAAGGTCTATGTGCGCTCCGGCGACGGCGGCAACGGTTGCGTTGCGTTCCGGCGCGAGAAGTTCATCGAGTTCGGCGGGCCGAACGGCGGCAATGGCGGCCGTGGCGGCGACGTCGTGATCGAGGCCGTCGACGGCCTCAACACCCTGATTGACTACCGCTACCAGCAGCATTTCAAGGCCCAGAAGGGCGAGAACGGCATGGGCAAGGACCGCCACGGCGCCGGCGGCAAATCCGTGGTGCTCAAGGTTCCCGTCGGCACCCAGATCTTCGACGAGGATCGCGAGACGCTGATCCACGACTTCACCGCCGTCGGCGAGCGCTTCGTGCTGGCCGAGGGCGGCAATGGCGGCTTCGGCAACGCGCATTTCAAGTCGCCGACCAACCGCGCGCCGCGCCACGCCAATCCCGGCCAGCCCGGCGAGGAGCGCTGGATCTGGCTGCGCATGAAGCTGATCGCCGATGCGGGCCTGGTCGGCCTGCCGAATGCCGGCAAGTCGACCTTCCTGTCCAAGGTCTCAGCGGCCAAGCCGAAGATCGCCGATTATCCGTTCACCACCCTGCACCCGCAGCTCGGCGTCGTGAATGCCGACGGCCGCGAATTCGTGCTGGCCGACATTCCCGGCCTGATCGAGGGCGCCCATGAGGGCGCAGGCCTCGGTGACCGCTTCCTCGGCCATGTCGAGCGCTGCCGCGTGCTGCTGCATCTGGTTGATGCCACCTGCGAGCATGCCGGCAAGGCCTACAAGACCGTGCGTCAGGAGCTCGATGCCTATGGTGGCGAGTTGACCGACAAGATCGAGATCGTCGCGCTCAACAAGATCGACGCGGTCGATCCGGACGAGCTGAAGAAGCAGCGCGACCGGTTGAAGCGCGCCGCCAAGAAGACGCCGCTGCTGATCTCCGGCGCGACCGGTGAGGGCGTGAAGGACGCGTTGCGCAAGCTTGCCGACGTGATCAGCGAGCAGCCGGTGTCGAACAAGGCCAAGAACGCGGTCGAGAACGCCGCGACCGAGGAGCCATGGGCGGCGCCGACGCCACCGCAGGGCTGATCCCTCGCCGCGAGCTTGCTTCGCGGGCCGCGGCCGTCGCATAAGTCGCATCGACGTTCCGCTGGCTCACCCTGAAATCTGCTGGCGGCATTCAACCGGATTTTCGAAGGCCCTCACCGCGCATTCGGTGCGCTCCCTCCCCCCTTGTGGGGGAGGGTTGGGGAGGGGGGTACCCCAACAACGGTCTTGCCGTGTGGACCCCCACCCCCGCCCCCTCGCCGCCTAGCGAAGCTGCGCTTCGCCCTGGGGGAGGGGAGGACACCGGACTCGCGGCGCCGACCTGCCTTGATCCGCCGATGTCTGTCCGAAGAAGCTGACCCTGACTGAAATCGCCATGGCTCCCCGTCTCGAAAATTTCCGCCGCATCGTCGTCAAGGTCGGCTCGTCGCTGCTGGTCGATTCCGAGGCCGGCGAGGTCCGCGCCTCCTGGCTGACGGCGTTGGCCGCCGACATCGCGCGGCTGCATGGCCGCGGCTGCGAGCTGCTGGTGGTGTCCTCGGGCTCGATCGCGCTCGGCCGCAGCCGGCTGAAGCTGCCGCGCGGGCCGCTGAAGCTGGAGGAGAGCCAGGCGGCCGCCGCCGTCGGCCAGATCGCGCTGGCGCGGATCTGGTCGGAGGTGCTGGGCGCGCACGGCATCGGCGCCGGCCAGATCCTGGTGACCTTGCAGGACACCGAGGAGCGCCGCCGCTATCTCAATGCGCGCTCGACCATCGCAAAACTGCTGGAATGGCGCGCGGTGCCGGTCATCAACGAGAACGACACGGTCGCGACCGCCGAGATCCGCTACGGCGACAATGACCGGCTCGCCGCCCGCGTCGCCACCATGGCAAGCGCCGACCTCTTGGTGCTGCTGTCGGATATCGACGGCCTTTACACCGCCCCGCCCGCGCAGGATCCGAACGCCAAGCTGATCCCGGTGGTCGAGAGCATCACCGCCGATATCGAGGGCATCGCCGGCGGCGCGGCGTCGGAATTCTCCCGCGGCGGCATGAAGACCAAGATCGAAGCCGCGAAGATCGCGACCACCGGCGGCACCCACATGCTGATCGCCTCCGGCAAGATCCAGCATCCGCTGGCAGCGATCGCCAATGGCGGCCGCTGCACCTGGTTTCTCACGCCAGCCAATCCCGTCACCTCGCGCAAGCGCTGGATCGCGGGATCGCTGGAGCCGAAGGGCACCCTGACGATCGACGCCGGCGCCGTCGCCGCGCTGCGCGCCGGCAAGAGCCTGCTGCCGGCCGGCGTGATCAAGGTGGAGGGCCAGTTCGCCCGCGGCGATGCCGTGGTGGTGCGCGGCCCGGATACCCACGAGATCGGCCGCGGCCTGGTCGCCTACGACGCCGACGACGCCGAGCGCATCAAGGGCCGGTCGTCGCCGGATGTCGCGGTCATTCTTGGCATGTCGGGACGAGCCGAGATGATCCACCGCGACGACCTGGTCATCGGGCCGGCGGGAGCGGGTCCGGCTTAGAGCCCAGCCGCTGACGTTCGCAAATGGCCGCTTTCCGTGCTACTGGAGAGCCTTGCTTCAAGGTTGAACCGCCCATGACCGCGCCTCTCAAAGCCATCGACGGCAGCGCCGATCTGCCCGCGCTGATGAACGACCTCGCCCAGCGCGCCCGTGCGGCGGCGCGGGTGCTGGCGCTGGCGCCGGCCGAGCAGAAGAACCGGGCGCTGGAGGCGATGGAGCGGCTGATCCGCGCTCGCGCGGATGCGATCATTGCGGCCAATGCCGAAGATGTCGCCGAGGCCAAGGCCGGCGGCATGGCGGCGTCGTTCGTCGACCGTCTCACGTTGACGCCGGCGCGCGTCGCCGGCATGGCCGACGGCATTGCCGTGGTACGCGGCGTCGCCGATCCCGTGGGCGTCGTCACCGAGAGCTGGCAGCGGCCGAACGGCATGACCATCGAGCGCGTGCGGGTGCCGCTCGGCGTCATCGGCGTGATCTTCGAGAGCCGCCCCAATGTCGCGGCCGATGCCGGCGTGCTGTGCCTGAAGTCCGGCAATGCCGTGATCCTGCGCGGCGGCTCGGATTCGTTCCGCTCCTGCCGCGCGATCCATGAATGCCTGGTCGACGGCCTGCGCGAGGCCGGCCTGCCGGAGGCGGCGATCACCTTGGTGCCGACGCGCGATCGCGCGGCCGTGGGCCTGCTGCTGTCGGGCCTCAACGGCGGCGTGGATGTGATCGTGCCGCGCGGGGGCAAGAGCCTTGTCGCGCGCGTCGAGGCCGAGGCGCGCGTGCCGGTGTTCGCGCATCTCGAGGGCGTCAACCACGTCTATGTCGACGGCGCCGCCGATCTCGACATGGCGAAGTCGATCGTGCTGAACGCCAAGATGCGGCGCACCGGCGTGTGCGGCGCGGCCGAGACCCTGCTGATAGACCGGGCGTCGCAGGACAAGATCAAGCCGCTGGTCGACATGCTGATCGGCGCCGGCTGCGAGGTGCGCGGCGACGACGCCGTGCGCGCGGCCGATGCGCGGGTGACGCCGGCCAGCAACGAGGATTGGGACACCGAATATCTCGACGCGATCATCGCCGCGAAGGTGGTGGACGGCGTCGACGGCGCGATCGCGCATATCCACGCGCACGGCTCGCACCACACCGATGCGATCGTCACCAACGACAACGCCGTGGCCGACAAGTTCCTCAACGAGGTCGACTCGGCGATCGTGCTGCACAACGCCTCGACGCAATTCGCCGATGGCGGCGAGTTCGGCTTCGGCGCTGAGATCGGCATCGCCACGGGCAAGTTTCATGCGCGCGGGCCGGTCGGCGTCGAGCAGCTGACGAGCTTCAAATACCGCATTCACGGCACCGGTCAGACGCGGCCATGACCGCGACAGCCTGTGGTTGAGTTGCGGGAGTAGCAGGCGGTGACAGACGTGACCGACGACACCGCCCTGCGCATGGCGATCCGCCAGGCGCTACCGCCGTCCAGCGACGGCATGCGCATCGGCCTGCTCGGGGGCTCGTTCAATCCGCCGCACCAGGCGCATCGCGCGATCAGCCTGTTTGCGCTCAAACGGCTGCAGCTCGACCGCGTGTGGTGGCTGGTGACCCCCGGCAATCCGCTCAAGGACGTCAGCGGGCTGCATGCGCTGGCCGAGCGGGCCGCTGCGGCGCGCAAGGTGGCCGCCGATCCGCGCATCGAGATCAGCTGTCTCGAATCCGTCATCGGCACCCGCTACACTGCGGACACGATCGATTATCTGCGCCGGCGCGCGTCGCGTCTGCGCTTCGTGTGGATCATGGGCGCCGACAATCTCGCGCAGTTCCATCGCTGGCAGAAATGGCAGCACATCGCGGCCCAGGTGCCGATTGCCGTGGTCGATCGGCCGCCCCGCAGCTTCCGCGCCCTGAACGCGCCCGCCGCCCGCGCGCTCGCGCGGTATCGCATTCCGGAGGCGCAGGCGAGCCAGCTCGCGGGCCGATCCGCCCCCGCCTGGGTCTATCTGACCGGACTGAAGATGAGCCTGTCGTCCACCGGACTGAGGAACCCGGATGGCAGTTGGAAGTCGTTCTGAGAGACGCGGCACGGGCGGGGTCTTCACGGCACCGGATGTGCATGGCGTAAGCGACCCGTCGCGGTCCGAGACGGGAGGATGCTGGATGGCCGGACCAGAACACCGGGGGGACTGGATTGTTGAAACCATTCACCCCACATGCCTAGTATGGTCTGCAGGCCGTGATGGATTCGGCCTGCGATACAGTGAAAGGAATGGTCCCTGACCACATCTGTATTGTCCAAGTCGGCCTTACCCAAGACGAAGGCAACGAGTTCGAAATCGGCTTCTGCCAAATCTGTTGCCAAGTCTGCGCGTAACGCTTCGACCCAAGATGCGGCCTTGCAGGCGCACCCCGACGCCGACAAGCCTGACGCAGACAAGACTCTGCGCACGATCCTCTCCCGCCTCGAGGACATGAAGGCGGAGGAGACGGTCACCATCGACCTGCACGGCAAATCGGCGTACTCCGACTACATGGTCATCACCACGGGCCGCTCGAACCGGCACGTCGGATCGATCGCGGAAAACGTCGCCAAAGGCCTGAAGGAAGCCGGAGCCAAGAAGCTCCACGTCGAGGGCTTGCCCAATTGCGATTGGGTGCTGATCGATTCCGGCGACGTGATCGTGCACGTGTTCAGGCCCGAGGTCCGTGAGTTCTACAACCTGGAGCGGTTGTGGACGCAGGGACCGAACCCGGCCAAGACGGTCTAGCCGGCCGGCCGCGGCGAACGGTGCGAATCGCAACGCGCACGTGCTAGGGCGTGCGCATGCGCCTGATCGTGGTGGCCATCGGCCGGTTGAAGCAGGGTCCGGAGCGGGAGCTCGCGGAGCGCTACCGCGAGCGTTTCGACGACATCGGCCGCAAGCTCGGCTTCCGCGGCCTCGACATCCATGAAATCCCGGAAAGCCGCGCGCGCGACGCTGCGACTCGCATGGCCGAGGAAGCCGCTGCGATCGGCGCCGCCATTCCCGACAAGGCCGTGCTCGTTTGCCTGGATGAGCGTGGCCAGAACATCGACAGCACAACTTTTGCGGGCCATCTCGGACGCTGGCGCGACGAGGGCATTCCCGCCGCGGCCTTCGTCATCGGCGGCGCCGACGGACTTTCGCCTGAATTCCGGCGCAGAGCCAAGCTCGGGGTCGCGTTCGGCGCTGCGACCTGGCCGCACCAGATCGTCCGCGTCCTGCTGCTCGAGCAGATTTACCGTACTGCTACGATCCTGGCCGGCCACCCCTATCACCGCGCTTGAATCAGGGACGCCGGGAGCACAATAAGGATTCGATGTTCGCCGCGCGGCCCCCCTCTCGCTCCTCGACAACCGGCCGCCGCCGCCGGGCGCGCCACGCGTCGCTGATCGCGCTGCTGATGATCCTTCCGATCGCACCGGCTGCGGCGCAGACCGGACTTCGGCCGTCCATCGGCGGGACCGCGTCGCCAACGCCGCCGCCCACGCCCGAACAGCTCAAGCAGCGCGAGCAGGAGCTGGAAGCCGCCCGTGCCGCCCAGAAGGCGGCCGCCGAGGCCCAGGATCGCCTGAAGGCCGATATCGCCGCGCTCGGCGAGGACCGTGGCAAACTCAATCAGCAGCTGATCGACGTCGCGGCGCAGGTGCGCTCGGTGGAGACCCGGGTCGGTGAGGCTGAAATCCGGCTGCGCGGCCTCGACGGCCGTGAGCAGGATCTGCGCAATTCCCTGGAGGCGCGGCGGACGGAGATCATCGAGGTACTGGCCGCGCTGCAGCGCGCCGGCCGGCGGTCGCCGCCTGCCCTGCTCGTCCGCCCCGAGGATGCGCTGCAGTCGCTGCGCACCGCCATGCTGCTCGGCGCCGTCGTTCCGGAAATGCGCAGCCGGGCCGAGAAGCTCTCCACCGATCTCGGCGAACTCGTCGCGATCCGCAAGACCATCGCCTCCGAGCGCGACAAGCTCGCAGGGGACCGCGACAAGCTGCGCACCGATCAGACGCGCCTCGCCGCCCTTGTCGAGGAGCGCCAGCGCAAGCAGGCGTCCGCCGAGAAGGACATGGAGGCCGAGAGCGCCCGCGCCGCGGTGCTGGCGCAGCAGATCGATTCGCTGCAGGGCCTGATCACGACGATGGAGCTCGATCTCAAGAGCGCCGCCAAGGCGGCGTCGACGGCGAGCCTGCAGGGCGTTCCGGTCAACAGCAAGCCCGACGCAAATGCGCTGCGCAATCCCGGACGCAAGGCGCCGGCGATCGCCTTCGCATCCAGCAAGGGCATGCTCGCTTTCCCCGTCAACGGCACCAAGATTCGCGAATTCGGCGCGTCTGACGGTGCCGGCGGCTCGGATAAAGGCATTTCCTTGTCAACCCGTCCGGGCGCCCAGGTCACAACCCCGTGTGATGGCTGGGTTGTTTATGCCGGCCCCTTCCGCAGCTACGGACAACTCTTGATCCTTAACGCGGGTGGCGGGTATCATGTCTTGATCGCCGGGATGGAGCGCATTTCCGTCAACATCGGGCAGTTTGTTCAGACGGGAGAGCCGGTCGCGACAATGGGGTCCACCTCCCAGGTCGCCTCCATTCTCGCAACGAATGCGAGTCAACCAGTGCTCTATGTCGAGTTCCGCAAGGACGGCACTCCAATCGATCCAGGCCCATGGTGGGCCGCAAATGAAGGCGAAAAGGTACGCGGATGATGCGTAAGACTTCGGTAATTCTCCTGAGCGCGGCCACCGGTGCGGCATTGACCTTGTTCGCGACCCAGCCGCGCGCAGTGTTGATGGGATCGACCGCGCGCGCTGCGACCGCCGATACCTATCGCCAGCTCAACCTGTTCGGCGACGTGTTCGAGCGGGTGCGCAGTGACTACGTCGAGAAGCCCGACGATTCGAAGCTGGTCGAATCGGCGATCAGCGGCATGCTGTCCGGCCTCGATCCGCATTCGAGCTACATGGATGCCAAGAGCTTCCGTGACATGCAGGTGCAGACCCGCGGCGAGTTCGGCGGCCTCGGCATCGAGGTCACCATGGAGGACGGCCTGATCAAGGTGGTGTCGCCGATCGACGATACCCCGGCCTCGAAGGCCGGCATCCAGGCCAACGACATCATCACCAATCTCGACGACGAAGCCGTGCAGGGCCTGACCCTCAACCAGGCGGTCGAGAAGATGCGCGGCCCGGTCGGCACCAAGATCAAGCTGAAGGTGGTGCGCAAGGGCGCCGACAATCCGCTCGACGTCACGCTGACCCGCGACAACATCCGCGTCCGCTCGGTGCGCTCGCGCATCGAATCCGACGACATCGCCTATATCCGCATCACCACCTTCAACGAGCAGACCACCGAAGGCTTGAAGAAGAGCGTCGCGGACCTGCAGAACCAGATCGGCGACAAGCTCAAGGGCTATGTCATCGACCTTCGCAACAACCCGGGCGGCCTGCTCGAGGAAGCCGTGACCGTGTCGGATGCGTTCCTGGAGCGCGGCGAGATCGTCTCGACCCGCGGCCGCAATGCCGAGGAGACGCAGCGCCGCTCGGCGCATGCCGGCGACCTGACCAAGGGCAAGCCGGTCATCGTGCTGATCAACGGCGGCTCGGCCTCGGCCTCCGAGATCGTGGCCGGCGCACTGCAGGACCACAAGCGCGCGACCCTGGTCGGCACGCGATCGTTCGGCAAGGGCTCGGTGCAGACCATCATTCCGCTCGGCGCCGGCAACGGCGCGCTGCGGCTGACCACCGCGCGCTACTACACGCCGTCGGGCAAGTCGATCCAGGCCAAGGGCATCGTGCCGGATATCGAGGTCCTGCAGGATGTGCCGGAGGAGTTGAAGTCTCGCACCGACACCAAGGGTGAAGCTTCGCTGCGCGGCCACCTCAAGAACGATGGCGACGAGAAGACCGGCTCGCAGTCCTACGTTCCGCCGGATGCCAAGGACGACAAGGCGCTCAAGCTCGCCGCCGACCTGCTGCACGGCATCAAGAACAGCGCCAACACGCCGGCACCGACCGAGAAGGCCGCGGCCGACAAGCCAAAAGCCAACTGATCGCGGCCAACTTATCGGCCTGCGGCCAACGCGACATTCGACGGGAAGGGCGGCTCCACGGCCGCCCTTTTCTTTTGTGCCGTGTCTGCACTCCGCTCCGCCGATCTACGGGCTTGCGGACACGGCCCCTGCGTCCGTATCTTCGCCGTGGTATCGTCGGCCCGATTGATTCGGGAATTTCGATGACAGAGACGGCCGATGAGCTGAGCGCCCCGCTCGGGCAGACGGAGAAGCGTCGCAGGCGCCGCATTCGGCTTCCCTTTACAGGCCTGCAGGCGCTCGCCGTGCTGCTCGGCCTGTTCCTGGTCGTCTTCGCCGGCTTTGCGCTGTTCGGCGACAATCCGCTCGGCGGCGAACCGGTCGCCAGGGTCGCGATCAACGAGGGCGCCAAGCCGGACGACAAGGCAGCCGCCAAACCCGAGACCAAGCCGGATGCGAAGGCCGAGCCTGGCGCGGCACCGGCGACCAAGGCGGATGGCGGCGAGCGCAAGACCGTCACCATCATCGATGGCTCCAGCGGGGCACGCCAGGAGGTCGCGATCGGTGGCAGCGACACCGCCGAGCCGGGCGCAGCGACGCCTTCGGCAGCCATGATCGGGGTCGATCCGCGACTCCTGGAGAAAACCCGATACGGCATGATCCCGGTGATGGTTGACGGGCTGAAGCCGTTCACGGCCTATGCCGCCGACGCTGACCGGGCCAAGGCGGCCCGCATGCCCTCGGTCGCGATCGTGATCGGCGGCCTCGGCGTGGGCGCCGCCAAGACGGTCGACGCCATCATGAAGCTGCCGCCGGCCGTGACGCTGGCCTTTACGCCTTACGGCGCCGATCCGACCAAGCTTGCCGAGCGCGCCCGCGCGCAGCGCCACGAGATCCTGCTTCAGGTGCCGATGGAGCCCTACGACTATCCCGACAACGACCCGGGCCCGCAGACGCTGCTCGCGACGCTCGGACCGGACCAGAACATCGATCGCCTGTTCTGGCACATGAGCCGGCTGCAGGGATATGTCGGGATCGGGAATTTCATGGGCGCGCGGTTCGTCGCCACCGAGGCCGCGATGCAGCCGATCGTGAGCGAGGCCGCCAAGCGGGGACTGGCGCTGTTCGACGACGGCGCGGCGCCGCGCAGCGTGGCCGGCTCGCTGGCCGCCGGCCGGGCGATGCCGTTTGCCAAGGGCGACGTCACCATCGACGCCGTGCCGACGCCGGTCGAGATCGACAACGCGCTGGCCAAGCTGGAGAGTCTGGCCAAGGAGCGCGGCGTCGCCGTCGGGACGGCCTCGGCCCTGCCGGTCTCGATCGACCGCATCGGAACGTGGATCAAGGGTCTGGAGCGCAAGGGCATTCTGCTGGTGCCATTGACAACGGCGATGCTGAAATCAAAATCGAATTGAACGCGCTTTCGCTGCTGCTGCGGCGGCGACGCGAGCGCGGGGTCTGCGCGACGACGCCAGGCTCCGCAGGAAGGCCGAGACGGAATGACGCGCTACGAGGACCTGCCCTACCGCACCTGCGTCGGCATCACGCTGATCAACACGAAGGGGCTGGTCTTCATCGGTCGCCGCGCGGGCGGGATCGAGCATGTCGACGACACCCATGTCTGGCAGATGCCCCAGGGCGGCGTCGATCCCGGCGAGGATGCCTGGGAAGCGGCCAAGCGCGAGCTCTATGAGGAGACCAGCGTCCGCTCCGTCGAGAAGCTCGCCGAGATCGACGACTGGCTGACCTACGATATTCCGCGCACGGTGGCGGGCCGCGCCTGGAAGGGCCGCTATCGCGGCCAGCGCCAGAAATGGTTTGCCCTGCGCTTCACCGGAGCCGATTCCGAGATCGACGTGGAGCGCCCGGGCGGCGGCCATCACAAGGCCGAGTTCATCACCTGGCGGTGGGAGCCGATGCAGAACCTCCCCGCATTGATCGTGCCGTTCAAGCGACCGGTCTATGAGCGCGTGGTGAAGGAATTCGCGACATTGGCAGGCGACTGAGCCGGCCCCTGGAGATCGACGACGACGCGGGCCTTGAAACCGTGTCATACGCTTGCACTGCAGAAAATCTCTGCAGATCCGTCGCGACAACGCCGTCACCATGCGTTGCCATGGCGGACGATGGTCCACGGATGCGAGCATGACTGAAACCAGACCCTATCGTCCCAACGTCGGCATCGCGCTGCTCAATGCCGAAGGCCTCGTTTTCCTCGGACGCCGCTTTCGCGACGATGGGCCGGAGATCGTGCTGCCCGGCCTGGAATGGCAGATGCCGCAGGGCGGCGTCGATCCCGGCGAGGACCTGCAGGCCGCCGCGCGGCGCGAGCTGTGGGAGGAGACCGGCATCCGCGACGCCGACATCCTCGCCGAGACCGACTGGCTGACTTACGAATTTCCGCCGTTCGAGGATCCCAACCACCGCCTCGCCGGCTTCCGCGGCCAGCGCCAGAAATGGTTCGCCATGCGCTTCACCGGCAGCGAGAGCGACATCGACCCGGTGACGCCGCGCAACGGCATGCCGGCCGAGTTCGACGCCTGGCGCTGGGAGAAGCTGGCGCGCGTGCCGGAGCTGGTGGTGCCGTTCCGCCGCGAGGTGTACCGCGCCGTGGCGCAGGCGTTTGCGCATCTCGCTAGCTAAGGCTGTCGATTGATAGTTCCTTGGCTGAGGAGCGCAGGCTCTCTCCATACGTCATTCCGGGGCGCGCGTAGCGCGAGCCCGGAATCCATAGCCACAGGATGTTCTGAGGCGCGAGACGGATGTCGCGCTTGTCGTGGAGACGACTTCCGCTCGTGGTTATGGATTCCGGGCTCATCGCTGCGCGATGCCCCGGAATGACGGCGGAGAGAGTCCCGCCTAATTATCTTCCACCGTGAACGGGCCGATCGCGATGATGCGGCAGTCGCTGTCGCGGGTGGCGCAGTCGGCCAGCGCGCCGCCGATCGCGGTTTCCTCGCGGTCGCCGTTGAGGCCGTAGCCGGGGTGACCGGCGGTGCCGACCGCGATGGCGTTCCAGCCGGACGTTGCGGCGGCGAGGCGTCGCGCGACCTCGTCGCGGGACTCGGCCGCAATCGCCGTATGGCTGGCAGCGTGGAAGAAGCCGGTCGCCTTCATCACCGCCGGCACCGGCACCACGAAGGCATCGTCGAGCGCGACGATCAGGCACGCCGTGCCGGCCTGCGCCCCGCAGGCTTCGAGATTGCGCCGGACCACGTCGTCCACGAGGTCGCCGCCGACGCTGTAGAAGAACTGGCCGCCGGGCCCGAGCGCGATCGCCTTGGTGCGCCGCGCAGCCGTGTAGTTCGCGTCCAGGCGGGCGCGGCCGGTGTCGCGCACCAGCGGCATCTCCGCCGCGCTGAACGCACGCTCCGTGGCGGGATCGTGCCGCACCCAGGGAAGTGGCGGCATCGGCGGCTTGCTGTGCGCATAGACGACCGTGTCTCCGACCGCATAGAGCTCGCATTTGCGCGGGCCGTTCGACGTTTCGGCGCGCTGGTGACACTGCTCCAGCGCCGCGGTCTTGGCCGCCTCTTCGCTGGCCTGTCCGGTGACGTAGGCGCTGACGCCGTTGATCGTGGTCGCGAACGCCTTGTAGCCCTGGGCCGGTGCGTAGTCGCGCGCCAGCGCAATGCGGGTGCGCTCGCTGACGAACGGCACGGCATCGGCGGCGAACTTCTCCGCAGCCACGACGGGGCCGGTCTGAGACGATTGTTGCGGCTGGGGCGAAGGCGTGGCCTGCGCGCTACTCGGCGAGGCCGACGGCTCCGCCGATGGCGATGCCGAGGCTGACGGTTGCCCGGATGATGTCGGCGTCGCCGACAGCCGCGACAGCGCCTCGGCCGCGGCTTTGGCCGCATCGCGCTGCGCGGGCTTCGGATCGCGGTGATCGAGGTAGAGCGCGGTGCCTACGCCGACGGCCACCATCAGCACCACGACGGCGACACCGGCCTGAAGCAGGCGCTTGCCGAATGACCCGGGCGCGCTCTTGTCCTTCAGCGGCGCGTAGGTCCCGTCCTCCCGGCGCATCGCGACGCGATAGGCGTGCACCGGCGTCGGGATGTTCTTGACCTCGCGCGCGCCCATGTCGGCGAACTGCACCGACAGCTTGTTGGCGACCTGCTCATGCACCGCGCGCGAGATGCAGATGCCGCCGACATCGGCGAGCCCCTCGAGCCTGGCGGCGATGTTGACGCCATCGCCGAGCAGATCGCCGTCGCGCTCGACGACATCGCCGATCGTGATGCCGATGCGGTAGCTCATCTGCCGGTTCGGCGGGAACGCCATGTTGCGCGTCCGCAGGCTCTCCTGGATGTCGATCGCGCAGCGCACGGCCTCGACCGCGCTCGGAAACTCCGCCAGTACGGCATCACCGGCGGTGTTGAAGATGCGGCCGCCGGCGCGGGCGATGAAGTCGTCGACCACCTCGCGATAGGCCGCGAGACGCCGCAGCGTCTCCTCCTCATCCTCGGCAACGAGGCGCGAATAGCCGGCAATATCGGCGGCGAAAATCGCCGCGATCTTGCGCTTCAAGACGATCTGCCCTGCCATCTCACCACGCTCATCCGAACGGCCGGGAGAATGCCGCCGGATCGGCGGCCGCGCAACCGGCTTCCCTTGAAGTAGTCATCCGTCGCTGCGGCGCGTTCGAGCCCGCAGACGAAAATGGCCGGGCAGAGCCCGGCCATGAACATTCGTTCAGATGTCGCTGATCGATCAGTGCAGCGCCGTGGAGTTGAGCTGCTGCTGGATCGTCTTGAAGTGATCGAGCCGCTCGATCGCGCGATCGAGCTCGTTGCCCTGCTTCTCGTTCAGCTTCGCTTCCATGCCGGAGATCTCGGCCGCGAACGCGGTGTGGTCCAGATCCTTCAGAGACGTCGCGACGTCGGCGAGGATGGTGAGACCCTTCTCCGAGATCTCGGCGAGGCCGCCGAGCACGATGATCTTCTGCTGCGTTCCGCCCGTGGTCACGGTCAGAATGCCCGGACGCAGGGTGGCGACGAACGGCGCGTGGCCGGCGAGGACGCCGAAATCACCCTGTTCGCCGGGAACGTCGACCTGGTCGACCTCGCCCGAGAAGGCGATCTTTTCCGGCGAGACGAGATCGAAGTGGAAAGTTGCCATGAGAGAACCTGCTGATAGCGAGTGGCGAAGAGCGAGTTGCGAAGGGAGCAGCGAATAGACTTATTCGCTCCTCCCCTTTCGCCAGTCGCTTAGGCCGCCTCGGCGGCCAGCTTCTTGCCCTTCTCAACCGCCTCTTCGATGGTGCCGACCATGTAGAAGGCAGCCTCCGGCAGGTGGTCGTACTTGCCTTCCACCAGGCCCTTGAAGCCCTTGATGGTGTCAGCGAGCTCGACGAACTTGCCCGGCGATCCCGTGAAGATTTCGGCGACGTGGAACGGCTGCGACATGAAGCGCTCGACCTTGCGGGCGCGCGCCACGGTCAGCTTGTCCTCTTCCGACAGCTCGTCCATGCCCAGGATGGCGATGATGTCCTGCAGCGCCTTGTAGCGCTGGAGCACCTGCTGCACCTGACGGGCGACCGCGTAGTGCTCCTCGCCGACGACCAGCGGGGAGAGCATGCGCGAGGTGGAGTCGAGCGGGTCGACGGCCGGGTAGATGCCCTTTTCGGCGATCGAGCGCGACAGCGTGGTGGTCGCGTCCAAGTGCGCGAACGAGGTCGCCGGCGCCGGGTCGGTCAAGTCGTCGGCCGGCACGTAGATGGCCTGCACCGAGGTGATCGAGCCCTTGGTCGTGGTGGTGATGCGCTCCTGCAGCGCGCCCATGTCGGTGGCGAGCGTCGGCTGGTAACCCACCGCCGACGGGATGCGGCCGAGCAGCGCCGACACTTCCGAGCCGGCCTGGGTGAAGCGGAAGATGTTGTCGACGAAGAACAGCACGTCCTGACCCTTGTCGCGGAAGTCTTCCGCGATGGTCAGACCGGTGAGCGCGACGCGGGCGCGGGCGCCCGGCGGCTCGTTCATCTGGCCGAACACCAGCGCGCACTTCGACTTCACGCTCGGATCCGGGTTGTGCGGATCGGCGTTGACCTTGGACTCGATGAATTCGTGATAGAGGTCGTTGCCCTCGCGGGTACGCTCACCCACGCCGGCGAACACCGAGTAACCACCGTGCGCCTTGGCGACGTTGTTGATCAGCTCCTGAATCAGCACGGTCTTGCCGACGCCGGCGCCGCCGAACAGGCCGATCTTGCCGCCCTTGGCGTAGGGAGCGAGGAGGTCGACGACCTTGATGCCGGTGACCAGGATCTCGGCCTCGGTCGACTGGTCGGTATAGGACGGCGCTTCCTGGTGGATGGCGCGGACGTTGTCGGCCTTCACCGGGCCGGCTTCGTCGATCGGCTCGCCGATGACGTTGATGATGCGGCCGAGCGTGCCTTCGCCGACGGGAACGCGGATCGGGGCGCCGGTATCGGTCACTTCCTGGCCACGGACGAGACCCTCGGTCGTGTCCATCGCGATCGCGCGCACGGTGGACTCACCGAGATGCTGCGCGACCTCGAGCACGAGGCGGTTGCCGCCGTTCTTCGTTTCCAGCGAGTTGAGAATTGCGGGCAGGTGACCTTCGAACTGAACGTCGACGACAGCGCCGATCACCTGGGTGACGCGACCGATCTGGTTGGCTGCGGTAGCCATCTCATCTCTCTCCTTACGATCCGAATTTCAGGCGCGGTCCTTTGGACCGCGAATATTGAACGTGTTGTCTTCCAGCGGGCGCTGCGCGGTCAGACCGCCTCGGCGCCCGAAATGATTTCGATCAGTTCCTTGGTGATCATCGCCTGACGCGTGCGGTTGTAGACCAGCGTCTGCTTGCGGATCATCTCGCCGGCGTTGCGCGTGGCGTTGTCCATCGCCGACATCTGCGCGCCGTAGAACGAGGCGTTGTTCTCGAGCAGCGCGCGGAAGATCTGGACGCCGACGTTGCGCGGCAGCAGCGCGGACAGGATCTCGTCCTCCTCCGGCTCGTACTCGTAGAGCGCGACCGGCGCGGCATTGGCGGCAGGCGCCTCGACGACCAGCGGGATGATCTGCTGCGCGGTCGGGATCTGCGCGATCACCGACTTGAAGCGCGAATAGAACAGCGTGCAGACGTCGAACTCGCCGGCGTCGAAGCGGGAGATCACCTGCTTGGCGATGTCCTCGGCGTTGACGAAGCCGATCTGGCGCACCGAGCGCAGGTCGACATGGGCGATGATCTGCTTCTCGAACTGGCGGCGCAGTTGCTCATAACCCTTGCGGCCGACACAGAAGAACTTCACTTCCTTGCCCTGGTTCATCAGGGCCAGCGCGCGCTCGCGTGCCAAGCGCACGATCGACGAGTTGAACGCGCCGGACAGGCCGCGCTCGCCGGTGCAGACCAGCAGCAGATGGACCTGATCACGGCCGGTGCCGGCCAGCAGCTTCGAGCTCGCCGGCGAGCCGGCGGAGGCGGCCGCGATATTCGAGATGACCGCGTCCATCTTCTCGGCATAGGGACGCGCCGCCTCGGCCGCGAGCTGCGCGCGGCGCAGCTTGGAGGCAGCGACCATCTGCATGGCCTTGGTGATCTTCTGCGTCGCCTTGGTCGAGGCGATGCGGACCCGCATATCTTTCAGTGACGCCATGGCTCGTTTAGCTCACCCCGGCGGCCGATCACGAAAGGACCCGGCCGCTCAACCCATCTAAATCTCAAGCGCCAGGCCGTGTGCCTGGCGTGACGTCTTGGTCCACGTCGGAAAGACGTGGGTGGCCGGTCGCCCGGCCACCGCCTCCTGATCCGATCAGGAGAAGGTCTTGGCGAAGCCTTCCACCGCGGCCTTCAGCTTGGCCGCGCTGTCATCCGACAGATCGCGCGTGTCGCGGATCGTGTTCAGGAGATCGGCATGCTTGCCACGCAGCAGCGACAGCAGGCCGTCCTCGAAGGCACGGACCTTGTTGAGCGGAAGACCGTCGAGGAAGCCGTTGGTGCCGGCCCAGATCACGCAGACCTGCTCTTCCATCTTCAGCGGCGAGAACTGCGGCTGCTTCAAGAGCTCGGTCAGGCGCGAACCGCGGTTCAACAGGCGCTGGGTGGCGGCGTCGAGGTCGGAGCCGAACTGCGCGAAGGCCGCCATTTCGCGGTACTGCGCCAGCTCGCCCTTGATCTTGCCGGCGACCTTCTTCATCGCCTTGGTCTGCGCCGACGAGCCGACGCGCGACACCGACAGACCGACGTTCACCGCGGGGCGGATGCCCTGGAAGAACAGGTCGGTCTCCAGGAAGATCTGGCCGTCGGTGATCGAGATGACGTTGGTCGGGATGTAGGCCGACACGTCGTTGGCCTGGGTTTCGATGACCGGCAGGGCGGTCAGCGAACCGGCGCCCTGGGTCTCGTTCAGCTTCGCCGCGCGCTCGAGCAGGCGGGAGTGCAGATAGAACACGTCGCCCGGATAGGCTTCGCGGCCCGGCGGACGGCGCAGCAGCAGCGACATCTGGCGGTAGGCGACGGCCTGCTTCGACAGATCGTCATAGATGATGACGGCATGCATGCCGTTGTCGCGGAAGTACTCGCCCATGGTGCAGCCGGTGAACGGCGCGAGGTACTGCATCGGGGCCGGATCGGACGCGGTCGCGGCGACCACGATCGAATATTCCAGCGCGCCCTGCTCTTCGAGCACCTTCACGAACTGGGCGACGGTCGAACGCTTCTGACCGACGGCCACGTAGACGCAGTACAGCTTGATCTTCTCGTCAGGCTGGGCGTTGAGCGGCTTCTGGTTCAGGATGGTGTCGAGCGCGATGGCGGTCTTGCCGGTCTGACGGTCGCCGATGATCAGCTCGCGCTGGCCGCGGCCGATCGGGATCAGCGCGTCGATCGCCTTCAGGCCGGTGGCCATCGGCTCGTTGACCGACTTGCGCGGAATGATGCCCGGCGCCTTGACGTCCACGCGCTTGCGCTCGGTGAACTGGATCGGGCCCTTGCCGTCGATCGGGTTGCCGAGAGCGTCGACGACGCGGCCGAGCAGGCCCTTGCCTACCGGCGCGTCCACGATGGCGCGGGTGCGCTTGACGGTCTGGCCTTCCTTGATCTCGCGGTCGGCACCGAAGATGACGACGCCGACGTTGTCGGTCTCGAGGTTCAGCGCCATGCCGCGGGTGCCGTTCTCGAACTCGACCATTTCACCGGCCTGGACGTTGTCGAGACCGTAGACGCGGGCGATACCGTCACCGACGGACAGCACCTGCCCGACTTCGGTGACTTCGGCTTCCTGCCCGAAATTCTTGATCTGGTCCTTGAGGATCGCGGAAATTTCCGCGGCGCGGATGTCCATCAGCCTGCCTCTTTCATCGCGTGCTTGATCGAGTTGAGTTTGGTGCGAAGCGAACTGTCGATCATCCGGCTGCCGAGCTTGACGACGAGCCCGCCGATGATCGCTGGATCCACTTTCACGTTGAGCGCAACGTCCTTGCCGGTCACCGTCTTCAGTGAGGCCTTCAAGGCGTCGAGATTCTTGTCGGAGAGCGGCTCGGCGACGGTGACGTCGGCCGTGGCCTCACCCTTGTACTTGGCGACCAGCGCGTTGAAGGCGCGAATCACGTCGGCGACTGCGAACAGGCGGCGGTTGGTGGTCAGCACCCGCAGGACGTTCGCGGCGACGCCGCCGATACCGGCCTTGTCGAGCACGGCATTGAGCGCCTTGAGCTGCGTGTCCGCGCCGAACACCGGGCTGCGGACAAGACGCTTCAGGTCGGCGCTCTCGTCGAGAAGGGCATTGAACTTGTCGAGATCGGCCTTGACCGCATCGACGGACTTTTCGTCACGGGCCAGATCAAACAGGGCCGTCGCATAACGACCGGACACACCGGACACGGAGGGATCTTCAGCAGCCACAGGCGCGCTCTTTATATAAGTGCCCAACCCACAAGAGGGAAACCGGCGCACCGCTGCGGTGCAAACCAGTTAAGCCCTTGGAATTCAAGCAGGACTTTGATTTTCGATCGCCGCGGGAGCGGCTTGATCACGAAAAGCGGCGCTTTGCTAACATAGCGTACGCGCAGCCGCAACAAGCGGTGGCCCGCTATTCGGCACGTTGTTGCCGCGGCGCAAGCGCACGGCGCGAGCAGGGAATTGGGTCTCCCTCGCGGGGGCCAGCGGGACCCGACCTCGATACCGATTTCCCTGAACCCTGTTCCAACTGTTGCTGCATGGCCGCTATGCCGGTTTGGCCTTGCATGGTGCTTGGGTAGAGGCGCGGCCAGCCGAGCCGCTTCCGCCGGGATTACTTGTCAAGAGGCTATCAAACTCAATGAGAACTTAACTCAACAGTAATCTGAAGTATTAATTAGTTAATGAAGTGTTAAGTGACCTGATTACGGAATTTTCCGTGATGAAGAACGCTGGTCTCAAGATAATTCGAGACGAACGGAACAATTTCTACTGCCCCATTCGTGCCTCATTGCGCCATCAAACGGCGCGCGCCTCAATACCTGACGGGGGTCCACTGGCTGCAGAAGGCAGCAATACTGTTTCGAGGGACTGATCTAGATGCTGAAACTGAAGAACCTCTCGGCTGGCAAGATTGCCGGCTCGCGTACCGCGCTCGCCGTTGCCGTCACGCTGATCGTCGGTGGCACCGCGACAGAAGCCTCGGCCCGCTCCAGGCATCACCATCATCACGCGCGACACCACCATCATCATCACGCGCGCCAGGCCGCTCAGCCCGCGGCAGATTCCTTTTCGAACGGCTGGTCGAACAACAACTCGTCCTGGATGAATTCCAACGCCTCGGTGGCGCCGACCTCCGGCACCGGCCGCACCTTCTCCGGCATGGCGTCCTACTACGGCAACGAGTCCGGCAGCCGCACCGCCTCCGGCCAGCGCATGAACGCCAACGCCATGACCTGCGCCCACCGCTCGCTGCCGTTCGGCACCAAGCTGCGCGTCACCCATGGCGGCAACAGCGTCATCGTGACCGTCAATGATCGTGGCCCCTTCATCCGCGGCCGTGTGCTCGACCTCTCGACCGGCGCCGCCCGCGCCATCGGCTTGACCCGCTCCGGCGTCGGCCGCGTCACGGCCGAGGTCGTGTCGTAAGCCAGCTATCCATCCGCGCGTCATTGCGAGCGCAGCGAAGCAATCCAGGAGCCTCGTCGGAACTCTGGATTGCTTCGTCGCTGCGCTCCTCGCAATGACGGCGGAGAGAGCGGTGCCAACCGCTACAGAAAGCTCTGCGGGTCGACGTCGACCTCGAGCTTGAGATTGCCCTTGGGCTTCTCGGCATGCGCCAGCCAGTGGCGTAAGTAATCTGACAGATCGAAATTGCGCGCCGATTTGAGCAGCAGCCGGAAACGGTAGCGGCCCTTGATCACGGCCAGCGGCGCCTCGGCCGGGCCGAGCAGCAGCACGCCCTCCTCGCGCGGCGCCGAGGCCACCAGCCGTCGGGCGAAGCCTTCCGCCGTGGGCCGGTCGCCGGCCGAGATGATCAGGCTCGCCAGCCGTCCGAACGGCGGATAGCCGGTGCGTTCGCGGGCGTCGATCTCGCTGGTGTAGAACGCCTCGCGGTCGCAGGCGATCAGCGCCTTCATCACGGGATGCTCGGGCTGGTGGGTCTGCAGATAGCCGCGGCCCCGGCCCTGCTCGCGGCCGGCGCGGCCGATCACCTGGTTCAGCAGCTGCCAGGTGCGCTCGGCGGCGCGCGGATCGCCATTGCCCAGGCCGAGATCGGCGTCGACCACGCCGACCAGATTGAGCCGCGGGAAATTGTGGCCCTTGGCGACGAGCTGGGTGCCGATGATCAGATCGACCTTGCCTTCCGCGATCTCGGTCAGCTCGGCGCGCATGGTCTCGATTGAGGTGATCAGGTCGCTCGACAGCACCATGCTGCGGGCGTCCGGAAACAGCGCCGCCGCTTCCTCCTGCAGCCGTTCGACGCCGGGCCCGACGGCGACCAGGGATTCCTCGGCCGCGCAGTGCGGACAGGTCGGCGGCCTCGCCATCGAGAACCCGCAGTGATGGCAGACCAGCCGCTGGCGGAAGCGGTGATCGACCAGCCAGGCGTCGCAGATCGTGCAGGCGAAGCGGTGGCCGCAGGCGCGGCACAAGGTTAGCGGCGCATAGCCGCGGCGGTTCAGAAACAGCAGCGCCTGCTCGCCGCGCTCGATCGCGGTGCGGATATGGCCCGCCAGTCGCGGCGAGATGTAGCGGCCGCGCGGCGGCGGCTCGCGGCGCAGGTCAATGGCTTCGATATGCGGCATGTGCTGGCCGCCGAAGCGCGACGGCAGCGCCACGCGCTGGTAGCGGCCCTTGCGGGCATTGACCTCGGTCTCCACCGAGGGCGTGGCGGAGGCCAGCACGACCGGGAATTTGGCGATGTGGCCGCGCACCACGGCCATGTCGCGGGCGTGGTAATGCGCGCCCTCGTCCTGCTTATAGGCCTGGTCGTGCTCCTCATCGACAACCACGAGGCCGAGATCGGCATAGGGCAAAAACAGCGCCGAGCGCGCGCCGACCACGACCGGGGCCTCGCCGGCGGCGATCGCCGCCCAATTGCGCTGGCGCGTGCGCGGCGTCAGCTCGGAATGCCATTCCAGCGGGCGGACGCCGAAGCGGCGCGAGAAACGATCGAGGAATTGCCCGGTGAGCGCGATCTCCGGCATCAGGATCAACGACTGGCGGCCGCGGCGGACGGTCTCGGCGACGGCCTCGAAATACACCTCGGTCTTGCCGGAGCCGGTGACGCCGTCGAGCAGCGCGACCTGGAAGCCGCCATTGGCAGCCAGTTCGCGCATCGCCTCGACGCCGACGAGTTGGGCATCGAAAAACTCCGGTTGGGCGAAGGACGGGTCGGGCGTCGGAGGCGGCAATGCGCGCGGCATCGCCTCGACCGTGAGGGTGCGCTCGTCGACCAGGCCGTCGATCACGCCGCTGGAGACGCCGATCTCGCGGACGAGGTCGGACTTGCCGTGCAGCAGCCCGTCCGACACCGCTTCGATCACCCGCCGCCGCGCCGGCGTCAGCCGCTTCGGCGGATCGCCGACCAGCCGCACGCCGAGCCGGACGCGCTCAGGCCCGAGATGTTCGCCCATGCGCAGGCACATCCGCAGCACCATGCCGCGCGGCGACAGCGTGTAATTGGCGACCCAGTCGACCAGCGACCGCAGCTCGGGCTTGAGCGGCGGCACGTCGAGCTTCTCGCTGACGTCCTTGAGCCGGTTGTGCAGCCGCGGATCGGGATTGGCGTTCTCCGCCCACACCACCGCCAGAACCTCGCGCGGGCCCAGCGGCACGCCGACCACGTCGCCCGGCTTCAGCGCCATGCCGCGCGGCACGCGGTACGAATAGGTGTGATCGAGCGCGACCGGAACCAGCACGTCGACCACGCCGGCCGTGCTGGTCGCATCTGGAAAGAGATCGGTCGGGCGGTTCATGGGGCGGAGATAGCCTTGCGCGGACGGAAGCGAAAGCCGCCCGGCAAAGTTAGCGAACGGTAAAGGTCGACGATGCGATATATCTGACTCGAAGAGATGGGATCGAGCCTGTCGCTGCGAGGCCGGTGCGCTCCCTCTCCCCGTTCTTTACGGGGAGAGGGTTGGGGTGAGGGGCAACCCCTCGGGTGGTTCACACCGTCCCCGCGGAGGCCCCCCTCACCCGGATTGCATCTTCGCAATCCGACCTCTCCCCGCCCTAGCGAAGCTTCGCTTCGCCCTGGCGGGGAGAGGTTGAGACCGAGCCCGCCGCGAGGATCTTCGCTCCATCAGACGCCGATCCAATCGCGAGCACGAGGCCATGGCAAAGACGGCAAAAGCGACTGACAACGCGTCCGAGCTCCCCGACCTCATCGGCGCCGACGACGGCGTCGTCCGCGCGATGATGCAGTGGCTGGCGCATCTGAAGAGCGAGCGGCGGCTGTCTCCGAAGACGGTCGAGGCTTACGCCCGCGACCTTCGGCAGTGCCTGCAATTCCTCTGCACTCATTGGGGCGAGCCGGTCACGCTGGCGCGCTTCGCCGCGCTGGAGGCCGCCGACGTCAGAGCCTTCCTGGCGATGCGCCGCGCCGACGACATCGCCGGGCGCTCGCTGATGCGGACCTTGGCCGGCCTGCGCTCGTTCGGCCGTTTCCTCGAGCGCGAGGGCCAGGGCAAGGTCGGCGCCCTCTCCGGCGTGCGCGCGCCGAAGATCGCCAAGAGCCTGCCGAAGCCGCTGCCGATGGACTCCGCCAAGCGGCTCACTGACGCGGACGAGCGCGCCGGCGAGGCCCGCGAGACCTGGGTGCTGGCGCGCGACGCCGCCGTCATGGCGCTGCTGTACGGCTCCGGCCTGCGCATCTCCGAGGCGCTCGGCCTGAAGCGCCGCGAGGTGCCTCGGCCCGGCGAAGGCGACGTGCTGATCGTGACCGGCAAGGGCAACAAGACCCGGATGGTGCCGGTGCTGCAGAACGTGCTGGCGCTGATCGACGACTACGCCCGGCTCTGCCCCTACCCGCTGCCGCCTGAAGGCCCGATGTTTCTCGGCGCCAAGGGCGGCCCCTTGAGCCCGCGCATCATCCAGCTCGCGATGGAGCGGCTGCGCGGCGCGCTGGGACTGCCCGACAGCGCAACCCCGCACGCGCTGCGCCATTCCTTCGCGACACACCTCTTGTCCCGCGGCGGCGATCTGCGCGCCATCCAGGAGCTGCTCGGCCACGCCTCGCTGTCGACCACGCAAGTCTATACCGGCATCGATTCCGAGCGCCTGCTGCAGGTCTACGCGTCAGCACATCCGCGGCGGTGACACGGTTTCGTCACATCGTTTCCCTTGCGCGACCACGGCGGTTGCGGCAATCGTCCCGGCAGTCGATCCGGAGGGGAACAGATGGGCGCACATGAAAGCATGGAGCATGCGGAGCACGCCGAGCACGCATCGGGCTCGAACAAGAAGATCGCGCTGCTGATCTCGGTGATCGCGCTGTTCCTGGCGCTGTCGGAGACGCTCGGCAAGGGCGCGCAGACCGAATCGATCAGCAAGAACGTCGAGGCGTCCAATCTCTGGGCGTTCTTCCAGGCCAAGACGGTGCGCCGCACGGTGGTGCAGACCGCGGCCGAGCAGGGCAAGCTGAACCTCCCGGCGCTGCCCGACGAGGCCACAAAAGCCAGCCTGCAGAAGCAGATCGACGACTGGCAGAAGAACGCCGCGCGCTATCGCTCCGAGCCGGAGACCGGCGAAGGCAGCGAGCAGCTCGCCGCCCGCGCCAAGCATGCCGAGGAGGAGCGCGACCTCGCCACGGCGAAATATCACCACTACGAGCTCGCGTCGGCCGCCTTCCAGATCGGGATCGTGCTGGCATCGGCCACCATCATCACCGGCATGCTGGTGCTCGCCTGGGCCTCCGGCGCGCTCGCGCTGGTCGGCATTGCGATGACGATGCTCGGGCTGTTCCAGCCGCATCTGCTTCATCTGCACTGAGGTCGGCAGGCAGTCGCTTTCCCAGAGCCGCTAGCACCGTCATTCCGGGGCAAGGCCGAAAGGCCTTGAACCCGGAATCTCGATGTGGCGCGGCATTCTTTTTCAACAATCTCGAGATTCCGGGGTTCAATCGCCAGCGCGCGGTTGCGCGCTGACGATTGCCCCGGAATGACGGTGGTCGTGGTGGGACGAATGACGCCGCGACGATGAAGAAGCGCTAACGCGCCTGCACGCTGCGGCGGAAGCGCATGATCTGGCGGATGACGCGGGACGACCAGCCGCCGGTGTTGCCGCCGATGAGGTCGTTGAGGATGCCGCGGGCGCGCTGCTTGATCGGGTCGACCAGCTCGGCCGCCTTCCGGCGCAAGGTCAGCACGGCTTCATAGAGCCAGGCGAACCAGCCCATCTGCAGCAGCTTGGCTCGCGTGACATCGAAGATGAACGCGGTGATGCCGACACCGGCCATCTTGCCGAACACGATCGTGACCAGCGCCAGCTTCCACTGATGGTGCATCAACAGCCACATGCCGAGCAGCTTGAGCGGAAACAGCAGCACCACCGGCACGGCGAAGACGACCAGGGTCAGCGCCGGCGACAGCGTCTCGATCCGGGCGGCCAGCCACAGCTTCAGGCGGCGGAGCGGGATCGCGGCGACGATGCGCGCCACGATCGGCTCGAGATGGTCCCACAGCCAGGCTTCGATCAGGAAGATGATCGCAAGCAGGACCCAGAACGGCTGAAGCAGGCGGCGCAGCATGGCTCTCCATCTCGGCCCCGGCCTCAGCAGCGAGGCCGCCATGACCATGCGACCTCGAATCTTGCCGTTTGGTTCAGCGTGGCCGGCAGGCCATTTTGTCGCACCTGCCGATCACGCCCACCGGGCGCCGATCACATGTGGATGGCACGCTTGCCCACTGCAAGTGCGGCTTCCTTGACGGCCTCCGAGCGGGTCGGATGGGCGTGGCAGGTGCGTGCCAGATCCTCGGCCGAGCCACCGAACTCCATCAATACGGCGGCTTCGTGGATCATTTCGCCAGCCTCGCGGCCGATGATGTGGGCGCCGAGCACGCGATCGGTCTTCGCATCGGCGAGGATCTTCACGAAGCCGTCAGTGGTCTGGTTGACCTTGGAACGGCCGTTCGCGGTAAACGGAAACTTACCGACGGTATAGGCGACGCCAGCCTGCTTGAGTTCATCCTCGGTCTTGCCGACGGAGGCGACCTCCGGCGTGGTGTAGACCACGCCCGGAATGATGTCGTAGTTCACATGGCCGGCCTGGCCGGCGAGGATCTCGGCGCACGCGACGCCTTCGTCCTCGGCCTTGTGCGCGAGCATCGGCCCCGCGACGACGTCGCCGATCGCGTAGACGCCGGGAACGCTGGTCGCGAAATGATGATCGATCTGGACGCGGCCGCGATTGTCGAGCACCACGCCCGCCTCCTGCAGACCGAGGCCGTCGGTGTAGGGCACGCGGCCGATCGCGACGAGCACGACGTCGGCTTCGATCTTTTCAGGCGCACCACCGGCCGCCGGCTCAATCGTCGCCGACAGCGTCGCGCCCGAGGTGTCGACGCCGGTGACCTTGGCGCCGAGCTTGAACGCAAAGCCCTGCTTTTCGAGGATGCGCTGGAACTGCTTGGCGATCTCCAGGTCCATGCCAGGCAGGATGCGGTCGAGGAATTCGACCACGGTGACCTTGGCGCCGAGGCGGCGCCACACCGAGCCGAGTTCGAGCCCGATCACGCCGGCGCCCACTACCAGCAGGCTCGACGGCACCTTGTCCAGCGCCAGCGCGCCGGTCGACGACACGATGCGCTTCTCGTCGATCTCGATACCCTTGAGCCGCGCGATGTCCGAGCCGGTGGCGATCACGATGTTCTTGGTCTCGACCGTCTGCGCAGCGCCGTCTTTGGCCGTCACCTGCACCTTGCCGGTGCCCAGGATCTTGCCCTTGCCCTGGAGGACGTCGATCTTGTTCTTCTTCATGAGGAACTCGACGCCCTTGGTGTTGCCGTCGATGCCCTGCTGCTTGAAGTTCATCATCGAAGGCAGATCGACCTCGGGCTTCGACACCTTGATGCCCATCTTGGCGAAGGAGTGCCCGGCCTCCTCGAACAGTTCGGAGGCGTGCAGCAGCGCCTTCGAGGGCATGCAGCCGACGTTGAGGCAGGTGCCGCCGAGGGTCGCGTTCTTCTCGACCACCGCCACCTTCATGCCGAGCTGCGCTGCGCGGATGGCGCAGACATAACCACCGGGGCCGGTGCCGATGACGACGAGATCGTAGTTAGCCATGATCGAATGTTCCGTAAGCTTGTAGTCTGAGAGGTTAGCGACGGTCGTCAGCGTCCGCCCGACACGTCGAGAATGGCCGAAGTGACATAAGAAGCTTCGTCCGACAGCAGCCAGACGATGGCATTGGCGATTTCCTCGGAGGTGCCGACGCGCTTCATCGGCACCAGCGGGGCCAGACGATGCGCGCGATCGGGCTCACCGCCGGAGGCGTGAATTTCGGTGTCGATCAGGCCGGGCCTGATCGCGGCGACGCGGATACCTTCGTTCGCAACCTCGTGGCCGAGGCCGACGGTGAAGGAATCGATCGCGCCCTTCGAGGCCGCGTAGTCGACATAGGTGTTGGGCGAGCCCAGCTTGGCCGCGACCGACGACAGGTTGATGATGACACCACCCTGCCCGCCATGCCGCGTCGACATCCGCTTCACGGCCTCTCTTGCGCAGAGAATGCTGCCGGTGACATTGACCGCCATCAAGCGTTCGATGCGTTCCGCGCTCATCTCGTCGACACGGGTCGTCGGGCCGACGATGCCGGCATTGTTGATGAGGGCGCCGAGCGTCCCGAATTTATCCGCCGCCTTGAACAGCGCGAGAATGTCGTGCTCGCGGCCGACGTCGCATTTCACCGCGATCGCCTTGCCGTTCTTGGCCTCGATCGCGGCGACCGTGCTCTGCGCCGCCGCCTCGTTGGATGCGTAGCCGACCACGATCTTGAAGCCGCGCGACGCGGCGGCGATTGCGGTGGCGCGGCCGATGCCGCGGCTGCCGCCGGTGATCACTGCAACCCTGTCGGTCATGATGGCCCCCGTTAGGTTTGAGGCGCGCTCTTGGGAAGCGCGCCTCATGTGGTCAAGTCGTTGTTCGGCTCAGAGATCCAGAACCAGCCGCGCCGGATCTTCCAGGCTTTCCTTGACGCGCACCAGGAAGGTCACCGCTTCCTTGCCGTCGATGACGCGGTGGTCGTAGGACAGCGCCAGATACATCATCGGGCGGACCTCGATCTTGCCGCCGACCACGACGGGGCGCTCCTGGATCTTGTGCATGCCGAGGATGCCCGACTGCGGCGCGTTCAGGATCGGGGTAGACATCAGCGAGCCGTAGATGCCGCCATTGGTGATCGTGAAGGTGCCGCCCTGCATCTCGTCGATCTTGAGCTGGCCGTCACGGGCGCGGCGGCCGAAATCGGCGATGCCCTTCTCGATGTCGGCGATCGACTTGTGGTCGCAGTCGCGCACCACCGGCACGACCAGGCCCTTGTCGGTGCCGACGGCGACGCCGATGTGGTAGTAGTTCTTGTAGATCAGGTCGCTGCCGTCGATCTCGGCGTTGACGGCCGGGATGTCCTTCAGCGCCTGCACGACGGCCTTGGTGAAGAAGCCCATGAAGCCGAGCTTCGAGCCGTGCTTCTTCTCGAACACGTCCTTGTACTGGCTGCGCAGCGCCATGACGTTGGTCATGTCGACCTCGTTGAAGGTCGTCAGCATCGCCGCGGTGTTCTGCACGTCCTTGAGGCGGCGCGCGATGGTCTGGCGCAGCCGGGTCATCTTGACGCGCTCTTCGCGGGCGGCGTCATCGGCCGGCGACGGCGCACGCACCTGCACGGCGGCGGCCGGCTGATTGACCGGGGTCGGCGCCGAGGCGGCGCGCTCGATCGCGGCCAGCATGTCGCCCTTGGTGACGCGGCCGTCCTTGCCGGAGCCCGGAACGGTGGTGGCATCGACGCCGCTCTCGGCCGAGAGCTTGCGCACCGACGGCGCCTGCGGCGTATCGGCAGGCAGCGCCTTGGCGGGCGTGGGCGCGGCGGCCGGAGCAGCCGCAGGCTTCGCCGGAGCCGGCGCGGGAGCAGCGGCGGCCGGCTTGGCGGCGACGGCGCCATCATTGATCTGGCCGAGCAGCGCGCCGACGGCGACGGTCTCGCCGTCCTTGGCGATGATCTCGCCGAGCGTGCCGGCCGACGGCGCGGGCACCTCGATGGTCACCTTGTCGGTCTCGAGCTCGACGAGCGGCTCGTCGACGGCGACGGCGTCGCCCGCCTTCTTGAACCAGCGGCCGATGGTGGCTTCGGTGACGGATTCACCGAGCGTCGGAACGCGAATTTCAGTCATGGTCTCTATCCTCAATAACCCGTGCGGTCATACAGCCCGTCCGCCATCGCCTTGCGGCGAGCAAGCGATGCGACACGGACAATCAACGCGATGGACTGGTACTTGCGCCCCGCAAGGATCTGCGGGGCGCCTTCAAAGGCAGGTTCAGTTCAGGGCTTCGTCGAGCAGCGCCTTGAGCTGGGCGAGGTGCTTGGACATCAGGCCCGTGGCAGTCGCAGCCGACGCGGCGCGGCCGGCATAGCGCGGACGCTTGCTCTTACCGCCGGTCTGGTTCAGCACCCATTCGAGATACGGCTCGATGAAGTGCCAGGCGCCCATGTTGCGCGGCTCTTCCTGGCACCACACGACCTCGGCATTCTTGAAGCGACCGAGCTCGACGACCAGCGCCTTGAGCGGCACCGGATAGAGCTGCTCGATGCGCATCAGATAGACGTCGTTCAGCCCGCGCTTCTCGCGCTCGTCATAAAGGTCGTAATAGACCTTGCCCGAGCACAGCACGATGCGGCGGATCTGATCGTCCGGCACCAGCTTGGTCTTGTCGTCCGCCTGCATCTGGGCGTCATCGTACAGGATGCGGTGGAACGTCGTGCCCTTGGCCAGTTCCTCGAGCCGCGACACCGCGCGCTTGTGGCGCAGCAGCGACTTCGGCGTCATCACGATCAGCGGCTTGCGGATCTCGCGATGCAACTGACGGCGCAGCACGTGGAAGTAGTTAGCCGGCGTGGTCGGGTAGACCACCTGCATGTTGTCCTCGGCGCACATCTGCAGATAGCGCTCGAGACGGGCCGACGAATGCTCCGGACCCTGGCCCTCATAGCCGTGCGGCAGCAGGCAGACGAGACCGGACATGCGCAGCCATTTGCGCTCGCCGGACGAGATGAACTGGTCGAACAGCACCTGGGCGCCGTTGGCGAAGTCGCCGAACTGCGCTTCCCAGAGCGTCAGGGCATTCGGCTCGGCGAGCGAATAGCCGTATTCGAAGCCGAGCACGGCTTCTTCCGAGAGCAGCGAGTTGATGACCTCGAAGTGGCCCTGTTCGGGCGCCAGATGGTTGAACGGCGTGTAGCGGCTCTCGTCCTCCTGGTCGATCAGCACCGAATGGCGCTGCGAGAACGTGCCGCGCTCGCAATCCTGGCCCGACAGGCGCACCTTGTGACCTTCGAGCAGGAGCGAGCAATAGGCCAGAGCTTCGCCCGTGGCCCAGTCGAGCCCGATGCCGCTGTCGATCGCCTTGGCGCGGTTCTCGAGGAAGCGCTGGATCGTGCGGTGCAGGCGGAAGCCGTCCGGCACCTTGGTGATCTTGCGGCCGATCTCCTTGAGACGGTCGATCTCGACACCGGTGACGCCGCGGCGCGCTTCTTCTTCCTGGTCGGCGGACTTCAAGCCCGCCCACTTGCCGTCGAGCCAATCGGCCTTGTTCGGACGATAGGACGTGCCGGCCTCGAACTCGGCGTCGAGACGGGCGCGCCAGTCGGCCTTGGCCTTGTCGACCTCGCCCTCGGTCATCACGCTCTCGGCGACCAGGCGCTTGGAGTAGATCTCCAGGGTCGTCGCATGGCCGGCGATCTTCTTGTACATCACCGGCTGGGTGAACGCGGGCTCGTCACCTTCGTTGTGGCCATGCCGGCGATAGCAGAACATGTCGATCACGACCGGCTTGTGGAATTTCTGCCGGAACTCGATCGCGACCTTGGCCGCGAACACCACCGCTTCCGGATCGTCGCCGTTCACGTGGAAGATCGGCGCGTCGATCATCTTGGCAACGTCGGACGGATACGGCGACGAGCGCGAGTAGCGCGGATAGGTCGTGAAGCCGATCTGGTTGTTCACGATGAAATGAATCGAGCCACCTGTCCGGTAGCCCTTCAGGTCGGACAGCGCGAAGCACTCGGCCACGACGCCCTGGCCGGCAAAGGCCGCGTCGCCATGCATCAAGAGCGGCAGCACCGAGATGCGCATGTCGGGCGGATCGCCGTGCTGGTCCTGCTTGGCGCGGACCTTGCCGAGCACCACGGGGTCGACGATCTCGAGATGCGACGGGTTGGCGGTCAGCGACAGATGGATGCGGTTGCCGTCGAACTCGCGGTCCGACGAGGCGCCGAGGTGATACTTGACGTCGCCCGAACCCTCGACCGCGTCGGGATTGGCCGAGCCGCCCTTGAACTCATGAAACAGCGCGCGGTGCGGCTTGCCCATGACCTGGGTGAGGACGTTGAGGCGGCCGCGATGCGGCATGCCGAGCACGATCTCCTTCACGCCGAGATTGCCGCCGCGCTTGATGATCTGCTCCAGCGCCGGGATCAGCGACTCGCCGCCGTCGAGGCCGAAGCGCTTGGTGCCGGTGAACTTGACGTCGCAGAACTTCTCAAAGCCCTCGGCCTCGACCAGCTTCTGCAGGATGGCGCGACGGCCCTCGCGGGTGAACGAGATCTCCTTGTCCGGCCCCTCGATGCGCTCCTGAATCCAGGCCTTCTGCGCGGCGTTCGAGATGTGCATGAACTCGACGCCGAGCGTCTGGCAGTAGGTGCGCTCGCAGATCGCGACGATCTCGCGCAGCGAGCCGTATTCGAGGCCGAGCACGTGATCGAGGAAGATCTTGCGGTCGTAATCGGCTTCGGTGAAGCCGTAGGAGCGCGGGTCGAGCTCCTCGCGATTCTTCGGCGCCTCGATGCCGAGCGGGTCGAGCTTGGCGTGAAAGTGGCCACGCATGCGGTAGGCGCGGATCAGCATCAACGCGCGGACAGAGTCGCGGGTGGCCTGGTTGACGTCGGCCGGCGACAATTCGACGCCCTTGGTCTGGGCCTTGGCCGCGATCTTCTCGCCGACCTTCTTCTCGACCACGGCCCAGTTGCCGTCCAGAGCCGAGGTCAATTCGTCGCGAGGGGAGACCGGCCAGTTGCTGCGCACCCAGGAGGGGCCCGAGGCGTTCTTCTGAACGTCGGCCGGCGCGTCCTTCAGGCTCTTGAAGAACTCCTGCCACTCCGGGTCGACCGAAGCGGGGTCCTTCTCGTAGCGCGCGTAGATCTCATCGATGTAGGTGGCATTGGTGCCCTGCAGAAAAGACGACAGGGCGAAGGCGGCGTTCGCATCTTGGCGAGACATGGTAGCGTCCTGGTAATTTCGATGCGCCCATCAAAAACGGCGCAATGCCTGACCCCGTGGAAGGGGTCAGGCTCGGGTTAGGACGGTTTACCTTATTCTTTGTAAAGATGCGCCCCGAAAAGTACTAAACCCTGAATCAGGACTTCAACTTTTCGACGAGCGTCTTGCCGAGGCGTGCAGGCGACGGGGAGACCGTAATACCAGCGGCTTCCATCGCCGCGGTCTTGGATCCGGCATCGCCCTTGCCGCCCGAGATGATCGCGCCGGCATGGCCCATGCGGCGGCCGGGAGGGGCGGTGACGCCGGCGATGAATCCGACCATCGGTTTCTTGCGGCCGCGCTTGGCTTCGTCCTTGATGAACTGCGCCGCGTCCTCCTCGGCCGAGCCGCCGATCTCGCCGATCATAATGATCGACTCGGTCTTGGGGTCGGCCAGGAACATCTCGAGCATGTCGATGAACTCGGTGCCCTTGACCGGGTCGCCGCCGATGCCGACCGCGGTGGTCTGGCCGAGGCCCTCGGAGGTGGTCTGGAACACGGCTTCATAGGTCAGGGTGCCGGAGCGCGACACGATGCCGACCGAGCCGGGCTTGAAGATGTTGGCCGGCATGATGCCGATCTTGCACTCGCCGGCGGTCATGACGCCCGGGCAGTTCGGCCCGATCAGGCGCGACTTGGAGCCCACGAGCGAGCGCTTGACGCGGACCATGTCCAGCACCGGGATGCCCTCGGTGATGCAGACGATGAGCGGCACTTCCGCGTCGATCGCCTCGCAGATCGCATCGGCCGCGCCCGGCGGCGGCACGTAGATCACCGAGGCGTCGGCGCCGGTGGCCTCGCGGGCCTCCTTCACGGTGTCGAACACGGGCAGGCCGAGATGGGTCGAGCCGCCTTTGCCCGGCGAGGTGCCGCCGACCATCTTGGTGCCGTAGGCGATCGCCGCCTCGGAGTGGAAGGTGCCGTTCTTGCCAGTGAAGCCCTGGCAGATGACCTTGGTGTTCTTGTCGATGAGAATGGACATCGTGCTTTCTCTAAAAGCGTTGCGGTGAGGACGAAGCGAGCGCCAGAACCGGCGCTCAGCCTCCCTTGACGGCCTTGACGATCTTCTGCGCGGCGTCGTCGAGATTGTCGGCGGGCAGCACGTTCAGACCGGACTCGCTGATGATCTTCTTGCCGAGATCGACATTGGTGCCTTCGAGGCGCACCACCAGCGGCACCTTCAGGCCGACTTCCTTCACCGCGGCCACGACGCCCTCGGCGATGACATCGCACTTCATGATGCCGCCGAAGATGTTGACCAGGATGCCCTTCACGTTCGGGTCGGCGGTGATGATCTTGAAGGCCGCCGCGACCTTCTCCTTGCTGGCGCCGCCGCCGACGTCGAGGAAGTTGGCGGGCTCCATGCCGTAGAGCTTGATGATGTCCATCGTCGCCATGGCGAGGCCGGCGCCGTTGACCATGCAGCCGATGGTGCCGTCGAGCGCGACGTAGTTGAGGTCGTACTTGGAGGCCTCGATCTCCTTGGCGTCCTCTTCCGTCTCGTCGCGCAGCGCGACGACTTCCGGATGCTTGAACAGCGCGTTGGAGTCGAACGACACCTTGGCGTCGAGAACGCGGAGCTGGCCCTGCTTGGTCACGACCAGCGGGTTGATCTCGAGCATCGCCATGTCCTTGGCGACGAACGCGGTGTAGAGCTGGGTCGTGAGCTTCTCGGCCTGCTTGGCGAGGTCGCCGGTGAGCTTCAGCGCCTTGGCGACGGCGCGGCCGTGATGGCCCATGACGCCGGTGGCCGGGTCGACCGAGAAGGTGATGATCTTCTCAGGCGTGCTGTGCGCGACGTCCTCGATGTTGACGCCGCCTTCGGTCGACACCACGAACGCGACCTTCGAGGTCTCGCGGTCGACCAGCAGCGACAGATAGAATTCCTTGTCGATGTCCGAGCCGTCCTCGATGTAGAGGCGGTTGACCTGCTTGCCGTCCGGGCCGGTCTGCACGGTCACCAGGGTCGCGCCGAGCATCTGCTTGGCGAACGCATTGACCTCGTCGATCGACTTGGCAAGGCGGACGCCGCCCTTGTCGCCGGCCGAGGCCTCCTTGAACTTGCCCTTGCCACGGCCGCCGGCGTGGATCTGGCTCTTCACGACCCAGACCGGACCGCCGAGCGTCTTCGCCGCGGCATCGGAGTCCTCCGGACGGAGAACCGGCACGCCCTTGGAAATCGGCACGCCGAACTCGTGCAGCAGTGCCTTGGCCTGATATTCGTGAATGTTCATAAGCGCTTGCTCCCCGAACCCCCGCTGGGGTGGTGACGTCTAAAAGTGTTTTGCGGATGCTTGGTATACCATATACCAAGCATCCTGCAACTCATCGGAGCGGGCTGACCGCCCGCCCTGCACCCTTCAGCGGCCGAGCAGGTCGGGCGCGATCTTCTTGCAGGCGTCGACCAGGCCCTGGACAGCGGCGACCGACTTGTCGAAGGCTTCGCGGTCCTTGCCGGCCAGCTCGATCTCGACGATGCGCTCGACACCCTTCGAGCCGATGACGACGGGAACGCCGACATACATGTCCTTAACGCCGAACTCGCCATTGAGGTGAGCGGCGCAGGGCAGCACGCGCTTCTTGTCGCGCAGATAGCTCTCGGCCATCGCGATCGCCGACGCCGCCGGCGCGTAGTAGGCCGAGCCGGTCTTGAGCAGGTTGACGATCTCGGCGCCGCCATTGCGGGTGCGGTCGACGATCTCGTCGATACGGGCCTGCGAGGTCCAGCCCATCTTGACGAGGTCGGGCAGCGGAATGCCGGCGACGGTGGAGTACTTGGTCAGCGGCACCATCGTGTCGCCATGGCCGCCGAGCACGAAGGCGGTGACGTCCTCGACCGAGACGTTGAACTCATCGGCCAGGAAGTAGCGGAAGCGCGCGCTGTCGAGCACGCCGGCCATGCCGACGACCTTCTTGGCCGGAAGGCCCGAAGCCTTCTGCAGCGCCCAGACCATCGCGTCGAGCGGGTTGGTGATGCAGATGACGAAGGCGTCGGGAGCGTACTTCTTGATGCCGGCGCCGACCTGCTCCATGACCTTGAGGTTGATCGACAGCAGATCGTCGCGGCTCATGCCCGGCTTGCGCGGCACGCCGGCGGTGACGATGCACACCTTGGCGTTGTCGAGCGCCTCGTAGGAGTTGGCGCCGGAGTAGTGGGCATCGAAGCCGTCGACCGGTGAGGACTGCGCGATGTCGAGTGCCTTGCCCTGCGGAACGCCTTCGGCAATGTCGAACATCACGACATCGCCGAGCTCCTTGAGGCCGACGAGGTGAGCCAGCGTTCCGCCGATCTGACCGGAGCCAATCAAAGCAATCTTGTCGCGCGCCATGGCAAATTTTCCTTTGAACCCGAAGGGGTGGGGAGGTTGAAAAGTCGAGTGGGTGGTTATCCCTTTCGCCCGGGCCGTTCAAGTCACGCTATGGCCAATTGACGGGCGTGCCTTGATTTCGATCAGGACCGGGCGACGGGTGCTGATGATCCTTTCAGCATGATTGACGTGGCCTTTTCGCGGCTGTGTGCCCGGAGCCGGGCGCTGCCGAACTCCGGTGTTTGTCAGGTTTCGACCAGCCCCGTAGAAGTCCCGGAAGCGGCCGAGTCCTTGCGACCGTGCGGCAGGGCCAGATAGGACTCCGAGCCCATCTCGATCAGGCGCGACGACGTGCGCTTGAACTCCATGGCCTCGATGCCGTCGGCGGCGACATAGAGCGAGATCGGGTCCGCATCCGCCGAGGCGATCAGCTTGACGGCGTTGTCGTACAAGGTGTCGATGAAGGTAATGAAACGCTTGGCGGCATTGCGCTCGGCGTAGTCCATCACCGGGATGTGGTCGACCAGGATGGTGTGATAGTCGTGCGCGAGCCGCAGATAGTCGGACGCCGCAAGCGGCTTCTCACAAAGGTCCGCAAATCCGAAGCGGGCGACGCCATTGGCCGAGCACGGCACGTGCAGCAGACGCCCCTTGATGGTGATGTCGCGTGACTTGCACGGCGCGTTGCCGGTCAGCCTCCCCCAGGCCTTGTCGAGCGCGGCGCGCGCAGCGGCGTCGGCCGGCACCAGCCACATCTTCACGCCGGCCAGCTTCTCCAGCCGGAAGTCGGTCCGCGCATCCAGCCGTGCCACATCCATGTGATCGGCGATCTGCTTGATGAAGGGCAGGAACAATGCGCGGTTGAGGCCGCCTTTGTAGAGATCCTCCGGCGCGACGTTGGAGGTCGCGACCACGACTGTGCCGAGTTCGAACAGTTTGGCGAACAGCCGACCCAGGATCATCGCGTCGGCAATGTCGGTGACGTGGAATTCGTCGAAGCAGAGCAGCCAGGCCTGGTCGAAGATCGCCTGCGCGGTAAGCGCGATAACGTCGGCGTCGGCGAGTTCGCCGCGCGCGATGTTCTGGCGATAGCCGTAGATGCGCTCGTGCACCTCGGCCATGAATTCGTGGAAATGCGCGCGGCGCTTGTGCTCGACCGGACAGTTCTGGAAGAACAGGTCCATCAGCATGGTCTTGCCGCGGCCGACCTCGCCATGGACATAGAGGCCGCTCGGCGGCTCGCTCTTGTCGGAAAAGAGGCGACCAAACAGGCTCTGCTTGCGTGCGGGCTTGTATGTCGAAAGCCGGCGCTCCAGCGCCGCCAGGGCATCAGCGACCTCGGCCTGGGCCGGATCGGCTTCGATCGCGCCGGTGTCGACCAGCGACTGATATTGCGCGCGGAACGCGTCTGAGGGAGTGGACAGCATGAGCCCACTCTAGGTCATGAGACTAACGGAAAATGCAATCCGCAAATGGTGGAAGCCGCCATGCAGCCGGGCCGTGGGATCGTGGTATATGGCACGCAAACGCCAGCGCGGGAGTTAGTCCGCGGCTAACGACGTCTGGCTTCCGTCAATCTGGCTCGCGTCAGCCGCAACCTCAGGCGGCGCACAGATCGTAGGCGTCCTCGACGACATAGGGCCCGCCTCCCGTGGAAGCACGGGACGAGAACAGCACGAAACGCTCGGCCATGAACACCCGGCTCGGGAAATAGCCGCGGACCGAGAGATAGTCGGCGACATCCTGGCTGGAGGCATCGTGCAGCCGCGCCAAGGTGACATGGGGCACGAACTTGCGGCCCTCCGGGTCGAGCCCGATCCGCTGCATCATCCGCTCCAGCTCGGCCTGCAGCTCGATCAGCGGCCGGCTTGGCGCGATGTTGGCAACCACGGCGCGCGGCTTGCGGCCGCCGAAACTGGAGAGCCCCTGCACCGTCACCTCGAACGGCTTGCGGTTCACCCGCCACAGCATCGCGGCGATCTCGTTGGCGGAGGCGCCGTCGATGTCGCCGATGAAGCGCAAGGTCACGTGATAATTTTCAGGATCGATCCAGCGGGCGCCGGGAAGGCCACCCCGCAGAGTGGAGAGGGTCTGGCCGACTTCGGCCGGGATCTCCAGTCCAGTAAACAGACGCGGCATCGTTTCAGGACTCCCGATGCTGGAGGCTGATCTCGAAAGGTGACGAGATCATGCCTTGACGAGATGATCGACGACGAATCGCCGATGCAACATTCCTACCGAACTTATATGACTCCGCGACGGAAGCAGCGTTAACGCCGTGAAAACCTGCGGAAAACCCGGTCCTTAAGGTTATCGCAAATGTCCGGCCGGCGGCTTCGTTCCGTCATTGCCCACGAAGCGGACGCAGGAATGCTTCCGCCGTAGGCAGCATCCGGGACACGATGATGTCGACGCCGGCAGCCGTGGGGTGAATGCCGTCCGCCTGGTTGAGCTTGGCGTCGGCGGCGACGCCGTCGAGGAAGAACGGATAGAGCGGGATGCCGAACTCCTTGGCGAGATCGGGATAGATCGCGTTGAATTTCGCAGCGTAGTCGCTGCCGTAATTAGGCGGCGCCAGCATGCCGCACAGCATGACGGCGATGCCGCGCGCCTTCAGCCTGGTGACGATCTCGGTGAGCGCCTTGCGCGTGACGGCAGGATCGATGCCACGCAGCGCGTCGTTGGCGCCGAGCTCGACGATGACGGCCTCCGTGCCGTCGGCCACCGACCAGTCGAGCCGGTCGCGACCGCCCGACGAGGTGTCGCCGGACACTCCGGCATTGGTCAGGTCGATCGCCAGCCCCTTGGCCTGCAACGCCTTTTGCAGCTTGGACGGAAAGGAATCCGACGCCGAGAGGCCGAGCCCGGCGCTCAAGGAGTCACCGAGCACGACGAGCTTGATGGGCTTCCCGGCGTCGGCGCCCGCGAACACCGGTCCGGCTGTCATCAAGGCGAGCATCAACACGAGTATGTGCACGAAGATGCGTCCGCGCCCCTCGACCCGGCTTGCGGAGTTGCCATATGACCGAGCCATGGACAGTCTCATCGAAACCTCGCGTTTGGCCGGCACCGCGCCGGACACCATTACCATCTCGAACGTCAACCTCTCGCTCGGCACCGGCGCGGCGCGGGTTCATATCCTCAAGGACATCAGCCTGCGGGTGGGACAGGGCGAGACGATCGGCCTGATCGGCCCCTCGGGATCGGGGAAGTCCACGCTGCTGATGGTGATGGCGGGGTTGGAACGTCCGGACAGCGGTCAGGTGGTGGTCAACGGCACCGCTTTCAATGCCCTCGACGAGGACGCCCTGGCCCGGTTCCGCGGCCGCCAGGTGGGCATCGTCTTCCAGTCCTTCCATCTGATCCCGACCATGACCGCGCTGGAGAACGTGGCGGTGCCGCTCGAGCTGGCCGGCCATTCCGGCGCCGCCGAGCGCGCCGCCCGCGAGCTGGAGCAGGTCGGGCTCGGCCACCGGCTGCATCACTATCCGACGCAACTGTCAGGCGGCGAGCAGCAGCGCGTGGCGCTGGCCCGCGCGCTTGCGCCAGATCCCGCGATCCTGGTCGCGGACGAGCCGACCGGCAATCTCGACGAGACGACCGGGCGGCAGATCGTCGACCTCCTGTTCACCAAGCATGCCGAGCGCGGCATGACCTTGGTGCTGGTGACCCATGACAGCGGCCTCGCGCACCGCTGCGACCGCGTGGTGCGGCTGCGTTCAGGCCGGATCGAGGCTGACGGCGCGCACGAGCCCGCCGACGCATGAGCACGATGGCTGAGCCGATCCCTGGCCGTCGCATGGCGGCGCTGCCCGTGCGCTACGCCTTGCGGGAACTGCGCGGCGGCTTGCGCGGTTTCTACGTCTTCATCGCCTGCATCGCGCTCGGCGTGCTCGCCATCGCCGGCGTCGGCTCGGTGGCGGCGAGCCTCAACGACGGGCTGGTCCGCGAGGGCCGGACCTTGCTGGGCGGCGACGTCGCCTTCTCGCTGTTTCAGCGCGAGGCCAAGCCGGAGGAGATCGCCTTCCTGCGCCAACGCGGCCAGGTCTCGCTGGCGGCCACGTTGCGCGCGATGGTGCGGGCGGCCGATTCCAAGCTGGCGCTGGTCGAGCTCAAGGCCGTCGACAACGCCTATCCGCTGCTCGGCAAGGCCGAGCTGCAGCCCGATCTGCCGCTCGCCGACATTTTGGCCGAACGGGACGGCATCTTCGGCGCCGCCGCCGATCCGGCGCTCCTGGCGCGGCTCGGCCTCAAGGTCGGCGACATCGTCAACATCGACACGGTCCGCTTCCAGATCCGCAGCGCGCTGCAGGCCGAGCCGGACAAGCTGTCCGGCGGCATCGGCCTCGGGCCGCGCTTCCTCGTCAGCGAAGCCGGCCTGCGTGCCACGCCGCTGCTACAACCAGGCAGCCTGGTGCGCTGGACCTACAGGGTCCGGCTGCCCGACAACGCCACCGACGACCGGGCCGCCGCGTCCTTCATCGCCGACACCCGCCAGACGTTGCCGTCGGCAGGCTGGGAAATCCGCAGCCGCAGCAACGCCTCGCCGCAATTGGAGCGGACGATCGGCCGCTTCACGCAGTTCCTGACCCTGGTCGGCCTCGCCGCGCTCTTGGTCGGCGGCGTCGGCGTCGCCAACGCCGTGAAGAGCCATGTCGACCGCCGCACCGAGGTGATCGCGGCATTCAAGGCGCTCGGCGCCACCAGCCGTGACGTGTTCGGGATCTATCTCGTGCAGGTGATGGTGCTGGCGACGATCGGTTCGATCATCGGACTCTGCGCCGGCGCCGCCTTGCCCTTCGCCATCGTCGGCCTGTTCGGCAAGATCCTGCCGCTGCCGGTGATCCCGGCTGTCCATCCGGACGAGCTGGCGCTGTCGTTCCTCTACGGCCTGCTGACCGCACTGGCATTCGCTCTGTGGCCGCTCGGGCGCGTCCGCGACGTGCCGGTGGCGGCGCTGTTCCGCGAGGCGGTCATCGCCGAATGGCACCGGCCGCGCTGGAGCTATCTGGCCCTGATCGCCGGCACGGTCGCGCTGCTGATCGCGGTCGTCGTCGGCCTGTCCTACGACAAGAAGATCGCCGCGGTGTTCGTGCTCGCCGCCGCTTTGGTGTTCGTGCTGTTGCGCGGGATCGCGGCTGTCGTGATGGCAATCGCGCGGGCCGTGCCGCGCAGCCGCTTTCCGATGCTGCGGCTTGCGGTCAGCAACATCTACCGCCCCGGCGCGCTGACACCGTCGGTGGTGCTGTCGCTCGGACTGGGGCTCGCGGTGCTGGTCACCATCACCCAGATCGACGGCAATCTCAGGCGGCAATTTTTGGCGCAGCTGCCGGAGCAGGCGCCGTCGTTCTTCTTCATCGACGTGCCCTCCGGCGACGCTGACCGCTTCCGGGACTTCCTCAAGGGTCTCGCGCCGCAATCCACCGTCGACAACGTGCCGATGCTGCGCGGCCGGATCGTCTCCGCGCGCGGCGTGCGCGCCGAGGATCTCAAGGCGACCGCCGACACCGAATGGGTGCTGCAGAGCGACCGCGGCCTGACCTATACCGGCGAGATCCCGAAGGGCTCGAAGGTCGTCGAAGGCGAATGGTGGGGCGACAATTACAGCGGCCCGCCGCTGGTCTCGATCGAAAAGCGGATCGCCGATGGACTCGGCCTCAAGCTCGGTGACGACATCGTCGTCAACGTGCTCGGGCGCGACATCACGGCGAAGATCGGCAACATGCGGACGATCGACTGGCAGGGCATGGGCATCAATTTCGTGCTGGTGTTCTCGCCGAATGCGTTCAAGGGCGCGCCCCACACGCACGTCGCCACATTGACCGAGGCCAGCTCCGATGCCGCCGAGGACGCTCGCGTCATCCGCAAGGTAGCCGACGCCTTCCCGATGGTGACCAGCGTGCGGGTCCGCGAGGTGATGGAGACGGTGGGATCAGTCGTTTCCAACCTCGCGCTCGCGATCCGCGGCGCCAGCGCGGTGACGCTGATCTCGGCCATCCTCGTGCTGGGCGGTGCGCTCGCCGCCGGACATCGCCATCGCGTCTACGACGCCGTCATCCTGAAGACGCTGGGCGCCACGCGGCTGCGCCTGCTCGGCGCCTACGCGCTCGAATATCTGATGATCGGATTTGCCACCGCGGCGTTCGGCGTGATCGCAGGCTCCGTCTCCGCCTGGCTGATCGTGACGCGGCTGATGACGTTGAGCTTCGCCTGGCAGGCCGGCAGCGCCGCGCTGGTCGTGCTCGCCGCGCTGGTGGTGACTGTGGGTCTCGGCCTCGCCGGCACGCTGCTGGCGCTCAACCAGAAGCCGGCAACGGTTCTGAGGAACCTTTAGGCCCCGGACGTTCGTGCTATTGTGCGTTCATGCCGCACGGTTAACGGGATTTTCACGGCGCAAACGCGCGCGGAGCGACATTCAGCCGCGCGTGGAAGCTTGCAGCAAATATGCTAGTTTCCCATTTAGGGAATGGGCTCAGAAGGCTGCCAAAGAGATCTGCCAAAAGATGGCGAATTTGCCGATGACGCAAATTTAATATCGATGGCAGCTTTGATGAGATAGGGTTTTTCGAGAACCGGCTGAAGGTCCTGCCAGGACCGGAGCGCCGGGCAACCAACGGGAATTCGACCATGTCGGACCTAGACCGCAACTATGCTTCACCCTTTGGCCGGGTGGCCGGGCGCGCCGATGCCGCGACCGTCGACGCCGGTCTGCGCGCCTACATGCTGCGCATCTACAATTACATGAGCATCGGCCTGGCCATCACCGGCCTCGCGGCGCTCGGCGTCTATATGGCGTCGGTGACCGGCGATCCGGCGGCCGGCGTGTTCAAGTTCGGCAACGCCTATCTGACGCAGTTCGGCTACGCGATGTTCGTGAGCCCGCTGAAATGGCTGTTCATCCTGGCCCCCCTGGTCATGGTGTTCGCGATCTCGGCCGGCATCAACCGCCTCGCGCCGTCGACCGCGCAGATCCTGTTCTGGGTGTTCTCGGCCTTGATGGGCATCTCGCTGTCGTCGATCTTCCTGGTGTACACCCACACCTCGATCGTGCGGGTGTTCTTCATCACCGCGGCGACGTTCGGCGCGCTCAGCCTGTACGGCTACACGACCAAGCGTGACATGACGGGCATGGGCTCGTTCCTGTTCATGGGCCTGATCGGCATCGTGCTGGCGAGCCTCGTGAACCTGTTCCTGGCGAGCTCGATGCTGCAGTTCATCGTGTCGGTGATCGGCGTGTTCGTGTTCGCCGGCCTGACCGCCTGGGACACGCAGCGCCTGAAGAACGAGTACATCTACGGCTACGCCTCCGCGGGCGGCGACATCGCCGAGCGCGCAGCGATCACCGGCGCCCTGTCGCTGTACTTGAACTTCATCAACCTGTTCACGCTGCTGCTGCAGCTCCTCGGACAGCGCGACTGATCCATCGGCTCGCAACACGAGCGACCTTCGAAGCCCCGGCCTCAGCGCCGGGGCTTTTCGTTTGTCCAGACGACTGAGAGCATGGCTCGCGCCGGGAGCGGCAGCCATGCTGCGACGATGTTGATCGGCTGCTTCGCCCTGGTATTGTTCCACCCATGTCCGACATCGAGATCCGGCCCACCCAGGAGGCCGACCTTCCCGCCATCACCGCCATTTACGGCCAGGCCGTCCGCGAGGGCACAGCCACCTTCGAGCTCGACCCGCCGGATCTGGCGGAGATGACCCGGCGCTTCCGGGCGCTGAGCGACAGCGGCTTCCCCTATTTCGCCGCCCTTCTGGACGGCGACGTGGTGGGCTATGCCTATGCCGGACCTTACCGTCCGCGCCCCGCCTATCGCTTCACGGTCGAGAACTCGGTCTATCTCGCGCCGGCCAGCCAGCGCCGCGGGATCGGGATGCGGTTGATGCGGGCCTTGATCGAGGCGTGCGAGGAGCGCGGCTTCCGCCAGATGATCGCCGTCATCGGCGACTCCGCCAATGCCGGCTCGGTCGGGCTGCACACCGCCTGCGGTTTCGAGATGATCGGCACCCATCCGAGTGTCGGCCTGAAATTCGGCCGCTGGCTCGATACGGTCATGATGCAGCGGCCGCTTGGCACCGGCAGCAGCGACGTCCCGGCCTAGGTAACCTCGATCGGCGGGAGAGGCGGCTCAGACCAGCGCCGGCTTCGGCGCGATCGCCAGCAGCACCCGCTCCAGCTCGTGGCCGCGGCGCAGGATCAGGCCGGTCGCCGAAATCACGCTGTACATGCCCTGCTTGCGGGCCAGCCGCGGGTCTTTCTCGATACGGTAGAGAGGCACCTCGGACGCCCGGCGGAAGACCGAGAACACGGCCCGGTCGCGCAGGAAGTCGATCGAGTAGTCGCGCCATTCGCCATCGGCGACCATACGACCATAGAGATTGAGGATGCGGTTCAGCTCGAGGCGGTCGAACGTCACCCGGGTCGGCGCTGCGGCCGCGTTGCGCGCCGCCGCGCGATTCTCGCTGGGGTCGGCATCCTCCGGGGTGAGGTTCATGAGCGTCCTCCTGTCATCCGTGTGACATGATCGCGCCAACCGGCGGAAGCCGCAAGGGGCCGTTTTCATTATCGAACTTCGCGGCGTCTGCGTCGAACGCGAGTTCCACGAACACGCAGGCGTCACGGGATCGTTAGCGGAATCATAATCGCGCCGCGTTTCCGCCTACGGACCGCCCCCGATCCTGGGCATAAGATTCGTGTGCGTTGGCCCGGTCCTTTCGGTTCCGGATTCCTCAGCCCCCAGCCCCCCGGGGTCGTCAGGATCGGGTCTATTCACAAGTAAGGCAAAGGGCCAACGCAAGTTGGTCCTTTTGCTTTTTGGCGCGAGCCCATGGATCGAGCCCAAGGCTTCATGCTGCGATGCGGACCGGCCGCCGCGGATGGACCGGAACCTTCCGCAGGCAGATGCGCCGCAAAGATGGATCGGGGAGAGGTCTCAGCGCTCGGGAGCGCGCGCCGTCGCCGACGCCCGGCTCACCAGCGGCGGCAGATCGGAAAGGGCAGCGCCGAGCATCAGACCCGGCCGGTCGCGGCTGCCATCCTGCAGATAGACCACGGCGCCATCGACGCCCTCACGGGCGATCTTGTCAAGCGGAACGCTCCAGTTCATCGGCGACCCATTCCAGTCGCCCAGCTTCATCAAGCCACGGACCACGTTGTAATAGGTGAGCTCCCGGCCGCCATTCTCGCCGCGCGCGACCTGGATCGGGACGACGCGGGCAATCGAGCCGACCCAGACCTCACCATGCTTGCGCGGCGCGTGTTCGCCGGCAGCGGCCACCGCCACGGTGAGCTCCTGGCCCTCGATCGACAGGCTGACCGGGACCGACATCACCGCACCACCTCGGGCCGTTTCCTCGATCGCCCCTTCGATCGCGTCGCGATCGCTGCCGATCACATGCACGGAGCCGTTGACCACCGCCTGCGGGGTGTAGACCTCACGGTCGCCGCGCGCCCGCGAATAGGCGCGCTGCCGCGCCGTGAAGCGGGAATCGGCCAGCGTGTCCTTCCAGCCGAGATAGTCCCAGTAATCGATCGGCAGAGACAGCGCGATGATGGTGGGATCGCGCGCGAGGTCGCCGAGCACCTTGTCGGCCGGCGGACAGGACGAGCAGCCCTGCGACGTGAAGAGTTCGATCACCGCACGCGGGTCGGCGGCCGCCGGCCGGACGAAGGCAATGACCGCACAGACACCCAGCGCCGCGCGCGACCACCACGACATCTGTCCACTCATCGCCACTGTCCCGTCTGGACCACCGTCCGCTGCGCCCTAGCGCATCACCCTATCCGCGATGCCGTCCTCGTAGTTAACAAACCGAAAATGCAAAGGAGGCGGCCCTTGTCATAGGCCGCCTCCTTCATCACCCGCTACTCACTTCAGAGTGAGCCAAACTGTCGCATCGCGCTGTGGTTAAGCGGCGAGCTTGCGCAGCACGTAGTGCAGGATGCCGCCGTTCCGGTAGTAGTCCAGCTCGTCCAGCGTATCGATCCGGCAGAGCAGCGGCACCTGCTGCGCCGCACCGTTGGCCGAGATGATCTCGGCGGTCAGGGTCTGGCGCGGCTTCAAGTCGCCCTGGAGGCCCTTGATGGTGACCTTCTCGTCGCCCTTCAGGCCCAGCGACGACCACGACGTGCCTTCCTGGAAGGTGAGCGGCAGCACGCCCATGCCGACCAGGTTCGAGCGGTGGATGCGCTCGAAGCTCTGGCAGATCACGGCGCGGACGCCGAGCAGGCGGGTGCCCTTGGCGGCCCAGTCACGCGACGAACCGTTGCCGTATTCGGCGCCGGCGAACACCACCAGCGGCACGCCCTCTTCCTGGTACTTCATGGCGGCGTCGTAGATCGACATCTGCTCGCCGTCGGGCCAGTGCTTGGTCAGGCCGCCCTCGGGGATGTTGCCGTCGGAGCCCTTGAGCATGAAGTTCTTGATGCGGATGTTGGCGAAGGTGCCGCGCATCATGATCTCGTGATTGCCGCGGCGGGTGCCGTACTGGTTGAAGTCGGCCGGGCGGACCTGGTGCTCGCTGAGGAACTTGCCGGCGGGCGAGGTCAGCTTGATCGAACCGGCCGGCGAGATGTGGTCGGTGGTGATCTTGTCGCCGAACAGCGCCAGCACGCGGGCCTCGACGATGTCCTTGATCGGCTCCGGCTCCTTCTTCATGCCCTCGAAATACGGCGGGTTCTGCACGTAGGTCGACGACATGTTCCAGCGATAGGTCTCGCTCTCCACGGTCTTGATCTTGCGCCAGTTGGTGTCGCCCTTGAACACGTCGGCATAGCGCTTCTTGAAGATCGAGGCCTTGACGAACTTCTTGACGAAGTCATTGACCTCCTTCGTCGTCGGCCAGATATCCTTCAGGTAGACCGGCTTCTTGTCCTTGCCGATGCCGATCGGCTCGACGGCGAGGTCCTTGGTCACGGTGCCGGCGAGCGCGTAGGCGACGACCAGCGGCGGCGAGGCCAGGTAGTTCGCCTGCACGTCCGGCGAGACGCGGCCTTCGAAGTTGCGGTTGCCCGACAGCACCGCCGCCGCGACGACGCCATTGTCGTTGATCGACTTCGAGATCTCCTCCGGCAGCGGACCCGAATTGCCGATGCAGGTGGTGCAGCCGAAGCCGACCAGGTTGAAGCCGACCTTGTCGAGGTCCTTCTGCAGGCCGGAGTTCGCGAGGTACTCGGCAACCACCTGGCTGCCCGGGGCGAGCGAGGTCTTCACCCACGGCTTGGCTTTGAGGCCCTTGGCGGCGGCGTTGCGGGCCAACAGGCCGGCGCCGATCAGCACGCTCGGGTTCGAGGTGTTGGTGCAGGAGGTGATGGCGGCGATGACGACGTCGCCATGACCGATGTCGAAGTCCTTGCCCTCGACCGGGAAGCGCTGCTCGGCGGCATCCGGCTTCTTGTACTCGCCGGCCAGAGCCGTGGCGAAGCCTTCGGCCACGGCGGGGAGCGCGATGCGGCCTTCGGGACGCTTCGGACCGGCCATCGACGGCACGACGTCGCCGAGATCGAGATTCAGCGTCTCGGTGAACACCGGGTCCGGCGACTTGGCGGTACGGAAGAGGCCCTGCGCCTTGGCATAGGCTTCGACCAGCGCGACGCGCGGTCCCTTGCGGCCCGACGTCTTGAGATAGTCGATGGTCGCAGTGTCGACCGGGAAGAAGCCGCAGGTCGCGCCGTATTCGGGCGCCATGTTGGCGATGGTCGACTTGTCGGCGACCGACAGATGGTCGAGGCCGGGGCCGAAGAATTCGACGAACTTGCCGACCACGCCGAGCTTGCGCAGCATCTGGGTCACGGTCAGCACGAGGTCGGTGGCGGTGACGCCTTCCTTCAGCGCGCCGGTCAGCTTGAAGCCGACGACGTCAGGCAGCAGCATCGACAGCGGCTGGCCGAGCATGCAGGCCTCGGCCTCGATGCCGCCGACGCCCCAGCCGAGCACGGCGAGACCGTTGACCATGGTGGTGTGCGAATCAGTGCCGACCAGCGAGTCCGGATAGGCGACCTCGAAGGTGCCCTTGGTGCGGCCGACCGTCATCTTCTCCTTCTTGGTCCAGACCGTCTGCGCCAGATATTCGAGGTTGACCTGGTGGCAGATGCCGGTGCCCGGGGGCACGACGGAGAAGTTCGAGAACGCCTTCTGGCCCCACTTCAGGAATTCGTAGCGCTCCTGGTTCTGCTTGTACTCCTCGGCGACGTTCTTGCCGAACGCCTTGTTGTCACCGAAGTAGTTCACGATCACCGAGTGGTCGATGACGAGGTCGACCGGGACCAGCGGGTTGATCTTCTCGGCGTCGCCGCCGAGCGCCTGCATCGCGTTGCGCATCGCGGCCAGATCGACGACCGCCGGGACGCCGGTGAAATCCTGCATCAGCACGCGGGCCGGGCGGAAGGCGATCTCGTGCTCCAGCGACTTCTTGCGCAGCCACTTCGAGACCGCGACGATGTCGTCCTTGGTGACGGTGCGGCCGTCCTCGTTACGCAAGAGGTTCTCGAGCAGCACCTTCATCGAGTACGGCAGCTTCGAGATGTCCTTGAGACCGTTCTTCTCGGCTGTGGGCAAGCTGTAATAGATGTAGCTCTTCGTTCCGACCTTGAGGGTCTTGCGACACTTGAAGCTGTCGAGCGAGGTCATGCGTGGGAATCCCAATTGATCTGTATACCCTGAGGGGGTATTTTCGAACCGTCAGCGCGAGGCGCCGGATGGCTTGCAGCGGGCGATTGTGTGCTGCATCAAGGTCGGGCTTATAGAAGCTTTCTAACTGCGTCGCTACAGAGACAATCAAGTCCTGGCGTGGCATCACCCACAAATTCTCGCACGCTAGCCATCAATTTCGTAAGGGCTGTCACGACGCGCCATGCAGCAGTCTCCACCACCGTCTCCGAGGCTGTTCGGACACGACGTCAGATGCGTGCGCGGCGGCCGCGAGGTGTTCTCAAGCCTTGCCTTCGAGGCGCGCTCGGGCGAGGCGCTCGCCGTGACCGGGCACAATGGCGCGGGCAAGACCTCGCTGCTGCGGCTGATCGCGGGCCTCCTGCTGCCGGCCGGCGGCACCATCGCCATCGAGGGCGGCGAGGGTGAGCTGACGGTGCCCGAGCAGGCGCATTATCTCGGCCACCGCGACGCGCTGAAGCCGGCGCTCAGTGTGCGCGAGAACCTGACGTTCTGGGCCGACTTCCTCGGCGGCGGAATGACGCGGCCAATTCCGGATTGCCTGGCCGCCGTCGGCATCGCCCACGCGATCGATCTTCCGGCGGGCTATCTCTCCGCCGGCCAGCGCCGCCGCCTGTCCCTGGCCCGCCTGCTGGCGGTGCCCCGCCTGCTCTGGCTGCTCGACGAGCCGACCGCGGCACTCGACGTTGCCGGCCAGGCGATGTTCGCCGGCCTGATGCGCGAGCATCTCGCCGGGGGCGGACTGATCGTCGCAGCCACGCATGGCCCGCTGGGCATCGACACGCGAGAGCTGCGGATTGGAAATTGAGCTGATGTTTATGGGACAGGCAACTCTTCGCCACGGCGCCGCTGCGCTCCCCTCCCCCTTGCGGGGAGGGGTTGGGGGTGGGGGCCCACACGGGCAGTCTTTGCTGGGACCCCCACCCCCGACCCCTCCCCGCAAGGGGGAGGGGAGCGCAGCGAGCTCGGAGCCGCAGCGTCGGTCCCAAGCATTTCTCGTCAAGGCCCGTCCCGCATGACCGCCCTCGGTGCCCTCATCCGCCGCGACATCCGGATCGCGCTGCGCATCGGCGGCGGTGCGCTGATCGGCGTGCTGTTCTTCCTCACCGTGGTCGTGCTGATGCCGTTCGCCGTCGGCCCCGACCTCGCCCTGCTTACCCGCCTCGGCCCGGCCATTCTCTGGCTCGGCGCCCTGCTCGCCAGCCTGCTGACGCTCGACCGGCTGTTCACCGCCGATCACGAGGACGGCTCGCTCGACCTGATCATCATGAGTCGGACACCGCTGGAGCTCGCCTGCGCCGCGAAGGCGCTGGCGCATTGGCTCGCCGCCGGGCTGCCGCTGGTGATCGCGACCCCCGTGCTCGGCCTGCTGCTCAATCTCGACGCCACGGCGACCGGCGCCGTCGCCCTGACCCTGCTCGCCGGCACGCCGGCGCTGACCTTCATCGGCATGATCGGCGCGGCCCTTGCGGTGACGATGTCGCGCGGCGGGTTGCTGCTGGCCGTTTTGGTCCTGCCGCTGTCCATTCCGGTCCTGATCTTCGGCGTCGCGGCCTCGCAGGCCGCCATCACAGGCCCGCTGCCGTTCGGGGCGCCGTTCTCGATCCTGTGCGCGCTATCGCTGGTCAGCTTCGTGATCGGCCCGTTCGCGGCTGCAATCAGCCTGCGCAACGGCCTGGACTAACGGAACACCGGCGGGGTTTGACCATGATCAACTCTTGCCGAGCTATGCCGTGCTGATGGACTGCAAACGCTTCCGCCTTTAACAAGGTTTTCATGTCGCTGATCGACCTCGCCAATCCGACCAGGTTCCTTGCGCTCGCCGCGCGCCTCTTGCCGTGGCTGGCGCTGGTCACCGTCGTGCTGCTGGGCGCCGGACTGTACCTGTCGGCGCTGGCGCCGGACGACTACCAGCAGGGCGCGACAGTCAAGATCATGTTCATCCACGTGCCCAATGCGTGGCTGTCGATGTTCGTCTGGGGCGTCATGAGCATCGCCTCGCTCGGCACCCTGGTGTGGCGGCATCCACTTGCCGACGTCGCCGCCAAGGCGGCCGCGCCGATCGGCGCCAGCTTCACCTTCCTCGCCCTGCTCACCGGCTCGCTGTGGGGCCGGCCGATGTGGGGCACCTATTGGGAATGGGACGCCCGGCTGACCTCGGTGCTGATCCTGTTCCTGATGTATCTCGGCCTGATGGCGCTGTGGCGCTCGGTGGAGGATCCCACCCGCGCCGCCCGCGCCGCCGCCGTGCTGACCTTGGTGGGCGCCATCAACCTGCCGATCATCAAGTTCTCGGTCGACTGGTGGAACACCTTGCACCAGCCGGCCTCGGTGATGCGGATGGGCGGCCCGGCGCTCGACAAGTCGTTCCTGATCCCGCTGCTGGTGATGGCGATCGGCTTCTCGTTCCTGTTCGTGACGCTGCATGTCGCGGCGATGCGCAACGAGATCCTGCGCCGGCGCGTGCGCAGCCTGCAGATGATGCAGGCGCGCGCGTATCAAGGCAGTGCGCCGTCCGGCGGCGCGACCAGCCAGGCCGTGGGAGCCGCCTAAAGATGGACCTCGGCCCCTACACCTCCTTCATCGCCACCTCCTATCTCGCCGCAGCGCTGGTCGTCGTGCTGCTGATCGCCTGGATCGCGATCGACTACCGCACCCAGAAGGCGCGACTGCGCGCGCTCGAGGAGAGCGGCATCAGCCGCCGCTCCGGCCGCGCCGCCACGGACATGCCATGACCGATCAGACCGCCCCCGAGGCCGCGCCGCGCCGGCGCTCGCTGTTGATGCTGTTGCCGCTCGTGGTGTTTCTCGGGCTGGCGGCGCTGTTCTGGTTCCGGCTCGGCAATGGCGATCCGTCGCGGATTCCCTCCGCGCTGATCGGCCGTCCGGCGCCGGCAACGCCGCTGCCGCCACTGCCGGAGCTCGCCAAGGACGGCACTGCCGTGCCTGGACTCGACCCGGCCGTGCTGAAGGGCAAGGTCAGCATCGTCAACGTCTGGGCGTCGTGGTGCGTGCCATGCCACGACGAGGCGCCGCTGCTGGTCGATCTCGGCCGCGACAAGCGCTTCCAGATCATCGGCATCAACTACAAGGACGCCGCCGACAACGCCCGCCGCTTCCTCGGCCGCTACGGCAACCCGTATGACGTCGTCGGCGTCGACGGCAACGGCCGCGCCGGAATCGAGTGGGGCGTATACGGCGTGCCCGAGACCTTCGTGGTGGGACGCGAGGGCACCATCGTCTACAAGCTGGTGGGGCCGATCACGGCGCAGAACATCGATGCGGTGCTGAAGCCGGAGATCGAGAAGGCGCTGAAGGCGGGGGGTTAGTCGGCCCACGGTGCAAGCGATGCTGCGATGACGGCGGACTCCGAATCGAAATGTCGGCCCCGCTCTCTCCTCCCGTCATTCCGGGGCGGCGCGAAGCGACGAGCCCGGAATCCATAACCACGAGCGGTTATGTGGTGAAGACCAGCGCCACGACCATCTCGCGTCACATGCGATTTCGTGGCTATGGATTCCGGGCTCGCGCCGCTACGCGGCGCGCCCCGGAATGACGGCGCCGAGAGACTACCCCTTGCTCACATCACCTTCAGCCGCATCGCTGGCGGCCAGCGAGGCCGGGTCCTGGTGGTAGCGCTTGATCAGCGGCATCTGGGCAATCGCAAAGATCATGGTCAGCGGCAGCACGCCGAAGGCCTTGAAGCCGACCCAGAAATCCGTGCTCTGCGTGCGCCAGACGATCTCGTTCAGCACCGCCATCGCGGCGAAGAACAGCGCCCAGCGGAAGGTGAGGATGCGCCAGCCCGCGGGCGTCAGATTGAACACCTGATCGAACATGATCGCGATGAAGGAACGATTGAACAGCAGCCCGCCGCCCAGCACGGCCGCGAACAGGCCGTAGATGATGGTCGGCTTGACCTTGATGAAGGTCTCGTCGTGCAGCACCAGCGTCAGCGTGCCGAACACGATCACGACGACCGCGGTGACCAGCGCCATCAGCGGAATGTGCCGCGTCACGACGTAGGAGGCGATCAGCGCCGCGATGATCGCGACCATGAAGGCGCCGGTCGCGGCGAACAGATTGAACTTGGCGTTGACGAAGAAGAAGACGATCAGCGGACCGAGTTCGGTGGCCAGCTTGAACAGCGGATGCGGCTGGGTCTTGTCCATTCCATGTCCTGTTGGCTGTCGTCAGCGGCGACGCAGCTGATCTCGTCGTCTTCGATACCACCGCGCCGGAGCACGGCGGCGTCAATCCTCGATGCCGGCGATCGCCCGGGCAAAATCCTTGGCGGCGAACGGCTGCAGATCCTCGACGCCTTCGCCGACGCCGATGAAGTGCACGGGCAGCTTGAACTTCTCCGACAGCGCCACCAGGATGCCGCCGCGCGCCGTGCCGTCGAGCTTGGTCATCACCAGGCCCGTGACGCCAGCCGTACGATGGAACGCCTCGACCTGCGACAGCGCATTTTGTCCCACGGTGGCATCGAGCACGAGCAGCACCGCATGCGGGGCCGAGGCGTCGACCTTGCGAATGACACGCACCACCTTCTCGAGCTCGTTCATCAGCTCGGCCTTGTTCTGCAGCCGGCCGGCGGTGTCGATCAGCAGGATGTCGCGGCCCTGCTCCTTCGCGGCGGTGATGGCGGTGAAGGCGAGGCTCGCGGAATCCGAGCCTTGCGCCCCGGCGATGACCGGCGCCTTGGTGCGCTCGCCCCAGACCTTGAGCTGCTCGATCGCGGCGGCGCGAAAGGTGTCGCCCGCGGCCAGCATCACCTGCCTGCCTTCGGAGGCGAATTTCTGCGCGAGCTTGCCGATGGTCGTGGTCTTGCCGGAGCCGTTGACGCCGACGACGAGAATGACGAACGGCTTGTGTCCGGCCTCGACGATCAGCGGCTTCGCCACCGGCGACAGCACCTTCTCGACCTCGGCCGCGACCACGGTCTTGACCTCGTCGGCGCTGATCGCCTTGTCGTAGCGGCCGGCGCCGACGGCCTCGGCGATCCGCGCCGCTACGCTGGTGCCGAGATCGGCGCGCAGCAGTACGTCCTCGATGTCGTCGAGCATCGCACGGTCGAGCTTGCGCTTGGTGACGAGATCGGCCACGGCGGTGCCGAGCGCGCCGGAGGTGCGCTTCAGGCCGTCCGACAGCCGCCGCCACCACGACCGCTTGGGTGTTTCGGAGGTGGTATCGTTCATGGCGTGGTGTTAGCCCTTTCCTCCCGCAAACGAAAGCCTTGCACCCGCAATACGGTTTCCATGGACATTAACCAACCCACCGATGAGGAGATGCTCGCCCGCGTGCTCCACCGCGACGGGCTGATGCTGGTGATCGACAAGCCGGCCGGCATTCCCGTACACAAGGGACCGAAGGGCGGACCGAACCTCGAAGCCTCGTTCGATGCCCTGCGCTTCGGCCTGCCGCGCCCGCCGGTGCTGGCGCATCGGCTGGACAAGGACACCTCCGGCTGCCTCGTGCTCGGCCGCCATCGCAAGGCAACGGCCTCGCTCGGGCTTTTGTTCAAGCACGGCAAGATTTCGAAGACGTATTGGGCGGTGGTCGAGGGCGGCCCCGAGGCTGACGAGGGCGTGATCGAGCTGCCGCTGGCCAAGCTGAATGCGGAGCGCGGCTGGTGGCAGAAGCCGGACCCGAACGGGCAGCCGGCGGTGACGAAATGGCGGGTGCTGGGGCGGTCGTACGCGCCTGCCAGTGCGTCCCCACACTCCGCTCCTTCTTGCGGCACCGCCTCCCCTCCCCCTTGCGGGGAGGGGTCGGGGGTGGGGGTCCCCGCAGGCAGTCTCGCCCGGAGCCACCCCCCTCCCCAGCCCTCCCCCGCAAGGGGGGAGGGAGCGCACCTGTCGGGCGGACAGAGCGTGACTCCGACTCACGGCGTCCGGCTCACCTGGCTCGCCATGGAACCCATCACCGGCCGCACCCACCAGCTCCGCGTGCACTCCGCCGCCTCCGGCTGGCCGATCTTCGGCGACAACATCTACGGCAACGGCCCGCGCTTCGGCGAGCCGCGGCTGCACCTGCATGCGCGCGAGATTTCGATTCCGCTATCGAAGAACAAACCGCCGATTCACGTCGTGGCGCCGGCACCGCTGCACATGCACGAGCGGCTGAGACTTTGCGGCTGGAACGGGGAGTGACGTGGCTCAGGCGCATGTGAGACCCTGCACTCTCGCCCACACCACAGCTGTCATCGCCCGGCTCGACCGGGCGATCCAGTATTCCAGAGGCGGTTATTGCTGACCGAAAGGCCGCGGCGTACTGGATCGCCCGGTCAAGCCGGGCGATGACACCGAGGGTGGGGCTGACAGCTTCTCGCCATCATGGCCGGCGACTACCAGCCGCTGCACGGAGCCCGGCTCGGCACCCGTGACTGACACCGGCAGATAATGCTCCGTCCTGCCCTGCGTCGCGCTCTCGATCAGCACCTCACGCTCGCGGCCGATCTCGGCATCCAGCCGCCGCCGCAATGCCGCTTCTCCTGCCGCGCGCAGCCGCCGCGCGCGGTCGCGGATGACGGCGCCATCCACCTGCGGCATGCGCGCCGCCGGAGTGCCGGGGCGCGGCGAATAGGGAAAAACGTGGAGGAAGGTCAGGCCGCACTCCTCGACCAGGTCGAGCGAGCGGGAAAACATCTCCTCCGTTTCGGTCGGAAAGCCGGCGATCAGATCGGCGCCCAGCGCGATGTCCGGCCGCAATTTCCGCACCTGATTGCAGAACGCGATCGCGTCGGCGCGGGCGTGCCTTCGCTTCATCCGCTTCAGGATCAGGTCATCGCCGGCCTGCAATGACAGATGCAAATGCGGCATCAGCCTGGCATCCTCGGCGAGCGCATCGAGCAGATCGGAATCCGCCTCGATCGAATCGATCGAGGAGATGCGCAACCGTTTCAGCTCGGGCACGTGACGCAGGATCCGCTTCACCAGCCGGCCGAGCTTCGGCGTGCCGGGCAAGTCGGCGCCATAGCTCGTGAGATCGACCCCGGTCAGCACGATCTCGGCATGGCCGCGCTCGGCCAGCGTCCGCACCTGATCGACCACGGCCCCCATAGGCACCGAGCGTGAATTGCCGCGGCCGAACGGGATGATGCAGAAGGTGCAGCGATGGTCGCAGCCGTTCTGCACCTGCACGAACACGCGCGGCAGGCCGCGCTGGAATCCGTCGACGAGATGCGGCGCCATCTCCCTGACAGCCATGATGTCGGACACCGCGACCTTCTCCGACGCATCGATGCCGAAGCGCGGCGCGGCAAGCGCCTGCGCCGTCGAGCGCCACGCCTCCGGCTGCAGCTTGTCGTCATTGCCGATGACGCGATCGACCTCGGGCATCGCGGCGAACATCGCGCTTTGCGTCTGCGCCGCGCAGCCGGTCACGACGATGCGCGCCGCGGGACGTTCGCGCTTCAATTTGCGGATCGATTGCCGCGCCTGCGCCACGGCCTCGTTGGTCACGGCGCAGCTGTTGATGACGACGATATCGTCCGCGCCCGCAGCCTCGGCGTGGCGCGCGATCAGCTCGGATTCGAACGCGTTGAGCCGGCAGCCGAAGGTGACGACATCGACGCTCATGCGACGCTGGCGAACAGCTCTGGCTCGAACCGTCCCTCGAACTCGAATGTCGCGGGGCCCGTCATCAGCACGTGATCGTCGCGCTCGCGCCACTCGATCGTCAGCTCGCCGCCTGGCAGCGTCATGTGCACGAGCCGGTTGGCGCGCTTCAGCCGGGCGGCGGAGACAGCCGTCGCGCACGCCGCCGAGCCGCAGGCCCTGGTCAGCCCCGCGCCGCGCTCCCAGGTGCGCATCGTGATGTGGTCGCGGTCGACGATCTGGGCGAGGGTGATGTTGGCGCGCTCCGGGAAGATCGGGTGGTTTTCCAACAGCGGCCCGAAGCGTTCGAGGTCGTAGGAATTGACGTCATTGTCGACCCAGAACACCGCGTGCGGATTGCCCATGCTGACGACCGACGGCGAATGCAGGATCGGCGCGTCGATCGGCCCGATCTGCAGCTCGATGTAGCGGGTGTCGCGGAATTCCTCCGCCAGCGGGATCTCCTGCCAGCCGAACTTCGGCGCGCCCATGTCGACGGTGTAGAGCTCGGCCGACGGCCCCTGCCAGCAGTTCAAAAGGCCCGCGCGGGTCTCGAACGTCGCGCTGGTCTGGCCGGTCTTGCCGAACACCTGGCTCACCACGCAGCGCATGCCGTTGCCGCAGGCGCCCGACTCCGAGCCGTCATTGTTGTAGATCCGGATGAACGCCTCGGTACCGTCGAAGCGCGGCCGCTGCAGCACCATCAACTGGTCGTAGGGAACGCGGGACGCAACCGCCCGCGCCTCGTCCGGCGTGACGACATGCTTCACGTCGCGCAGGTCCAGCACGACGATCTCGTTGCCGATCCCGTTCATCTTGACGAAGCTGTGGTTGGCCAGCGGGCTCATGAAAATATCCAAATTGTGTCCGTCTTATATGGCGAATGGCGCCGCATTGACCAGTCCGCAGGGGGACATGACGCATCTGTCATGGGACGCCGCGCCGCCGAGCATGTTAGGACCGCACCGTTCGCCGGCACGCGCCCTGCGCAGGAGCAGCACGGCACTGGAGAATAGTCGCATGAATCTCAGCACTTTCCGCATCGTTCTGGCCGTGGGCTCGGTCGCGTTGGCGCTGGGTGGCCCGCTGGCCCGGGCGCAGGCACCGTCGGCCTCCCCGGCTCCGGCGGCCTCGCCGGCCCCTGCCCCGAGCGCGATGCCGGCGCCCGCCGCCTCTCCCGCTGCATCCGCGAGTCCGGCTCCCGCGGCCAGCCCGTCGCCGGCCGCCAGCGCCAGCCCGTCGCCGTCATCGTCGCCCGCCGCCGCCCAGGCGCCGGCTCCCACGACGCCGCCGGCCGCCGCCCCCGCGCAGAGCGCCGACGCCTTCGGCGACGAGATCAAGCTCGAGGCCAAGAAGGTCGTCCAGATCAAGGGCACCGCGAACTGGGACAATGCGTTCGATACGCTGATCGACTCGTTCAAGGCGCTGTCGACCACCTTGGACAAGCAGGGCGTCAAGCCCGCCGGCAACGGCATGATCGTCTACACCTCGACCGACGACAACGGCTTCACCTTCTTCGCCGAGATCCCGATCGAGCAGGAGCCGAAGGCGCTCGGCAAGGGCATGAGCATCGGCCAGTCGCCCGAGGGCAAGGCGCTGAAATTCGTGCATCGTGGCTCCTACGACAACATGGACAACACCTACGAGGCGATCACCAACCATCTCGACGAGCGCCGGCTGGAGGCCAAGGACACCTTCATCGAGGAGTACCTGACCGATCCCCTCAAGACGGCCGAGGACAAGCTCGTCATCAACGTCTACGTGCCGCTGAAGTGAGGGCCATCATGATCAGACCGCTGCTCGTGGCCGCGCTCGTAGCGTCAACCGATCTGCCGGTGCTGGCGGATGACATCGCCCGGCAGGACACGCCGGCGATCACGGTCAGCGGCGAAGGCAGCGTGACGGCGCCGCCGGATCTCGCGCAGATCGACGCCGGCGTCGCGTCCGACGCCAAGACCGCGCGCGAGGCTGCCGAGGCCAACAACACCGCGATGGCCAGGGTGTTGCAAGCGCTGAAGACGGCGGGGATCGCCGACAAGGATGTGCAGACCTCGCGGCTGTCGCTGCAGCCGCAATATGCCCAGAACCGGCCGGGCCAGCCGGCCGTGACCGGCTATCGTGCGAGCAATCGCGTCACCATCAAGCTTCACGACGTCGCCAAGGTGGCGAACGTGATCGATACGGTGGTGGCCGCTGGCGCCAATGATGTCGGCAACGTCTTCTTCAGCGTCGCCGAGCCGTCCAAGCTGCTCGACCAGGCGCGCGAGAAGGCCGTCACTGACGCCCGCCGCAAGGCCGAAATCTACGCCAAGGCCGCCGGCGTCACGCTCGGACAGCCGCTCAACATCGCCGAGGACGGCGCACCGACGCCGGTGTTCCGCGCTAAGACGTTTGCGGCGCCGATGGCTGCGGGGGCACCGACGCCGGTCGCGCAGGGCGAGGAGACGCTGTCGGTCACGGTGAGCGTGACCTGGGCGATCAAGGCGGGGCAGTAAGGCGCGCTTACGTGAGCTCGGCGCATTCGCAAGCGAATGTGAGCCGACGGCGATACTACAAGCTCGGTGTCGTCCCAGCCTTGAGCCGGGACCCAGACTCCGCGGCGGATGTTGTCGCGCGAGATGGAGCTGCCAGCCTTCGTCAAACTGAGGTCGGTGGTTATGGGTCCCGGGTCGGCGTCCACCGGCGCTTCGCGCCGCCGGACTTGCCCGGGACGACACCGTTGGTGTTGCGACGGTGTAGTTAGATCTCCACGACCTGCCCCGGCTTGAGTACACCGAACCGCTCGCGCGGGATGCCGGCGGAATCGAGCGCGGCATGCAGGGCGTGCACGGGCGCATCGATCGCCTCGTCCGTCAGTTGGAACGTGCCGTGATGATGCGCCAGCGCGGTTTCGGCCCCGCAATCCTGCAGCGCCTGCACGGCATCCTCAGGGTTCATGTGCTGGTCGCGCATGAACCAGCGCGGCTCGTAGGCGCCGATCGGCAGGATCGCCAGTCTGATCGGTGAATGCGCTTCGGCGACGCGGCGGAAATGCTTGCCCGTACCGTAGCCGGAATCACAGACGATGTAGAGCTTGCCGCGCGGGGTCTCCAGGACGAAGCTCGCCCACAGCGCCTTGTTACGATCGAAGATGCCGCGCGCCGTCCAGTGCCGCGTCGGGACCAGGGTCACCGCGACCTCGTCGTTCAGCGTCACGCGGTCGTGCCAGTCATAGGCCTCGGCGCGAATCTTCGCATCGGCATCGGTCATCGTCAGGTCGTTGCCCAGCGGCGTCACGACGCGCGGCGAAAAGCGCGCGGTCAGCTTCGACAGCGTGCGGATGTCGAGATGATCGTAGTGCCCATGCGACACCAGCACGACGTCGATATGCGGCAGCGCCTCGAAGGCGATGCCGGGGTCGTTGTGCCGGCGCGGGCCGGCGAAGGAGAATGGTGAGACACGCTCCGACCAGACGGGATCGATCAGGATGTTGAGCCCGCCGGTCTGGACCAGCCAGCTGGCATGGCCGATGAAGGACAGCCGCACCGTCTCGCCATCGATCCGGTGCGGCGGGGTATCGGCATGCGGGCTCGGCGCCCACGCGGGCCATTTCGAGCGCTTGCCGTTGCGGTCGAACTGCCAGCGCAGCACCTGGCCGAGGGATTTGGGCGGAACGCCGTCGGGATCGTAGAAGCGCTTGCCGTCGAAATGGTCGGTGACGGGGCCGGAATAGGTCCTGGAACGGCGCAGCAAGGGTGTCCTCGCAAGGAAAGCTGACACGGGAAAGCTCAACTGGCGCAGGAGGTAAGCAGCGTCCTAGGGTCCGGCAACGGCCCCGCGGGAAGCAAGTTTCCTTGACTTTTCCACCTGCGGGGGGTTTAACGCGGCCGAATTTCGGAAAGTTTCGTCTTTTCGAGCCACCGCCCGGTCCTGGAGGCCGGAGGTCAACGCCCGACAGCGCTGTGCGCCCTCGGGCGCAAAGGTGTTTGGACTGACGGTTTCGGCCGACGGGCCGAGGTCTATATGCTCGTCATGGGCCGCAGCAAGCGGCGATGACGGGCGGCAACGAAGCGGGCGCCCGACAAGGGCAAAGGATAACGGCATTGTTCGACAATCTGTCGGAAAGGCTTGGCGGCATTCTCGATCGGCTGACGGGGCGCGGTTCGCTCTCGGAAGCCGATGTCGACGCCGCGATGCGCGAGGTCCGCCGGGCGCTGCTCGAGGCCGACGTCGCGCTGGAGGTTGTCCGCAGCTTCACCGAGCGCGTGCGCGAGCAGGCGATCGGCGCCACCGTCGTCAAGTCGGTCACGCCCGGCCAGATGGTCGTGAAGATCGTCCATGACGAGCTGGTCAAGACGCTCGGCGACGAGGGCCAGACCATCGACCTCAATGCCGTGCCGCCGGTGCCGATCATGATGGTCGGCCTGCAGGGCTCCGGCAAGACCACCACGACGGCCAAGCTCGCGCGCCGCATGGTCCAGCGCGACAAGCGCAAGGTGCTGATGGCCTCGCTCGACGTCTATCGTCCGGCCGCCATGGAGCAGCTCGCGGTGCTCGGCCGCGACCTGGACATTCCGACCCTTCCCATCGTCGCCGGCCAGATGCCGCCGCAGATCGCGCGCCGCGCCATCGAGGCCGCCAAGCTCGGCGGCTATGACGTGGTGCTGCTCGACACCGCCGGCCGCACCACGCTCGACGAGGACATGATGAAGGAGGCCGCCGAGATCAAGGCGGTCGCCAACCCGCACGAGGTGCTGCTGGTCGCGGACTCGCTGACCGGCCAGGACGCCGTCAACCTCGCCCGCTCGTTCGACCAGCGCGTCGGCCTCACCGGCATCGCGCTGACCCGTATCGACGGCGACGGCCGCGGCGGTGCCGCACTGTCGATGCGCGCGGTCACCGGCAAGCCGATCAAGCTGCTCGGCACCGGCGAAAAGACCGACGCGCTGGAAGACTTCTATCCCTCGCGTATCGCCGGCCGCATCCTCGGCATGGGCGACATCGTCTCGCTGGTAGAGAAGGCCGCGGCGAACATCGACGCCGAGAAGGCCGCGCGCGCCGCCGAGAAGATGCGCAAGGGTCAGTTCGACCTCAACGACATGCGCGAGCAGCTGTTGCAGATGTCGCAGATGGGCGGCATCAGCGGTCTCATGGGCATGATGCCCGGCATCTCCAAGATGAAGAACCAGATCGCGGCGGCCGGGATCGACGACAAGATCCTCAAGCGCCAGGTCGCAATCATCGATTCGATGACGCGCGAGGAGCGCAAACATCCCGACCTGCTCAAGGCGAGCCGCAAGAAGCGCATCGCGGCCGGCTCCGGCCAGAGCGTCGAGCACGTCAACAAGCTGCTCAAGATGCACCGGAACATGGCCGACGTGATGAAGGCCATGGGCTCCGGCAAGCGCGGCCCGCTCGCCGGCATCGCCCAGGCGATGGGATTCGGCGGCGGTGGCGGCATGCCCTCGCCCGAGCAGCTCAAGGCGCTCGCCGACAAGATGCCGGGCGGCATGCCCGGCGGCCTGCCGAATTTGCCGAAGGATCTTCCCGCCGGACTGCGCGGCGGTTTGCCCAATCTGCCGGGTCTCACCGGGCTCAGCGGCAAGCCGACGCTACCGGGCCTTGGGCTCCCTCCGGGGAAGAAGAAATGAGGACGTTTCGTCCCTCTCTCACCCCGTCATTCCGGGGCGCGCGCAGCGCGAGCCCGGAATCCATAACCACGATCGTGCGTATGGATTCCGGGCTCACCGCTGCGCGGTGCCCCGGAATGACGGCCTAGCTGACACCCAACACTTCAATCGACACTCAGGAGAACTTTCATGTCCGTCGTCATTCGTCTCGCCCGTGCCGGCACCAAGAAGCGCCCGGTCTATCATGTCGTCGTCGCCGACTCGCGCTTCCCCCGCGACGGCCGCTTCATCGAGCGTCTCGGCTACTTCAATCCGCTGATGGCGAAGGACAACGAGGCGCGCCTCAAGCTCGACATGGAGAAGGTGAAGGCCTGGCTCGCCAAGGGCGCGCAGCCGTCCGACCGCGTCGCCCGCTTCCTCGATGCCGCCGGCGTCAAGAAGCGCGAAGCCCGCAACAACCCCGAGAAGGCCGTGCCGCGCAAGGAGCGCAAGGCGCAGGCCGAAGCCGCCGCGAAGGGCTAAGGTCCGTTGACGATCGTGGCCTCATGCTTCGAGACGCACGGCTTGCGCCGTGCTCCTCAGCATGAGGATCTGGCTCCTCGTCCTGAGGAGCGCGCCGTTGCGCGCGTCTCGAAGGACGAGGCCTGCTGATGTCCAAGCTGATCTGCGTCGCCAGGATCGGCGCCGCGCACGGCGTGCGCGGCGAGGTTCGCTTATGGACCTTCACCGAGGATCCGCTGGCCGTGCTGCATTACGGCCCGCTGACGACCAAGGACGGCAGCCGCTCGTTCGAGGTCGCCAAGGCGCGCGAGGCCAAGGATCATCTCGTCGCCAGCTTCAGGGGCGTTACCGACCGCAATGCCGCCGAGCGCCTCAACGGGCTCGAGCTCTACGTGCCGCGCGATCGGCTGCCCGAGACGGATGATGACGAATACTACCACGCCGATCTGATCGGGCTTGCCGCCGAGACCACGGCGGGCGCACCGCTCGGCCGCGTGCTCGCCATCCATAACTTCGGCGCCGGCGACATCATCGAGATCGCCCCGCCCTCCGGCAGCACCTTGATGCTGCCGTTTACCAACGCCGTGGTGCCGACGGTGGATCTCGCGGGCGGGCGGGTGATTATCGAGTTGCCTGATGAGATTGACGGCGAGGATCAAGCTTCGGCCGATGAATCGGCGTCGGCTGGGGACGATGCTGCCGCCCAAAACTCAGCTCGTCATCCCCGCGAAAGCGGGGATCCATAGCCACCGCGGCTGATTGGCATGCGCGGAACTGGCCGCGTGCCACTTTCCGACATCGCGCGGTATGGGTCCCGGATCGGCGCCGCGACGCGCTGACGCGCGTCACGGCTTGTCCGGGACAACTCCGGTGGTGGAGCATCGGCCGCGAGATAACGGCGCCGCATTGATCGGGGCTCGATCTTGCTTCGCCGCTGCCGTAACAGAGCGCAATGACCACCTCGCCCTCTCCTACCGCGCCGTGGCGCGCGACTGTGCTGACGCTGTTTCCGGAGATGTTTCCCGGGCCGCTCGGCGTGAGCCTCGCCGGCCGCGCGCTGGCATCAGGCATTTGGTCGCTGGAAGCGCGCGATATCCGGGCCTCGGCCACCGACAAGCACCGCAGCGTCGATGACACGCCGGCCGGCGGCGGCCCGGGCATGGTGCTCCGTGCCGATGTGCTGGCAGCCGCCATCGACGGCGCCGCCACTGCACCGGAGCGGCCGAAGCTGCTGATGAGCCCGCGCGGTCGGCCATTGACCCAGGCCTTCGTGCGCGAGCTCGCCGCTGGCCCCGGACCGCTGATCGTCTGCGGCCGGTTCGAGGGCATCGACCAGCGCGTCATCGACGCCCGCGAGCTGATCGAGGTGTCGATCGGCGACTACGTGCTGTCGGGCGGCGAGGTCGCGGCGCTGGTGCTGATCGACGCCTGCGTCCGGCTGCTGCCGGGCGTGATGGGCAAGCTCGAATCCGGGACCGACGAGAGCTTTTCCGACGGTCTCCTCGAATATCCGCAATACACCCGGCCGCAGGTCTTCGAGGGCCGTACCATTCCGGATGTGCTTACCTCCGGCGACCACGCCAAGGTCGCCGCGTGGCGTCGCGCGCAGGCCGAGGCCCTGACGGAAGCGCGCAGGCCGGATTTATGGGCCGAATGGCAGGCGCGACGGCCCAGAGAACAAACGAGGACCAGCCAAAAAGCGCCAAAAAGCACGACAGACGGGTGACAAGCCTCGCGCTTTGCCTTATAGGAGCGCCCAATTCCGCAAGTGACGGCAGGAACAAGCGCAGCCCGCGTGACCCGGCTGGGCGCGCCGCCGATGGAGATTTACCCGTGAACCTGATTCAGCAGCTCGAAAAAGAGCAGTTCGACAAGCTGTCCGCCAACAAGACCATTCCGGAGTTCGGCCCGGGCGACACCGTGATCGTCAACGTGAAGGTGGTCGAAGGCGAGCGCACCCGCGTGCAGGCCTATGAAGGCGTTTGCATCGGCCGCTCCGGCGGTGGCATCAACGAGAGCTTCACCGTCCGCAAGATCTCCTACGGCGAGGGCGTGGAGCGCGTGTTCCCGATCCTGTCCCCGATGATCGACTCGATCAAGGTCGTGCGCCGCGGCAAGGTGCGTCGCGCCAAGCTGTATTACCTGCGCCAGCTGCGCGGCAAGTCGGCCCGCATCGTCGAGAAGCAGGACCGCCAGACCGCCGTCAACGAGTAATCGTTGCTTCCGATGGATTGACGAAAAGCGCGGGCTGGCCCCGCGCTTTTTTGTTTTGTGCTGCCCTGCCGTCATTGCGAGCGAAGCGAAGCAATCCAGGGCCGAGCAAGGACTCTGGATTGCTTCGCTTCGCTCGCAATGACGGCCGATAGAAACGCATCTCGCACTCCGCCGCTCGCGTGCTATATATCTCCCTGAAATGGTTCTAGATCGCACCAGCATGGCCTGCCGTCGCGTCGTCATCGACGATCATAGCCGGCTGCCCGGGCGGTTCTTCGGACGGTTCGCGACGTCGGCGACCTCCGAGCTTAGGCGCGCGCTGTAAGCCGCAGCGCCTCGTCCTGCTTGTTCGCGCGTGCCGGTCACGCGCTCAGTTTCAAACCTTCATTCCCGGGAGCATTCGCTCATGTCGAAGCCGACCACCCTGTACGACAAGATCTGGAACGACCATCTGGTGCACGAAGCCGAGGACGGCACCTGCCTGCTCTACATCGACCGCCACCTGGTCCACGAGGTCACGTCGCCGCAGGCCTTCGAGGGCCTGCGCATGACCGGCCGCAAGGTGCATGCGCCGGAAAAGACGCTGGCCGTGGTCGACCACAACGTGCCGACCACCGACCGCTCCAAGCCGAACCCGGACCCGGAGAGCATTGAGCAGATCAAGACGCTGGCCGAGAACGCCAAGGACTTCGGCATCGAGTACTACAACGAGTTCGATCGCCGCCAGGGCATCGTCCACGTCATCGGCCCGGAGCAGGGTTTTACGCTGCCCGGCACCACGATCGTGTGCGGTGACAGCCACACCTCGACGCATGGCGCGTTCGGCGCGCTGGCGCACGGCATCGGCACCTCCGAGGTCGAGCACGTGCTGGCGACGCAGACGCTGATCCAGAAGAAGGCGAAGAACATGCGCGTCACCGTCGACGGCAAGCTGCCGGACGGCGTGACGGGCAAGGACATCATCCTCGCCATCATCGGCGAGATCGGCACCGCGGGCGGCACCGGCTACGTGCTGGAATATGCCGGCGAGGCGATCCGCGCGCTGTCGATGGAAGGCCGCATGACCGTTTGCAACATGTCGATCGAGGGCGGCGCCCGCGCCGGCCTGGTCGCGCCGGACGAGAAGGCCTACGACTTCCTGCGCGGTCGTCCCAAGGCGCCGCAGGGCGCGGCCTGGGATGCGGCGATGCGCTATTGGGAGACCTTGCGTTCCGATGAGGGAGCCCATTTCGACCACGAGCTGCGGCTCGACGCCGCCAAGCTGCCGCCGATCGTGACCTGGGGCACCTCGCCCGAGGACGTGATCTCGGTGACCGGCATGGTGCCGGATCCGGACAAGATCGCTGACGAAGCCAAGCGCATCTCCAAGCATCGCGCGCTGAAATACATGGGGCTGACCGCGGGCACGAAGATCACCGACATCAAGCTCGACCGCGTCTTCATCGGCTCCTGCACCAACGGCCGCATCGAGGATCTGCGCGCCGCCGCCAAGATCGCCGAGGGCAAGACCGTCTCCGGTCATGTCAACGCGATGGTCGTGCCGGGCTCGGGCATCGTGAAGGAACAGGCCGAGGCTGAAGGTCTGGACAAGATCTTCATCAAGGCCGGCTTCGAATGGCGCGAGCCGGGCTGCTCGATGTGCCTCGCCATGAACCCGGACAAGCTGGCGCCGGAAGAGCGCTGCGCCTCGACCTCGAACCGCAACTTCGAGGGCCGCCAGGGCTTCAAGGGCCGCACCCATCTGGTGTCGCCCGCGATGGCCGCGGCCGCCGCGATCGCCGGCCACTTCGTCGACGTGCGCGACTGGCGCTGAGATCTGTCTTCGCCGGCGCAGCAGAGCTGCACGGCGACTGAGCTTGAGACGAACGCGGCGGCTTCGAAAGAAGCCGTCGCGTTTTCATTTCGACTCAACGTCGATGCTGATCGGCAAGAGCTCCTTAAAGCTCTTCACGCACAATCCTACCGCCGGACGCACCGCGCCGGCGGAGGAACGTGCCGAGGAGCCCGTGATGGCCGAGAAGCCGGAATACGTCGACCTCATCCGTGATGCGACGCGTCAGCGCCGCAAGACGCCGCCCGCCAAGATCATCGCCAAGGCCGAAGAGCCGAAGGAGGAGCGCCGGCTGTCGAACTGGCCGCCCGGCCGGTTTGCCAAATGGCGGATCGAGACGCTTGTGCCGTGGAAGCTGACGGTGAAGAACTGGCAGTTCAAGGATTGGCTCTGAGCGCTGCGCCGAATTCATCCCGCTGAAACGACAGAAGGACGCCGTTCGGCGTCCTTCGTCGTCTCGATCAGGCCGTCAGTTCGTCAGTAGTAGCGCCAGTGATGGCGGTGGTGACGATGGTGCCAACGGTGATGATGGCGCCAGTGATGACCACGCCAGTGCCGGTGATGGCAGATGCGGCGCGGGCCGTAATAGGTGTAGACGATCCGGCAACGGCGATACGGGTAGTAGTAGGCCGTCGTGTAGGTCGGGGTGTAGTAGCTGCGATAGCCGTAGAAGTGCCGGCGATGATGGTGGTAGTACGGCCGATAGCCGTAATGCGGATAATGATGGTAGCCGCCGCCATGGAAGACCGGCCGCGGACCGCCGCCACCATGGAACACCGGGCCTCCGCCGTGGAACACGGGACGCGGACCGCCGCCTCCGAAGTGATGACCTCCGCCACCGTGGAAGACGTGACCACCTCCGCCACCGCGGAAGCCATGAAAGCCGCCGCCTCCGCCGTGGAAACCACCGCCACCGCCATGAAAACCACCGCCACCGTGGAAGCCGCCTCCGCCACCATGGAAGCCACCGCCACCATGATGACCGAAGCCGCCACGCACCTGGATGGTCAACGCATCAGGCGCGGCCTGCGTCACAGGCCGAGCGCCGGGACTCACGGGCGACATGGCCGAAGCCGGCCGGCCGGACGCACCCGCAAATACAAACAGTGCCGCCGCCGCAAGACTGAGGCGACGAACAAGACCAGCATGCTGGTCCTTCATCCTCATCATGGTCCCTTCTCCCTGAATGCCGTGAAATAGCGATGGACCCATGCAGCGCCCTTGCTGGTCGTCCGATCGGTGGCTTGGCGCACCCCCAACATGAACGTAGAGATAGCGACGTGAATGCGGCATGAATGATGCACGCTGCGCGGGCATCTGCGGCGTGGCGTCGCGGCAGAGGACCAGCGCATGAATGTCTATGTCGTCGTGCAACTGAAGATGACCGACCGCGCTGCCTATGATCGTTATCAGGCGCGCTTCTTCGACGTGTTCCGAAAGTTCAACGGCCGTCTGCTCGCGGCCGACGAAGCACCGGTCTTGATCGAAGGCGATTGGGACGGCGACAAGGTCGTGCTGATGTCGTTTCCGGATGCGAACGATTTTCGTGCCTGGGCGGAGTCACCCGAATATCGTGAGATCGCGAGGGATCGCGAAGCGGGCGCTCAGTCGGTCGTGCTGCTCGTGCAGGGGTTTCGCACCTGAGCGCGGTCATGCGCTCAGCGAACGCATCGCAGCGATGGCGGCCTCAGTCGAGGAAGGGCGTGAACAGCACGAAAGGTCCCGGCGGATAAGCGGGTGCGTACGCGATCGGGCGTCCGTAGTAGCGCGGCGGCGGCGCGGTCGATCGGGCAACTCGCGACGAACGATCGTGCTGGCGCGCGCCGAACGCAGCTGCGGCCGCGGAGTGGCTCGCATCTACTCCGAAGGACGCAGCCAACGGCGGCGAAGTCGCAGCCGAGCTTGCAAGCAGCATCGACAGCGTGACGATGCCTATCCCAAGCCAGGTTTTGCTGATGGAGGTTTTCATGGCGGACTCCCTTACCAGCCCGCCATCAAGGTACAGGCCCGCGACGCGGGCCTGTTTGATTTCGATCATGGACTGCAAAGCAGCGACCATCCGCTCACCAGCGGTGGTGTCCACGCCCGTGGTGCCCACGCCAATGGTGGCGATGCGGGTGCCAATGACGCCGAGGATGCCAGTAGTGACGGCGAGGATGCCAATGGCGACGGCCATGCCAATGCGCCTGGGTCGTCTCCTGCGTCGTGCCCTGCTGCACCGCCGTCGCGGCGCCGGGATTGATGAGCGACAGCGCCTGCGCGCGTTCGGCCGGCGCAGCCATCGCAAGAACGGCACCAATGGCCGCGATGCCCAACAGCTTTGTCACAGTCATGAACTTCTCCTTCGATCGCCTGACCTCACGTCGGGCACCACATATCCGCCGCGTCAGCTTCCTGAAGGGCGGCCGCAGCAGCGCGACGCAGGTCAGTCTCGAACGAGCGACGTGAATGGGGGATGAAGACCTGCGCGAGGGCAGAATGCGCAAATGTCGCGCGCGGTTCCGCCGCACCGCGCGACATATCCGCACTGCGTCGGCGGAGTCACACGCAACAGACCGCGCGAATCAGGCTTGATTCGTAGAATCGACTCGGCAGACGATTGTCAGCCACGGCGCCAGACGCAGCTCACATGCGGGACGATCACGGTGCCGCTCGGGCGATGCTCCGGAACATAGCTGGCATTGCAAACCCGCACGGCGTTCGGACCGGGATTGTAACGCGGCACCACGTCCGGCTCCCAATGACCTTCATAGCGCGGATAGATCTGGATCCGCCGCTGCCGGCGCTGCGCGGAGACATCGGTGCTTGCCTCGCGCTCGACGGCGGGGCGCGCGCCCTGCTCCGCTCGCGCGGCCACCGGAATGGAGATCGCGACCATCGCTGCCAACGCCGTCCCGGCGAGCATCATCGACGTCTGTCTCATGTGTCCCAAACCCCCAATTCGCGCGTTGCGACGGTCGCCGTTTTCATCCCCTGCGTCAACCGGCGCGCGGCCACACATCGCATAGAACCTGGATGCAAGATGATCAAAGCCGGGCTAGAAGGCGGCAATGTGGACCGATCTGAAAGCCCCCTCGCTCGCCGACATGGAAGCCATGGCGCACGAGATGTTCGAGCGTCTGCCCGCGCATTTCCGTGGGATGTGCGAGGGCGTCATCATCCGGGTCGACGACTTCCCGACCGAGGAGGTGCTCGACGAGATGGAGGCGGAGAGCGAGTTCGACCTGCTCGGCCTGTTCCAGGGCACCGGGCTCCCATTCCGCAGCAATGACGACCTGCCGCGCCTGCCCAACATGATCTGGCTGTACCGCCGCCCGATCCTGGACTACTGGGCCGAGCACGATGAGAGCTTCGGCCACATCGTCCGCCACGTCCTGATCCACGAGATCGGCCATCATTTCGGGATGTCGGACGAGGACATGGAGGCGATCGAGGCCGCCGCCGACTGACCGGCACGGCCGATTTTCCGGGCAATTTGACTTTATCCGCCCCGCCGTTCGGGCTAAACAGCGGCCTGCCCGATATTCTCGAAGGTGCTCCCCGATGGACAAGTTCACTACGCTGGAAGGCGTCGCCGCGCCGCTGAAGATCATCAATGTCGACACCGACATGATCATCCCCAAGCAGTACCTGAAGACCATCAAGCGCACCGGCCTCGGCAAGGGCCTGTTCTCGGAGCAGCGCTACAAGGACGACGGCAGCGAGAATCCGGATTTCGTGCTCAACCAGCCGGCCTATCGCAACTCGAAGATTTTGGTCGCCGGCGACAATTTCGGCTGCGGCTCGAGCCGCGAGCACGCTCCCTGGGCGCTGCTCGATTTCGGCATCCGCTGCGTGATCTCGACCTCGTTCGGCGACATCTTCTACAATAACTGCTTCAAGAACGGCATCCTGCCGATCCGCGTGTCGCAGGCCGATCTCGACAAGCTGTTCGACGACGCCGAGCGCGGCGCCAACGCGACCCTGACGATCGACCTCGCCGCCCAGGAAATCCGCGGCCCCGATGGCGGCACCGTCAAGTTCGAGATCGATCCGTTCCGCAAGCATTGCCTGCTCAACGGGCTCGACGATATCGGACTGACGCTCGAGAAGAAGGCCTCGATCGACAGCTACGAGGCCAAGCTGGCCGAGCGCGCCTGGGCCTGATCCCCGTCTGACCGAACAGAGTTCGCGGGCCCCGGACCTCGGTCCGGGGCCTTGTTTCGAGAGCATCCCGAGCACAGGTCCGCCGTTGACGCGCGTATTGCCCGAAGTCGTCACCTTCTGGCGCGGACCGCTCGACCGGCTGCGCCAGACCTGCCTGCGCTCGCAGTTGGCCGCCGGCCACAAGGTTACCGTCTACAGCTTCGATCCGCTGCCCGGCCTGCCCGACGGCATCCGCAATGAAGCGGCCGAGGCGGTCCTGCCCTATGCGTTCTCCGAACGGCTGCGGCCGGCGCAGCCCGACGGCAGCTGGCGCGACTGGACGACGTTGCAGTTCAGCGACTTCTTCCGCATGCGGCTGATGGCGCAACGCGCCGGTCTCTGGCTCGATGCCGACGTGCTGCTGCTGCGCCCGGTCGAGATCGATCCGGCGCTGCCCTATTTCGCCTGGGAGCGGCCACGGCAGCTCGGCAACTCGGTGCTGTACCTGCCGCCGGACGATCCGATCGTCGCTGAGTTCGACGCGCTGATGGCGCAGGGCGAATTGACTCCGAACTGGCTCTCGCTGCGCCACCGCATCACCTTCGCAGCTCGCCGCCTGCGCGGCGGCTCCGACCGGCTGTCCGACATCCGCGTCGCGATCTTCGGGCCGGCGGCGCTGACCGCGCTGGCACGCCGCCACGGCTCGCTCCGCCATGCGCTGCCGAAGCGCAGCTTCTATGCGGTCCATGCCGAGCCGAAGGCGTTCTTCGACCCCAGCGACTTCTCCGGCCTGATCGGCGACCCCGGCATCATCGGTCTGCACATCTCGCCCAAGGGCCGCGGCGGCGAGGCGCCGATCCCCGGCAGCCTCTACCGCTGGGCGGTCGACCGCTTCGGCGCCTGAAGTCCTGCGGCTGCCGCAGGGCCGATGCGCTGCTTGATCTACCGCAACGTCAGATGGCCGGCCTGGTGATTGAGTGTTCCCAATCATCGGAGACGAGCCATGACCGCCCAGACCAAGCCCTATCCGCGCGTGCAATTCCTGATCGACACGTTCGCGCAGTGGCTGAAGCATCGGCGTGAGCTGAGCGAGCTCAGGCAGCTCGACCGCGGCGATTTCGCGCGCATCGCGATGGACCTCCAGGTCACGCCTGGCGATCTCGACGAACTTGTGCGCCATGGCGAGCATGCGGCCGACGAGCTGCCCTTGATGCTCAAGGCGCTCGGCATCGACGAGGCCGCACTGGCGCGCGCCGAGCCGCTGGTGCTGCGCGACATGGAGCGGGTCTGCGCGATGTGCAAGGACAAGATCCGCTGCCATCGCGATCTCGCGCACGGGACGTCCAGCGAGCATTACGAGGAATACTGCCTCAACGCACCGACCATCGACCGGCTGGGCGCGGAAGTCGTCAAGCACTGATCGCCCTCCTCTCGACGGAGCACAGCGATGAGCATGCCCAACCTGCGCCGCCACACCTGGCTCCATGTCGGCGTCGCGATCGTGCTCGCGCTCGCCGCGATGCTCCTCATCCGGCTGCACTATGCCAACGGCGCGACGCCAGCCGCCGACAGCGTGCAGGCCGGCCGCAAGCTGGCGGAAGCCTGGTGCAGCCAGTGCCACGCCATCGATGCGAGCGGTGCACGCAGCCAGACCGCGACGGCGCCGGATTTCGTCGCGGTGGCCAACATGCCGTCGACCACCGAGCTGGCGCTGAAGGTTTTCCTCCAGAGCAGCCACCCGACGATGCCGAACGTCATCCTGACGGCCGAGCAGCGCGGCGACCTCGTCAACTACATCCTCAGCCTCAAGCGGAGCTGAGGCCCGGTCCTCCTACTTCGCCATCTCGGCGATCGCGTCGGCAATCGCGATCGTGCGCCTGGCCATCTCGGCATGCAGCCGCTCGACCATGCGGCCGTCGATCTGGATCGCGCCGCGCGAGGCATTCTCCGGCAGCTCGAAGGCGGCGAGGATCTTGCGGGCCTCGGCGACCTCGGCCGTCGGCGGCGTGAAGATCGCGTTGCAGGTGTCGATCTGGCCGGGATGGATCAGCGTCTTGCCGTCGAAACCGAGATCGCGGGCCTGGATGCACTCTTCCGAGAAGCCGTCGGTGTTGGCGAAGTCGCTGTAGGGCCCGTCGAGAATTTCCAGCCCATGCGCGCGCGTCGCCAGGATGCAGTGGCTGATCATCGGCAGCATGGTCGAGCGGCCCGGCACCATGCGGATGCGGGTCTCGCGCGAGATGTCGTTCGGCCCGAACACGAAGCCGGCGAGCCGTGAGCCTTCCTCATGCACGGTGGCCGCCAGCAAGTCGGCGTCGAGCACGGCGCGCGCGGTCTCGATCATCGCCCACACTTTCAGCGCCGGATCGGCGCCGACCTCGGCGAGGCGGCTCGTCACCAGGCGCAAATCATCGACGGTCGAGACCTTGGGAACCAGGATGCCGTCGGTCGCGGTCTGGCCGGCCATCGCGACGTCATCGCTCCACCACGGCGTATCAAGGCTGTTGATGCGGATCAGCAGCTCGCGCTTGCCGTAACCGTCGGCGGCGACCGCCTTGGCGATCTGCTCACGCGCGGCGGCCTTGGCGTCGGGCGCCACGGAATCCTCAAGATCCAAAATCAGCCCATCGGCCGGCAGGTTCCGTCCCTTCTCCAGCGCGCGGGCATTGGAGCCGGGCATGAACAGGAGACTGCGGCGGGGGCGGATCATTTCGGCGTTTCCCTTGGTTTATTGAGCCGGCCCGCGATACCATTTCGGCCACCGGGCCGGAAGGCTTGTTCCCGCAGGCCACGTGTGTTTAAGGCAGGGCCCATGATCTCGTTTCCGCAACGTCTGCTCGAAGGCTATCGCGCCTTCACCACCCAGCGGCTCCCCACCGAACAGAGCCGCTATCTGGAGCTGTCCGAACGCGGCCAGTCGCCCGAAGTGATGGTGATCGGCTGCTGCGATTCCCGCGTCTCGCCCGAGGTGATCTTCGACGTCGGCCCCGGCGAATTGTTCGTGCTCCGGAACATCGCCAACCTCGTGCCGATCTATCAGCCCGACGCCAACGCCCACGGCGTGTCGGCCGCGCTGGAATATGCCGTCACGGTGCTGAAGGTGAAGCACATCGTGATCCTCGGCCATGCCCAATGCGGCGGCATCCGCGCCTTCGTCGACAAGGCGGCGCCGCTGTCGCCGGGCGACTTCATCGGCCGCTGGATGTCGATGTTCATCAAGCCGGGCGAGGTCGTCGAGCAACGCGACCATGAGAGCTTTCAGGACTTCGTCACCCGGATCGAGAAGGCGGCGGTGTTCCGCAGCCTCGAGAACCTGATGACCTTCCCGTTCGTGCGCAGCCGCGTCGAGGCCGGCGACCTGCAATTGCACGGCGCCTATTTCGGTGTGTCCGAGGGATCGCTGTTCGTGCTCGACAAGGCGAGCAAGGAATTCAAGAGCGCGCGGACCGTCGCGTAGCGAGGCGGGAGGAGCGAGACGCTGGTCGACGGTCGTCACCCTTCGCTACTCGCCCCTCATCAATGATCTCCCGACCACCGGTCTGAGAGCGCCAGCATAACCGTCGACACCACGAAGGTCATGTGCACGCCGACCAGCCAGCCGAGCTTGACCGAGTCGTAGCCGGCGTCGAGATTCATGAACGCCTTAAGCAGCTGGATCGCCGAGATCGCGACGATCGAGGCCAGCAACTTCTGCTTCAGCCCGGCGAAATCGACCTTGGTCATCCATTCCGGCCAGTCCGGATGGCCGCCGGGATCGATGCGCGAGACGAAGTTCTCGTAGCCGGAGAACACCACGATCAGCACGAGATTGCCGGTCAGGCAGACGTCGATCAGGCTGAGCACGCCGAGGATGATGTCGCTCTCCTTGGCGGTGGGCAGATGGACCACGCTCTCCCACAGCAGCAGCGCGAACTTGAACAAGAGCACCACGAGGCTGACGATGAGGCCGACATAGAACGGCGCCATCAGCCAGCGGCTCTTGAACAGGAAGCCTTCGAGCCCGCGCTCGAGCGGACCGGGTGCGTGCTTGGCCGTCACGGGTACTTGCCCCGCCGCCGGCTCGGTCTTGCTGCTCTCAGCCAATTTCGACCCCACCCAGAAACCGCTCGGTCGTCCTACCAGGACTGTCCCGGCGAATGACCCTTCTGATTAGTTACTCCGTCATGCCCGGGCTTGTCCCGGGCATCCACGTCGTTCTCAGCGCGCCGAACCGCGTGGATGGCCGGGACAAGCCCGGCCATGACGACTTAGAGACAGATGATCACAACACTTCGATTGTCATATGCGATGGCCGGACGCTTGCGGGAGAGGGGGCGCACCGGTGACTTTATCAGGCGGCCTTCTTCTTGGCGGTGATCAGTTTGCGGTTGATCAGGACTTCGGCGATCTGGATCGCGTTCAGCGCGGCGCCCTTGCGGAGGTTGTCGGAGACGCACCAGAAGGCGAGGCCGTTCTCGACCGTGCCGTCCTCGCGGATGCGGCTGATATAGGTGGCGTCCTCGCCGGCGGCCTCGTAGGGCGTCACGTAGCCGCCCGGCTCGTGCTTGTCGATCACGAGGCAGCCCGGCGCGTTGCGCAGGATGTTGCGGGCCTCGTCCGCGGTGATCGGGTTCTCGAACTCGACATTGACGGCTTCGGAGTGGCCGACGAACACCGGCACGCGCACGCAGGTCGCGGTGAGCTTGATCTTCGGATCCAGGATCTTCTTGGTCTCCGCCATCATCTTCCACTCTTCCTTGGTGAAGCCGTCTTCCATGAAGACGTCGATCTGCGGAATGACGTTGAAGGCGATGCGCTTGGGAAACTTGTTATTGACCAGTTCGTCGTTGGTGTAGACGGCCTTCGTCTGCGAGAACAACTCGTCCATCGCGTCCTTGCCGGCGCCCGACACCGACTGATAGGTCGACACCACCACCCGCTTGATGGTCGCCTTGTCGTGCAACGGCTTCAGCGCGACGACGAGCTGCGCGGTCGAGCAGTTCGGATTGGCGATGATGTTCTTCTTGTTGAAGCCGGCGGTGGCATCGGCATTCACCTCCGGCACGATCAGCGGCACGTCCGGATCCATGCGCCAGGCCGAGGAGTTGTCGATCACCACGGCACCGGCGGCGCCGATCTTCGGCGACCATTCCTTCGAGACCGTTCCGCCCGCGGACATCAGGCAGATGTCGACATCGGCAAAATCGTAGTGCTCCAGCGCCTTGCACTTCAGGGTGCGGTCGCCATAGGACACCTCGACGCCGACGCTGCGGCGCGACGCCAGCGCCACGACCTCGTCGGCGGGGAATTGGCGCTCATCGAGAATGTTGAGCATTTCCCGTCCGACATTGCCGGTCGCGCCGACCACTGCGACTTTGTAACCCATCGTTCACTCTCCGAAGAAATTTGGCCGATCGCGCGTGCAAGCGGAAACGGAAGCGGCAGCGCTTCTATGCGAGAAACGTCCCTGACACAACGTTACCACGACGTCTCGCATTCGATGCATCCCGATTCGGCCAGAACAGCCGCCACCACGCGTTCCGCATCCGTCCTGCAGGGGCTCACGAGCTTCGCGGACGAGGTCTGCGGCACCTTCGCGCGCCTGTTCGCCTATGTGGGGGCTCTGGCGCTGATCGCCATGCTCGGCGTGGCCGGCTGGAACCATCTCGAGGCGGGCGAGGACATTCCGTCCGGCCGCGCCGGCTGGACGCTGGCCGACGGCGCGGTGCCGGCCTTCTCGCTGCGCCTGACCGACCAGCCCGACAAGACCGCCACCTACACCGTGCTCACCCATCCTTCGGGCGGCCGCAAGGACGTGCTGCGCTGGGGCGAGCCGGCCGATCGGCCGGCGGCCGAGCTCGAGATCTACCGTTTCGGCCCGGAGCGCGATCCGCCGCAGGATTCTCGCGCCGATCTCGCAACCCGGATGGGACGCAACTCCGCGTCCGACCTCGAGACCGCCGGCGTGGTCGAGAGCCGGTTCGGACCGGTCAGCCTGGTGCGGCAGGCCGGCGCGCCCGAAGGCGCCGGAGCCTGCCTCGGCTTCCTCAAGACCATCGCCGAACCGGCCCTGCGCATCTCTGGATGGTCGTGCCAGGGCGTGACGATGCCGGCGCGCCGCGCGATGGTGGGCTGCATGCTCAACCGGCTGACCTTGCTGGCCTCCGACCAGGATCGGGCGCTGAGCCAGCTGTTCATGGGCCCCGATCAGCGCCGCGGCGGCTGCGATGGTCCGGCGGTGACGACCACGGCCGGCGACTGGGTGACGTCTCCCGCCAATCCGAGGCTGCGCGGCGCGCTGTGAATGGCTGCCTGCGTCTTGTTGTTGCGGGGTGTTGCTGCGCCGCGCCCCAGGGACCGCATCAGCCGCCAAGTGACGGATTTTGATGCAACTTTCCCGCCACAGCCGGAATTTATCTTCCCTGAGGTCGCGGGAATGACCTTGTGATGCCACAGCCGACCCAGATATTGTGCTGGCCAAATCATGCGCATGGCGAGCGCCCGCCCCTTTTGGCGCGAGGAAGAGGACGTGATGATTCAATTTTCTGCTGCGACCCGGGTCATGGCCTTGGCGGTGATCGCCGCGACCGGTCTTGCCGTCACGTCTGTTGCCGTCACCTCCGCTGAAGCCGCTCCCGCCAAGCGCCGCGCCGCGGCGGTTTATTCCAACGGCCCGAACTACTCGTACCAGTCCGGCCCGCGCACCCGCATCTACATCACCCGCCGCTCCTTCCTCGACGGCGGCACCGAAGTGCTGCCCGGTGAGCGCAAGTACACCGACTACGCCTATCCGCCGGCCATCGGCTATCCGTCGTTCGCCCGCGAAAACCTCAACCGCCCGATCGACCGCCAGCCGTTGATGGCGCCGTCCGATCTCGGCGGCTATCCGACCCGGATTCCGATCCCCTACTGAGGGCTGAGGCATCATCCGATCACCAAGGCCGGGCTTTCGCCCGGCTTTTTTGTTTCCAGAGACGGCCGTGATCCCTCGAAGGGCCGCGGCGTACTGGATGCCCGCCTTCGCGGGCATGACGATCGAGAGGCCAAGGACACGCTTCAAGGACACGCTTCAAGGACACACATCAAGGACACGCATTCAAGCAAACGCATCCTCGCACCCGCTCATCGCGTCCGAGTGTTGCTGCTCTCGCCGCCCCTATCGACAACAAGGGCGCAGGGAAGGCCGGGCCTCGGCTGAGGCCCGTGGCCCGCCTGCGAAAAACAATGCAGGCGGCAGGAACCACAGGTACAGCCGGATTCGACCCGGCCCTCCCTGCGCGATGGTTTTCACGCTTACTCTGCGCTCTCCCCGGTGTCCGGCCTGTTAGCCACCGTCGTCAGCGTAATGCACCAGGGCATCGCCGCGACTTGACGCCAGCATCGGGGCGCCAGGACCACGCAGCTTCACGTCCGCAAGAGCCTCGTTCGTCCGCACATCCCTCAAGGACATGCTGCGCGCCCTCACGGCCACCGCATCCCCGCCTCACGCCTCGTGACGATCGCGAAACGCCCCTTGTGGCGAAGCGGGATGAGAGGAGAGAAACATGAATTCTGGAAACGCGAAAGAGGAATTTTTGGCTTCAGCGGGGCGGCCGGGCTCAGCCGATTGATGGCGCGGGCGAAATCAGTTTTTCGGCGCCGCGGATTCTCAGCTGAAAAATCGGCGATCGAGCGTGCTTGCCGACGCCAATCGCGCAAAACAACGACCTGATTTGCCCGGCGGGCGGCCCACATTGCGCCTCGCAAGAAGGCGCGTTCGAGCCCGTGCTAATGAGTTGATCGAGCTGCATTCCCAGCGACGGTGCGCTCCCCTCCCCCTTGCGGGGAGGGGTCGGGGGTGGGGGTCTCCGGGCGATGCGGCCGATGAGTCCACGCGAGAACGAGACGCGGATGCGCCTGCGAACGAAACGCATCGAGGTGACGACTGACGATGACTGATTTGGAAAGATGAGCCGTTGCCCCAAGCGGAGCTCACTGGGTGGGGACCCCCACCCCCGACCCCTCCCCGCAAGGGGGAGGGGAGCAGAGCGTCCGCGCGGAAATAGCTCGGCTCAAATGAGCATCCGGCCGATTACGCCGTGAGCTTCTCCAGCTCCTTGATGATCGCCTCGCCCATCTGCGTGGTCGAAGCCGGGGTCGAGCCCTCGGCCTTGATGTCCGCCGTGCGCAGGCCGCTCGCCAGCACGGCGGCAATCGCGGCGTCGAGCTTGTCGGCGAGCGCGCCCATGTCGAAGGAGTAGCGCAGCGCCATGCCGAACGAGGTCAGCATCGCGATCGGGTTGGCGAGGCCTCGGCCTGCAATGTCCGGCGCCGAACCGTGCACCGGCTCGTACAGCGCCCGGCGCTTGTGGGTCTTGGCGTCGACCTCGCCGAGCGAGGCCGACGGCAGCATGCCGAGCGAGCCGGTCAGCATCGCCGCGATGTCCGAGAGCATGTCGCCGAACAGGTTGTCGGTGACGATGACGTCGAACATCTTCGGATATTTCACCAGGTTCATGCCGCCGGAATCGGCGAGCTGGTGCTCGAGCGTGACGTCCTTGTACTCGCGCGCGTGGACGGCCGTGACGACCTCGTTCCAGAGCACGCCCGACTTCATGACGTTGCGCTTCTCCATCGACGTCACCTTGTTCTTGCGCTTGCGCGCGAGGTCGAAGGCGACGCGGGCGATGCGCTCGATCTCATAGGTGTCGTAGACCTGGGTATCGACGGCGCGCTTCTGGCCGTTGCCGAGATCGGTGATGGTCTTCGGCTCGCCAAAATAGACGCCGCCGGTGAGCTCGCGCACGATCATGATGTCGAGACCCTCGACGATCTCGCGCTTCAGGCTGGAGGCGTCGGCGAGCGCCGGATAGCAGACGGCGGGACGCAGGTTGGCGAACAGGCCGAGATCCTTGCGCAGGCGCAGCAGGCCCGCCTCGGGGCGCACCTCATAGGGAACGCCGTCCCACTTCGGGCCGCCGACGGCGCCGAAGATGATGGCGTCGGCCGCCTTGGCCTTGTCCATGTCGGCTTCGGAGATCGAGGCGCCGTGCGCGTCATAGGCGGAGCCACCGACCAGGCCCTCTTCGGTCTCGAACGAGGCCAGCCCCTTGCCGTTCAGCCAGCCGATCAGCCGCTTCACCTCGGCCATCACTTCGGGGCCGATGCCGTCGCCGGGCAGCAGCAGGAGCTTCTGGGTCGCCATGGTCGTTGTCCTCGTAGGGCTTTTGTCATGCCCGGGCCTGAACCCGGGCCTCCATCATCTCTGGGCTGGATTGCCGGCTCGCCCCGATGGATCGGGGACGGCAGCCCGGCAACGACGAGAGTTGCAAAATCGGCGGAGTGCTAAAGCCCTCCTGCGTGGTTGGCAAGCCACCATTGCCGCTGCCCGTCTTCTGTCGCGCGGCGCCAGGCTATACGGTGCTCTGAAATGGCAGCCGGACAGCATGAATTGCCGGACATTCGCCGCGCCGGAGCATTTCTTGCCAAACTCACCCTCCGCCTCGACTCCGGGCCACCCGGCGTTGACCAATTTGACGCTGTCGCTCGGCCCCATCATCGGTCTCGGCATCGGCCGCTTCGCCTATGCACTGGTGCTGCCGGACATGCGCGACACGCTGCAATGGTCGTATTCGGCGGCCGGCTTCATGAACACGGTCAATGCCGCCGGCTACCTGATCGGCGCGCTGATCGCGTCGCAGGCGGCGCGGCGGTTCGGCGGGCTGGCCGCCGTGCGCGGCGGCACGGTGGCGGCTCTGGCGTCGCTCATGGTCTGCGCCATGACGGGCGACTTCGTCGCGTTGAGCGTGGCACGCCTGGTGACGGGGATCGGCGCCGGCGTGGCGCTCGTCGTCGGCGGTGCGCTGGCGGCGCGGGTCGCCCTGGCACGGCCGGCGCAGGCGAGCTTCGTGCTCAGCCTGTTCTATGCCGGGCCTCCGCTCGGCATCGTCGTCTCCGGCCTGATCGCGCCGTTCGTGCTGCAGGCCTTCGGGCCGGGCTCATGGTGGATCGTGTGGGCGGTGCTCGCCGGCGTCAGCGTGGTGCTGATCGTGCCGCTGATGCTGATGCGGCTGCCATCGAACGCCGCCATGCCGGAGACGCGCGCCGACCGTGTGTCACTGCGGCCGATGGCGATCTACCTGTTCGGCTACTTCCTCTATGGCGCGGGCTACATCGCCTATCTCACCTTCATGATCGCCTATGTGCGCGATCTCGGCGGCGGCGCCGCGGCGCAATCCGGCTTCTGGTGCCTGATTGGGCTGGCCGGTTTCACCACGCCCTGGGTGTGGCGCCGCGTGCTGGCGCTGGATCGCGGCGGCTGGCCGACGGCGCTGATCCTCACGGTGAATGCGATCGGCGCCGCCCTGCCCTCGCTCAGCCATTCGCCGGCCATGCTGACCTTGTCGGCGGCGGTGTTCGGCATCGCGTTCTCGACGGTGACCACCGCAACGACGGCATTCGTGCGCTTCAACCTGCCGCAAAGCGCCTGGCCGCGCACGATCGCGGCGCTGACCATCTCGTTCGGCGTCGGCCAGACCCTGGGCCCGTTCGCCGTCGGCGCGATCACCGATGCGATGGGCAGCCTGACCTACGCGCTGAACGTCTCGGCGGCGCTGCTGCTGCTCGGCGCGGTGATGGCCGCGATGCAGGGCAAGCTGAAGGCCACATACCGCGCCTCACCAACGGTGTCGTCCCGGCCTTGAGCCGGGACCCATACGCCGCGGCGGATGTCATGGGCAAAATGCCAATGACCTGCCGGCCTCAAACCACTCCCTGTGGGTCTGGGTCCCGGCTCAAGGCCGGGACGACAGCGGAGGGCGTGGCGGCGATCGCGATTCTATCTGGCAAAAGCGCTCAGCTCCCGCTGAACGAATTGTAGCCCTGGTCCTCCCAGTAGCCGCCCTTGTAGTCGTTGGTGACTTCCATCGCGACGACGTATTTGGGGTTCTTGAAGCCGAGCTTGGTGGGGACGCGGATCTTCATCGGGTAGCCATAGGCGCGCGGCAGGATCTGGTCGGCGAATTTGAACGTCATCTGGGTCTGCGGATGCAGCGCGGTGCGCATGTCCAGCGGCGAATTGTAGCCTTGGGAATCCGCGCAATTGAACCAGACATATTTGGCGCGGGTGTCGGCGCCGACCAGCTTGAGCAAGTCGCGCAGCGGCGTGCCGGTCCAGGAGCCGATCGCGCTCCAGCCTTCGACGCAGATGTGGCGGGTCACCTGCTTGACCTGCGGCAGCGCGTGCAGTTCCTCGAGCGTCCACGACTTCTTGTTGTCGACGAGGCCGCGCACCTCGAGCTTCCAGTCGGCGGCATCGATCTCCGGCGCCTCGTCGAGCGTGTAGTAGGCGTTGAACGGGAACGGTTTTGTGATTGCGCTCTCCGGGAAGGTCGGCGCCAGCGCGTCGGGATTGAAGATCCAGGACTGCACGGCGTCGTTGAACTTGGAGACCTTCTTGAGCAGCTCCTCGGCGCTGTCGCCGTCGACGACGTCGCAACCGGTCAGCAGAGTCAGCGCGCCGAGGCTGGCACCGCCGGTCAAGAAGCGGCGGCGGGTGAGATCGGGCATCGCCTTGATCGAATCCTTGATCAGCAGCCGCTTGTCGACGCCGGGAATGAGGAACGGACGCTTGGCCATGATGCAGTCTCCCCTTAGCGGCCGATGATCATCGCGCGCAGGCTTTTCGGCACCAGCAGCGCGAGCAGGATGTGGATGACCAGGAAGGCGCAGATCAGCGCCATGCAGACGAAATGAACGTAGCGCGCCGCCGGATAGTCGCCGAACAGCGTGACCAGCCAGTGCAGCTGCACCGGCTTCCAGATCGACAGGCCCGAGAGCACCACGACAATGCCGACCAGGATGATGCCGAGGTAGAGCAGCTTCTGCACCGCGTTGTAGACGGTGAGATCGGCATGCGACAGCTTGAAGGTCAGCGCGGCCTTGATGTCGGCGATGACGGCGGAGGGTGAGACCGGCAGCAGCTTGCGGCGGAACCGGCCGGTGGCAAGACCGGTGACGAGATAAGCGAGGCCGTTGAGCATCAACAGCCACATCGCGGCGAAGTGCCACAGCAGCGCGCCGCCGAGCCAGCCGCCGAGCGTGATGCTGCGGTCGAAGCGGAAGTCGAACAGCGGCGAGGCGTTGTAGATCTGCCAGCCTGACATGATCATCAGGATCATCGCGACGGCGTTGATCCAGTGCATGACGCGGACCCAGGCAGGCTGGATCACCTTGGCTTTCTCGGTGCTGATCGTCTGATCGGTGGCGGCGATGCTGGACATGGCGGGCTCGGTGGTTCGGGGTGGTTCCAGGCAGATATACGCCAAACGAAGGCCGGCCGTTACGCGCTCAAACCGGCAAATCGATGCTTTCGGAGCGATGGCGCTCACAAAAAAGCGAGCCGGGGTGGGCCCGGCTCGCTCGTGGTCACATCCGCGAGGAGGAGGAAGAAACGGATGCGACCGGTGTTTCCTCGCGCGATCAGGACGCGGGCAGCAGCACGGTGTCGATCACGTGGATCACGCCGTTCGACTGGTTGACGTTCGAGATCGTGACCGTCGAGGAGCCCCCCTTCGCATCCATGATCATCACGGTCTTGCCGTCACGCTTCACGGTGAGCTGCTCGCCCTCGACCGTCTTCAGCACCTGTCCGTCCTTCAGGTCGGCGGCTTCGAGCTTGCCGGGCACGACATGATAGGTGAGGATCTTGGTCAGGGTCGCCTTGTTCTCGGGCTTGACCAGGTTGTCGACGGTGCCGGCCGGCAGCTTGCCGAAGGCGGCATTGGTCGGCGCGAACACCGTGAACGGGCCCTTGCCCTCCAGCGTCTGCACGAGGCCGGCGGCCTTCACCGCGGCGACCAGCGTGGTGTGATCCTTCGAGTTCACCGCGTTCTGGATGATGTTCTTCGACGGATACATCGCCGCGCCCCCGACCATCACGGTCTTCTCCTCGGCGCTCGCGGGCGCGATGGCGATCGAGGTCAGCGACAGCGCGCTGAAGGCGGCGGCAGCGAGGAAGGCAATGCGCTTGGACATGGGTAGCTCCCTAAAGATGGCGCGGCAGGGCCGCGTGATGAGTTCGACGGCGACACCGATGCGGTTCAGAGCTTCGTGCTCTTGCGTCGTGTCGGGCCGAGCTACGCGTGCTTCGGGATGCGAGTTTCGCGGCAAAATTTAACGTGATCCGTGAAACCTCGGGGCATCGAGATCGTCTCGCCGACTCATTGACCGAGATGTCGCGCGCCGGAATGTCGCAGACCGCTGAACTCATCAGCACGGTGTCGGCCATTGGCCGATGGTCACAGCGAGGACTCGGCCATTAACTACGATGCCAGCCGGGCCTGGCCGAAGCTGCCGAAAACATTGCGAGTAAGACTTTCTTAAGGTTGATTGGTCGTCACGGCGCCGGCTGCGGGAAGGGGATGTCCTGCACTGTCCGGCGCGATCGGCGGGGGTTTCCAACAGTGAACAGAACGATCTGGATTGCGGGGTTCTGCCTCGTGATAATCTGCTGCTTGCTTGCAACGAAGATGGTGCTGGCGGCGGTCACGCCCGGTGACATCGATCGCGACCTGGCCGGCGAGACGACGTCGGCGCTGATCCGCGAACCCGTTCCCGGCGTTGATACGCTGAGCGAGAGCGATCGGAGTTTTGAAACCCAGCCGTTCGAACTGAACGACGCCGCGCGTCTGCCGCTGGTGTCGAAGTCCGTGCGTGTCGATGGGCGCGGCGCAGCTGTGACGCGCCGAACCAAGGTGCCGGCCAAGGCGGCCGTGCTGCGGCCCGCCAAGCGCAATCCTCAAGTTGCCAGGAGCGCGGCCGTGCCGTGCAAGCAGCTCGATCCGATCGCGCGCTTCCTAGCGTCGGCGAAAATCGGCCCGCGCTGCCAGGCCTAGTTGCTGCGCGAGATCAGGCCGAAACGGCCGTCACCACCTGCGCCAGCAATTGCTCGCGCTTCGTCTGCGAGCGCTGGCCCTTCATGGTCGCGGCGAAGCGTTCGAGAATGCCGTCCTCGAACGCGGTCACGATGGTATCGTGCACATAGCTCTTGCGGCAGATCGCCGGCGTGTTGGTGAGCTCGTCGGCGGCGGCGCGGATCGCTTCCAAAATCTGCTTCTTGCGGCCGCGCGCGCTGGCCGCCGGCGTGATCCGCGACAGCGTCTCCAGCGCGACGGCTGACGCCATCAGCGTGCGGAAATCCTTGGCCGAGATCTTGATGCCGGCGATCTCGCGCAGGAACGCGTTCACCTGTGTGGTCGATACGGCACGCACCACGCCTTGCGCGTCGCGATACTGGAACATGCGGCGACCGGGCAGGCCGCGCAGGATGCGGACGGCGCGGACCAGCTTGGCGGCATCGCATTCCTTGCGCACCGCCTTGCCGCCCTTGGCCTTGAAGGTCAGCACCAGGCAGTCGTCTTCGAGAAGAACGTTCGACTTTAACAGCGTCGCGGCGCCGCGGGTGCCGTTGAGCCGCGCATAGGACTCGCTGCCGGGGCGGATCGCGGTGCGCGCGATCAGCTCGATCACGGCAGCCAGCGCGAACTCGCGCGTCGGCTCCTCGCTGCCGAGATGCTTGGACACGGCGCGGCGGATGCGCGGCAGCGCGCCGACCAGCTTGGCCAGCCGATGCGCCTTGCGATGCTCGCGCACCTTTTCCCAATCGGTGTGATAGCGGTATTGCAGCCGCCCGGCGGCATCGATGCCGACCGCCTGCAGATGCGAGCTCGGATCGGCGGCGTAGCGCACCTCGCGATAGGCCGGTGGAACCGCCATCGCGTGCAGCCGGCGGATCGTGCCGGCGTGGCGGATCTGCGTGCCGTTGGCGCGGATGAAGGTGTAGCTCTTGCCGCGCTTGATGCGGCGGATCGTCAGCTCCGACTGATCGCCGAGCTTCAGCCCGATACGTTTCGCCAGTTCCTCGACCGTCGTCTTGGCGGAGCCTTGCGCATTGGCGGTCTTGGCGTGGGCCAGGTCCTTGAGCGTGAGCTTGCGGCGCCCCGGCTTGGGCGGCCACTGGCCCAGCGCCTTTGCGAGCGCGACCTCGGCGTCGGCCGGGCCGACCCGTGAGCTCTCGAAATTCTGCTGGTCCATCATTGTCTTAGACGCCCTGCCGCCGGTCTTATCCGCTCAATGCCCCGGCCGTCGTTTTGGTTCCGACCGGGTTATCCACAGCTTCCAGGCGATTTAGGGCGTCAGGACGCGGATGGCGAGTCCCTAAATTCAGGCAAATCGGCTACCTGATACCGCAACCGTGCCCGATTCGGGGTAACCTTGACGATCGGCTGGCACGATCACCAACAGTGCGGCCGACGCTGTCGCAACCTCCGCGCACAAATCTTTGATCCTGCGCAGACCGCTTCCCCGCCGAAGGTTCTACTTGTCCTGCCTTGTCGCCGCCGGTTACGGGGACGCATAGTGGGAACAACGACGGCCTGCGCTGGACCACGGCAGGCCGCATGCGGAGGGTGTGAAATGTCCGAGAAGATCTACGACGTTCCGGCCGAGTGGACGAAACGCGCCTTTGTCGACGACGCCAAGTACCAGGAGATGTACGCGCGCTCGATCAAGGACCCGAACGGCTTCTGGGCCGAGCAGGCCAAGCGCGTCGACTGGATCCATGCGCCGACCAAGATCGAGAACGTCTCCTACGCCCCCGGCAACATCTCGATCAAATGGTTCGAGGACGGCGTCCTCAACGCCGCCTACAACTGCATCGACCGCCACCTCGCCACCCGCGGCGACCAGACCGCGATCATCTGGGAGGGCGACGATCCCTCGCAGTCCAAGCACATCACCTATCGCGAGCTGCATGACGAAGTGTGCAAGATGGCCAACATCCTGCGCAACCGCAACGTCAAGAAGGGCGACCGCGTCACGATCTACCTGCCGATGATTCCGGAGGCGGCCTATGCGATGCTGGCCTGCGCCCGCATCGGCGCCATCCACTCCGTCGTGTTCGCTGGCTTCTCGCCGGACTCGCTGGCGCAGCGCATCAAGGATTGCGATTCCAAGGTCGTGATCACCGCCGACGAAGGCCTGCGCGGCGGCCGCAAGGTGCCGCTGAAGGCCAATGTCGATGCGGCGCTGAACAAGGTCGACAATGTCGACTGGGTCGTGGTGGTCAAGCGCACCGGCGGCAAGGTCGAGATGAACCCGACGCGCGACCTCTGGTACCACGAGGCCGCGGAGATGGTGACGACCGAGTGCCCGGTCGAGCACATGAATGCGGAAGATCCGCTGTTCATCCTCTACACCTCGGGCTCGACCGGCCAGCCCAAGGGCGTGCTGCACACCACCGGCGGCTATCTGGTCTATGCGTCGATGACGCATCAATACGTGTTCGACTATCACGACGGCGACGTCTACTGGTGCACCGCCGATGTCGGCTGGGTCACCGGCCACAGCTACATTCTCTATGGGCCGCTCGCCAACGGCGCTGTCACGCTGATGTTCGAAGGCGTGCCGAACTATCCGGACAATTCGCGGTTCTGGAACGTCATCGACAAGCACAAGGTCAACATCTTCTACACCGCCCCGACCGCGATCCGCGCGCTGATGCAGGGCGGCGACGAGCCGGTGAAGAAGACCTCGCGCGCGTCGCTCCGCCTGCTCGGCTCGGTCGGCGAGCCGATCAATCCGGAAGCCTGGGAGTGGTATCACCGCGTCGTCGGCGACAGCCGCTGCCCAATCGTCGACACCTGGTGGCAGACCGAGACCGGCGGCATCCTGATCACGCCGCTGCCGGGCGCGACCAAGCTCAAGCCGGGCTCGGCGACGCGGCCGTTCTTCGGCGTGGTGCCGGAGATCGTCGACGCCGACGGCGTCCCGCTCGAAGGCGAGTGCACCGGCAATCTCTGCCTCACCCGCTCCTGGCCGGGCCAGATGCGCACCGTGTATGGAGATCATGCCCGCTTCGAGATGACCTACTTCTCGACCTACAAGGGCAAATACTTCACCGGCGACGGCTGCCGCCGCGATGCCGACGGCTATTACTGGATCACCGGCCGCGTCGACGACGTCATCAACGTCTCCGGCCACCGCATGGGCACCGCCGAGGTCGAGAGCGCGCTGGTCGCGCATGCCAAAGTCTCGGAAGCCGCCGTCGTCGGCTATCCCCACGACATCAAGGGCCAGGGCATCTACGCCTATGTCACCCTGATGGCCGGCGAGACGCCGAGCGAGGAGCTGCGCAAGGAGCTCGTCGCCTGGGTGCGCAAGGAGATCGGCCCGATCGCCTCGCCCGACCAGATCCAGTTCGCGCCGGGCCTGCCCAAGACCCGCTCCGGCAAGATCATGCGCCGCATCCTGCGCAAGATCGCCGAGGACGAGCCGGGCAGCCTCGGTGACACCTCCACGCTGGCCGATCCCGGCGTGGTCGACGACCTCGTCCAGCACCGGCAGAACCGCAAGCAGGCGTAGGCGCGCTCCACCCCAATTACCGACATTGTGGCGCTCCCGCGGCGAAATTCCGCGGGAGTGTTGTTTTCAGGTCATTTACTCGCAGGCGAAGTTTTCCTTTCCTCAAGCCATCCGAGCGCTCGGGCTGGAGCGCGCACCGAACGCGATCAGGTGAGGGGATGGCAATGCGGACTGGAACGATCAGGCAGGCGGCCGCGATGGCCGCCGCGGCAATCGCAATCACGATGGCGGGCATCGGGACAGCGTCGGCCCGGCCCGAACTGGTCCCCATCGCCGGCGACTATTCGCCCGGCACGATCGTCGTGAAGACCGGCGAGCGGAAGCTCTATCTGGTGCTCGATGGCACCCACGCCATGCGCTACACGGTCGGCGTCGGCAAGGCCGGCCGGCAATGGGCCGGCACCACCAAGATCGACGGCAAATACAAATATCCGGCCTGGGCGCCGCCGGCGGACGTCAAGCGCGACAAGCCGAACATTCCCGACGTCATTGCCGGCGGCTCGCCGCAGAATCCGATGGGCGTCGCGGCGATGACGCTGGCCGGCGGCGAATACGCGATCCACGGCACCAACGTGCCGGGCTCGGTCGGCGGCTTTGTCTCCTATGGGTGCATCCGCATGCTCAATACGGATATCACCGACCTCTACGAGCGGGTGTCGATCGGCACCAAGGTGGTGGTGACGCGCTGAAGAATGCCCGGCCGATGCAGGGGATATGCAGCCGTAGAATAGAGTTCCCTCTCTGCGGTTCCCGACGGGAACTTTTTACCTGTAGTTGTACGGCCTGAGGTATTTATATCTTCTTTAATCTTGGTTGAGCCTACTACCCAGATACAACTCTGGGGAGTGGGAATGTTCGGCTTACATTTCAAGATCGGGACAAAGCTCGGGATTACGGCGGGGATCGGTGTGATCCTGGTCGCGGGCATGCTGGCCAACCAAATCGTCGGCAATCAATCGATCGCCGAGCTGACTCGCCTCGCCGTGATCAACATGGCCAACAAGTCCAACGCGCAAGGGGCCGATGCGGCGCTGCTGCGCGCGCAGCTCAACCAGCAGGAGATCGCCCGCGCCGCAACGCCTGAGCGGCTGCAGAGCAGCCTGCAGGCGCTGCAGACCAACCTCGCGGCGGCCGGCAGTGAAGTGGAAGCCGCCCGCCAGCGCGCGACCCGCGCCGTGGCGCAGCAGCTGTACGCGGAGATTCGCCAAGCCATCGACAAATCCGCCGCAGCCGGAGCCGATTTCGCCAAGGCGCGCGGCGAGGTGCTTGCCAAGACCGCGGCCCGCAGCCAGGCCTTCGATGCCTGGAAGCGCAGCTTTCCCAAGCTGACGAGCCTGCCCAGCCTGCTCGCCTCCCCCGTGCATTTCAGCATCGAATCGGAGCTGCGCACGGCCGATGCCGCCATGGCGTCGATCAACGCGGCGAGCTGGCGTTACGGGACCAACGCGGATCCGGCGCAGCGCGACGTCGTGACCGCGGGGCTGGAGACGCTGCTCGCCGATCTCGGGAAGTCCCGCGAGCTCACCAACAACAAGGACATCCAGGCTGGCATCGACGAGCTCATCAGCATCGCGACCGCGTTCAAGGCGGCGGCGCTGGACTACTTCAAGGCCGACGAAGCCAGCCGGCGCATCTTCGACGAGACAGTGGTCACGACAGACCAGGAGATCAGGAAGCGTCTCGGCGAAGGCGTCAAGATCGCGACCGACATGCTGTCGCTCCGGCAGAGCCAGCTGTCAGCCGAGATGGAGCGCGTCGGCAACGTCGCGATCCTGGTCGGCGCGCTGGTGGTGCTGATCCTGATCGGCTCGGCGGTGTTCTCGTCGCTGACCATCGCCCGTCCGATCCGGCGCGTCGGCGACGTTCTGCTCGAGCTCGCCGGCGGCAACAAGGCGGTGGAAATTCCCTACACGCAGCGGGGTGACGAGGTCGGCGACAATGCGCGCGCGGCCCGCACCTTCAAGGACAATCTGATCCGCATCGAGCAGATGGAGCAGGACCAGAAGAACCAGGAAAAGATCGCGGCCGAGAGGCGCAAGGCGGAGATGATGAAGCTCGCGGACGCCTTCCAGGCAGCCGTCGGCGGCATCGTCACCACCGTATCGTCAGCCGCGCATCAGCTCGAAGGCGCCGCGGGCACACTCTCGGGCACCGCCAACCAGACCCAGTCGTTGTCCAGCATGGTCGCCGCAGCCTCGGAGGAAGCCTCGACCAATGTCGGCGCCGTGGCCTCGGCGACCGAGGAGATGAGCGCCTCGGTCACCGAGATCAGCCGCCAGGTCCACGATTCCAGCCGCATCGCCAATGAGGCGGTCAGGCAGGCCGAGCGCACCGACGGCCGCATCAACGAGCTGCAATCGGCCGCGGGCCGGATCGGCGATGTGGTCAAGCTGATCACCGCGATCGCCGAGCAGACCAACCTGCTGGCGCTGAATGCGACCATCGAGGCCGCGCGCGCCGGCGAGTCCGGCCGCGGGTTCGCGGTCGTCGCGAGCGAGGTCAAGGCGCTCGCGGCGCAGACCGCCAAGGCCACCGAGGACATCGGCACGCAGATCGCCGGGATGCAGGCAGCGACACAGGAGTCGGTCGCCGCGATCAAGGAGATCGGCGCGACCATCACGCAGATCTCCGACATCGCTGCGACCATCGCCGCCACCGTCGAACAACAAGGCGCCGCGACGCGCGAGATCGCCCGCAATGTCGGCGAAGCCGCCAAGGGCACGGCGGAGGTCGCGCAGCGGATCACCGAGGTCAACCGGGGCGCCAGCGCCACCGGAACGGCCTCGGGCCAAGTGCTCGACTCCGCGCGCTCGCTGACGCTCCAGAGCAGCAATCTCAAGGTGGAGGTCGAGCGATTCCTCGACACCGTGCGCGCCGCCTGATCGACCGGCGCGGTCGCCCGCGATCGCGCCCCGCACGCATTGCATCCCGAAGCACATTCTCAAGCTTTTTTCGAAACTCAAGGACAGGAGCAGACACATGCTTCTCGACACGAACTCGGCTGCGTCCATTGCAGAGATGGCCGCTCTGATCAGGACCGAAGACTCCTCGCTCGACACCATGTCGCTCACGCCCGTCGGCGCCTTCCAGAACAGGACCGTGACGCTGCACACGCTGATGCGCGAGGTCACGGAGTCTCTTGCCGAGGCGTTCCGGCGACGCCCGGCGCAGGCCTTCCCGATGCTCTATTTCGCCTGCGGCAAGGCCAGGGTCGGATCGACCGCGCTGAGTAACCTGTTCGGCATGACCGGGATGCCGTCCTACTATCAACCGCTGAAAGCCATGCTGCGTGATGCGATGGTCGGCCAGCCGCTCACGCCCTGGATCATTCCGCAAGCCGCCGACCAGCCGAATCTGTTCAGCAAGGAGACGATCGGCCCCTATGTCATCGCGGAGAGCCTGTTCAATCCGCTCAAGCTGCTGATCGATGCGGGGTATCCGCCGCACCGGCTCCACCTGATCGCGCTCGATCGCGAGCCAGCGAGCGCGCTCGCGTCCTGGCTGGACAAGCTGATCTCGCGAGCCTCAGAAAATACTTTGCTGGCGCACTACATCATCGCCGCCCTCAGCGCGGCAAGAGTGTCGAGCTACGCGAGACAGCAGGGAGTTCCCGTCACGCACTACGTCTACGAAGTCAGCAAGGAGCCGATCGCATCGGTTCGCGTGCTGTTCGATCGCCTCGGCCTGTCCGCAAGCTTCGCAGAAGACGCGGTGACGAGCTGGCAACAGCCGGGACAGGAGCATGGGAGCAATGCCCGGGTCATCTTCCCGAGCGAGGCCGCAATCTACAAGGTGCCCAATCTCCACACCTCCGACAGCGCCTATCGCTTCCAGCCGCGCGCGACAGGCGCGGTGACAAGTGCTCAGCTGGAGCTGCTGGAGCGCTGCGGCGTCAACGACGTCTATCGCGCCTCGGTGGCAGCCTGCATTGGCGATCTCGGCCTGAATGCCGCGGCATCGTCGCGCCTGTTCGGCGAGCGTGCGGGAGTGGCGGCATGAATGGGATCATTGATCGCGCACCCGCGACGACGACATCCAGATTCCGGCCGCCGGAGACCGAACCGCAGCCGCAAGCCCTCAGCCATCTGCGCCGGCTCGAAGCCGAGAGCATCGCCATCCTGCGCGAGGTCGCGGCCGAGTTTCGCAAGCCGGTGATGCTGTATTCGATCGGCAAGGACTCCTCGGTGCTGCTGCATCTGGCGATGAAGGCGTTCCATCCCGGCAAGCCGCCGTTTCCGCTGCTGCACATCGACACGACCTGGAAGTTTCGCGACATGATCGCGTTCCGGGACCAGCGCGTGCGAGAGCTCGGACTCGAGCTTCTGGTGCACGTCAACCCGGATGGGCTCGCCCAGCGCATCAATCCGTTCGTCCACGGCTCTGCGCTCTACACCGACGTCATGAAGACCCAGGCGCTGCGCCAGGCCCTGGACATGCATGGCTTCGACGCCGCCATCGGCGGCGCGCGTCGCGACGAGGAGAAATCGCGCGCCAAGGAGCGCATCTTCTCCCATCGCAGCATCACGCATCGCTGGGACCCGAAGAACCAGCGGCCGGAACTTTGGAACCTGTACAATACGCTGCTTGCGCCCGGCGAGAGCATGCGCGTCTTCCCGCTCTCGAACTGGACGGAGCTCGACGTCTGGGACTACATCCACCTCGAGAACATCCCGATCGTGCCGCTGTATTTCGCAAGTCTGCGGCCGGTGGTCGAGCGCGACGGCGCGCTGATCATGGTCGACGACGAACGCATGCCGCTGCGGCCGGGCGAGACGCCGGAATGGCGGTCGGTCCGCTTCCGCACGCTCGGTTGCTATCCGCTGACAGGCGCTGTGCCGTCGACGGCGGCAGACCTCGCCGCGATCGTGCGCGAGATGATGGCGTCCCGCACCTCGGAGCGGCAGGGCCGCGTGATCGATCGCGACAGCGCGGCCTCGATGGAGCGCAAGAAGGTGGAGGGCTATTTCTGATGGCCGGGCACCACGCGACAATCGGACGGACGCAGGCGTCCGCCAGCACACACGCGCAGGACAAGCCGACCCTGCGTCTCGTCACCTGCGGCAGCGTCGACGACGGCAAGAGCACGCTGGTCGGACGGCTGCTCTATGATTCGAAGATGCTGCTCGACGACCAGCTCGACGCGCTGACCTTGGACAGCAAGGCGTCCGGCACCGCCGGACCGCCGCTGGACTTCGCGCTGCTGGTCGACGGGCTGCAGGCCGAGCGCGAGCAAGGCATCACCATCGACGTCGCCTACCGGTTCTTCGCCACGCCGCGCCGCCGCTTCGTCATCGCTGATACACCCGGCCATGTCCAATACACGCGCAACATGGCGACCGGCGCCTCGCAGGCCGACCTTGCGCTCGTCCTGGTCGACGCCCGCAAGGGTGTCGTCGGCCAGACCCGCCGCCACAGCCATATCCTCGCTTTGCTCGGCGTCCGTCACGTGCTGGTGGCCGTCAACAAGATGGACCTCGTCGGCTTCGACTCCGAACGCTTCGCCACCATCTCGGCCACCTGCCGCAGCCTGGCCGAGCAGCTTGGGATCAGCGATGTGCAATGCATCCCGGTGGTGGCCTGCGACGGCGACAACATCATCGGCGGCAGCGCGCGCATGCCCTGGTATGTCGGGCCGAGCGTGATGGAGCATCTCGAACAGGCCGACGTGTCCGACGGCATCGCAGACCGGCCGTTCCGCTTTCCGGTGCAATGGGTCAACCGCCCGCATGCGGAGTTTCGCGGCTTCAGCGGCCGTGTCGCCAGCGGCACGCTGCGCTGTGGAGATCCTGTCGTCGTCCAGCCCTCGGGGCGGCGCAGCCGCGTCACCGGCATCGTCACGGCCGACGGCCGGCTGCAGCAGGCCGTATCCGGGCAATCGGTGACGCTGCTGCTCGCCGACGAGATCGATGCGAGCCGCGGCGACGTACTGACCTCCGGTGCGTCACCCGTGGTGACGGATCACTTCACCGCTCATCTGATCTGGTTCGATGACGAAGCCATGCGGCAGGGCCGCGGCTATTTGCTCAAATCGGGCACATCGTCGATCGGCGCCGTGGTCTCTGCCATGAAACATCGCGTCTGCATCGAGACGATGGCGCATGAGGCCGCCGCGACGCTGGACGCCAACGAGATCGGCTGTGTCGATATCGCGCTCGACCGGCCGCTGGTCTGCGAGGCGTACCGCGACAGCCACGCACTGGGCAGCTTCATCCTGATCGATCCGTTCAGCCGGCGCACGGTTGCTGCTGGGCTGATCGATGCGCCGTTGCGACGGCCTGCCGAGATCAGCTGGCACCCGCTCACGGTCGACAAATCGGTGCGCGCCCGCCTCAAGCAGCAGAAGCCCTGCGTGCTCTGGCTGACCGGCCTGAGCGGAGCCGGCAAGTCGACCATCGCCAACCTCGTCGACCGCCGGCTGTGCGAGCTCGGCCGGCACAGTGCGCTGCTCGATGGCGACAATCTCCGCCACGGCATCAACCGCGATCTCGGCTTCACGCCGGAGGCGCGGGTCGAGAACATCCGCCGTGTGGCCGAGATCGCCGCGCTGTTCGTCGACGCCGGCCTGATCACGCTGGTGTCGCTGATCTCGCCGTTCCGCGCCGACCGGGAGATGGCACGCCGTCGCTTCGATGCCGGCGAATTCGTCGAGATCCATGTCGCCACCTCACTGGCGAGGTGCGAGGCGCGGGACCCCAAAGGCCTCTACAGGAAAGCGCGCGCCGGAGAGCTTTCGAACTTCACCGGACTAGGCCAAGCCTATGAAGCACCCGAACGGCCGGAGATCACGATCGATGGCGACACTCTCTCGGCCGACGCGGCCGCCGATCAGATCGTGCGCTATCTGCGCAACCAGCACTATCTCTGACGATGGACCACGTTCCAAGCAATGGCCTCAGAAGTCCGAGATGATGCCCTTTCGTTCCCAGTCGCCGTAGCGGGTCGGCTCCGGCCCCTTCGGGCCCTGCAGCTCCTTCGGCATCGGTGTCTCAGCCTGCTCGGCAGCAAGGCGCCGGCGCTCCTCCGCTTCGGCGAGCGCGCGCTGCGCGGCCGGGCTCAGCGGCTTGCGCGGCGCGTCATTGCTGGCCACCAGCGTCAAAGCGGGCTTACCTGAGGACTCATCGCTCATCGTACCATTCCACCATTGAACCGGATCATTGCCGACATCATCAGATCGTGTGAGCACGCTCGATAAAACAGGTCTAAAAAAAGCAGAGCCGATTCTTACATTTGGCATATTCCCGTGGCAGAGGTCCCGCAAGCTGATGGCATGCACCCCGATCGTCGCGGAACTGCCTTTCTTCTTTCGCGAGTAGTCTCCAGGCATGCCTCCGCCGCGTTTTGCGACCCCTTCCGAAGTTCCGGGCCTTGCCGCCCGGCGCATCGCCGCCGATGTCATCGACGGGGTCCTGCACAAGCACCGTACCCTCGATGATCAGCTCGACGGCACCGGTGCGCATCCCGGGCTGAAGCATCTCGCCGATCGTGACCGTGCGCTGATGCGACGCCTTGTGGCGACCACACTGCGTCGGCTCGGCACGCTCGGAAACGTGCTGTCGCGGCTGTTGGATCGCGGCATTCCGACCGATGCACCGCGCGCCCAGAGCGCGCTGCTGATCGGCGCGGCGCAGATCCTGTGGATGGACGTGCCGGATCACGCCGCCGTCGACCTGTCGGTCCGACTGGTCCAGGCCGACCGCCGCGCCGCCAAGTATGCCGGGCTGGTGAACGCCGTGCTGCGGCGCTGCGCGCGCGAGGGCACCGCGCTGCTCGACGACACAATGGGCCAGCCGCTGGACATCGCGCCCTGGCTGCTCGCGCGCTGGATCGCGCATTATGGCGAGGCGACCGCCAAGGACATCGCGGCCGCGCTCGGCCAGGAGCCGTCGCTCGATCTCACCGTCAAATCCGACCCGGCATCTTGGGCCTCGCGCCTGCATGGCGAGGTGCTGCCGACCGGCACCGTGCGCACCCTGCTGCATGGCTCGGTCACGGTGCTGCCCGGCTTCGCCGAAGGACAATGGTGGGTGCAGGACGCGGCAGCCGCTTTGCCTGCGCGGCTGCTCGGCGACGTCGCCGGCAAGACCATTGCCGATCTCTGCGCCGCCCCGGGCGGCAAGACCGCCCAGCTCGCCCATGCCGGCGCCCGCGTCACCGCGGTGGATCGGTCGCCTGCCCGGATGAACCGGCTCAAGGAGAACATGACCCGGCTGCAGCTGACGACCGAGACGGTCGTGACTGACGCGGCTGAATGGCAGCCGGCCGACGGCGCCGGCTTCGACGGCCTGCTGCTCGATGCCCCCTGCAGCTCGACCGGCACCATCCGCCGGCATCCCGATGTCGGCTGGCTGCGCAGCGAGGCCGACATCACCGCGCTGTCCGGCCTGCAGGCCCGGCTCCTGACCCGGGCCGCCAGCCTGCTAAAGCCCGGCGGAATCCTGGTGTATTGCACCTGTTCGCTCGAGCCCGAGGAAGGCGAGCGGGTGGTCGAGAGCGCCCTCGCCGGCGGCGCCGAGTTGCGGCGCATCCCCATCACCCCCGCGGAGGTGGCCGGGCTTGCCGAACTCGTGACGGCGGCGGGCGATCTGCGAACACTACCCTGCCATCTGCCGCACCGGGACCCGCGGCTCGGCGGTCTCGACGGATTTTATGCCGCGAGGCTGGAGCGGCGCGCGTGAGCGTGTCATCGTGCATGACGTGCACCGGCGCAATGCCGGTACCGGATTGAGGGCGTGCGGGTTGTGTCTGTCCGTTAAATCCTGATTTTGCACCAGATTCTGGTCCTGCGTGGGTGCTGCACCGGGGCCAAAAATGGTGTATCGGCGGCAGTTGCGATCTATGAAGGATCCGCAACCGAATCCCCTCTGAACAAGGCTTGGCGTGTCCGCCGCTCAACGCAGACGCATATCGACGCTGGTCATGGGCCGCTTTGCGCGCAGCCTGATGTCCAATGTCAGCGGTGTATCGGTATCCGTGTCCGGCCTGTGGCCCGGACGCGCGGACCGGCTCATCATTGCGCCGCATGATCTGCGCACCTCGGACGCCACACGGGCGGCCGAGATCTACGCCGGGCGCTTCGTGTTCGCCGGCAAGATCGTCACCTGCCACGGCCGTTCGATCTTCGACCTGGAGCCTCCGTCGGAGGACTGGGAAGTGGCGCTGCTCGGCTTCGGCTGGCTGCGACATCTTCGCGCAGCCGACACCGCCCTGACCCGCGCCAACGCACGCGCCCTGGTCGACGACTGGATCACCAACCAGATCGGCCGCCATCCGCTCAGCCGCCGCGCCGACGTGCTGGCGCGCCGGGTGATCTCGCTGCTGTCGCAGGCGCCGCTGGTGCTGGCCGATTCCGACGGCAAGTTCTATCGCCGGTACTTGCGCGGCCTGACCCGCGAGATCCGCTATCTGCGCTATTCGACCATCGACATTCCCGACGGCGTGCCGCGGCTCCAGGTGCTGATCGCGCTGTGCTACGCGGCGCTGTGCCTCGCCAACCAGGCCAAGCACATCCGCAGCGCGACGCGAAAGCTCTCCGACGAGCTGCAGCGGCAGATCCTGCCCGATGGCGGGCATGTGTCGCGCAACCCGGGCGCGCTGATCGAGCTGTTGATCGACCTGCTGCCGCTGCGCCAGACCTTCGCCGCGCGCAACATCGCGCCGCCGCCGGCGCTCCTCAACGCCATCGACCGGATGATGCCGATGCTGCGCTTCTTCCGGCACGGCGACGGCAACATGGCGCTGTTCAACGGCATGGGCGGCACTCCGTCCGACCTGCTGGCCACCCTGCTTGCCTATGACGACACCCATGGCACGCCGATGGCCAGCATGCCGCACTCGGGCTTCCAGCGGCTCGACGCCGGGCAGATGACCGTCATCGTCGACACCGGCGCGCCGCCACCGCCGCATCTGAGCCACGAGGCGCATGCCGGCTGCCTGGCATTCGAGCTGTCGTCGGGCGCCAGCCGCATCGTCATCAATTGCGGCATGCCGTCGACCGGGCGCGACAACTGGCGCACCTTCGCGCGCTCGACGGTGGCGCATTCGACGCTGACCTATCACAACACCTCGTCCTGCACCTTCGTCGAGATGTCGGCGATGAAGCGGCTGCTGCACGGCGCGCCGATCGTGTCGGGGCCGACCCGGGTGGAGAATTTCCGCGAGGTCGTGCCCGACGGCACCGTGCTGTCGACCTCGCACAACGGCTATGCGTCGAAGTTCGGCTTGATCCACCGCCGCGTGCTGGTGGCCGCCGAGGATGGCGCGCGGCTGGACGGCGAGGACACCGTGACGCCCGCGCAAGGCGCGCGGCTGCGCGGCGGCGGCTCGGACTACACACTGCGCTTCCATCTGCATCCGGCGGTCAAGGCCAGCCGGCTCAGCGACGGCCGCGGCGCGATGCTGGTGCTGCCCAACCGTGAAGTCTGGACGTTCGAGACCTTCGAGGACCGCGTCGACCTCGAGGACAGCGTGTTCCTCGCCGGCAATGACGGCCCGCGGCGCACGACGCAGCTGGTGATCCGCCAGGACGCCCAGCAGGCCGCCTCGATCCGCTGGAGCTTTATCCGCTCCTCAACCTCGCCGAGCGACACCAACGCGCGGCGGAATGCCCGGCGCGAGCCGGAGCTGCCGCTCTGATCAAGCGAATAGGCGCGCGTCGCCGCCCCAACGGCAGTGCGCTCCCTCTCCCCGTCCTTCACGGGGAGAGGGTTGGGGTGAGGGGCCGCCACACCCACCGACCGTGTGGATAGCCCCCCTCACCCGGATTGCATCTTCGATGCAATCCGACCTCTCCCCGCACGCGGGGAGAGGTTAAGGGTACCGTCCCAACGCTCGAGTTGAGGGTAACCAATACGGTCAACCCGGCGCGAGCGCGTCTGCGTCCCCGTTGTCCGCCCGGCCGAAAGCTGCTATGAGCCCGGCTCTCGCGCGACTGGCGACTTTGGATGGAGCACCATCGGGGAGCGCGGGATCGACCGCCGTGCGCCTGGGCAACTGAACCTCCTGCAACAGGATTCTGCCCGCCATGACCAATCAGCTTCGTCCTATTCGCCGCGCCCTGCTTTCCGTGTCCGACAAGACTCGCCTGGTCGACTTCGCGCGCGCGCTCGCCGCGCGCGGCGTCGAATTGATCTCCACCGGCGGCACCGCCAAGGCGATCACCGAGGCCGGCCTGAAGGTGCAGGACGTCTCCGACCTCACCGGCTTCCCCGAGATGATGGACGGCCGCGTCAAGACGCTGCATCCGAAGGTCCATGGCGGCCTGCTCGCGATCCGCGGCAATGACGAGCACGCCGAGGCGATGAAGACCCACGGCATCGCGCCGATCGACCTGCTCGTCGTCAATCTCTACCCGTTCGAATCCACCGTCGAGCGCGGCGCGCCGTTTAGCGACTGCATCGAGAACATCGACATCGGCGGCCCCGCGATGATCCGCGCGGCGTCGAAGAACCACGAGGATGTCGCCGTCGTCGTCGACGTCAACGACTACGAGGCCGTGCTCGAGGATCTCGCGCGCCACGAGGGCTCGACCACCTTGCTGCTGCGCCGGCGGCTCGCCGCGAAGGCCTATGCGCGCACCGCCGCCTATGACGCGGCCATCTCCAACTGGTTCGCCGCCACGATCCAGAACGACGCGCCGGATTATCGCGCCTTCGGCGGCAAGCTGATCCAGTCGCTGCGCTATGGCGAGAACCCGCACCAGCATGCCGCCTTCTACGCGCTGCCCGGCCGCCGGCCCGGCGTCGCCACCGCGCGGCAGGTGCAGGGCAAAGAGCTGTCCTACAACAACATCAACGACACCGATGCGGCCTATGAGTGCATCGCCGAGTTCGATCCGGCGCGCACCGCGGCCTGCGTCATCGTCAAGCACGCCAACCCTTGCGGCGTCGCCGAGGGCCCCGACCTGATCACCGCCTATCAGAAGGCGCTGGCCTGCGATTCGACCTCGGCGTTCGGCGGCATCATCGCGATGAACCGGAAGCTCGACGCCGCGACCGCGCGCGCGATCACCGGTATCTTCACCGAGGTGATCATCGCGCCTGATGCCACCGAGGAGGCGATCGCGGTGATCGCCGCGCGCAAGAACCTGCGGCTGCTGCTGGCCGGCGCCCTGCCCGATCCGCGCGAGGCCGGCCTCACGGCAAAAACTGTTGCCGGCGGCCTCCTGGTGCAGAGCCGTGATAACGCCGTGGTCGACGACATGACCTTGAAGGTCGTCACCAAGCGCGCACCCACCGATGCCGAGCTGCGCGACCTGCGCTTCGCGTTCCGCGTCGCCAAGCACGTGAAGTCGAACACCATTATCTACGCCAAGGATTCGGCGACCGTCGGAATCGGCGCGGGCCAGATGAGCCGCGTCGATTCCGCACGCATTGCCGCACGCAAGGCGCTCGATGCTGCTGCCGAAATGAAGCTCGCGGAGCCGCTGACCAAGGGCTCGGTGGTCGCATCCGACGCGTTCTTCCCGTTCGCCGACGGCATGCTGGCCTGCATCGAGGCCGGCGCCACCGCGGTGATCCAGCCGGGCGGCTCGGTCCGCGACGACGAGGTCATCAAGGCCGCCGACGAGCACGGCATCGCGATGGTGCTCACGGGTGTCCGGCATTTCCGGCACTGATTTTATCCAAGATCTCCGCCGTCATTCCGGGATGCGCCGCAAGGCGCAGGCCCGGAATCCATAACCACGATCGTGAGTATGGATTCCGGGCTCGCCCTCCGGGCGCCCCGGAATGACGGCGGAGCAAGTTTCAGGCGCCCTGCCCCGCACGACGACTTGAGTTCACCCGCGCCAGCAGCACCAGTCCCACCACGAAGAACAGCACCAGCACGGCCATGCCGGCCTTCTGGCTCGCGGTCGCCGCGGTGATGATGCCGATCAGCAGCGGGCCGATGAAGGACGTGACTTTTCCGGTCAGCGCGAACAGGCCGAAATATTGCGCGACGCGCTCCTTCGGCACCATGCGGATGAGAAGCGAGCGGGACGCGGCCTGCAGCGGCGCGCCGCAGGCACCCAGGACGCAGCCGAGCAGCAGATAGGCGCGCTCCGGCCACGACGCGAACAGCGGTCCTCCCGGCGCAGCCGGCGTGACCGAAATGAACAGGATCGAATCACGGCTCACGAGCAGGATCGCGATGATCGCGAGCAAGAGCAGGGTCATGCTGCCGGCGATGACCCGCTTCGGCCCGAGGCGATCATCGAGCTTGCCGCCGAGCCAGCCGCCGAAGGTGCCGGCGGCGGCGAGGATGATGCCGAAGGTGCCGATCTGGATCGTGTTCCAGCCGAACGTGCCGGCCGCATAGATGCCGCCGAAAGCGAACAGCGAGACGAGGCCATCGGTGTAGATCATGTTGGCGATGAGAAAGAGCGCGACGTCGCGCTGCTGCGGCAGGCTGCGCAGCGTCGCCTTCAACTGGCCGAGGCCCTCGCGCACGGCAGCGCCGAGCCGGTGCCGTGCCGGGAAATCCGGCGTGAACAGAAACATCGGCAGCACGAACACGATGAACCAAAGGCCTGTGAGCGGGCCGGAGATGCGGTCGCCTTCATGCGTTACCGGATCGAGGCCGAACAGCGGCGTCAGCCCGAACAGCGTGCGGCCGCTCTCGGGATTGGCGGCGAGAAAGCCGAGCACGAGAACGAGCGAGAGGATGCCGCCGACATAGCCGGTCGCCCATCCCGTTCCCGACAATCGACCGATGCGCTCAGGCGGCACAAGCGTGGGCATCATCGCATTGTTGAACACGGTGGCGAACTCGACCCCAATGGTGGCGAGCACATAGGCCGCGAGCAGTGGCACAATCAGTTCGGGCGCGCCGGGCCGGCCGATCCACATCAGCGAGGAGCCTATCACCAGCAATGCGCCGAATGCGGCGATCCACGGCTTGCGCCGACCGGTCGCATCGGCGATCGCGCCGAACACCGGCGACAACAGCGCGATGGCGATGCCCGCGGCGGCGGTCGCAAAGCCCCACAGCGCCTGTCCGCTGGCAGGATCGGGCGCGACATGGGCGGCAAAATACGGCGCGAAGACGAAGGTCGTGATCAGCGTGAAATAGGGCTGCGCCGCCCAGTCGAAGAAGATCCAGCTGACGACGGCGGCACGGCCGGGATACGTCCGGCTGTCGGCTTCGCTGGCGGTCTCGATCGCGGTCACGGCCATTGCAGTTCCCTTGGCAGCATCGCCGCACAGGGCGACGATCACGGTGTCGCGTTTTACGCCGGCGACGGCGCCCTATAACATCTGACGATCCCATGCGGATGTCAGCAGCGGCAGAATGGCGATGACCATGTTCACGATTGATCGACGGCGGCTCCTCGCAGGTGCGCTGATTCTGCTGGCGGGCTGCCTGCCGGCATGGGCGCTGGACAGCGGGGGACGCGAGATTCCGCTGCCGCCCGGCGTCGTCGCGCCCGCGCAACCGCCCGCGCATGGCATGGTGGTGGCGCAGGAGCGGATCGCCGCCGACGTCGGCCAGCGCATTCTTGCGCTCGGCGGCAATGCCGTCGATGCCGCGGTCGCGACCGGCTTCGCCATGGCTGTGACCTATCCCGTCGCCGGCAATATCGGCGGCGGCGGCTTCATGGTCATCCATCTCGCGAAAGCCAACGAGGACATCGCGATCGACTATCGCGAGACCGGACCGGCCGCGATCACGCGCGACATCTTCCTCGGCGCCGATGGCAAGCCCGACATTGCGAAGTCGCGCGATTCGGCATTGTCGATCGGCGTGCCCGGAACGGTGGCCGGCCTCGCCCTGGCGCTCGAGAAATACGGCTCGGGCAAGTTCACGCTGGCCCAGCTGCTGCACCCGGCGATCGTGCTGGCCCGTGACGGCATCCCCGTGGCCGACGACGTCGCCGTCACCCTGCCGATGATGGCGCCGCGGCTGGCGAAGTGGCCGTCCTCGGCTGCCATCTTCATGCGCCCGGATGGAGCCGTGCTCAAGGAAGGCGACCGGCTGGTGCAGCCCGACCTCGCCGCGACGCTCGCCGCGGTCTCCGAACAGGGGCCGCGCGGCTTCTACGAGGGACCGGTCGCGGACAAGCTCGCCAAGGCGATTCAGAAAGCCGGCGGCATCATGACCGCGGACGATCTCAAATCCTATCAGCCGGTGCTGCGCACGCCGGTGCGCGGCACCTATCGCGGCTACGACGTCGTCTCGATGCCGCTGCCCTCGTCCGGGGGCACCGTGCTGATCGAGATGCTGAACATCCTCGAAGGCTTCAAGCTCGCCGAGTTGAAGCAGGGCTCGCCGGCCTCGCTGCACCTGCTGATCGAAGCAATGAAGCGCGCCTATGCCGATCGCGCCCGCTATCTCGGCGACCCCGCCTTCGTCGACGCGCCGGTGCGCGCGATGCTGTCGAAGGATTACGCCGCTCGCCAGCGCGACGGCATCGATCCGGCGCGCGCCACCAGCGCGGGCGACGTGCTCAACACCAAGCCGTTGCGCGAAGGCAGCAACACCACGCATTTCTCGGTGGTCGACAATGACGGCAATGCCGTCAGCAACACCTACACGCTGAACTTTCCCTACGGCGTCGGCCTGATCGCGGAGGGCACCGGCGTGCTGCTCAACAACGAGCTCGACGACTTCACCGCCGCCCCGGGCGCCTCCAACGCGTTCGGCCTCGTCGGCTTCGAGGCCAATCTGCCCGGTCCCGGCAAGCGCCCGCTGTCGTCGATGTCGCCGACCATTGTGCTCAGGGGCGGCAAGCCCGTGCTGGTGACGGGCTCGCCGGGCGGCAGCCGCATCATCTCCACGGTGCTGCAGGTGATCGTCAACGTGCTCGACTACAAGATGGACGTCCGCCAGGCCGTGACCGCGCCGCGCCTGCATCACCAATGGATGCCGGACGAGGTCAGAATCGAGAAGGGGTTCGCCGACGACGTGCTCGCCGACCTCCGCACGCGTGGTCACAAGATCGAGGAGCCGATGGGACGGACCTCGGCGAACTCGATCCTGGTCACGGCGGAAGGACTGGTCGGCGCTCCCGACCCGCGCAGCAAGGGGGCCACTGCCGCCGGGCGCTGAAGCCGGTACAGGCATCCCGCTCGACCAGGCCGGCGGCGAGCATCGTCATTGTCCCGGATGACGATTTGCCGCCGCCCCGAGGCCTTGTTCCATCGCGTCGGTCCGTTGGCGAGCTGGCGAAGCCGGGATACAAGAACTGCGAGGGCGAAGCTTGCCCGCAAGACCATTTCAGGCGTTCTGGTGAACTTGCGAAGATTTTCGGTCGGTCTCCTGGTGTTCGCGGCCCTGCTGGTGGCGGGCTGGCTTACCTATCGGCCGGACCGGGCGCTGCGGTCCGCCACCACGGCGGTCGCGCAGATGATCTGCGCCAAGACCTTCGTCTCCGGCCTCGATCCCCAGACCACCTTCGCTGAAACCATGGAGCGTCCCGGCCTGCGCCGGCTGCGCGCCGTGATGCGCTACCGCGTCGAGCCCGACATGCGCTACGTCGACGCGTCGCTGCTCGGCCTGCATGTCAGCCGCGCCAGCTATCACGACGGCCTCGGCTGCGTGTCGATGCAGGGCCAGAAGCCGCCTTACGTGCCGCACAGCGACGTCCGCGCGCTGCGGGCTTCGGTTCCGCCGCCGGCGCTGCCGGAGGTTGCAGCGGCGGCCCCGGTGGAACCCGCCGATCCGGCGTTGAAGGCCGCGCTCGATCACGCCTTCGAGGAGCCGGCCAGCCCACCGTTCCGGCGCACCAAGGCGGTCGTGGTGGTCAAGGATGGCCGGCTGATCGCCGAACGCTACGCGGCTGACATCGGTGTCGACACGCCATTGATCGGCTTTTCGATGACCAAGACGGTCACCAATGCGCTGCTCGGGATCATGACTCGGCAGGGCAAGCTCAGCCCTGAAATTCCGGCGCCTGTCGCGGAATGGCGCGACGCGCGCGACCCGCGCCACGACATCACCATCGAGCAGTTGATGCGCATGACGTCAGGGCTGGCGCTGGACGAGACCAATTCCGGCTTCGACCCGTCGAGCCAGATGGAGATTCATCGCGACATGGCAGCGTTCGCGGTGCATGCGCCGCTGATCGCCCCGCCGGGCCAGCGCTGGGCCTATTCGAGCGCATCGACGCAGATCCTGGCCCGTATCATCCGCGACGCCGCCGGCGGGCCGGAGCAGACCATCGCGTTCGCCTGGCGCGAGCTGTTCGGACCGCTTGGCATGCGCAGCGCGACGTTGCAGTTCGACGGCTCTGGCACCTATCAGGGTCACGCCAACATGCTGGCCAGCGCGCGCGACTGGGCGAAGCTCGGCCTGCTCTATCTCGCCGACGGCATGGCCGGCGACACACGGATTCTGCCGGAGGGCTGGGTGGCGATGTCGGCGACCGCGACGCTGGACACGGACTACGGCGCGGGTCTCTGGACCAACCGCAGCCCGCATGTTCATGCCCAGGGGCGCGCGCGCGCCGGAATTCCGCCAGATGCGTTCTTCGCCTTCGGCCTGCTCGGCCAGCGGCTCGTGATCATGCCAACCCAGCGCATGGTCGTGGTGCGGCTCGGCGATGCCGTCGATCCCGATGGCGACATCCGGGGCGTAGCGCGCCTGGTGCGCGAGGTCATCGCGGCGACGGAGGCCTCGGCCACCGCCGCGCGATCGCCATAGCGCGCGTCAGCGGCCGAGCTCGTACGGCCCGCCCTTTTCCAGCGCGATCTTGTAGGCCGGGCGCGCCTCGATGCGCGCGAGGAAATCCATCGCGCGCGGATGGCCCTGCTCAAGCCCGCCGCGCGCGGCGGCGGCCTGCAGCGGGAAGCTCATCTGGATGTCGGCGGCGGTGAATTCATTGCCGGCGAACCACTCGCTCTTCTGCAGCTCGCTTTCCCAGAACGCCATGTGCTGCTTCAGTTGCGGATTGACCAGTGTGGTCAGCGCCTGGCTCGACACCTTGCGCACGAGGGGGCGCAGCAGCGCCGGCGCGCGCTTCGGCATGACGTTGAACAGCAGCTTCAGCAGCAACAGCGGCATCGCCGAGCCCTCGGCGTAGTGCAGCCAATAGGAATAGCGCAGCCGCTCGGGGGTCTTCGGCGGCGGGATCAGCCGGCCGTCGCCATAGGTCTCGACCAGATATTCGACGATGGCGCCGGACTCGGCGACCACGTTGCCATTGTCGGTGATGACGGGCGACTTGCCGAGCGGATGGATCGCGCGCAGCTCCTTCGGCGCGCGCATGTCCGGTTGACGCTGATAGCGGATGATCTCGTAGGGGACGCCGAGTTCCTCGAGCAGCCAGAGCACGCGTTGCGAGCGGGAGTTGTTGAGGTGGTGAACGGTCAGCATGAGGTCCCCGAAAGACGGATCGAGTGAGCAGGCGCTGTTCCGTAGCAAAGCCCGCTGCCTTCGGCGAGCGGCGGGACGGTCACAGCGACCAAATATTTATCCGGGTAATATTGACTTTTATTTCTACCCGGATTTTATTTACCCCCGTCAACCGGGACGAACGGACATGGATACCTATACTGCTTTTGCCGGCCATACCCGCATCGCCACCGGGCCCTTGCCCAAGGTCGCGCTGGTCCTCAAGCATGCTGCGCCTGCGACCGAGCCGGTCATCATCTTCAGCGACCGCACCGGGCAGCCGGTCGACCTGGACCTGCGCGGCAGCGACCGGGACATCTTGGCCCGGTTGCCGGCGGATGCCGGCGCCGCCGCCCAGCAATTGCCCAGCGAGCCGCGCGGCCGTGGCCGGCCGAAGCTCGGCGTCGTCGCGCGCGAGGTCACGCTGCTACCGCAACATTGGGAATGGCTGAGCACCCAGCCCGGCGGGGCCTCGGTCGCGCTGCGCAAGCTGGTCCACGAGGCGCGTCGCGCCAGCGGTGACAGCGATCGCGCCCGCGAGGCGCGCGATGCGGCGTATCATTTCATGTCCGGGATCGGCAGCAACCTGCCGCAGTTCGAGGAGGCCTCGCGGGCGCTGTTCGCAGGTGATCTCGGCCGCTTCGCAAGGCTGCTCGCGGAGTGGCCGGCCGACATCCGCGATCACGCCATTGCGATGGCCCATCGTCACCGCGCCGACACCGAGATCGGCTGATCAACGACATCTGGAGAGCATCCGCCCGAGGCCGCTCTCCTTCCATTCCTCCTGACACGACCCGCCTGGCATCAAAGGGCGGTGGAAGGATCATGCCGTGACGCCCGCTCCCTCGCTGCGCAAGACGTTCCTGTTGTTCGTCATCCCGATGATGCTGAGCAACACTCTGCAATCGCTGTTCGGCACCATCAACAACGTCTATCTCGGCCAGATGATCGGCGTCGATGCGCTGGCGGCCGTCTCTGCGTTCTTCCCAGCGATGTTCTTCTTCGTGTCGTTCGTGATGGGGCTCGCCTCCGGCGCCGGCATCCTGATCGGCCAAGCCTGGGGCGCCAAGCAGCTGGCCACTGTGAAGACAGTCGCCGGCGCGGCCTTTGCCATTACCCTCGCGCTCGGCTTCGCGATCGCGCTGGGCGGCCTCTTCAGCCGCGAACTCCTGACGGCGCTGGCGACGCCGGCCAACATTCTCGATGCGGCGACGGAGTATGCACGCGTCATGATGATCTCGATGCCTCTGACCTTCGTCTTCATCATGCTGACGGCGCTGATGCGCGGTGTCGGCGACACCGTGACGCCGTTGATCGCGCTCGCGGTGTCCACCGCGCTCGGCCTGGTGTTGACGCCCATCCTCATCCGCGGCTGGTTCGGCGCGCCGCAGCTGGGCGCGGCCAGCGCGGCGTGGGCATCGGCCGTCTCCACGCTCCTCACGCTGGGCTGGGTGCTGGCGCAGTTGCGCCGGCGCAAGCATCCGCTCGCGATCGACGTCGCGGTGCTGCGCGGAATGCGGCCGGCACCGAAGCTGCTGCGCACCGTGCTGCGGCTTGGCATTCCCGCGGCGCTGAGCATGATCGTGATGTCGCTGGCGGAGATGGTGCTGATCGGCCTGGTCAACGGCTTCGGCTCCGACGCGACCGCGGCCTATGGCGCGGTCAACCAGGTGCTGGGCTATGTGCAATTCCCCGCGCTCTCGATCGCGATCTCGGTGTCGATCTTCGGCGCCCAGGCGATCGGCCGCGGCGCGCCCGAGCAGATGGGCCGTATCGTTCGCACCGGAGTCGAAATGAACCTGGTGCTGACCGGCGGACTGGTCGCGATCGCCTATCTGTTCTCGCGGCCGCTGATGGGGCTGTTCATCACCGATCCCGCCGTGATCGAGGTGGCGCAGCATTCGTTGCACCTAGTGTTGTGGAGCTCGGTGCTGTTCGGCATCTCCATCACCTTCTCGGCGGCGATGCGCGCCTCCGGCACGGTGTGGATGCCGCTTGCGATCTCCGCCTTCGCGATCGCCGCGATCGAGGTCCCCGCGGGAGTCTGGCTCAGCCGCAGCATCGGCCTCGACGGCGTCTGGCTCGCCTACCCCATCGCCTTCACCGCAATGATGCTGCTGCAGATGAGCTATTTTCTCGTGGTCTGGCGCAAGCAGGCGGTACGGCGCATGATCTGACCGGTGCCGGCCGAAATATGATGATCATCATAAAACCCTGGACGCAGCAGCCGCGCTGGACCACAATGCGAAAAACCTTCGAGGAGACCGCCCATGAGCCGACCCGCACCGGAGTTCATGTTCGATTTCGGCAGCCCGAACGCGTTCCTGAGCCATGAGGCGATCCCGGCGATCGAAAAGCGCATCGGCGTCCAGTTCTTTTACGTGCCGGTGCTGCTCGGCGGCATCTTCAAAGCGACCAACAACCGGTCTCCGGCCGAGACCTATGCGGGCATCAAGAACAAGCGCGAGTTTCACGAGGTCGAGACGCAGCGCTTCCTCAAGCGCTTTCACGTCCAGCCCTGGGTGTGGAACCCGCACTTCCCGGTCAACACGCTCAACCTGATGCGCGCGGCGATCGCCGCCGAGCTTGAAGGCGTGTTCGAGAAATACGTCGACGCGGCGTTCCACCACATGTGGCGCGAGCCGAAGAAGATGGACGATCCGGAGATCGCGATCTCAGCGCTCAATTCGTCGGGACTCGACGGCGCGAAACTTTTCGCCCGCGCCCAGGAGCCGGAGGTGAAGGCCAAGCTGGTCGAGAACACCCAACGCGCCGTCGAACGCGGCGCGTTCGGCTCTCCGACCTTCTTCGTCGGTAACGAGATGTTCTTCGGCAAGGAGCAGTTGCGCGACGTCGAAGACTACATCCTCGGCAGGTAAATGCCCGTCATTGCGAGCGCAGCGAAGCAATCCAGAGTCACGCGCGCAGCCCTGGATTGCTTCGTCGCTTCGCTCCTCGCAATGACGCCGGACTTTGAACGGAGACCCCAGCATGCAACAGCGCAACGCCACCGTCGCCGTGATCGGCGCAGGCGACTACATCGGCGCCGAGATCGTCAAGAAATTCGCATCCGAAGGCTTCACGGTGTTCGCTGGCCGCCGCAACGGCGACAAGCTCGCGCCGCTCGTGGCCGAGGTCGAAGCCGCCGGCGGCCGGATCGTGGCGCGCTCGCTCGATGCGCGCAAGGAGGACGAAACGACCGCCTTCCTCAACGACGCCGACAAGCATGCGCCGCTCGAGGTCGTGATCTTCAACGTCGGCGCCAACGTCAACTTCCCGATTCTGGAGACCACCGACCGCGTGTTCCGCAAGGTCTGGGAGATGGCGTGCTGGGCCGGCTTCGTTACGGGCCGCGAGGCGGCGCGGCTGATGCTGCCGCGCGGCGGCGGCAAGATCTTCTTCACCGGCGCGACGGCCTCGCTGCGCGGCGGCTCGGGCTTCGCGGCGTTCGCTTCCGCCAAGTTCGGCCTGCGCGCGGTGGCGCAGTCGATTGCGCGCGAGTTGATGCCGCAGAACATCCATGTCGCCCATCTCATCATCGATTCCGGCGTCGACACCGCCTGGGTCCGCGAGCGCCGCGCCCAGCTCTGGGGCAAGGAGGCGCTTGATAATCCCGACCTGCTGATGCCGCCCGCGTCCGTCGCCGGCGCGTATTGGCAGCTCTACCAGCAGCCGAAGAGCGCCTGGACCTTCGAGATGGAGATCCGGCCGTTTGGGGAGAAGTGGTAGGGGCGAATGGCGAATAGGGAGTCGCGGATAGGGAATGGAGCCCATCCCTATTCGCCGCTCGCCATTCCCTGTTCGCTTCGGCAAGATGCGGCCTCTTTCAAGGAGCCTCACCCATGCGAATTCTCGTCGTCGGCGCCGGCGCGATCGGCGGCTATTTCGGCGGCCGGCTGCTGCAGACCGGCGCTGATGTCATCTTCCTGGTCCGCCCGCGGCGCGCATCCGAGCTGGCCAGTGCCGGCCTCGTCATCCGCAGCCCGGCCGGCGACGTCACCCTGCCCAATCCGCCGACCGTGCAGGCCGACAGTCTGAAACAGCATTTCGATGTCGTGCTGCTGAGCTGCAAGGCGTTCGACCTCGACGACGCGATCGCGTCGTTCGCGCCCGCGGTGGGTCCGAACACCGCGATCATTCCGCTGCTCAACGGCATGAAGCATCTCGACGTCCTCGACGCCCGGTTCGGGCGCGAGCGGGTGCTCGGCGGACTCTGCGCGATCGCGGCGACGTTGAACGAAAGCCGTGAGGTCGTGCAGCTGCAGCCGATGCAGTCGCTGAATTTCGGCGAGCGCGACGGCGGCTCGTCCGATCGCGTCCGCGCGATCTTCGAGATCTTCCAGCGCGGCAATTTCAATGCCTCCGCCAGCGACCACATCATGCAGGACATGTGGGAGAAGTGGGTGTTCCTGTCGTCACTGGCGGCGTCCACGACCTTGATGCGCGCGCCGGTCGGCGTCATCCTGACCGCGCCCGGCGGCAAGGATTTCCTGCTCGGCATGCTCGATGAGTGCAGCGCCGTGGCGGCGGCCGCCGGCTACGCGCCGGCCGGTCCGTTCTTCCAGCGCGTGTCCGGCATGCTGACCACCGAAGGCTCGCCGATGACCGCCTCGATGTTCCGCGACCTCCGCGCCGGCCTGCCGGTCGAAGCCGATCACGTCATCGGCGATCTGGTGGCGCGTGCCGACGCCGCCAAGGTCCCGGTGCCGCGGCTGCGGATTTCGTATACGCAGCTGAAGGTCTACGAGGCGCAGCGAGGGAAGTAGACAAACACTCCGCTGTCGTCCCGGACAAGTCTGCCGACGCGCAGTGGCGGCGGACGCAGATCCGGGACCCATACCGCGGAATCTGTCGAGGGAAGTGACTGCGAGTTGCCTGCCTCACCACGGCCGGTGGTTATGGGTCCCGGATCGGCGCCTGCCAACGCTTCGCGTCGGCGGGCTTGTCCGGGACGACAGCGGTGGGTGTGGCACGACCGCAAGATCCCATCATCCGTCGCTACAAATGCGCGAGGTAATGCGCGAGCGCGGTGATCTCCTCCGCGGACAGCGGATACGCCACGTCCGTCATCGCCGCCTGGCTGCCGCCGACGCGCTGGCCGCTCTTGTAGTCGTGCAGCGCCTTGACGAGATATTCCTCGCGCTGGCCGGCGAGCCGCGCCACGCCCTTGGTGCCGGCGTAGCTGTCGAGATGGCATGACGCGCAGCGGCGGCCGGCGGCTGCCTCCGCCCCTTTCTTCGACAGATCCGGATCATCGTCCGGCGGCGACTTCGCCGGCTGCAGCGAGGCGAAATAGGCGCCGAGATTGCGGATGTCCTCGTTCGTGAGCTGATCGACGATCGGCTTCATCGCCTCGTTCTTGCGCGTGCCGGCGCGGAAGAACACCAGCTGCCACTGGATGAACTGATCAGGCTGGCCGGCGAGCGAGGGGATGTTCTGGGTTTGCGAGATGCCGTTCTCCCCGTGACAGCCGGTACACACCTCTGCCTTCGCCTTTCCCGCCTCGATATCCGCCGCCTCGGCCGGAACACTCAGCAGCGCGAGCGCGAGCAGACCGGCAACTCCATGACGCATGTCTCAATCCTCCCGTGTCGCCGCGTCTATGCACCGCAGCGTCGTCCCGCGCGCGCGGGCCGATAGCCGGACAACGCGCGGCTCACAAAATAGTTGGGGCTGCGGCCGCCATGATGGCGGCGCGCAGCCCCTGCTTTGGTCAGAGCCTCACTTCTTGTCGTAGCTGATGCGGTAGATCGCACCGGCCCAGTCGTCGGCCACCAGGATCGAGCCGTCCTTGGCGAGCACGATGTCGTTGGGACGGCCGAGATAGCCCTGGTCGCCCTCGAGGAAACCGGAGGCGAACACCTCCTGCTTGGCATCCTTGCCGTCGGGACCGACGATCACGCGCATGATCCGCGCGCCCTGGTACTTGTGGCGGTTCCAGGAGCCGTGCTCCGCGATCAGGATGTTGTTCTTGTACTCGGCGGGGAACTGGTCGCCGGTGTAGAACTTCATGCCGAGCGGCGCCACATGCGCCCCGAGGTTCAGCACCGGCGGCGTGAACTCCGAGCATTTGTGGCCCATCGCGAATTTCGGATCCGGCATGTCACCCTGGTGACAATAGGGATAGCCGAAATGCTCGCCGATCCGCGAGATCATGTTGAGCTTGTCGCTCGGCAGATCGTCGCTGATCCAGTCGCGCGCGTTCTCGGTGAACCAATAGCGGCCCGTGCGCGGATCGACGTCGCCGCCGACGCTGTTGCGCACGCCAAGCGCCCAGATCTCGGCATTGCCGGTGCGCGGATCGACGCGGCGGATCTGCGACACCGAGGTCGGCGGGATGCCGATGTTGAAGGGCGGGCCGAACGGCAGATAGAACCAGCCCTCCTTGTCGACCGCGATGTATTTCCAGCCATGCGCGGCATAGGACGGCATGTCGTCATAGACGACCTTGCCCTGGCCGAGATTGTCGACATTGGCCTCTGCGTTCTCATATTTGATCAGCTTGTCGACCGCGATCACGTAGAGATTGCCGTCCTGGAAGGCCAAGCCGGTGGGCATGTTCAGGCCCTTGAGGACCGTCTTGACCTCGCGCTTGCCGCCCTTGTCGGTGATGGCATAGACGTTGCCCAGCCCGAACGAGCCGACGAACAACGTGCCCCTATCGCCCCAGGCCATCTGCCGCGCGGCGAGCACGCCCGACGCCCACACCTCCATCTTGAAGCCCTGCGGCAGCTTCACCTTCTTGACGAGGTCGGCGAGCTCGGCGTCGGATGCGCCGGTCGGCGGTCCCGAGGGCGGCGCCAATCCCTTCTGATCCTCGGTCTCGTCGCCGAGGAACCAGTCGTCCGGCGGATGCGTCCAGAACTCCTTGGTACCGGATTCGTATTTCTTGAGAGCCTTGCCCGCGTCGGGCTTCTGCTGCGCGCCGGCGATGCTGGTGCCGGCGAGAAGACTGATTGTTGCAAGCGCAAGAATGCTTCGGTGAAAAGCCGATGTCATCGCTTCACTCCCCTGCAGCTCGTTCGGCTGCGTCTATTTTTCGGACACTGTTTAAGACGTCCTTGGTCGCCACGTCGGCGGTCGACTTCAAAATGGTAGCACATCCTGCGCGGGTGAGAAGCGGATTGCGGAGAGCGCGCGCGGCTCAGGATGCGCCATCCAACTCATCTCGCGCCATCGGCTCGCGCGGAGCGCGCTGTCATGCGCTGTATTCATACGCTCCGATCGGCCGGGCGGTTGGCGCGCGGAGGAACACTCGATAGGATCGAGGCAACCGCGCCGCGCCGTGACCTGACACCGCGCGACCATGCGTCCTACCGATGGGATCGTTGATGTCCGAGCGTCTCTCACTCTCCACGCCGAAAGCCGGTGCCGGCGTCGTCGACTTGCTGCGCCAGTTCAAGGCGGACTCGTCTGCACCCGCCGCTTATGGCGAAGAGTGTCTGAAAAAGACGCAGGCGATCGAGCCGCAGCTTAAGGCGTTCGAATATCTGCCACGCGATGTCGCGGCGAAGTCCGGGCCTCTGGGTGGAATTCCCGTCGCCATCAAGGACATCATCGCGACCTCGGACATGCCGACCACCAACGGCTCGGCGATCTATCGCGATCATGTGCCCGATGCCGACGCCTGGGTGGTCGCGCGGCTGCGCGATCTCGGCGCCACGATCTTCGGCAAGACGGTCTCGACCGAATTCGCCTGGCGGCATCCCGGCCCGACCGTCAATCCCTGGAACCCGGCGCACACGCCGGGGGGATCGTCATCGGGATCGGCGGCCGCGGTGGCGGCGGGGCTGGTGCCACTGGCGCTGGGGACGCAGACGCTCGGCTCGGTGATCCGGCCCGCGGCTTTCAACGGCGTGGTCGGCTTCAAGCCGAGCTTCGGCGCGATCCCGCGTACCGGCGTGCATCCACTCAGCCCCTCGCTCGACCATGTCGGCTTCTTCGCCCGCCGCGTCGACGACGTCGCGCTCGCTTTGTCTTTGCTGGCCGGCTCCAGCGCCGAGGACCTGCACGGCCGGCCGTTGCCGGGCTTTACCGTCGATATCGAGACCGGCCTCATGCCGCTGGCGAAGCCGCGGCTCGCGGTCGTTCGTTTCGCCAAATGGGAGCGCGCGGAAGCCGAGCAGCAGGCGGTGTTCGAGTCGGTCGTCGCCAGGCTGCGCAGCGCGGGCGCCGCGATCGAGGAGATCGAGCTTAAGGCGCTCGATGCGGTGAACTGGGATGCGATCACCACGATCATGCTGAGCGAAGCGACCACGATCTTCTCCGACCTCATCGCCCGCTTCCCGGACCGGGTCAGCGACGTGATGAAGGCGCATGTCGAGAGCGGGCGCAGCAAGACGGCGATGGAGTATCTCACCGCCAAGGCGGCGCAGGCCGCGCGGCAGACCGCGTTGGCCGGAGAACTCGCCGGCTTCGACGCCGTGCTCACCTTGCCGGCCTTCGGCGAGGCACCGCACGGCATCGACTGGACCGGCGATGCCGAATATTGCGCGCCGTGGACCTTCGTCGGGGCGCCGGCTGTGGCGCTGCCGGCCGGGTTCGGCAAGAACGGCCTGCCGCTCGGCGTCCAGATCGCCGGCACCTACCGCAATGACCTCCATCTCCTTCGCGTCGCGAAATGGGTCGAGACCATCACGGCGTTCGATCCCGGCCTGCCGTTGCTGGCCCGCCGATAGACCCTCCAGATCGGGCGGAATCCCCCCTTCACCAGCCGCAAGCGCCCCTGCGACAAGCCCAGTGGCGGCGTCGCGCGCAGCACTGTAAAATCGTCGCATGACAGTCACCGATATCGCGAGCAGAACCTATAATCACGGCTGGCGCCTCGATCCGATCGTGCGCAGCCTGCTCGACACCGATTTCTACAAGCTCCTGATGCTGCAGATGATTCGGGAGTTCTACCCGGATCAGCAGGTCACATTCTCGGTGATCAACCGGACCAAGCGCGTGCGCCTGGCCGACGTCATCGACGAAGGCGAATTGCGCGCCCAGCTCGATCATGCCCGCACCATCCGCTTCACCAAGAAGGAGCTGATCTGGCTGGCCGGTAATACCTTCTACGGCAAGACCCACATGTTCTCGCCGGACTTCATGAACTGGCTCGCCAATTTCCGCCTGCCCGAATACGAGCTGCACAAGGCCGACGGCCAGTACGAGCTGCATTTCCACGGGCCGTGGACCCACACCACGATGTGGGAGATTCCGGCGCTCGCCATCGTCAACGAGCTGCGCTCGCGCCAGGCGATGAAGGGCCAGGGCCGGTTCGCGCTCGACGTGCTGTTCGCCCGCGCCAAGGCCAAGCTGTGGGCGAAGGTCGAGCGGCTGCGCAAGCTCGAGGGCCTGCGGCTGTCGGATTTCGGCACCCGCCGGCGCCACGGCTTCCTGTGGCAGCGCTGGTGCGTCGAGGCCGTGAAGGAAGGGCTGGGCTCGTCGTTCACCGGCACCTCGAACGTCCTGCTGGCGATGGACAACGACCTCGAAGCCATCGGCACCAATGCCCATGAGCTGCCGATGGTCGCCGCGGCACTCGCCAAGAACGATGACGATCTGCGCTTCGCGCCCTACCGCATCCTCGACCAGTGGCGGCAGACCTATGCCGGCAATTTGCTGATCGCCCTGCCCGACGCCTTCGGCACCAAGGCCTTCCTGCGCGACGCGCCGGACTGGGTCGCCGACTGGACCGGCTTCCGTCCCGACAGCGCGCCGCCGATCCAGGCCGGCGAGGAGATCATCGCCTGGTGGAAATCCAAGGGGCGCGATCCCCGGCAGAAGCTGCTGGTGTTCTCCGACGCGATGGACGTGGAGTCGATCGAACAGATCCACCAGCGCTTCTCCGACCAGGTGCGGCTGTCGTTCGGCTGGGGCACCAATTTGACCAACGATTTCGTCGGCTGCTCGCCGGACGGCTCGGTGGACCTCGACCCGATCTCGCTGGTCTGCAAGGTGACCTCCGTGGACGGCCGCCCCGCGGTGAAGCTGTCCGACAATCCGGAGAAGGCGACCGGCGACCCCGCCGAGATCGCGCGTTACCTGCGGGTGTTCGGCGACGCCGGACGGGTTCGCACGCCCGTGCTGGTCTGACCTGAGCGCGATTTCCGCCGCGGTCTCTACGATTCTTGTTCCGGTTTTGTTCGATCTGCGGTAAAATCAGCGCGCGAACATCGGAGCAGGAGACCGTGGGCATGCGTGAGGCGAGGCGCCGAGGCGGACAGCTGCTTTTTGCGGCCATGGCCGTGATCATCGCGGTCCTGGCGGGTGCCGGACCGGCCGAGGCCGATAAGCGCGTAGCGCTGGTGATCGGCAACTCCATCCATGAGCGCGCGCCGCTGCTCGACGAGCCGGCGGCGGACGCAAAGCTGGTGGCCGACAGGCTGGTGCAGCTCGGATTCACGTTGAGCGGCGGCGCCGCGTTGGTCGATCTCGACAAGAAGGGATTCGATCGCGCGCTGGCCGAGTTCAGGGGACGGATCGCAGATGCGGACGTCGCCCTGATCTACTACGCCGGCTATGGGCTGAACCTCGGCGGCGCCAATTATCTGGTCCCGGTGGACGCCGCGCCGGCAAAGGCCGCCGACGCCGAGACCCAGCTGCGCAGCCTGAACGGCATCATGCGCGATCTGGACGCGCCGGGTGCGCGCCAGAACGTCGTCATTCTGGACGCCTTCCGTGGAAATCCCTTCGAAGCGCGCGGCATCGCCGGGCTCACCGCCGGCCTGCTGCCGATGCGGGTGCCGCCCCGTACCGTGGTCTCCTTTGCCGCGCAGATTGGGACCGTCGGACAGCGCGGCCCCGGCGGTCATGGCGCATTCGCTGTCGCCTTCGCCGACGCGCTGCAGCAGCCGGGACTTCGCCTGATCGAGATCTTCAATCAGACCAATGCGGCGGTGGGGCGCGCCACCGGCGGCGCCCAGCAGCCCCTGGTCATGTATACGCTGGTGGACGGCGGCCCGCAGCTGAGCTCCGCCGGGCCGAGCTTCCCCCAGCCGGCCCGCCCGATGGCCAGCCAATCTGCCGCTCCTTCGCCGAAGCCCGCAGCTTCGTCGGTCCCGTTGGACGCACGGACCCCCGGCCTCGCCGTGCTGTATGACGAGGATCTCTCGGACCCCCAGGGCAAGCGCTATTCAGGCTCGGTGACGTGGCGGAGCGACACCATCAAGAGCGCTCAATCGGGGCAGCCCCTGCCGGTCATCCGCGGCGACATCGACATTCCCGATCGCAAGCTCAAGGTCAGCCTGGTCCTTCGTCGCAATGACGATCCCGCGCTGCCGGCCAGCCACGTGGCGGAGCTGATGTTCAAGCCGGCCCCTGATTTTGCCGGCGGCGGCATCAGCAACGTGCCGGGAATCCTGATGAAGACCAACGAGAATGCGCGCGGGACACCGCTGGCCGGACTCTCCGTCAAGGTGACGGAAGGATCCTTCCTGGTCGGCTTTTCGAACGTCAAAGAGGATCGTGCTCGCAACGAAGAGCTGCTCGCACAGCGTGAATGGTTCGACATTCCGCTCGTCTACGGCAATCAGCGCCGGGGCATCCTGGCGATCGGAAAAGGTCCGACCGGAGATCGCGTCTTTGCCGACGCGCTCGCGGCCTGGGACAAGACCCAGCCATCGAAGTGATTGTTCCGTCGAGGTATCAGCTGCGGAGCGGAAAATTTGGAGCGGGCGAAGGGGTTCGAACCCTCGACCCCGACCTTGGCAAGGTCGTGCTCTACCACTGAGCTACACCCGCATCCGTGTCACCTGGGCGCTGTGGCCGGCGGCGACGGGCGAACCTATGCCAAATGCCGCGGACGAATGCAACAGGTCTGCGACAGGTTTCGTCACGAGATCATCCTCAATTTTGGGTGTCGAGACCGCGAAACCCGGTCGAATCGGGCGACCGGCGCCGTTCGCGATGAACCAATTGAAATTTCCCCAGTCGACCGCCACTTAAGGTGACGGAAACCGTGTATTGAGGCGCGGCGGCGGCTGGTTCCCGGCACGCTGTCCATCCCAGCTTTTTTCGGACGAGGACCCCGTGACCATTGTTGAGCAGGGCAACGGAGCGGCGCCGCAGGTGCCGGATCTGATCAAGGACACCACGACCCAGAGCTTCGTGAAGGACGTGATCGAGGAATCGAAACGTCAGCCAGTCCTCATCGACTTCTGGGCTCCGTGGTGCGGACCGTGCAAGCAGCTGACCCCGATCCTGGAAAAGGCCGTCAAGGCCGCCAAGGGCAAGGTCAAGCTGGTGAAGATGAACATCGACGAGCATCCGGCCATTCCAGGCCAGATGGGTATCCAGTCGATTCCCGCCGTGATCGCCTTCGTCGGCGGCCGGCCGGCCGACGGCTTCATGGGCGCCGTTCCCGAGAGCCAGGTCAGCGCCTTCATCGAGAAGATCACCAAGGGCGTTCCCGGCGCCGGAGAGCCCGACATCGCCGAGATCCTCAAGGAAGCCGAGGCCGTGCTGGCCGAAGGTGATGCCGCCGGCGCCGCCGAGATCTACGCCGAGGTGCTGGCGTTCGATGCCACGAATATTCCGGCGATCGCAGGTCTGGCGAAGTGCCAGGTCGAGCTCGGCGCGATCGAGCAGGCCAAGCAGACGCTCGCCATGGTGCCCGAAGCCAAGCGCAATGATCAGGCCGTGTCCGCAGTGCAGGCCGCGATTGATCTCGCCGAGCAGGCGCAGTCGCTCGGGCCCGTCGGCGAACTGGAACAGAAGGTCACCGCCAATCCGCTGGACCATCAGGCGCGTTTCGACCTCGCGATCGCGCTCAACGCCGCGGGCAAGCGGACGGAGGCCACCGACCATCTGCTCGAGATCGTCAGGCGCGACCGCAAATGGAACGAGGACGGCGCGCGCAAGCAGCTCGTGCAGTTCTTCGAAGCCTGGGGCGGCGCCGACGAGGCCACCGTCGAGGGCCGCAAGCGGCTGTCGACGATCCTGTTTTCGTGAGCTAGGCGGGCACCCACGCGCTCTCTGGGGGATACGAGGTATCGCATGCCGATCAATGCCGAATATCGCGGTCCCGCCGAGCTGCCGGAGATCATTCCGGTGTTTCCCCTGGCGGGCGCGCTGCTGCTGCCGCGCGGCCAGATGCCGCTCAACATCTTTGAGCCGCGCTACCTCGCGATGGTCGACGACGCCTTCCGCGACGGCCATCGGCTGATCGGCATGATCCAGCCCGACGTGACGCATTCCTCCAGCGAGGAACGCCCCGTCCTGTTCAAGGTCGGCTGCGTCGGCCGCATCACGCAGCTCGCAGAGTCCGGCGATGGCCGCTACATCCTCGAGCTCACCGGCGTCTCCCGCTTCAAGGTCGTCGAGGAGATGACCGTGCTGACGCCGTACCGCCAGTGCAAAGTCGATTATTTCCCGTTCCTCGACGACTTCACCGCGCGCAAGGGTGAGGATGCGGTCGACCGCGACGCGCTGCTCGCGGTGCTGACCGACTTCCTCAAGGCCAACAATCTTAAGGTCGATTGGGCCGGCATCGAAGCCGCCCCCAACGAGGCGCTCGTGAACGCGCTCGCGATGATGTCACCTTATGGGCCGGCCGAAAAGCAGGCGATGCTCGAAGCGCCGGACCTGAAGACGCGCACCGAGATCCTCATCGCCGTCACCGAGATGGATCTCGCCAAGAAGCGGACCTCGGGAGATCCACCCCTGCAGTGATCACTCCGCGGCAACCGCGCGCCGCGGCGCCGGCGCTGCCGTGAGGCGCATCAGCGCAATCGTCGCCAGGATGACCCCGACATAGACGGCGAGCTGCATCGCGGTCGGCTGATCCGTATAGCCAATCAGCGCCTTGAGCGTCCGTCCGGCAAGGCCCTTCTCCGGCAGCACCGCGCTCGAATCCCACATCACCTGATCGAACGAGGTCAGCCAGTTGGCTCGGGCGAGGAAGAACACCGCCTGCGCCGCCATTCCCGCCGACAGCAAGGTGATCAGCACGGTCGTGGTCCGGAACAGCGCGCGCGGTGGAATGCGCATCAGGCCATAGTAGGTCAACAGACAGACGGCGACGCCGAGCAGCAGCCCCAACACGCCACCACCGAGCAGCGCCCGGCCGCCGCCCTCGTCGGACGCGGCGACGCCGTAGAGAAACAGCGCGACTTCACTGCCTTCGCGCAGCACCGCGATGGCGATCACCGTCGCCAAGGCCACCAGCGGCTTGGCGCCTTCGGCCACCGCCTGGCCCATCGTCCGCAACTCCTGTGCCATCTCGCGGCCGTGCCGCGCCATCCAGACATTGTGCCACGTCAGCATGATCACGGCGGTCGACAGGATCGCCGCGTTGAACAGCTCCTGCCCCATGCCTTCGAACAACTGCGTCAGCGTGCCCGCGAACGCCGCGACCATGCAGGCGCCGACCAGGCCTGCGAACAATCCGGCGCCGATCCAGCGCAACCGGTGCGGCACGGCACTGGTGACGGCCAGCACGATACCGACGATCAGGCCGGCTTCGAAGACTTCGCGAAAGACGATGATCAGTGCGGCGAGCATGGCGTGACCTGCTGAGCGCTATTGGACGTTGACGAAGCCGCGGGCCTTTTCGTTGAAGTCGTTGTAGAACTCGTAGCGGCCCGACTTCATCGCCCGCACGTTCAGAACGGCCTCGCTGTTGGCGGCGATGACCTTCTCGATCTTCAAGGTCTCGCTCTCGAACTCGATGGCCTTGCCTTCCATGTTCTTCACACGGATCGTGAGCGGCGCGTCTGCGGGGACGGTGGGCTCCTTGGGCTCGAACTGACCGTTGGCATAGGTCAGGCAAATCTCGCTCGGCCCCCCGGCATAGGCCTGCGCTGCAACCAGCAGCATGCCGGCACTTCCACCCACCACGACCAACTTCCGCACCACGTCGACCAACATCGATCCGTCCTCTCTTATCCAGACAAGCAAATCGGAGAACGGTCCTGCTTCCGCACCCAAGACGATGCCGGGCATCCGTTCGCGACGACGAACAGCTAAGCGGCCCGCCGCCGTGTCTGCAAAGAGACTCCTTCTAAGTTGGAACCATTCTTTCCGAATATGTCGCGGCAGTGGCATCGCCGTGAGCGGAGTGCGGCCGAACGCGAGCGAGATGTCGCGACGCGTTGCCTGCCGCCGACGCGTCAAGGTGCTGGCGCTTTTACGCCATGAGCAGGACGGCGGGAGCCTAGTAGCCCGCCGCAGCCATCGCCACTACACCTGCGAGCATGATCCAACCAAAATGCCGCGCGCGTGTCGCCCACGCGTTGCCGACAGCCGCCAAGCCGAACACCGCAATCGCGGTCATGACGGTCCAATGCCGCGCCGGCTCGGACTCCATCCACGGCACGGCGATCAGCAGGACCCCGCAACCGATCCAGGCCACCGTGCTGGCTTGCCAGACTACCCGAAGCAGAGTGCGCAGCCGCTCGGGCGTGATGCTGGCGTGCGCGAAGACGACGGTCTCGCCGAGCACTCCGTGGATCAGGGCCACGACGATCGCGGTCACACCCGCGCATTGCAACAGCACGTCACGCATGATCCTCTCCATGCAGTTGTGTATGGAGCATGCACTCCGCGCTGGCGATCGTCAATACACTTGTGTATGGTTCGGCAGGTGGCACGACATGAATGAGCAACTCTCTGCGCAGGACTGGCTGGACCAGGGGCTCAAGCTCCTGGCGAGCAAGGGCTTCACCGCGCTCAAGGCCGAACCGATGGCCAAGGTCATGGGCGTCTCGCGCGGCAGTTTCTATTGGCATTTCGCCGACGTCGCCGCGTTCCATTCCGAACTCCTGAAGCATTGGCGCGACATCGCGGCCGAGCAGATCATCATCGGCGTGGAGGCGAGCGCGGGAGACGAGCCGGTCATCGCCGTGCTCCTGCGCCGCACGCTTGCGACCCGGCTGACATTGGAGCGCGCCGTTCGTAGCTGGGCGGCGACCAGCCCGGTGGCGCGCCAGGCCGTCCAGGCCATCGACAAGCGCCGGCTCGGCTATATCGAGGGCCTACTCGCGGCCCAGCGCCTGCCGGCCGCGATCGTACAGGCGCGCGCCCAGGTGCTCTATTGGGCGTTCCTCGGCTACGCGCTGTCTGAGCGGCAACTGCCGCCCGAGCAGCAGCAGGCGGTGATCGAGGAGCTGATCAGGATCGCCCTGGACGAGCCTTGAGTGAGGACAGCGCCATCGCGAATATGCTACAGAGCGCCCGCCGGAGACCATGCCATGAACGCCCCGCTCGAACGCCCCGCCAATTCCGTCGATCCCAAGCTGCTCGAAATCCTGGTCTGCCCGATGACCAAGGGACCGCTGGAGTATGACGCCGCCAAGCAGGAGCTGATCTCGCGTTCGGCGAAGCTCGCTTATCCAATTCGGGACGGCATTCCAATCATGCTCCCTGAGGAAGCCCGGAAGATCGACTGACCGATGCGGTCCGCCGTCGCCCGCTGCGTGCTTGCGCTGCTCCTGCTCACTTCGGCCGCGTCGGCGGAGGAGAGCGCGATCCGCGTCGGCCCGCTCGACGCGGTACTGACCACCCCCTCCGGCATCGAGCGGCCGCCGGTCGCCCTGCTCATCGCCGGGTCCGGGTCGACGGACCGGGACGGCAATGGGCCGCAGCTGAAGCCCGCGACCCTGAAGAAGCTCGCCGAGCAGTTTGCTGCCCGCGGCATCGCCAGCCTGCGCTACGACAAGCGCGGTGCGCGGGGCTGGAAGGCGGAGTTCGGCAGGCCCGAGGACTTCCGCTTCAAGGACTATGTCGACGACAGCGCGTCGCTGGTCGACTATTTGCGCGGCAAGTTCGCCCGCATTGTCCTGGTCGGCCACAGCGAGGGCGGCCTCGTCGCCATCCTCACCGCGCGCCGCACGCCGGTCGACCGCCTGGTGCTGCTGACAACGTCGGCGCGGAAGCAGGGCGACCTCCTCAAGGCGCAGCTCGAGAAGAAGCTGCCGGCGACGAAGATGGAGCCGGTCGCCAAGGCGATCGATGCCATCATGGCAGGCCAAGTGGTGGACCCGCCCCCGCCGGAGCTGCCGATCGCACCGAGCATGCAGCCCGGCATCGGCTCCGCCTTCGCCGAGGATCCGATCGATCCGCTGAAGCAGATCGTGATCCCGATCCTCATCGTCGGCGGCGCCCGCGATTCGCAGATCCCGCGGCTCGACGCGGTTGCCCTCGCCACCGCCGCGCCGGCCGCCAAGACGCTGTGGCTGCCGGACATGAACCATGTGCTGGTCGACGTTGCCAACGAGGACGAGAATCTCTCGTCCTACAACGACCCCGACCGCCCGCTCGATCCCGACATGGTCGAGGCCGTCGCCGGCTTCATTACGGCCCCCGGCCCGCGCTAGAGCGCCTCGCCCTTCAGCAGCCGCGGCATCTGGCCGGTGAGCCCAGCGGCCTGCTTGATGAACAGCTCCTTCAAGGGCGGCGCGCGGTCGACGAGGCCGAGGCCGATGTCGCGCACGGTGCGCAGCAGGGTCGACTTATTGGAGAACAGGAAGTTCAGCGAGTTGGTGGCGACGCCCATCGCCATGGTGTCGAACCGCCGCCAGCGCTGGTAGCTTTCGAGCACGTCGACCTGCCCGGGATCGATGCCCATCCGCGCCGCGTCGACCACGACCTCGGCCAGCGCCGCAACATCCTTCAGGCCCATGTTGAGCCCCTGCCCCGCGATCGGATGGATGACATGCGCGGCGTCGCCGACCAGCGCCAGCCGCGGCGCGATGAAGGAGCGAGCGACGAAATAGGACAGCGGAAACGCGCGCGGCTGGTCCAGCACCTTCAACTCGCCGAGATGCAGCCCGGCGCGCTTCTCCAGCTCGGCATGGAATTCGTCGGCGCTGAGCGCGACGAGGCGCTGCGCCTCCCTGCGCCGCTCGGTCCACACCAGCGACGAGCGCTTGCCGGTCAGCGGCAGGATCGCGAACGGCCCCGGCGGCAGGAAATGCTCCTCGGCGCGACCGTTGTGGTCGCGCTCGTGGCCGACGGTCACGACGATGCCGGACTGGTCGTAGTCCCAGCCATGGGTCAAAATACCGGCGCGCTCGCGCAGCTTCGAGCGCGCGCCATCGGCCGCCACCAGCAGGCTGGCGTCCATCTCGCTACCATCGCCCAGCGTCACCGTGACGGCGTCCGTCCGCGTCTTGAAGCCGGTCACCGGCGCGGCCTTCAGCTCGACGCCGGCCGCCTCGGCATGCTTGACGAGCGCATCGATCAGCAGCCGGTTCTCGACCATATGCGCGAACGGCTCGCCGGCCTCGACCTGGCCTGCGAAGGTCAGGAAGGCAGGGCGCGTGGCGTCCTCGAGCTTGGAATCGGTGATCACCATGTCGAGGATCGGCTGCGCCTCCGGCGCGACGTCGGCCCAGACGCCGATGGCGTCGAACAGCTTGCGGCAGGCGGCGACGATGGCGGACGCGCGGGGATCGCGGCTCGGCCGGTTGGCCAGCGCCGGGTCGGCGACGACCACCGGCACCTCGGGCCCGAGGCCCTGCCGCAGCGCCAGCGCCAGCGCCAGGCCGGCAAAGGCCCCGCCACAAATGACAATGCTTCGCTGTGTCGTCATGCCACTCTGCTCACGGTTACTCTTGCGGGTGGAGTATAGCTGGGCGAAACAGGACCGTGAACCAACGGCTGCGACCCGAAGCCGTCAATTCCGGATGCCTGATCCTGCCATAACGGGGCCGGGACCGGATTGGACCGCAACGCCAGCGAAAGCACCACGCCATGTCCAAGGGACTGATCGATCTGATCGCGATCCTCGACCTCGAGCCGATCGAGGTGAACCTGTTCCGCGGCAACAGCCCGAAGACCAGTTGGCAGCGCGTGTTCGGCGGCCAGGTGATCGGCCAGGCGATGATGGCGGCATGCCGCACCGTCGAGGGCCGGCTGCCGCATTCGCTGCATTGCTATTTCATCCTGCCGGGCGACCCGCAGGTGCCGATCATCTACCAGGTCGAACGCCTGCGCGACGGCAAGAGCTACGCGACGCGACGCGTCACCGCGATCCAGCACGGCAACGCGATCTTCTCGATCATGGTCTCGTTCCATGGCGACGAAGAGAGCGCGTTCAACCACCAGGACAAGATGCCGGACGTGCCGCCGCCGGAGAAGCTGACGGCGGAGGAGATCTCCAAGCAGCCGATGTTTACGGAGCTCTTCCAGCGCATGCCGGACTTCATCCGCCGCTATTACGAATCCGACCGGCCGATCGAGCTGCGGCCGGTCGAACTCGATCGCTATTTCGGCAAGAAGATCGACGACGGCCGGATCCATGTTTGGATCAAGACGGCGGCGAAGCTGCCGGACGATCCGGCGCTGCACATGTGCGCGCTGGCCTATGCGTCGGACTTTTCGCTGCTCGACGCTGTCATGGCGCGCTACGGGCGCACCCTGTTCGACAAGCGCATGATGCCCGCCTCGCTGGATCACGCGATGTGGTTTCACCGGCCGTTCCGCGCCGACGAATGGCTGCTCTATGCGCAGGATTCGCCGAGCGCGCAGGGCGGCCGCGGGCTGACCCGCGGCTCGATCTTCAAGCCCGACGGCACGCTGGTCGCCTCCGTCGCGCAGGAGGGATCGATCCGCGAGCGCCGGGCGTAAGCCCATCAGGCCAGCTGCGAGCCGCGCGGCACCAGCGCGAATTGCGACACGTACCAGGCACTGTACCAGCGCAGCAGCCACGGGATCGGAATGATGAGGATCGAGCCGAAGGTGAAGGCCAGCGTCCGCCACAGCACCTCGAGTCCCGAACCGGTGAACACGATCTCGCGGCGCGAGCCCTGAACGTTGCGGCAGATCCAGCGCATCCACGCCGCCAGCACCCAGGCCCAGCCGATGATGGTGATGCCGGACACGAGCAGCAGCAGGTACCAGCCGACATAGGCGAGCGGGCTGCCCTCGAAATGCAGCGGCAGCGGCTCGCCGTTGGAGGTCAGCTTGGTCGCGATCCAGCGCACCACCATCCAGCCCAGGAAGGCGGGAGCGATGGTCGAGATCAGGTTGAGGATCACGCTGTCGCTGAGGCCGACATAGGTCAGGACGCCCATCGCGATGAAGACGTACCAGATGTCCAGCGGCTGGCCGCTGAAGCCGAGATTGGGCCGTCCGGGCACGTTCATCCGCTCGATGACGTAGCGGTAGAGGTAGACGGCCGTCCACGGCGTGATGACGACCAAGAACTGGCCGAGCACATACAGCACGGTCCAGCCGAAATAGGGCCAGGTCTCCAGCTTGACCGACAGCGCGCCCGACGGCGCGGAGCCGCCGGCATCGAACGCGGGCGGGCCGCCCGGCGCAACGCTCGGCACACCCGACATCAGCCCAGGAATGCGTCCAGCCTTCTCCCAGCCGGCCATGCCGTCGCTCCAGAGCAGAGTTTCGGCGGTCACGACACCCCGGGCAATCAGGTCGCGCAACTCGTCTTCCGAGATGGGGCCCTGTTGCTGACCTTGAGCCGCGTAATACCAGGAACGATTCGACATAGGGTGTCCTTGGGGGTCCTTGAGTGGAGAGGCAGGAAAAGTTTCTTCAGTCTGTCGGCCGAGGCGGTTTTGCGTTCAGTGATATCGGTCACTCCTTGACGTTTTCGCTTAACGCTGCGCTCATTTTGTGCCATTTGCCTATGAACAGGCCAAAACAGCCGACCCATTGCTGCCTGCGAAACAGGCTGTTCAGCTCCGAGGAACCCAAGGCCCGCCCATGAAGCTCGTCGTCGCGATCATCAAACCCTTCAAGCTCGACGAGGTGCGCCAGGCCCTCACCGCGATCGGCGTCCACGGCATGACCGTCACCGAGGTCAAGGGCTACGGCCGTCAGAAGGGCCACACCGAGATCTATCGGGGCGCCGAATATATCGTGAACTTCCTGCCCAAGCTGCGCATCGAGATCGCGGTGAACTCCGATATCGCCGAGAAGGCGGTCGAGGTGATCACCACGCATGCGCGCACCGGCCAGATCGGCGACGGCAAGATTTTCGTGACGCCGATCGATCACGCCCGCCGCATCCGCACCGGCGAGACCGACAGCGACGCACTCTAGGCAGCCGCAACGGCTGCACGCCCGCCGCAACGGCGCGGCGGAGCGACCATTCTCAATCTGATCTGACATGCCGGGGGGACTGTCATGGGGACCTGCGCGTCTCGTTGCCTGCGCGCGTCTGCAGCTTTGGCTGCGGCGGGAAGCATCGCCTTGATCACGCCGGCACGGGCGGCCGCGCCATCCACGATCGAAGCCGCCGACACCGCCTGGATGATCGTCGCCACCGCGCTGGTGCTGATGATGACCATTCCGGGACTGGCGCTGTTCTATTCGGGCATGGTGCGCAAGAAGAACGTGCTGGCGACGATGGCGCAGAGCCTCGCCGCGGTGATGCTGATCTCGATCCTGTGGGTCGCGTTCGGCTACTCGCTGGCGTTCGTCGGCGACGGCGCCTGGATCGGCACGCTCGATCGCGCCTTCCTCGCCGGCATGGGCATGGACAGCGTGCATCCCGGCGCCAAGACCATCCCGGAAGCGCTGTTCATGCTGTACCAGATGACGTTCGCGATCATCACGGTGGCGCTGGTGGCGGGCTCGGTCGCCGACCGCATGCGCTTCTCGGCCTATCTGGTGTTCGGCGTCGCCTGGTTCGTGTTCGTCTACGTGCCGCTGGCGCATTGGATCTGGGGCGGCGGCTTCCTCGCCCAGGCCGGCGTGGTCGATTTCGCCGGCGGCCTCGTCGTGCATCTCTCCGCCGGCACCGGCGGACTGGTGGCCGCGCTGGTGATGGGACGTCGCCAGGGCTATGGCAGCGAGAACCTGTCGCCGTTCGACCTGTCGCTCGCGGTGGTCGGCACCGGCCTGCTCTGGGTCGGCTGGTTCGGCTTCAATGGCGGCTCGGCGCTCGGCGCCAATGCCCATGCCGTGATGGCGATCCTGACCACCCACCTCGCCGCCTGCGCCGGCGCGATCACCTGGGGCGCGCTGGAATGGTCGACCCGGCGCAAGCCGTCGGTGCTCGGCATGATCTCCGGTGCCGTCGCCGGCCTCGGCACCATTACCCCGGCGTCGGGTTACGTCGCGCCCTGGCATGGCCTCGTCATCGGCGCGCTCGCCGGTATCATCTGCTACTGGGCCTGCACCTCGCTGAAGCACCGTTTCAATTACGACGATTCGCTCGACGTGTTCGGCGTCCATGGCATCGGCGGCCTCACCGGCACGGTGCTGGCGGGCGTGTTCGCCACCGCCGCGATCGGCGGCACCGCCGGGCTGATCGAGGGCAATCCGAAGCAGCTGCTGTCGCAACTCTACGGCGTCGCCGTCACCCTGGTGTGGTCCGGCGGAGTGACCTGGGGCCTTCTCAAGCTGGTCAGCGCCTTCGTCCCGCTGCGGGTGTCCCGCGAGCAGGAACTCGAGGGGCTCGACATCTCCCAGCACGGCGAGGCGCTGCAGTAATTGACGGCATCTGATCCGTTCTGAGTCGCGGAAATCTGCCCGCGCCGTGGGCAGCATTGTGTCCCGAGCCTGTCTTGCGTAGTTCTTGCGCAGGACTGCCCATGAATTGGGCGCGACCGAATAGCGCAGCCCCGGACATCCCCCCTGAGGGCTGAAAAGGTCAGGATTCACGGCTCGTTAGCCCTGACCAGCCGTCTGGCACGGCATTTGATTCTAGGGCCCCGGCTGTGCCCGCGTCGTGAAGCTTTCTCCGCGTGGTGAACCTCAGTCGACAAGAAGCGCTCGGTAACGTCCGTGCCGGGCCCAAGCGGGGATAGGACCCATGAAAATTGTTATGGCGATCATTAAGCCATTCAAGCTCGAAGAAGTCCGGGACGCCCTGACCGCCATCGGCGTTCATGGTCTCACGGTGACCGAAGTGAAGGGCTACGGCCGGCAGAAAGGCCACACGGAAATCTACCGCGGCGCCGAATATGCGGTGAGCTTCCTGCCCAAGATCAAGATCGAGGTCGCGATCCCCTCGGACCAGGTCGACAAGACCATCGATGCGATCTCCTCGGCCGCCAAGACCGGCCAGATCGGCGACGGCAAGATTTTCGTCATCAGCCTCGACCACGCCGTGCGCATCCGCACCGGCGAAGCGGACGCTGCGGCTCTCTGATTTCGCGCTCAAACCAGAACACTTACGGAGTAGAAGAAAATGACGTTCAAGCGTCCAACCAGCGCGGGATGGGTTACGCTCGCAGTCGCAGGGCTCTGCGTCGCGGGCCTCGCCGATGTCGCCTTCGCTGAAGATGCGCCAGCCGCCGCTGCCGCAGCCGCCCCCGTTGCCAACAAGGGCGATGTCGCCTGGATGCTCGTGTCCAGCGCGCTCGTTCTGATGATGTCGGTCCCCGGCCTGGCGCTGTTCTATGGCGGCCTGGTCCGCACCAAGAACATGGCCTCGGTTCTCACCCAGGTGTTCGCGATCGTCGCCATGGTCGGCGTGGTCTGGACGCTCTACGGCTACTCGATGGCCTTCACCGACGGCGGCAGCATGACCTCGTGGGTCGGCGGCTTCTCCAAGGCCTTCCTGAAGGGTGTCGACGCCAACTCGGTGGTCCCGACCTTCTCCAACGGCGTCGTGATCCCGGAACTCGCCTACTTCGTGTTCCAGATGACCTTCGCGATGATCACCCCGGCCCTGATCGTCGGCGCCTTCGCCGAGCGCATCAAGTTCTCGGCGGTGATGCTGTTCGTGCTGCTCTGGGTCACCTTCATCTACTTCCCGATCGCGCACTGGGTCTGGTTCATCGCCGCTCCGGATGACGTCGCCGCCGCCGCCAAGGCCGTCGCCGCCGCCACCGATGCCGCCGCCAAGACCGCGGCCCAGGCCAAGCTCGACGAAGTCACCGGCGCTGTCGGCTGGCTCGCCGGTGCCGGCGCCCTGGACTTCGCGGGCGGCACCGTCGTCCACATCAACGCCGGCATCGCTGGCCTCGTGGGTGCGGTTCTCGTCGGCAAGCGCACCGGCTACGGCAAGGAGCTGATGGCTCCGCACTCGCTGACCATGACCATGATCGGCGCTGCCCTGCTGTGGGTCGGCTGGTTCGGCTTCAACGCCGGTTCGAACCTGGAGTCGAACGGTGTCACCGCGCTGGCCTTCGTCAACACGATGGTCGCCACCGCCGGTGCGGCGCTGTCCTGGCTGATCTGCGAATGGGCGGTCAAGGGCAAGCCCTCGCTGCTCGGCATCTGCTCGGGCGCGGTCGCCGGTCTCGTCGCCGTCACCCCGGCCTCCGGTCTCGCCGGTCCGATCGGCGCGCTGGTCCTCGGCCTGATCGTCTCCCCGATCTGCCTGTTCTTCGTCTCCACCGTGAAGAACGCTCTCGGCTATGACGACGCGCTGGACGTGTTCGGCGTCCACTGCATCGGCGGCATCATCGGCGCCCTGGCCACCGGCATCCTGGTCAACCCGGCTCTCGGCGGTGTCGGCATCACCGACTACACCAACGTCACCGGCAACAACGCCGGCACCTACGACTTCGCCACGCAGATGCTGGCGCAGATCAAGGCTGTCGTCGCCACGCTGCTGTGGTCCGGTATCGGTTCGGCGATCCTCTACAAGGTCGTCGACGTGATCATCGGCCTGCGCCCGACCGTCGAGCAGGAGCGCGAGGGGCTGGATATCACCGACCACGGCGAGCGCGCCTACAACTACTGAGTTCTCCCGGGACTTGGTCGTAAGCGACCAGGTCCGCAACTTCGGTTCGGGCAAATACCCGGCAATGCCCTGACCGTTGAGGGGCTCCAGCGCAAGCTGGGGCCCCTTTCTTTTTTGGTGCGCATCCCCGTCACGCGGGGCTCATGTCTGAAACCGGATGTAGGGGGCTCCCACCGGAGGAGAGGGCTATCGCATGTGGAGACGGGCCCTGTTCCAGCCAACACTCCCGCCGATTAGTTGCTCCGTCATGCCCGGGCTTGTCCCGGGCATCCACGTCGTTCTCAGGATGCCGACCGACGTGGATGGCCGGGACAAGCCCGGCCATGACGACGTGGAGAGAAACGAGTGCAAAACTTCGACGGTCATTTGCAACAGTCTTGCGGTCCAGCGGAGGGTGGGCGCCGTGCTCTTCTGTTCTCGTCGCGATCATGACAATCTTGGGTCAGCTGAATTCTGGACGAGCACACAACGTCTCGCGGCGCACCGACGCCCGAGTTATGCTCACCGTCACCACCCTCCTCAAAACAGAGGGCGCGGGGAAGGCCGGGCGCTGGCCGCGCCCGTGGCCCGCCTGCTAGACAAGAAAGCAGGCGGCAGTCACCACAGGTCTGGCCGAGAACGCCCGGCCCTCCCCGCGCAACGGTTTTAACGGCTGCTTCGCGTTCTCCCTGGTGCGCCGGGCTTGTTGGCCACCATCACGAGCACGACACACTGATGCGTCGTCACCCGCTTGATATCAGCATCGGGATATCAGGACCGCGCGACTTGACCGTGCGTGCATCGCCGTTCGTCCGCGCAGGAAATCCACGCTGCGTCGACACACGCCCATCGCATCCCGCTGCCAACGTCTCGTGACGGTCGCGACACGCCCCTCATGCGGCGGCAGGGACGCGCGGAAATGTGCAGGTGATTTGCCCGACGACACAAGCGAGGATGATGCGACAAACTAACACGACGGGCAGTCTGTGCATGGAAGGGATGTCGGCGAGCAGCATGCGATGGATGTGATCTTGCCAAGAGATCATGTGAGCCGAGATGCCCGCCGCGTAGACGGTGCGCTCCCCTCCCCCTTGCGGGGAGGGGTTGGGGGTGGGGGTCCGCGCGCGATGATGTCAATGGCTTGCGGGGCGTCCGAACAAAATCGGCGACCTCATTGTTGAGAGCAAGCGAGGAGTCGGACTCTCATAAACTGCGGAGTTTGTGGACCCCCACCCTGAGCAACCGGGGACATAGGTGACAGATCTGACCGACGACATAGTTGACACAATTCTCGTTTTGTTCAGATCTTCA
>NZ_JBNPTH010000010.1:0-212849 GCF_051167555.1 Bradyrhizobium sp. HKCCYLS3077 | reverse complement strand
CGGCAGCTTCATCCATACCTTGACTCACAAACACATGTGGCCAGTCAAGCGATACAGACGGACACCTGGGCAGTTACCGCTTCGCTCGCAATGACGATAGTGACGACTACCGTCCCGTCTTCACCTTGGTCCAGAGCCGATTGATGATCCGCTGCGTGGCCGGCTCGCGGGCAGTGATGACGAACAGCTTCTTCAAGGTCGCCTCGTCCGGATAGATGTTCTTGTCGCCGAGGATCTTCGGGTCGATCAGCTTCTGGCTGGCCAGATTGCCGTTGGCGTAGGACAGGAAATCCGAGTTCTTGGCGGCGACCTCCGGCCGGTAGAGATAGTTGATCAGCGCATAGGCTTCGGGCACGTGCTGGGCGTCGGCGGGGATCGCAAAATTGTCGAAGAACATCTGCGCGCCCTCTCTCGGGATCGCGTAGCCGATCTCGATGCCGTTCTTCGCTTCCTCGGCGCGGCTCCTGGCCTGCATGATGTCGCCGGACCAGCCGACGACCAGGCAGATCTCGCCGGTGGCGAGCGCGCTTAAGTATTCCGACGAATGAAACTTCCGCACGGAGGACGCGACCTTGCCGACCACCTCGGCCGCCTTTTCCAGATCCGCCTGCTTGGTCGAGTTCGGGTCGAAACCGAGGTAGTTCAGGGCCGCCGGAAAGATGTCGTCGGCAGAGTCCAGCATGTGGACGCCGCAATCCTTGAACTTGGCGAGGTTCTCCGGCTTGAACACCATGTCCCAGCTGTCGATCCGCGCGCCAGGTCCTAGGATCTTCTCGATCGTCTTGACGTTGTAGCCGATGCCGGTCGTGCCCCACATGTAGTTGGCGGCGAACTGGTTGCCGGGATCGTAGACGGCCAGACGCTCGGTGACGACCGGCCAGGCATTGGCGAGGTTCGGCAGCTTCGACTTGTCGAGCGGCTGGAAGATCTTGGCCTTGATCTGGCGCTGCAGGAAATACGCGGTGGGAACGACCACGTCGTAGCCGGACTTGCCGGCGAGCAGCCGCGTCTCCAGGGTCTCGTTGGCATCGAACGTGTCGTAGACGACCTTGATCCCGGTCTCTTTGGTGAAGGCGTCGAGGACCCCCGGCGCCATGTAGTTCGACCAGTTGTAGAAGTTGACGACGCGCTCTTCGGCGCGGCTGGCCGCAACCGAAAACGTCAGCGCGGCCAGAGCCAACACGATACGAATGCGGCCGCGCATCATGTAGCTTGTCTCCTAGCGGCGGTGAATGGCGTCGGACAGGCGCTCCAGCGCCGTGTCGAGCGTGGCATCCTTCTTGGCGAAGCAGAACCGGACGACGGAGGTGACCGCATCCTTCTCGTAGAACGCCGACACAGGAATCGCCGCCACCTTGTAGTCGTGAACGATACGTCGGCAGAATTGCTCGTCGGTTTCGTTGAGGCCGAGCGGCGACAGGTCGACCGTGAGGAAGTACGTGCCTTGCGCCTTCAGCACGGGAAAGCCGAGGCTCTCGAGCCCGGCCGTGAGCCGGTCGCGGCTGCGCGACAGCTCGGCGCGCATGTTGACGAAGTAGTCGTCGGACTTGCCGAGGCCATAGGCCACCGCCATCTGCAGGTTCGGCGCGGTCGTGAAGGTCAGGAACTGATGCACCTTGGCGGCAACGCGCAGCAGCTGCGGCGCGGCGCAGACGAAGCCGATCTTCCACCCCGTGAGCGAGAAGATCTTGCCCGCCGAGCCGACCTTGATGGTGCGGTCGCGCATGCCGGGAATCGTGATCAGCGGGATGTGCTCGCGGCCGTCGAACACCACGTGCTCCCAGACCTCGTCGCAGATCGCGACCGCGTCGAATTCCTGGCAGAAGCGCGCCAGCAGTTCGAGGTCCTCGCGCGGATAGACCACCGCCGCCGGATTCAGCGGGTTGTTGAACAGCACTGCCTTGGTCTTCGGCGAGAACGCGGAGCGCAGCATCTCCTCCGACAGCCGCCAATGCGGCGGCTCGAGCCGCAGCAGTTTTGGAATGCCGCCGGCCTGCCGGATGATCGGCAGATACGAGTCGTACACCGGCTGGAAGCAGATGACTTCGTCGCCCGGCTCCACCACCGACAGGATCGCGGAGGTCAGCGCCTCGGTCCCGCCCGAGGTGACCATGACCTCGCTCATCGGGTCGAGATCGAGCTTGTGCCAGTGCTTGTAGTGCGCGGCGATGGCCTGGCGCAGCTCCGGCAGGCCCATCATCGACGGGTACTGGTTGTAGCCGTTCAGGACGGCGTCCGCGGCGGCGCGGCGGATGTCCTCCGGGCCCGGATCGTCGGGAAAGCCCTGCCCCAGATTGATGGCGTTGTTGTCGCGCGCGAGCTGCGACATCTGCTCGAAAATGGTGACCGGCAGGTCGGCGAAGACCTTGTTCTGCGAGACCATGATCGCGCGTCAGCCGCCGGTCTTGCTTGGCAGACCGGCCGCCTTCCAGCCCAGCATCCCGCCCTGCAGGTGCTTGTCATAGGGCAGCCCGGCCGCCTGCGCGGCGAGCGAGGCTGTCACCGAGCGCTTGCCCGAGCGGCAGGCGAACACGACGTCCTTGCCTTGGGGGTCCGGGATGAGCTTCGGGTCGAAGGCCGACAGGGGAACGACGACACCGTCGGGATAGGCTTCCGCAGCAACTTCGTTCGGCTCGCGCACGTCGACCAGAAGAATTCGCCCTTCGGCGATCCCCTTGGCCACGTCCTGCGGGGTCAAATCGTGCACAACAGCCACGCCCATCCTCCAAGCCTTCGAGGGAGCCGCACACGGCTCCGAACAGGCGCCAAACTCACCCCAGACGCCGCGAAAATCAAGCGGTTCGGCAGCCGTCCCGCGCACGCGCCAGCCGCCGAGCCGGGAGCGATCCGGTCAGATCGTGACCTGTCAGATCGTGACCTGGGTGCCGACCTCGACCACGCGCCCGCTCGGGATCTGGAAATAGTCCGTCGCGTCGTTGGCGGAACGGCTCATCGAGATGAACAGGTGATCCTGCCAGCGCGGCATGCCGGAATGCGCCGCCGGCTTCAGCGCGCGGCGCGACAGGAAGAACGAGGTCGACATGATGTCGAACTGCCAGCCGAGCTTGCGCGCGATCGCCAGCGCCCGCGGCACGTTCGGCGACTCCATGAAGCCGAAGCGCAGGGTCACCTTGGAGAAGGTCGGGCTGATCTGCTCCAGGCGGACCCGCTCCGAGGGATCGATGCGCGGCGTCGGCGCGGTCTCGATCGTCAGGATCACGTTTTTCTCGTGCAGCACCTTGTAGTGCTTCAGGCTGTGCATCAGCGCGGTCGGCGCGCTCAGCGGATCGGAGGTCAGGAACACGGCAGTGCCGGGCACGCGCTGCGGCGGGCGCTTCTCGAGCATCGCGACCAGGTCGGCGAGCGGGAATTCCAGCTTGCGCGACTTGTCGAACAGCAGCCGGCTGCCGCGACGCCACGTATACATCAAGGTCATCACGAAACCGCCGAGCGCCAGCGGCACCCAGCCGCCTTCGAACACCTTCAGAAGGTTCGCCGACAGAAACGTCAGATCCAGGAACAGGAATGGCGCGATCAGCGCGGCCGCCGCGAATGGCGACCATTTCCAGACCTTCCAGATCACGACGAAGCCCATCATCGCCGTCACCACCATGGTGCCGGTGACCGAGATGCCGTAGGCGGAGGCCAGCGCGCTCGACGATTTGAACAGCAGCACCAGCAGCACCACCGACAGCAGCAGCAGCTTGTTGATGCGGGGGATGTAGATCTGGCCGGAATGCGCCTCCGAGGTGTGGCGGATCTCGAAGCGCGGCAGCAGGCCGAGCTGGATCGCCTGCCGGGTCAGCGAATAGGCGCCGGTGATCACGGCCTGGCTGGCGATGACGGTCGCCACCGTCGCGAGCGCCACCATCGGGATCAGGGCCCAGTCCGGGAACATCAGGAAGAACGGATTCTCGATCGCCTTGGAATCGGCGATCACCAGCGCGCCCTGCCCCAGATAGTTCAGCGCCAGCGACGGCAGCACGACAAACAGCCAGGCTGTCTGGATCGGCCGCTTGCCGAAATGGCCGAGGTCGGCATAGAGCGCCTCGGCGCCGGTGACAGCCAGGAAGACTGCGCCGAGTGTGATGAAGCCGATGACGCCGTGATGCAGCATGAAGGTCACGGCGTTGAGCGGGTTGATCGCCCAGAGCACTTCGGGATGGCGCATGATCGGCGGCAAGGCGGCGATGCCGATGATCAGGAACCAGGCCAGCATGATCGGGCCGAAGAACGCCGCCACCTTGGCGGTGCCGCGCACCTGGACGGCGAACAGCGCGACCAGGATGACGATGGTCAGGGGCACGACGTAAGGATCGAACGCCGCGGTGACGAGCTTGATGCCTTCGATGGCCGACAGGACGGACAGGGCCGGCGTGATGACGGCGTCGCCATAGAACAATGCGCCACTGATGATGCCGAGCAGCACGATGACACTGGCGCCGCGCGCGACGCCACGCTGGGCCAAAGCCATCAGCGCCAGCGTACCGCCCTCGCCATTGTTGTCCGCCCGCAACAGAATGACCACGTATTTGAGCGTCACCACCACCACGAGCGCCCACAGGATCAGCGAGATCACGCCCATGACGGCGTGCGGCGCCGGATCGCCGCTGCTGCTGGCTGCCGCAACGGCCTCGCGGAGCGCGTAGAGCGGGCTGGTTCCAATATCGCCATAGACGACGCCGATGCTGCCAAGCGTGAGTGCGCTGAAGCTGGCGGTCGAATGGGTCTCGCCATGACCGTTGGTCGCCGGCGTTTCCGCGGGCGTAGCTGCGGCTTCAACTGTCATGGGTAGCCCCCTCGAGGACTTGTTAATGCTTCACTGCACAACTGGCAGAGCGCGCGGCTTATAGCGACAAGCTTTGACAGCGGACCGGACGAGATTGCGGATCAGCCATGCAATCCAGCATACATTGTCCGAAGCCCATGCGCCAACCGCTCAGATCGTTACCTGAGTACCAACCTCCACCACCCGTCCCGTCGGGATCTGGAAGTAGTCCGTGGCATCGTTGGCGGAGCGGCTCAATCCGATGAACAGGTGATCCTGCCATGCCGGCATGCCGGATTGCGATGACGGCTTCAGCGAACGGCGCGAGACGAAGAACGACGTCGACATGATGTCGAACTGCCAGCCGAGCTTGCGCGCCACCGCGAGCGCGCGCGGCACGTTCGGCGACTCCATGAAGCCGAAGCGCAGCCGCACCTTGGAGAACTTCTCGCTGATCTTCTCCATGCGCACCCGCTCCGACACGTCGACTCGCGGCGTCTGGGCGGTCTCGATGGTCAGGATCACGTTGTGCTCATGCAGCACCTTGTTGTGCTTGAGGTTGTGCAGCAAGGCGGTCGGCACGGAGGTCGGGTCGCTGGTGAGGAACACCGCCGTGCCCTTGACGATGTGCGGCGGCCGCTTCTCCAGGCTCGCAACGAGGTCGTCGAGCGGGACCTCGATCTTGCGGGTTTTCTGGATCAGGATCGCCGAGCCGCGCCGCCAGGTCCAGATCGTCACCGCCATCACGACTCCGAACAGCAACGGCACCCAGGCGCCTTCAAAGAGCTTGAGCAGGTTCGCGGCGAAGAAGCTGGTGTCGACCACGACGAAGGGGACGATGATCGCAGCCGCAACGGCGGCGCGCAGGTTCCACAGCTTCCAGATCACGACGAAGCCCATGATGCCGTCGGCCACCATGGTGGTGGAGACCGCGATGCCATAGGCGGAGGCGAGATTGCTGGACGTCCTGAACAGCAGCACCAGCAACATCACGCCGATCAGCAGCAGCCGGTTGACGCGCGGCAGATAGATCTGCCCGGCGTGGCTCTCGGAGGTGTAGCGCACTTCGAAGCGGGGCAGCAGGCCGAGCTGGACCGCCTGGCTCACCAGCGAATAGGCGCCAGTGATGACGGCCTGGCTCGCGATGACCGTCGCGGCGGTGGCGAGCACCACCAGCGGCAGCAGCAGGATCTCGGGCACCATGCGATAGAAGGAGTTCTCGATCGCGCTGGGATCCGACAGCACCAGCGCGCCCTGCCCGAAATAATTGATCAGCAGGGCCGGCAAGACGAAGAACAACCAGGCCGACTGGATCGGCTTGCGGCCGAAATGACCGAGATCGGCATACAGCGCTTCGCCACCGGTGACGGCGAGAAAGACCGCCCCCAGCGTGACCAGGCCGACGGTGCCATGCGAAAGCAGGAACTGCACCGCGTAGTAGGGATTGATCGCGGCGAGCACGGACGGGTCATCGCTGATGTGGACGAGACCCATCACCGCAAGGCACGTGAACCACGTGACCATGACGGGACCGAAGGCGGAGGCCACCCGCGCCGTCCCCTTGCTCTGCACCGCGAACAGCACGACCAGGATCATGACGGTGAGCGGCACGACATAGTGCTCGAGCGCCGGCGCCGCGAGCTTGAGGCCTTCCACCGCTGACAGCACCGAGATCGCAGGCGTGATCATCGAATCGCCGATGAACATCGAGGCGCCCACGACGCCGAGCGACAGCAGGAACAGGCTGCGCCTGCCAAGCGCGCGCTGGCCGAGCGCCATCAGCGACAGCGTTCCGCCCTCGCCATTGTTGTCCGCCCGCAACAGCAGCAGCACATATTTCGCGGTCACAACGATGAAGAGGGACCAGAGGATCAGGGAGAGCACGCCGAGCACGATCATGCGCGACACCGGCTGCCCGTGAGCAGCGCCATGTGCCGCCTCGCGGAACGCGTAGAGCGGCGAGGTGCCGATGTCACCGAAGACGACGCCGATGCTGCCCAGCGTCAGCCCCCAGAACCCCGACGTGCTCGCGGTTTCCTGTCCTTCGGTCGGTGTCGTGGTGGCCGTCATGTCGCTTGGAACGCATCTTTCCCGTTTGGCCCGGCGCGTGTGGACGCAGACCGACCGCAGGTCAAGTCTCTACCGTAGCAGACCTTCGTTCCAGGGCCGCACGCGAAGCGACCGCTACACAGATGTCTTTTGACGCAGCGCGGCCTGTTGATCGGCAGGACAAGGTTGCCGGAGCCAATGTCGGGTCCGCTGGCGGCGAATCAAGGGCGCGCCGGCCGGCTGTCTGTCCCGGCTGCCCGGCCGGGCGCGGTGCGGCTACGGCTTGAGGTCCGGCGGCAACGGCGGGTCTTCCCGCATCAAGGTGATCGTGACCCGACGATTGGCGGCCAGCGAGGGGTCGTCAGGGAACAGCGGCTGGGTGTCCGACTTGCCGGACACCGCATAGATGTGGCTCGGCGGCAGCCCTTCCCGCTCCAGGATCTGGCGGACGGCATTGGCACGATCGGCCGACAGGTCGAAGCCGCCGTAATCGCTGCGGGACGGGACGAAGCCGGCAGCGGTATGCCCGGTAATCTGCACACGCAGCGGCGTTGCCTTGAGCGGCGCCGCCAGCTTCTCGATCAAGCGCCGGGTGCGATCATACGGCACCTTGGAGCCGTCGGCGAACATCGAGCGGCCATCCTGGTCGACGATCTCGAGGTTCAGACCCTGCTTGGTCTCCTCGAACATGATGTGCTTGGAGATTTCGGTCATCTCCGGCATGTCCTGCAGCGCCTGGCGCAGCGAGGCGGAGGCCAGCGCGAACTGCCGGTCGGTCTTGAGCCTGGCGCCGTTGGTATGCTGGCGCTCCTCCTGCTCGGGGCTCGGATCGCGCGCGGTTTCCTCCGGCGAGATATGGGCGGCGTTCTTCAGCTTCGGACGCGTCGGCAAGCCGTCGGATTCAACGATGCCCGAGTAGCGCGACTCGGTCTGCATGCCGAAGGCGTCGCGCATCGAACCGGCGACGACTTTCAGCTTGTTGTTGTCCATGGTCGAGAACGCGACCAGCATGACGAAGAAGGCGAGCAGCAGCCCCATCAGGTCGGCGAAGGTCACGAACCAGCCGTGACCGCCACCATGCGCATCGCCTCGTTTCTTCTTGGCCATCGTTCACCCCGCCCCGGAACGCCCCCTGCCCGCCGATCAGGCCGGCACGGGCTCGCCTTCGGCATGGCGATGCTTCTCCGGCAGATAGGCCAGCAGCATTTCGCGCACGAGCGCCGGGCTCTTGGAGTCGCGGATCATCAGGATGCCGTCGATGATCAGCGTGCGGTTGGTCTCTTCGTCGAGCAGCTTGCCGTGCAGCTTGTCGGCGATCGGCAGACAGATCAGGTTGGCGACCAGCGCGCCGTACAGCGTCGCGAGCAGCGCGGTCGCCATGAACGGGCCGAGCTTCGAGGGGTCGGTCATGTTGGCGAACATCTGCACCATGCCGATGAGCGTGCCGATCATGCCGAAGGCCGGGGCGCAGTCGCCGACGGCGCGATAGATCTTGCTGCCCTCGTCGAGATGCATCAGGAAATTGTCGCGGTCACGCTCGAGATTGTCGCGGATAAATTCGAGGTCGTAGCCGTCGGCCACGTAGCGGATGCCTTTGGCGAGGAATGGCTCGTCGGTCTCGACCTTTTCCAGGCCGACCGGGCCCTGCTTGCGGGCGATCTCGGCGATGCGGGCGAGTTCGTCGACGAGCTCGCGAGCCGACAGCCGGCTCATCGTGAACACGAACTTCATGCCGAGCGGGACGCCATGGGCGATCGCACCGAGCGGAAAGCGGATCATGGTGGCGGCGGTGGAGCCGCCGAAGATGATGATCGCAGCGTGATCGCTGACGAACATGCCGAAATCGCCGCCCAGCAGCATCATCACGGCGATGACGATCACGCCGACCACGAGCCCTGCGCCCGTCATGATATCCATGAGCTTACTCCACCCGCATACGCGAACAACCGGCCATCCTGGACGGGCGCGCGGCCCTGCCCCACGCGCAATTTAGATTAGATGCGCGCCATTAAGGACGGGTTACCGAATTTGGTAGGCATAATGAGAGGTAAACAGACGAAGAGAAGCGATGCGCATCTCTACGCGCGCTGCACTCAGGCCGCGGCCGCGCCCGACTTGAGCAGATTTGCCTCGGCGAACAGGACCGCCTGTTCGAACGATTTTTCCATCTTATGCACCATCTCCAGCATCTGCGCCGGCTCCATCGTCGCCGAGCCCGCTTCGAGCTCGCGCGACAGCCGCGACAGCGCCGAGAAGCCGAACGTCGCCGACGAACTCTTGATGGAATGCGCCTCGCGCCTGAGCTCCTGGCGATCCTCGAACTTGGAGGCCAGCTTGCCGAACTTGCTGGAGGTGTCGTCCAGGAAGGTCCTGAGCACCTCGAGCGCGTCTTCCTCACCGAGCTCGGAGATCAGGATCTGGTAGACGGTTTCATCGAATTGCACCAGGTCGGTCATGCGACAAGCCTTTCCTTGTTCGTGGCAGCGGCCGCGCGGAGCAGAGCGGCGTTCAGTCGATCCCGCGTGACCGGCTTGGTCACGAAGTCGTTCATGCCGGCATCGGTGCAAGCCAGGTGATCCTGGCTGGTGGCGTTGGCCGTCAGAGCGATGATGTAGATGTCCTGGGCGGGCGGCGGCAGCGAGCGGATCATCCGCGTCGCGGTGAGGCCGTCCATCTCCGGCATCATCATGTCCATCAGGATGAGATCGTAGGTCTGCTTCTGCACCGCCGCGATGGCCTGGGTGCCGTTCTCGACGATGTCGTAGGCGTGGCCGAGCTTGTCCAGCAGCTTCTTGATCACGAACTGATTGGTCAGATTGTCCTCGGCCACGAGGACCTTCAGCGGCTCGGCGCCGGCCGGCCGCTCCTCGGAGATGGTCGCCGCGCTAGCCGGCGCGATCGTCGCCTCGGGAGCGCTCACATGCTCGACATCGGGGTGCGGCTGCGGCTGCACCTCGATGGAGAAGGTGAAGGTACTGCCCTCGCCCACCTTGCTCTGCACCTTGATGTCGCCGCCCATGCAGGTGACCAGGCGCTTGCAGATCGCGAGCCCAAGGCCCGTGCCGCCGAACCGGCGCGAGATGGAATTGTCGACCTGCGAGAACTGCTTGAACAGGCGGCCGACGGCCTCCGCAGGGATGCCGACGCCGGTATCCGCCACCGAAAACACCAACGTGAGATTTTGGCCGGTCAGGCCCTCGGCCCGCACGTCGACATGCACGCTGCCGGCCTCGGTGAATTTGAGCGCATTGCCGACGAGGTTGAACAGCACCTGACGCAGTCGCGCGGGATCGCCGACCACATAGTTCGGCACGTCGGGCGCGATCGAGGTGGTGAGCTGCAGGCCCTTCTCCTTGGCCCGCGACACCAGCAGTTCGGCGGTGGCGGTCACCGAACGATGCAGATCGAACTCGATGTGCTCGATCTCCAGGCGATCGGCATCGAGCTTGGAAAAATCGAGGACGTCATTGAGGAGTTGCAGCAGATAGTCCGCCGATTCACGCAAGGTCATGGCGATCTTGCGCTGCTCCGGCGCCAGATCGGCAGACAGCAGCAGATCTGCCAGGCCGATGACGCCGTTCATCGGCGTGCGAATTTCGTGGCTCATCATCGCCAGAAATTCCGACCGCGCCCGCGTGCCCGCCTCGGCCGCGTCGCGCGAGGCGGCGAGGCCTGCCTGATAGCGCGCGATGAGGATCGTGACGATCCCGATGATCACCGTCAACAGCGCCCCGACCAGGAAATCACGATCGCGATCGCGCTTGAACGCGGCGAAGACCTCCTCGGTGGCCTGACCGACGACGACGACCAGCGGGTGACCCTTCACCCGCTGAAACGAATAGATCCTGGCGATGCCGTCGACCTGGCTGCGCGCCGTGTAGGAGCCGCTGCTCTTGTTCTGAATGGCCGACATGATCGGGCTGCCGGCAAGAGAGGTGCCTACGCCGCTCGAGGCGGCCGAGGCCCGCGCGCGGATGATGCCATCCAGACCCGCAAGCGTCACATTGCCCTGCTTGCCGAGATCGACCGAATTGTAGAAGCTCGAGAGATAGGCGGGATCGAGCGATACGACGACGACGCCTCCGAACGAGTTGTCCGGCATGATGATCCGGCGCGTCAGCTGGATCGACCATTTATTCGAGACGCGTCCGAAGATCGGCTTGCTGATGAACAGGACGTCGTCCTTGCCGTCAGCATGGACGCGGAAGTGTTCGCGGTCATGCAGGTCGAGACCGCGCATCTTCGGATCGATGTTGCTGGACAGCATGATGCCGTCCCTGCCGATCACGACCACCTGGAACGAGAAATCGGACAGGAACTGACTGTGCTTCGCCCACAGCGACATGTCGAAATTTTGCGGGTCCTTGGCGTAGGTATCCCGCACATAGAGCAGCGTTTGATCCGCGGCGCGGATCGAGCGGATGATCTGCTCCTCGAACGCGCGCGCGAGATTGGCGCCGTTCTTCAAGGCCGACTGCTCGGTGCGTGAATACTCTTCGGAAACCGTGTAGAAGATGCCGGCCCAGACCACCGCGATCGCCGACAGGCCGATGACGGCGCTGCCGAAATGTCCAACCAGCCGCACGATCCTGTCGACGGTCTGGTCGAGCCACTCGAACAACGGCATCGATTTGGAGATCAGCCTGCGCATGTCTTTCGCCCTCGAGCGACATGCCTATCCGTCCAGGCTCGCCATCAGGTAAAGCTTGATGGATAAAATCTTCTGAACGCGCGCGGACCGCTTCAACTCAAGTCCGGTCTTGCGCGTCGACGGGTAATCAATCACCGCCATTCATCAGTCCGACGTGCTTCTCGCGCGCCCCCGTAGTCGTCCGGATGAGCCCTGAGCCGCGCCGTCGCGACGGAGCGGCTCAGGGAGTTCATCGGGTGAGCCGCGCTCAGTGGATTTCCGCCGAGCGCTTCAGCGCGTCCTTGAGCTTCTCGAGGGAGAAATCCGCCGCGCGCGCGATCTCCAGGATCGGCGTCTCGCGCCGGGCACACAGTTCGGCCGCCTCTGGCAGGCTGGCGGCGATGTCGTGGGGGATCACGATCGCGCCGTGGCGGTCGGAGTGGATCAGGTCATCCGAACGCACCGTCATGCCGGCGACACGGACCTCGCCGCCAAAGCTCTCGGCATGCACCCAGGCATGCGACGGGCCGATCGAGCCGGCCAGCGTCTGGAAACCCGGTGCCCATTGCGGGATGTCGCGGATCGAGCCGTCGGTGATCACGCCGAGGCAGCCGAGCGCCTTGTGCACATTGCTCTGCACCTCGCCCCAAAAGGCGCCATAGCCGATATCGGGGCCGTCGATGTCCTGGATCACCACGATACGCGGACCGTGACCGGTGCCGACATATTCGTAATAGTCGGTGCGCCGCCGTGCCTGCTCTTCGGCCGGCAGGCCGGACTTGACCACGGAGCGGATCGTCGCGGTCCGCGCATAGCCGACCATGGGCGGCAGATCGGGAAACGGACAGACCAGCGGCTTGGTGGTGTAGCCGATCAGGCGGCGATCAGGCGCCACGATCTCCATGGCGTTGCAGATGGTCGGCGTGTCATAGCGCGCGAGCGCCTCGAGAACGGATGGAGCGACCGGCGCGGCGGAATTGGTCAAGGCGTTGTCTCCGGATGTGAGGGACGGATCTCACGTCCGTCCTTGCACCCGGTATAACTGACGCGCCCCGAGCCGGCAAAGCGCGGGGCCATGTGCTGAGGTCAATGCAGCCGCTCAGGCGGATGCTGCTCCTGCTCGGCAGAAGGCGGCGGCGCAAAGGCGGGGCTCGACGTAGCAGCGGCCCGAGGCGCCGCCGAGGCGCCAAGCGCCGCGGCATGCCGCGCGGCCTGCTGGCGATACAGCCGCCAGCCGAACGGCAGGCTCAGGATGTAGAGGATCGAGCCCGCCGACAGGATGTGCCAGGGATAGACCACCAGCAGCGCCACGAAGAACACCACCGAGGCGAACACCGGCAGCACCAGCTCGGGCGAGACGCGCATCCGCGTGGTCTTGCCGGAGAACACCGGCAGCCGTGACACCATCAGGAAGGCGATCAGCAGCGTGTAGAAGGCCGTCACCAGGGCGGGCGGCTTGGGCAGATCGAGGAAGGCGAGATAGACCGGCAGCAGCACCGTGATGGCGCCGAGCGGCGCCGGCACGCCGGTGAAGAAGTTCGCGGCGAACGGCGGCTTGTTGGGATCGTCGATGCTGGCATTGAAGCGCGCCAGCCGCAGGCCGCCGCTGATGGCGTACATCATGGCCGCGATCCAGCCGCCGTCGCGCAGCTCGTGCAACTGCCAGAAATACAGGATCAGGCCGGGCGCGACGCCGAAATTGACGAAATCGGCGAGGCTGTCGAGCTCCGCGCCGAACTTCGACTGCCCCTTGATCATGCGGGCGATGCGGCCGTCGATGCCGTCGAGGAAGGCGGCAAACACGATCGCACCGACCGCGAGCTCCATCCGGCCCTCGGTCGACAGCCGGATCGCGGTCAGGCCGGCACAGATCGCCAGCAGCGTGATCATGTTCGGGACCAGCAACCGCACCGGAATCGGCCGGAAACGCCGGCGGCGCAGTTCGGGAGAGTTCGGATCGAAGCTCATGATCACACCAGGGATGGTTTTGCCGGGACCTTGTGCCTGAACTTGGCTCAAGGCCCCCTTAATGGGTCGTCATCGGGCGAGGACGGTTCACTGGCTCCTGAACGTCAGGCCGGGCACCGGAACGTCGAAATCGGCCAGGATGGTTTCACCGGCGATGGCCGTCTGTCCTTCCGAGACCAGAACCTCGGTGCCATCGGGGAAATAGACGTCGAGCCGCGACCCGAAGCGGATCAGCCCGAAGCGCTCGCCTGCGCCGATCGTCTGCCCTTCCCGTACGAACGATACGATCCGGCGCGCCACGAGGCCGGCGATCTGGACCACGCCGATCCGGCCATGCGGCGTCGAGATCGCGAGCGAGTTGCGCTCATTGTCCTCGCTCGCCTTGTCGAGCTCGGCATTGATGAAGGCCCCCGGGCGATAGGCAATCTTCTCGATCCGACCGGCCACCGGAGCCCGGTTCACATGGACGTTGAACACGCTCATGAAGATCGAGACCCGCAGCAGCGGGCGATCGCCGAGGCCGAGCTCCGCCGGCGGCAGCGCGCGGGTGATCATCGAGATCTTCCCATCGGCCGGCGCCACCACCAGCCCTTCCCGCTGTGGCGTCACGCGGATGGGGTCGCGGAAGAACAGCGCGCACCAGACGGTGAGCAGCGTGCCGATCCAGCCGAGCGGGGTGAAGATCCAGAACAGGATCAGGCTGACGAGGGCAAATCCGCCGATGAAGGGATAACCTTCGGGGTGGATCGGCGGGATCTGGGCACGGATGGAATTGCTGATCGACATGGCCTGCTTCGTTGAGATGATGTCCCTCTGACCTCAGAGCGGACCGCCGCCTTGACTAGGTCGCCGGACGCCGAAGGTCAAAATGAATCCTTAACGAGTCCTTGCGTTCGGATCACGGCAACCGCCGAGAATTCACTCGGCCGCACTGGCAACGGACCCGGGCAGTTCGGGTCCGCTCATGTCGGGCTCGCCCCGCGCCGGCGGATTGCGGTTGGGCGCAGCGGCGTCGTCGCCGATCTTGGCCAGCTTTTCGCGCGCCTCCTCGGCCTCGCGCTGCCGGTTCCACATGCTGGCATACAGCCCGCCTCTGGCCAGCAGCTCGCCGTGGGTGCCGCGCTCGGCGATCCGGCCGCGGTCGAGCACAATGATCTCATCGGCCGCGACGATGGTCGAGAGCCGGTGCGCGATGACGAGGGAGGTGCGGTTGCGCGACACGCGGTCGAGCGCATCCTGGATCTCCTGCTCGGTATGGCTGTCGAGCGCCGAGGTTGCCTCATCGAGCACCAGGATCGGCGGCCCCTTGAGGATGGTGCGGGCGATGGCCACGCGCTGCTTCTCGCCGCCGGACAGCTTGAGACCGCGCTCGCCGACCTGGGTTTCGTAGCCCTTCGGCGCCATCTTGATCAGCCCGTCGATCTGAGCGAGGCGCGCCGCTTCCTCGACGGCGGCATCGTCCGCGTCCCAGCGCCCGTAGCGGATGTTGTAGCGGATGGTGTCGTTGAACAGCACGGTATCCTGCGGGACCATGCCGATCTGCGCGCGCAGGGACACCTGGCTGACCGCGCGGATGTCCTGCCCGTCGATCAGGATGCGGCCGCCGGAGACGTCGTAAAGCCGGAACAGCAGCCGGGAAATCGTCGACTTGCCGGCGCCGGAAGGGCCGACGATGGCGACCGTCTTGCCGGCCGGCACCTCGAAGCTCAGCCCCTGCAGGATCGGCCGATCCGGCTCATAGGCGAAACGGACGTCCTCGAAGCGCACCGCGCCCGAGCTCACGACCAGCGGCCTGGCGCCCGGCGCGTCCTTCACCTCGGCATCCCGCGTGAGCACGCCGAACATCTTCTCGATGTCGATGATCGCCTGCTTGATCTCGCGATACACCATGCCCATGAAATTCAAGGGCTGGTAGAGCTGGATCATCATGCTGTTGATCATGACGAAGTCGCCGACCGTGTTGCGGCCTTCGCGGACGCCATGGGCGCACATCAGCATGGCGACCGTCAGCCCGATCGTGAAGATCACCGCCTGCCCGGCATTGAGCACCGCGAGCGAGGTATAGGTCTTCACGCTGGCACGCTCGTAACGCTCCATCGAGCGGTCGTAGCGATCGGCCTCGCGCGCCTCGGCGCCGAAATATTTCACGGTCTCATAGTTGAGCAGCGAGTCGATCGCCTTGGTATTGGCCTCGGTATCGGAATCGTTCATCCGCCGACGGATCTCGATCCGCCACTCGGTCGCGATATAGGTGTAGTACAGATAGGCCGCGACCATCGTCAGCGTGACCAGCACGTAGCGCCAGTCGAACTGCCACAGCAGCACGGCCGTCAGCAGCGACACCTCGACGATGGTCGGGATCAGCTGCAGGATCACCATGCGGACGATGGTCTCGATCGCGTTCCGCCCCCGTTCGAGCACCCGGGTCAGCCCGCCGGTCTTGCGCTCCAGGTGGAAGCGCAGTGACAATTCGTGCATGTGGACGAAGGTGATGGTCGCGAGCTTGCGCACCGCATGCATGGCGACGCGGGCAAAGATGCCGTCGCGCCATTGCGTCAGCACTGCCATCAGCACGCGCATGCCGCCATAGCTCGCGGTCATCACGATTGGCGAGGCCACCAGCCAGAACGCCCAATTGTCGGGTTGGACCGGTGCGGTGTTGGCGCCCGTCAGCGCGTCGGTGGCCCATTTGAAGGTGAAGGGCAGCACCAGGGTCGCGACCTTGGCGGCGAGCAGCAGCACCACCGACCACAGCACGCGCATCTTCAGATCGGCGCGATCACTCGGCCAGATGAAGGGCCACAGGTGCCGCAGCGTGCCGGCCAGCGTTCCCTGCTCCAGGGAGGCGGGAGACTCGGCGGCACCGTGATGAGGAGACGAATCGGGAGGCATCAAACGATCTGGAACAGCGGCGATGTTGGCCTGTTATGAGGCGGGGCAGCCCGCTCCATATAGAGTGTTCGACCGCCAGATGCACCCGTGCGTCGACGGAATCCGTTGCGGCGGCGCAGTAATTGCATAACTTGATTCAGATCGGTTGGATTGCCCGTAAATCCCCGCGAACCACCCGGTCCGCCCTCGTCTTGACGCCTTTCAGCTGCAGTGTCACATCCATCATATGACTGAAATCCGCACCGTCTGTGTCTATTGCGGCTCCGGCCCGGGCACCAATCCCAGCTTCATCGAATCGGCGAAAACCCTCGGCAAGGCGCTCGCCGAGAACGGCGTCAGGCTCGTCTATGGCGGCGGCTCCATCGGCATGATGGGCGCAGTCGCCAAGGCCGTGCTCGACCATGGCGGCGACGTCACGGGCATCATTCCGGACTTCCTGGTGAAGAAGGAGGTCATGATGCCGCTCAAGGACCTCATCGTCACGCCCGACATGCATGAGCGCAAGCGGCTGATGTTCGAGCACTCCGACGCGTTCGTCGCCCTGCCCGGCGGTATCGGCACGCTCGAGGAACTGGTCGAGCAGCTCACCTGGAAGCAGCTCGGGCGCCACGCCAAGCCGGTGCTGATGGCCAATATCGACGGCTTCTGGGAGCCGCTGTTTTCGTTGCTCGCCCACATGCGCGAGACCGAGTTCATCCGGCCGGGCTTCCAGATCGAACTGCTCAAGGCCGACCGCGCCGAGGACATCCTGCCGCGCCTGCGCGAGGCGGCCGCCCGCGTCGCCAAGGAAGAGACCGAGATGGTACCGGAGATCGCCAAGCGGCTCTGACTCCTACTCGCTCGGAAATGTGACGGCCTCGATCCGGTTGCCATCGGGATCGAGCACGAAGGCGGCATAGTAGCGCACGCGATCATGCGGCCGCAGCCCCGGCGCGCCATCGGAGATACCGCCCGCCTCCACCGCCGCCGCATGGAATGCATCGACCTGGCCGGTGGTCTTTGCTCTGAAGCAGAGATGCGACCCGGTATCAGCCGGAACGCGCGCCATGCTGGGGCGGAGATTGATCCAGAGTTCCGGATAAGTCTTGCCGAAGCCGATATTCGTCGGCCGTTCGACGAGCCGGGTCATGCCCAACTGCGCCAGCGCCAATTCGTAGAAGCGCGCACTGCGGGCGAGATCACTGACGCCGACAGAGATGTGGTCGATCATGCGTTTGCCCTCGGCCTCTCCACGTCATTGCGAGGAGCGAAGCGACGAAGCAATCCAGGGTCGCGCATGCCGCCCTGGATTGCTTCGCTCGCAATGACGAAGCATCATCTCATCCCGCCGCGCCTGACTTCACCAGCTTGTAGAACACCGAATCCATCAGCGCCTGGAACGAGGCGTCGATGATGTTGGGCGATACGCCGACCGTGGTCCAGCGCTCGCCGGTCTCGTCCTCGCTCTCGATCAGCACGCGCGTCACCGCCTCGGTGCCGCCATTGAGGATGCGGACGCGGTAGTCGATCAGCTTCAATCCGTCGATGAAGCCCTGGTACTTGCCGAGATCCTTGCGCAAGGCGACGTCGAGCGCGTTCACCGGACCGTTGCCTTCGGCGGCCGAGATCAGCCGCTCGCCGGCGACGTCGACCTTGACCACGGCGAGCGCCACCGTGACGCGCTCGCCGAGCGCGTTATAGCGCTGCTCGACATTGACGTCGAACTGCTCGACCCGGAAATACTCCGGCACCGAGCCCAGGGTGCGCCGCGCCAGCAGCTCGAACGAGGCGTTGGCGGACTCATAGGCATAGCCCATGGCCTCGCGCTCCTTCAGCTCTTCGACGAGCCGCGTCAGCTTCGGATCAGTCTTGTTGAAGGGAATGCCGCCGCGCTCGAGCGCCGCGATCACGTTGGAGCGGCCGGCCTGGTCAGATACCAGCACCTTGCGATGATTGCCAACGCTCTCGGGCAGCACATGCTCGTAGGTGTGTGGGTCCTTCAGCACGGCGGAGGCATGGATGCCGGTCTTGGTGACGAAGGCGCTCTCGCCGACGTAAGGCGCGTGGCGGTTCGGAGCGCGGTTCAGCATGTCATCGAGCGTACGCGACACCTTCATCAGCCCGCCGAGCTGCTGGTCGGAGACGCCGATCTCGAAGCGATCGGAAAACTCGGTCTTCAGCTTCAACGTCGGGATCATCGAGCACAGATTGGCGTTACCGCAGCGCTCGCCGAGGCCGTTCAAAGTGCCCTGGATCTGGCGAACGCCGGCCCGCACCGCCGCGAGCGAATTCGCCACCGCCTGCTCGGTGTCGTTATGGGCGTGAATGCCGAGGTGATCGCCCGGTACATGCTTGACGACCTCGCCGACAATGGCCTCGATCTCATGCGGCATGGTCCCGCCATTGGTGTCGCACAGCACGACCCAGCGCGCGCCGGCCTCATAGGCAGTGCGGGCACAGGCCAGCGCGAACTCGGCGTTCTCCTTGTAGCCGTCGAAGAAGTGCTCGCAGTCGAGCATCACCTCGCGCCCCGCGGCCTTGGCCGCCCCGACGCTGTCGCGGATTGAGGCGAGGTTCTCCTCGTTGGTGGTCTCCAGCGCCACGCGCACCTGATAGGCCGAGGATTTTGCGACGAAGCAGATCGCATCCGCCTTGGCATCCAGCAGCGCCGCGACACCCGGATCATTGGAGACCGAGCGCCCCGCGCGGCGGGTCATGCCGAACGCGGTGAACCGGGCGTGTCCCAGCTTCGGCCGCTCGGCGAAGAATTCCGTGTCGAGCGGATTGGCGCCGGGATAGCCGCCCTCGACATAGTCGATGCCGAGATCGTCGAGCAGGCGCGCGATGACCTGCTTGTCGGCGAGCGTGAAGTCGACGCCGTTGGTCTGCGCGCCGTCGCGCAAGGTGGTGTCGAACAGATAGAGACGCTCTCTGCTCATGCCTGCGCCCCTTCGCCGAGCGCCTTCTTCATCGTGGTGTTGGCGAGCCACTCGCCATTGATCGAGACGCTGTTGCGCTGCTGCGCGACGTAGCCGCGCTTGCGGAAGAAATCGACCGCGGTGTCGCTGGCATCGACGGAGAGGCCTGTCGTGCCGCGCGCCCCCGCCAGCTTCTCCAGCGCGTCGCACAGCATGGCGCCGACGCCCTGCCCGACCGCGCTCGGATGCACGTAGAGCATATCGATATGGTCATTGCCCTTGAGCGCAGCGAAGCCGACCGGCGAGCCCTGCAAGGTCGCGATCAGAGTCAGCTCCGACGCCAGCTTCTTGCCGAAGCTCGCCTCGTTCTCGGCGGCGGCGGCCCAGGCCTCCTGCTGCTCCTCGCTGTAGTCGTCCGAGGTCAGCTCCTGGATGCTGGCGACGAAGATCGCGGCGAGCAGCGGCGTGTCGGTGGGGAGAAACGGCCGCAGCGCGGCCTTCGGAATTGCCTGTCCCATGTCCGTCACCACATGCCGTAGAGCTTCGTGACCAGCGCCACCGCGCCGGCGATCAGCACCAGCTTCAGTCCGATGTAGTACAGCCAGTGTCTGGGGAATGGCGTGTCGGGCCTGCTCATCGCGCGATCTCCCAGGTCGTCACCGGCTTGCCGTCGGCGCTTTTGCCATCCTTCAGCACCACGCCCATCGCGGCGAGTTCGTCACGGATGCGGTCGGATTCCTTGAAGTCCTTGCGCCCACGCGCCGCAGCGCGCTCGGCAATCAGCCCTTCAACTTTGGCGGCATCGACGCCCTTGGCCTGCTGCTTGCGGGCTTCCCACTGCGCAGCCGTGTCGGACAGGAAACCGGCAAAGCGCAGTGAGCCCGAGAACGCCGCGCGTTCGGCTTCGCTGCCCGCAGCCGCCCGCGAACGCAACGCATGCAGTTCGGCGATCATCAGCGGCGTGTTGAGATCGTCGAGCAGCGCGGCGACCACCGCGGGGTCCGGCTGCTCGCCCGGTGCGTCGGCCGCGACGCGGTACCAGTCGTCGAGCGTCTTGGCGCTCTCCTCGAGGTTCTTGAGCGTCCAGTCGGCCGGCGAGCGGTAGTGCATCTTGAGCATGTTGAGGCGCAGCACCTCGCCGGGCCAATCCGCGAGCAGGTCACGGATGGTCACGAAGTTGCCGAGACTCTTCGACATCTTGGCGCCCTCGACCTGCACGAATTCGTTGTGCAGCCAGTAGTTCGCCATGACAGACGTGCCGTGGGCGCAGCGCGACTGCGCGATCTCGTTCTCATGATGCGGGAAGATCAGGTCGAGCCCGCCGCCATGGATGTCAAAGACCTCGCCGAGATAGGCGGCGCTCATCGCCGAGCACTCGATGTGCCATCCGGGGCGGCCGCGGCCCCACGGGCTATCCCAGCCCGGCTCGTCGGCCGAGGACTGCTTCCACAGCACGAAGTCGGCCGGGTTCTTCTTGTGCGCGTCAACCGCGACACGCGCGCCGGCGAGCTGCTCGTCGAGCTTGCGGCCCGACAGCGCGCCGTAATCCGGCATTGACGACGTGTCGAACAGCACCTCGCCGCCGGCCTCATAGGCGTGGCCGCGCGCGATCAGTTGCCGGATCAGCGTCACCATGTCCGCCTTGCCGTCGGGGCGCGGCAGCACGAACTCCGTCGCCCGCGGCTCGAAGGTCGGCGGCAGGCTGCCGAGCGCAGCCGCGTCGCTGTGGAACTGGTTCGCGGTCACCTCGGTGACCTTGCGGATCGCCTCGTTCAGCGGCAGCCCGGGAAAGTCGCGCGCCGCGCGCGCATTAATCTTGTCATCGACGTCCGTGATGTTGCGGACGTAGGTGACGTGATCCTTGCCGTAGATGTGCCGCAGCAGCCGGAACAGCACGTCGAAGACGATCACCGGGCGCGCATTGCCGATATGGGCGAAGTCATAGACCGTCGGTCCGCAGACATACATGCGGACATTGTCGGGATCGAGCGGCACGAAGGGGCGCTTCTCTCGCGATGCGGTGTCGTACAAACGCAATTCCATGGTCCGTCCCCGAATGCCCTTGCTCGCGTCCCGCCAAGGCGAGACGTCACGGATGCCCTACGCCAGCCGACGGTCCGCAGGCGGACCAGCCACGGCAAATTCACGCCTCCGACCTGCCGGCCGGGCGTCCTGATCATCTCTGTTGAGAAAAGACGGCCTCAGCCAGCGAATCGCTAGCGAATAATCTCGCGGCAAATGCAGCAGATGGCGAGGAAACCGTTCATGGGTTTCACCATGATGCAGCGGGATGTTGCCGTCAAGAGCCGCAAAACGGCCGCTTTCGCCGCCCAAATCCACGCGCCCTGCCTCTTGGTTAATCATTGTTAACCTTTTTGGCCTAACCATGGGTTGTCTCCTCCATCGACCGGTGCACCATGCGAATCTCTTCGGCGCTGCTCGCCTGCTCTGTCCTCCTTGCCGTCGCGAGCACCGCTCGCGCGGAGAGCCGCATCTTCATCATCGCCAACGAATCCGACGGCTACGGCGTCGACCAGTGCCTGGCCAAGGGCGACAGATGCGGCGCCTCGGCGGCGCGCTCCTACTGCCAATCACGCGATTTTGCGCAGGCCTCCTCCTACCGTCGTGTCGACCCCGAGGAAATCACCGGATCGGTGCCGAAAGCGGCTGGAAATTGCGCCCGCGGCGCCTGCAGCGACTATGTCGCGATCACCTGCCAGCGCTGAGGCCCGCGGGAACAGCCGCTTCCGCCTTCCGCCCGCCCCGGAATCGACGTGACGCTGCCCGACAAAGCGGCTATGGGAAGCCCGCCGCTGCCGCGATTTTTCCGAATTCTGTGCTAGCTCCGCGGCAGCACCCATGGACCGGAATACCGCATCTTGATCGCATCCCTGTCTCCGCGCCTGCTGGCCTTCACTGCGCTGCTCGGACTGTCCCTGACCGGCTCGCACGCCCTGGCGCAATCCAGTTCCGATTCCTATGCGCAGATGCCGCCCGGACCGCCTGTTGCACAGGCCGGCGTGAACCCGATCTGCCCCCGGCTCGAGGCGCAGCTCGCCTCGATCGAGCGCGGCGGCGGTGGCGGCGATCCCGGACGCGAGGACCAGATCCGGCGCTATCAGGACGCGGCCGCCAAGCAGCAGGCCGAACTCGATCGCGTCAGCACGCAGGCCAAGCGGATGGGCTGCGACAGCCCCGGCTTCTTCTCGATCTTCAACGGCCGCGCGGCCGAGTGCCAGCCGGTCAACAACCAGCTGCAGCAGATGCGCGCCAATCTCGACCAGATCACCGGCAGCCTGGAGCGGCTGCGCGGCGGCGGTTTCGGCGGTGAGCGCGACAACCAGCGCCGCTCGGTGCTGGCCGCGCTCGGCCAGAACAATTGCGGCCCGCAGTATCAGCAATATGCGAATCGCGGCGGCGGAGGTGGCGGCGGCAACTTCCTGACCAATCTGTTCGGCGGCGGCGGCGAGACCAACCCGGCCGCCTCGCTGCCGCCCCCCAGCGCCGATCTCGCCGCACCGCAGGGCACCTACCGGACCGTCTGCGTGCGCACCTGCGACGGCGCCTATTTCCCGATCTCGTTCGCCACCGTTCCCGGCCGCTTCGCCGATGACGAGCGCGCCTGCAAGGCGCAATGCCCCGCCGCCGAGGCGACCTTGTTCACCTATCGCAATCCCGGCGAGGACATGAACCAGGCGGTCTCGGTCAATGGCCAGTCGTACACCGCCCTGCCGAACGCGTTCAAATATCGCACCGAGTTCAACCCGACCTGCTCCTGCAAGGCGCCGGGTCAGACCTGGGCCGACGCACTGAAGTCGATCGACGAGCGAGCCTCGGCGGCCGAACAGGGCGACATCATCGTCACCGAGGAGAGCGCCAAGCGGATGCAGCAGCGCCAGAGCGGCAAGCCGCCGGCCACCGCTGCCAAGAAGGGCGCCGCTCCTGCCGAGACCGCGCCGCAGACCACGACCGCCGACACCACGACCGGCGCGGGCGGCGACAAGCAGATCCGCACGGTCGGACCGACCTTCATCCCGGCGCGTTGAGCAATCTCGCCGGGACATCTGCATCATCCTTCCATCCCGGCGCGGGCGATGAGATCGGGCGAGATCACCTCGCCTGATCGGCCGAACGCGCCCGCGGGAGTCCAGCGATTGCGCAGCGCGGCCAGACGAACCATCTGCGCCGGGGTGATGCCGCCGAGCGCAGCGACGATGCCGCCTCGGCCGGCGATCTCGCCGCTGGCATCAACGGCAAGCGCGCCCGCATGATTCGCCAGCGCCGTCAGCAACGTGCTGCGAACCCGCGCCAGCAGATCACGATGGGCGTCGTCCGGCAGCGGGCCGGGCAGGATCTTTTCGACACCTTCGATGGCCGCCGCAATCGGCACGATCTCGGCGGGGACGCCGAGCCGTGCCGCGGATGCCATCGCCTCGTCCGGCAGCCGCGTGTCCGGCCCGGACAGCAGCACGGCGCGAACCTTGTCGGCGCCGAGAGCATCGACAGCCAGGCCCAGTGACAGCGCGGGCTCGATGCCTGCCGCCAGACCGAATACCGCGCCGTTCAAGCCTGCCTTGCCGACGCGGTCGCGCAGGCGGAGCATATGAGCGGCGTAGTCCGCCTCGTCGCCCTCGGTCGGCTTGGCGACCGGCCCGCTGCACTGCCAGCCGTCATCTCCCCTGTGCCATGTCAGCGTGGTCACATCCTCGACGAAGCCCGGCAACTGCGCCGCGATCGAGAGATCGGCGTTGAGCGCAAAGGATGCGCCGTCGAACACCTCGCCGTCGTGACCGCCGGTCTGATTGAGCCAGAGCAGCGGCAGGTCGCTTTCGGTGACGCGCGCTACGGCCGCCGACAGCCGCCGGTCACCTTCGCCGCGGATGTAGCGCGCGGCGGCCGCGACCACGATCAGCTCAGCGCCGGTCTCCGCCAGCGTCTCGACGACGTTCTCGTCTGCAGGCTGCTCGGGCCAGATGTCCTCGCCGATCGCAACGCCGATGCGCATGCCGCGCACGCTGACCGGGCCGGCCGCGGGGCCGCGCGTGAACAGGCGCTGCTGATCACCCGGCAAATTGGTCTTGAAGCGCGTCGCGGCGATGCGCCCGCCGTCGAGCAGTGCGACGGCATTGGAGAGCTTGCCGCTCTCGTCCCACGGCGTGCCGATCAGCACCGCCGGCCCGCCATCGGCGGTCTCGCGCGCCAGCGTCTCGATCGCGGCGCGGCTGTCGGCCCGCACGCTCGGCATCGCGTCTCGTGTGAGACCACCCGCAATGAACAGCTCAGGCAGCACCACGAGATCGGCGCCATCCGCCGCCGCCCTCGCTCGCGCCTCCCGGGCCTTCGCGACGTTACCCGCGATGTCCCCCACCGTGGGATTGAGCTGGGCCAGCGTGATCCGGAAGATATCAGCGGCCATCGCTCACGCCGTTCACAACCATCCGAGCCGCTCGGCGATCGCGAACAGCCAGAAGCTGCCGGACATCAGCAGCGCGACGCCGACCGCGGCCGAGCCGAGATCCTTGACCTGGCCGATCTTCGGATCGTGGTCGGTGGTGAGGCGGTCGGCGAGCTTCTCGATCGCGGTGTTCAAGAGCTCGACCACGAGCACCAGCAGCATGGCGCAGACCAGTTCGACGCTGCGCATCGGCGTCGCGCCGATCACATAGGCGAGCGGCAGTGACAGGATCAGCGCGATCACCTCCTCGCGCACCGCCTGCTCGGAGCGGAGCGCGAAGGCGAGGCCATTGCGCGAGTTGAGCGTCGCGCGCCAGAAGCGCAGCATCAGAAGCCCGCGACCGCCGGCATCGGGGTGGATTTGCCGCCGCGCTGCTGCTTCAGCAGCTCGGCGATCAGGAACGCCATGTCGATCGACTGCTCGGCGTTCAGCCGGGGATCGCACACCGTGTGATAGCGGTCGTTGAGATCCTCGTCCGAAATCGCGCGCGCGCCGCCGATGCATTCGGTGACGTCCTTGCCGGTCATCTCCAGGTGGATGCCGCCGGCATGGGTGCCCTCGGCGGCATGCACGGCGAAGAACGCCCGCACCTCGGAGATGATGCGGTCGAACGGCCGGGTCTTGTAGCCCGAATTCGAGGTGATGGTGTTGCCGTGCATCGGATCGCACGACCACACCACCTTGCGCCCTTCCCGCTGCACCGCGCGGATCAGCCCCGGCAGGTGATCGCCGACCTTGTCGGCGCCGAAGCGGTTGATCAGGGTCAGCCGTCCCGGCTCATTGTTGGGGTTGAGAATGTCGATCAGCTTGATCAGCTCGTCCGGCTTCAGCGACGGGCCGCATTTCAGGCCGATCGGGTTCTTGATGCCGCGGAAATATTCGACATGGCCATGATCGAGCTGGCGGGTGCGGTCGCCGATCCAGATGAAATGGCCTGACGTGGCGTACCAGTCGCCCGTCGTCGAATCGACGCGGGTGAAGGCCTGCTCGTAGCCGAGCAGCAGCGCCTCGTGGCTGGTGTAGAAGTCGGTGGCGCGCAGCTCGGGATGGCTCTCGAGATCGAGGCCGCAGGCGCGCATGAAGTTGAGCGCCTCCGAGATGCGGTCGGCCAGCTCCTTGTAGCGCCTCGACTGCGGTGAGTCCTTGACGAAGCCGAGCATCCACTGGTGCACGCTGCCGAGATTGGCGAAGCCGCCGGTGGCAAACGCGCGCAGCAGGTTCAACGTCGCCGCCGACTGCCGGTAGGCGTCGAGCTGGCGCTGCGGGTTGGGGATGCGCGCCTCGGGCGTGAAGGCGGTGTCGTTGACGATGTCGCCGCGATAGCTCGGCAGCTCGACGCCGTTGACCTTCTCGGTCGGCGACGAGCGCGGCTTGGCGAACTGGCCGGCGATGCGGCCGACCTTCACCACCGGCACCGCGCCGGCATAGGTCATGACCACGGCCATCTGCAGCAGAACGCGGAAGAAGTCGCGGATATTGTTGGCGCCATGCTCGGCGAAGCTCTCGGCGCAGTCGCCGCCCTGCAGCAGGAAGGCTTCGCCGGCCGCGACCCGCGCCAGCGATTTCTTCAGGTTGCGCGCCTCGCCGGCGAACACCAGCGGCGGGAAGGTCGACAGCTGCGCCTCGACCTCGGCCAGCGCCTTCTGGTCGGGATAATCAGGCACCTGCTGCACCGGCTTGGACCGCCAGCTCTCCGGGCTCCAGCGCTCCGTCATGGCTCTCTACTCCCTCTCGGCAACCGCACGCCTGTTCCCCCGCCGCGGCGCGCGCCTTATACACAGCCTGCCCGGCAACTGCCATCCGGAATTTAGGTTGTCCGGCCAAGCCGTTGCGGCTGCGAGGGATTTCAGGCCTGGCTTGAGACTCCAGATCGAGCTCCCTGCTCTCCCTTCCGTTGCTGCGCTCGGCGCCTCCACACCCACCGCCGTCATCCCGGCGAACGCCGGGATCCATAGCCACCCGTCCCATGTCGTGAAACGAGGTGGATGGACTTGCGCCAACCAATGGCTGCCGCGGAGTATGGATCCCGGGTCGGCGCCCCGCCGCCGCTTCGCGCCGTCGCGGCTGGCCCGGGACGACAGCGGAGTGGGACGCGACGGCGCCGGTCGTCCGGCACGCGTTCTCGATCCCGCGACACGAATGCCCGAGGTCTCATGGAGCGGCTCGCCCTCGCGAACAATCGGAGGGCGCAGGGAATGCCGGACGATGGCCTCGCCCATGGCCCGCCTGCTGAAAAAATGCAGGCGGCAGGTACCACAGGTTCAGCCGATCATTCCGGCATTCCCTGCGCGACGGTCTTAACGCTTATACGCAGTCTGCCTGGTGCGCCGGGCTTGTTGGCCACCATTGCCCGCGCGGCGCACAAGCGCCATCACGAACGTAGCACCAGCATCGGGGTGCCAGCACGCTGCGACTTCACGTCCGCGGCCCCGCCGTTCGTCCGCGCGCCCTTTCGGACACGCTGCGGCTTGATCGCGGCCATCGCTCCCCGCCTCGCGTGTCGTGACGATCGCGCGCAACGCCCCTTCCGAGTGAGGCGGGATGCGGAGAGTAGATCACAGATTCTGGTATTCGTAAAGTGGAATTTTTGAATATCCGAACATGACGACTGCGGCTGGACGACGCCGCCGGGACCGCTCGGCGAACTCCGGGTCAGACCACCAGCAGCAATCCCGACAGCAGCAGAATCCCCAAAATGATCTTCCTGAACAGCGCATCATTGACCTTGCGGAAGGCGAACACGCCGAGCGCCGTCCCCGCGAGCAGCGCCGGGATGCTCAAAGCGAGATCGATGACCACCTTGGACGACAGGTCCTGACGCGCCAGCATCATCGTGAGCGAGGCGATCTGCATGACGGCGATGAAGGGCTGAACGAGGCCGCGCTGCTCGGTCTTCGGCAGGCCGTGCATCTCGCACCAGATCGTCGGCAGCGCGCCGGGCATCGCGGTGAGGCCGCCGATCAGGCCGCCACCGAAGCCGATGATGGCGGTGCGGCTTCGGCTCATCGGTTGAAGACTGCCCAGCGCCGGCTTGCACAGCATGGTGCCGGCGTAGATCGCGATGGTGAGGCCGAAGATCTGCTGGAACACACGTGTCTCTGCATTGTGCAGCAGCCACAGCGCCAGGGGCACGCCGAGCAGCCCGCCGATGATCAGGACGACGCTCTCCTTCCAGCGGATGCTGGCGCGCAGCGCCCAGAGGTTCGTTGCCTGCACGCCGACGCTGCACGCCATCATCAGCGGCACGGCTTCCAGGGGCTGCAGCATGTGCAGGAGGATGGCGCCGGCGACCGCTGAAAATGCGAACCCTGCAAGACCGGACACGAAGGCGCCGAAGAAAACGGCGGCGCTGAGCAGCAAAAATGATCCGAGCCCGGGCATGATAATTCTCCGGCTGAAGAAAATGGAAATGAGTGATCGTCAATCAGTGGTCTGGAACGTCGTAACCGGACTTGCCTCCACGCGGTCGGGCGTGTCCGCCTTTCGCAGAATCGCGATCGCGACGATGTGCAGGATCAGGAAGAATGCGAGAACGACGGCGCCGAGGCATTCCTTCGAAACAAATGGCTTCGAGGTGAATGGCTTCGACGTGACTGGCTGCGATGTGATGGGCGCGAGCCGCGGCGGAACCTGATGGGCATGCATGTCCGGTGTCTCCAGCAAAGTATCGGATTGCTAGCAGCCCAGCGTCCCCTCAGCGTCCCCCGATAGGAGTATGGCGCGGCATCAATAGGAGCGCCGCCCGACGCCTCGGCCAGCCTCCGCTGCCTCGTTCCGTGTACGACGCAAGTGCGGGTCACGCCCGTGATCGCGCTCACGCGGACGAATGGCCGCCGCCGCACGCTGCGTGACGTCGATCTTCGATGCGGGGCCGTGACAACCTGGGCTGGCACGCGTCCGCACGACACGTGCCACGCAGAACATCCATCGATCCGTCATCACGGCGACACGCGGCAGATGCTATCGCGCCGCCGCTTTCGGACACGATCGAGGGGATCGACAATGAGACTTCACCACATCGCCGGCGCGATCGCAGCCGGCTGCGCCGCTCTGCTGGCCGGCCCGCTGCATGCGGACAGCGGCACCTTCAACACGCTGACCTATAACGTCGCGGAAACGCCGACCGCCTATAACGGCGGCAGCGACGCGCATTCGCGCGTGATCAGCTGCTATCTGCGCCAGTTCGGCATCGTCAACGTGCAGGAGGACTTTCTCTGGCACGCCGCGCTCTACGACACCTGCGACAACCATCCCTATCGCACGCCGACCTCGGGCACGGCCGGAATCGGCGACGGCCTCAACACGCTCAGCACCTATTCGTTCGATGATCTCGACCGTGTGACCTGGACCAAGCGCGCGGATTCCGACGCGCTGACGCCGAAAGGCTTCTCGCTGGTCCGCACGCGGCTGGCCGAGGGCGTCTATCTCGACTTCTACAACCTGCACGCCCAGTCCGGCACGTCCTCCACCGATCTCGCCGACAGCGAGTCCGACGTGGCGCAGATCCTGAGCTACATCGAGGCGAATTCCGCCGGCAACGCCGTCATGGTGATGGGCGACACCAACACGCGCTACACGCGGGCCGGCCAGAACATGTGGGAGTTCCTGCATCACGGCTTCAACGACGCCTGGGTCGAGACGGTGCGCGGCGGCAGCGTGCCGCCGATCGGCGCTCCCCTGGTCTGCGGCGATACGCAGACGGCCCGGCCGGACTGCGAGATCGTCGACAAGGTGCTGTGGCGCAACAACGGCTTTTTGACCCTGCAGGCGTCTGGCTATGTCGACCGCCAGGATGCGCTGGACTCGAACGGCGCGCAGCTCTCCGATCACCACCCCGTCGAGGTCGACTGGAGCTGGGCCACGGCATCGAACCGCAAGCTCAGCGACCAGTTCGGCGGCCCGCACGGCACGAGCTACAACGACGTCTCCGCGCTGCCCGCCAATCCCGTGGTCAGCAAGCTGACCATCCGCACCGGCAACCGAGTCGACGCCGTCGAGCTGACGCTCTCGAACGGCTTTGTCTACAGCCATGGCGGCAGCGGCGGCTCGGCCCAGAGCCTGACGCTCGGCGGCGGCGAATATCTCACCTCGGTCAATCTGTGCAGCGACCAGTATCAGGGCCACACGCGCATCTTCCGGATCGCGTTCGGCACCAGCGCGGGCCGTACCCTGTCGGGCGGCACGTCGACGGCGAGCTGCACCAGCTACACCGCCCCGAGCGGCTGGCAGATCACCGGCTTCCACGGCCGCTCCGGCGACGGCATCGACAAGCTCGGCGTCGTCTACGCGCCGGTCTCCACGAGCGCGGCACCATCGCGCCAGCCGGTCCGCATCGTCAACCGCACGTCGGCGCTGTGCATGGACGTCAGCGGCGGCACCATGGCCGACGGCACGGCCGTGATCCAGTGGAACTGCACCGGCACCACCAACCAGACCTGGAGCTACGACGAGACGACCGGCATGATCCGCAGCATGCAGGACCCGCACTACTGCCTGGACAACAACGGCACCTATGGCGACGGCGCGCAGCTGATCATCTGGACCTGCACCGGCAACAACAACCAGCGCTTCCGCTATGACGCTGCGGCCGGCACGATCGCGCTGCGCAGCTATCCGGTCGAAGTGATGAGCCAGAACGGCACCTCCCTCGGCAATCAGCTGCTGACCGCGACCGCCTCGGCCGCCCGCTCGCAGCAATGGACGTTGACGCCCTGATCCGCGGTCCACGACAGGTGATCCGGACGGCGCCGCCGTCCGGATCACGCACAGCGCCGAGGGGCTGATCATCGCGCTGGCGCCGGATCGGCAGCGCTGCCCTTGCCAATTCATAACCATGAGGCTATGGATATACCCATAACCATCGAGTTATGGATTGAATGCCCCGCTCTCCCGACCTGCTGTTCCGCACGCTTGCCGATCCGACCCGGCGCGCGATCTTCGAGGGGCTGTGCCGCCACGGCGAGCAGACCGTCGGCGCGCTGACCGCCAAGGCCGGCGTGTCGCAGCCGGCGGTGTCGAAGCATCTCGGCCTGCTCAAGCAGGCAGGCCTGGTACGCGAGCGTCACGAAGGCCGCCTGACGCATTATCGCGCCCAGCCGAAGGCGCTCGCACCCTTGCTCGACTGGACCAGCCGCATGGCCGCATTCTGGGAGAGCCGCTTCGACGACCTCGACAATCTGCTCAACAGGATGGACCAATGACAGACATTGCGCCGGAGACCCGCACCGTCGTCGTCGAACGCGAGTTCGCGCATCCGCCGGAAAAACTCTGGCGCGCGCTGACGCAGCCGCATCTGATCGCGGAGTGGCTGATGGCCAACGACTTCCTGCCGTCGCTCGACCATCGCTTCAAGCTGAAGGCGGACTGGGGCGTCGTCGACTGCCAGGTGCTGACGATCGAGCCGCACAGGACGCTGTCCTACAGCTGGGCCGCGCTCGGTCTCGACAGCGTCGTGACCTGGACGCTGACGCCGACCGCGACAGGAACCCATCTGCGCATGGAGCAGACCGGCTTCGCCGCCGACCAGACCCGCGCCTATCAGGGCGCACGCTACGGCTGGCCGAAATTCTTTGACGGGTTGGAGCAGACCTTGGCGCGGCTCGACTGAGCTGGGCCTCTGCTGCGCTCGGTTGTCATTCCGGGGCGGCGCGCAAAGCGCGGCGAGCCCGGAATCCATCCGGCCGCGAGAACTGCCGCGCAATGGATTCCGGGCTCGTGCTTCGCACGCCCCGGAATGACGGCGGAGAGATTTCCGCACTTTCATCGGCATTGTCACATGGGGAGGAGCCAATGAACTGGTCCAATACGATCCGACAAGTCCACCGATGGGTCTCGATCGCCTTCACGGTCGGTGTCATCATCAACATCGCGGCGATGACGCAGACGCAGCAGCCCGCCGCCTGGGTCGGTCTGCTGGCGCTGCTCCCGCTGATCGTGCTGCTCGCCACGGGGCTTTACATGTTCGCGTTGCCGTACCTCGCAAGACGGCGCAGCGCACAGCATGTGAGTTGAGGTGACGCTCGAGCTCCAGACTTCTTCGTCATTGCGAGCGCAGCGAAGCAATCCAGGGCCAAGCCAAGGACTCTGGATTGCTTCGCTGCGCTCGCAATGACGGCGGGTTGGTGGACGGTCCCTACCTGCATTCTACACTCTGAGCGCGCGAGGCCGCCTACTCCAGCCCGTTCGACGACACCCAGCCGACGACGCCGTTCCACACTGCGCGGCATGACGTGAACCGGCTGACACCGTCGCCGGGCATCACGCAGCCGCCGACCATCGCGGTCTCGCCGGCGGGGATGCGGGTGAGGATCTCCGACTTCTGCCCGGGCTCCCGGCGCAGATTGAGATAGCCCTGCGAGACGTTGCGCTTGACCGTGCGCGGCACGAGATGCGGGTTGGGAAGGATCGCCTGCGCACGCTCGATCGGCGTTTCAGCCGGACGCGCCGCGGTCTGACTTGTCTTCAGCTCCTCGATCCGCGCCCGCGCCATCGAGCCATAGGGCGTGCCGCCGAACTGTCGCACGAAATCCTCGAGCACCGCGATGCTGGTGGTGTTCTGCGTCACGGCCCAGGCGCGCTCGGCGGGATCGGGTGATGCCGCGGAGGCCAGCGGCGCTGTCGAAGCCGGCGCGACCGGCTGGCCGGCGAAGAAGAAGTCGCCGTCGACCGGCGAGCTCGACACCCAGGGCTGCTGGGTGCCGCCGGTGGCGCGCTTCACCTCCAGGCCGACCTGGTTGAAGGTCTTGAAGATGTCGAGGCCAGGCCGCTTGATCGTGTCGGCGAGCGCCTTCGTGAACGGGCTGTTGCCGTCGCGGCCGTCGAGCGCGACGTTGCCGGGCTGGGTCGCGAACGAGATCAGCGTGCCCTCCGGCGCGCGCATCTGCGCGAGGCCGCTGCCGCCGTCGCGCAGGCCGCGGCCGCCGAACGGATTGTTGCGGCAGGCGTCGAGGATCACGAGATTGAGCTTGGTGCCGGCACTCTCCATCTGGCGCAGCACGACGTTGACGTCGAGCATCTGGAAATCGACATCGGCCTCGCGCGCGGGGTTGGCATCGACCGGCACGAGATAGTTGGCGCCGCGCACCTGCACGCCGTGGCCGGCATAATAGACCAGCGCGACGTCGGCGCCGCGCGCCTTGGCGCCGAACTCCTGTACCGCGCGGCGCATCGTGGCCTCGTCGAGATCGAGCCGCGCACTGCCGCCGACGAGATCGAAGCCGAGCCCCTGAAGGGTCTCGGCCATCAGCGCCGCGTCATGCTTGGGATTCTCGAGGCGGCTGACGCTGCGATAGGCCGAGTTGCCGATGACGAGCGCGATGCGGGCATCGGCGAGCGCCGGGCTGAAAAAGCCGAGCAGGCTCCATCCGGCCAGCGCCAGCATCATCCATCGCCGCATCGACTCTCCCCGTCCTTGCTTGACGGCGGAAGTCTATACGCGGCCGGACGAAGCGGAAAGGCGCAGCGCCCTACTCCGCGGCCTGCCGCACGTGGCGCTCGGTCACCGTGCGCATCGTCACCAACTCTTCCGCCGCAGACGGATGCAGCGCGACGGTGGCGTCGAAATCGGCCTTGGTGGCCTTCATCTTGATGGCGATGGCGACGGCCTGGGTGATCTCGGCGGCCATGTCGCCAACGATATGGCAGCCGAGCACGCGGTCGCTGGTGCCATCGACGACGAGCTTCATCAGGACGCGGGTGTCGCGGCCGGACATCGTCGCCTTGATCGGGCGGAACGTAGTCTTGTAGATGTCGACGCGGTCATACATCTCGCGCGCCTGGGTCTCGGTGAGACCCACCGTGCCGACCTCGGGCTGGCAGAACACGGCGGTCGGAATGTCGGCGTGATCGACGCGCACGCTCTTGCCGCCGAACACATTGTCGGCAAAGGCATGACCCTCGCGGATCGCGACCGGCGTCAGGTTGAAGCGATGGGTGACGTCGCCGACGGCGTAGATGCTCGGCACCGAGCTCTGCGAGAACGCATCGACCGCGATGCCGCCATTGCGCGGATTGATGGCGACACCGGCCTTTTCCAGGCCGAGATTGGCCACCGCCGGATGGCGGCCGATCGCGAACATCACCTTGTCGGAGGCGATGCTGGAGCCGTTCGACAGATGGGTCGTGTAGTCCTTGCCGTGCTTGTCGACACTCTTGATCGTGCAGCCGGTCAGGATGGTGATGCCTTCCTTCTCCATCTCCGAGCGGACGTGCTTGCGGACGTCCTCGTCGAAGCCGCGCAGGATGTTGTCGCCGCGATAGACGACGGTGACGTCGGAGCCGAAATTGGCGAAGATGCAGGCGAATTCCAGCGCGATATAGCCGCCGCCCTGGATCACGATGCGGCGCGGCAGCTCCTCCAGGTGAAACGCCTCGTTGGAGGAGATGACGTGCTCGATGCCGGGAATCGGGGTGCCGTGATTGGGCGCGCCGCCGGTCGCGATCAGGATGTATTTGGCGGTGACCTTCTCGCCTGTGCCGAGGCGCACGGTATGGGCGTCCTCCAGCACGGCGCGGGTTTTGACGATCCTGGCGCCGGACTTCTCGACATTGGTGGCGTAGGCCGCCTCCAGACGCGCGATCTCCTTGTCCTTGTTGGCGATCAGCGTCTTCCAGTCGAACGTCGCGGTCGGGATCGTCCAGCCGAAGCCTTCGGCATCAGCGATCTCCTGGCGGACATGCGAGCCGATGACGAACAACTTCTTGGGCACGCAGCCGCGGATCACGCAGGTGCCGCCCATGCGGTATTCCTCGGCGACCATCACGCGGGCGCCATAGCCCGCCGCGATGCGGGCGGCGCGCACGCCCCCCGAGCCGCCACCGATCACGAACAGGTCGACGTCGAATTCAGCCATCTCTCCCCCGACCTGTCCTTGCAACCCGCCTCAGATCGGCTTGTTGCGCTTGCGCATCTCGGCGCGGAACTGCGCGGTGACCGTGTCGGAGAACTCCGCCGCCCACCCGTTCATCGCCTGCATGCTCATCTGGATCGCCTTCGGCTCGGCCGCAAGCAGCTTCTGGCCGATGGCAGACTTGTAGAAAGTGACGAGGTTGGCGATCTCCTGGTCGGAGAACTCGTTGCAGTAGATCTGCGCCATCTTCTCGCCGATCTCCTTCTCCTTGCCGGCATAGGTCTGCGCGACGGAGACGGCGACCTCGTCGAGGTCCTTCTGGTAGTTGAGGTTGGACTGCAGCAGCGCCTGCTTGGTCTGCTGCACGATGCCCGGGACGGCATTGGCGTACATCGCAGCCGCGTTCTTCATCGACAGAATCTCGCGCGCGCCGGCCATGCAGGCCGGCGAGGCCGGCTTCAGCGCCGGCGCCTGGCCCTGCGCGGCAGCGGGGCTGGCCGAAGCCAGGGCCAGCACGATTCCGGCGGCCGGCAAGATTCTGAACACGCTCTTCATTCCAAGTCTCCTGTGAGATTGCGGCCCAAAGCGCAGATCGTGCTGCGCTCAAGGCCGCTGGATAACGCGAATACCCTGTGCGCCTGCCAGGATCGCCGTGCTGCCGAGGCCAATGAACAGCCCGTGCTCGACCACTCCCGGAATTGCGCTCAAAAGACCCGCCAGGCGCGGGGGATCCTCGATCTCCCCAAGGCGGACATCGACAATCCAGTGGCCGCCATCGGTGACGAAAACGTGGCCATCTGCGGACTTACGCAAGCCCATCGCTCCGGAGACGCCGGCCTTGGCGAACGCCTTGCCGATCTCGCGCTGCGTCGCGGCGAGCCCGAACGGGATCACCTCGATCGGCAGCGGAAAGCGGCCGAGCTTTCCGACCCATTTGCTCTCGTCGGCGATCACGATCATGCGATCCGAGGCGCTGGCGACGATCTTCTCGCGCAGCAGCGCGCCGCCGCCGCCCTTGATCAGGTCGAGCGCCGGGTTGATCTCGTCGGCACCGTCGATGGTGAGGTCGAGATGGTCGATCTCGTCGAGCGTGGTCAGCGGCACACCGCAGGCCTGCGCCTGCGCCCGTGTCGCCTCCGAGGTCGGCACGCCCACGACCTTGAGGCCGGCGCGGACCTTCTCAGCCAGCAGATCGACGAAATGCTTGGCCGTCGAGCCGGTGCCGAGGCCGAGCTTCATCCCGCTCTCGACCTCTTCCAGCGCCCGCGCCGCCGCCTGCCGCTTCAATGCTTCCATGTCGACCAAGGAACCGTCCTCACCCCCAGGCCCCTAGGGGCCGAAAACCGGCGCATATCTAGCGGTGTTTTGACGCGGGGCCTAGCTCTGACCGGTCACGAAATCGGACAAAAAGCCGTGGCGAGCCCCTTGCGGGGGCGCGGGCCTGCCGGTAGCCAATACCGATGGCCATCTCCAGCACCATCGTCTTCGATCTCGACGGCACCCTGGTCGACACGGCGCCGGATCTCATCAACGCGCTCAACCACATCCTCAAGCGCGAGGGGCTGCGGCCACTGCCGCTGGCCTCGGCGCGCAAGATGATCGGGCATGGCGCCCGCAGGCTGCTCGAGCGCGGGCTGGAAGCGGAGGGCCGCTTTGCCAGCCCGGCGGAGATGGAGCAGCTCACGGTCGATTTCATCGATTTCTACGCCGAGAACATCGCGGTGGAATCGCGCCCCTTCGAGGGGCTGGAGGCGGCGCTCGACGAGCTCGCCGGACGCGGCTGCCAGTTCGCCGTGTGCACCAACAAGCTGGAATGGCTGTCGAAGCGGCTGCTCGACCAGCTCGGCCTGTCCTCGCGCTTTGCCGCGATCTGCGGCGCCGACACCTTCGGCGTCGCCAAGCCGGACCCGGCGATCCTGCGCCAGACCATCGCGCAGGCCGGCGGCGAGATCGGAGCCGCGATCATGGTCGGCGATGCCGGCACCGATGTCGGCGCCGCCCGTCGCGCCGGCGTTCCCGTCATCGGCTGCACCTTCGGCTATACCGACGTGCCGATCGCGGAGCTCAATCCGGACCACCTGATCGATCACATGCGCGAGCTGCCGGCCGCGGTGCTGGCGCTCGGCCCCGCCCTCAAGAATGCCTGACAGCGCTATGATCCACTCGCGGGATTGCGGCCTAACCCCCTGCCCGATCGCCTGAATCCTCAACGAACGAAACCCGAAGGTTCTGTTGAGAATGGGGTTGACCGCAGTTGCGCCGCTGTCCTGACACTCCTATGGTCGCGCTGGGATTGCGGCCGATGGCCGCAGGGGTTGTGGGGCGGACATCATGATTCGGCGGGTCATCGCGATTGCGCTTACGGGAGCCGGTCTGGCCGGCTGCTCGTCCTTCTCCATGGACAGCTTCAAGATGTCGGCGCCGGAGGTGCCCGTGCAGCTCGAATCGGTGCCGCCGGGCGCCGACGCCAAGACCTCGCTCGGACCGGGCTGCCGGACGCCATGCACCGTGTCGGTGCCCGCGCCGGACGCCGGCTTCAGCGTCACCTTCTCGATGGACAAGTACCAGCCGCAGACCATCCCGGTGCAGGTCATCCGCAACTCCGGCGATTTCAACAGCTCGCCCCCGGTCGTGATGGACCCGAGCCCTGTGGTCGCCGAGCTGCAGCCGATGCCGGGCGCGCCGCCGAAGGCGGTGAAGCACATGCGCCCGAAAAAGCCGAAGCCGCAGAAATCGGCCGCTTCTGCCGCCGCGCCGGCGCCCGCGACCACCGGTTCCGCCTTCCCGGCCCCACCGCCGCGGCAATAATGGAATCGCAACGACCATCGCCTCTCGCAGCAGCGAAGCTGCGATGCAGCATCGACGCCTCGTCAGGTCACCATTCCTCAGTATGAGTGCTCGGCGATTGTGAGCCGCGCCGATCGTGATTAGATTGCTTTGAACCGGCAGCCGGCCGCGTCTCGCGCGGCCACTGTCTGGCGCAGCCGCTCATGGCACCGCCGCCATGACCGCCGTGACATGACCGTCGTGACAAGGCCTTCCATGACCGCTGAGACGTTGAGTGAAACCGCCCTGACGCGCCCGATGACCGACCCGTTCGGCCGTCGCATCAGCTATCTGCGCGTCTCGGTGACCGACCGCTGCGACCTCCGCTGCTTCTATTGCATGGCGGAGGACATGACGTTCCTGCCCAAGGCCGACCTGCTGACCCTGGAGGAGCTCGACCGGCTGTGCTCGGCCTTCATCCACAAGGGCGTGAAGAAGCTCCGGCTCACCGGCGGCGAGCCGCTGGTCCGCCGCAACGTCATGGGCCTGGTGCGCTCGCTGTCGCGGCACCTGAAGAGCGGCGCGCTCAATGAGCTGACGATGACCACCAACGCGACGCAGCTCGCGAAATATGCCTCCGAGCTCGCCGATTGCGGCGTCCGCCGCATCAACGTCTCGCTCGACACGCTCGACGCCGACAAGTTCCGCACCATCACCAGATGGGGCGATCTCGACCGCGTGCTCGCCGGCATCGAGGCGGCGCAGGCCGCAGGGATCGCGGTGAAGATCAACGCGGTCGCGCTCAAGAACATGAACGAGGACGAGATCCCGTCGCTGATCGACTGGGCGCATGGCAAGGGCATGGCGCTGACGCTCATCGAGGTGATGCCGATGGGCGAGATCGGCGAAGGCCGCATCGACCAGTATCTGCCGCTGTCGCTGCTGCGCAGCCGCTTGGCGCAGAAGTACACGATGACCGATCTCGACGAGACCACCGGCGGCCCCGCTCGCTACGTCCGCGTCGCCGAGACCGGCGGCACGATCGGCTTCATCACGCCGATGACGCATAATTTCTGCGAGAGCTGCAACCGCGTCCGCGTCACCTGCACCGGCACCTTGCACACCTGCCTCGGCCACGAGGATGCTTCCGATCTGCGCAAGCCGTTGCGAGCCTCGGCCAGCGACGAGCAGCTCAGCGATGCGATCGACCGCGCCATCGGCCTGAAGCCGAAGGGCCACGACTTCATCATCGACCGCCGCCACAACCGCCCGAGCGTCAGCCGGCACATGAGCGTGACCGGCGGCTGATCCTCTGCCGACGAACTGGACGTTACGCTCAGTGTGCAGCGGATGGCCTTGCTGATCGATCAGAGACTAGGGCGCAAGACGTCCAGCTATCAGCGGCCGCGAAAATAAAGCTGCACTTCGGCGAGGGCCTGTTCCGGGGTCTCGAAGGAAAAGCCGGCAAAACTCTTCATCGGGCTCCAATGTGGCCCCTCCGGCGCGATCTCGCAGCGGCCGCTGAAATCACGAATGATCCGGCCGATGACCTGATCCTGCTCGACCCATTTCAGCCACCGGATGTGACCGTGAACGTTGTCCGGATCGAGTCGAATGGTCGCCATGCCCTGCCCCGATCAGTTCGCGAACTCACCGTCAATGACCTGACGACGGCAACGTTCCTACGGTGTCGGGAACCATTGGCCGTTCGCTGACTTCACACCATTGCTGTCAGCCCCATGCACCGGAGAGCGAGCCATTCTAGCCCGTAACGATCCTGCGCGTCACGACAACCGAACTATGCTCGATCGCGCGCAGCGGTTCGCTGGCCTGATGTTCGATGCCGCCGCCGAGACGGACGAGCACGCCTTCATCGGTGATCACCTGTGGACGGCGTTTCGCCGGTCCGGCCTCGCGATGTCGCCATTCCCCCGGGATCTCGGCGGCGACGACCTCTGCAGGCCCGAGCGCAGCGGCGAGCTGTGCACGGTGCTGCGCCTGCTCGGATCTGCGGATCTGTCGATCGCCCGGCTATTCGAAGGTCACGTCAATGCGGTGTCCCTGGTCACTCGCTACGGCGAGCGGGATCAGCTGCGCGCGCTGGCCGCGCGCATCGCCGCCGGTGGCCTCTCGGCCGTGTGGGGCGCCAATGATGCCAGGGGTCTGCACGTCGCCGGCGAAGGTGGCGGCACCTTGCAGGGCCGGAAGGTCCTGTCGTCCGGCGCGGGCTTCGTCACCGATCCCCTCGTGACCGCGACGGCGCCGGAGGGTCAGGTTCTCTGCCTGTTGCGCCTGACCATGGACGAGCCGATCGATCTGTCGGGCTGGCAGGCGCAGGGCATGCGGTCGACGGCCACCGGCGCGATCGATTTCTCCGGGACTGTCGTGACGTCAGAGAACATGATCGGCGAGCCCGGCGACTTCATGCGCCAGCCGTTCTTCTCGGGCGGCGCATGGCGGTTCTGCGCAGCCCATTGCGGCGCGACCGAACGTCTCGTCGATCTGTTCAAGACCCATCTCCTGACGACGAAACGCGGCGAAGATCCGTATCAGCTGCAGCGCCTCGCGCAGGCGATGGCAGCCGCCAAGACCGCGCGCTATTTCGTCGAGGACGCCGCGCGGCGGCTTGCCTCGGACGAGATGCCTGGCGACCAGGTCGTGGGCTTCGCCAATTTGACGCGCATGGTCACCGAGCGCTGCGCGCTCGACGTCATGGAGACCGTGCAGCGGGGCGTCGGCTTGACCTCGTTCGTTCGCCCGCATCCGATCGAGCGCGTGTCGCGCGACCTCGCGACCTATCTGCGCCAACCCGTGCCCGACCTCGCGATGAGCGACGCTGCGAGAGCATTCCTCGGCTCGTCCCATCCCGTCGGAGATTTCTGACGTGCGCGCCGATCGTTTTCTCGACGCGCTCAGCACCAGTCCGGTGGTCACGGTGGATGAGCTCGTCCAAGGACGCCCGTTGGTGGTGCTCTCGCCCCATCCGGACGACGAGTCGCTTGGCGCGGGAGGCCTGATTGCGGAATCCCGTGCTGCAGGACATGAGGTCAATGTCATCGTCGTGACCGACGGCTCGGGCTCGCATCCCCGTTCCAGGCAGTATCCGCGACAGAAACTGGTCGCGCTGAGATACGCCGAGGTGCATGCAGCCGGCCGGGTTCTCGGGGTGCCGCCGGACCATGTCACGTTCCTCGGACTGCCGGATACGAGGGCGCCGATGTCGGGCCCGGACTTCGATGCGGCCGTGGAGACGACGCTGAAGGTGGTCCGACGGTCCGGAGCCGGCGCCCTGTTCGTCACATGGGAGGGCGATCCGCATTGCGATCACCAGGCCTCCGCGGCGCTGGCGAAGGCCGTTCGCCGAGCGAGCCCCGGCCTGAAGCTCTGGGCGTATCCGGTTTGGGGATGGCACCTCGCGGCTGATGTCGAGACGCAGCAGCCGCCGCCGAGCGCGGTCCGGATCGACATCTCATCGCAGCGTGGTCGCAAGCGGGCGGCGATCGATGCCCACGCGTCCCAGATGACAGACCTCATCAGCGACGATCCGGATGGCTTCCGTTTCGACGACGCGTCCCTGGCGCCGTTCCTCGGACCCTATGAGTATTTCATCGAGGTGCCGTCGTGACCCGAAAAGCTGCAACCCTTCCCCCGGACTATTTCGAAGCCAAATACAAGGCTGACATCGACCCCTGGCGGTTTCGAAGCAGCCGCTACGAGCAGGACAAGTATCAGGCCACGATCGCCTCTCTCACCCGGGCGCCCTACGCGCAGGCGCTCGAAGTCGGCTGCTCGATCGGCGTATTGACACAACTTCTCAGCGCGCATTGTGCTCAGCTGCTCGCCATCGACGCATCCGCCACGGCGCTCGAGGTCGCAAGGTCGGTCAGCGGGTCGAACGTCAGCTTTCGCGTCGCGACCATTCCGGCCGACTTTCCCAAGGGGCCATTCGACCTGATCGTGCTGTCGGAGGTTCTGTACTATTTCGCCAAGCCCGACCTGCAGCGCGTCACGCAGGAATGCATCGCGGAGATCGCGCCTGGCGGCGAGATCGTGCTGTGCCACTGGCTCGGCGAGACGAACTATCCGCTCACCGGCATCGAGGCCAGCGAGCTGTTTGCCGATGGCATCAAGCCGGCACTGCCGGTTCGCACGATCCTTCACGATGAGACATATCGCCTGGAGCGCTTCTCGCCGGCCTGACCGGCGGTCTCAGATGCCGCACGATCATCCTGGCGATGGCGATCTGGCGCGGCAGGTCAGACGGGCGCAGCGGTGCGCCGCGCTTCAATGCCTGGCTCATGCCGCACACCGCATCCCAGGCGTCTTCGAACGAGCAAGTGGCCAACCCGTCGAAGGCGCGGATGATCTCATGCGACGGTCCCAGAGCGGCAGGCCAGCGGCGCGCGGCCGGCCCTCGGCTCCAGCGATCGCGCAACATCCCCTTGCAGAGCGCGCGTCGCGTGGCCTGCAGCGCGGGCTCGAGATCATCGTCGCAGGGCGCATCGGGATGTCCGTGGCGATGGCGCATCGTGTTGGCAGCGCCGCCGCTCGCCCGCCCTTCGAACCGGCAGGAGGTGGCCACGCACACGTCCATGGCGTGGCGCACCTTCAGCCCGGCACGGTCGAGCGCCGCCGTCAGCGCGACGTCCTCCCCGACCGGGCGCGGCGGCAGGCCGCCGATCGCGGCATAGGCGGCGGCTGTCACCGCCAGGCTGGCCCCGGACGAGACCCGATGGGTCGGCCAGGGATCGTGCGGCCGCGGGTCGCAGCGCGCGTTGATTTCGGCGATGTAGCGCAGATAGGTATCTTCGAGCCGGCCGCGCGCCACGAACTGATCACCGAGGGCGACATACTCGCTCGGGATCGCATCGATGTAGCCGGCGACGCAGTCGACACCCTCGTCGAAGGCGCGAAGCGTGGCGGCAAACCATGTCGGCGACACCCGGCTGTCGGCATCGGTGGTCATGATCAGGCCGTGCAGCGGAGCCGCCTCGGCAAGCCGGATTGCAGCCAGGTCCATCGCGCGCTTGCGCGCCCACCCGGCATTTCGCTGCCCCTCGGGCAGATCCTCTTCGACCACCACGACCGGGTGCGGGATCGAACGCGCCGCCTGCCGGGCGATTGCGGCGGTGTCGTCGGTGCAGCTGTTGGCGAAGACGAGGATCTCCAGGCTGCCCCGTGCGATCGGGGCTCCCTCTTCGTCCCGCTGCATGGCCAGGGCCGCAAGACAGCCGGCGATTTCGGATGCTTCGTTCTGGGCAGGGATGGCGACGACCGAGAGCCGCGTTTGCGAAAGAAGAGATAGTTTCATCGGTAATCCGCAATCGCCTTTGATGCCGCGCCCCCTCCTCAATCACCAGGGGACTGATGGGTTCCGCGAGCGTCGCGCTGCCATCGGCCGCACCGTCGGGCAGAACGTCCTCCGTCATTGTGGTAAGCAGGCGAATCCGTTGTCGGCAGGACAGCGGCGATCATGACCTCCGTCGGTCCGCCGAACGCCTGCCGGACCCCGCTTTCAAGACGAGATGAGACCCGCGTGATTCCCTGGAAGCTGATCGACACCGCAGACGTGCCCGGCGGCGGCGAGCCGCTGCGGTTGATGCAGCGTGGCAAGGAGTTCAGCATCAAGCTCGGCCAGAACGAGCTGATGAGCAGTCGCCTCTACGGCTCGGAAGAAGCGCTGGCGACCCTGAGCTGCGCCCGCCTCAAGGACCGCCCCGCCCCGACTCTGCTGATCGGCGGCCTCGGCATGGGCTTTACCCTGCGCGCGGCCCTGAAGGTGCTGGGGCCGCAGGCGCGCGTCACCGTCGCCGAGCTGGTGCCGGCCGTGATCGCCTGGGCGCGCGGGCCGATGGCCGAACTCTCCGGCGACAGCCTGGCCGATCCGCGCGTCGAGATCCGCGAGGACGACGTGGTGCGGCTGATCACGGCCGCGCGCGGCAGCTATGATGCGATCCTGCTCGATGTCGACAACGGCCCGCAGGGGCTGACCCGGGAGTCCAACGACGCGCTGTACGATCCCTCCGGCCTGCGCGCCGCCTTCACCGCGCTACGCCCCGGCGGCCTGCTGGCCGTGTGGTCCTCCCACCCCGACGACCGCTTCGCGCCGCGGTTGCGCAAGGCCGGCTTCACCGCCGAGGAGATCAAGATCCGCGCCACCGGCCGCGGTGGCGGGGGCGCGCGTCACGTGATCTGGATCGCGACGCGGCCGGCCTGACCGGCCGGCATCTCAGTCCGGCATGCAGGCTCTTCCCGGAGAACCTCGACCGCTGAGCCGTCCCGCAACACCTGCCGCTACTTCCGACTGATCGGCCGCTATCTCAGATTGCTTTCTGCATCCCACGCACTACCCTCTCCGCTTTCAATCATGAATTTCGAGCGGGGGCGTATTCATGGCGAGTCCGAAGATCATCATCCTGTCGGATGGCACCGGCAACGCCGCCTCGAGCGTGTGGCGCACCAATGTCTGGCGCATGTTTCAGGCGCTGGACCTGCAAGGCAACACCCAGGCCGCCAAATATGACGACGGCGTCGGCACCTCCTCCTTCGTCCCGCTGGCGATCCTCGGCGGCGTCTTCGGCTTCGGCCTCAAGCGCAATATCCTGGACACCTACAAGTTCATCTGCCGCAACTACGATCACGACAACGGCTCGAAGATCTATCTGTTCGGCTTCAGCCGCGGCGCCTTCACGGTCCGTGTTCTCGCGGCGTTGATTCTCGATCAGGGGCTGGTCGTGGCCGGCACCGAAGCGGAATTGCATGACGGCGCGGCCAAGGCGTACCGGGCCTATCGGGCCAAGGGATATCATTCGGTGTGGCGGATCGAGGTGCCGTTCCGCGCCTTGCGCGACCATGTGCTCACGCCGCTGATGGACCGCATCCGCGGCAGGAAGCCGTACGCTCGCATCGCGCGAAAGGACATTCCGTCGATCGAATTCATTGGCGTCTGGGACACCGTCGCGGCCTATGGACTTCCCATCGACGAGATGACGCGGGGCATCTCCAGCTGGGTCTGGCCGCTCGAGCTTCCGAACCGCGTTCTCAACCCGCGCGTCAACTGCGCGCGCCACGCACTCGCGCTGGACGATGAGAGAACCACGTTCCATCCGGTGCTCTGGACCGAAGAGGGAGAGACCAAGCCGGACGATCCCAAGACGATCGACGACGAACGGCTGGTGCAGGTCTGGTTCGTCGGCATGCACGCCAATGTCGGCGGCGGCTATCCGGACGATTCGGTCTCCTATGTGCCGCTGACCTGGCTCGTGGACGAGGCGGTCAAGCGCGGCCTGATCTTCAAATCCGCGCCGGTGGCCGATCCGGATTCGATCAAGTCGATCGTCACCTCGCAGGACAAGGACGGGCGCCTCTACGATTCGCGCGCCGGGCTCGGCTCGTACTATCGCTATGGCCCGCGCAAGGTGTCGGATCTGTGCAACGATCCGGCGGTGGGCGTCCACGTCGGCGTGGCCAAGATTCACGAGAGCGTTTTCGACCGCATCGACAGCGGCTGCAATGCCTACGCTCCCATCGGGCTGCCCGCCAACTACCTCATCGTGCGGCGAAGCGGCGCGCTGACGCCGCTCGGTCCGACGAGCTTCGAGACGCCGGACGGAGCAGCCGCACGCTTCGCCGCGCAGGAGAAGCTGTGGAATTTCGTCTGGATGCGGCGGCTGCTCTACTTCGCGACCCTGGCCGCCTCCCTCCACCTCGCCGCGTTCTGGCTGTTTCACGACCTCAATCGCGCGCATGAATACGAGTCCCGCATCCGGATGGTCTCCGAAGCGGTCCGCCTGGTCGAATCGTTCCTGCCGCAATCGCTGCATTGGTGGACGGACTGGTACGCGGCCAATCCCGAATGGTTCGCCGGCGGCATCATCGCCGTGGTGCTGCTGATGCTCCTCGGCTCGATGCTCAGCGCCCGCATCAGCGACGCCATGCGCGTGATCTGGCGCGAACGGGCCTCACCGCCGGTTCTGTCCGGCCCCCTGCACCGCGCCATCTATGCCTTTCGAAACCATCCCGCCTATCTGTTCGTCATCAAGACCGGCAAACGGCACGTCCTGCCCGTCTTCCTTGCGCTGTTGACCGTATGGTTCGCCGCCACGCTGACGAGCCACTTCCTGTTCAACGCCGCAGACTCCACGGGCGCCTTCTGCCATGGCACACCGCGGCAGGAGCTCGTTGCCGTCGACAAAGGCATTCCGCAGGACGCCAAGGAGTTCTCGACGAACGCCATCTGCGCTCCCACCGGATTGAGTGTCCGCTCCGGTTTCAGGTACGAGATCATCGTCACGATGAGCGAGCCATGGGACGATGCCGGGCATCCGGTCACGCCGGCCGGATATCGCACATCCACAGTTCAGGGTTTTGCACGCTTGAAGTTCTATGCCGCCATCCTGCTGCGCCGCGTTCTCTTCCGCCCCTGGTATCGCCTGATCGCCCGGATCGGAGAGACCGGCGTCGACGAGTATTTTCTCGATCCCATTCCGGTCCCCAGCACGACGCCGCAAGCCTACAAGGCGACGTTCAAGGCCAGTCGAGGCGGCGAACTGTTCCTCTATGTCAACGACGCGGTGATCGGCCTGCCCTGGGTGTACGACGCCTTCTATCCGAACAACGCCGGCAAGGCGAAGGTGACCGTGAAGCTGCTGTAGCGCTGCTGGGCCAGCCGAAACCGTTCTCTTCTCCTGCGCCATTGGACGAGACCTGCCGACATGACCGTCGATCTCTTGAAGGACACCAAGACCTATCCGCGGATGACGCGCTGGTTCAATCCGCTGCTGCTGATCAAGCTGCTCAACAACGTCGTCACGTCGGCGATGTTCGGGCAGTATGCCGACCGGCGGCTGATGGTCGCCGCGCTGGACACGGTGACGTCAGACGAGCACATGACGCGCGCGACGGCGTTCGCCCGGAGCCAAAGCCCTGCGACGAAGGGGCCGGTCTGGATCGACTTCGTCGCCGATCTCGGCGACGGTTTTGACAGCACCTATGCGGTCGCCTGCCTGCTCGCCCGCGAGACGCTGGAGCTCGACGGCCAAGCCCTGCCACGCGGCGAGATGCTGATCATGGGCGGCGACGAGGTCTACCCGCTCGCCAATGCGCAGACCTACAGGAATCAGTTGCGGCGGCCGTATCAATGGGCCTCTCCCGATCACGACAAGACGGATGATGGCGGAGTGCCGCTGTTCGCGATTCCCGGCAACCATGATTGGTATGACGGGCTGGTGCAGTTCCTCGCCTATTTCACCCGGCCGGCGCCGACCCATTTCGGCTCGTGGCGGACGCAGCAGAAGCGCAGCTATTTCGCGATCCAGCTCACCGAAAGCTGGTGGCTGTGGGGAATGGATATCCAGCTCGCCGAGAACATGGACCAGCCGCAGGCGGACTATTTCAAGCTCGTCGCCCAGTCGGACCAGCTCAAGCCGGGGTCGAAGATCATCCTCTGCACCGCGGAGCCCGGCTGGCTCTATACCGACACCAACATGAGATCGTGGGAGATCGTCGACTACGTCCTCGGCATCGCGAAGAAGGCGGACAAGGCCCTGACGATCCCCTTGCTGCTGTCCGGCGACACCCATCACTACAGCCGCTACCAGGCCGAGGACGGCACGCAGTTCGTGACCTCGGGCGGCGGTGGCGCCTTCCTGCACCCGACCCACCAATTGGAGAAGACCGTCAGCGTGCGCTGGACCGGCACGAAGCTGCCGCTGACGCTCGCCGACAAGGAGGGCGGCAGGGAGCCCGCGGCCTACCCTTCGATGCCAATCAGCCGCGAATTGCTCTGGCGCAATCTGTGGTTCGCGGTCACGAACTGGGATTTCTCGATCTTCATGGGGCTGGTGTATTTCGTCGTCGGCGTCCTGGTCGGCCTGCGCAACGAGCCCGACATTGCCATCCTCGTGGCGGTGGCGTTCGGCGCCGGCATCATCGGCTATACCACCCGGCAGGAGCACGTCTCGCTCACCGACATCTTCAACAAATGGCGACGCCGCCACATCAGGACGGAGTTCGACGACATCGATCGCGAAAACGTGCCGATCCAGTTCAAGAAGGCGCTGGTCGTCATCGGCACCAGCGTGATTCACACGGCCGCCCATGTCTGCACGGCGCTCGGCGCCGCCACCGTCTTCAGCCAGATGAACGGCGACCCCTTCCCCGCCGGCCATCCCTGGTACAGCGTCTGGACCTGGCTCGGCCGGCTCGCGTTGGAGATGGGCGCGGTCGGCTTCGTGCTCGGCAGCACCTATTTCGGCCTCAACATGCTGATCACATGCGGCTGGCTGCGCATGAACCGCAACGACGCCTTCAGCGCGCTGCGCATCGGCCACTATAACAATTTCCTGCGGCTGCGCATCGAAGGCGACGATGTCCAGGTCCACGCCATCGGCCTCGACCGCGTGCCTGACCGCCACGAGTGGCGGGAGAACCTGCAATACCGGGAAGGCCAGCCGCAGCAGCCCCGCTTCGCCCCCGCGACACCGTTGGCGCCGCACCTCATCGAGACGTTCGTCGTCTCCGGCAAAGCGGGTCCAGCCGCACGTCCGACCTAACGATTGGCGTCCGATGGCGATCGCGACAACCCCCGCCGCGCCGGCTTGCGATCCTCGGCGCAGCCGAAGCCGCACTCCTTGGTTCTGGAAAAGCCCGGTGCATCCTTGACGTCGGCGTAGAAGATCCAGCCCGTCATGCCGTTGGCGCATCTGAGCTGGAGCCACTCGTGGTCGTCGTCCTCCGGGCGGGCGGCCGGCTCGCCAGCGACCTCCGTCGACGCGTCGAAGATGTCCTGATAGCCCTGATAGACCTCGGTGCCGATGCGCATCAGGAAGAAGCCTTCCGCTCCCGGACCGACCGCAGACCACCGGTCGCCGGCCTTCAACGTAACCTTGACCTCCTCGCCCTTCGGCCATCTCGGCAGCTCGGACGAGTAATCGCGTGTGAGCTGATACGTCCTGATCCGGCTGAACGTCACGAAGCGCAAGCGGTCCGCTTTGACCCGTTTGGTATTCCAGGGATGATAGGTCGCGCCTCTCCTGAGCAGGCAGGAAACTGATTTCGGCGCGCCGATCTCGGGCTCCGTTCGGACGGCGAGCGTGATGTCCTTGTCCACGGTGAACCCGTCCGGCCATTCGCGGCCCCAAAAGTCGTTCTTGAACCACACAGCCGGATCGTAGGTGGCCGGACCAGCGCGACCGGTCTGCGCCAGATCCGGCGGCGTCGCCGGCGCGACCGCCGGCCGCTCGACACCTTGCGCGCTGGCGAGGCATCCGCCGAGGGCGGCGGCCAGACCGAATGTCGGCACAGATGCCAGCAGCCTGGCGACCTTGTTCATCATGACTCCTCACCTCCGCGCCCTCATCGCTCAACACCTACGATGCGTCCTCCGACTGGTCGAGGCCGCCGGCGTTGCCCTAACAATGGCGCGCCGCCTCCTGCGAAGGCCGTCCCAGGTTTCATCGTCATCGACGGCGCACATCGTCCTCATCACCTGACGCGCGCTGGCGTCCATCGCGGCGGACAGTGCATCGCATCAACACGCAGCTTCTCCGGCTAGCCCGGAACTGCCGCCGCGCGAGCGAGTTGCTCAGCCGCTGAGAGGACACCGTGATGGCATTGGCATCGCGTCGTCCTGACTTCGAGCATGCATCTATCAGATAGACGGAGGCGACAATGAAAGCATCCCTTCTTCTTGCCGGCGCGGTGATCGTCGGATCCATCGCTCCGGCGCTCGCTGACGAGTACTACGTCGTGCAGGGACCGAGCCATCGCTGCACCATCACCACCACCCGCCCCGCGGATCGCGAGGTGGTCACGCAGATCGGCCCGATGGCGTTTACGAGCCGCGTAGAGGCCGAGGATCGCATCAGGCAGACCAAGGTCTGCGAGGATGCAGGGACGGTCGGAAGCACCGGCACCAGCACCACCACGATCATCCGCGAGAAGTAGCCGGCGCCAGACGTTCAGGCGGGACGCCGCCAAGGCCCGGGGGCCGTGCTCATCGCAATGGGCGCGGCCCTTCGCTCGACCGCTCCAGTGAGGTCGCGATCCCCGCGCGACGGCGCGGCCGCGATGGTTCCTCCTGCCATCCGCTCGCAGCAACGGGCGTTGCGTTCCACCCCTGTCTTGAGTACCCCATCGTTTCGCCGGGATCAGGACAACATGCCCTCACAATCCATCACGCTCGCCATCGGCAGCCTCGTTGTCGGGACGATCGTCCTGGGCCTCAAATATCTGGCCTACTGGATCACCGGCTCGGTCGCGCTCTATTCCGATGCGGTGGAGAGCATCGTGAACGTCGTGACGGCGGCGGTCGCGCTGCTGGCGGTGCGGATCTCCGCCAAGCCCGCCGACGCCAACCATCCGTTCGGTCACCACAAGGTCGAATATTTCAGCGCGGTCATCGAAGGCGTCATGATCGTCGTCGCGGCGCTGCTCATCATCCACGAGGCCTACGGCAATTTCCTCAACCCGCGGCCGTTCTCGGCGCCGCTCGAAGGCCTCGTCGTGAACGGAGGGGCGAGCGCGCTCAATGCCGTCTGGTGCTGGATGCTGATCAGCCGCGGCAAGCGGCTGCGGTCGCCGGCGCTGGTCGCGGACGGACGGCATCTGCTGACGGATGTCATTTCCTCCGGCGGCGTCGTGATCGGCCTGGGCCTCGCGGTGATACTGCAACTGCCCGTGCTCGATCCGGCGCTGGCGCTGCTGGTCGCCGTCAACATCCTGTGGTCGGGCTGGCAGGTGCTGAAGGAATCGACCAGCGGGCTGATGGACGAGGCCGTGCCGGAGGCGACGCTGGCGCGCATCCGCCAGATCATCGGCCAGCATGCCGGCGGCGCGCTGGAGGCTCATGACGTGCGGACACGCCATGCCGGCAAGCTGACTTTCATCGAGTTTCATCTCGTCGTGCCCGGCGAGATGTCCGTCCGTCAGGCACACGACATCTGCGACCGGATCGAAGCCGCGCTACGCGAGGACGACGAGCATAGCTGGATCACCATCCACGTCGAGCCGGAGGACAAGGCCAAGCATTCCGGCGTGGTCGTACTGTAGCCCGGCCGAGCACGAGTACGGCGATCCAATATGGTTGGAACCCGATACCGGGCACGCTCCGGCATGCCCACGGGAGGAAGCGTTGCGGGCCGCACGATGGGCGGATGCTGAGAAGCACCGCCGCGGGACGAGTGTCGAACCCGGACCCGCATCGCCGCGGCTATACGCCCCTTTTAATCCTGGACGGCGTACTGCTTCGAAAGGTGATCCCCGATCTGCACCAGCATGGCCACACATTCCGGGTAGCCGGGCTTGCTGATCGTGGCCCTGTCCGCGCTGGCGCGAAACTCCCAGGAGTTCCCGTCGCGCACAATGAAGATCTCAATTCCCTCGGGGCAATCCACGTGAGCCTTCAGCTCAGCGCGCGCCATCGCAATCAGCTCGGCTTCGGACTTGCCCGGCTTGCTCATCTCGTGGATTTCCCAGCTAGTTCTTCGGCGAATCGAAGTTGAGCGGTGGCAGGTCGATCTGCGGCACCTCGATCTTGACCTTGTCGATATCCACCTTGCTCGGTCCATCCAACAGCCCTGTCACCGTGATCGGAAATGCAATCACGAGAGCGACCATGACCATCTGCAGGCCGATCCACGGCATGGCTCCCCAATAGATGTCGGAGCTCTTGACCTCCTTGGGGGCGACGCCGCGCAGATAGAACAGGGCAAAGCCGAAGGGTGGATGCAGGAAGGAGGTCTGCATGTTCACGCACAACATGACGCCGAACCAGATCAGCGCAGCATCCGCTCCGACCACCGGCGCCAGGATCTTCTGGGCGATGGGCGCAATCATCGGCAGGATGATGAAGGCGATCTCGAAGAAATCGAGGAAGAAGGCCAGGAAGAAAATGAAAATATTGATGAAGATGAGGAAGCCCCAGACGCCGCCCGGGAGCGAAGTCAGCAGATGCTCGAGCCAGACACCGCCATTGCAGCCGAGGAACACGACCGAGAAGCAGGTCGAACCAATCAGAATGAACGTGACCATGCACGTGATACGCATCGTGGTCTCGTAACCCTGCCTGATCAAGCCGCGAAGATCCGTGATCTTGGCCGCCTCGACACAGACCCACGCCAAAGCGAGGTAGGCGATCGCGAAGCTCAGCCGGAAAACCAGATTCTCGGCGACGAAGATCGCGACGATGGTACCGATCCCTCCGGCAACCACTCCAATGATGAGGATGTTGCGCCCGTAGGAGCTGAAATCCTTGTGGTGAATGACCGCAAGGACAATCGCGCCAACCGCACCCATGGCGCCTGCTTCGGTCGGGGTCGCAAGGCCGAGCATCATGGTGCCGAGCACCACGAAGATCAGAACGGCCGAAGGAATGATGCCGAGCAGACATTTGCGCCAAAGCGGCCAGCCGGTGAGCGTCCGCGCCTCTTTCGGAACGGGCGGGACATGTTCGGGCTTGATCAGGCCGAGAACGAATGTGTAGCCGGCGAACAGCACGATCTGGAAGATCGAGGGCCCCCAGGCGCCGAGATACATGTCACCGACGGACTTGCCGAGCTGGTCGGCAAGGACGATCAGCACCAGAGAGGGCGGCACCAGCTGGGTGATGGTGCCCGACGCCGCCAGGACACCGGTGATGTAGCGCATGTTGTAGCCGTAGCGAATCATCACCGGCATCGAGATCAACGCCATGGCGATGACTTGCGCCGCGACAGTGCCCGTGATCGCTCCCAGGATGAATCCGACGATGATCACGGAATAGCCGAGTCCGCCACGGATCGGACCGAACAGCTGTCCCATCGAGTCCAGCATGTCCTCGGCGAGCCCGCAGCGTTCGAGGATCGAGCCCATGAACGTGAAAAACGGGATCGCCAGCAGCAGCTCATTCCCCAGCACGTTGCCGTAGACGCGCTCCGGAATGGCCTGCAGAAAGCTTAGCCCGAAGAAGCCTTCGTGGATCGCCAGGAAGCCAAATGACAAGCCGACAGCAGCGAGTGTGAAAGCGACCGGAAAGCCGATCAGCATGGCGACAACCAGGCCGCCGAACATCAGCGGCGGCATCATCTCGATGGTGATCATTGGGTCGGCCGCTCGTATTTTGCGTCGATGGTAAGCTCGCCCTTCAGTGCGGCGATACGCTTGATCACTTCAGAGACACCCTGGAGAGCGAGCAGGAAAAAGCCGGCGGGGAGCACCGCCTTGATCGGCCAGCGCAGCAGCCCTCCCGCGTTTCCCGAATACTCGCCGATGATGTAGGAGTTGTAGAACACCGGCCATGACAAATAGGCCAACAGCAGACAGACTGGGATCAGAAAGCACAGCGTGCCGACCAGATCGAGCCAGAGCTGCCCACGCTCAGAGAGCATCAAATAGAAGATCTCGACGCGCACATGCTCGTTGCGCTTGAACGTATAGGCGGCGCCGAGCATCACGATGATGGCAAACATATACCACTGCGCTTCGAGCCAGCCATTCGAGCTGTAGCTGAAGGCGTACCGGATCATCGCGTTCACCGCGCTCACGATGCAGGCCGCGAGCACCAGCAAGTTGCAGACGTAGCCGATCTTCTCGTTCAGCCAATCGATCGCGGCGCTGACCGCCAGCAATGCGCGCATGCCTCCCCCTATCGTATTCTCGGCGATGGCCGGCGCGCGACACGAAGCTCACGCCGACCTCACCACGCTGCCCAGTGCTGCGGCGGCGTATCCAGCTCGTCTTGACGACATCAGCGGGTGTCGCTGCCTTTGCAGGCCGCAAGCGTGGAAGGACGTTGCATGGCAAAGCGCTGGAACCGCGTCAACCCAAAAGTGGACATGTTGTCGCAGCCATCGCTGAGCAGCGCAGGAATCGTCCGACAGGTTGCCGATTCCGCCACACCTTCCACAATGAAGGCGGGCTACCTGCATCAATCTACTCGGCTAAGTAGAACACGCGCAGGCGCCATATCGACCGACACCGCCGCGCGCGGAATCTATGCCCCTCACTCCGCCGACGCCTAATGCGGTCTACTCGTCGGGCAAATCGCGGAACGGAATCTCCCACCCGTGAGACGTCGCGGAGCCGCGCAGGACGCGGTCGCAGCGAATCTGAGCCGCGCCAAAAAACTAATTTCGTCAGCTTGTCCAATCGACTGTCTGTTTCCGCCGCCATCCGCGGCGAAATTTCTGTTTCGCTTTATCGGAATTTGTGATTGACTGTCGCCATCCTGTATCCGCCGAGGGGCGCTTCGCGACCGTCACGAGACGTTGGATGTGGGATGCGGTGGGCGCGTCGGATCGCAGCGTGATCGTTCATGCGGACGAACGGGCTGATGCGCCGGTGAAGTCGTATGGTCCTGGCCTCCCGATGCTGAGGTCAAGTGGACGGTAATGATGATCCGTCCGTGACGGGGGCAAACAAGCCGGTCCCCGGGGAGAGTACGTATAAGCCGTCAAACCATCGCGCGGGGAATGCCGGGATGTCTCGGCTGAACCTGTGGTACCTGCCGCCTGCATTTTTTTCGCAGGCGGGCCATGGGTGCGGCCAGCGCCCGGCATTCCCCGTGCCCTCTTCGGGAAAAAGGGCACGCTCATCGGCAAAACTCGGACGCTGACAGCGCCGCGAGGCCAGCGTTGCATGGTCAGCAGAAATGAACGATAGGACAATCTGGACGTGCGAACGGAACGCCAAAGCTGGTGGAAGGCAGCCAAGCTGCTCGGGGACCGTCCGAAGCAGCTGCGCTGCGACATTCGGATGCTATCTACGCCTTACAAGTCATTGGTTCCGCAGTCAATTCCTCTACTTTCCGATTGACGGTACCACCACGCGCTGGAATGGTGATCCGGCTTGGCGCCTGCCGGGGATAGGCCGCTGTGCCGCATGCCGCGCAGCCAATAGCGGGCCATGCGGGACGTCGCAAGACATTGGGGGAGGATTGCGTTGCAAGCGTTGCTGAAATTGAGCCGCGGGATCGATGCGTTCACGAGCTGGACCGGCAAGCGGCTGGCGTGGCTGATCCTGCTGGCGGTGATCATCTCGACCGTCAACGCCATTGTCCGCAAGACACTCGATACCTCGTCCAACTCATGGCTCGAGCTGCAATGGGTGCTGTTCGCGGCGGTTTTCCTGCTGTGCTCGCCCTGGACCCTGCTCGACAACGAGCACATCCGCATCGACATCGTGAACGCCATGTTGCCGAAATGGCTGCGTGACACCATCGACGTCGTCGGTCACGTGCTGTTCCTGATCCCGCTCTGCATCGTGATGATCATCACCAGCGTGCCGTTCTTCCTGCGCTCGGTCGAGATCAACGAGCAGTCCAGCAATGCCGGCGGCCTGCCGCAATGGCCGGCGAAATCGCTGATCATGATCGGGTTCGTCTTCCTGCTCGTGCAGGCCATCTCCGAGCTGATCAAGCGCATCGCGGTGATGCGCGGGCTCATCCCAGATCCCCACGCTTCGAAGTCCCACGGGATCGAGGCCGAGGTCGAGCACCTCGTCGAAGCGATCGAAAAGAAATAAACGGCGGGCTGGGGGGATACTTCAATGACTGCGTTTCTGATCGCCAATATGGCGCCGATCATGTTCGGCTCGCTGGTCGTCATGCTGCTGCTCGGCTATCCGGCGGCATTCTCGCTGGGAGCCGTCGGGCTGTTCTATGCCCTCGTCGGCATCGAGCTCGGTGAATTCCGGCCTGACTTCCTGCAGGCACTCCCCGAACGCGTCTACGGCGTGATGAACAACGACACGCTGCTGGCGATTCCGTTCTTCACCTTCATGGGCCTGATCCTGGAACGATCCGGCATGGCGGAGGACCTGCTCGACACCATCGGGCAGCTGTTCGGCACCATCCGGGGCGGCCTCGCCTACGCGGTCATCTTCGTCGGCGCGCTGCTCGCCGCCACCACCGGTGTCGTCGCGGCCTCCGTGATCTCGATGGGCCTGATCTCGCTGCCGATCATGCTGCGCTACGGCTATGACCGCCGCCTCGCCTCGGGCGTCATCGCCGCCTCCGGCACGCTGGCGCAGATCATTCCGCCGTCGCTGGTGCTGATCGTGATGGCCGACCAGCTCGGCAAGTCGGTCGGCGACATGTATGAGGGCGCCTTCATTCCCGGCCTCGTGCTGTCAGCGCTCTACGCCGGCTACGCCTTCCTGGTCAGCATGATCTTCCCGAAGGCCGCGCCGGGCCTGCCGCCCGAGGCGATCGGCTTCCGCGAGGATTCCGGCAGCCGCGGCCTCGGCTCGCTCGGCGTGCTGTTCCTGGCGAGTTGCGTGTTCGGCTGGTACGTGATGCGCGGCTCCACGTATCACGGCGCGGATTTCGTCGTGCTCTGCATGTTCTCCGGCATCGTGTTCGCCTTCGCGGTCGCGGTGGTGAATTGGGTGCTCGAGCGCACCACAGGATACCGCTTCCTGTCGCGCATGGCGCAGCAAACCACCTTCGTCATGGTGCCGCCGCTGTTCCTGATCTTCCTGGTGCTCGGCACGATCTTCATCGGCCTGGCAACGCCGACCGAAGGCGGTGCGATGGGCGCGGCCGGCGCGATCATTCTCGGCGCGATCAAGCGGCGGCTGAGCTTCGACCTGGTCCGCCAGGCGGTCGAGTCCACCGCCAAGCTGTCGGCCTTCGTGGTCTTCATCCTGGTCGGCGCGCGCGTGTTCTCGCTGACCTTCTACGGCGTCAACGGCCATGTCTGGGTCGAGCACCTCCTGACCTCCCTGCCCGGCGGCCAGATCGGCTTCCTGATCTTTGTCAACGCCTTCGTGTTCGTGCTGGCCTTCTTCCTCGACTTCTTCGAGCTGGCCTTCATCATCATCCCGCTGCTCGGACCCGCGGCCGAGAAGCTCGGCATCGACCTGATCTGGTTCGGCGTCATCCTCGGCGTCAACATGCAGACCTCGTTCATGCATCCGCCGTTCGGCTTCGCGCTGTTCTATCTGCGCTCGGTGGCGCCGAAGGACTCCTATCTCGACCGCGTCACCGGCAAGCGGATGGAGCCGGTCACGACGGGCCAGATCTACTGGGGCGCGGTGCCGTTCGTGGTGATCCAGCTGATCATGGTGATGCTGGTGATCATCTTCCCCTCGATGGTCATGCACTACAAGGGCACCGCCTCGACCGTCGATCCGAACTCGATCAAGATCGACATCCCGCAGATCGACGCCCCGCCGCTCGACTTCGGGCCGCCGAAATTCGACACCGATCCGCCGAAGCAGTGATGCGGCGCTCGCGCGAGACAACGAAAAACCCCGGCGCAACGCGCCGGGGTTTTGTTTTGCGTCCGATCGCCCCGAAGGACGGACGGGTCAGCTCAGCGGATTGCGCGCCATGAAGGCGTCGTAGCCGATCTCCGCGACCTGGAACCAGGAGTAGCCATTGCCGGCGAAAGCCGACAGCGATTCGTAGGTCTTCTTGAAATCGGGGTTGCTGGCCGCGACCTCGCCGTGCAGCTCGCGCGCCGCCTTCAGGCAGGCCTGCATGATCTCGGGCGAGAAGGCATGCAGCTTGGCGCCGGCGGCGAGCAGACGGCGGAGCGCCGCCGGATTGCTCTGGTCGTACTTCGCCATCATCCAGTTGTTGGCGTAGTGACCGGCCTGCTCCAGGATCTTCTGGTAGTGCTTGGGCAGCGCATTCCAGCGATCCTGGTTGACGAAGGAGAGCAGCATCGGCCCGCCCTCCCACCAGCCCGGATAGTAGTAGTGCGGCGCGACCTTGACGAAGCCGAGCTTCTCGTCGTCATACGGGCCGACCCACTCGGCCGCATCGATCGTGCCCTTCTCCAGCGCCGGGTAGATGTCGCCACCGGCGATCTGCTGCGGCACCGCGCCGAGCTTCTGCAGCACGCGTCCGGCGAAGCCGCCGACGCGGAATTTGAGGCCCTTGAGATCGTTGACGCCAGTGAGCTCCTTGCGAAACCAGCCGCCCATCTGGCAGCCGGTATTACCGGCGAGCAGAGAGACCACATTGTACTTGGCGTAGAACTCGTTGAGGATCTCGCGACCGCCGCCGAGCATGTACCAGGCCTGGTTGATGCGCATGTTCGGGCCGAACGGCACCGACGAGCCGAAGGTGAAGGTCGGATCCTTGCCGAAATAGTAGTACGAGGCGGTATGGCCGATCTCCACGGTGCCGTTCTGCACGGCGTCGAGCACCTGCAGGCCGGGGACGATCTCGCCGGCCGCGAACGGCTGGATCTGGAATTTGTTGTCGGTGGCCTCACCGACGATCTTGGCCATCATCTCGGCGCCGCCATACAGCGTGTCGAGCGATTTCGGCCAGCTCGTCGGCATGCGCCATTTCAGCTCCGGCATGGACTGCGCAATGGCCGGCGCCGCGATCGCCGCCGCACCGGCCGCGCCGAGCCCGGTGACCTTGATGAAGTCTCTCCGCTTCATGATTTTCCCTCCCTAGGGTGATGTTTGTTCGTTCTCCGAGCCGCCTTCTTTGTGAGGCTTCAGTTCCAGTGTGGATCAAAGTGCGTCAGAGTGCCATTGCGAAACGTTGTCGCAACGCAATGCAAAAAGCCCGGCCTCTTGCGAGGCCGGGCTTGATGTCGATCCGCCGATCTGACGTTTGCGATCAGCCGCGGGTGCGCGAGCGGATCATGAAGCTGTCGTAGGTGTATTCGGCCACCTGCCACCACAGATATTCATCCGAGCGGTAGGCCTGCATCGCGTCGATCACCTTCTTGAAGTCGGCGTTCTTGGCCGAGATCTCGCCCCACAGCTCATTGGTCGCCTTGAGGCAGGCCTCGAGCACTTCGTTGGTGAACGGACGAAGCTGGGTGCCGCCAGCAACGAGGCGCTTCAGTGCCGCCGGGTTCACCTGATCGTAGCGCGCGGCCATCCAGGTGTTGGCGTTGACCGTCGCGTTGGTGAGGATCGACTGGTAGTGCTTCGGCAACTCGTTCCACTTGTCGAGATTGGCGAAGGCGTGAACGGTCGGACCGCCTTCCCAGAAGCCCGGGTAGTAGTAGTACTTCGCCACCTTCTGGAAGCCGAGCTTCTCGTCGTCATACGGGCCGACCCACTCGGCGGCGTCGATGGTGCCCTTTTCCAGCGACGGATAGATGTCGCCGCCCGCGAGCTGCTGCGGCACGACGCCGAGCTTCTGCAGGACCTGGCCGGCGATGCCGCCGATGCGGAATTTCAAACCCGACAGATCGGCGACGGTCTTGATCTCCTTGCGGAACCAGCCGCCCATCTGGGTGCCGGTGTTGCCGCAGGGGAAGCCGATGACGTTGGACTTCTTGTAGAACTCGTTGGCGAGCTCGTTGCCGCCGCCCTGGTAGAGCCAGGAGTTCTGCTGCCGGGCATTGAGACCGAACGGCACCGAGGCGAAGATCGCGAAGGTCGGGTCCTTGCCGACGTAGTAGTAAGACACCGTGTGGCACATCTCGACGGTGTTCTTGGAGGTTGCGTCGAGCGCCTGCAGGCCGGGGACGAGCTCGCCGGCCTGGAAGACCTGGATCTGGAACTTGTTGTCGGTCATCTCGGCGACCTGCTTCGCCATGTACTCGGCGCCGCCATAGATCGTGTCGAGCGACTTCGGGAAGCTCGAGGTCAACCGCCACTTGATCTCAGGCATCGACTGCGCAATCGCAGGCGAGGCCACTGCGGCCGACGCCGCGGCACCCGCAGCCGAAACCTTCAGAAAATCACGACGCTTCATATTAAGGCATCTCCTTGTTGGGGGCGTTTCCCGTTGAAAACTTTATCCGCCGACGCGATTGGCCGCGTCAGGTCGAAGGCGATCCGCGGCGGGCTTAGCACGGAACCGGTTAAGCGAAAACGCGACGTTGGGATGACGAACAGCCGAATGGTCGCACGCAAAATGCTGCAGCGCATCAAGCCGCAGCGATGGCGCCCTTGAGCTGGTCGCGGACGGCGGACGCGATGGTCCGGTAGATCGCGGCGTGAGGTCCGTTCGGCTCGCTCTCGACGACCGGATTGCCGGCATCCGAGGTCGAGCGGATGTCCATGTGCAGCGGGATCTCGCCGAGGAACGGCACGCCGAGACGCTCGGCCTCGTGGCGCGCGCCGCCATGGCCGAAGATGTCGGAACGCGTGCCGCATTGCGGGCACTGGAAGTAGCTCATGTTCTCGATGATGCCGAGCACGGGGACATTCACCTTGCGGAACATCGCAAGCCCGCGGCGGGCGTCGATCAGCGAGAGATCCTGCGGCGTCGAGACGATCACGGCGCCCTTCAGCGGGACGTTCTGCGCGAGAGTCAGTTGGGCATCGCCGGTGCCGGGCGGCATGTCGACGACGAGGACGTCGAGCGTGCCCCAGGCGACGTCGCGCAGCATCTGGTTGATCGCCGACATCACCATCGGCCCGCGCCAGACCAGCGCCGAGTCCTCCTCGACCAGGAAGCCGATCGACATGATCGACAGGCCGAAGCGCGTCAGCGGGATCATCTTCTTCTCGGGCGTGAGCTGCGGCTTCTCCTGCAGGCCCGTCAGGCGCGGCACCGAGGGACCGTAGATGTCGGCATCGAGCAGCCCGACCTTGAGGCCGAGATCGCGCAAGCCCAGCGCCAGATTGATCGCGGTGGTCGACTTGCCGACGCCGCCCTTGCCCGAGGCCACGGCGATGACGGCCGCGATGCCGGGAATCGGCGCCTGCCGGGACATCGGCGAATCGGAAGGATGCTGGTGCTGATGCGGACGATGCGCCGAGACCGGCTGCACGCCGCCCTGCCGCGGCGCGGGGGCCGGCGCTGCGCCGGCCTTGCGCTCGGCGGTCAGCGCGATCATCGCCATGGTCACGCCGGGAATGGCGCGCACGGCGGCCTCGGCCTGCGCCCGGGTGGTCTCCCAGGCGCGGGCTTCGCTGGCCTCGACATTGATTGAGAAGAACACCTTGCCGTCATTGGCGGTGATCGGCGACAGCACGCCGGAATCGGGCAGCGCCACGCCGCGCGGCGAGCGGACCCGCTTGAGTGCCTCGACAACCTGCTCTTGCGTCACGCTCACGGCGCGTCTCCTGAATAAGTTCAGAACGCGCCACATCATCGCGTCCTATCGTCTTGGCCGGACGCGATCTTCCGCACGAGCGAAAGGGATCGCTCCAGCCTTCTGTTGCGCTGCTTCATAAGCCCGGCCGGCTCAAAACGCCACCATGGTTCCGATATCCGCAGCGGTCTCGTCCGGCGCATCTTCGGCCTGCTCTTTCGCTGCCTCGTAATTGAGCTCGATCATCACGCCGTTAGGGTCGCGGACGAAGATCTGCCACAGCTCGCCGCCCGGCACCTGCCGCGCCTCGAACGGCATGCCCTTGGCCGCAAGCCGGGCCTTCATCCCCGCAAAGCCGCGGCTGACGAAGGCGACGTGATGGACGACGCCGGAGTCCGGCTTCTGGGCCTCCGATGTCGGCGAGATATCGACGAGATGCACCACGGGGCGGCCCTCGCTGTACATCCAGGCGCCGGGAAAGGCGAAGTTCGGCCGGGCGCCGTTCTCCAGCCCGAGCACGTCTTGATAGAAGCGCACCGTCTCCTGGAGGTTGCGGGTCCGGATGTTGAAATGATCGAGCACGCCGACGCTGACGCCCATGCGAGACACTCCCTGGCTGGTTGATATCTTCGGATTTCGTTGCCCGATGACGGCTTTGCAAGCCGTCATGATGATGCCTCTTTAGCACGGCCGCGCGCTTTCGCATCCGTCACGAAGCCGTTGCCCCTGCCCGACAAGCCGTTATGGTGCGGCGTCCAGCAGGCCGCCGCGATCCGCGCCGGATGCTGATGTGTTCCTTCCAAGAACAGCCCGGCCCGTTCAAGGCCGTCGGCAGAACCCCAAGGTCAAGGTAGCTCACATGGCTAAAGTCGCTTTCATCGGTCTCGGCGTCATGGGTTTCCCCATGGCGGGACATCTCGTGAAGAAGGGTGGTCACGAGGTCACGGTCTACAACCGCACCGCGGCCAAGGCGAAGGAATGGGCCGACAAGTTCGGCGGCAAGACCGCCGCGACGCCGAAGCAGGCCGCCGAGGGCCAGGATTTCGTGATGTGCTGCGTCGGCAACGACAACGACCTGCGCTCGGTCACCATCGGCCCGGATGGCGCCTTCGCTGGCATGACCAAGGGCGCGACCTTCGTCGACCACACCACCGCGTCGGCTGAAGTGGCACGTGAACTCGACGCCGCAGCCACCAAGGCCGGCTTCAAATTCATCGACGCACCAGTCTCCGGCGGTCAGGCGGGCGCTGAGAACGGTGTGCTGACCGTGATGTGCGGCGGCACGGCCGACGCCTATGCCGGCGCCGAGCCGGTCATCGCCGCCTATGCCCGCATGTGCAAGCTGCTGGGACCGGCCGGCTCCGGCCAGCTGACCAAGATGGTCAACCAGATCTGCATCGCCGGCCTCGTGCAGGGCCTGTCCGAAGGCATCCATTTCGCCAAGAAGTCGGGCCTCGATGTTCCCGCCGTGATCGAGACCATCTCCAAGGGCGCCGCCCAGTCCTGGCAGATGGAGAACCGCTACAAGACCATGAACGACGGCAAATATGACTTTGGTTTTGCGGTGGAATGGATGCGCAAGGACCTGTCGATCTGCCTGTCCGAAGCCCGCCGCAACGGCGCCCATCTGCCGGTGACCGCGCTGGTCGATCAGTTCTACTCCGAGGTCGAGAAGCTCGGCGGCAAGCGCTGGGACACGTCGAGCCTGCTGGCCCGGCTGGAGAAGTAAACCGTCGTCGCGACGGCCCTCCCTGTCGCCGCCGCTTCGGGCGGCGGCAGGATCATCGCTGCCCGCCACGATCTCCGGCATCGCCGATCCCGCGCGCGACCTGTCCGCGCGCTTCCCGCCAGTGTCGCGTGATTGCACGCCCCACAACGCGCTGATACCTGTTCCAATCGCTAGCCGTTCGCATGTGTTGCCAGATCGAGACACGCCGCAGCAGAATGCCAAATATGTAATGTTATAACATTACATATTGGCGGAGTTGGGCTAACGCTTGGACTGTCATCGTGAACGCAAGGGGACGCGGCGTCCGGCACGATCGGGAGCCGCGATGGGAATCGACATGAGCGTGCGGAGTTTGTGGGGATCAGTATCGTTGGCGGCACTGGTGGCGGCGGGCTGCTCCGCGACCACTAGCGCCGGCGCGCAGCAGGCGTTCGAGCCGGGTCGCAGGGCAGCGGCCGACACGGTGCTGCCGGACGTCACCGTTGACGCTCCCCGACAGCGGCCGACCGCCGGCCGGACCCCGTCGCCGGCGAGGAACACCGCTCCAGCGGTACGCCGGGCGGCATCCCGGCGCGTCACGGCGCCGTCGCAGGCTACCCAACCGACCGTCCCCTCCTCCGCCACGGCGGTGGCGACGCCGCTCAACGGCAATGCACCGGCCGCCGCCGGCAGCCGCCTCGGTCTCACCGCGCGCGAGGTGCCGGCGACCGTCGAAGTGGTTGGCGCCGAGACGCTGCGCGAGCAGGGCTACCACACGACGGTGGACGCGGTGAAAGGCGCGACCGGCGTCAGCGCGGGCGATGCGCCGAATGATGTCGGCTTCGCGATGCGCGGCTTCCAGGGCAACCAGATCAGCGTCCTCTACAACGGCATCAATATCGGACCGACCGGCTTCACCGCGCTGACGATGGAGACGTACAACCTCGACCGCGTCGAGTTCCTCAAGGGCCCCTCCTCGCTGATCTCGGGCCAGGGCGCGGTCGGCGGCACCATCAACTTCGTAACCAAGGCGCCGCACACGGGCCCGGTGCATAACGAGGCGTTCGTCGGCTTCGACCAGCGCGGCACGTTCCGCAGCGGCTTCGGCTCCGGCGGCAGCACGACCGTCCCGGGGCTCGACTATCGTTTCGACATCAGCCGGACCAGGGAAGTCGGCTTCATCGACGACACCGAGTTCAAGAACGTCCACGTTTCCGGCCAGCTGAACTATCGCCTGTCGGACAGCTTCAGGACGTTCGTCGCCGCCGAGTTCAAGGACTACAAGGCCAAGCCCTATGAGGGCACGCCGCTGGTGCCGGCGGCCGACAGCGGCACCAATGCGACCGCCGGCATCGTCTCGGGCAGCAAGATATCCGCCTACAACAGCAGCAATCTCGACGCCGTGACGATCGACCGCCGCACGCTGTCGACCAATTATAATGTGGTCGACGGCCACAAGACGATCAAGGAGTCGTGGGTCCGCAGCGGCTTCGAGTGGGACCTGAACAATGCCGTCACCTTGCGGAGCCAGATCTACAACTACAATGCGAGCCGCGACTGGTACAATAACGAGATCTCGGCCTACAACTCGCTCACCAAACAAGTCGATCGGGAACGTTTCTTCGTCCACCACAATCACAACATCGTCGGCAACATCACTGACGTCACCTGGAACGGCAGCATCTTCGGTCTTGACAACCGCCTGGTCGGCTCGGTCGAGAGCTCCCATACCGACTTTACGCGCCCCGGCGCGGCAAACTTTCCCGGCGAGCCCGTTCCGCTGGTCGGCTTCGACCGCGGCTTTTATGGCGACTTGAGAACGCAGTTGCAGACGGCCACGATCGACAGCGTCGCGCTCAATCTCGAGGACCGGCTCAAGCTGACGAACACCTTCGCCCTGGTCGGCGGCCTGCGCTACAACCCGCTCACGCTCGATCGCAACTGGATCAGGAACGGCGCCGAGCGGCCCGGCTTCCCCTATTCGAAGAGCTGGCAGCCGGTCACGGGCCGCATCGGCTATACCTGGGAGGCGCTGCCGGGCACCATCTTCTACAGCCAATACGCGACGGCGAGCGATATTTCGGCCGACAGCATCTTTCTCTTGAGCCCGACGCAGAACCTGACCATGTCGGACTCGCGCAGCTACGAGACCGGCGTCAAGCAGCTCGCCTGGAACGGCCGCGCCGAATGGACCTTCTCGGCGTTCGACATCGAGCGCAACAATGTCTACAGCGCGCAGGCCGGCCAGCAGCTCAACTTGGCCGGCAAGGTCAAGTCGCAGGGCGTCGAGTTCTCAGCCGCGGTGCGGCCGACGCCGGAGAGCAGATTGTGGGGCAATGTCGCCTACGTCCGCGCCCGCTATGCCGACTATGACCTGGCTGACGGCAGCGCTTCGTTCTCCGGCAACACGCCGCCAAACATCCCCGCCGTGATCGTCAACGGCGGCGGCTCCTACCGCTTCCTCAATCCCGGCTGGTGGCCGGTCGAGCTCGGCTTCTCGGTGCGCCATGTCGGCGATCGCTGGAGCACCGATGCCAACACCGTGAAGCTGCTGGCCTACACCACGGCCGACCTGTTCGCCTTCGTCGACCTGCCGAAGGTGCCGCTGTTCGCCACCGCGACCAGCACCCGCCTCGCCTTCCGCGTCCGCAACGTCACCGACAAGCGCTACGCCGCCTGGAGCGATCCGTTCTATCCCGACCAGATCTTCCTGGGCGCGCCCCGCACCTACGAGGTCGAAGCCTCGTTCAAGTTCTAGCGCATGATCCGGGCGCTGATCCTCACGCATCGCTGGCTCAGCATTCCGCTCGGCCCGCTGTTCGTGCTGTGGTTCGCGACCGGCATCGTGATGCATTTCGTGCCGTTTCCGGCGCAGACGGAGAGCGAGCGGTTCGCCGGACTGGCGCCGCTCGATCTCGCGGCACCGCTGCGCAGCCCGGCAGAGGCGCTCGCTGCAAGCGGGATCGGCCAGCCCAACCGCATCCGGCTGGCGCAACGGCCGGACGGCCCTATCTATGTGATCTCCGCCGCCGGCCGCAGCATGGCCGTTCATGCCGACACGCTTGCGGCGGCCGATGTCACCTCGCCCGATCTCGCGCTGTCCGTTGCCAGCGCGGCCGCGCAACGCCGAGGGCTCGACACCACGAGCGCCGCGGTCGTCGCACGCGATGGCTACGATCAATGGACGGTGCCGAACCGGTTCGATCCGCACCGCCCGCTCTACCGGGTCGCGCTCAACGATGCCGAGGGCACCGAGCTCTACGTCTCCTCCCGGACCGGCGAGGTGATGCTCGACACGACGCGCTACGAACGCGGCTGGAACTACGTCGGCAGCGTCGTGCACTGGATCTATCCGACCGTGCTGCGCAAGGACTGGGCGGCGTGGAACGTCACCGTCTGGTGGCTCTCGCTGGCGGGCGTGATGGCCGCCCTGACCGGCGCCCTGCTCGGCCCGATCAGGCTGAAGCTGCGCCGGGCGCGGCTGTCGTCGCGTTACCGTGGCTGGCACCAGTGGCATCACTGGACGGGCCTCGTCTGCATGCAGTTCGTCTTGACCTGGATCGTCAGCGGCTGGCTGTCGATGGACCACGGCCGGCTGTTCACGACCGGTCGTCTGACCGACTCGGAACAGGCCGTCCTGGTCGGCACGCCGGACTGGCAGAGCCTCATGCCGGACACGCTGTCGGCGGTGCACGGTGATGTCCGCGAGGTCGACTGGTTCGCCTTCGGCGGCCGCCTGCATCAGCGCATCCGGCGCGCTGCCACGCAGCAGCAGATCGCGGTGATCGAGGGCCACTCGCCGCAGATCGTCGGCCGATTTCTACAGCCGGCCGAGGTGAATGAAGCGACGGCACGACTGGGCGCCGGTTGCGCGCGGTCCGCCGAGATCGAGGCCAGCGACGACTATCCGTTCACATCGAATGTGCCGGGGGCGCCGGTGTATCGCGCGGTGTGCGGCAACATTTGGTATCACATCGATGCCGCGTCCGGCGCCGTGCTCGAGAAGCTCGATCCCTCCCGACGCGCCTACCGCTGGCTCTACCAGGCGCTGCATACGTTGAACTTTCCGACGTTGCTCGCGCACAGGACGCTGCGCACTGTCCTCATCGTCGGTCTGTGCGCGGCAGGCTTTGCCTTCAGCATCACCGGCATCGTGATCGGCTGGCGACGGCTGCGTGTGCGTGGCGCCGTTGCTCGCCGCAATGGTTAATTTTAACGCCGGGTTAACGCAAATTTTTCGTTGTCTATAATCCGTCTTAAGGATTTCGAGCCAGTTATAGAGGATGCAGAAAGCAGCCCGTGCGGCCCCGGGCAGGATTTGTGTTGTTGATGAGTACACCCGCTGAAAAGCCCGAAGTCGTCGAGCTTCCGGCCGATCCGCCGGCGCTTGCACCGGCGGCCCAGCGCCGGGCCGCGCAGCAGCGGGTGCGCGAGGCGCGCGACCGGCTGACGTCGACCTCGGGCACGCGGCCCGCCTTCGATCGCGAGCTGCTGCGGCAATACGCGCAGACCCGCATCTCCGCGTCCTACATCGTCATTCTGCTGGTGGTCGCCACCGGCCTGATGCTGAGCGTCTGGCTGCATACGATCGCTGCCGGCGCCTGGACGCTCGGCGTGCTCTGCATCCACGCCGCCATCGTCCGCAACTGCAACAACTTCCTCGCCGACCAGCCGTCGCTGGCGGCGACGCGGCGCTGGCGCACGCGCTTCGTGCTGCTCGACCTGCTCTATGGCGTGTGCTGGATGGCGATCCTCATCCACCCCGCGCTTGCCGAGGTGTCGGGCACGCTGATGATGTTCCTGATGCTGCTGGTGATCGCCGTCTCCAGCATGCTCGCCGCCAACCTGCCGATCGCAGCCGTTGCGGTCACCGCGCCGGTGACGGTCGCGATCACGCTCAGCCTCGCGCTGTCAGGCACATTCGACAACTATCTCCTGGCCGGATTTGCTGTCGCGGCCGAAGGCTATTTCGTGCTGCTGGCGCACCAGCTGCACGCGACGACGCTCGCGACGCTCGAGGCGCGCGCCGAGAAGGACGCGCTGATCGGCGAGCTCGAACAGGCCAAGGCGATCTCCGACGAGGCGCGCTACCGCGCCGAGGCCGCCAACGTCGCCAAGTCGCGCTTCCTCGCGCAGATGAGCCACGAGCTGCGCACGCCGCTGAACGCCATCCTCGGCTTCTCCGAGGTGATGAAGAGCGAGATCTTCGGCGCGCATGCGGTGCCGGTCTACAAGGAATATTCCGCCGACATTCACAACTCCGGCGTCCACCTGCTCAACCTGATCAACGAGATCCTCGATCTCTCGCGCATCGAGGCCGGCCGCTACGAGCTGAACGAGGAAGCCGTCGCGCTGGTGCACGTCATCGCCGACTGCCATCACCTGCTCAAGCTGCGCGCCTCCAGCCGTGGCCTCACCATCCACGAGGTGTTCGAGCAGAAGATGCCGCGGCTGTGGGCGGACGAGCGCGCCATCCGCCAGGTCGTTCTCAATCTGCTGTCCAACGCCATCAAGTTCACCCCGCAGGGCGGCGAGATCTGGCTGAAGGCCGGCTGGACGGCGTCGGGCGGGCAATATCTCAGCGTCAGGGACACCGGCTCAGGCATCCCCGAGAACGAAATTCCGATCGTGCTCGCCTCGTTCGGCCAGGGCTCGAACTCGATCAAATCGGCCGAACAGGGCGCGGGCCTGGGCCTGCCGATCGCCAAGAACCTGATCGAGATGCATGGCGGCACCTTCACGCTGAAATCCAAGGTCCGCATCGGCACCGAGGTGATCGTCACCTTCCCGCCGGAGCGGGTGATGTCGGCGCTGGCGCCGCTGTCCGACGAGGCGCCGCCGCTGCAACCTGACCCTGCCACCGCGCCCGCCCAGGAGAAGCGGCGACTGCTGCGCAAACCGATCATGAATGCCGGAACGGGACTGTGAGATGATGGCACTTGCAAAGCCGGACCAAACCCTCTTTGACTGGCGGGATGAGCCAGGACACGCCCTGCATCGCCGTCTGCATGATCGACCCGACGACCAAGCTGTGCTTTGGCTGCGGCCGCACGCTGCCGGAGATCGCGCGATGGGGCGGCATGTCGCGCGACGAACGGCTCGCGGTGATGGACGGGCTTGCCTCGCGCATGAACGACGCCGGCCTGCCAGCCATGGCGCGCAAGCGCGGCTGAGCGCCTCCGCATCCGTCGGAGGCCGGGCATGAACAAGATCGCATTGGTCCTCGTCACCATGGTGGTCACCGCGAGCGCCGTGATCGTCTACAAGGATCCCGAGCAGGCCGCGCTGGCCAGCGACACCGTCTCGGAGATGCTGCGCAGCCGGGCCTTGAGGGCAAAGGCGAGCCCTCCGACCAACGCCGTCGAGATCGAGCGGACCAGGGGCGGCGAGTTCGCGCTGCGCGCCAAGATCAATGGCGTCACCGCGCCGATGGTGGTCGACACCGGCGCGACCTCGGTGGTGCTGACCTGGGAGACCGCCAAGGCCGCCGGACTGCCGCTCGAATTGCTGAACTACGACGTCGACGTCGAGACCGCGGGCGGCCACACCAAGGCGGCCCGGCTGACGCTCGATCGGCTCGCGATCGGCAAGCTCGTGGAGCGCTCCGTTCCCGCGCTGGTCGTGCCGCACGGCCAGATGAAGACCAACCTGCTCGGCATGAGCTTTCTCGACCGGCTCGAGCGCTTCGAGGTCCGCTCCGACCGGCTGATGCTGCACGGCTATCCCGATCGCAGCTGAGAGTGTGTCCGCAACGGCCATTGGCTTGCGGCGACGGCGACTGTCGGCCTAGGGTCGCATCCCATGGCCGACACCCTGCCCCGATCTCCGATCCAGCTTTCGCTGAACGAAAACCCGTTCGGCCCCGCGCCCGCGGCTGTCGACGCCATCCGGGCCGATCTCGCCGGCCTGGCGCGCTACACCGGCCGCGAGGTCGACGACCTCACGGCTGCGATCGCCGCGCGCGACAACATCCCGGCGGATCAGATCGTGCTCGGCGAGAATCTCAACGTGCTCGGCCTCTACCTCGCCGCACAGGACGGTCCCGGCGGCAGCTTCGTCTATTCCGAGCCGGGCTACACCGCGCTGATCGACGCGGTGGCGCCGGCGGGCGGACGCGTGGTCGGCGTGCCGCTGAACGCGCGGCTCGAGAACGACCTGCCGGCCATCGCGGCCGCCGTCGACAGCACCACGCGCGCGGTCTATCTCGTCAACCCGCACAATCCGTCGGGCACCGTCAGCGACGCCGCAGACTTCATCGCAGCCGTTCGCGCCTTGTCGACGCGCACGCTCGTGATCGTCGACGAGGCCTATCTCGAATTCCTGCCGGACTTCGCCGCGCGCACCGTCGCGCCGCTGCTGCGCGAGGGCGCCAATGTCGCCGTGTTCAGGACATTCTCGAAGATCTACGGACTGGCGAGCCTCGCCATCGGCGCCACGCTGGCGCCGAAGCCGCTGGCTGCAGGCCTGAAGCAGATGGGCATCGGCGCCTTCTTCGGCCTCAGCCGGTTGAGCCTCGTCGCCGCCATGGCCAGCCTGGATGATCGCAACTACGTCGACGATGTCCGGGCCAAGGTCGCCGCAGAGCGCGAGGCGTGGCATGGGCTGCTGCGCGGGCACGGCCGTCGCTTCAGCGCCTCGCAGGCCAACTTCGTGTTCTTCGATTGCGGCCGTCCACATGCCGAAGCTGCCGCGGCGCTCGCCGCTCGCGGCATCATCATCGGCCGCGCCCAGCCGCATTTCGACACCTGGCTGCGCATCTCGATCGGCCTGCCGGAAGAGAATGCGGTCGCGCGGCAGGCCGTGGCCGAGTTGCTGTCCGCCGACCGTTGACTCAAGCGAGCGCGGCGGCTGGCGTGCGCTCCTCGACCATCGCCACCGCCTCGCGCAGCACCTCGATGCCGGCCTCGGGCTTGACGCCGCGCTCGGCGAGATGACGGCGGAAGCCGCGGGCGCCAGGCACCGCGTGATAGGCACCAACGAGATGCCGCGTGATCGCGTGCAGCCGCGTGCCCTGCCCGAGCTGACGCGCGATATAGGGTTCGAGCGCGGCGAGCGCCTCCTTCATCGACGCATGCGGCGCAGCCTCGCCAAACAGCACGGGATCGACATCGAGCAGCCGCCACGGCTCCTGATAGGCCGCGCGCCCGAGCATCACGCCGTCGACATGCGCAAGATGCCGTTGCGCGGCCTCGATGCTGGTGATGCCTCCATTGATGATCACCGGCACCTGCGGCAGCCGCGCCTTCAACCGGTACACCCGGTCGTAGTCGAGCGGCGGGATGTCGCGGTTCTCCTTCGGCGACAGGCCGTTCAGCCAGGCCTTGCGCGCATGCACGACCAGGGCGTCGGCGCCGGCGTCCACCACGGCATCGGCGAGCGCATCGAGCGCGATCTCCGGATCCTGATCGTCGATGCCGATCCGGCACTTCACGGTGACGGGAATCGTCACCGCGCGCTTCATCGCCGCAACGCAGGCCGCGACCAGCGCAGGCTCGGCCATCAGGCACGCGCCGAAGCGCCCGTCCTTCACCCGGTCCGACGGACAGCCGACATTGAGGTTGATTTCGTCATAGCCGAAGTCCTCGCCGATCCTCGCCGAGGTGGCGAGATCCGCCGGATCGGAGCCGCCAAGCTGCAGCGCCACCGGATGCTCGCTGGCGTCGAAGCCGAGTAGCCGCTTGCGGTCGCCGTGAATGACGGCGCCCGTCGTGACCATCTCGGTATAGAGCAGCGCCCGGCGCGTCAGCAGCCGATGGAACACCCGGCAATGCCGATCCGTCCAATCCATCATCGGCGCCACGGAAAATCTATGTGATTGATATCGCTTCATTTTTTAGCATGTTCAGTTCGTTGGGCCGCCTTGTGTGCACCCTATTCTACGCCACGGCGCGATGCTTTTTCCGGCTCTTCGCCGCCTCAGCGCACACGGAGCGCACACACGTGCAACATTCACCGGACTGAAATCCGGCTCGTGGAGAGCCCAAGTCCGACGAAAGGGAAAATATGTCAACGGGACGTTTCTCCGCCGAGCGGGCGCCGACGAACGGGTCATCGATATCGCGCGGCGGATGACCGCCAAGACCGACCTCGCCGAGGAACCACCGATGACCGGCGGCATGATGAACCTGCGCACGCTGGTGGAGAAGACCCCGGACGCCGATCTGCCGCGCCAGATGATCGGTTTTGCGGCCCAGCGCCAGCTACTCCCAACGCCATTCAGCAGCTCATTGTTTCGCGATGGACTTCGTCACACCAACATCTTCCCGAACTGAGATAGAGAAATTCCCGATTCGAATAGCGTGTTCTGTCCTGACATGTAGTCGCGACTTCGGGCTTCACGCGCGAGTCCTGGCAGACGATCCTTCCTTCAATCATCATCTTTCCAAAACCCACCCCGGTCTCCGGCTCCCCAAGTGGCCGGGGCCTTTTCTGATTTCGGACCGCGCCAATCGGCTTCGGCGAGAATCGCCGGCGCGTTCATTCTCACCTGGAGCTCACACCCGCCGCTGGTGAGATTTATCCCGATCAACAGGCGATGCACTTCCCGACGGTGCCACGTCGTTTTCCCAGGCCATCTTCGACGATCCCGTATCACGCCAAGTCTTCAGGCTTTCTAATTTTTATTATTCGCGTGAAGCTTCCCACCAAACTTTACGATCAGTCTTGCTTCGTGCCCGGCTACAAATAGCTGCGCGAACAGGACATTCTCGAACGTCCGGCTGTTTCTTTGCCACGTCATTCATCATCAGAGACATCTCATCGACGGATCGGCAACGCGCCTCGAACGCCATACATCGCAATCATCTCTCGAATTTTTGCCACATAGGTCGATGAACTAACTGATCGACGAGACGTCGCAACAATGCGCCGTCATCAGACCGACTGGCGCTCTGACGAGCGCTGCGACGTATTTCGGCCGAGAGCCGGAATACGTGAAGCCGCGAATGCTGCAGTCACGCACGTTCGACAACGGAACCAAAGGAGGCAGCGCATTTGGGACATGCACACCCACGGACGAGCTGCGGGGCGCGCGCACTCTCTCCAAGCGTACGCTCGGCTATCAGGCTACGGCGCAGAACCACCGCTGCGATTGGACGGTAAGACGACGGTGACCACGACCGGTGGGTAACGCCCCCCACACGACCGAGCGCTTTTCGCAACGGCCGGATCACGTCGGCCCGACATGACGCCTTTGAACGGGAAAGATCTGATGACAACGACCGACGCAGCCTCTCGGAATGCTCCGCGCATCGATCTCGCAGTCGACAGCGAGCTTTCGGCAACCGGCACCGTTCCGCTCTCTCCGTCGTCTCCCTCCGGCGAGACTGCCCCGGTCTACGCAACGCTGCCAGCGCCGGTCATCTCGAAACAGCCGCCCTCCGACGGCTCGAGCGCGGTCACGACGGCGGTCTCGACCGCCACGTCATCCACAGAGCCGCCTCCCACCGATGACCTGTTCGACGATCAATGGCATTTCGGCCTTCTCGGCGACATTCAGAAGATCTGGGAAGAATTCACGGGCAGCGGTGTCCACGTCGGCATCTACGACGACGGTATCGAGACGCAACATCCGGACCTTGAATCGAACTACGACGCCAGCCTGGAAGTCGTCGTCGGCGGCGAGCATCTCGACGCCAGCCTCCCTGTCACGCTGGGATACGGCGGTGCGCATGGCACGGCGGTCGCAGGATTGATCGCCGCTGCACGCGACGGCTTCGGCGCGGTCGGCGTGGCCTATGGCAGCAGCATCACCGGTGTCCCGATCTTCGGCGGAGCCGCCGACATCAACAGCAATTTCACGGGGTTCATCGAGGCACTTGGCCATGCCGGGCAGTTCGACATCATCTCCAACAGCTGGGGCGCGCAGCCGATCTTCTACCAGGCGGCCAGCGCCTCGAACGCGCAGATCGTTGCGGGCTGGATGGCGGCGGTCGAGTCCGGCCGCGGCGGACTAGGAACGATCATTACCAAGGCGGCCGGCAACGACGATCTCAACGCCAACGGCGACGCCGCGGACACATCACGCGCGACGATCGTGGTTGGCGCCTATGATGCGACTGGCGACGCCGCCTGGTACTCCAATTTCGGCGCCAATCTGCTCGTCTCGGCGCCGTCGAGCGGCGATCGCCGCGGCTTCCTCGACCCGCCCGGCGTACACATCGATCCCGGCCTCGTCACGACCGACCTGCAAGGCGAGCTCGGATACAACATGAGCGGCGATGTCATCGTGCCGTCCGACTACACGAACCAGTTCGGCGGCACCTCCGGAGCAACGCCCATCGTCTCCGGCGCTGTCGCCCTGATGCTGGATGCCAACGCCGATCTCGGCTGGCGCGACGTGCAGACCATCCTCGCCTACTCGGCGCGGGAGATCGGAAGCGGTATCGGCGGCAATCGCACGGCGTCCGAGGATAACAGCTGGTTCTACAACAATGCCGGCAATTGGAACGGCGGCGGCCTGCACTTTTCGGCCGACTACGGCTTTGGCGCCATCGACGCCTACAACGCCGTGCGCATGGCCGAGGTGTGGGGCTTGTTTGCGGCTCCCCAGGTCAGCGCCAACGAAATGTCGTTCTCGTCGACGTTCTCCACGGGCGCGGTGATCAACGACCTGACCAACACCGACATCACATTCGACTTCTCGGGCAATGAATTCGACGTCGAGTTCGTCAACATCGACCTCGACATTGCCCACAGTTCGGCGACGGCTTCGGTCGTGATCGACATCTTCGGCGGTGTCGAGGGTATCGGAACGAAGTATCTCGCAGACCTCAGCATCTCGCTGATATCTCCCGACGGGACGGTCGTCGAGCTCGCCGACTTCAACCGGGACTTCCTGTTCGACAACGCGACCGGTGGGGTGCATCTCGCACTCGGCGCAAACGCCTTCCGGGGAGAGGATGCCAACGGCGTCTGGACCTTGCGCATCACGGACGCCTGGTTCGGCAACGATCCGGGCCTTCTCAGCGCGGCCACGGTCACACTGCACGGCCGCGATGGCGCTTCCGGCGGCAACGATCTCGACAGCGACGTCTATCACTATACCAACGAGATCCTGACCACATTGGCCAAGGACGGCTCCCGCCAGACGTTGAGCGACGATGGGGGCAGCGCAGACTGGCTCGACATGGCCGCGATGTCCGGCAATCTCGTCATCTCGCTTGCGGAAGGCGCCACCTCGACCGTGAACGGAGCCGCATTCCTGACGCTGGCGGGTGGCACCGAGATCGAGAACGCCGTCACCGGAGATGGCAACGACGATATCGCGGGCAACGCCCTCGACAACCGGCTGTACGGCATGCGCGGCGGCGATACGCTGAGCGGCGGCGAAGGCAGCGACACCCTCTCGGGCGGTGCCGGCAATGATATTCTCGAGGGTGACGAGGGCGCCGACCACTTCCTGTTCGACCGCGCCCTGAACGCTGCGACCAATCTCGACATCATTCTCGATTTCGCCCATCACGTCGATACGATCTGGCTGGACTCGTCGATCTTCGCAGGGCTCAATCTCGGAACGCTCGATGCCGATGTCTTCTATGTCATCGGCCAGGGCGCGGAGACGGCTGCCGACCGCATCATCTACGACGCGGCAACCGGCGCCCTGTTCTTCGATGCCGACGGCAGTGGCAGCAGCGCTGCCGTGCAGTTCGCGCTGCTCGCCCAGACACCGGCGGACCTGTCGTTCGACGACATCGTCGTCGTCTCGTCCACTCCGCAACCTATCGTCAGCGCCGGCGATCGAACCGCCGATACAACAGCAACGGTCACCACCTCCGAGGCTGACCGCCAGGGCGCCGGGACCATCACCGGCACTGCCGCGAGCGAGACGCTCAGGGGCGATTTTGGAGACAATGAGATCTACGGTCTGGGCGGGGAAGACATCATCTTCACCGGCAGCGGCAACAATTTCGTCGACGGCGGCGCAGGTCTCGATACCATCATCGCCGGCGACGGCAACGATACGCTGATCGGCGGCGGCGCCTATCCGCTGCTGGGAGACTCCATCTTCGGCGGCGGCGGCAACGACCTGATCATCGGCAGCGACGATCAGACCAACGACGAAACCTGGAAATATCTCGGCGCCCACGGCGACACCCTGAATGGCGGATCCGGCAACGACAAGCTCTATGGCTTGAGCGGCGATGACCTCCTGGTCGGCGGTGACGGGAACGACCTCATCGTCGGCGGCTCCGGCAGCGATCAGCTCATCGGCGGCGACGGCAACGACCGGCTGCTGCCGGGCACCGGCGACGTCGACTACGTCTCTGGCGGAGAGGGCATCGATACGCTGGTGCTCGCCGGCGCGCGATCCGAATACCGCCTCTATATGCTCGACGCGGTCAACCCTGGGTTCAACAATCAGACGGTCTATTTCGAGAGAGTCGTCGATGGCGTCGTCGAGCGCACCGGCATCAAGTTCGACGATGTCGAGAAGATCGAGTTTGCGGACCGGACGACGGAACTTCCGCACCCGCTCGTCGACGTCATCCAGAACGCGTTCTTCCAGCCAAGCTACGATCCGATCGTGCGGCAATATGACGGCTACGAGATCGGCGCCGTCATCGATTGGGCGCAGGACGTCACCATTGCCGACCTCGGAACCGAGCACGGCGGGCGTGACATGCTGCAGACCGTCGGCATCGAGCACACCTATGGTTCAGTCGACATCGAGAGCGATGCGCTGACGCTGCTGAAGCTGACCTGGCTCGGATCCTACGCGCAGATTGACAACTATCTCAGCCAGGAGATGACGGAAACCGTGACGGTCCACGCTGCGGAGGGCGCGCGCGATCTCACATTGATGTCGTTCGGCCTGAACATGGGCGCCGACGCCAAGATCATCGACGACACGGCAACGAGCATCTATCTGATATCGGACTCGGTCGGCTCCGGCCTGCTGGCGGACAAATGGAACGGCGCCGCCGTCAACGACTTCAACCTGTCATTTGCGTCCGCGACATCGTTCACCTTTCAGAATGTCGCCGGAGGCGCCATCAAATGGTACATTCCGAACGTCACGACGATTGCCGCTCCGTTCGCAGGCTTCAGTCCGGTCGAGCACTTCTCCTATTACGGCCAGTCCGGAATTCTCACCATCGAGACGCCGCTGGACGATGCCATACTCGCCACCGCAGGGGGCAATGCCAACTACTCGTTCTCGGGCGGTTTCGGGAGCGAGTTGATCCGCTTCGGGAATCTCGGCGACGTCAACCTGTCGAATGACGGCACGCAAGGTGACGAGGCCGCCACGAATGCCGGCCGCGGGCTGCGCGGCAGCATCGATCTCGGCGCGGGCGACGATGAAGCCCGTATTCTGGGAAGTGGCGCGTTCCAGAATGGCGGCATGCTCGATGGCGGCGTCTCCACATTCACGCAGCCGGACTCCACGACGGTCGAGACCGAAGTGGCAGGTGACACGCTGCGCATGACCTTTGCAGTGGCCGCGGCCATTGGCGACATCAGTGACCGCATCCAGAATTTCGAGATCCTCCAGCTCGATGCGACGTCGCTGACCAACCAGGTCGTCGACGTTGCCGACTTCGACAGTCTCGCCAAGCTGCGATTCATCGGCGGTGCGTACGCCGATGTCGACAACTCGGTCGTCGGCCTCGTCAACAACGCGGACGTGACCATTCGCTCCGTCTCCGATCCAGCGCAAAACGTCGACGGCCTCGGAGGCTATGTCTTCACGAGCTACGGGAATGCGTTCGGGACGCTCAACCTCGATCTCGCTGGCGACGCAGGGAACGATTCGATCACGCTCCGCTTCATCGGACTGGCGACGGATGGGGTGGACTATGGCACGATCCATGTGGCCGATGCCGAAACCGTCGCCATCACGACGGATTCGCGCGACGCTTCCTATCACGACGCGCCGTTCGATCCGAACATCGACCAGCCGCCTCTGTCCCAGCAGCCGACGGATGCGTTCGCGCAGGTGCTCGATCTGGACGCCACGACGACGCTGACGATCGCGGGAAACACCGGCTGGGATCTGACGGTCGACGGCACGGATATTGGCAAGTTGCGGACGCTCGACGCCTCGGGCGTCACCGGTGAAGGTGCCATCGGCGCCGTGAAGGCCATGGCACAGACCCGCGAGGCCGTCACTTTCACCGGCGGCATGGGCAATGACGCGCTCACAGGCAATGCCGGCGACGATACGCTCGCGGGTGGCGCCGGTGGGAACGACGTTCTCGATGGCGGCGCGGGGACGGACACGGCAGTGTTCGCCGGCAAGATCTCCGACTATACCATCAGCGTCGACGGCAACGTCGTGAGCGTCGCAAACCGCCAAGACGGCAGCATCGACACCGTCACCGACGTCGAGCGGTTCCAGTTCGACGACGGAACGCTGACCGGCGAGGACATCGGGCTCCCTGCCGCCAACCAGGCGCCCAGCGGCATCTCCCTCGCAAACCTATTGACGTCGATCGCCGAAGACATGGCAACCGACGTACGGATCAAGGTCGCCGACATCGCGGTCACCGATGACGGCAAGGGCACGAACGCGATCGGCCTTGCCGGCGACGACAGCGGCTCGTTCGAGATCGACGGCAACGCGCTGTATCTCAAGGCCGGGGCGGCGCTCGACTTCGAAGGCGGAAAGACGCAGTTCGACGTCGTCATCACCGTTGACGACGCCGCGGTCGGAGCCACGCCGGACGCCAGCGTCGCCTTGACCATCGCGGTCACCAACGTGAACGAGGCGCCGACCGGGGTCGCGCTCGCGAGCAACCCGGTCGCGGAGAACGCGGCGGCAGGCACGGTGGTCGGCGTCCTGTCGGCAACTGATCCCGACAGCGGCGACGTCATCAGCTACGCGCTGACCGATGACGCCGGAGGGCGCTTCGCGATCGTCGACGGCGAGCTCGTGCTGGCCCGGGGTGACGCGCTTGATTTCGAGACGGACGCATCGCACGAGATCACGGTGAAGGTGACCGATGCGGGCGGACTCAGCATCGACAGGACGATTGCGATCGACGTCGCCGACGTCAACGAGAAGGCCTCGATCTCGCTGACGCCGGTGCTCGCGTCGATTGCGGAGAATACGACCGTCACCACCCCGCTCAAGGTGGCCGACATCGTCCTGAACGATCCCGACACGGCGAGCACCTTCCGGCAGAACACGCTGTCCCTGTCCGGCAGCCAAGCCGCCATGTTCGAGATCCTCACCATTGCAGGCGTCGCCGGGCTCTATCTGAAGGCCGGCGTTCAGCTCGATTACGAGCAGATGCAGAGCGTCGATGTGACGGTCGTCGTCGACGACGCGTCGCTGCCCGGCGGGCATGAGGATTCGGCGTCCTACACGCTCGCCATCGCCGATGTGAACGAGACGCCCGTCATCCACGGCACCTCCTGCAATGACAGGCTCATTGGCACCGACGGCAACGATCTGTTCGACGGCGGTGGCGGGCGCGACACCTTCATCGGCCGTGGTGGGGACGACACCTATCTTGTCGACAGCTGGAACGATAAGGTCATTGAACGCTGTCACGACGGCACCGACACGGTGAAAAGCGCGGCCATCAGCTATACGCTTGCGCACAATGTCGAGAACCTCGTGCTGCTCGACGGCGCCAAAACCGGCACCGGCAACTCCGAGGCCAACGAGATCACCGGCAATGCCGGCGACAACTATCTCTCCGGCCGCGCGGGCAATGACGTCATCGAGGGCGGTGCCGGCGATGACCATATGGACGGCGGCTCCGGCCTCGATACCGTCTCCTACGAGCATGCGACATCGGCCGTCACGGTCAGCCTTGCGCTGACAGACGCGCAGGATACCGGCGAAGCTACCGGCGTCGATACGCTTCGAGGCTTCGAGAACCTGAAGGGGTCGGCCTTCGACGATCATCTCGAGGGCGATCGCAAGGCAAACGTCATCGATGGTGGCGCTGGCAATGATTTCATCGACGGCGGGGCAGGCAATGACGTCCTCACGGGAGGCGATGGCGCCGATGCCTTCGTGTTCAGCTCGAAGCTGTCATCGGGCTGTCAGTGGAACGCCTGGAGTCACGATGGCGGCTGGAGCCATCGCGGAGCGGAGAACCGCGACACGATCACGGATTTCTCCGTTGCCGACGACACGATCTGGCTCGACCGCAACATCTTCACGGCGCTTCACGGCAAGGAGGGCGAGACCCTATCGGCCTGCGAATTCCGCATCGGGTCGAAGGCGCTCGATGCCGACGACCACATCATCTACAACGCGGAGACCGGCGTGCTGATCTATGACGCGAACGGCAGCAAGGCCGGTGGCGCGGTCGAGATCGCAATCCTCTCCAAGGGGCTCGCCATGACCAACGAGGATTTCCTCCTTGTGTAGCTGACGGGCGCGGAAGCACATCCGATCAAGGACTCCGCCGATCGCCCTCCTGCGCGACGAGGGACGTGGCAAAACTCATGGAAGAGGAGAGATCGCAATGTTGTTCGGCAAAAGGAGCAGCGGCGACGACGCGGCCGCCCGTCCCACCAGCGCGGAGCGGATCAATGGAGCCTCCGTGACCGAGCCTGCATCCGTGGCCGCGCACGAAGGCAAGCCACCGCCCGTCCATGCGGCGTTGCCCCCCGAGGAGATCAGGAAGCGGATGATCGCGTCCAAACAGATGGGTACGGCCTTCGGCGAGATCGTCACGCTTCTCATGCGCTCTCCGCGAGACAAGCATCAATCGCTGGCTGACCTCGAATGGCTGGTGGTGCCGGCGATCGTGCGCGGGCAGTACGCGCTCGCCGATGCCCAGTCGAAGGATACGGGGGCCACCGCTCCCGTCGCAGCCGTCCTGTGGGCGCTCGTCTCCGAGGAGGTCGATCAGCGCCTGTCAGATCTTTCGACACCGCTGCGCCTGAAACCGGACGAATGGCGAGCGGGGAACGTTCCCTGGATCATCCACGCAGCCGGAGACGCGAAGGTGCTCGCCGGCCTGATCCAGAGGCTACCCAAAGCCGCGTTCGAGGGCCGCCAGCCCAAGATGCGGATGCGCGGAACTGACGGCAAGCTGTCCGTTGGCCATCTCGAGGTGAAGCAAACGGCGGCAGGCGCACCGCAGCCGCCCCCGGCGCGGAAAATGGTCGATGCATGACCGTCGTGCGGCAGGCATGTTCGGCGGGCCGCTGCAACAGGCGCTTGCCCGCTGCAGCCCGATCTTTGCTGGCGTTGCGCTGTTCTCGGGCGCGATCAATCTGCTCGCACTGACCGGCTCGCTCTACATGCTCCAGGTCTATGACCGCGTTCTGCCGTCGCGGAGCGTGCCGACCCTCGTGGGCCTGTCGCTGCTGATGGCCGGGCTCTATCTGGGCAACGGCTACCTCGACTTCATCCGCGGACGCGTGATGAGCCGGGTCGGCGTCAGGATTGACGACGCGCTGAGAGAGCGGGTGTTTGCCCTCGTCCAGCTGCTGCCGCTGAGATCACGGCCGTCCGGCGACGGACTGCAGCCGGTGCGCGACCTCGATCAGATCCGTTCGTATCTCTCCGGTCTCGGGCCGACCGCGCTGTTCGATCTTCCCTGGATCCCGATCTATCTCGCCGTGATCTTCCTGCTTCATCCCCTCCTCGGCCTGTTCAGTGTCGCGGGCGGGCTCGTCCTGGTGGCGCTGACCTTCGTCACGGAAATGAGGAGCAAGGGACCGTTGAAGGCCGCCGCACATTCGGCCTCGCGCCGACTCGCCTTCGGCGAGGCCGCGCGGCGCAACTCGGAGGTCGTGCGGGCGATGGGCCTCGGGCAGCGTCTTTCGCACCGCTGGAACGAGTTGAATGCCGTCCATATCGCCGATCAGCTGCAAGCGTCCGACGCAATCGGCGGCATCTCGTCCGTCTCGAAAGTGTTCAGGCTGCTCCTGCAATCCGGGATGCTGGGCCTCGGAGCCTATCTGGTCATCATCGGCGGCCTCTCCGCCGGCTCGATCATCGCGGCCTCCATCATCATGTCTCGATCGCTGGCCCCGATCGAGACATCGATCGCGCATTGGCGCGGGTTCGTATCCGCGCGCCAGAGCTACCGGCGGCTATCGGAGCTCTTCATGGCGCTGCCATCCGAGCCGATCGCGAGCCTCCAATTGACGGCGCCCAGATCCTCGCTGACCGTCGAAAATCTCTCGGTCGCACCGCCCGGCGCGGCCAGGCCCGTTCTCCTCAACGTGGGCTTTGCGCTCAGCGCCGGCGAGGCGCTTGGGATCATCGGACCGAGCGCCTCGGGGAAGTCGAGCCTCGCGCGGGCCTTGGTCGGAGTCTGGCAGCCGCTGAGATCGAGCGGCAGCGGTGTCGGCGGCTGCGTGCGCCTCGACGGGGCGGCGCTCGACCAGTGGGCGCCTGCGCAGCTCGGACGGCACATCGGATATCTGCCTCAGTCGATCGAGCTCTTCGAAGGGACCGTGGCGGAGAACATCTGTCGTTTCGATGAGGCCGCAACGAGCGAACGGATCATTGCAGCCGCACGCGCCGCCGGCGTCCATGAACTCATCGTGCATCTTCCGGCGGGCTACGAGACCGAGGTCGGCGAAGGCGGCTGTGCACTATCGGCCGGCCAGCGTCAGAGAGTAGCCCTGGCGCGGGCGCTCTACGGCGACCCATTCCTCATCGTTCTCGACGAGCCCAACGCGAATCTCGACCACGCAGGGGATGTCGCGCTCACGCATGCCATACGCTCGGTGCGTGAGCGCGGCGGCATCGTCGTCGTGATCGCCCACCGGCCCTCGGCTCTCGCGGGGATCGACAAGGTGCTGGCCCTGATCGACGGGCGTGTCCAGGCCTTCGGTGCCAAGGAGGAGATCCTGCGGCGGATGCTGCAGCCTGCGTCGCCTGCTGCTCAACGCACGGCGGCCGCCGGAGCCGCCAATCTCAAGGTCGTCAACGACGTCACAGCGGAGGCCGCTTCATGAAGCCGCGCGAACGGCTCACGATCAGCGCCAACGGCCGGGTGCAAGGCTACATGCTGTCGGGCCTTGCCGCCCTGTTCCTGCTCTTCGGCGGGATCGGCGTGTGGGCGGCAAGCACCGACATCGCCGGCGCAGTGATCGCCTCGGGCCTCGTCGTGGTCGATAGCAGCGTGAAGAAGGTTCAGCATCCGACCGGCGGCGTCGTCGGCGACATCAAGGTGCGGGACGGCGCAAAGGTGAAGGAGGGAGAGCTCCTTCTTCGCCTCGATGAGACCGTGACGCGTGCAAACCTCGAGACGGTCACCAAGCAGCTCGACGAACTCATGGTGCGCGAAGCACGATTGAAGGCGGAGCGGGATGGTCTCGCCGAGGTCAGGCTGGCTGCGGCATTGGAGGCGCGCAAAGGTGAGCCTGCCATTGCCGAGCTGAGCAGTGCGGAACGAAGCCTGTTCGCGAGTCGTCGCGACTCGCGCGAAGGCCAGAAATCCCAGCTCAGGGAACGCGTGATCCAGCTCAATGAGGAGTTTCGGGGAGTCACGGGCCAGATCACCGCGAAGGCCAAGGAAATCGCGCTGATCGGCAAGGAGCTCGAAAGCCTGGCCGGCCTCGAAGTGCAGAAGCTCGTGACCAGCGCAAAGATGCTCGCGCTTCGGCGCGACGCCGCGCGTCTCGAGGGGGAATACGCGCAGTTGAAGGCCTCGGCCGCGCAGACCAAGGGCAAGGTGGCCGAGATCGAGCTGCAAATTCTGCGGATCGACCAGGATTTCAAGTCACAGGTGCTCCAGGAGCTGACCGAGAACCAGTCCAGGCAGGCCGGCCTTGTCGAGCGCCGCATCGCCGCAGAGGATCAGTTGAAGCGGATCGACATCCGCGCGCCTCAATCCGGCATCGTCCACCAGCTCAGTGTGCACACGGTCGGAGGGGTCATCAATGCCGGCGAGCCGGTGATGCTGATCGTGCCGGAAGGCGACAAGCTCGTCATCGAGGCCAAGGTCGCGCCGCACGACATCGATCAGGTTCTGCAAAGCCAGCAGGCCTTGGTCCGCTTCGCCGCCTTCAACCAGCGCCGAACGCCGGAGCTCGAAGGCCTCGTGCATTCGGTGGCGGCCGACCTCAGCAAGGACGAGCGGTCGGGCGAGCCGTACTTCACGGTGCGCGTCGAGATTCCCGAGTTCGAACTCGCCCGCCTCGACGGCAAGAAACTCGTCCCGGGCATGCCCGCGGAGATTCACATCCGCACTGGTGACCGCACGGCGCTGTCCTACCTCATCAAGCCGCTCGAGGACCAGCTTTCCAAGGCATTCCGAGAGAGATGATCCAGGCTGCCGCTGCGTGTCGCGCGCCGTCTGGGAGTTTCTGGTGCGGCAACGGCTGCATCACCATCTCCTCGCCTGTGTTGGTGCTGAACCAGACCGACCGCCACGTTCACGTGGTGTTTGCGCTCCGAGTTGCCTTGTGGCCCATGCCGGCACTGCCGAAAGTCCCGATCGAGGATTGCTTGCGCATCGACCTCACGTCTCCTCTCTTCTGATCCGGCTTGCCGCGGCATGGCATCGGCCTCGTCCGCCCCTGGGAAAGCCGACACGTTCCCGCTCAACGCCGAGCCGCTTGGAAACACGACGTTGGCGATCGCTGCGTCACGGCGATTTTCAGCAATATTCGAGCGGCTTCAAGTCATCCGGTGGCGCCATGTGCACACCCTCTCCGTCGTGGCCCAACGCATTTCTCCGGCGTCCCGGCCCCATCGCGCACCCGCGTGGCAAACGCCGCCCGAATGGACGTCAGCTTTTGGAAGCTCAGGTCCCGAAAGGGGAAAGATGTCAACGGGCCATTTCTTCGCCTGATGACGCAAAGGAATGGACGGTCAATGTAGCGCGGCGGGCCGGCCTATTCGGCCACATTCACCGCTTCGACCGGCTGCGAGGCGTAGTAGGCCGCGGCCTCGTCGATCTCCTCGGAGGTCATCGCCCGCGCGATGTTGCGCATCTGGGAGCTGATGTCGTTGCGGCGCTGACCGGACGCGAAGGCCTCGAGCTGGGCTTTCAGATAGACCGCCGACTGCCCTTCGAGCCACGGGCTGCCGGTCTTGTTGTCGAGGCTCCCGTGGCATGCACCGCAGGGTGCGATGCCGCGGGTCGGCGCGCCATAGACCACGATGCGCGTCGGCTGGCGCTGCGGCTCCGGGTGATAGGCCGGCAATCGCGGCAGATAGGCATAGTAGGCTGCGAGATCGACGATGTCCTGGTCGGACAGATGGGCCGCGAATGGCGACATCACCGCATTCACCCGCGCGCCGGAGCGGAAGTCCTCGAGCTGCTTGTAGATCACCGCGCCATATTGGCCCGCCAGATTGGGGAAATCAGCGCGGCTGATCCCGGTCGGGCCGTGGCACATGGCGCAACGCTGCGCCAGGGTTGCGCCGCGGCCGATCGATTGCGGGCTTGGCTTGGCCAGCGTCGCCGCGGTCAGCACCACCTTGGAGGTCGGCGCGGCCGGCTTGGCCGAGCCGGCCACTGTGTCCCGCGGCAGTCCGGCGGCGCGGCAGATCACGTCCCACAGGCCGGCGAATTCGAACTCGCGCTGCGCATAAGGCAGCACGATGAAGCCGACCAGCACCGTCAGCACCAGCAGCCCCAGCGTCAGCCCGACGCTGATCCTGACATGGCGATCGCGCAGCGACAGCACCTCACGCTCCGTCATCGCTGCGCTCCCACATAGACCGCAGGCACGGCCGTATCCGACCGGACCGCAAGGTTGAGGATCGGAACGCCATAATTGGTGATGGTCAGCACGATCATCAGCGCGATCCACAGCCCGTGGCTGTTGAGCACCACCGGAAGCCGCGTCGGCGGATGCAGCGCCCGGCTGAAGCGATAGGCGCCGGCATCCTGTTTCGGCGTCATCTGGCCCCGCGCGAGGATCACCAGGAACAATGCGCCGGAGACCAGGATGATGAGGGCCCCAATCACCGAGATGATCACCGACAGCGCTTCCGGCGCCAGGGCGGGATGGCTGAACTCGAAATAGGCCATGCGGCGGGGCATGCCGAGGATCCCGACATAGTGCCAGGGGAACGTCGTCACCACCATGCCGGCGGTCCAAAGCCAGAGCTGAAGCCGCATCAGCCCGACATCGGCCAGCGCGCGCCCCGTCAGATGCGGCCAGAGATCATAGGCGATCGCGAAATACATGATGACGATGGCGCCGCCGAAGATGAGATGGAAGTGGCCGGTGATCCACTGCGTGTTGTGGATGGAGGCATCGAGCTGGTAGCTCATATTGATGATGCCGCCGGCGCCGCCGAAACCGAGCATGACGAAGGAAAAGGCGACCGCCAGCATCACCGGATTGTCCCAGGGCAGCGCCCTCACCCAGCCGAACAGGCCGCGGCCGCCGCGCAGCCGCGCCGCGATCTCGACCGAGGCGCAGATCGTAAACACCGTGAGAAGAGTCGGCAGCGCCACCAGCGCAGTGAAGGCAGAATGGATGAACTTGAAGCCGGCGCCCACCATCGGATCCGCGAACACATGATGGACGCCGATCGGCATCGCGACCACCAGGAACAGGATGAAGGATATCCGTGCCATGGTGTCGCTGTAGAGCAGTCCGCCGATGGCGCGCGGCACGATGGTGTAATAGGCGATGTAGCTCGGGATCAGCCAGAAATAGACGATCGCATGCAGGGTCCAGGAGAAGAAGACGCGCGAGAGCCCGGCGTCGATCGTCGACTTGAATCCGAGCGCCACCGGAATGATCTGCAACAGCAGTTCGAGCGCGGCCCCCACCGCCGTCCAGGCCCAGAGCGAGGCGCCGGCAACATTGGCGAACATCGCCAGCGGCACCGGCGCGCCCGGATTGGCCTTCTTCCAGACCCGCAGGTTGATCGCCATCAGCGCGACCCAGATCCAGGAGCCGACCACGATCAGCACGAGGCCGATGTAGTAAAGCGGACTGCCGATCAGCGGCGGATAGAAGGTGTAGAGCACCGAGGCGCGGCCGAGCGAAACCGGAACCATCGCTATGACCGATCCCGCGGCCACCAGGCCGAATCCCGCCCACGCCCAGCGCGCGCCGACCAGGCGCTGCGACAGCGCTGATTCACTGATCGCATAGCCGAAGCCCATCGCCACCAGCGTCGGAAACACATAGGCCATGACGGTGCCATGCGCGGTCAGCGAGCGGTAGTACCATTCGGGGTTGGACAGCCAGGTGTGCAGCGGACTGCGGATGAACATCTGCCAGGCGCCGAGCAGCAGCGCCAGCGAGAACACCCCGAATGCCAGCCAGAAATGAGCGAGGATGAGCTTCCTATTCGCCAACACAGCTGAGCCTCCCCCCGCCCTTTGCACGCTCGGCAAACGCGGCCTTGTCGATCACCCTCACCTTGCCCCACATGCCCTCATGGCCGAAGCTGCAGAATTCCTGGCACGGCATCAGGTAATCGCCGGTCCTGGTGAAGCGCATGGGCTGCTCCGAGACGTAGCCGGGCACGAGCATGGTGTTGACGTTGGTGCCCTGGACCAGGATGCCGTGCACGACGTCGGCGCTGGTGGCGCGCAACGTGATCGGCGTGTCCGTCGGCACCAGGATGCAGGCCGGCGTGAAGGAATATTGCTGGCCGATCGCGCGCACGGTCACCACGCCATCGGCGCCGAGCTCTGTGCCGAGATTGGACTCGACGAACTCGCCGGCGAGATGCAGCCGCGCCGGATCGATGGTCTGGAGCTGGGCCTGCGGCATGGTCGCCCGATGCAGGCCGGCGCCGGCGGCGAGCCCCGTCATCACGACGATGATGACGACCGAGATCATCGCCCAATTGCGCTCGGTGCGCGCAGCGATCGCAGCCACGTCGCCCCTTTCCTCGACGCTCATTGCAGGGCTCCCCGGGGTAGAAAGACGAACAGATAAAACGCAAGCCAGAGCGCGACGACGATTGCGGTCGCGATGCCGGCGATGGTCAGCGCGCCATGCGGCCCCCTGGCAACGACGAGCGCGACCGCCTTCTCATCTGGGCCGTCTCGCTCGGAAGAGTCGGTGTTCAGCATGGTGCCTCTCAGTCGAGCGGTGCGGAGCGCAGCTCGTTGGCTTCGCGAGCGCTCACGGGCGTGCCGCGATTGCCCCAGGAGGTGCGGATATAGCTCACGACCGCCGCGATCTCGTTGTCGGACAAAAGGCCTGCGAAGGGCGGCATGCCGTACGGCCTGGGATTGCCCTTTGTCCCCGGCGGATAGCCGCCATTGAGCACCATACGGATCGGATTGACCGCGGATGCCATGTTGATCGACTGGTTGTTGGCCAGCGGCGGCCAGTGCGGCGGCCTGCCCTCGCCGTTCGTGCCGTGGCAGCTGGCGCAGCGCGCGTCGTAAACGGTCTTGCCGAGGCTGATCAGCAGGCTGCTCTCGGTTCCCGGCAGGCTCGACACCGGCGGCGCCTTCGGCGACGGCTCGGCGATGCCCTTCAGATAGACCGCCATCGCGCGTGCATCGTCGTCGCTGAGATATTGCAGGCTGTTGTGCACGACCTCGGCCATGGGGCCGAACACGACGCCGCGGTTGGAGACGCCGGTCTGGAGCAGATCAGTGATATCCTTGATGCTCCAATCCCCGAGCCCCGCCTCGCGGTTGGACGTCAGCGACGGCGCGTACCAGTTCTGCATCGGGATCAGGCCGCCCTTGAACGCGTCCGATTGCGAGCTACCGCCGAGCGCATTGATCGGCGAATGGCACATGCCGCAATGGCCGAGTCCCTCGACGAGATAGGCGCCGCGATTCCACTCGGCCGATTTGGACGGATCGTTCTTGAACTCGCCCTCGCGGAAGAACAGCGTGCGCCAGCCCAGGATCAGTTCGCGATTGTCGTAGGGAAAGCGCAGTTCGTGGTTGCGGTTCTTCTGGTTCACGGCCGGGATCGACCTGAGATAGGCGAAGATCGCATCACTGTCGCCGCGGGTCACCTTGGTGTAGGAGGCGAACGGCATCGCCGGATACAGCAGGCCGCCATCGGGAAAGCGCCCGGTATGCATGGTCTTGTAGAAGTCGTCGGCGCTCCACCGGCCGATGCCCGTCGCCGGATCCGGCGTGATGTTGGAGGTGTAGAGCGCGCCGAACGGGGTTTTCATGGCACGGCCGCCAGCGAAGGGCCGTCCCTCCGGGGCGGTGTGGCAGGCGATGCAGTCCCCGGCCCGCGCCAGATATTCGCCGCGCGCGATGATGTCGCTGCCGGCCGCATCGCTGCCGGGTTGCGCATGCAGGATCGGCGTCGCAACCAGAAGACCCGCGACGATGGAGAACAGACGGAGCGTCCCTTGCATGACCCTGCCCCTCAATTCGGCGCGCTGCCGCAGGCGAACGGCAAGGCGTAGCTGCCCTTCGGCGCGGGCGCTGCGTTCTCCGATGCCGGCAGGGTCGCGAGATAGGCCGCGACCGCCGTCACGTCGGTCTCGGTCAGCTTTGCCGCCACCCGCTGCATGCAGTCCGGCGACTTCGCCGTCCGCGTGCCGTAGCGCCAGGCGCCGAGCTGGGCGCTGACATAGTTGGGCCGCAAGCCGAGCAGCCCCGGAATGCCCGGCTCCATGCCGGTCAGATCCGGACCGTGACAGCTCGCACAGGCCGGGACTTGCGCGGCCGCATCGCCGCCGGTCACCAGCGCCTCGCCGCGGCTGAGGATCTCCGCGCTCACAGCGGTCGGGGCGGGTTGCGGCAGCGGCGGACGCTGGCTGGCAAAATAATCCGCCATGTCCTGCAGATAATCGTTCGGCAGAAACTCCAGCAAATAGTTCATCGGCGGATACTTCCGGCGGCCGCTGCGGAAGGCGAGCAACTGGTTGTGGAGATAGCCCGCCGGCTTGCCGGCGAGGCGCGGGAAATAGACGTCGTTGGTGCCCTCGCCCCGGTTGCCATGACAGGGCGTGCAGGCCTCGACGCGCGCCGCCATCGTGTCGGGCGGTTGAGCCGCCGTCTGCGCGGTGGCGGACGGCAAAAGCCCCCCCAGCAACACAGCCATGGCGGCCGTCAGCCAGCTCAGCGCAAGGAACGCCGTCGACGATTGCCTTCTGCGGGGCGCCGCCGGGCAAGCCGAGTTGTGATGCTTCTCGTCAGACATCGGATCAACGCTCTCTGTGCCAGTTCTGTCGGGAGAGACACCCGTCCGCGGCGCGGTGGCGAACTGCGCACTACACGTGCTGTGCTCGCCGCGTCTTGCACGCCCTCGCCGTGATTTGACTGATCTTGCTCAGCGGCCGCCCTGGACGGCGGGGCTCGCGCCAAGTTCGTCCGGTCGCGTCGCCGGAAACACCACCCTGCGGCACGCAACGCTCAGCTCCGGCTTCTTCCTCCTGAGGCAGGCCTCGATGGCGGTCGGGTCGGGGATGAAATAACTGCACAGGCGGAAGACATCGGGGGTGCAGGCCTCCCGTTCCTCCGCCGTTCCCTGCGCACTCAGCGGCGTTGCCCATCCGATCAGCACGCCGCAGATCGCCACGAAGGCGGCCGCACAGGTCCATCTCGCGCGCCAGCCCGGGCCGGCCGACACACCTTTGCGCGGGGCAATACGCCGTTCGATTGTCAGTGCATCCGTCATGTCTCGATCACCTTCCGGGCCGATCATCGTTTCACACCGGCCGCCACCGGCGGCTCGAGCAGAACCTGCTTCAGATCACTGCCGGCAACACACACGATCACGAATTGCAGGCGGCCCTGCTCCACCATCAGGCCGGCGCTGATCGCCCGTCCATTCGTGCTTCGTTCGGCCACCACGATCGCGTCCGGCAGGTCCTGCCGCACCGCGCGCAGCCGGACGAGCAGCTCGCGATCGTGCGTCTCCAGATCGGGGATCGCGGACAGCACCTCGGTCTTGATCGTGGCGCCGGTCCGGGCATCGATGGTGGTCTCCCACAGGCGGTTTCCCCTCACCATCCGCACCTGATAGATCGGCACGCCGGTCTCGCCGTCGAAACTCGCGTCGACCGCGCGGGAGCCGCTATGACGCTCGCGCGCGATCCCGAGCGCATCGCGCAGCGAGATCGATGCCGTTTTGAACCGGCGGATTTCGGCTTCGGTCGCCTCCTGCTCGGAGGGCTCCGCGCGCGGCGCAGGCTCGCCGGCCGCGGCTGTGGGATGGTCACGCCCGACATCGGCCCTCGCCGCAGGCGGCAACAACAGGCTTATCACCGCAAGGCTTGAGATCAGCAGTCTGCGCGAGCCGGCGGTGGCTCGGCTTCTGACGCTCTGGTGGGTGGGTGCAATGTATCTTTGAGGTCCGGGTGGCATTTGAACGGCTCGTCTTCAATCTTCGTCGTGTTGGCAATCTGGGTGATGAGGAATGGTCGTGACTGGGCCATGCGCGACGAGAGGCGACCTCCGGAAGGCTCGGTCCCTCGAAGGTGCCCTGTTGCGCAGTGGTTACGCGACGAATGGAGGCGTGATGACTAGGATGGCAGTCGCTTGCGTGCGTGCTCTCGCGAATACGCACCCGGCGTATGTCCGGTGTAGTGCTTGAAGCGGCGCGTGAAATGGCTCTGATCGGCAAAACCGACCGTCTGCGCCACCTCGGCGAGCGACATCTCGGCGCGCCGGATCAGGTCCTTGGCCCGCTCGATCCGCGTCCGTTCGAGGTAAGCGATGGGCGACAGGCCGAAATGCTTCTTGAAGATGCGGCTGAGATGGAAGCGGCTGATGCCCGACGCATCGGCGAGCTCAGCCAGGGTGATCTTGATATCGAGCGGCTGCCGCATGAACTCCAGAGCGCGGCGGATCGCCGCCACGTTGCTCGCGGCGGAGCGTCCCTCCCGTTCCATCGAAGTGCCGAAGCTTCGGAGAAGATGCGTCGACAGCACTGTCGCGACCGACTCCATCAGAAGATCCTGCGCCGGATGCGCCGGTCGCAGAAGCTCGGCAGACATGATGGCCCCGAGGCGATCTACGACACAGTCCTGCGCGCGGAAGACATTGGCCAGTTCGGGCCGCGCATAGACGCCGCTCCTGCCCAATTCTTCGGCAACCTCCCTGAGGCGTTCGAGCGACAGACCGATGCGCAAATGAGCCGGCAAGCGGCCGCGAAACGTCGTTTCATGACCCGCGGGCACAATCGACAGGTCTCCAGGCCTGCACGCGCTTTCGAAGCGTTGGCCGAGACGCTGCTGAAGGACGTAGGACGAATGCTCCCGCGCGACCAGGACGACATGATGATCACGCGGCGGCATCGGCTCAGTACCGCCGGCGTGAAACGCACCGTATTCGTCCAGCCAGATTCCGTCCCAGCACCGCCCTTCGCTCGTCGCCACGCGGGGGCGGTCACCAAGCTCGCGCCGCACCAGATTGATGCCGCTGCCCCCATCATCCTCGCGTCGATAATCCATGAGCATTTTCGCGGACTTCCAAGGTTCGTCGAATTCGTTGATCTCCGCGCGATTATCTCTGGCTGACTTTTGTTGTGAAGGCTCGTAGCGGACAGTTGGCATACCCGACCGGTCAGATCCGCCTCGACCAGAGATGAGTTTTCTCCTGACACGGCCAACTCAGTCTGCCCCGCTCGACGATCCCCACGCAAACGGCGGGCCAAGCGTTAGGATGGGACTTTTCCCATCAGGGGACCCGCGATCGTACAGCTCTCGTCAACTAATTGCCGACGATGCAACTAACCAGTCGTCCCAACATGATCGGCCGGCGCTCCCAGCGTGGCTGATGGCGATCTCGGTCGTCAGCCACTGTCGCAATTGGTGGCGAGCCGTCCGGCATCTGCCCAAAACAACAGCTTCCGTCGATCCCGATTGTCACATGTTACCATCTTGATTGTCGCCCGGCACGCCACTAAGAACAATTCGGGCCGCGGGGGCTTTGCCGGCTCCTTGGCAAATTATGCCCAGGGGACAGCGCGTCGTCGCGCGGGCAACCGATTCAGTTGGAGAGGCCAATATCATTGCAGCAGCCGGGCACGTCTTCGCGTCGAAACGGATCAATAGGACCGGGCGCGATGGAAGCGCCGGCCGTCGGGCTCCATGAGCGGCTATACACTCCTACCAAGCTGGCCTCCGTCTACGACGCGTTGGTGAAAGAAGGTCACTCACCGTCGGACGCCTTGAAGGGTATCGGCCTCAGACCAGAAGACGTTCATTCGCCGGACACGCGGATCTCGCTGAGTCAGCTGATGACCGCCTACCGGAACGCCATCAGGTTGTCGGCCGACCCGCATATTGCCTATCGTATCGGCGAGACCATCCACATATCGGCCTATGGCATGTATGGCTATGCCATCCTCTGCAGCCCGGACTTCCGGACGGCCGTGGATGTGACGATCCGCTACCACGTGCTCGCGACGCCGCTCGCCTCGGTCGGGCTGACGGAGAAGGATGGCCTGGCCACCTGGATCTTCGAACCCAACGCCCATACGGTCGATGACTCCCCGCTTTATCGCTTCGTGATGGAGAAGCAGATGGGAGTCCACATCTCGGTGATGCGGGACATCATGGGCACGGCTTTTGTTCCGGAAGCGATCCATCTGACATACGCCAAGGCGACTGATTTCGGGATCAACCCGGGTGACGTCGGCTGCGAGGTGCGCTTTTCGCAGACCGCCAACCGGATGATCTTCAAGAGCGAATGGCTGGACTCCAAGGCGGTACTCGGCAACCGGACGACGTTCTCGCACATGGTCGACATGTGCAACAATTTGCTCGCCGATCTCACGGTACGCGCAGGCGTGGCCGGCCAGATCCGCGAGATCCTGCTGCGCGACATCGCCAATCCTCCCTCGTTCGAGGCCGTTGCGCGTCGGCTCGGAACGAATGAGCGGTCGCTGCGCCGCGCGCTCGAGAAACAAGGACTGTCGTTCCGGGCTCTCCGGGACGAACTGAGAGGCCGCTTGGCGCTCGAATATCTGCGCGGCACCGCCCTCACCAACGACGACATCGCGGTGGCCTTGGGGTTCAGCGATGCCGCGGCATTCCGGCGCGCCTTCCAGCGCTGGACCAACAAGACGCCGAGCGAGATCAGGAACGAGCAACCAAGGGCGAAGTGATCGGCGCGCGCCGGCCGTGCCACCATCGGACGCGATCGGCTACCACAGCGGTTGCCCGCAAGCCAATTCGGCCTGAAACCTTGCTGCAACCGTGGATCGATGCGCAAGGACGATTCGCGCGAATGTCGGGAGGTCGGCGTCATCGTTCGATCCACACCGTCATTCCGGGCTCCAGGTCGGCCCTGTCGCTTGAAGGATCGACGCGCAGCCTGAGGGTGTTTCGGTCATGATCGCCGACGACCCTGCGGGCCTGCCATGTCGCGAACGCGCCAAGCCGGCGGATTTCGGTGACGGATCCGGTGACGATCTCACGGCTTCCTGCACGGCCGACCCTGACACCGCGCCCGACCGCAAGTCCTTCGAGATGATCCTCGCGCACGTTGAAGGACAGCCATGTCCTGCCGCTCGCTTCGAGCGTCAGAACGGGTTGCCCCGCTCGCACGTTCTCGCCCACTTCCGCAACGACGACGCTGACGATGCCGTCCGCCGGCGCGCGCAGCACGGTCTTGTCCAGCTTGCGCGCGAGCACCTCCACCGCCGCCGACGCGGCCTGGACCTGAGCCTCCGCAATCGCGCGCTCCTGGGGCGTCGGCCCGGCCACCGCCGCATCGTAAAGAGCCTGCGCTTGAGCGACATCCATCAGGGCGGTGTCGGCGTCGTGTTGCGCCTGATCGAGCGCCTGCAGCGATTCGACGTTCTGGCGTGTCAGCGAGCTCGTCCGCGCCAGTTGCATCTGCATGAAGTCGAGCCGGGCATTGGCCTTCAAAATTCCGCTTCTCAAGGAATCGACCTGCTCGCGCCGCACGCCTGCGAAGACATGGTTTCGGTTCGCGATCGCCGCCGCCAATGCGGCACGGGCCTGGTCGATCTGTGCCGTGAGCTCCACCGCGGACAATGTCGCCAACACATCGCCGGCATGGACGCGCATGCCTTTGCGGACCTCCATCGAGGCCAACTGGCCGCCGATCTCCGGGGCGAGGCCGATCTCGGTCGCACGAACGACACCCACGATGGGCGGCACCGGCTCGTCAGCCGCCGTTTGGTAGATCACGAGGCCGGCGGCGATGACAGCGACAAGGGCAGCGGTGAGGACGTATTTGACCTTCATTGTGCCAGTCTCTTCCTGGTCAGGCCTGCGGCAAGTGCGAAATACAAAATTGCCAGGCACCACAAGCCGAGCCAACTGGATGCGACGTCCCAAAGATTCGCACCGAGCTGATTGATGCGGACCAGGCCGTCGATCGCGAAATCAGCCGGAAAGAACCGACCGAAGGCGAGTGCGATGTCGGGTATTGCCTCGCGCGGCCATGCGAAGCCGGTCATGAAGAACAGCGGCAAGCTCGTCGCCAACAGCAGGAGCGTGGCATTCTCGGGCCGCGTGATCAGCGTACCGATCGCCTGTCCCAGAAAGCTGGTCGCAAGCACGAACAGCGACGCGAGAGCGAACAGCTGCGGCAGCTGCCCGAGGGTCGAGAAACCATAGACGTGCGGAAGCACGATCAGATAGAGCGCAAGCGAGGGCAGGCAGAGGGTCAGGTGCGCACAGCCGCGGCCCGCCACCCCGGCCAAGACGTTGCCGCCATGACTCAACGCCTCGCGCGTCAGCATCGCGGCGCCGATCAGAAGGGTCTGCTGCAGGATGAGTATGAAGACGGCGGGCACGATATAGCTGGCATAGCCGCCGACCGGGTTGAAGATCGGCTGCAACAGCACATCGGCGGGGCTGGTCGCGGCGAGCTTCGCCTTGACGAGACTGCCTTCGGACCGGCCGCCTTTCGACACGAGCTCGGACGTCAAGCTGCCGATGGCGGTCGCCACACCGCTCGCGGTCGACCGGAAGATGAAGAGATAAGTCGCATCCGCATAGACGGGAATGTGGACATTGAGCCCCTTGAGGAGATCACGCTCCGTGCCCGGCGGCACCTCGACGGCCGCGAAGGCCAGTCCGCGATCGATGACGTCGCGAGCCTCTGCGAGGGTTCGAGGCCGCGCCACCACGTGCAACGCGCCGCTTGCGTCCAGCGTCTCGGCCAGCCGGCGGCTGACGTCGCTCATGTCGTTGTCGACGACGGCAATCGGCAGCTTGCGAAGGATCTGGTTGAGATAGGGCTGCGGGTAGTAGAGGCCATAGATGATCGGCGCGAGGATGATGACCATGAAGGCGCTGCGGTTGCCGAGCACGCGGCGCCACTCCGCCAGAAAGGCGCCGCCGACGCCGGAAGTGCGCATGTCGTCCTTGGTTGGCTCGCCGGCATCATCGGGGGCGGCCGGGAGGCTCCGGATTACGCGCCGCATCAGCAACAGAGCCAGCGTGGCGTAGAGCGCCGTCAGGCCGGCGAGCATGGCAAACGAGGCGGCGGCCTCCGCCACCGGGAGACCGCGCGCGGCCTGGCCCAGCAGCACCGACATGTACCAGCGCAACGGCAGCACCACGCTCAGGCCCTGCGCAAACATGTTCATGCCGCTGATCGGGAAACCGACGCCGGCATAACCGAAGGCGGGCGAGACCAGCAGGCCCGTCAGGCCCAGGCCGGTCGCCAGGTCACGCGCCAGCAATTGCAGAAGCGCACCAAGCGAGAGATAGGAGACGATCAGAAGGATGCCCGAGGCCACCATCAACGGCACATCGCCCCTGAAGGGAATCTCCAGCACGCCTTCCAGCAAGAGCGGCACCGCGAACATCATCACCGCGAACAGGCCGAGCAGCGGCGCCAGCTTCCCGGCCAGGGCCACGAGCGGATTTCCTCCCGCGCACGCGATCCATTCCCGCGCATTTCGCCGGCGGAATTCGGAGCCGACCGAGTAGCCGCCGGCCACGGCGACGATGACGTGGATGACCATCGGCAGCAAGGTCCGCAGCAGGAACTGGGCGTAGTTCTTCTGCGGATTGACCAGCGTGATGGTCTCGCTGACCAGTGTCCCCATCGCGGTCGGCTGTGGCGCGGCGCGCCCCGCGGGAGCGGCCGCGGCGGCCGCCGCCGACAAGCTGTCACTAATTCCTGCGGAAGCGATGCCCGCCGCCGTCAGGAATTGCTGGTCGTAGAAGCCGACCACCTGCGGCCGCCGCTGGGCCTTCAGGTCGCGTTCGAAATTGGGCGGGATATACACCGCGGAGATCGACTTGCCGGACCTCAGATCCTCCACCGCGTCCGACAAGGACGCAGAGCGGCCGACGATGCGCAGACTTGGCGATGCCGCGATATATTCGGTGAGTGCATCCGATGCATCCGACCTGTCTTCATCGACGACGGTGACGCCGAGCCCGCGAATGACCGACTGGCTGAACACGGTCGTGAGAACCAGGAACGCAAACAGAGGGACGCCGAAGATCAGGATCAGGGCGACGCGATCATGAATCAGCCATCGGCACTCGCGCCGGGCGACGCGCAGGAAGCCGGACGCGGATGACGTTGCCATCAGCGCGACCGCCAATCCAGATAGGCGCTCATGCCCGGCCGCAGCTCGGGGACCGGCTGCACCGGATAGGCGCGGACCGAGAACGTCCTGAGATCGAAGTCACCGGTGGCCCGCGTCGCGCGCCAGCTCACATATTCTCCCTTCGACGCGATCAGCTTGACGGCCACCGTGACCTTGCGGTCCCCGAGCGCGGGGATCCGCACATCGAAGCGGTCGCCGACCTTCACCTCTTTCATGAGATCTTCGCGGAGATCGAAATGAATCCAGAGATCGTCGAGATTGATCAGCGACATCAGCGGCACGCCGGGGGCAACATATTCGCCAGGCTCGACGTTGCGCTGATAGACCTGCGAGGCGATCGGCGCCTGGACGACGAGCTGGTCGATGATCGACTGGACAGCCTTGATATCCGCCTCGGCCTTCTCCACGTTCGCCTTGGCGATGTCGCGCTCTTCCTTGGTATAGCCGTTGACGGCCTGTTCGTAGGCGGACTGGGCCTGGTCCACGGCCCGCTCGCTCTCATGAAGAGAGTCGGTTGCCTGGTCGAGACGGGCCTGTGGCGCATTGCCCTGCTCCGTCAGCGTGTGGACGCGATCGAACGTCTTCTGCGCGAGAACCCTGTTGGCCTGCGCCCGCGACAGCTCGGCCTTCCGCGCCGCGACGGTTTCCGGCCGCGTCCCCGCCATGACGTTGGCGAGCTGGGCTTCCGCGACGGCCTTGCCCGCTTTCATCTGATCGCGCTTGGCGACCGTCTCCGGATTGTCGATGCTGACCAGAACGGCTCCGGCGGCGACGTTCTCGCCGCGCGCGACCGGCACGTCCTTCACCCGGCCGTCGACGCGCGCCGCGATATCGAACCGCGTGGCGTCGACCTCGCCCTGAACGAGCAGCGGCTGCGGCTTCAATAGGTAGAACACGGAAAGGCCTGCCACGGCCGCCGCGATCAGCACCACGATGGCAAAGGGGACCGCCGTCGCGCCGCCGCGTAGCGCGCGGTTTCCGGGAGCGGAGGGCTGCCGCGCTTCCACGCTGGCCGTGTTTTCCATGTACGACTCTGTCATCGGGACGATCGCTCGGTCCGCGCCTTCGCAACTGAAAGGGTGAGCGCTTCCGGCGAGCCGGCGTGGCGTACGGAGCGATCGGGTCGGTGAGATGTTTTTCTACAAGCGCAGGATAGGCCGCCTCGCTGCTTGCGATATTGCGCGTCATTGCGCTGAGTTGAACGAAATTGCTCGGCGACAGGTTCGTACACCCGAACTCGGCGACATTCTCGAGCAGGACACCATCGGGATCGGGCTGCCGATCCCAGCGCTCCTCCACGGCCCTGCTCGCGGACTCCCGCGGCGAATCGGCCGGGTCGCCGGCGCGCCACGGCTAAACGATGATGCGATCGAGGTCGCTGGCGATACGGCTGGCTGGAAAGATCGCCTTGGCTTCGCCGAGAATCTCTTCGTCGCCATAGCGGCCGGAAATGTGGTTCAGCACGAGCTGGCCGACATTGGCGCGCGCGGCAAGCATGGCGGCCTCGGCCGCCGTGAGATGGCCATAGTCGCGCGCCGTGGCGGTGTCGCGCGCGAGGAAGGTCGCCTCGATCACCAGCAAGTCCGCGTCGCGGACGTGCTCATCTAGTCCATCGGTCGTTTCGGTATCGCCGACGATCACGAGCTTCTTGCCGCCGGCCGGCGGCCCAAGGACATCCTCGGGCTGGATCGTGCGGCCGTCATCCAGTGTGACCGTCTGTCCCTCCGCCAAATTCTTTCGGATCGGCCCGTCAGGAACGGCAAGGGCGGTCAGACGGTCGGACCGCAAATGGCGGCGCGGCGGTCTCGTGAACGCAAATCCGAAACTGTCGGTGTCGCGATGCCGGACCGGGAAGCAGTCGATCGTGAACTCGCCCGTGTCGAGAACCTCTCCGTGCGCGAGCGGAACGAACTGCAGCGAAATCGGCGCACGGCCCTCGCCCCAAAATCCGGCGAGCATCCGGATCACGACGTCGAGCGTACCGGCGCTCGCATGAACATGCATGATGTCGTCACTCCTGCGCAGCCGCAGGGTGGAGAACAGCCCGGGAAGGCCGAGGATGTGGTCGAAATGACCGTGCGTGAGCAGGATGCGGTCCAGCCGCCGGAAACCTGCGCCGCTGCGCAGCAGCTGGCGTTGAGTCCCCTCGCCGCAATCGACGAGCAGGCGCTGCCCGCCGGCCTGAATCAGGAGACCCGGATGGTTGCGGTCCTCAGAAGGGACGCTGGCTGAGGTTCCAAGGAATGTCAGCTCGAACATGCGGTGTCAGGCCTGATCAGGATGCAGCACGTCAGCCAGCGTTCTCGTGTCAATCACCCGGTCCTCCTCGGTCTCGCGCGCGTTGTCGCTGCCGAACCGCGCCCGTGTCAAACAGGCATTGTTTACGATGTCCCCTGATCGGCAGACTTTGTCGCCAAGCTCTGATAAATGACGATCATGCCAAGCTCCGGTCCGGACCCGGATGCCGCGCCGACGGTCATCCGCAAAATCATCCACATCGACATGGATGCATTCTATGCGTCGGTCGAGCAGCGCGACAATCCCGAGCTGCGCGGCAAGCCCGTTGCCGTCGGCGGGTCGCGCGAGCGTGGCGTGGTGGCGGCCGCGAGCTATGAGGCGCGCAAGTTCGGCGTGCGCTCGGCGATGCCCTCAGTGACCGCAAAGCGCCTGTGCCCGGACCTGATCTTCGTCAAGCCGCGCTTCGAGATCTACAAGGCGATCAGCCAGCAGATCCGCGCCATCTTCGCCGAGCACACGCCGGTGATCGAGCCGCTGTCGCTCGACGAGGCCTATCTCGACGTCACCGAAAATCTGCACGGCATTCCGCTGGCGCGCGACATCGCGCTGCAGATCCGAGCGAGGATCAAGGCGGAGACGGACCTCAATGCCTCGGCCGGCATCTCCTACAACAAGTTCCTGGCGAAGCTCGCGTCCGACCATCGCAAGCCCAATGGGCAGTACGTGATCTCCCCGGAGATGGGGGCAGCTTTCGTGGCGGACTTGCCGGTCGGTAAGTTTCACGGCATCGGCCCAGCCACCGCGGCGAAGTTCAACGGGCTCGGCATCCATACCGGCCTCGACATCCGCAACCAGACCCTGCCCTTCCTGCAGCAGCATTTCGGCAAGGCCGGCGCCTATTACTATTGGATCTCGCGCGGGGTCGATCATCGCCCGGTGAGAGCCAATCGAATCCGCAAATCGGTCGGCGCCGAAAACACCTTTGCCGTCGACCTGACCGAGTTCGAACCGATGGCCGCTGAACTGCAGCCGCTGATCGACAAGGTCTGGCGCTACTGCGAAGCGACCGGCAACAGAGGCCGCACGGTCACGCTGAAGATCAAGTTCGCCGACTTCGAGATCATCACGCGCAGCAGGTCGGCCATCACGGCGGTCTCCAGTCGCTGCGAACTCGAACGTTTGTCCCTGGCGCTGCTGCAAGGCGAGATGCCCCTGCCTAAGCCGGTTCGGCTCCTCGGAATCTCCTTGTCATCGCTGCAGGAGACCAGCGACAGCGTCGAGACGCAGCTGGCGATGCCGATCTGATCCGGGTGACGAGACCCGTCCCGCGTTGCCTACGCCAGGCTCAACGCTTTCTGCCGCTCTGCCGAGACATCGCCGCATCCGGCTCCGACCCGGTCTGCAAGGCGCGCGCGCCGTTCCACTTGCCCTTCGCGACGAGGTTGAGCAGCACCGTGCGGCAGAGCGCATGCACGCTGGAGACGGCGTGGCTGAGCGGCCGGTCGACGGGATGCGCCAGATGCACCGAGCGCTTGATCTCGGGCTGCGTGATCGGCCACGCCAGCAGGCGTTCGCTCTGCACGTCGCGGGCAATCGAATTATAGGGCAGCACCGAATAGCCGATGCCCTCCTCCACGAGGCCCTTGATGTTCGCATAGGAGTCGACCTCGATCACCGGATCAAGCGACAGGCCGCGCGCGGACGCCTCGCGCTCCAGCAGCATGCGCAGGCCGTGGTCCGCGCTCGGCAGGATCAGCGGCAGCTGCGTCACATCGGCATAGGCCACGGCGCCCGAGGCCGGCGGCTTGACGCCTGACGGCGGCTTCATCGGACCGAGCAGCCAGAGCTCCTCGGTGATCACCTCCGACGAGTTCAGCGCGCTGTCGCTGACCGGCTGATAGAGCACGGCGAGATCGATGCGGCCCTCGCGGATCCACTCAGTGACGAAGCCGCTCATCGCCTCGGCGACGCACAGCTTGATCTTGGGAAAGCGCTTGCGCACCTCGATGATCAGCGGCACCGACAGGATCTGGCTGATCGTGCCGGGCAGCCCGAGCCGCACCTCGCCGGACGGCTCCGCCTCCTGGCCCTTGATCTCATGCCGCGCGATCGAGAGCTGATCGATCACGATGCGCGCGTGGCGGATCAGGATCTCGCCGGCCTCGGTGGCGACCACGCCCTGCGGGCTGCGAAACAGCAGCGCCGAGCCGAGCTCCGCCTCCATGTTGCGGACATGCAGGCTGAGCGCCGGCTGCGCGACGTTCAGGGTCTCGGCCGCCTTGGAAAAGGAGCCCTGCTCGACGATCGCAATGAAATAGCGAAGCTGCCGCAGGTCCATTTCCGTCCCAACATTCCTGTATGTCTGCCATAACTTTTCGCTATGTCCAGCATACACACGATCAAGGAACGCTATAGATCAGCGGCATCAGGAGGCTGTCAAGCGAGCCCGTCGCGCAGCCGGATTGCAAGCCACGCGTGGGCTCGCTCGCAGAGGCGGCGTTGCTCTAGTCCTGCGGCTTGGGCGCGAATTCGCGGCGCAAACGTTCGCCATGCGCGTCGAGCGCCGGGATTGGTCCGAACGCGGGCACCTGCCCGTCCGCGACGGCGCCGGGAGCCATCAGCACCACGGGCCCTGTCGGCGTATCGATCTCGATATAGCGGTTCTGCGGATGCTCGGCGAAGTCGGCCAAAGTGGAAACTCGTCCGAACGCGAGCCGGGCATCGTTGAGTAATTTGATTGCGCGATCGAGATCCATGCTCAGCAGAATCGGCCCGATCTCGGCATCGAGCGCCGCGCGGTTCTTCACGCGCTCACCATTGTTCAGGAAGCGCGGATCGGTGGCGAGGCTTGGCCGCTTGAGCACGTCGCGGCACAGGATCACCCATTCCCGCTCGTTCTGGATCGCGATCAGGATCGAGCGGCCGCCGCCGCAGGCATAGCTGCCATAGGGCGCGATCGTCGGATGATGCAGCCCGACGCGGCCGATCGGCACGCCGCCATAGGCATATTGCAGATACGGCACGTTCATCCAGTCGGCCATCGCGTGAAACAGCGACACCGTGATGTGGCGGCCGCGGCCGGTGCGCCCGCGCGCATACAGCGCCTGGAAGATCGCCTGCGTCGCCGTCATGCCGGCATTGATGTCGCAGACGGAGACGCCGACGCGCGCCGCGCCATACTCGTTGCCGGTGATGTTGGCGAGCCCGCTCTCGCCCTGCACCAGCAGGTCATAGGCCTTGGCGTCACGCAGCGGCCCTTCGTCGCCATAGCCGGAAATGGCGCAGGTGATCAGCCGCTCATGCCTGGCTCGCAGGCCCTGCATCGAGAAGCCGAGCCGGTCGATCGCGCCGGGCGCCAGGTTCTGGATGAAGACGTCGGCCTGAGCCAGCATCGCTGCCAGCACCGCCTTGTCGCCGTCATCCGCGAGGTTCAGCGCAATCGACTCCTTGCCGCGATTGAGCCAGACGAAATAGGCGCTCTCGCCATGGACGAAATGATCGTACTCCCGGGAGAAATCTCCCTCGGGACGCTCGATCTTGATGACGCGGGCGCCGGCGTCGGCCAGCTTGCAGGAGGCGTAGGCTGCCGCCACCGCCTGCTCGATCGAAACAACCAGCAGTCCCTCGAAGTCGGCAGCCATCGTCCCTCATCGCTTCCGGTTGCGGCGCGCTAACGCATCACGAACGGGTTCGGCACATCCTTGCCATAAGACATCCAGACACATTTCGTTTCCAGATATTCCATGATCGCCTCCTGTCCGCTCTCCCGGCCGATGCCGGAGGCCTTGAAGCCGCCAAACGGCGCCATGTAGCTGACGGCGCGATAGGTGTTGGTCCAGACCGTGCCGGCGCGCAGCCGCTTGGCCGCGGTAAACGCGCGGCGCTGATCATTGGTCCAGACACCCGCGGCGAGGCCGTAGGCCGTGTCGTTTGCGATCGCAAAAGCCTCGTCGTCCTCGCGGAACTTGATCACCGAGAGCACCGGCCCGAACACCTCCTCCTGCGCGATCCGCATCGTATTGTGGACGCCCGCGAACACCGTCGGCTCGACGAACCAGCCCTGGCCGCATTCCGGACGGCTGGCCGGCTTGCCGCCCATGACGCATTCGGCGCCCTCCTCGCGCGCCATAGCGATGCAGGACAACACGCGCTGATATTGCGGCTGCGTGGTCACCGGCCCGACCTGCGTATCCATGTTCATCGGGTCACCCATGCGCGCGGTCTGCGCGAGTGCGACGAACTTCTCCAGGAACGCGTCGTGGATGCTCTCATGCACGAGGAGGCGCGAGCCGGCGATGCAGGTCTGGCCGGTGGCGGCGAAGATTCCGGACACCACGCCCTTCACCGCATTGTCGAGATCGGCATCGGGGAAGACGAGCTGCGCCGACTTGCCGCCGAGCTCCAGGGTGGTGCGCTTGAAGGTCTGCGCCGCGTTGCGCAGCACGTGGCGGCCGGAATTCTCGCCGCCGGTGAAGGCGATCTTGTCGACGCCCTTGTGGCTGGTCAGCGGCTCGCCGACGTCGGCGCCGAATCCGGTGACGACGTTGAGCACGCCCTGCGGAAAGCCCGCCTCCTCCACCAGCCGCATCAGCTCGAGCGTCGAGGCGGAGGTGAACTCCGACGGCTTGATGACGATGGTGCAGCCGGCCGCGAGCGCCGGCGCGAGCTTCCAGGTCGCCAGCAGCAGCGGCGAATTCCACGGCGTGATCGCCGCGACCACGCCGACCGGCTCATGCCGCGTGTAGGTGAACATGTCGGGCTTGTCGATCGGCACGACCGCGCCCTCGACCTTGTCGGCGAGCCCGCCGAAGTAATGAAACCATTGCGGGATATAGCCGACCTGGCCGCGCATCTCCGCATAGAGCTTGCCGTTGTCCTGCACTTCGACGGCCGCAAGCTGATCGGCGTCGCGCGCGATCAGGTCGCCGAACCGGCGCAGCAGCTGGCCGCGTTGCGACGGATGCATGGTGGCCCACTCGCCCTGCTCCAGCGCGCGGCGCGCCGCGGCGACGGCCAGATCGACATCGCGCGCGTCGCATTTGGGGATCAGGGCCCACGGCTGGGCCAGATACGGATCGAAGCTCTCGAAATAGTCGCCGGACGCCGGCTGATGCCATTGGCCGTCGATGAAACATTGATAGCGCCGCATGGGCTCAATCCTGCTCATGTGAAAATCTCTCAGTTGAATTCCACGACCTGGCGGATCGCCCTGCCGTCGGCGAGGCGATCGAAGCCGGCGTTGATGTCGTCGAGCTTGATGCGATGGGTCAGCAATTTGTCGACCGGCAGGCGGCCGCGATGATAGAGGCCGAGGAAGCGCGGGATGTCGCGCGACGGCACGCCGGAGCCAAGATAGCTGCCCTTCAAGGTGCGCTCCTCCGCGACCAAGGACACCGCCGGCAACGACAGCACCGCCTTGAGGTTCGGCAGGCCGGCGGTCACCGTGGTGCCGCCGCGACGGGTGATGGCGTAGCTCATCTCCAGCGCCTTCACGGAGCCGGCAAATTCCAGCGCCGCGTCGACGCCACCCTTGGTCGCCTCCTTGACTTTCGCGATCAGATCGGGATCGGCGCCATGGAAGGTGTGGGTCGCACCGAGCTCGCGCGCCAGCGCGAGCTTCGGCTCGAACATGTCGATCGCGATCACGCTCTCTGCGCCGATCGCGACTGCACCCATCACAGCGGCGAGCCCGACGCCGCCGAGCCCGATGATCGCCGCCTTGCCGCCAGGGCCGACATCGCCGCCGTTGAAGACCGCGCCGGTGCCGGTCAGCACCGCGCAGCCCATCAGCGCCGCGATGTGCAGCGGCACCTCCTTCTGCACCTTCACCAGCGAGCGGCGCGACATCGTGGCGTATTCGGCGAAGCACGACACGCCGCAATGATGATGCACTCTCTCCTCGGCGCGATGCAGCCGGAAGCCGCCGCTGAGCAGATCGCCCTTGCCGTTGTGCTCGGCGCCCGGCTCGCACAGCGCCGGCCGCCCTTGCGCACATGGCGCGCAATGGCCGCAGCTCGGCACGAACACGCAGACGACGTGATCGCCGCGCACGAGATCATCGACGCCGGCGCCGACCTCCTCGACCACGCCCGAGGCCTCGTGACCAAGCACCATCGGCAGCGGACGCGGCCGATCGCCATTGATCACTGAGAGATCCGAGTGGCACAGGCCGGCGGCAACGATGCGGACCAGCACCTCGCCGGGACCGGGACCGTCGAGCTCGACCTCCTGAATCCGGAGGGGACGCGAGGCGGCATAGGGTCCGGCGAGGCCCATGTCCTCGAGAACGGCGGCCCTGATCTTCATGACTTCATTCCCCTGACAACTCAGGCGCGTCGCTCAGTGGACGGCCGCGTACATGATCTTCTCCTCGGTCGCCTCGTCGGCCGAGAACTCCTCGACGACGCGGCCCTGGCGCGACACCAGGATGCGGTCGGCGAGGTTGAGGATTTCCGGCAGGTAGGACGAGATCACGACCACCGCGAGCCCGGCATCCGCCAGCTCGTTGATGACGTGATGCAGCTCGGCGATGGCGCCGACATCGACGCCGCGCGTCGGCTCGTCGAAGATGACGAGTTTTGGCTCCTGCACCAGCGAGCGTGCGATCACGACCTTCTGTTGGTTGCCGCCGGACAGCTCTACGACACGCGCGGCGTTGCTGATGGCGCGCACGTTGAGCCGCTTGGTCCAGGTCGCCGCCAGCTCCATCATCTCGGCGTAGGAGATCACGACGCTCTTGTTGAGATCGGCGGCCAGCAGATTGAGATAGATGTTCTCGGCGATCGACTTGGTCTCGAAGAATCCCTCGATCTTGCGGTCCTCGGTGACGTAGACGATGCCGTCGCGCACCGCCTGGCGCGGCACCCGGTAGCGGACCGAGCGCCCGTCCAGCTTGACCTCGCCGCCATGGAAGAAGTCGCGCTTGACCACGCCGGAGATGATCTTGGCGGTCTCGGTGCGCCCCGAACCGATCAGGCCGAAGATCCCGGTGATCTGGCCGGCATAGACCGAGAACGAGTTGTTGCGGACCATGCGGCCCATCGACAGGTTCTGCACGCTCAGCATCTTGCGGCCATACGGCCGCGTGGCGTGATCGTCACCCGCCTTGCCGTAGAGCTCGTCGGACAGCGTGCGGCCGACCATCGCGGTGATGATCTTGTCGCGGTCGAAATTCCTGGCATCGTCCGTCACGACATGCTGGCCGTCGCGCATGATGGTGATGCGGTCGGAGATCGACAGCGCCTCCTCCAGCGCGTGCGAGATGAAGATGATCGAGACGCCGTCGCGCTTCAGCCGCTTCACCAGCGCGAAGAAATGGTGCTTCTCCTCCGGCGTCAGCGTGGCCGTGGGCTCGTCGAAGATGATGACGCGGGCCTTGTGGTGCACGGCCCGCGCGATCTCGACCATCTGCTTCTGCGCCGCGCCGAGCTGCGACACATACATCGTCGGATCGACGCCGAAATTCAGCGATTGCAGGAACTGCTGGGCGGCGATGTAGATGCCGCGCAGCCGGTTGAGGAACTTCTCATTGCCGAGATAGATGTTCTGCGCCACCGTGAGCGACGGCACCAGGCTGGTCTCCTGGAACACCATCGCGATGCCGCTGCGCAGCGCCTCCGCCGGCGTCTTGAACGAGACCTTCGCACCGTTGACGATCAGCTCGCCGCTGGTGACCTCGTAGACGCCGGCCATGATCTTGGTCAGCGTCGACTTGCCGGCGCCGTTCTCGCCGAGCAGCGCATGGACCTCGCCCGGCCGCAGATCGAACGAGATGTTGCGCAGCGCCGGAATGCCGTGGAATTCCTTGGTGACGTTCTTCAGTTCGACGACCGGCTGCATCACTTCACCTCCCGGCCCATGCGATCAATCGCGACGATCTCGTCGCCGCCCTTCGCGGTCAGCCAGAGACGTCCATCCAACTCCACCGCCGACGTGATGCCGTGACGTTTGCCGCCGGCACGGCTGTGCAGGCTTTGCAGCGGCACGAAATTGGCGTCGAGCTCGATGACGAGCCCGTAGGACAAGGTCGGAGCCCACGGCTTGAGAATGCCCATCTGCTTCAGCGCGCCGCCCTGCATCGGCTCGTGGAACGAGACGCCGCTGCGCAGCGCCGGCGCGATCCAATAGGCCGGCGGCACCTCGGCCAGCATGGCGCGGCGGTAAGCGTCCTCGCGCAGCACGAACTCGATCAGCGGGCTGCGCGGCGCGAATACCGTGAGCCAATAGCCGCCGCGCGCCGACGGCGCGACGCGGCCGGGATAACCGGGCAGATCGTCGAGCACGACCGCGAGCTCGCGGCCATCGGCAGCGCGGCGCACCAGCCGGACATCCCAGGCCTCGCTGACGATCAGCGACCGATCGGCCGCGACCACGACGCCATTGGGATAGCCGAGCCCGGCAGCGAGCCGCTTTGCCTCGCGCTTCACCAGATCGAGCTTCCATACCTCGCCGGCGCGGCGATGCTCCATCAGGTCGCGCTGCCACGCCTCCAGCCCGGTCTCGACCGAGCCGACGCAGACGACGAGGCTCGCCTCGTCGACGAAGGTCATTGCGGTGATGCAGGCCGTGGGCCAGCCGCTGCGCCGGCCGGCATTGGTGACGGTGCCGTCACGCGCCAGGATCGAGACGCCCTTGCCCTCGCAGGCCACAGCGATCTGTCCGCGCGGCGACACCGCGAGCGCCGAGATCACGCCATCGAGCGTCGCGACCGCTTCGGGCTCGGCACCAGCGGCTGCGCGAAACAGCCTGACGCCGCTCGACCAGAACACCGCGCCATCGCACGCGACCAGATTGTCCGGCGCGGCGCTTGCGATGCCGCGCGGCGCATCTTCCAGACGATTGTTCGGCTTCAGCGCGCCGTCCAGCGGCGGCACGGTGACGGCGGCGCGGCCGCGTCCGAGGAAGCGCTCCAGCCAGCTTCCGACCAAGGCGCTCATGCCCGCCCCCAATAGCTGCGCATGGCGCTCCAGTTCGGATCGGCATAATCGAGCTTAATGCGTCCGATCCGGTTGTTGGTGATGCCGCCGAGATAGAGATAGCCGCGGTGCTCGCGCATCGAGGTGATCATCGGATGGTTCTTGGCGCCCTGATCCCACAGCGACTCCAGCACCTCGCCCTTGTCGTTGAAGCGGATCACGCAGCCGATGTTGAGGTTGGGATAGAGCCACTGGTCAGGCGCGATGCGGCGCGCCATCCGGCGGCGGAAGCCGGGCATGCGCAGCGCAAGGTCGAGCGCCGGCGAGCGCATGCCCATGATCGCGCACCAATAGGAACCATCCGAGGCGCGGTTGATGTTGTCGGGATAGCCGGGCAACGCGTCGAGCACACGCTCGACCTGCCCTGCCTTCGGCCCCGAGATCCACAGACGGCTGACGCGGCAGGCCCAGCTTTCGGCGAACAACACCGACTGGCCGTCATGGGCGAGACAGACACCGTTCGGGAAGATCAGGTTGCGCAGCGCCGTGTGCGTCTTGCCGGTGTTCGGGTCGTAGCAGATGATGCGGCCGTTGCCGCGGCTCTCCAGCGCATCGACCGGCCAGTCGTGCATCTCGTAGCGGATCGTGGCCTCGCTGAAATAGATCCGGCCATCTGGCGCGATGTCCAAATCGTCGGCGAGCCGCAGCCGGGAATCGTCGACGATAGAGAAGGTCGAGCGGTTGGTCTCGTCGGTGACCTTGCTGACATTGCGCGCGTGGTCGATCTTGTAGAGGCCCATGCCGCCGACACAGACATGCAAGTCGCCCGTGCGGTCGAACGCCATGCCGAGCGGCGAGCCGCCGATATGGGCGTAGACTTCCCAGGTCTTGTAGTCCGGCGGCGCGAAGCGGACGATGTCGCCGTGACGCGTGCCGCAATAGAGGTAATCCTCGTCATCGAGGATGACGTCCTCCGGTGACTCCACCTCGCCGAGGCCGATGATCTCGACGGCGCCAAGCCGGTCGTTCAGCGCGAACGCCCCGCCGGTCTCGGCGGACGTCGAGCGCGGCGCCGGCAGCTCGACATAGGTCGGCGACACGTAGACCTTGGACAGCAGCTTGTCGCGGTTCTTGAGCCAGCGCACGTCGATGAACACGGCAAGCAGCAAGGTAAGGCCGAGCACCATCGGCCCCGAACCGCTGTTCAGGCCGATGCGCAGCACGCCGTTGGTCATGACCAGCACGATGACCGCGCCGATCAGCGCCTTCGCCACCGAGCCGCGGCCGCCGCCGAGGCTGTTGCCGCCGAGCACGGCCGCCGTCAGCGCCGAGATCTCCAGGCCCATGCCGGTATCGGTGCCGGCGCCGCTGAGCCGCGCGGCGTAGAGCACGCCGGCGAGGCCGCACAGCATGCCTGAGATTGTATAGGCGGCGCAGACCATGCCGCGCACGGAGAGACCGATGTTGTGCGCCGAGCGGCGCGAGCCGCCGATCGCCATCATGCGCCAGCCGGGACGGCTGCGCGTCAGCAGCACATGGCCGATCAGCGCGACGACGACCAGGATGATGAAGCTCGACGGCACCTCGGCGAAGCCGCCGAGCCCGATCACGTCCCAGACGTCGGACTGGTAGAAGCTGACCGACATCGCCTGCGCATACTTCAGAAGCAGCATGTCGACGATGGCGCGCACGATGATCAGGGTGACCAGCGTGGTGAGGAAGGCGCGCAGCCGGAGGAAGCCGATGAGGTAGCCGTTGAGCAGCCCGACGCTGCCGCAGACCAGCACCACCGCAGGGATCGCGAGCCCCACCGGCCAGCCGCCGAGGTTGAGCAGCGCGAGCGTCATGAAATTGCCGAGCGCGAAATTGGAGCCGACGCTGAGGTCGATGCCGCCGACGACGATGACGATCATCATCGCCATGCAGACGAGGCCGAACTCGCCGAGCTCGCGGGCGCTGATCGCGAGATTGGCGCCGGTGAAGAAGTTGGGGATCAGCGACCCGAAGACCGCGATCACGCACAGCAGCACCAGGAACGGGATCGCGTTGTCGATCCACTTCTTCGAGAGCAGCTCGCCGATGACGTGGTCCGGAATGAAGCGGTATCTCAGCTTCGTCAAAGTACTGGTCGACGCCAAAGGAGCCTCTGAGTGCAGTCGCTTAAGGTCAAAATCAAAGAGAGTGCGTGGCCGCCGCTTTCGGCGGCCACGCATGGATCAACAGATCAGCGCAACAGCTTGGCGTACTGCTCGGGATCCCAGCAGGTGCCGGCCTTGACGTCGGCCTTGGTCATCACGCGGGTCGGCGAATACAGCTGGAACTTCATCGTGCCGGCCTTCTGCTTGCCCTGCAGCACCGCGGAGATCGCGGTGAAGGCGTCGCGGCCCATGCCCGGCGCGTCATAGTTGATCGCGGCCGAGAAGGTGCCGTCGGCCAGACGATCGCACATGCTCTGCGCGCCGCCGCCGGAGGTCACGAAGTAGACCTGATCCTGCTTGCCGGCCTGCTTGATCGCAGCACCGGTGCCGACGCCCTGGCCATCCCAGACGTCGATGACGCCGCAGAGATCGGGGTTCTGCTGCAGCACCGTCTCGGTGATGGCGCGCGCCTTCGAGGCGTCCCAGTCGGCCGCCTGGCTCGACACCACCTTGATCTCCGGATTGGCGTCGAACACCTTCTTGATGCCCTGCACCTGGTAGTAGCTGACGCCGCCGGTGAGCACGCCCTGCACGATCGACACCTTGTGCGAGGTCTCGGTGCCCTTGCCGCACTTGGCAACCACCATCTTGGCGGCCTGCTCGCCCATCGAAATGAAGTCGGGACCGACGAAGGCGTCGGTCTGCACCGCGCCCTGCATATTCATCTGGATGACGACGATGCCGGCCGCATTCGCCTGCTTCAGCAGCCGCGCCAGCGACTGCAGGTCGGGGTTCTGCGTCACGATCACGTCGGGCTTCTCGGCGATCAGCGAGGTCAGGCCCTGGGCCATTGCGCCGGTGTTCCAGTTCGGATCCTGCGACTTGAACTTCATGCCGTAGCGCTCGGCTTCGGTCTTGACGACGCCGCCCCAGGCCTGGGCGAGGTCGAAGCCGATCGAGATCGGCAGATAGACGATCGACTTGCCCTTGAGCGCGTCGAGCGCCGGCTGGCGATAGGGATCGTTCATGTCGTCGGCGCGGGCGCCGAATGCGGCCGCGGCGATGCTCGCGAATGCGGTGGCCGCAAGGGCCAGGCGGTGCAGGTTCTTCAAGATGGTCTCCTCCGATTTTGTTGATTGAGGCGCGTTGGTGGGGACGTCAGATGTCGCCCTGCTGTCCCGTCTGCTCGTCGCGGGGATTGACGATGCTGTCGACGACGATGGCGAGCAGCAGGATCAGGCTCTTGACGACGTTCTGGATCGTGTACTGCACGTCCATGATCGTCATGCCGTTCATCAGCACGCCGATGAGAAGCGCGCCGACTATGACGTTGCGGACATTGCCGCGGCCGCCGGACAAGCCTACGCCGCCGAGCACGACGACGAGAATGACGTCGTAGATCATGTTGGAGTTGACGACCCGGGTGTTCATGGCCTCCGCGGAGGTCGCGGTCACGAGACCGGCGACGAAGGCGATGCCGCCGGCAATGACATATTGCGCGACCAGAATGGGACGCACCGGCACGCCGCCGATGCGGGCGCTCGCGAGATTGTCGCCGATCGCATAGATGAAGCGCCCGGGCTTGGTGTAGCGCAGGAACAGATAGGCGATCAGCGCCACGACGGCGGCGACGACGATCGGCATGGGAATGCCGAATAGCGCGCCCTGCCCCAGGCTCGCGACCGCGCCGATGTTCGGCGGCAGATAGACGACGTCGGTGCCGGTGATCAGATGGGCACGGCCGAAGCCGTAGACGAAGGTGGCCATCGCCAAGGTCGCGAACAGCGACGGGATTTCCGCATAGGCAATCAGGATGCCGGTGACGAGGCTCATGCCGAGCGCGAGCAACAGGCCGATGCCCATCGCGCCCGCCATCGACATGCCGCTGGCCGCAAGCTGCAGGCTCCACGCCACCGAGATCGCCATCGTCGCCACCAGCGACAGGTCGATCCCGCGACCGAGCACGACGATGAGCATGCCAAGCCCGAGAATGCCGAGCACGGCGACGCTACGAACGAGCGATAGCAGATTGCTCGGCGCCAGGAATTTCGGCAACGTCAGAGCGAAGACGATCAGCAGCAGCACCGTGAGCGCGAAGACGATGCGCTCCTGGTTGAAATAATGAGACCACGCGCGCATCCGCTGCCTTAAGCCCTTGTCGCTTCACCCCGGCTCGATCGCGGCGGCAGATTGGATCTGCGCGCCTTCTGTCCGGCACGTCGGAGCCAAGGCCCCCATGCCGCGTTCGAGCGAATTTTGGAGCTTGAAGCTAAGTGAGGGCCTGCCGTGAGCGGAAATACGGATTTGAGCTAGCGGCTATAGCATCCGGTTATCCGCTTGTTGCGACGCAATAGCGAGATGGCGCGAGCTCACGGCTCGAACGGTTCAAGCCTGCTGCGGAGCAGCGACAGCCGGTGCGAGAATGCGGCCTGACACGAGCAGCCAGATCGTGCGTAGCACCAGCGCCCCCATGACGAGGTTGACGACGACGAACACGATCGGCGCCATCGTCGCGGCAGGTCCGTGATCGCCGCGGATCACCATCTTCAATAACGAGCTGGCAAGGGCGGTCAGGCCGAACGTGAATCCCCAATAGGACGCCGAGAGCCGATGTTCGAGAATCCAAGGCAGCAGCCGGACGAGCAGCAGCAATTGCAGCATGCCATAACCGATCAGCGCGCTGACGACCATGTCAGGGGGTCCCTCTGTCACGCTGAGATAGGCAAGCGCGCCCACCGTCGGCGGCGCCAGCTGAATGCCGAGGGTCGGACGGATCGTGGCCGGCAACGCGTCGGCCGTGTAGAGCCGGTGCAGCAGGACCGACTCCACCGCCAGCCAGGAAAACAGTCCGGCGCCGAAGGCGAGACGACCCCACTCAGGAAAGCCGAGCGCACCTGCCCCGATGGCGGTGACGAAGGATCCAGCCACCGTCGGCAGGTACAGCACCGGCGTCGAGGCCGCGGGATCGCGACCGCCGCGCCACAATTGACCGGTGCGCCACAGCGCGAAGCCGAGCGTGAAGACGAGACCGATGGCGTAAATGATGAGCGCCGCGATCCGATGATAGGGCTGTGCTGCGATCGCGACCAGCATGGTCGAGACGCCGGCAAGTCCAATGAAGCAGCATTGGATCGGATGCAGCGCCTCGGACAGAGCCGCATCGGCGGAGAGGATCCACTTGGCCACATAGAACAAGACAATGACGGCCCAGACGACAACGCCCGCCGCCATCAGGACCTCGCCGATGTCGGCCGGCAATCCCCACAGCTGATGCGCCGCGCGCCAGCTGTTGCCGAGCCCGATGATGCCGAGCACGATGCCGAAGAAGGAGGCCGGAACCAGCGGAAGCTTGACCCTACGCGCGGTCATCGATCACTCCGGAGGTCGGCGCGAAAGCTCGTCGCGCTCCGATCCAGGCTCACTATCCGTCACGTCCGCAACGAGCTTCGGCGGCTCGTCATAGCCGGCGCGGCTGCTGTAGAACACCAGCGCCATCAGCCCTACGCCGCAGATCATGGAGAACACCACGCCGATGGCCAAAGCGGCATAGCCCGACGACGGCACGTCGGTTCCTTCCGCCGACGACCATCCGAGAACGGCGACGACGATCACCGCCACCAGCATCAACACCAGTGCGGCCACGAGCACATAGGCGCCGGCGCCCATCGTGCGCGCATCCGACACCATCTCTTGCCACAACGACTTCCAGGGAATGACCGGCATGGGGCGGTTCTACTCTGCTGACGTCGCGGTGCCGGCGATCGCCTTGAGCGCGCCGGTCATGGCCTGCATCGCGCCCTCCGCACCCGCCGCCCCGCCATGGCGCTGCGCCAGCCAGGAAGGATCGTTGTAGGACAGCCAGGTCCGTCCCTCGGCATCCTGCCAGACCAGGACCTTCAACGGCAGATCGATGCCGATGCTCTGCGCCGCCTGCATCAGCGGCGTTCCCCCTTTGGGACTGCCGAAGATCAGCAGATCCGTCGGGCGCAGCGTCATCCCGACATCGGCGGCGCCGGCCGCATGATCGATGTGGGCGAAGATCGTCATGCCTTTCGCCTTGACGGCGTCCTGTAGCTTCCGCATCGTCGTGCCTGGATCGTTCTGGCTTGGCAGCGTGATCAGCCCCTGCGGGTCCATGGCGTTTGCTCCGATCGTTGTCGATAGTGTCAGGAAGACCAGCAGGGCGAACGTCTGCATGCGCCTGCGCACACGTCCGACGCCGGGCCGAGCGCCGTGCCCGATCATTTCGGCGCCCGGACGTTGCTGAACTCCGGCACGGGCAGAAACCCGTCGCGGTTCGGCATCTTCACCTTGGGCAGCGAGGTCTGATCGAGACGGCCGTCCGGCGGCACGATGCCATTCAAACTCAGGATGTAGGCGGACAGCGCGTAGTAGTCGTCGACGCTGAGCGAACCCGGCGCCTGATACGGCATGGCACGATGGATGTAGTCGAACAGGGTCGTCGCATACGGCCAGAAGCTGCCGACGGTCTTCACCGGAGTGTCGGTCGCGAGCGTGCCCTGGCCGCCGACCAGCCGATCCTTGATCCCGCCCTGGCCGCCTTCGCCATGGCAGGCGGCGCAGTTCTCCGCGAACAGCTCCTTGCCGCGCGCAGCGGTGCCGCTGCCTTGCGGCAGGCCCTTGCCGTCAGGACGCACATCGATGTCCCACAGCTTGATCTCCTGCGGCGTCGCCGGACGCCCGAAATCCACGGCATAAGCGGGAGCGACCAGCAGCGCTGCGGCCAGCGCCGCCGTGAGCCAAGATTCAGGCGAGAACATTGCTGACCTTCCCATCGCCGTCGATGCTCCATGTCTGCTGCGCGTTGTAATGGAACAGCGCGTTGGTGCCGGTCTTCGCGATGAAGGACTTGCGATCGGGCTGTACGTTGCCCTTCTCGTCGGTCGCGCGGCTGACGATCTTGGTCGGCTTGCCGTTCCACTGCCAGTCCAGCTCGAAGCGCGTCTGCGCCTTCGGCAGCACGGGATGGTTCATGCGGGCCCGCTGCCAGCTCCGCCCCTCGTCGGTGCTGACCTCGACCTTCGCGATCCGGCCATGGCCGCTCCAGGCCAGCCCCGTGATGCTGTTGTAGCCGGGCCGGATGGTCATCGTACCCGAGGGCGAGGTGATGACCGAGTTGGTCTCCATCCTCAGCTGGAACTGCACGGCCTTGCCGTTGGCAAGCAACTGGGTGTAGCGCGCGGTTTCCCAGCGGGTCATCCAGGGTTCGTCGCCGAACTTCAGCCGGCGCAGCCATTTGATGTTCAGATTGCCCTCGAAGCCCGGCATGATGAGGCGCAGCGGAAATCCATGTGCCGGCCGCAGCGGCTCGCCGTTCTGGCCATAGGCCACGAACGCCTCGTCCATGATCTCCTCGGTGAGCGGAATGCTGCGGGCCACCGCAGCCGCATCACCGCCCTCGGCCAGCATCCACGCCGAGCGCGCCTCCTTGCCGACGAGATCGATCAGATAACGCAGCGGGACACCGGTCCACTCATTGCTGCTTACGAGGCCATGTGTGTTCTGCACCGTCAGGTTCGGGTCGGCCTTCTTCCAGTTCTCCCAGCCATTGCCCGTGCACTCGATGAAGACGATTCGCGAGATCGACGGCATGCGCATGATGTCATCCGGCGTCAGCACGAGCTGCTTGCGGGTCATGCCGTGGATCAGCAGCCGATGCTTGGCGGGATCGATATTGGGAACGCCCGCATGGCTGCGCTCATAGTGCAGATCGGTCGGCGTGATGCTTCCGACTAGCCTATCGAGCGGCGTCTTCGAGTTGATGGCATCGGCGGGATCGATGTTCCGTTTGCCCGGCGTCGCTTCCGGAATGCGTCCGATGTGGACATAGGGCGAGCGTGCGCTGAACGCGGACAGCACACCCCCCGGTTCGCGCGCCGGCACATCGGCCAGATCGTCGGCGAGCGCTTCGCCGCCGATGACAGCACCGGCGGCCGCTGCCGACGCCGTGACGAAGCGCCGACGCGACATACGCGCGTCACCGCCTGATCGATGCAAAATTGGATTTGGCTTGTCGGTGCTCATGCGCGCCCTCAGGACGATGAAGGTCGCAGAGAGCTATCCGCTATTGGCGCGCGTCTCCATCATACCGAGGAATGGGACGCGACGTGCCGTCGTATGGATTGATCGAATCCGCCGCCGTGCCCGATCTATGCCGCGCGATCTGAACGCCGGCATCAACGAGCATGCGATCCCTTCCCGCCATTGCGCTTATATGCGCGGATCATCATCCGACACCAGCGGATCGGCGGGCGCGTGGAACGGCCGTCGCCACGAGCATGGCCGGACTACACGATCTGCCTGATGCTCGGACTGGTGAGGGCGCGCGACACCACCTGGAGGGCTTGCCCAAGCTCGGCCCGGTTGCGGGCAGCGCCGAGCGAGATGCGCAATCCGCGCGGCGCCGACGCGCTCGCCGCGAACGCAGCCTCTCCGACCACTGCCAGGCCATTGCGCATCAGATGCGACAGCAGCTCGGCGGCATCGAACCGGGCCGGTTGCGGCAGCCAGAGATGATGGCTCGTGGGCCGCGCGGCATAGGTCACGCCTTTCAAGGCGCGCGCGGCGAGCTGCTGGCGCGCGGCCGCCTCGTTACGGATGGCGCGGATGATGTCGTCGGCGATACCGGATCTCAACCAGTGCGTCGCCAGCGCGACCATCGGCCAGGCCGGCATCTGCATCGTCGCCTGCAGGCACCCCCGCATCATCTGCTCGGCGGACTCGTCCGGCGCCAAAAGATAAGCGACACGCAAGGCCGGCGCGATGCATTTCGCGATGCTTGCCGCATAGTATGTCCGATCCGGGATCAGCGTGGCGATCGGCGACAGCCGCGGCTCCAGCGGGCCATACACGTCATCCTCGATCAGGACGGCGCCGCGCTTGCGGATGACACCGGCGATTGCCGCCCTGCGCGCGGCGCTCATGGTCGCCGTGGTCGGGTTCTGCTGGCTCGGCACGAGATAGACGAGCTTCGACTTGTGCTTGCGCAAGGCATCGTCGAGCGCCTCGGGCCGCGCCCCCTCGGCATCCATGGCGACACCGGCGAGATGCACGCCGAGCCGCGGGGCAGCAGCCTTGAGCCCTGGAAAGGTCAGCGCTTCCGTGACCACGACATCTCCCGGCCTGGTCAGAGACACCAGGGCGTTGAAGATGATGGCCTGCGATCCCGGATAGATCACGATCCGCTCGGCCGCCGCGTGGGCGACGCGCGCACGCAGCCAGGCCGCAGCGGCCTCGCGCTGCTCCACGCTGCCGCCGGGCGGCGCATAACTCAAAAACGCGCTCAGGCCGGCATCGCTGCGAATAGCCGCCAGCCCCTGTTCGATCCGCCGATCGAGCTGCGCCTCGACAGGTTGCGGCGGCAGGTTCATCGACAGATCGATCGTGGCCGCCGCCGGCCCATCATGCGCGGCGCGCGCCGTCGTCTCGGAGACGAACGTTCCCTGCCCCACTCGCGCTTCGATCAGCCCGCGCCGCCGCGCCTCGCTATAGGCGCGCGTGACGGTGGTGAGATCGATGCGAAGTCCCGACGCGAGGCTGCGATGCGTCGGCAACCGCTGGCCGCGGATCAACCGTCCGCTGGCGATGTCGGCTTCGAGGGCATCGACGATGCGCATGAACAGCGGACCCTGCCATTCGGAAAGTGTAGGGAGCCAATCCATGCAATTCTCCAGATTGTCTTTGATTGCATGCTTACATTGATGAATTGTATGGATCAATCCTCTCTGTCACCAACGGAGGCGCGCATGGGCAACCTTGTCAGCCAAGCCAGGCCGGCGGACCTGACAAAGCGACCGTCGAGCGAGCTCGGGGAGTCGCCCGCGGATCGCCCGGCTCCCGCATTCGGCTTGGCCCGCATCCCCGCCGAACGCCGTTGGCGCGAGCCGCCGCCGTCACCCTTGCTGGCGAACGGCAGCCCGCCGCGCCTGTCGATCTCGATGTGGAGCGGATCCGTCAGCAATGGTGCGCTCGACGTACAGACGGACCTTGTCGATGCGCCTTACGCCGTCTCCTACGCGATGCGGCCAACGACCATGTCGCTCACCGTCGGTGGCCGGCTGCTGATCGATGGCGACATCGTCCCGGGCACCACGGTCCTGACGGGGCCCGCCCTGCCGAATGCGCGCGCAACCTATCGCGCCGATTACGCGATTGTCCGCGTGTTCGTGTCGCAACGCGCCGTGGCGGACTGCTTCGAGGAGATCAACGGCCGGCCTGCCGCCGACGCGCTCGAACTGTTCGACCCGCACCAGACCGATGACCGCGTGCTGCGTCATCTCGTGTCGTCGCTCATTCGCGCCTTCACCGAAGACGCCGCTCCGAGCCAATTGTTTCTCGACAGCCTCAGCATTTCCTTCGCCGCCCACCTGATCGGACGCTACCACCTGAAACAGCCGATCGTTCCGAAGCGGAAGCTGTCGCCGTTGACGCCGTGGCGGCTGAACCGCGCGAAGGCGTTCGTCGATGCTCATCTCGACCAGCCCATCGCGCTTGCGGATCTGAGTGCGGCCGCCGGCCTGAGCCGCATGCATTTCGCAGCCCAGTTCAAGGCCGCGACCGGCCTGTCGCCCCACATGTACCTGCTCCAGTGCCGCGTCCATGCCTCGAAACGGCTGCTGCTGGATCCGGAGCGCTCTGTTCGCGATGTCGCGCTCGCTGTCGGCTTCAAGAGCGAGACCCATTTCATCAACGTGTTCCGGCGTCTGGTCGGCGAGGCGCCTGGACGCTGGCGCCGATCCATTCTGTGACACGGCTGACGAGATGACGGCCCGCTCAAACGCCTTGATACACCAGCCGGGTGAAGAAGGCCGGCGTGATCAGGAATTGCCCGAAACGGCTGTCGAAGGCGGCCGTCGGCTTGGCGGCAATGGCGTCATCCACCGAGCGCCCCTGCTGCTTGAGCTTCGCGACGTTGTCGCGAATCGTCACGAGCATCTCGCGATAGGCTGCGAGCTCCTTCTTGTTGCTCGCGGGCGCGCCATGTCCGGGAATGACGATGGTCTTGTCGCCGGCCGCGGCGAGATTGGCATCGGCCGCCTTGATCATGCCGTCGATGCTGCCGCCGGTCGAATAGTCGATGAAGGGATAGATCCCGTTCCAATAGGTATCGCCGCAATGCAGGATGTCGGCTTCGGTGAAGATGATCGACAGATCGGAGTCGGTATGCGCAGGCCCGTAGGGCCTGAGGGCGATCGTCGCGCCACTGTGCTTCATCGTCGTCTCGGCGCTGACGATCTCGCTGGGAACCGCCGCGAGCGGCGAGGTCGGGAAATTGTAGTCCCAGTCCTCCACGCGCTGCGCCGACAGCAGATGCTTGCGTGTGTTCGCGTGCGCGATGATCGCCGCGCCCTCGCCGTTCAGCCACGCATTCCCGTCGGTGTGATCGAAATGCCAGTGCGAATTGATCAGGTGGGTGATGGGCGCGCGGCCGATGTCATTGAGACTCTGCAGCAGCTTGCGCCGCGAGGCCGTGATGCCGGCGTCGACAAGCAGTTTTCCCTCCTTGCCGGCGAGCACGGCGATATTGCCACCGGAGCCCTCGAGCACGCTCACGCCGCCCCGCAGCCGATGCGTCTTGACCGGCTCATGAGCGGCGGAATCGCGGATCAGGTCGACGATGTTGCGGGCTTCGGCAAACGCTTGCGAGGGTGTCAGCCAGCCGCCGGCGGCCACCGTGCCGGCTGCAGCGAGACAGCAGATGCAGAATCCCCGTCGCGAAAGGTGCCGAGCCTCGATCATCCTGCGATCTCCCATTGCCTGGTTCGATGGCAGCCACTGCCTTCGTGCCGCAGCCTAGCGCAGAAGCCCGCCAGTTCTTCCAGCAAGCGTGTCCCACCTTCCAATTTGCACGACAAACCACAGCCCACGCCGCGGCCACCCCTGTTGCAGATGCACGCGAGTGACTAATCAGATGCTGATCGTGAGGACTTGTCATGTTGGTTCATGATGAAACGCAATGGCGCGCAAGGCCTGCCACCGTCACGCTCTCGAACGGCCGCGATCTCCAGGTCTCGCTGTCGCGCTGGCGCGGCTCGTGCGACGGACCGGTCGAAGTCCGCGCCGACGACGATGACGACTCGCATGTGCTGACCTTGGTGCAGCGGCGTGTGCGGCAGGAATTGCTGATCGGGGGCCGCCGCGTCTGGGCGGGCGGCGAAGATCCCGACGCGATGTTGATCACCGGTCCGCGCCAGGGCGGCTGGCGCGGCATGATCGGCGGCCGGTTCGACAATCTGAGGATCTTTCTGCCCCAGAATTTGCTCCGCGACTGCATCGCGAGTTCCGGCAGACGTCAGCAGCCCGGCAGCATCTGCCTGTTCGAAACCGCTGAGGTCGAGGACGAAGGTCTCCGCCAACTGGCCCTGGCCTTCAAGGCTGCCGACATCTACGACGGCATGGCGGGACCGTCCTTCGTGGAGGGAATCGCGCTGGCATTCGGCTCGCGCCTGATCGCGCTTCACGAGGGCGGCATGGCCAAGGTTCACGACAACACATCGACGGCCGACAATGCGGTTCATCGCGCCATCGACTACATCGAGGCGCATCTCGGAGAGGCGATCTACCTGTCGCAGCTCAGCGACGTCACCGGCCTGCCACGCGTCCGTTTGGCGGCAAAGTTCAAGGCCGCGACGGGGCGACCGCCTTATGCCTACATCCTCGACCGACGCATTCGCCGTGCCCAGGACCTGCTTCGCCAGACCCAGCAACCGGTCGTCTCCGTCGCACTCGCGCTTGGCTTCAGCAGCCAGGCTCACTTCAGCGCGGCGTTTCACAAAATCACGGGAACCTCGCCTGCGCTGTGGCGGCGACAGGCGTCCTGACATCGAACAGGAGGAATCGCGGTGCGAACGACGACCGTGCAAATGTTCAGGCGTCAGATCGATCCCGGAAGACGACATGCACCGGCCTCGCTTACGGACTCGACGATGGGCTTGGCCTCGCGTTCCCCGCCAGCTCACATCTTAGTTGGCGCCGCCGCCCAGGATTGCTTTCGAGACGTCACGACGTCGCATTCGGACGCGCCACGGACTCTGGATTGACCATGACGGTGCAGCTCCTACGACAACATGCAGCGGTGCAACCGGCTCCGCAGGCTCGCCCTCTTCAAGACGGATGGCCCGCCCGTGGCTGCGGCGAGGGGCACGCGCCGAGACGCGACGAAGCGGAGATCACTCGCCCGAACGTCGTCGCCATCGCCGACGACGACACGGCGTCGAGGTACCGGCTCGAAGCGGCACTGTTGTCCGTCGGTCTCGAGGCCCGGTGGTTCGCCTCTTCGGCGCGGCTGCTCGCGGCCGGCGTCGCGCGCGACGTCGGTTGCCTCGTCATCGATGCGGGGATGCGTGGTGACGATGGCCGGGAGCTTGTCTCGTCGCTGCGGGCACGCAATATCCGCGCGCCGATCATCGTGACGTCAACGGCCCCCGACGTCGCGACCGCCGTGCGCGCGATGCGCTCCGGCGCGCTCAATTTCGTCGTAAAGTCCTGTAGCCCGCTGGAGATGCTGGTCGCGATCCAGGAAGCAGTCGAGATCGAGACGGTGCGGCAGGCCGAGGAGCGCGCGACGGATGGCCTGCGCGAGCTGGCCAGCCGGCTGACGCCGCGCGAGACCGAGGTCCTGATGGCGCTCGACCGCGGACTGGTCAACAAGCAGATCGCCACCGAGCTCGGCATCTCCCTGATCACGGTCAAGATGCACCGGAGCAATGCCTTCAAGAAGCTCGGGGCGAGATCGGTCACCGACATGGTGCAGAAGGTGCGTGACCTCGAACTGGGACGGTCCTGAACGATCGAGGCTCCGCGCCGCGCAACAGCGCGCGAAGATCAATTACGCTGCGGCGACCGCGGGCCGGTGCTGCCGCGCGCGACGATCTCGAAGCCGAGATCGACCTGTCGTTTGCCCGAGCGTTTGCCGGTCGCGATCACCTGCAGCACCATTTCGGACGCCACGCGCCCCATGTCGGCGCGCGGCGTCAGCACCGTGGACAGCGGCGGGTTGGACGCCGCGGCGAATTCGAGATCGTTGAATCCGATCAGCGAAATCCGCCCCGGCACATCCAGTCCCGCCTGCTGGCAGGCGAACAACGCGCCGAGCGCGATGTTGTCGTCGCAGCAGAAGATCGCGTCGGGCACCTCCGTGGCGAGCAGGTCCGAGGTCAGCTTGCGCCCGAGCGAAATCGTCGCCTGCGCCGGCCGCGAGGCGACCAGCGAGGCGCAGTCGAGCCCGGCCTCGTCGAGCGCCGCGCGATAGCCTTCCAGCCGCGCCATGGCGCGATCGTCGCGCTGTCCCGAGAGATAGGCGATGCGGCGGTGGCCGAGCTCCAGCAGAAAATGCGTGGCGGCATAGCCGCCCTTGCGCTGCGACAGGCCGACATTGAGATCGATCGGATCGTCTGTGAGCTCGAATGTCTGCACCACCGGAATGCGCGAGCGTTCGAGCACCCGCCGCGCCGCACGCGTCTGGTTGACCCCGACCAGGATCAGCGCCTCGATGTTCTGGCCGAGCAGCGCCTTGATCGCGCCCTCCTCCTCCTCGGCCGAGTAGCGGCTGCTCACGACCACCGGGCGAAAGCCGAGCGGCAGCAGGCTGTTATAGATCGCCTGCAGATAGTCCGCGAAGATGCCGTTGGAGAGTGAGGAGACGACCACGCCGACCGCATGCGTGCGCGCCGAGGCGAGCCGGCTGGCGGCAAAGTTCGGCACATAGGCCAGTCGCTCCACCGCCGCCTCAATGCGGCGTCGCAGCTCCACCGAGACCATGTCGGGCCGCCGCAGCGCCCGCGACACCGTGATAGCGCTGACATTGGCGATCCGCGCGACGTCCTCCAACGTTGTGCGACGCTTCTGAGACATGAGCTTTCATGCGCTGCTGGGCAAAGGCTTCGTCAGGACGCCATTATTTGCACGAGACCGTTCGCTTGGCAAAAGCCGAGCAGCGGTAATTGACAGCGCTGTCATTGCTCAGTAACCCTAGGCGCGTTGAGACGACGAACCTCCGGACACAAGTGAGGCGTCTCGCACATGCGTCAATGATTGACGTGACAACAACAGGGGAGGTCACGAATGTCGTCCAAGTCGATGAGGGCGCGATGCCTTGCCACCTGCGCATCGCTGGTGCTGCTCTCGGCGTTTGCCAGCAAGGCGCTGGCGGAGCCCGAAATGGTGAAGGGTCCCGCGGCCGAGCCCGAATGCATGGTGCCGTGGACCGCGGACACCAAGTTTTTCAAGTTTCCCGCCAAGAAAGGCCCCTACCGTATCGCGCTTGCGAACGGCTACATCGCCAACACTTGGCGCATCCAGATGATCCAGACGGCCAAGGCCTATGCGGCGCAGCCGGAGGTCAAGGCCAAGCTGAAGGAGTTCAAGGTCGTCTCGACCGGCGAGGACGTGCCGGCGCAGATCTCGGCGATCAATAATTTCATCGATTCCGGGTATGACGCCATCGTCGTCAACGCGCAGAACCCGACCGCCTTCGGCCCGGTGATCAAGCGCGCCAAGCAGGCCGGCGTGATCCTGGTCGCCTTCGACAACATCCTCGCGACCGAGGACGCGATCAACGTCAATGTCGACCAGAAGGGCCTCGGCGAACTCTGGGCGCGATGGCTGGTGAAGAACGTGCCCGATGGCGGCAAGGTGCTCGAGGTGCGCGGCGTTGCCGGCACGTCCGTCGATACCGACCGGCACAACGGCTTTCACTCCGTCCTCAACGGCTCCGGCAAGAAGTGGCAGGTCACCGAGGTCGTCGGCAAGTGGGACGACGGCGTCGCTCAGAAAGCGACAGCGGATGCGATCGCGACCAACGGTCCGTTCGATGCGATCTCCGGCCAGGGCGGCGACACCGGCATCGTGCAGGCGATGCTCGACGCCAAGCACAAGATGGTGCCGTTCGGCGGCGAGACCGAGAACGGCTTCCGCAAATTCTGCGCCGCCAAGGCGTCGGAAGGCCTGAAGTGCTCCTCGGCCGGCACTGGTCCGGCGCAGGTCGCGGTCGCGATCAAGGTCGCGCTCGCAGCCCTCGAAGGCAAGGTCGTGCCGCAATCGGTCAAGCTGCCGCTCGCGGTGGTCGAGGATCCGAACTTCAAGAAGGACGTCGACTACTTCCCGTCGCAGTCCGACAATTTCTTCGTCGGCAACTCCTTCCCGACCTGCGGCATCAACTTCACTGCGCAGGAGATCATGGGCCAGTCGAAGGAAAACCAGTAGGCGGCCCGCACGCCCCCGGTCTGCCGCGCGATCTCCGAGGGATGGCGCGGCAGATCCGATATGACTGTCGCGCAAGCGAGGAAGCAAGCATGATCGCGGCCGAGCCGCTGTTTCGCGCCGAAGGTTTGTCCAAGCGCTATGGCGGCGTGATCGCACTGGACCGGGCGGATCTCGAGGTCCACCCCGGCCGCATCCACGCCATTCTCGGCGAGAACGGCGCCGGCAAATCGACGCTCATCAAGCTGATGGTCGGCGTGGTCGCGCCCGACGAAGGCCGCATGACGCTCGAAGGGCGCGAGGTCGCCTTCGCGCGTCCGGCCGCCGCCACCGATGCTGGCGTCGTCTGCATCTTCCAGGAGCTGTCGCTGATCCCGGATCTGTCGGTCGCCGACAACATCATGATCTCGCATCCGCCGACGCGGTTCGGCATGATCGACCGGCGTGCACAACGGCGGATCGCCGAGGAGGCGCTGCACCGCGCCGGCGCCGGCGACATCCATCCGCGGGCGCTGGTCAAGGACCTGCCGCTGTCGCGCCGGCAGATGGTCGAGATCGCCAAAGCGCTATCGCGGCGGCCGAAGATCCTGATCCTCGACGAGGCCACGTCGGCGCTGACGGCATCCGACGTCACCAAGGTGTTCGCGGTGCTGAAGCGGCTGCGCAGCGAAGGTCTCGCTTTGCTCTACATCTCCCACCGCATGCACGAGATCGCCGAACTCGCCGACGACTGCAGCGTGTTCCGCAACGGCCGTCGCATCTCGACCTTCGCCGCTGGCACCAAGACCGATGCCGAGGTGATCGAGCTGATGATCGGGCGCGAGTACAAGCATGCCTTTCCCGACAAGCCCGCACCCAAGGCGAACGATCGGCCTGCGGCCCTGCAGTGCCGGAACCTCGGTTGGGGGGATCGCCTCAAGAACATCTCCTTCTCGCTGAGCGCTGGCGAGATCATCGGCCTCGGCGGGCTCGACGGCCAGGGCCAGCGCGAATTGCTGCTGGCGCTTTTCGGCGTCCTCAGCGACACCAGCGGCGACATCCTGATCGACGGCGACAAGGTGACGATCGACAGTCCCGTGACGGCGAAATCCGAGCGGATCGGGCTTGCGCTGATTCCCGAGGACCGCAAGACCGAGGGGCTGATGCTGCCGATGTCGGTGCGCGACAACCTTTCGGCCGCCGCCTTCGACCGTTTCGCGCGGTTCGGCGTCATCGACCGCCAGCAGCAATCGGCGCTGATCGACGAGATGATCCGCCTGATAGAGATCAAGACCGCTTCCCCCGATCTCCCCGTCAGCGCGCTGTCCGGCGGCAATCAGCAGAAGGTCGTGATCGCGAAATGGCTGATGAACAAGCCGCGCATCATCCTGCTCAACGATCCCACGCGCGGCATCGACGTCGGCACAAAGCAGGAGATCTACCGTCTGCTGCGCCGGCTCGCCGACGACGGCGCAGCCATCCTGCTATATTCCACCGATTACGACGAACTGATCGGCTGCTGCGACCGCGTGCTGGTGATGTATGATGGCGCCATCCGGCGCGAGCTTGCTGGCGCCGACATCACCGAGCGCGCGCTGGTCAGCAGCGCCCTCAACGTCGACGACAGCGAGCGGGCGGAAGCGAGTCTGACATGACCGAGTGGCGATACTGGCTCGCCGAGCAGCGCGGCACCTTGCTCGCGATCGGCATCTTCATCGCAATGTTCCTGATCTATGCCACCAACCATCCGGCCGGCTTCAGCGCCAACATGGTGCAGACCGCGTCCAACAAGGCCACCCTGCTCGCCTTCGTCGCGATGGCGCAGGCGATCGTGGTGATCACCGCCGGCATCGATCTCTCCGTCGGCATGATCCTGACGCTCACCAATTGCCTGGCGTCCTGGATCGTCGTCGGCACCGCCACCGAGACCGCGCTGGGCGTCGCGGGCGTGCTCGGCACCGGCCTTCTCTGCGGCATGATCAACGGCGCGATCGTGATCTTCGGCCGGCTGCAGCCGATCGTGACGACGATCGCCACCGGCGCGATGTACTACGGCATCGCCTTGATGCTGCGGCCCAATCCCGGCGGCTCCGTCAACGAGACCTTGGCCGATGCGATGACGGGGCGGTTGTTCGGCGTGCTGCCGACCAGTCTCGTGGCGCTGGCCGTCACCGCGCTGGTGATCTGGGTGCCCTACAGCCGCTCGGTGGTCGGCCGCGCCGCATTCGCGACCGGCTCCTCGGAGGTCGCGGCCTACATGTCGGGCGCGCCGATCCGCGCAGCTAAATTCGCCGCCTACGCGCTGGCCGGGCTGTTGTCGGCCGTCGGCGGCCTGTTTCTGACCTTCTTCTCCTACACCGGCGAGGCGGCCTATGCGAGCGGCAACGCCTATACGCTGTTCTCGATCGCGGCCGTGGTGCTCGGCGGCGTCTCGCTGATGGGCGGCCGCGGCAGCGCGATCGGCGCCATCTTCGGCGCCTTGGCGTTCCGCACCATCGGCGATCTCCTGTTCGTGTTCGATTTCGATCCGCTGTGGCAGCCGCTGTTCCAGGGCATCGTTCTGATGCTCGCGGTCTCGATCGGCGCGTTCGGCCTGGTGCGCGTGCGCAATCGCCTGGAGTGGTTCGCATGAGTGACGCCGCGGCATCCCCATCGGCTCATCGCGGAGCTGCCCTGCTGCGCCGGATCGATCCGGCGGTGGCGGCCTCGTTCGGTTGCATTTTGCTCCTGCTCCTCGTCGGCAGTCTCTACTCGCGCAGCTTCCTGTCGCCGGACTATCTGCTGCAGCAGTTGAAGGTGGCGAGCTTCCTCGGCGTGATCGCCACCGGCATGATGCTCGTGATCCTGCTCGGCCAGATCGATCTCTCCGTGCCCTGGGTGGTGACATCGGGCGCGATGATGGCCTGCGCGGCCGCCGCGCATGGCACCCCCGGGGGCGTGCTGGCAATCCCGTTCGGAATTCTCTGCGGCGCCGCGATCGGCCTTCTCAACGGCATCGGCGTCGCCTATCTGCGCATCCCCTCGATGATCATCACGCTCGCCACCAACGCGGTCGCGCAGGGCCTGATGGTCGCCTACACCGGCGGCTTCGCGCCGCAGGATTCCGCCTCCAAGGCGATGCGCTATCTCGCGACCGGCACGATCGTTCCGGGGCTTCCCAATGCGGTGCTGGTATGGATCGTGATCGGTGCCGCCGCGGTCTGGCTGCTGTCGCGCACGACCTTCGGCCGCGCCATCTACGCGATCGGCAATCGCGAGCGTGCCGCCTATCTGTCGGGGATCGACACCCGCCGCATCACGATGCTGGCCTTCGCGCTGTCAGGCGCGCTCTCCGCCTTCGGCGGCGTGCTGCTGGCGGGCTATGCCTCGAAGGCGGCGCAGTCGATGGGCGACGCCTATCTGCTGCCGTCGATCGCCGCCGTCGTGCTCGGCGGCACCCACATTCTCGGCGGCCGCGGCAGCTATCTCGGCACGGTCGCCGGCGTGGTGCTGATCACCTTGCTACAGTCCATTCTCTCGGTGATGCAGATCAGCGAAGCCGGACGGCAGTTGATCTATGGCGCCGTGATCATCCTGATGCTGCTGATCTACAGCCGCCAGAAGGCGTGACCACCTGGCGACATCCGGGCTGCGGTTTCACAGCGAAGCCGTGATGCCGCCGTCGACATAGAGCACGTGGCCGTTGACGAAGGACGACGCGGCCGAGGCGAGAAAGATGCACGCCCCGACCAGCTCCTCGACCCTGCCCCAGCGCCCCGCCGGCGTGCGCTTCTCCAGCCACGTCGAGAATGCGGGATCCGCGACCAGCGCGGCGTTCAGCGGCGTGTCGAAATAGCCCGGCGCGATGGCATTGACCTGCAGGCCGTGCTTCGCCCAGTCCGTGGCCATGCCCTTGGTGAGATTTCCAACCGCGCCCTTGGTCGCCGTGTAGGGCGCGATCGAGGGGCGCGCAAGCGAGGTCTGCACCGAGGCGATGTTGATGATCTTGCCGGCGCGGCGTCCGATCATGTGACGCCCGCAGGCCTGGCCGACGTTGAACACGGAGGCGATGTTGGTCTGCAGCAGCCGTTGAAACGCGTCGTCCGGAAAGTCCTCCAGCGGCGCGCGATGCTGCATGCCGGCATTGTTGACGAGGATGTCGATGGGCCCGATCTCGGCCTCGAACCGGTCGACCGCGGCGCGGACCGCTGCGTGGTCCGTGACGTCGAAGGCCAGCACGCGCGCGCCCTTGATTTCGCTTGCCGCCGTGGCGAGCTTCGCCTCATCGCGGCCGTTGAGCACGATTTCGGCGCCAGCCTCGGCCAGCCCACGCGCCAGTGCCAGACCGATGCCTTGCGACGACCCGGTCACCAGGGCGCGGCGTCCCGTCAGATCGAACAAGCCGACCGCCACTGTTCCTCTCCCTCAATTCACGTCATTTGCGATCGGTTATGTGGTCGAGGGCGACCCGTGTCAACGCCATGGCGCCCTGATACTTGCACGAAACTTGCATCGAGGCCCCCAGTACGGATCACGAATGAACCTCATCAGCCTCGACATCCGCATGCTCCGGTCGTTGATCTCGGTGGTCGAGACCGGCAGCATCACCGAAACCGCCCGGCGGCTGGGACGCACCCAGCCGGCGATCACCCTGCAACTGCAACGGCTGGAAGAGCTCACCGGCAAGCAGCTCTTTCTCCATGGCGGCCGCCGGCTGGCGCTCACCGAAGATGGCGGCATCGTGCTGACCTATGCGCGCTCGATCCTTCGGCTGCACGACGAGCTGATCTCGCAGCTGGCATCGCAGGAGATCGAGGGTCAGGTCGTGCTCGGCACACCCGATCTCTATGCCGCCTTCATGCTGCCCTCGATCCTCAGCGTGTTCAGAAAATCCTTCCCGCGCATCCAGGTCGAGCTGAACTGCGCGCTGTCGACGCCGCTGGTCGGGCTGGTGAAGCGCAGCGAGGTCGACATCGCGCTGGTCACGCGCATGAACGATTTCACCGGCGGCCAGGTCGTGCGCCGCGAGCAGCTGGTGTGGATGACCGGCGAGCAGTCGGCGGCGCATCAGGAGCATCCCATTCCGCTGGCGCTCTTGCCCCAGGGCAACATCTATCGCGACCATGCGATCGCGGCGCTGGAGGCCGCGAACCTGCGCTGGCGCATCGCCTGCCAAAGCGAAAGCGTCGGCGGCCTGCAGGCGGCGGCCTTCGCAGGCATGGCGGTCACCGTGCTCGGCCGCAGCGCGCTGGTGGCGGGCATGCGCGAGCTTGGCTCCGCCGACGGCCTGCCGCCGCTGCCCCAGGTCGAGCTGCTGCTGTACAAATCCAGCGGCGCGACGTCGAAGGCGGCGACCGCGCTGCACGACTATCTCGCCCACTATTTGCGCCTCGGCGACCAGCACGGCGAGACCGGCGTGCCGATCGAGATGGCGTGAACCTACGCAACCCGCACTGCTTGTTGGATCCCCTCCTCTCGCCACACGTCATTGCGAGCGCAGCGAAGCAATCCAGAGTCCCGCCCGCCATCCTGGATTGCTTCGCTGCGCTCGCAATGACGGAGCAAGCGGAAACAGCCGGGATTTCACCCAGGACTGAACGCTCCCTCGCCACGGCGCGGTGCCGTAGGGTAGGCAAAGCAGACGCCGAAGGCGGCAGCGTGCCCACCTTCGCGCGGCGAACTCATCAGAAAGATGGTGGGCAAGGCGCCACCGTGATCTCACTTGTGGAGATCGCGCGGCCTCGCCTTTGCCGACCCTGCGGCTACTTCGCCTCCGGCCAAATCCCCGCCCATGGCTGCGCTTCCTCGAACGCTGCGGCGATCTTGAAGATCGTGGGCTCGTCGAGCCAGGGCGCGACGATCTGCAGGCCGATCGGCAGCCCCTGGCTGTCGAAGCCGCAGGGCACGGTCGCCGCCGGCAGGCCGGCGAGATTCATCGGCCAGGAGAACGGCGACCAGCCGAGATGCGGGTCGACCGGGCGGCCGTCGACCATGGCCACGCCGAGCTGGCCGGCACCGAAGGCGGTGACCGCGACGGTCGGCGTGACCAGCGCATCGAAACGCTCGAACAAATTGACGAAAGCGGCTCGGGCCTGGGTGCGGCGATAGCCGGCCTCGATGTAATCGACGCCGCTGTACCGCCGGCCGGCCGCGACCACGTCGCGGTAGTCGGCCTCGGAGCTCGACAGCTCATCGCCGGTCTTGTGCGCGACGGCGGCGGCCTGCTCGACAAAGGCGATCGGCTTCAACGTGCGTTCCAGGATCTCGCGATCAAGCGCGATCTGATCGGCGGCGATCCGCGCCCCGCAGCTTTCCAGCACCGCGAGCGCCTTCGAGAAGGAGGCGCGGACATCGGGGCTGACGGCGGCATAGCCGAAATCGACGCTGGCGGCGATGCGCAGGCCCGTCAGCGGCCGCGGGCTCGCATCGAAGCGGCGCTGCGCCACCGCGAGGCTCGCCGCATCGCGCAGGTCGTGCATCGCGATCGTCTCCAGCGCCAGCGCGGCATCCGCCACGGTGCGCGTGATCGGGCCGGTATGCGCCAGCGATGCCCAGGACGGCGGCGCGAAGCCCGGCGAACGCGGCACCAGGCCGAAGGTCGGCTTCAGCCCGAACACGCCGCAGAACGACGACGGCACCCGGATCGAGCCGACGCCATCGGTGCCGATCGCGATCGGGCCGCATCCGGCCGCGACCGCGGCCGCCGCGCCGCCGCTCGACCCGCCACTGGTATGCGCCGGATTCCACGGATTGCGCGTCAATCCCGTCACCGGACTGTCGGCGGTCAGCTTGTAGCCGGACTCGCAGGTGGTGGTCTTGCAGGTGATGATCGCGCCAGCGCTCTTCAGCGCCGAAACCACCGCCCCGTCCGCCTCCGGCACGAAGCCCTTGTTCATCGGCGAGCCGGCATGGGCCGGCACGCCTGCGACGAACACGAGGTCCTTGATGGTCACGGGCACGCCGGCCAGCGGACCGCATGGCTCGCCGGCTTGCATCGCGGCGGTGATGCGCTTGGCGTCCGCCCTTGCCTGCTCATACATTCCGGTCACCACGACGTTGCAGCGAGCGTTCGTGGCGTCCAGGGCCGCGATGACGTCCTCGACCACGTCGACCGGCGTGAAGCGCTTGCGCCGGTATCCGGCCAGCAATTCGACGGCGGACAGGCGAGCGAGATCGGACGGCGCGTCGGCGGCGGCCGCGTGGGCAGACAAGGCTGTCATGATTAAGTCCTGAAGGCTGGATCCGATGCGATGGCACGCCATCGCATCATCAGTTCGAAAAACCGCTGGTCTCCTCGCCGCTCGCGCTAGCCCGAGGCGGCCGCGACGGCGCGCTTGGCCATCACCGTGACGAGATGCGCCCTGTAGTCGGCCTCGGCATGGATATCGGAGGCCAAGCCGGCGGCGTCGATCTTGATCGAGGCGATGCTGGTCGGCTCGAAGCTCTCGCTCAGCGCCTGCTCCATCGCCGCGACGCGGAACACGCCGGGCCCCGCGCCGGTCACGGCGACGCGCACGCCGCTGGCGAATTTCGCGACGAACACACCGACCAGCGCATAGCGCGACGCCGGCGCCTTGAACTTGGCGTAGCCCGCGGCAAGCGGCACCGGAAACCGGATCGCGGTGATGATCTCGCCCGGCTGCAGCGCGGTCTCGAACAGGCCGAGGAAGAACTGATCCGCCGCGATCTCGCGCGCGCTGGTGATGATGGTGGCACCTAAGCCGAGCACGGCGGCCGGATAGTCCGCCGAAGGATCGTTGTTGGCGACGGAGCCGCCGAGCGTGCCGCGGTTGCGGACCGCGGGATCGCCGATCTCGGAGGCGAGATGCGCCAGCGCGGGGATGCGCACCTGCACGATCGGCGAGGACGCGACCACCGCATGCGGCGTCATCGCCCCGATCGTCACGGTCTCGCCGTCGTCGCTGATCCCCTTCAGCGCAGGCATCTTGGCGAGATCGACCACCGCGGCAGGCGCCGCCAAGCGCTGCTTGATGGTCGGGATCAGGGTCATGCCGCCGCCGAGCACCTTGCTGTCCTCGACCGAGGTCAGGAGCTTCACGGCGTCCGAGATCTCGCTCGGCTGATGATAGGCAAATGCTCTCATGTGTCCCTCCTACTCCGCCGCCACCGGCAGCGAGGCGTTCTGCAGCAGTCGCCAGATCCGGTTCGGCGTCGCCGGCATGTCGACATGGGTGACTCCGAGATGCGACAGCGCATCGACCACCGCGTTGATGACGGCTGCCGGCGAGCCGATGGTGCCGACCTCGCCGCAGCCCTTCACGCCCATCGGCGTATGCGTGCACAGCGTGGAGTGCGTCGCGACCTTCATCATCGGCAGATGATCGGCGCGCGGCACGCAATAATCCATCAGCGAGCCCGAGACGAGTTGCCCGGAGCTCTCGTCATAGACCGCGTTCTCGTACAGCGCCTGGCCGATGCCCTGCACGATGCCGCCATGCAACTGGCCCTCGACGATCATCGGATTGATGACCGTGCCGACATCGTCCACGCCCGTGTAGTTGACCAAGGTGACGATGCCGGTCTCCGGATCGATCTCGACCTCGGCGATGTGGCAGCCGCCGGGATAGGTGAAGTTGACCGGATCGTAATAGGCCTGCTCTTCGAGACCCGGCTCGAGGATCTCGAGCGGATAATTGTGCGGCACGTAGGCCGCGCCCGCGATCTCCTCGATGGTCTTGACGCGGTCGGTGCCCGCGACCGAGAACTTGCCGGCCTCGTAATGAATGTCCTGCTCGCTGGCTTCGAGCAGATGCGCGGCGATCTTCTTGCCCTTGACGATCACCTTGTCGGCCGCCTTCGACAACGCGGCGCCGCCGACCACCAGGGAACGCGAGCCATAGGTGCCCATGCCGAACTGGACGCGGTCGGTGTCGCCGAACACGATGTCGACGTTCTCGAAGGGCACGCCGAGCTTGTCGGACACGATCTGCGCGAACGTCGTCTCGTGGCCCTGGCCGTGGTTGTGCGTGCCGATCAGCACCGTCACTTGCCCGGCCGGATGCACGCGCACCGTGGCGCTCTCATAGAGGCCGCCGCGCGCGCCGAGCCGGCCGGCGAAGCGCGATGGCGCAAGGCCGCAGGCCTCGACATAGGTCGAGAAGCCGAGCCCGCGGAACTTGCCGTTGCGCGCTGATTCCGCTTTGCGCACGCCGAAATTCTTGACGTCGGCGGCGACCAGCGCGGCGTCGAGGCAGCCGATCGGATCGCCCGAGTCGTACTGCACCAGCACCGGCGTCTGATACGGATAGGCCTCCTTCGGGATCATGTTGCGACGGCGCAGCTCGACGCGGTCGATGCCCATCTCGGCCGCGGCGACATCGACGATGCGCTCGACCACGAAGGTCGCCTCGGGACGGCCAGCGCCGCGATACGCATCCACCGGCACGGTGTTGGTGAACACGACCTTGACGTTGCAGTAGATCGCGGGCGTCGTGTAGACGCCGCCGAGCAGTGGCCCGTAGAGGTTGGTCGGGATGTTCGGGCCGAAGGTCGAGAGATAGCCGCCCATGTTGGCAAGCGTCTTGACCCGCAGCGCCAGGAACTTGCCGTTCTCGTCGAGCGCAAGCTCGGCCTCGGTAACGTGGTCGCGTCCGTGCCGGTCGGACAGATAGCCCTCGGAGCGGTCGGCCACCCATTTCACCGGGCGCAGCACGCGCTTGGCCGCCCAGGTGATGACGGCCTCCTCGCCATAGTGGAACTGCTTGACGCCGAAGCCGCCGCCGACGTCGGGCGCGACCACGCGCACCTTGTGCTCCGGCAGCTTGAGCACCAGCGCGCTCATGAGGAAGCGCACGACATGCGGAAACTGGCTCGTGGTCCACAGCGTGTGATGGCCCTTGCCGGGATCATATTCGGCGATCGCGGCGCGCGGCTCCATTGGATTGCCGATCAGGCGGTTGTTGACCAGGCTCAGTTTGGCGACATGCGCCGCCTTGCGGAACGCGGACTCCACTGCCGCCTTGTCGCCGAGCTCCCAGTCGCAGCAGACATTGTTCGGCACGTCATCGAACAATTGCGGCGCATCCGGCCTGACCGCGTCGAGCACGCCGACGACGGACGGCAGCACCTCGTAGTCGACGCTGAGAAGCTCGGCGGCCGACTTCGCCTGCTCCAAGGTCTCGGCGATGACGAATGCCACCATGTCGCCGACGAAGCGCACCTTGCCCTGCGCCAGCATCGGGAATGGCGGCTCCTTCATTGGCACGCCCTTGGCGTCCGAGATGCCCCAGCCGCAGGGCAGCGAGCCCAAGCCATCAGCGGCGACATCCTCGCCAGTCAGCACCGCGACCACGCCGGGCGCGGCCAGCGCCGCAGCCTTGTGGATACCGCGCAGCACGGCATGCGCATGCGGCGAGCGCACGAACACGCCAAAGGTCATGCCCGGCCGCTTGATGTCGGACACGTAGTTGCCGCGTCCGGTGAGGAAGCGCTGGTCTTCCTTGCGCTTCGGTGCCGCGCCGATTCCGATCACCTGCCCCATGGTCACTCTCCCGCTGACGTGGCGTGCATGGCGGCTGCACCAGCCATGACCGCGATGACGATGTTCTGATAGCCGGTGCACCGGCAGATGTTGCCTTCGAGCCCGTGGCGCACCTCGGCCTCGGTGGGCGTCGGATTGGCGGCGGCAAGCGCGGTCGCGGTCATCACCATGCCCGGCGTACAGAAGCCGCATTGCAGGCCATGATGCTCGCGGAACGCCTCCTGCATCGGATGCAGCCCGTTCGAGCCCGCGGTGGCGCCGAGCCCCTCGATGGTCAGCAAGGTGGCGCCATCCAGCGCCGGCGCGAGCAAGGTGCAGCTCTTCACCGGGACGCCGTCGAGATGCACCACGCAGGCGCCGCATTGGCTGGTGTCGCAGCCGACATGCGTGCCGGTCAGGTTCAGCTGCTCGCGCAAGAGATCGCTGACGAGCGTTGCCGGATCCACGTCGACCGTGGTCGCACGGCCATTGAGGGTGAAGGAGATCTGCACGGTCTACTCTCCGTTGTCGAAATGAAATCAGGCGAGCGGGCGGGCGCGGTCGGCCACCCAGGTGGCCAGGACGACGTCGCCGACATTGAAGGGATCTGCGAAGTAGGTCTTCTCGGGCACATAGGCGACGAATTCGTCGTCGGGCACGGTGTCGAGCATGACCTTGACGAAATAGCCCTGGTACTCGATCGCGGTGACGCGGCTCGGCAGCGCGGTGCCGCAGCCGGGCGGCAGAGTCGCACCGGGGCGGACCAGCGCCACGTCGTCACGTCGCACGGCGATATCGATGGTGTCGCCGACGCCGATAGTCGCGCGCTGCGGCAGCAGCGGCAGCTCGATCGCCTGCTGCGTGCTCTGCTTGAGCACGAGGCTCTCGCCATTGACCTTCTCGACCCGGCCGGACAGCACGTTCTGGCCGCCCATGAACTCGGCGACATAGCGGTCGCGCGGATTGGCATAGACCTCGCGCGCGGGTCCGGCCTGCTTGATCTTGCCCTGCTCCATCACCACCACGAGGTCAGCGAGCGCGATCGCCTCGAGCTGCGTGTGGGTGACGTGGATGAAGGTGATGCCGAGCTCGCGTTGCATCCGTCGCAGTTCCTGGCGCATCTGTACGCGCAGCTGCTCGTCGAGCGCCGACAAGGGCTCGTCGAGCAGCAGCACGCGCGGCTCGGTGATCGCGGCGCGGGCCAGCGCCACGCGCTGCTGCTGGCCGCCGGAGAGCTGCGCCGGCAGCCGGTCGGCGAACTGCGTCAGCCGCACCTTCTCGATCATCGCATCCGCGGCGCGCAGCCGCTCGGCCTTGGACTGTCCGCGCACCTGCAGCGCGAAGGCAATATTCTCGCGCACGGTCAGATGCGGAAACAGCGCGTAGGACTGGAACATCATCGCCGTGCGCCGCTGCACCGGCGGCAGGCCGACGACGTTGTGGCCGCCGATCACGATTTCGCCCGCGGTCGGGTCCTCATGCCCCGCGATCATGCGCAGGATGGTCGTCTTGCCGCAGCCGGACGGGCCGATGAAGCAGCAATAGGCGCCGTCGGAAATCCGCAGGTTGACGCCGTCGACGGCATTGACGACGCCGTCATAGCTCTTGCAGACACCCGCAAGCTCGATATCGCCTCGTTCGATCCGCATCGCTGAGCCTTATCCCTTGATCTTCTGCGCGCCGCGCCGCTTCTGGATCAGCACGATGCTTCCCAGGCTGACGCCGATCACGATGAAAGAGACGATCGTGGTCACCGTGCCGAGCGCATAGAGCGAGGGCGAAGTGACGTTCAGTGTCATGCTCCAGATCTCCAGCGGCAGCGTGTTGAGCGAGCCCGCCGTCTGCAGGGTGCGGGCGAATTCGTCATAGGACAGCGTGAAGCCGAACAGCGCGACAGCCACGAGACCGGGCGCCAGCACCGGGATCATCACCAGCCGGATCGCCTGCCAGCGGCTGGCGCCGAGATCGCGCGCCGCCTCGTCCCAGGCATTGTTGAAGCGCGACATCACCGCGAACATCACCAGCACGCCGAACGGCAGGGTCCAGGACAGCTGCGCCCCAAGCGCGGAGGAGTACCAGGCTGGGCTCAGTCCCAGCGCCTGGAACAAGAGACCCGTGCCCAGCCCGAGCACGAGGCCGGGCGCCACGAGGCTGCCGATCATCATGTAGAACACGATGCTGTCGCCCTTGAAGCGGCGGCGGAAGCCGAGGCCGGCCAGGAACGAGATCACCACCGTGATGATCGTGACCATGATCGCGAGCTTGATCGAGCGGTCGAAGGAGCCCTTGACGTCGCCGGTGCGCACCTGGGTGAACAGGTCGACGAACCAGTGCAGCGAGCGTCCCTTCATCGGAAACACCAGGCCGCCGCGAATGTCCTGGAACGACAGGACATAGATGCAGAACATCGGGCCATACAGCGCGATCACATAGGCTGTGAACAGCGAAGCCAGGACATAGAACGTCCAGGGCCGCCGGCCACGGCTCGGCGCGATCGCCTTGCGCGAGACCGTGTCCTTCTCAGGCGTGTCGACGACCATGGCGCTCATCGGGCGATCTCCCGGCGGATGTCGACCGTGCGCAGGATCAAGGTGACCATGGCGAGCAGCACCAGGGTCAGCAGCACGGCGCTGGCCGCCGCCGTCGGATATTGCAGCACGCCGACATCCTCATAGAAGGCGCTGACCACCGAGGCCGAGCCGCCGCCGGACATCACCTTGACCACGAAGAAGTCGCCCATCACGATCGAGACCACGAAAATCGAACCGAGCGCGATGCCGCTCTTGGCCATCGGCACGACGATGAGCCTGAGAATATCGAAGCGGCTGGCGCCGGCGTCCACCGCCGCCTCGATCAACCGCTTGTCGATTCGTGCCATGGCGTTGAAGATCGGCACGATCATGAAGATCGTCAGCTGGTGCACATAGGCGATGACGACAGCGAGGTCGGAGAACAGCAGCACCTCGAGCGGCTGGCGGATCACGCCGGTCGACAGCAGCGCCGCATTGATCAGCCCTTCCTTGCCGAGCAGCGGAATCCACGAGATCATGCGGATGATGTTGGAGGTCCAGAACGGCACTGTGCACAGCAGGAACAGCCCGATCGCCAGCAGCTGGTTGCGGACGTGGAAGACCAGGAAATACGCGACGAAGAAGCCGATCAGCAGCGTGAAGATCCAGGTCAGCACCGTGAACTTGATCGTCGCGATATAGAGCTTCAGGGTCAGCGCCGAGTGCAGCACCTCGACATAATTCGCGAGCGCGAAGTCGGGCGTGAGCCCGCCGAAGCCGTCCGAGCCGAAGAAGCTCGCCGCCAGCACCACCAGGATCGGCGCCAGGAAGAACGGCACGAGCACGGCGACCAGCGGCGAGACGTAGAGCCAGCCGGCCAAGCTTGCACGTGGAGTTCTTGCACGTGAGGTTCTTGCACGTGAGGTTGAAGAAGGACTCGGCATCATCTTGTGAGCTACTTCGCTGTCGCCTGCGCCGGCACGAACATCGTGCCGGCGTCCGTTGAGAGAGGCAGGATTCAGGCCACCTTGAAGTCGTTCCAGCGCTTGTTCATGTAGGCGGCCTCGTCCATCAGCGTATTCCAGCAGGAGATGTTGGTGACGCGGTCGAGGAAGGAGCCGCCGTCGCGCTTGGTGCCGGCCTTCTCCATCGGCACGCCGTAGGGGTCGTTGACGACCTCCGGCGCGGGCTTGCCCTCGTACCAGAAGTCCCATTCCGCGGGAGTGAGGAATTTCTTCGCCGTCGACGGCACCGGGCTGTAATAGCCGTAGCGCGCGACGAAGCCGCCCTGCCAGCCGGACAGGTACCAGTTCAGATACTCATAGGCGGCGTCGAGCTTCTTGCCGGTGAGGTGCTTCATGAGGCCCATGCCGTTGCACCAGCCGCGATAGCCTTCCTTGCCGTTCTTGATATTGACCGGCGCGTAGACGCACGGGATCTCCTTTACGCGCACCGCGGCCACGGCCGGCGACCACATCGACTGGATCACCACCTCGCCCGCGGCCATCAGCTGCACCGACTGATCGAAGGTGGTCCAGGTGGCGCGGAACTGCCCCTGCTTCTTCAGCTCGATCAGCTTGTTGCAGGTGAAGTCGATCTCCTCCTTGGTCATGTTGCCCTTGTTGCCGTACTTGATCAGCCCGGCGCTCTCGAAGCACAGCGCGGCATCCATGATGCCGATCGCGGGCACGTCGAGGATGGCGGCCTTGCCCTTGAACTTCGGGTCGATCAGGTCCTTCCACTCGGTCACTTCGTGGCCGACGAGGTCGGGGCGGTAGCCGATCGAGTCGGCGTTGTAGACCTGCGGCAGGAAGGTCGCCCATTCGGTGACGCCGTCATGCAGATCGGTGGAGTCGGGCTTGGAAATGTACATCGCCTCGTAAGGCGAGATGCCCTGGCGCGGAATCTTGTGGCCGTTGATCTCGCCCTTGGTGAAGATCGGGAGGATGTTGTCGAACTCCTTGATCTTCTTGACCTCGATGCCCTGGATGACACCGCGCTTGGCGGCGAGCTTGGCCTGCCAGCCCTCGAGATCCGCGATGTCGACGCTGTTCGGCTGGCTGATGAAGCGGTTGATCGCGGCCGACGTGTCGAGGTTCTGCATCGTGACCTTGAAGCCGAGATCCTTGGCCGCCTGGTCACCGATCGCCTTCACCACCGAGTAGGACACGCCGACATGGCGCAGCTCGATGTCCTTGATCTCCTGCGCCCAGATCGTCGGCGCGCCCACGATCTCCGAGCCGACCGCGGCACCCGCGAGCGCGGCCGCGCCTTTGAGCAGGGAGCGCCGGCTCAGTTTTTGATCTTTCGGCGCCTTCTGCTTCACCATCTCACCCTTGGACGTGCGTTTCTCATTGTCGCGCATAGCAACCCCCGCTGGTTACAAGGCGGCGCGACATCCCTCGTTGGCTGTCGGCCCGCTTGCGTTTCGATCTTGACGCGAGGCTATCGACGGGATTCTGCGAAGTAAAATTGGAAGCAAAAATTGCGGATATAAGCGCCGCTAATGTCGGGACGCTGCTGCTTCAACGCGCAGCAATCGCCCAGAACGGCGTCACTCGTCTGAGAAGCGATTGAGCAACGTTGCGCGCGCCTGCGTAGGTGCTTCAATTCGCCGTATTGTCAGGCGAGGAGAAGCGGGATCCGATCAGAGCCGCACCGTCATGATCTGCTGGCCGCGCGACCAACTAACAAGTTGGCTGATGGCCTTTCGATGCATCCTGTCAGAATTGGACCGCCAGCTCGATCAGCCGCTTGTGCGCCCGCTCCCGCGCCGCGCCGGTGTGATCGGCAGGACCGCTGGTCGGCCCGATCGCGACGAAGCGGACGTCCTGCAGGCCCATGAAGCGCAGCGCCTCGCGCAAGTACGGCGTGGCGAGATCGATGCGGCCGCGGCTCATGCCGGTGGTGAAGTCACCGCCGCTCGCCAGGATCACGAGCGTCGGGCGATCCTTCAGCAGCGGGAGATAGCCTCTGGCGAGATCGAAGCGAAAGGTAAGCCCGGGCTGGTTGATGATGTCGAGCCAGTGCTTGAGCTTGTAGGGGATGCCGAAATTCCACATCGGCGTCGAGATCACCACGCGCTCGGCGAGATCGAGCCGCACCGCCATGCGCTCGGCCACCGCGAACGCCGCGCGCTGGCCCTCGGTGAAGTCGCGCCCGCCCATGCGCGCGTATTTCGCCTGCAGGATCTCGCCGTCGAACTCGGGCAGATTCTCGCGCCACAGGTTCATCTCGTCGATGTCGAACCCGGGCCGCGCCTGCATGAAACGATCGAGGAAAACGCGCGCGCCGGCGCTGGACTCCGAGTCCGCCCGCGGCGAGGCAACGAGATGAAACAGCTTGGGCATCCCCTACCCCAGCGCCTTGATGACCGCATCGGCGTTGGTGACGACGGAGACGTTCTGCAGGGCGAAGTTGATTGCGGCATTGTGCCAGTCGGCATTCATCGTCGAGCAACAGTCCTCGGGCACGACCATGAAGTAGCCCTTGTCGGCGCCGGTGCGCGCGGTGTGCTCGACCGACATGTTGGTCCACGCCCCCGTATTGATGATGACGTCGCGCCCCGTCGCCTTCAGGATGGTCTCGAGCTTCGTGCCCTCCCACGCGCTCATCCGCATCTTCTCGATGACGAAGTCGCCGCCGCGCGGCTCCAGCCCGGCCACGGGTGCGACACCCCAACTGCCGCGCACCATTGCCCTGCTGTCGACCAGGCCTTCGAACAGCGGCGCGTTCAAGGTCACGCCGGGCGCGCCAGGTTCGACCACGAACCAGACGAAGATGATGACGACGCCGCGCGCGCGGGCGACCTCGGCCAGCCGGCGCACGTTGTCGACCACGCGCTGCTGCTTGGCGTGGCCGGGCGCGCCGGAGTCGGCAAAGGCACCGCCGTCCATGATGACGTCGTTCTGCAAGTCCTGGATGATCATCGCGCAGCGCCGCGGGTCGAGCTGCATGTCGCCGGACGCGAGTTGCGGCGCCGCCGGTGGCGTCGACGACGACGCAGCCGATGTCGGTACGGCCGCACGCCGCGCGCTCATATAGGGCTCATGCCGCGGGCCGACCTTGGTCGCGATGGCGTAGACCGAATGCGTGGCGGTGAGATAGAGCGTGCGGAAGTCAGCCCCTCCCCAGGCGAGATTGGCGACCAGTTCCGGCACGCGCACCTTGCCGAGCAGTTCGCCCGTGGGCGCATAGACCCAGACGCCGCCGGGCGCGGTGACCCAGACATTGCCACGCTGATCGCACTTCATGCCGTCGGGCACGCCGGGCTCGAGCTCGGAGCGGATGCCGCTGGCGAAGACACGGCCGTTCGACAGGCTGCCGTCACTGCCGACGTCGAACACGCGGATCAGCGCCTGCACCGTGTCGTTGACATACAGCAGCGTCTCATCCGGCGAGAGGCACAGCCCGTTCGGCTGATCAAACATGTAACGGTCGACCAGCAGAAGCGGCGCGCCGCCGCCCGGCGGCACCCGGTAGACCCCCTGGAAGCCGAGCTGCCGCGGGCGCTCGACGCCAAAGACCGGCATGCGGCCGTACCAGGGATCGGAGAAATAGATCGCGCCGCTGGAGTGGACGCAGACGTCGTTCGGACTGTTCAGCTCCTGGTTCTGAAAATGCGACGCCAGGATCTCCCGCCGCCCGTCCGGCCGCTCGCGCACCAGCGACGACGTCGCATGCTCGCAGACGATCAGGTTGAGCTCGGCATCATAGGTCATGCCGTTGCACTTATTGGACGGCCGCCGCATCTCGACCAAGCCGCGCTTGGCGTCCCAGCGGCGGCGGACATCGGCCGGCATGTCGGAGAACAGCAAGAACTGCTCGGCCGGATGCCAGATCGGCCCCTCGGTGAAGTCGAAGCCGGTCGCGACCTGCGCCACCGGCGCATAGGGGTCGATCAGGCTCTCGAACTCAGGGCGTAAGGTGACGTGGGTCATGGCGCCTACTCACATCGGAAACCAGTGCCGCTGCGGCAGCGACTGCACCAGCGGGCCAGGCACCTGGTCGTGCAGCCGCCCGGTGACCATGCCGCCCTCGATCTTGGCGGGGCGATCGTGGATGGGCAGCAGATAGCGCGAGCTCGACAGCAGCTTCTTGATGGCCGCCTTCTCGGCGCGCTTGCTGGTGCCGTGATTGCCGGTCGTGCGCGGCTCGGCGTCCTGGATTTCATTGAACGGCGTCACGATCTGGTCGTTGAAATCGTAGATGACGTCGCCGCAGATCGTGGCGATGCCGTCGGCGGTGTGGACATGGATGTTCATCGAGCCTTCGGTGTGAGCATTGGCTGCCTCGCAATAGACGCCGGGCATCAGCTCGACCGCGCCTGTGAGCTCGAGATCAAGGAAGCGCAACGCGCTCTTGGTGTGCAGCCGGTCGATCAGGTGCTTGATGTCGGGCGCCGGATATTGCGGGTGCATCAGGCCGGACACGGAATATTCCAGCTCCCGGCGGTTCAGCACCACCGTCGTGTTCATCGGAAACAGGTCGTCCTTGCCGGCGTGATCGATGTGCAGATGGGTATGGCAGACATAGCGCACGTCGCCCATGCGCACGCCGTGCCGCGCCAGCTGGTTCTCGATCATGTTCTCATGGTACTGCAGCCCGCGCATGCCGAGCGTTTCCATGATCTGGTTGGAGCGATAGCCGGTGTCGACCACGACCGGATACGGCCCGCCGAGGATCAGGAAGCCGAGCGTCAGCACCCGGCGGGTGCGGCCGCAGTCGCGGCCGAGCACGAGGAAGCTCGATTCCAGCTCGATATCACCATAGTCGAGAACCTTGATTTCCAGCGCCATGAGCGTTCCCTGTTGCTTTTGTTGTCGTTGCGCGCAGCATCACGTGAGCCGGTAGACCCGCCGCGCGGTCTCTCCCATCACTTGCTTTCGCGCTCGCTCGTCGAAGTCTTTGATGGCAGCCTCGTAGCCAGCGACCAGCGCGCGATAGTTCGTCCAGAGTTTTTCAATCGGGAAGTTCGATCCGAACAGGCAGCGGTCAGGGCCGAACATCCCGATCGTCTCGCGCACGACATCGGCGACATGCGCCGGATCGTTGCGGCGAATGAAGGTGCCGAGGCCGGAGAGCTTACTGACGACGTTGCGGCAGGCGGCGAGCCGCTGCATGCCCGCTCGCCATTGCTCGCGTCCTTCAGGCGAAAGATCCTCCAGCATGCCGGCGTGCTGCAGGATGAAGGTGACGGACAGACAGCTCTCGGCCAGCGCCGCAGCACTCGCCATCTGGCCGGCGAAGACCTGCAGGTCGAACGACCAGCCATAGTCGGCCAGTCGTGCGATGTTGGCGCGGATATTCGGGTCGCTGCAGAGATCGGGAAACGCAGCGAAGCGATACAGCGGATTGTCATGCCAGTGCAGCTGCATCCGGACGCCACGCAGCAGCGGATAGTGCGCGAGCCGGTCGAATTGCGGCCGCGCGTCATCGACGGCGAGGTCAGCGTAGGCGACGATCGCATGCGGAAAGCCGTGCTGGTCGGCGGTTCGCTGCACCCATGCGGCCTCGTCCTCGAAACCGTCCTTGGCCCAATTGGTCTGGACATAGACCGATTGAGCCACGCCGCTCCCTGCGAGGTCTTGCAGATACTCTTCGATGGGGTAGTCGCGGCGGATCGGCTCATACGGGCCGAAGATGCGCGGCTGCATCGGCCCGACCAGCCAGGGCAGATCGGCCTGGCGCCAGATGTGATGATGCGCGTCGACATAGCCGGTCATGCCGCCCTCCTCTGCGCCAGCGACAGCACGTGCGCGACGATGGCCTCGTCGGAACCGCCGGGAACGATGTCGTCGACGAACGGCGCGATCGCCTGCAGCGCTTCGGTCTGCGGCTTGAAGCCGGCACTTGTGGCGAGCGGCGTTAGCCAGCTCAGCCGCCAGGCGCGCAGCGACAGCTTCCAGACGGCATCGCGGAGCGCCGTATGATCACCGCGCTCCAGCCCGTCGGAGATCACCAGCACCGACGCGCCACGCGCATAGGTCGAGAAGCGCGGCACCGCGAGGAAGGCCTGCAACGCCTCGCCGATGCGCGTGCCGCCGTCCCAGTCGCTGACGAGATGCGAGGCGGCCAGTAGCGCCTGCTCGCGCCGCTTCAGCCGCAGTGGCCGCGTGACCCGCGTCAGCCGCGTGCCCAAAGTGAACACCTCGGCCTGCGGCACCGCCTGCACCAGCACATGCGCCAGCCGCATATTGTCCTCGGTGCGCGCCTTCATCGAGCCGGAGACGTCAATGAGCAGCAGCAGACGGCGCAGCCGCGGCCGCCGCTTCAGCCGCCGCAACGACAGCACCTCGCCGTCGCGGCGCACGCTCTCCCGCAAGGTGCGGCGCAAATCGACGAAGCTGCCGCGCCGCGCACGCATCCGCCGATGGCCGCGCCGCTTTGGCAATCTTGCGCGCGCCTGCCGCGCGAGGCGCTGCAAGGCATTACCGCCGCTGGTCGCCGCGAGGCGGCGTGCGACCAATGCCTCGGCTTGCGTGGCCGCGAGACCGGACTCGTTCTGCTCCTGGGCGCTGTCGGGATCGACGCCGTCGTCGCCCTCCTCCTGAAGACGGACGACGTCGTCCTGCTGGTCGGTCTCGCTGAGGGCCGTCGCCTCGGTCACGCCGAAATGGATGTCGAACAGCAGATTGTAGGTCGAAAGCCGTTCCGGCGGCGGCGCCAAGGTCGCGGCTCCCGCACGCCTGATGTCGTCGAGACTGGTTGGCCCGAGCAGTTCGATCGCCGCGAGAAAGGTCGTGGTCTGCTCGGGCGCGATGGCAAAGCCGTTCCGCCGCAGCAGCGCGGCAAAGGTCACGAAAACCTCGGTGGCTCGTGGCAGGCGGAGATCGCTCATGTCGTCGCCTCCGCCAGCAGCGCGTCCAGCCGCGGGGCGATGAAAGACAGATCCTCCTCATCCTTCAGCGCGACACCGATCGAGCGCTTGAACGCATCCGGCCAGCGCGCGCCGGTGCGGTTCAGCAAGGTCGCGGCCTCCGCCCAGTCGACGGCTTCGGCAATCCCCGGAGCCTTGCTCAGCGGCTCACGCCTGAGCTTTGCGACGGCTGCGACCACCGCGCGCGCAGTCGCCTCAGCGACGCTCGACGCGCGCATCATGACAATCCGCGCTTCGCGCTCCGCATCGGGGTAGTCGATCCAATGATACACGCACCGGCGGCGGAGCGCTTCATGCAGGTCACGGGTGCGGTTCGAGGTCAGCACCACGACCGGCCGCTCGGCCGCACGCACCGTGCCGCGCTCGGGAATCGAGATCTGGAAGTCGGACAGGAATTCGAGCAGGAAGGCCTCGAACTCCTGGTCGGCGCGATCGATCTCGTCGATCAGCAGAACAGTGGAGTCCGGCGCGCGCAGGCAGGCCAGCATCGGCCGCTCGATCAGGAAGGTCTCGCCGTAGATGTCGATGCTCTCCTCGCCGGCCTGGCGGATCGCGAGCATCTGGCGCGGATAGTTCCACTCGTAGAGCGCAGCCGCCGCGTCGATGCCCTCATAGCATTGCAACCGGATCAGCTTACGGCCGAGCACGGCGGCGATCGCCTTCGCGGCCTCGGTCTTGCCGACACCCGGCGCGCCCTCCAGCAGCAGCGGCTTGCCGAGCGCGAGCGCGAGATAGGCCGCGGTGGAGAGCCCGTCATCGGCGAGGTAATAGGCCGCGCGCAGCGCCTTCTCCAGCGCTTGCGGCGAGTCGATGCCGACGATGTTGCTGCGGACCACCATGCGCCGTCACCGCCGCGTCTGCGGCCGCGCGCCGCCCTGAGCCTTGATCGCGCGCAGCACTTTTTCCGGCGTGATCGGCAGTTCGTCGATGCGCACGCCGACCGCATTGAAGATCGCATTCGCGATCGCCGGCAGCACCGGGTTGGCGCACATCTCGCCCGGTCCCTTGCCGCCGAACGGACCGTCAGGCGCGGGCCGCTCCAACACGGCGATGTCGTGCGGACAGATGTCGCCCGGCCCCGGCATCAAATACTCGACGAAGTCGCGCGGGCCCTGCCTGGGATCAGGATAACAAGGCTCAGTCGTCTCATACAGCGCGTGACTCATGCCCATCCAGGCGCCGCCGACCAGCTGCTGCTCGACGAGACGCGGATTGAGTGCGCGACCCAGCTCATAGGCCGAGTCCATCCTGACCACGCCGACCTCGCCGGTCTCGTCATCGACGTCGACCTCGGCCACCAGACAGGCATGCGCGTAGCAGGTCGCGGGCGACATCTCGCCGGTCTCGGGATCGACGTCCGACAACGGCACCAGGAAGATACCGCGGCCGGAGATGGTCTTGCCCTGCCGGAACTGTGCGGCGATGGCGACGTCCTTGACCGAGATCGAACGATGCGGCGCGCCCTTGACGTGAATGTTGCCGCGGCCGTCGGTCTCAAGGTCGCTGGCGTTCACTTCGAGTTCCTCGGCCGCCGCCTCCATCATGACGCCGCGCGCCTCCTTCGCCGCCGCCATCACCGCATTGCCGACGCGATGGGTGCCGCGCGAAGCGAACGAGCCCATGCAATGCGGTCCGGTGTCGGAGTCCGCGGTGTCGACATAGACGTCCTCGACCGGAACGCCGAGCGTCTCGGCGCAGATCTGCCGCGTCACCGACTTCATGCCCTGCCCCAGATCGATCGACGACAGCGCCACCGTGAACTTGCCGCTGGGATTGGAGTGCACCAGCGCCTGGCTCGGATCGCCGCCGAGATTCATGCCGATGGGATAGTTGATCGCCGCCATGCCGCGGCCGCGGTGCCTCGCCATCTCAGCGCCTCCTCGTGCCGAACACGGATGAGAACCGGGTAGCGCCATGTCCCGCCGGCGATGGCGCGGAAGGCGGCGGAGGTGGTGGCGGTTCGGGCGGCGGAGAAATCGGGAGCCCGCGGTCGTAGCTGGTTCGCTGCTGCGCCGGCGCAGACCGCGGCGGCACGGACTCGCGTGGCGTCGACGGCACCGCCGCCCGCGCCCCGCCTCCGTCCTTGCGCGACGACATCCGGCGGAATTCCTCGCGGATCGGCCATTTGGCCTTCTCAGCCGCAACCTGCACGCATTCGATCAGCGCGGTGTTCTTGGCCTCACGGCGATGCGCCTTCATGTCGCCGTCGCGATACGCATTCAGGATGCGGAACTCCATGGGGTCCATGCCGATGAGATGCGCAAGCTTGTCCATCTGGCATTCGAGCGCGAAATCCATGCCGGTGATGCCGAAGCCGCGCATCGCGGTCGCCGGGGTGCGGTTGGTGAAGACACAGTAGATGTCGCCGTGAACGTTGGGGATAGTATAAGGCCCAGGCAGATGCGCCGCGCATTTCACCACCGCATAGCTCGACAGCCGGGTGTAGGCGCCGGAGTCGAAATAGCCGCGGATCTGTCGCGCGACGATACGGCCGTCACGCATCACGCCGTCCTTGATGTAGATCCGCTCGGCGCCGCGCGGCGGCCCGAACTGCATCTCCTCCTCGCGCCCGAACACGTAGCGCACCGGCCGCCCGGTCAGCATCGCCGCGAGGATCGCGAGCGGCTCCGTCAAGGTGTCGACCTTGCCGCCGAAGCCGCCCCCGACGGTGCCGCCGATGAAGTGGAAGGTGTTCGACGGAAGATCGAGGATCTTGGCGCAGGTGTCGAGCGAGAAGAACAAGGCCTGGGTCGAGGTATAGACGACATAGCGGCCATTGGTGTCGGGCGCCGCGATCGAGCCGTTGGTCTCCACTGGGGCGTGCTCGATCGGCGACATCTGGTAGCGCTGCTCGAGCACATGATCGGCGCCGGCAAAGCCGCGCTCGACGTCGCCGAAGCGCAGCTTCTGATGGTCGTAGCGGTCGTGATAGGTGAAGGTGTTCTTCGGATAGGTCTCATTGACCGTCGGCGCGCCCGGCTTCAGCGCCTCCTCGACGTCGAACACCGCCGGCAAGGTCTCGTAGTCCACGCGAACCTTGGCCGCCGCTTCGGCCGCAGCGCGCGGGGTCTCGGCAACCACGGCCACGATCGGCTCGCCCCGATAGCGCACCTTGTCAACGGCGAGCGTTGGCTCGTCATCCTTGCCGAAATTGATCAGGCTGAGCAGTGTATTGAGATTGCGCGGCACATCGGAGCCCTTGATGATCCGCCGGACGCCCTCGCTTCGCTCGGCCTCGCTGGTGTCGACGCGGCGCAGCCTCGCATGCGGCTGCGTGGACCTCACGACCCGCAAATGCAGCATGCCCTGCAGCTTGTGATCGTTGAAATAGATCGAGGTGCCCGTGACGTGGCCCAGCATGTCCTGGCGCTGGGTACCCTTGCCGACCTCGTTGAGATTGTCGTCGCGCTCGTCGGCGAAGATGTCCTTGCGCAATTCCAGCATGACGATATTCCCTTACGCGCTTGCGCGCGGCGACGACGCCGCCAGCACCGCATTGATGATCGGCTCGTAGCCGGTGCAGCGGCAGATGTTGCCGGAGATCGCTTCGACGACCTGCTCACGGCTCGGCTGCGGGTTGCGGTCGAGCAGCGCCTTGGCGGCCATCAGCATGCCCGGCGTGCAAAAGCCGCATTGCGCGGCAAACCCTTCGGCGAAGGCGCGCTGCAGCGGATGCAGGTTCGGACCCGTCTTGATGCCGTCGAGCGTCTCGATAGCGCGGCCCTCCACGGCTTCTGCAAGCGTCAAACAGGAGAGATGGGCTTCGCCGTCGATCAGCACTGTGCAGGCCCCGCAGCCGCCCTGCCCGCATCCGAACTTCGGCGTGACGTCGCCGAGCATCTCGCGCAGCACCACCAGCAAGCTGGTGCCGCCATCGACGAACAGCGCGACGTCGCGGCCGTTGTGGCGGAACTGAAGTGGAGTCTTGGCCATGCTCTAGCTCTCCTGTCCCGACAACAGCCGCCGCAGATGTACGCCGACCACCTCGCGTCGGTACCACGCGCTCGCCAGCGAATTATCGGTCGGCGCCGTCCCCTCGCCTGCGGCGGCCGCGGCCGCACTGATCGCGCTGGCATCGAGCGGCCGGCCTTCGAGCGCGCGCTCGGCTCCCTTGGCGCGGATCGCGGTCGGCGCCATCGACCCCAGCGCGATGCGCGCGCCGGTGACGCGGCCACCGCTCTGCGGGAGATGTACGGCGAGCGTGATGACCGAGCCGCCCTTCGGCTTGATGCGCGCGATCTTGCGGTAGCGGAACGCATCGGCCGATGCCGGCCGGATACAGGAGACAGCGACCACCAGCGCGCCGGCCTGCCGGTCGCGCGATTGCAGAAATTCTTCGAGCGGCATGTCGCGCAGACCGAAGCCGCCCTGCAGCGACACCATGCCGTCGAGCGCCAGCAGCGCCACGGTGAAATCACCGAACGGCGCCGGCGCGAACAGATTGCCGCCGACGGTGCCCATGTTGCGCACCGCCGGGCCGCCGATCGACCGCGCGGCCGGATGCAGGAACGCGAGCTCGCGCTCGGCCAGCACGCGCGCGAAGGTGACGCCGGCCCCGATGCGCACACGCGCGCCGGCGGCCTCGATGCTCTGCAAGGCGCGGTCGGTGGCACGCACCACGGTCGCAATCGAGACGTCGCCCTCGTTGAGATCGCGCATCACCAAGGTGCCGCCGCCGAGATAGCGCGCGGCGCGGTCCGACGACAGCGCGGAGGCCGCCTCGCCCAGCGCCTGGAATGTCTTCACCGTCACCGGCATCGGTTCACCTCTCGCTCATGCCGCCTGCTTCAGATGCGAGCGGATCGCCTCGAAGCCGGCCTGGTAGATGTCTTCCGCCACCATGCGCGTCAGCGCCTCGGCCTGCTCCAGCCGCGTCGTGAACCGGCTCTCCCAATGCCAGAACGTGCGATCGCCATCGGTGACGGGGAGCAGCCGGACATGGGCGACGTAGTTGAACAAGGCGACCGGCGTATCGAGCAGGCAGTAGCTGAAGCTCTGTTCGAGGTCCGACAGCGCGAGCAATTGCTCGCGCAGCTCGGAGCCGTCCTGGAGCCGGAAGCGCCTGACACAGCCGATCTTGTCGGAGGTCTGCGAGCGCTCGATCGCCGAGGTCGCGACCGCCGGATGCCAGCGGTCATGGCCGTTGAAATCTCGCAGTACCTCCCAGACCCGGTCGGTCGGCGCGTCGATGATGGTGCTCTTGACGACATGCGGCACGGACTAGCCTCCGAACGCGCGCTTGAGCGCATCGAAGCCGCCCTGGAACACGCCGCCGCCGATCGAGCCGACGAGATCGGCCTCGCGCTCCGGCGCGCAGTCGAACTCGGCGGTCCATTCCAGAAAGGTCTTGTCGCCGTCCGTCACCGGCGTCAGCCGCAAGGTCGCGACATAGTTCGACACGCCCATTGGCGATTCCAAAATCGAATAAGTACAGAACATGTCGTAGTCGGACAGGCCGAGCAGCTTCTCGCGGATACGGTCGCCATTGCGCAGCCGGAAATCCCGGACGCAGCCGATCTTGTCGGCGGGCTCGCCGCCCTCGATGCGGCTCTCGGCAATCGCCGGATGCCAGTTCGGCAGGCCGTTGAAGTCGCGGACGCGTGCCCAGACGCGATCGTTGCGGGCGTTGACGACAGTGGAGACGTAGACCCTCGCCATGGCGCATCAACCCTTCTTGCGCGGACCGCGATCGGCGGGCGGCTCGGACGAGCTGGCATCACCGCCTCCTCCTCCAGTTTCCTTGCGCACCGCGGTGTCCTTGCGGATGCCTTGCATGTCCCGGGCTTCGCGGATCAGGCCCGGCATCTTGGCGAGGCTGCCGCCCTCGACGCCGATATCGGAGAGGATGGAGTCGATCAGGGGCGCCTGCACGCGATAGCGCAGCGCGGAGTCGATCACCTCGTCGGTCGCGCTGCGGCCGCCATTGCCGTTGCCGCCATTGCCATTGAGGCCGTCGACCTGGAGGATGCGAATGCCTTCGATCTTCTCCATCGGCTTGACGCTCTCGCGCACGATGCCTTCGATGCGGTCGAGCAGCTTGCGGCGGAACAGCGAGTAGCGCGCCTGGTCGGTCAGCACGTTCTCGGCCTCGTTGAGCAGCCGCTGCGCTTCGGCTTCCACCGCCGCGCGCACGCGCTCGGCCTCGGCGGCGATGCGCGTCTCCTCCGCCTGCTTCTCGGCGAGCAGGACCTCGACGGTCTTGCGGCGGCGGGCGATCTCGCTCTCGCGCGCGGTGATGACCTTCTCCGCCGCCTCGGTGGCGCGCGTGCGCGCTTCCTCCGCCGTGACCTTGGCCGCGGATTCCTCCAGCGACTTCTGATACAGCGCGATGGCCTTCTCCATCAGTGCGGTCTCGACGTCCTTCTCGCGATTCACCTCGAGCTTGCGCAGTTCACGCTCGCGACCGATGCGAGCCTCGTCGAGGCCGCGGTCGGAGGCGATGCGCGCGCGCTCGACCTCCTCGCGGGCGGCGATCTCCGCTTCCTGCAGCGACTGAACGCGCGCGACTTCGAGCTGCTCGATGGCGCGGCGACGCTCCAGCCGGACCGCCTCCAGCGCCTGCTCGCGCGACACGTCGGCGGTCTCGACCTGCTTGCGCGCGACGATCTCGGCCTCCTTGACCTGACGATCGGCATCGATGCGCTCGGCCCGCTTGGCGGCGAGCTCGATGACCCGCGTCTCGTCCGCAAGCTCGATCGCCTTCTTCTGATCGATGTTGAGCACCTCCCGCGTCCGCGACGACGCAATGCGCTCGGCCTCCAGCGCTAGCTCGACCTCGATGCGCCGCCGCTCCACGGCCTCGCGCCGCTTGAGATCGGCCGCCTCGACGGCCTCGGTCCGCGAAATCTCCAGGCTGCGCGTTTCCTGCTCGGAGAGGATGCGCTTGGCGGCGACCGCCTGCTCCTGCGCAATCCGCGCCGCCTCGATGGCTTCGCGCGATGCGATGTCGGCCTCCTCGATGGTCCTGACGCGGGCGATCTCCAAGGCGCGCACCCGCTCCTCCTGGGCGATACGGCTTGCTTCCGTGGCTTCCCGCGCGGCAATGCCGGCGATCTCGATGCCCTGATTGCGCTCGATCTCCAGCTTGCGCGTGGCGTGCTCGGCCGCGATGCGTTCCGCCGACAGCGCCTGCTCGCGCGCGATCCGCGCGGCCTCGACCGCCTTCTGCGCCTCGATCTCCGCCTCCTGGATGGCGCGGACCTGCGCGATCTCGGTGGCGCGGGTGCGCTCGTCGGAGCTGATGCGCTCCAGATTGACGATCATGGTCTGCGCGATCCGCGCCTTCTCCGTCGCCTCGCGCGCGGCGATCTCGGCCTGCTCGATGGCGCGGGTGCGCTCGATCTCGCGGCGCCGCGTCTCCTCGTCATTGGCAATGCGCGCATCGGAGACGACGCGATCCTGCTGGATCCGCGCCTTCTCCACCGCCTCGCGCGCCGCGATTTCCGCCTCCTCGATGGTTCGGGTCCGCTCGATGTCGCGCTGGCGCACCTCGCGCTCGGATTCGATGCGGGCGGCATCGATCGCGCGCTGGTTGGCAATCCGGGCCTTCTCGATGTCCTCGCGCGCGAGCAGCTCGCGCTCCTCGACCGCGCGGGTCCGCTCGATCTCGCGCTGCCGCGTGTCGCGCTCGGCCGCGATCCGCGCCTCGGCGATGGTGAGCTCGTTGGCGATGCGTGCCTTCTCGATCGCCTCGCGCGCGGAAATCTGCGCCTGCTCGGCCTCGGTCTCGCGCAGCGCCCGCTCGCGTGCGACTTCCGTCCGCTGCAGGGCGCGGCGCATCTCGATGTCGCGCTCCTGTTCCAGCCGCGCCGTCTCGCTCTCGCGCTCGATCTCCAGCGCCTCACGCTCGGCTTCGAGGTTGCGGGTACGGATCTTGATCATCGAGTCCTGCTCGATGTCGTTGCGCAGCTTGCGCTTGCTCTCGATGTCCTCCATCAGCCGGGTCAAGCCTTCGGCGTCGAACCGGTTCGACGGGTTGAAGAACTCCAGATCGGTCTGGTCGAGATCGGTGATCGCGACGGATTCGAGCTCGAGCCCGTTCTGTGCGAGTGCCTCGGAGGCGGCTGCCTTCACGCGCGAGACGTAGTCGCCGCGCTGCTCATGCATCTGCTCCATCGTCATCTCCGCTGCGACCGAGCGCAGCGCGGAGATGAACTTGCCGGAGAGCAGCGCGTGCAGCTTTTCCGGTTCGAGGGTGCGCCGGCCGAGCGTCGCCGCCGCGATCGAGACCGCCTCGCGGGTCGGCTGCACCCGCACGTAGAAGTCGGCCTCGACGTCGACGCGCATGCGGTCGCGGGTGATCACCGCGTCCTGCTTTGCGCGCGTAATTCCCATCGGCAGCACGTTCATGTTGACCGGCGTATAGTCGTGGATGAACGGCATCACGAAGGCGCCGCCATTGATGACGACGCGCTCGCCCATGAAGCCGGTGCGGACGAAGGAGACCTCTTTCGAGGAGCGGTGGTAGAGCCAGTTGACGATATAGACGGCGACCACGATGACGATGATCGCAACGATCAGCCACAGGATCAGCTCACCGATCAAAGCCCCGGACATTGCATGCCTCCCTCAATCTCCTGTCCGGCGGGCGCGGCGCCAGGCGCCATCGCTTCCGGATCTCGTGTCGTCACCTCAGACGCGGCGCGGCCGCGAGCTGATCGCCTTGAAATGCCGGACCTGCTCGGTCAGTGCCCGCTCCACCGGCAGCCGCTCCATCGAGGAGGCGCCGTAGAAGCCATGGCAGTTCTTCGTATGCTTCATGATGTAGTCGGCATCGGCGGGCTCGGCGATCGGACCGCCATGCGCCAGCACCAGGATTTCGGGATTCACGCTCAACGCAGCCGATGCCCAGCTGTCGATCAGGCCGGGACAGTCCTCCAGCTTCGGCGCGGTCTGCGCGCCGATCGAGCCACCGGTGGTGAGGCCGAGATGGCAGACGATGATGTCGGCCCCCGCTATCGCCATACCCGTCGCCTGCGCCTCGTTGAACACGTAAGGCGTTGTCAGCAGGTCCTTGTCATGGGCGCGGCCGATCATGTCGATCTCCAGCGCATAGGAGATGCCGGTCTCCTCGAGATTGGCGCGGAAGGTGCCGTCGATCAGGCCGACAGTCGGAAAGTTCTGCACGCCGGAGAAACCGAGCGCCTTCAGCTCGTCGAGAAAGACATCCATGTCGCGGAACGGGTCGGTGCCGTTCACGCCCGCAAGCACCGGCGTGCTCTTGACGACAGGCAGCACCTCGGCGGCCATCTCGACCACGATCGCGTTGGCGTCGCCATAGGCCATCAGCCCGGCCAGCGAACCACGGCCGGCCATGCGATAGCGGCCGGAATTATAGATAACGATCAGATCGATGCCGCCGGCCTCCTCGCATTTCGCCGACAGCCCGGTGCCGGCGCCGCCGCCGATGATTGGCACGCCGCGACGGACCATGTCGCGAAACTTCTTCAGCAACGGTGCGCGCTCATATCTCGGCATGACCATCACCTCGCCTGTCTGCGCCGCGCCGGCAGCCGCCCGAGCATCGGCCTGATGGCGGCCACGATCGTGGCAACGAACTCGTTGTCGTTGATATGATGCGGCACGCGGATGATCCGCCGCGTCGAGGTTTGCCGCACGGTCTGTTCGAGGCTGCGGAACAGCGCCTCGTCCGCCTCGCGATCGAAGAACGGCTGGCCCTGCGCATCGAGCGCCGACACTCCCTTCTCGGGCAGGAAGAACCTGACCGGGCCATCCATGCGATTGAGCCGCTCGCCGATCCAGCGCCCCATCTCCGTGTTTTCGGCGGGTGTCGTGCGCATCAAGGTGACCTGCGGATTGTGGACATGAAACTTGCGGCCGCGATAGCGCTCCGGAATGGTCTCGGGCGCACCGAAATTGACCATGTCGAGCGCGCCGACCGAGCCGACATAGGGCACGCGCGAGCGAATGATGGCGCCGAAGCGGTCCTCGGTCGCCGGAAACACGCCACCCATCAGTAGATCGCAGACCTCGGTGGTGGTGAGGTCGATGATTCCGGCGAGCATCCCGGAGTCGACCAGCTTCTCCATCGAGCGGCCGCCGACGCCGGTGGCATGGAAGACGAGGCATTCGTAGTCGTCGCGCAGCTCGGCCGTGATCTTCTGCACCGCCGGCGTGGTCACGCCGAACATGGTGATGCCGAGCGCGGGACGCTGCGGCTTGGCGCCTCCAACGATGGTTTGTTGCTGCTGCCGCGCCGTCACCATGCCGGCCAGCGCATGCGCGCCGTTGCTGAGCACCGCGCGGGATATCGAATTCAGGCCTTGGACGTCGGTGACTGAATACATCATGGCGATGTCGGCAGGCCCGACATAGGCGCCGACGTCTCCCGAGGCGACAGTCGAGACGATCAGCTTGGGCACGCCGATCGGCAATTCGCGCATGCCAGGGGCCACGAGCGACGTGCCGCCCGAGCCGCCGGCCGAGATGATTCCGGCGACATTGTCCTGCCGCCGCAGCCAGCGCGCAAAGGCGTCGGCCATTGCGGTCACGGATTGCCCACGGTCGGAGCCGAACACGGCCGAGCCGCCACGCGGATGATTGAGCGCGATCTCCTGAGCCGAGACGTCGCAACTCGCATGCTTGCCACTGGTGGAGACATCGACAAGCCGTGTGCGCAGGCCATGGCCGGCAATGATGTCGCGGATGAAGCGCAGCTCCTCGCCCTTTGTGTCGAGCGTGCCGGCCACGATCACCGCCGGCGGACCGGACGAGACCGGTGCTGTGCGCTCGCGTCCGACGCGCGCCGCCTCGTCGAGACGGGTCACGCTGGTCGAGACCGTTCGCGCCTTGGCCTCGATCTGCGCGACCGGCACCGGCTGCGACCAGCGCGTCGGCAGCACTGGATTGGAGACGTAGACCCTGACCGGCGCGGCCTTCGGCGACGCCAACGTCGCTGCGCGGGCGACAGGCTCCTCCCTCGCCTGCTCCGTGCCGAGATCGGTCTCGTCTCCCGCATGCTGGCCGACGCCCAGCAGCCGCTGCTGCAGCTCGCGGTCGGCGGCCAGCCGCGCGGAGTCGATGATGCGGTTGATGCGGCCATTGACCATGATCGCGACGCGCGGCGAGATCGCGGTGGCGACGCCAATGTTCTGCTCGATCACCAGCACCGCGATGTCGCCATCCTGGCCGAGCCGGATCAGCATCTCCTCGACCTGGGCGACAATGACCGGCGCAAGCCCCTCGGTCGGCTCGTCCATGATCAGGAGCTGCGGATTGGTCAGCAGTGCGCGCGCGATCGCGAGCATCTGCTGCTCGCCGCCGGAGAGCTGCCCGCCGCCATTGTTGCGGCGCTCGGCAAGCCGCGGAAACGTCTCGTAGACGCGATCCACCGTCCAGGCTCCGCGGCGCAGCCCGGCCGCGAGCCGCAGATGCTCGTCGACACTCAGCGAGCGCCACAGACGCCGCCCCTGCGGGACATAGCCGACGCCGAACCGCGCGATCCGCGCCGGATTGAGCCCGGTGATATCCTCGCCACGCAGCCGCACCGCGCCGCCGGACGGCCGCAGCAGGCCCATGATCGCCTTGCACAGCGTGGTCTTGCCCATGCCGTTGCGGCCGACCAGCGAGAACACGCCGGACTCGAGCCGGAGGTCGACGCCCTGCAGCGCATGCGAATGGCCATAATAGACATCGAGGCCGCGGACATCGAGCGCGGGCACGGAGCGGCCGCGATCATTCATGGCCGCCTCCGAGATACAGCTCCTGCACCTCCGGATCGGATTCGATCTCGTGCGGCGCGCCCTCCTTGAAGATGCGGCCGTTGTGCATCATCGTCACGCTCTCGACGACGCGCAGCGCCACATCCATGTCGTGTTCGATGATGATGTAGCCGATATGCGGCGGCAGCGATGTCAGGATCTGGACCAACTCGCGCCGCTCCGTCGGCGACAGGCCCGCCGCCGGCTCGTCGAACAGGATGAAGCGCGGCGCGCCCGCCAGCGCCAGCGCGATCTCGAGCTGGCGTTGCTGGCCATGGGCGAGCTCCGACACCAGCTGATCGCGCACCGATGTCAGATGCACCGCCTCGATCAGGCGTTCGGCCGCCTGCATCAGCGCGTCGTTGGCGCGCGGCCGCAGCATCGAGAAGCGCGCGCGCGAGACGCCTCGGCAGGCGAGATAGACGTTGTCGCGCACGGTCAGGCCAAGGAACAGCGCGGAGATCTGATAGGTCCGGCGCAGCCCGCGCCGGATGCGCTCGTAGGGCGGGAACGCGGTGACATCCTCGCCGAAGAACCGGATCGTGCCTGACGTCGGCAGGAAGTCACCGGTGACGCAGTTGAACAGCGTCGTCTTGCCAGCCCCGTTCGAGCCCAGCACCGCGCGTCGCTCGCCGGGGCGCACCGTGATGGTGATGTCCGTCAGCGCCGCCAGCGCGCCGAACATGCGCGTGACGCCACGCAACTCCAGCGCAGCCGTGGAGCCGAGAGCGGAGAGCCGGTCAGCCACCCTATCCATGGCCGTGCCCTCCCGGACGCGCCTCGGTGGTCTGCCTGCGCTTGCGCCAGCGTTCATACAGGCCGATGACGCCGTCGGATGAGAAGAACACGATGGCGAGGAAGCCGAGCCCGATCAGCAGCCGGAAGCGGTTGCCGTCGAGACCGACCTTGACCAGGAAATCCAGCGCAAAGGTGCGCAGGAGGACGAAGATGAAGGCGCCGATATAGGCGCCGACCGGCCGGGTGACGCCGCCGACCACAGCGACGATCAGAATGTCGATGCAGCGTTCGACCGCGACCGAGCCCGGCGAGATCTGGCGGTAGTTCCAGACCTGCAGCACGCCGCCAAGCCCGGCGATGAGCGCGGCAAAGGCATAGGCCGCGATGCGATGGGCATTGACGTTGAAACCGAGCGCGGCCATGCGCCTGGGATTGTCGCGAACGCCCTGCAACGCCAGCCCGAACGGCGCGCGCGACAGATAAAGCACGGCGGAATAACACAGGCCAGCGACTGCGAGGATCAGGTAATAGAACGCAATGTCGCTACGCCAGTTGATGCCGAGGACATGCGGCGTCGCGACCGTGTTGATGCCGGTATGGCCGTTGAAGATCGCCCAGTTCTGGTTGGTGAAATAGTAGAACGCCGCGCCGATCGCGAGCGTGATCATGATCGTGTAGATACCTTCGGTGCGTACCGCCAGCGCGCCGCCGAGCGTGCCGAACGCCACCGCGAGCACCAGCGCCATCGGCGTCGCCAGCCACCATGGCCAGCCCAGGCTGATATTGGCGTTGCCGCTGACGCCGAACACCGCGACCATGTAGCCGGCAAAGCCCGCGATGGTCAGCTGCATCAGGCTGACCATGCCGCCATAGCCGGCGAGGAACATCAGGCTCAGCGCGATCGTTCCGAGGATCAGGGTCGTGCCGAAGATCTCGATCAGGAAGAAGCCGTTGGCGATGAGCGGCATGATCAGCAGCAGCGCCGCCAGCGCCCAGCCCCAGGGCTGCTCCGTGACGGACCAACTGGCCGGCTTCGCGGTCGTGCCCCGCGCCAACACGCCGTCCCTCGTTCGCGCCTCCTGGATCAGCGACATCTCACCGCCTCGCCAGCAGGCCCTGGGGCCGCAACGCCAGCACCAGGACCATGATCAGGAAGGTCACGACGATCGCATAGGTCGGGATGTAGACCGAGCCGAGCTGCTCGGCGAGCCCGATAATGAGCGCGCCGAGCGCAGCTCCCGGGATCGATCCCATGCCGCCGACGATGACGACGACCAGCGAGGCCAGCAGGAACCTCGTATCCTCGCCGGGCGACAGCGATTGGAAGGTTCCGCCGACAACGCCGGCAATACCCGCAAGACCGGCGCCGAAGGCAAACACTAACACAAAGACGAGCTGGATCTGCACGCCGGTCGCGGCGAGGATCTCGCGGTCATCGACGCCGGCGCGCACGATCATCCCGACCCGGGTGCGGTTGAGCGCCAGCCACATCAGGATGCCGATCACGACCGAGCCGCAGAAGATCACCAGACGCACCAGCGGATATTGCAGGAACACCGCCTCGCCGGATGATTTCATCGCCGTCATCAGCGGCAGCTGCACCGGTCCGATCAGCCAGGCCGGCGTCTGGATCTGATAGAAATCGCCGCCGAACGCCCACAGCATGAGATCGGCGAACACGATCGACAGGCCGATCGTCACCATCGTCTGCCGCAGGTCCTGGCCCTCCATGCGACGAAACACGAAGAACTGCAGCAGGACGCCGACAATCGCGACGACAATGAACGCGGCAATGAAGGCCAGAATCCACGAGCCGGTCGCGGACGAAATGCCGTAGCCGACATAGCCGCCGAACAGATAGAGCGAGCCGTGCGCGAGGTTCACATTGCGCATCAGGCCGAAGATCAGGGTGAAGCCGCTTGCGACGAGGAAATAGAGCCCGCCGAGCGTGATGCCGTTGAAGACGGCGCTAAGGAACACCTTCTTGCGCCCGACCGCCTCTTCCAGAGCCGGTGGCCAGACGGCAACTATCAGCCAGACCAGCACTGCCACAGCCAGCAGGACAATGAGAGACCAGATCGGATGGCGCTCGATGAAGCGACTCATCGATCCTCCCCCGCAATCAGGAGCATGGCTCCGTCATTGCGGCCGCAACGCACATCCAGCCAGAGGTCGCCGGGTCTGCCGGCCATCGCGCATCCTCCCTCATCGGATCCGTTTTCGGATCACGTTGAGCGAAGTGTAGCGAGCGATGCGTGGATGGGTTTGATCGACAGTCTCTTTTCGCGCGGTGCGTAGCAGCACGTCAGGCGCGCAGCACTTTTGCAGCGCGGCGATAGTCGGTCGGCGCCATCCCGACATTCGCAGCGAAGAAGCGCGTGAAGCCGCTTTGCGACGAGAAGCCGAGATCGAAGCCGATATCCGCGATCGGCGACTCCGTCGCCACCACCGCGTCCAGAGCCCGCTCCATCAGCAGCGTGTTCAGATAGAGGTTCGGCGTCACGCCTGTCTGGCTGCGGAACAAGCGATAGAAATGCGGACGGGACAGGCCGGACTCGCGGGCGATGTCATCGAGTTCGATCTCGGCACAAGGGCTGTCCGACATCAGCTTGATGCATTTGCGAACACGAAAATCGGTCACCTCGGCACACGTACGCTCGCGCATCCGCTCCGGGATGCACCAGCTCTGTTCGTAGCAGCTGTCGATGAGCTGTCGTAGTTCGCCGTCCAGGCAGCCGAGGGACGGAGCGCCGCAAACCAGTGCTGCGGTGCGGCGGATGCAGCGATCGAGCGCCGGTGTCCGACGAAACCAGGTCCGGCCGAACCGAAGACCCTGCTCGCGAGCAGCCGATGGGGCAAACCATTCCGCGTTGACGTATAGCACGAAGAAGATCGCGCCATTGTCGACGTCGTTGGGCAGGAAATTGTGCGGTTCCCAGGGATTGACTGCAACGATCCCCTGCTCACCGAGAATGTGACGCTGATCGCCGACGTCGATATGAGCTGGAGTTCCGCCGACATGAAAGATCAGATGCCCCTCACGATGGGCATGCACGTTGAATGGCCGATTGAGCTGATAAACCGTCGCGCGGCCGAAGCGAGCATGAAAGACGGCGAGCGCCCTACTCATCACTTCCTCACCGAAATGGCTTTTTGATTATGCGTCAGCGTCGATGATTGCTGCACAGAAAGCAAGCGACGCGACGACGCGGCCGGAGCAGTCTCCGGCCGCGTTGAGTTGCAGAGCACAATTGGTCAGTACTTCTTACATTCAGGTACCGTCCGGCTCGGCAGCCCGATCTTGGCGAAGGTGGCGGCATCGTAGCCGAGCGTCTGGTTGACGTCCGGAATCACCTTCACGACCTTGCTGAACAGCGCACCCTTGCCGTCATCGACGACCTCGGTCACGAAGTTGGTGCCGATCGCCTGACGGTTGGAGTCGAGCTTGATCTTGCCGTTGGGCGCATCGATCTCGATCTTCGCCAGCGCCGCCTTCAGCTTTGACTGGTTGTCCGACAGATCGCCATTGACCTCGCGCAGCGCCAGGATCAGCGCCATGGTCGAGCCATAATAGTTGGTGGCGAGCAGCGACGGGCTGGGGAAGCGCTTCTCCGGCGGGAACGAGTCCTGATAGGCCTTCACGAACTTCTGCCAGCGCGGGTCTTCCCAGGTGTCCGCCTGGCCGGACGCGGCGATGGTTCCGATCAGCGCGTTCTTGGCATTGCCCTTGGACGACAGGATGGTCTGGTCGATCATGATCGAGCCGCCCATCAGGTGCGCCTTGCCGCCCGCCTGCTGATACTGGTTGAGGAAGTTCACGGCGTCGGCGCCGCCGAGGCCGAGGTAGATCGCATCGACGTCGTCAGGCAGCGCCGCGATGACCGAGGCGAAGTCCTTGGTGCCGAGCGGTACCCATTGCCGGCTGGAAATCTTGCCGCCGAGGCCGCAGAATTCGAGCGCCAGACCGAATACCTGGGTGTAGATGAAGGAGTAATCCTCACCGACTGTCGCGATTTTGCGGTAGCCCTTGGTCTCATAGGCGTACTTGCCGAGGCCGACCTGCCACTGCGCGCCGTCCATGTTGAACCGGAAGAAATTCGGCGCCGGATCGACATAGGTCGTCTCCTGCGCACCGGACGCGGCGTTGACGAAGGTCAGCTCGGGGCGGGTCTTGGCGAAGTTCTTGACGGCGATCCCTTCGTCGCCCGACAGCGGCGACAACAGGATCTGCACCTTGTCCTGCTCGATCAGCTTGCGGACGGCGCGAACAGCCGAATCCGGCGTGGCGTCGGTCGAGGCGACGATGAATTCCAGTTCCTTGTCGCCGACCTTCTTGCCGAGCACGTTGAGCGCGGTGACATGCCCGCGCATACCGTCCTCGCCGAGCACCGTATAAGTGCCTTCAAGGGTCGCCGTCACGCCGACCTTGATCTTCTCCTGCGCGTACGCCGTGCCTGACAGCAAAAGCGCCGTGACCACGGCGAACCCCACGCGTCGCATGTGCATCGAACTCCCTCCCTTGTCGCCCCTTGCTGGAGCACACGAATGTGCCGGCCAGTCGTTGCTGGCCCGGTGGCGGCGGGCGTCACGGGCATCCGTCGTCTTGTTGAGCCGTGAGCCCCCATCGGCGGGAAAGGCTAGCGGATGAGGTGCCGACGGGCGCACGTCATCCCGTCCGCACCTTGACGTCGAGTCTCATTTTGTATGATGCGATGCGAGAACGATTGCACTGCGGCCACCGGCATCGCAGGCGACAGACGCGGCCGCGCCTTCTGAAGCGTTTGGCATACCTGGGGCGCCTCGCGAAGCGCCGGGCTATTCGCCCGTCGGCGTCTTCGAGCTGGGAGCGCGGCGTCGTGCCACGACGCGCGACCGCCGTATCCGCCGCTTGCGAAATTCGAGGCTGCACATCGCACTGTCGATCGTCTCATTCGGACGCCGCAGACGCCGACCATGAAAGCCGAGCCACTTTTCAACCTGTCGAGCGAGCACGCGGCCGAGATCCAGACGCCGCAGCAATTCGTCCCGCGTATGCAGCGAGGCGATATCGACGATGTAGTCGAGACGCTCGGACATCGTTCGGCCCACGAGCCGCGCATAGTCACTCGTTACCAACACGGTTACCACCCGCTCAGGCAAATGCGGCTCAGCCATTTCTCATTCCCAAAATCCGCCGTGCCGCTTGAAGGACGTCGTCCCTCAACCGTGCCGTCACGGCGACAACAGACGATCTGACGAGCGCGCCCAGTCCGGTCCGCTCGTCGAAATGCTTGGCGACCTCGGACCTGCGTCGTACAGCGGTCGTCAGATCCGAGGTCGCGACGCTCCTAGGAATAGACGTCCTCGGCCAAATCCGGCTCGAGCCGTGTTGCCAGATCCCCTCCTGCGGCCGACACCAGCGCGCTGGTGATCTCCTGCGCACGCATCGGAAGAACCGACAGCAGGGTATCGCTCAGACCATGAGACATCTCGGAGCACCCCTGCAGATGCACTTGCGGCAGGAACGCGGGACTCGTCCGAACGCGATAATCGCGGTCGAGGGATCCGGGCTCGATGAAGCGACGGATCGGCGCGAGAAACTCGGGGAGGAGCGGACGCTCGTATCCGGTCGCCAGCACGACGGCATCGTAGGTCTCCCGGCGTCGGACATCCTCATCCTTGTTCAGCAGTTCGAGCTCGATCCCTTCTGCGCGCGCCTCGACGGCAACGATCTCGCTGCACGGATGAAGGGCAAGCCGGCGCTCGCCGTTGACGCGCTGCTGGTAGGTCGTCCGATAGAGCTGGTCGAGAAGTTCGGGATCGACGACGGCGTAATTGCTGTTGCGAAAATTCCGGACGATGTCGCTGCGACGACCATCGGGCTGCGCGTAGAAATAGTCCGTGAACTCCGGGTTGAAGATTTCATTGACGAACGGGCTGCTGTCGGACGGCTTGAGCGCATGTCCACGAAACACGAGGTCGATCCGGACATCCGGTCTGCGGTCGCACAGGTCCAGCGTCACTTCGGCCGCACTCTGGCCGCCGCCGATGATCGCGACCCGCGGCGCCTGCCCGCCGATTTCATTGGCAAGAGCGGAGTCGAGATACGCGCTGGTGTGCACCATCCGCGGATCACCCGCACAAGGCCGAAAGATCGGCGGGATATGAGCATGCCCGCCCACCGCCACCACGAGGTTGCCGGCGCTTCGCGACCGCTCCTGCCCGTCCGGTGTCCGCGATAAGACGCGGAGCGCGACCACTGATTGCCCGGCATGCACCGGCTCGACGGCGATGACGGTCTCGCCATAGGCGACTGAGCGGTCGAACTGGCCGGCCGCCCAGCGCAGGTAGTCGTTGAACTCGACACGGCTCGGGTAGAACGTCTTGCAATTGGTGAAGTCCAGCAGCCGTCCCGACTTGTGCAGATAGTTGATGAAGGTGAACGGGCTGGTCGGATCACGCAGCGAGACGAGGTCCTTCAGAAATGAGATCTGCATGGTGCTGCCAGGCAGCAGCATTCCGCCGTGCCACTTGAACGCCGGCTGCCTCTCGATGAACAGCGAGCGGCACTTCAGGTGATGGCGCCGCGAACAATCGTCGAGCGCGATCGCAAGCGCGATGTTTGACGGCCCGAAGCCGACGCCGACGACATCATAATCGGGGGCGGGATGATATGACATGGGTGATGCTCCGTCCGCGTTGGGTCTTCAGCGTTGCACTTCGTCGGCCGCCGGCTGCCAGAGCCTGTCGCCGAAGAAGCGTTCACGAAGCAACATGACCAGGGTTGCTCGCTTGTGCGGGAAATCGAAGTTCTTGATCCGGGCAAATCCGGCTCGGTCGAGGTTGCGCAACTGCTGGACGTGCGCGGCCGCAGGCTCGCCGACGATGCGCTCGGTCCGGGCATCGTCCAGGAACATGTAGTGCATGAGCGAGGGGAGCCAGGCGGTGATGAAGCGGCGCCCACGGAAGGCGTCCTCGCCGACGATCACGTGCCAGCCGCGGTCGTAGTCGCCCGCATCGTAGAACGGAGCGATCCGGTTTTCCTTGGCCCAATAGAGCTCGAAATAGCCGAAGGGCCGGTCGCCAAAGCAGCCGATCAGCGGCAGCATGTGCGCATCAGCCAACAGACGCGTGAGATAGTGACGATGCTTGTCCAGATCGCCCGCTTCGCTCCAGAACGCGTCCACCCGCGGATCGTTGAGCCATTTGTGCACCCAGGGCAGATCCCGCTCGATATCCACGACCCGGAAATTGACGGTCTCGGACAGCCAGGGGATGAAGCGAGAATAGACGCACCCTTGCGGCTTCGGCGGCCGCAGCGGATGACGTTTGCCGTCCGTCATCACATACGACAACGGAAATGCCGGCCGCGATGCATCCGTCAGCCATCCCGCACGTCGCTGCATCACCATGTCCGGCATCAGTTCCAGCCTGCCATGTCGTGCAACCGCAAGCCCGTCCCGAAGAACGGCAGCGGCCGCCGCCGAGTCATCCAGCGCGACCGCGAGACAGTCGAGCGATGGACTCCAGGCGAACGCCGCCTCGGCCATCGCAGCCACCGCGCTCGACAGCCGGCCGTGATCGAGGCCGTCGCGGACAACGAGTTGCATGCTTTCGCCATGGGGCCGAAGCGACAGCAGTGCCGCCCCGTCCGCCATCACCCGCAGCCCGTCGTCGTCGCGTACGACCGTCATGCCGGCCGTTGCCGGAAACGTCTGAGCTGTTCCCGCGAGGCTCGCCCTTGCATTCATCAGCACCCTCCCCTTGATCGAGCTGCGCGGGCGTTCACCACAGTTTACTCCCGCTCAGGATGTAGATTGTTCCGGACAGCCAAAACAAGAATGTCCGCAGCGCTGCGTTTAGATTAGTTACAAATCACCTGCGTTCGCCGGTGCGTGCGACATCGCCGCGCTGTGCAGAGACACCGCGCGCGGTCCTGTCCGCCTTGCGGCATCGTTGCGCTCCTCTATCGGCTCGACGTCGATCAGCCCGTTGCGCAGGCGCACGATCCGGTCCGCGCAGTGGAAATAACGGTCGTCATGCGAGATCACGACAATCGTCTTGCCGAGGCGCTTCAGATCGGCCAGCAACTCCGTATAGAAGACATGACGAAATGCCGGATCCTGGTCGGCGGCCCATTCGTCGAAGACCAGCACCGGCCGTCCCTCGATCCAGGCATTGATCAGGGCGAGGCGCTTGCGTTGGCCGGTCGACAGATCCGTGGTCGAGAATGCACCGCCGTCGATCGAGACCTTGTGGGCAAGGTCCAGACGATCGAGATAGTGCTGCGCAAGGTCGGCGCGGGGATTGCCCTGCTGCTGGACAAGCGTGTCGAACAGATAGTAGTCCGAGAACACCGTGGTGAAGAGCTGCCGGTAGTCATCGCGGGTGTCGCTGACCACGGGCTTGCCGTCGCGCAGCACCACGCCGCGATCGGGGACGTAAAGCCCGAGCAGAAGCTTGATCAGCGTCGTCTTGCCGCTGCCGTTCTCGCCGACGATGAAGACGATCTCGCCGCGCCGGATGCGCAGATCGAGCGGTCCGATCGTGAAGGGCTGTCCGGCCGAAGGCGTCTCGAACGCGTAGGAGACGCCGCGCAGCTCGATGGACTCGATCTGCTCCGCCGGCCGTGGGGCGGGGTCCGCGAGCAGATCGGCCTCGGCCGTCGCGAACTTGTCAGACATGTCGGCGATGCGCCGCATCGCCACCTGCGCACGACCGAGCGAGGGCAGCATGCCGATCAGCTGGTCGATCGGCCCGCGCATGAACAGCAGCACCAGCACGAAGCCGCTGGAGACCGAGGCCGGACTGTCCGGCCACAGTAGCGGGCGCAGCACCAGCGCCGTCCCGATCACCAGGAACAGAAGCACGGTCCCGAGCGCACGCGCGGTGACGAGCAGATTGATGGCCTTGATCTGGACGTCGCTGATCCGGTCGACCGTCCGCTCGATCAGATCGACATGGACATGGCGGCGGCGCGGGCGGTGAAGACGCAACTCCTTGGCGCCTTCGGCAATCGCGCGGTAGTGTTTCTGCAGATCGTCCTCATATTGACGCGCGAGATTGAACCCCGTCATGCCCCGCCTGCGGGCGAGGAAATGCACGAACGATCCCAGCGCGATCAGGGCGGACGTGACGAGGAACAGCGGCCAGGACAGCACCGCCAGGTAGACGAGGCAGCCGGCGACGATCACGCCCGAGACGAAGAAGGCCGGAAAGAAGAAGGCGAAGTCACTGATCGCGTCGACGTCCTTGGTCAGCACCGGAATCAGCCGATGCGACCGATAGGATTCGAGCTGATCGATCGGCGCCATGAGGATCTTGGCGGCGAGCGACTTGCGCAGCGAGGCGATGATCCGCTGCCCGACCAGATTGGCGCTGATGTCCGAACCGACCGAGCCGATCACGACGAGGACGCAGAGACCCGCAAAAGACGCAACCAGTCCGCCGACATCCCCTGCCCCGGCATAGAGACCGCGATTGACCACCGCGAGCAGGCCCGCGACGCTGGCGCCGCCGAGCAGCCCGAGAAGGATGGCCACGACGAGCAGCATCCAATACGGCCGCAACAGGACGCCGACATGAGTCACTCCGGGATTGGCTGAGGTCGTCATGGCTGGCCGGCTCCCGACTTGGCGGCGAATGCGGTCCTGAGGCTGGCGCCGATATCGGCGCGGGCCTGCAGCGCATCGGGCACGACATTGCCCATGCGCAGGAACTCGTGGATCATGCCCGGATAGACCTTGAGATCGACGGCCACACCGTCCGCGCGCAGCCGTGTGGCATAGTCGTGCCCCTCGTCCGCCAGTGGATCGAACTCGGGCAGCAGCAGCATCGCCGGCGCGACGCCCGCAAGATTGGTGGCGGCGAGCGGCGCGAAGCGCCAATCATGCCGGTCGGCATCACCGCGGAGATAGTGGTTGAAGAACCAGTCCACCGTCTCGCGCTCGAGCAGATAACCCGCACCGTACCTCTCATAGGACTCCGACACCTGCTGCGGGCTAAGCCCGGGATAGGCCAGCACCTGCAGCACCGGCTGCGGCAGACCGCGATCGTCCCGGGCAGCAATCGCGAGCGCCGCCGCCAGTGTGCCGCCCGCGCTGTCGCCGCCGATGGCGACGCGGCGCGGGTCGAGGCCGAGCGCGGGCCCTTCGCGTCCGATCCAGCCGAGTGCATCGACGCAATCCTCGAACGCCGTCGGAAACCGATGCTCGGGCGCGAGCCGATAGGCGATCGACAGCACGGCCACTCCGCTATCCTGCGCCAGGCCGCGGCACAGCGGCTGATGGGAGTCGAGGCTGCCGACGACGAAGCCGCCGCCATGCATGTAGAGCAGCACCGGCATCGGATCGGCCACGTCGGGGCGCCGGGGCGCATAAAGCCTCGCGTCGATCGCCGCACCGTCGCGCGTCGACAGTCGGAGCTTGCGCTCATGCGCGAGCGGCGGTGGATCGTCATCCAGCAGCGGCGACGAGGCATCGAAATCAGCTCGCGCCTGCGCCGGGGTCAGTTGCGGAAACGGGACGCGGACGCCGGACTCCGTCCCCAGCTGGATCATCTCGAGCAACGCCGCGATATCGGGATGAAGGCTCATGATCACCTCATTCGGCTGGTTCTGACTGCAGCGCGGGCGACGTCCGCGCCGGATCGCGCGTGTCGAGCCAGGAGCACATCGCGGACAGCAGGGTTTCATGTCGAAGGATCGCGAAATGGTCGTCACCGGCCACGCCGAGATCCGCCGCGTGAGGGAAGCGTGCCGTCAGCCACTCGCGTTGCGCGGTCCGATGCGAGGTCCACCAGCAGCTTGGAACGGCGACGAGGCGTTCCGGCCAGTCCGCGTCCTGCGCCAATTGTTTCAGGTGTCGTCCCGCACGGAATGCGCCGACGATGTCGTCCACGCCCGGAAGCCGATCGCGAACCCGTGACGACGCCCCGCCGATCGCGCCGCTGACCAGGCGCCTGATCGCCTCGTCGGTTTCGGGCGTGCCGACCAGGCGCATCTGCGCGGTCTCGCCCTCGATCATCGACGGCTGCAGGCTCGGCGCGGCAACGGACAGCAGTCCGAGCAGATCATCGGTCCAATGTGGCTCCGACGTCCGCTGCCGGCCTGGCCGCGCGACGAAGCTGTCGACGAGTCCGAGGCATGCGACAGTCGCGCCCCGCCGCTCGAGTTCGGCCGCGACCAGGCAGGCGATCAGGCCGCCGAGCGACCAGCCGATCAGGTGATACGGCCCTGCCGCCTGCGTCCGCACGATCTCGTCGACATAGTCGACCGCCATGGCCTGGAGCGAGCGATCGGCGAAGTCCGGCGCGATCAGCGTGCGGCACTGCAGCCCGATCAGTTGCCGCCGGCCCTCGAGGCGGCGCGCCAGCGGCGCATAGTCGAACACGGTCCCGAAGCCGCCGTGCAGGCAGAACAGCGGCGACACGCCGGCCACCGCCCCGTTCAGCGGCAGAAGGGCCGACGGCGTCGCCGCGGCTGCGGGCTGCTGGCCGAGCAGCGCGCGGATGGTCGGCTTCTGCAGCAGATCGCGCAGCTTGATCTCGCCACCAAGCACGGGGTCACGGCGCACCCGGGCAATGACCTTCAGGCTGAGCATCGAATTGCCGCCGAGCTCGAAGAAATTGTCGGTGACGCCGACGCGCGCGACACCGAGGACTTCGGCCCAGAGCTTCGCCATCGCGATTTCCGCGGCAGTCTCCGGCGCGACGAAGGCGCTGGCCGGCGCGGCATCCGGCGCAGGCAGCGCGCGCCGGTCCACCTTGCCGCTCGACAGCGTCGGCAGGCGCTCGAGCACGATGATCCTGGCCGGCACCATGTAGGCCGGCAACGTCCGGCGCAGCGCGTCGACCAGCGCCGTGGCCAGCCGCTCGGGTGCCGCGGCATCGCGCATGTCACGCGGCGACACATAGGCCACGAGCTGGCTTCCTGCAGCGCCGGGGACCGCAATCACCGCCGCCTGTGCGACGGTCGGCTCGCGCAGCAGCGCCGACTGGATTTCGCCGAGCTCGATCCTGAAGCCGCTGATCTTCACCTGATCGTCGCTGCGTCCGAGATACTCGATCGTGCCGCTCTCATCCCAGCGCGCCAGATCGCCAGTGCGATACAGCCTTGCGCCGTCATCAGAAGAGAATGGATCGGGGACGAAACGCTCGGCCGTCATGCCGGGCTTGCCGTGGTAGCCACGCGCGAGTCCGAGGCCGCCGATATAGAGCTCGCCGGCGGCGCCAGCCGGAACGAGGTTGAGCGAGCCGTCGAGGATGTAGGCCGTGCGGCGGCCGACGGGAACGCCGATCGGCGCATAGGCTTTCGTGCACTCCGTCTCGCCGTCGACCTTCCAGACCAGTGGCGTCACGACCGTTTCGGTCGGCCCATAGCCGTTGATCAGGATCTGCGGCTTCAGCGCGCGCTTCACCTTGTCGAAGCCAGCCTTCGGCATCGCCTCGCCGCCGAACGAATACAACTTCACCGGCGGCGGATGGCCGCCCTGCTCCACCCATTCCGCGACCTGCTGCAGATAGGCCGGCGGCAGGCCGATATGGGTGACGCGCTCGGCGTGCAGCACGCCGACGGTCCGCTCGGGCGTCCAGAGCTCCGCATCGCGCATGACCAGCCGCGCGCCGTGCGACAGCACCGTGAGCCAGCGTTCATGCGCGCCGTCGAACGCCAGCGACAGGAAATGCAGTTCGCTGCAACTGTCGTCGATCTCGTAGAGCGCGGCCGTCGCGCGGCAATGCATCGCGAGCGGGCCATGCGCCACCGCGACACCCTTCGGACGTCCGGTCGATCCCGACGTGTAGATCAGGTAGGCGAGATTCTCCGCATGCAGAGATATGCGAGGCGCATCGTCCGGTCCGGTATCGACATCGACTCCTTCCGGATCGATGCGGCGGACGCCATCGACGTCGGCGATCCCCGAGCCTGCCAGCAGCATACGCATGCCGGAATCCTGCATCACATAGGCGAGACGATCCGGTGGAAGCTCGGGATCGAGCGGAACATAAGCCCCACCCGCCTTCAGGACGGCCAGCAGCGCCACCATCGTCGAGGCCCGGCGCTCGACGAGCACACCGACGCGCTGGTCGGGCGCGAGGCCCGCGGCCAGGAGATGATGAGCGAGCCGGTTGGCGCGGCGATCGAACTCGCCGAAACTGACGTCCGAGCCGCCGATCGTCAGCGCGACCCGTGCGGGGCTTCGCCGCGCCTGGGCGGCGATGGCCTCGTGAACGAAGGGGGATGATTCTGCAGCCACCGCCTGATCGTTGCAGACACGGGCGCGCTCCACGTCCCAAGCCGTCGCCGTGCCGATCGCGCCCAGCGGCCGCTCCGGCTGCTGGACCAGCACGGCCAGAAGATGCTCGAACTGAGCCCGGATCTGCTCCGCCTCGTCAGCCGCGAAGTGGCTCGGCATATAGGTGAACTCGACCTGCAGCGTGTCCTCGACCACGACCGACAGGTCCATCGGATAGTTGGTGACGTCGACATGGCGCAGGCCGCCGAACTGCAGCCCGTGGTCGCCCTGCAGCAGGCCGCGCTCGACCGGATAGTTCTCGAACACGATGATGCTGTCGAACATCGTCTCGCCGGCACGTCCGGCCCAGCTCTGAATGTCGTAGAGCGGCGTCTGTTCGAAGTCGCGGATCGCCGCGTTGCGGCTCTGGATCGCCCGCAGCCAATCGCCGGCCGCGGTGGCCGCGGGCGGCGTCTCGATCACGGGCAAGGTGTTGATGAACAGGCCGATCATCTGCTCGGCGCCGTCGAGCGCGGCGGGACGGCCGGAGACCGTGACGCCGAAGGTCACCGTCTGCTGGCCGGTGTAGCGCTGCAGCAGCAGCGCCCAGACGCCCTGGATGACCGTGTTGACAGTGATGCGCTCGCGACGGGCGAACGCCTTCAATGCCGCGGTGGCGCGCTCGTCGAGCCGCGTGTAGCAGCGCTGGTGACCACCGGCCTCGCGCTGGCGGGCGCCGAATGCGCCAGCCAATTGCGTCGGCTGATCGAACCCAGCCAATTGTCCGCGCCAGAAGCGCTCCGCGGCGGCGGCATCCTGAGCCACGAGCCAGCCGATGTAGTCGCGGTAGGGTGTCGCGCGCGATGGAAGCGGCTGCCCTGCGTAGCACTGCAGGATCTCGCCGATGAAGCGCGCCGAACTCCAGCCGTCCATCAGGATGTGGTGGTAGGTCCAGATCAGGCGATGACGATCACCGTCCAGTCGCAACAGCCGGACACGCTGCAGCGGCGGCACGGCCAGGTCGAATTCCGCGTCACGTTCCGCCGCCAATGCCGCGGACAGACGGGCCTCGTCGACAACCTCACCCCGCCGGTCCTCGATGACGAACGGCACCAGCAGCTCGCGATAGACGACCTGCAGCGGCGCGCCCGCCAGTTCGCGCCAGAGGAAACCGGTGCGCAGCATCGGATGCCGTGCGGACACCACCTGCCATGCCTCGCGAAGCCGTTCGCCATCGAGCCCGCCGATCTCGACGCTGATCTGGTTGACATAGACGCCACTGCCGACGTCGCGCAGGCTGTGGAACAGCATGCCCTGCTGCATCGGCGACAGCGGATAGACGTCCTCGACTCCGTCGCCGTCGAGGCCATGGCGCGCGAGCTGCGCCGGCGTCAGCCCCGACAGCGCTGCACGCGTCGGCGCGGCTGCCTTCTGCGCGTCGCTTTGGTCGCGGCAGACCGGTGCGAGCAGTTCGATCGTCTGCAGCCGGAACACATCTCTGGGCTCCAGCGCGAGACCGGCACGGCGCGCGCGGCTGACCATCTGCAGCGAAATGATCGAGTCACCGCCGAGCTCGAAGAAATTGTCGGTGACGCCAATGTCGGGCTGTTGCAGCAGCTCGGACCAGACTGCCGCAAGCGCGGCCTCGGTGCGGTTACGTGGCGCAACCCGCTGCCCATCGGCGGGCCGCGCATCCGGCTGCGGCAACGCCTTGCGATCGATCTTGCCGTTCGGCGTCACCGGCAGTCGCGGCAGCACCATCACGCGAGCGGGCACCATGTAGTCGGGCAGCATGGCGACCAAGGCCGCACGCAGCTCCGCGCCGTCGAGCGCGTCTTCGCTGCTGACATAGCCGATCAGCTGGCGGCCGCCCCCGAGCGCCTGGGCCACCACCACGCTGTCGCGCACGCCGGGCAGCGCCCGCAGTCGCGTTTCGATTTCGCCAAGCTCGATCCGGTGGCCGCGAATCTTCACCTGATGATCGGCGCGGCCGACATAGTCGAGCACGCCATCGGCACGCCAGCGCGCGAGATCGCCAGTCCGGTACAGCCGTGCACCGGGAGCACCGAACGGATCGGCAATGAAGCGCTCCGCGCTCAGCGCCGCGCGATTCCAATAGCCGCGCGCCAGACCTTCGCCGCCGATGAAGAGCTCGCCGGCCACGCCGACCGGAGCGTGGTTGAGATCGCCATCGAGCACATGCAGCGTCGTGTTGCCGATCGGGCCACCGAGCACAGGCAGGGGATCGACGGCATCGAGCCGATGGCGCGCCGACCACACCGTGGTCTCGGTCGGTCCAAACAGATTCCAGACCTCTCCGGCCAGCGCGACCAGCCGAAGCGCCAGATCAGGTGCGAGCGCCTCGCCGCCGCTCAACAGCCTGCAGCCGTGCGGCAGCCAATCGGATGCCTGGTCATGATCGAGCAGCATCCGCCAGGTCGATGGCGTGGCCTGCATCATGCTCACGCCATGGCGGGACACGATCGACTTCAGCCTGGCCGGATCATGCGCCGCGTCCCGATCGGCCAGCACGATCTGTGCGCCGTGAGTCAGCGGCAGCCACAGCTCGAGCACGGCGATGTCGAACGACAGCGACGTCAGCCCCAGCACGCGATCTTCGCTGGTCACGCCGGGCTGCTCGGCCATCGTCGCCAGGAAGTTCGTGACCGCGCCATGGCGCACCATCACGCCCTTCGGCAATCCGGTCGAGCCGGACGTGTAGATGACGTAAGCGAGGCTCTCGGGGTGAATGACGATATCCAGATTGCCTGAATCACCCGCTTCTCCGCCTCCGGTCTCGTCGAGCAGCCACGCCTCGGTGCCACCATCAACCAGCACGGCAGCGAAGCGGTCGTTCAATCGAGCTTCCGTCAGCAGCAGCCTGGCGCCGCTATCACGCAACATGTGAGACAAGCGATCCGCAGGATAATCCGGATCGAGCGGCAGATAGGCGGCGCCCGATTTGAGGATCGCGAGCAGCGCCACCAGCATCGTCGCGCTCCGGTCAAGCGCGACGCCGACCACCACATCCGGGCCGACACCGTGCACCACGAGGCGCCGGGCCAGCCGGTTCGCGCGTGCATTGAGTTCAGCGTAGCTGATTGCGACCTCGCCCTGCGCGAGCGCGACCGCCGCGGGGACGCGTGCCGCCTGGCGCTCGATCTGTGCCAAGAAGCCGACCGCGTCGAGCGGAGTAGACGTCTCGTTGACCCGCGCCAGCAACGCGGCATCGGCGGGATCGGCCGCAGCGAGACATCCCACGGCCTGCGCCGTGTCACGGCTGATCGCTGCGAGCAACCGCACGAAGGCGCTCTGCAGCCGGCCGATCTCCACCTCGTCGAAATGGCGATGCTGATAATTGACGACGAGACGTAGCCCGCCATCGAGGGCGACGCTGAGGAACAGCGGATAGTTGCTGGACTCGAGAATGCGGGTGCGGCTGGCGCTCACCGTTCCGCCATTCGTCTTCAACGCGTCGTCGACCGGATAGTTCTCGAACACCACGATGCTGTCGAACAGCGGGCGGCCAGCGCGGCCGGCGATGCGCTGGATGTCGGCGAGCGGCATCCAGCCGTGATCCCGAAGCGCGAGATTGCGATCCTGCAGGTCGCGGAGCCAGGCGCCGACGGGCTGCTCCGGCTTGGCGTGATCGACGATCGGCAAGGTGTTGATGAAGAGCCCGACCATCTCCTCGGCACCGGCCAGTCCGGCCGGCCGGTCGGACACCGTCACGCCGAAGCAGATCGTGGCCTGGCCGGTGTAACGGCGGAGCAGTTGCGCCCAGGCGGCCTGCACCACGGTGTTGAGCGTCACCCGCTCGCGCGTCGCAAACCGCTGCAGCCGCTGGCTGAGCCCGGCATCGACGGTCATCGCGAGCGAGCCGTGTCCGGTGCGCGGCTTCGCGGCCGACGGCGCCAGCAGGCTCGGCTCCTCGAGCGCGGCCAAGGCCGCGCGCCAGAATGCCGCCGACACGGCGTGGTCCTGCGCCTGCAGCCATGCGATGTACTCGCGGTAGCGTGGCGGCCGGGCCGGCAGCGATCCGCTGCCGTGATGCCGCATCACCTCGGCGATGAAGCGGGCCGAGCTCCAGCCGTCCATCAGGATGTGATGGTGCGTCCAGATCAGCCAATGCCGCCCGTCGCCGATCCGGATGAGCCTGACGCGCTGCAAGGGCGGCCGCGCGAGATCGAATCCCTCCGCACGTTCGCGCTCGGCCGCGGCATTCAGCGCATCATCGAGCACCGAGGGGGCGAGCACTGCGGCGCGGGCCCGCCAATCCTCTTCGATGAACGCGACGTCAGCGCTCCGATAGACGACCTGCTGCGGCGGCCCTGAGAGTTCGAGCCACACGAAACCGCTGCGCAGAACGTCATGACGATCACTGACCGCCTGCCACGCCTGCCGCAACCTGCCCGAGTCGAGACCGGTGACCTCGGCGGTGACCTGGTTGACGTAGACGCCCGTCCCATCGTCATGCGACGCGTGGAACAGCATGCCCTGCTGCATCGGCGACAGCGGATAAATGTCTTCGACCTCGCGCCAATCCAGCGCGAGCCCGTCGAGCTCGGCCTGCCCCAGCCGCGACAGCGGAACATCCGAGGGCGTCAGCCCGCGAGCGTCACCTATGCAGTGATCGACCAACTCGCGAAGCGCGGCCTCGAAACAGCCGGCCAGGCGGTCAATGGTCGCGCGGCGATACCGCGTTCTGCTGAAGCCGAACGAGAGCTGCAGACAAGCGTCGCGCACCGCCGCGTTGATGGCGATATCATGTCGCAACAAGCTCGAAGCCGCCCGCGACGGGCCCGCATTCTCGATCGCCATCGTGAACAGCCCGGCCTCGCGCGCCGCGTCGTCGAGCTGGCCGAGATAGTTGAACCCAATCCGCGGCGGCGGGCCTGCTGCCAGCAGACCGCGTTGCGCCTCGGAGCCGAGATAGCGCAGCACGCCATAGCCGAGGCCATGCCTCGGAATCGACCGCAGCATCTCCTTGGTGGTCTTGATCAGCGACGCCGGGTCTTGCGATCCAACGGGCAACGCCACCGGAAACGCCGTCGTGAACCAGCCAATCGTGCGCGACAGGTCGAGCCCGCGGCCGAGCTCCTCGCGGCCATGACCTTCGAGCTCGATGGCCACGGTCTCGACGCCGGACCACTGCCACAGCGCGCGCGCCAGTGCCGACAGCAGGAGGTCGTTGACCTGAGTTCTGTAGGCGATGTGGACCGGTCCGAGCAGCCGCGACGTCAGCTCCGCCTCGATCGAGAGCGACACCTCTTCCGCATCGGCCATCGTGGCAGGTTCGGCGCGGTCATCATCGCATGGCAGGGAGCCGCCGTGCTGCTGGATGGCGCACCAATGATCGAGCTCGGCGGCGACCTCGTTGGACGCTGCGAAGGTCCGGAACGCAGCGCCCCATTGCGCATAGGCATGCGTCTTGGGCGGCAGCGCCGGCTGGGTCCCGTTGCCGAGCTGCGCATAGGCCGAGGCAAGGTCCTCCAGCAGGACGCGCCACGATACGCCGTCGATCACGAGGTGATGGATCACGATCAGCAGGCGCTGCTCACCCCCAGGGAGATCCATGCCGACCATGCGCACCAGCCGTCCGTGCCTGAGCGAGAGGCTTGCCTGAGCCTGCGTGGCGCGGACGGTCACCAACGCAGGATTGTCCAGCGCGCAGGTCTGGAACAGGTCGGAGACCTCAGGCGCGGGCCCATGCTGAGCCTGCCATGCGCCGCCGATCCGTTCGAAGCGCAACCTAAGCGCATCATGATGCGCGACCACGGCCACGGCCGCATCCCGCATCACATCCCAGTCGAGCCGCTGCCGCGGCCGCAGCAGCAGCGCCTGGTTCCAATGATCCGGCTGCTCCAGCTCCTGCTCGAAGAAGCGCAGCTGGATCGGCAGCAAGGGATGTTCGCCGGCAACGGCGCCCTGCTCCGCCGTCGTCTCGATATCAGCAACTGGCCGCGCCGCACGCGCGAGGTGTTCGAGAGTCTGGTGCTTGAACACGTCGCGCGGCTCGATCAGAAGGCCCGCGCGGCGGGCCCGGCTGACCATCTGCAGCGAAATGATGGAGTCGCCGCCGAGTTCGAAGAAGTTGTCGGTGATCCCGACGTCGGGCTGATGCAGCAGCTCGGCCCAGATCGACGCCAGAGCGGTTTCGGCCGGCGTACGCGCCGCCACGCGCAGGCGCGCGTCCGGCGCCTCGGGCGCCGGAAGCGCATGGCGATCGACCTTGCCGTTCAGCATCAGCGGCAGACGATCGAGCCTGACGATCCGCGCCGGCACCATGTAGTCCGGCAACACGTCCGAGAGCGCAGCGCGCAATTCGGCTTCCTCGCCGACGCCTTCGCCGCAGACATATCCGACGAGTTGCCGGCCGGCGCCGATCTCGCGTGCGATCACCGCCGCCGAACGTACCGACGGCTGCTGCAACAGGCGCGCCTCGATCTCACCGAGTTCGATGCGGAAGCCGCGCACTTTCACCTGGTGGTCGGCCCGGCCGACATAGTCGATCGCGCCGTCGTCGCGCCATCGCGCCAGATCACCGCTGCGATAGAGCCGCGCGCCCGCAGGCCCGAAGGGATCGGGAATGAAGCGCTCCGCCGTCAGCGCCGCGCGACCGAGATAGCCCCGCGCCAGCCCCTCGCCGCCGATATACAGCTCGCCCAGCGTTCCCTGATCGACGAGATTGAGGCCGGCATCCAGGATGCGCAGCACCGTGCCCGGGATCGGATAGCCGATCGGCACACCCGGTCCAGGCTCCCCCCGGCAACGCCAGAAGCTGGCATTGATGAGCGTTTCCGTCGGCCCATAGCGGTTGTCGAAGCGGACGGCTGGAAACAGGGCCTGGACCTGCTGCATCAGCGGGATCGACAGCGCCTCGCCGCCGGAGAACAGCCGCTTCAACGTGACGCAACGAGAAGCATCCGGCTCCGCGATGAACTGCGCAAGCATCTGCGGCACGAAGTGCAGCGTCGTCACATCATGCCGAGTGATCGCGTCGATCAGGCGCTTCGGCTCGCGGTGCGCCCCGGGAGCCGCGATCGCAAGCCGCGCGCCTACCGCCAGCGGCCACAGGATTTCCCACACGGCGACATCGAAGCTGAACGGCGTCTTCTGCAGCAGAGTCTCGGTCTGCTCGAGCTGATATTCCCGCTGCATCCACGACAACCGCGCCGCCAGCGCGCCGCGTGTGCAGGCGACGCCTTTTGGCGTGCCGGTCGACCCCGACGTATAGATCACATAAGCGAGACTCTCGGCATGCGCAGGAAGCCGGAGATCGCTGCAGTCTCTCGGAGCTTCGTCGCCATCACGTTCGGAACCATCGACCGCAAGCAGATCGATGCCGGACGCTCTCGCGACCGGACCGAGCTGGTCGAGCAATTCGGTCTGCGTGGCGACGAGCCGTGCGCCGCTATCGCGCAGCATCGCAGCGAGCCGTTCGGCAGGATAGTCGGGATCGAGCGGCAGATAGCCACAGCCCGCCTTCAACACCGCCAGCACCGCCACGATCAGATCGATGCTACGCTCGAAGGCGAGCCCAATGGGCGCATCAGTAGCAGCGCCGCACTGACGAAGCTGCCGAGCTAATCCATTGGCGCGAGCGTTCAACTCCGCATAGCTCAGGCTCTCGTGTCCGAAGATCAAGGCGGTGGTATCGGGACGAAGCGCCGCCTGCCGTTCGATCTGGGCTACGACGTCGACGAAGTCAGCAGACGCGATCGATGCGGCCTGTCCCGCGCTCCAGCCAAGCACGCGTTGCGCCGCATTCATATCCAGCCCATGCAGCCGGGCGAGCGGCCGATCGCATTGCGAGGTGATCTGCGCGAGCAGGACTTTGAAGGCGGATTGGATCCGCGCGATCTGCACCTGATCGAAACGGCTGCGATCGTAACGGAATCCGAGCCGGATGCCGGTCTCCGTGACGAACACGGCGACCGTCAGTGCATAGTTGGTGATCGAGATCTGCTCGGCGCGATCCGCGCGCAGTCCATCGCCTGTTTGGTCGCGCAAGGCCTCGTCGACCGGATAGTTTTCGAACACGAAGATGGTGTCGAACAGCGCGCGCCCCGCGCGGCCGGCGAGCCTCTGGATCTCGAACAGCGGCATCCAGCCGTGCTCACGCAGCTCGGCATTGCGCGTCTGCAGGCCGCGCAACCAGTCGCCAACCGGAGTCTGCGGGTGCGCATCGTCGAGCACCGGCAGGGTGTTGATGAACAGACCGACCATCGCTTCGACGCCGGCGATCTCCGCCGGCCGCCCGGAGGTCGTGGCTCCGAAACAGACGATGTCCTGGTTGGTCAGCCGCCGCAGCAACTGGCCCCAGGCGCCCTGTAGCACCGTGTTCAAGGTCACGCGCTCGCGGCGCGCCACGACCTGAAGCGCCTCGGCCTGTGCGGCGTCGAGGACGAGATCCACGGAGGCATGGCCGGTGGCGGGTTCGCGCGGTCCGCCCAGGGCGTCGCCCAGCAAGGTCGGCTCATTCAGGCCAGACAGCAACTTCGACCAGAACGCACTCGCCGCCGCAGCATCCTGGCGCTGCAGCCATGCGATGTAGTCGCGATACACGCCGCGTGGTGCCGGCATCGCAGCACCACGATGATGCTGCATGATCTCGGCGATCAGCCGGGCCGCGCTCCAGCCGTCGAGCAGAATGTGGTGATGGGTCCAGATCAGGCGATGGACGCCACCGCCGAGATCGATGAGACGGACCCGCTGCAGCGGCGGCCGGGAGAGATCGACCCCAGCGGTCCAATCGGCCTTCGCCGCTTCGGCCAGTGCGGCGTCGCGCGCCGCCCGATCCATGCCGTTGACCCGGTCGCGCCAGTCATTCTCGACGAAGGGAACGGGCGCGTGCCGATAGACCGCCTGCTGCGGCGCGCCGGATAGTTCGCGCCAGACGAAGGCGGTCCGCAGCACCGCGTGCCGGGCGGTCACCGCCTCCCACGCCGCGCGCAGGCGCGCCGGATCGGCGCCGCTGAGATCGACCGCGATCTGGCTGACATAATTGCCGCTGTCGCCATCACGCACGGCGTGGAACAGCATGCCCTGCTGCATCGGCGACAGCGGATAGAGGTCCTCGATCTCGCGCCAGTCGAGTGCAGCACCGAGCGTGTCCAGCTCGGCCTGGCCGAGGCGCGAGAGCGGCAGATCGGACGGAGTGAGGCCGCGAACGCCGCTCCGGCAATACGCGACAAGCTCACGCAGCGCTGCATCATAACACGCAGCCAGCCGCTCGATCGTCACACGACGATAGCGCCTGCGACCGAAGCTGAAGGTCAGCCGCAGCTCGCGATCGAGCACTTGGCCGTTGATGCTGAGCCAGCGGCCGAGCGGCGCGGTGGAGCTGCGCGACGGCCCCGCACTTTCGGTCGCCAGCGCGAAGGCCTGGCCCGCCCCCAGACTCGCGCCGAACTGGCCAAGATAATTGAAGACGATCCGCGGCTCCGCGCCATCCGCCAACGCCGCGCGCTGGTCGGGACTTCCCAAGTAGCGTAGCACGCCGTAGCCGAGCCCGCGGTCTGGAATCGCGCGCAGCTCCTCCTTGACCGACTTGATCAGCGCGGCATCGTCGCGCGCCGCGCCCGACAGCCGCACGGGAAACGCGGTCGTGAACCACCCGACGGTTCGCGACAGCTCGACGCCTTCGAAAAGATCCTCGCGGCCATGGCCTTCCAGCTCGACCAGGCACTCCTCGCGCCCACTCCAGCGATGGACCGCACGTGCCAAGGCGGCCAGCAGCAGATCGTTGACCTGGGTCCGGTAGGCCGCGGGCGTCTCTTTAAGAAGCTGGGTGGTGAGATCGGCATCGAAGACGACGGCCACATCCTCGCCGTCGGCGACGCGATCGACATCCTCATGCGCGTCATCGCATGGCAGGTCGGCCTCGACCGTGCGCGTCGTCCAATAGTCGAGCTGGCCGGCCAGATCGGTGCTGGCTGCATAGGCTTCGAGCTGCATGCCCCAGGAGGCAACCGAGAGGCTCTTCGGCGGCAGCGCGATCGCCACGGTCCCGCGCGCGGCCTGTTCATAGGCACTCGCGATGTCTTCGAGCAGAATGCGCCAGGACACGCCGTCGACCACGAGATGATGGACGACGATGAGGAGCCGCTGGCTGCCATCCGCGACGTTCATCCCGACCAGGCGCAGCAGCGGCCCATGGAGGCGAAGGCTGGTCTGGGCCTCGGTCGCAACCGCCGTGATTTCGGCGGCATCCGCGACGTCGCGGGTCCAGAGCAGATCGGCGCCCGGCAGCGCAGGCGCATAGCTCGCCTGCCAGACGCCGTCGTTCTCATGAAATTGCAGCCGCAGGGCATCGTGATGCGCCACGACCGCGTCGATCGCGCGCGCCATCGCGCGCCAGTCGAGCCGTGTCGAGGGCTCGAGCAGCACGGCCTGGTTCCAATGCTGCCGCTCGCCGGCCTCTTCCGCGAAGAAGCGGCGCTGGATCGGCAGCAGCGGCACGGAATCGCCGTCCTGCAGTTCCTGCTCCACCGCCACAGCGCTGGCCTGCGCGCGACGCGCGATCCGCGCCAGCTCCTGCAGCGTCTGATGCCGGAACAGATCGCGCGGCTCGATCACCAGGCCGCGCTGGCGGGCGCGGCCAACCACCTGCAGCGAGATGATGGAGTCGCCGCCGAGCTCGAAGAAATTGTCGTTGAGACCGACGCGCTCGCGGCCGAGCAGTTCGGCCCAGACCGCCGCCAACTCGATCTCGGCCGGCGATTGCGGCGCGACGTAGTCCGTATCCGCAGATGAGATGGCCGGAAGCGGCAAGGCATCGCGATCGATCTTGCCGTGCGCCGTCAGCGGCAGATCGTTCATCACGACGATGCGCGCCGGAACCATGTAGTCCGGCAACTCCTCCGACAGCGCTGCCCGCAGCCTCGTCTCGTCCAGCTCTCCCTCACCGGAGACATGGCCCACGAGCTGCATTCGTCCGGCGATGTCGCGGCCAGTCACCACCGCTGAGCGCACACCGGGCTGGCGCATCAGGCGGGCTTCGATCTCGCCGGGCTCGATGCGGAAGCCGCGGATCTTCAGCTGATGGTCGGATCGACCGACATAGTCGATCACCCCATCGCCACGCCAGCGCGCGAGATCGCCGGTGCGATAGAGCCGCGCGCCAGGAGCACCGAACGGGTCCGGCACGAAGCGTTCGGCCGTCAGCGCCGGCCTGTGCCAATATCCGCTCGCGAGTCCCTCGCCACCGACATGAAGCTCGCCGGTGACACCGACCGGGACGATGTTCAGATCGCCGTCGAGGACATAGGCCGATCGCCGGCCGACGGGGCGGCCGATCGGCGCATAGGCGCAGTCGATCTCGACATCGGCCTCCACCTTCCAGACCAGCGGCGTGACCACCGTCTCCGTCGGGCCATAACCGTTGATCAGCTTGCGCGGCCGCAGCGCGGACCTCACCTTGTCGAAGCCCGATTTCGGCATCGCCTCGCCGCCAAAAGAATAGAGCGACACCGGCGGCGGATCGCCGCGCCAGGCCGCGAAGTCGGCGAGCTGCTGCAGATAGGCCGGCGGGAAGCCGGCATTGGTGACGCCGCGTGCGCGCATCACATCGAGTGTCTGCTCCGCCGACCACAGCTCGGCGTCGCGCATCACCAGGGCAGCGCCGCAGCTCAGCGCGGTCCACAGCCGCTCATGGGCGCCGTCGAACGTGAAGGACAAAAAGTGCAGCTCGCGCGAACGCGCGTCCATCTCGTAGAGCTCGGCCGTGGCGCGGCAATGCATCGCGAACGGCTGATGCGCGACGGCGACGCCCTTGGGCATCCCGGTCGAGCCGGACGTATAGATCACATAAGCGACGCTCTGCGGATGAACCTCGACCGCGGAATCGCTGCCGCCTGCGTCCGCCGGAAGCTGCGCCAGATCGACGACGCGGGCCGCGGCCATGGCCGGCATGTCCGCATCACCTCGAACCATCACGACGGCGACTCCGGCGTCACGGACCGTGGCCGCGCGCCGCGCCGGCGGATGATCGGGATCGAGCGGCAGATAGGCCGCGCCACATTTCAGCACCGCGAGAAATGCGGCGATGAGATCCGGCGAGCGCGGCATCGCGATGCCGACCAGGTCGCCCGGACGCACGCCGTGCGCCATCAGATGCCGGGCGATGGCATTGGCGCGCCGGTCGAGCTGTTCGTAGCTGATCGTCTCGTCGCCAAAGACCAATGCCGTGGCCTCGGGCGCGTCCTTCGCATGCTGCGCGAACATGCGATGCACGGGTACGAATGGTTCAGGTCCCCAGGCAGATGCATTCCACTTTCTGACGTCGTCGCGCTCTTGTACCGACAACAGCTCCAGCCTTGCGATCGTGCACGCCGCATCGGCGGCCATCGCTTCGAGCGCCGCGCGCCAGTGGGCCGCGAGGCGCGCGATGGTCGAGCGGTCGAACAGCGCGGTGGCGAAGGAGAATTGCGCCGCGATGTCGCCCGAGGCCAGTTCCTCGGTATCGACGGCAAGATCGAACTTCACCGTGTTGACCGTGGCCGCGATCGTCTCGATCTGCAGGCCGCCCTCTTCCGGCGCTGCGACCGGCTCCGGCCGGCGCTGGTGATTGTAGAGCACCTGGAACAGCGGGTTCTGGCTGAGGCTGCGCTGCGGCTGCAGCACCTCCAGCACACGTTCGAACGGCAGGTCCTGATGCGCCTGCGCCTCGATCGACGTTTCGTGCAGCGCGGTGATGAGGTCGGCGAAGGTACGCCGGCTGTCGAGCTTGGTCCGCAGCACCTGCGTGTTCACGAGCAGGCCGATCAGCCGCCTTGTCTCCGGCCGGTCCCGGTTGGCGAGCGGCACGCCGACGCAGATGTCCGTCTGGCCACTGTAGCGATGCAGCACCAGCTTTAGCGCGGCGAGCAGAACCACGAACAGCGTCGTCCGCTGCTGCTGTGCCAGACCGCGCAGGCGATCGCGGAGATCCGCATCGAGCAGGAGTCGCACGGCATCGCCGGCTTGGTGCGCCTCCGCCGAGCGGGGCCGGTCGAGCGGCAGCTGCAGCATCACCGTGTCGCGCAGGCGTTCGGTCCAGTAGTCGAGCTGACGCTCTCCCTCCCTCGCGCCGATCCACATCCGCTGCCAGCTCGCGACATCGCCGCAGTCGATCTCGGGCGCCGGCAACGCCGTAGCATCGCCACAGACAGCCGCGCGATAGAGCTGCCAGAATTCGTCGGTGAGAACCTGCAACGACCAGCCGTCGGCGATGATGTGGTGCAGCGTCACCGTGAGGATGTGATCCTGCGCGCCGAGGATCAGCAGCGCGGCCCGCACCAGCGGCCCGTTCTCCAGATCGAACGGCCTCGCCGCTTCGTCTCTCAGCAATCGATGCGCCTGCTGCTCGCGATCATCGCCGTCGACCGCGATCCGGCGCAGCGCCAGCGGCGCCGCTGCCTGCACGATCTGCTCCGGCGCAGCGCCGTCCTGGCGGAACACCGTACGCAGTGCGGCATGACGCACGACCAGCGCATCGAGCGCAGCCTTGAGCGCGGCGAGATCGAGGTTGCCGCGCAGACGCAGCGCGACGGGCATGTTGTAGGCCGGGCTCGCCGGATCCATCCGCCACAGGAACCACAGTCTTGCCTGCGCGAACGACAGCGGCGCGCGGTCGAGACGCTGGCGTGGAATCGGCAGGATCGACAGATCGATTCCCTTGGCGGCCAGTTGCGCCAGGAAGGCGCGCTGCTTGCCGGCATCGAGCCGCGCCAGCCGGCGGGCGATCTCGCTGAGCTGCTGGGCCTGCAATCCGGATTGATCATTCATGGGTGAACTCGACTTCTTCCAGCAGATCGAACATGACGGCGATGTCGTCGCTGCGCGGGCTCGTCGGCGGGGCCGACGTCAGCGCCGCCGCCATGGCCTCGATGGTGGTCAGTTCGAACAGCCGCTTCAGCGGCAGGTCCTGCCCCATGTCGCGCCTGATGCGGCTGACGAGTTGGACCGCGACCAGCGAGTCGCCGCCGAGCTCGAAGAAATTGTCGGTGATGCCGACGTCGGGCCGGCGCAGCAATTCGGCCCAGATCGACGCCAGCGCGGCCTCGATCGGATTTCGCGGCGCGACCCGTTCGCGCGCGACGAGGCCGGCATCGGCGCGCGGCAGCGCCTTGCGATCGATCTTGCCATTCGGCGTCAGCGGCAGCTGCGCCAGCACCATCACGCGCGACGGCACCATGTAGTCCGGCAGCTCCGCCGAAAGCGCCGCCCGCAAAGCAGCCGCGTCACAGGCCTCGCCCGCGACATAACCGACCAGTTGCTGACCGCCTACGAGTTCCTGCGCCACGACGACACTGTCGCGCACGCCAGGCTGGGCGCGCAGGCGCGCCTCGATCTCGCCGAGCTCGATCCGGTGGCCGCGGATCTTCACCTGGTGATCGGCCCGGCCGACATAGTCGAGCACGCCGTCATCGCGCCAGCGGGCCAGGTCTCCGGTACGATAGAGTCGCGCGCCCGCGACGCCGAAGGGATCGGGAATGAAGCGCTCCGCGCTGAGCGCCGCCCGAGTCCAATAGCCGCGCGCCAATCCCGCGCCGCCGATGAAGAGCTCGCCCGCAACCCCGATCGGTGCGAGATCGAGATTGCCATCGAGCACATAAAGCGTGGTGTTGCCGATCGGGCGGCCGAGCAGCGGCAACGCAGCGTTCGCATCCAGCCGATACCGCGCCGACCACACCGTCGTCTCGGTCGGCCCATAGAGATTCCAGACCTCATGTCCATGCGCCACCAGCCGGCGCGCGAGATCCGGCGCGAGCGCCTCGCCGCCGCTCAGGATGCGACATTGCGCGGGCAGCCATGTCTCCATCCGACCGTGATCGAGCAGCATGCGCCAGCTCGACGGCGTCGCCTGCATCATGGTGACGCCTTGCGCGGCCACGAGAGCCTGCAACACCGCCGGATCGGTCGCAGCCGTGCGGTCGGACAGGATGATCCGCGCGCCTGTCGCCAGCGGCAGCCACAGCTCCAGCACCGCGATGTCGAACGACAGCGAGGTGAGCGCGAGCACGCGATCTGTCGCGGTCATCCCGGGCTGCTCGGCCACGGTCGCGAGGAAGTTCGTCAGCGCGCCATGCCGCACCATCACGCCCTTGGGCTGCCCGGTCGAGCCGGAGGTGTAGATGACGTAAGCCAGGCTCTCGGCGTGAACGGCGACACCGAGATCGCTCGCATCGCCGGCATCATCGCCGCCGGCCGCATCGAGCAGCCAGGCGTCCGCTCCGCTGTCGGCCAGCACGGGCACGAACCGGGCCTGCAGCGCCTCCTGCGTCAGCAGCAGGGTCGCACCGCTGTCGGTCAGCATGTGGGCGAGCCGCGCGGCGGGATAGTCCGGATCGAGCGGCAGATAGGCCGCGCCCGCCTTGAGCACCGCGAGCAGCGCCACCATCATCGTCACGCCGCGCTCCAGCGCCAGCCCGACCACCGCATCCGTGCCGACGCCGCGCGCCCTGAGCCGCCGCGCCAGCCGGTTCGCCCGTGCGTTCAGTTCGCCGTAACTGATCGTCTCCTCGCCACGGACGAGCGCAATCGCATCAGGCCTGCGCGCGGCATTGCGCTCGAACTGGCGATGTACGCAGAGCGCATCCGCGCAGCTCAGCGCGGTCGCGTTCCAGTCATTCAGCAGTCGCGCGCGATCATCGGGCGGAACGACGTCCAGCCTGCACATGGGAGTCTGCGGTGCGGTCTCGAGCGCCCGAACCATTTGCTCCAGCGAGGTCTGCATCATCGCGCAGATCCGCTCTGGTGCGATGGCGGCAACGACCTGCGCCGTGAGGCGCAGTCCGTCGCCGTCATCATCCACCGCCAGCATCAGCGGGTAGTTGGTGCGTTCCTCCGCGCCGAGCCACTCGACGCCGTCGAGGACCTGCGCCGCCGCCTCGCCTTGCCGCGCCTGTCCATTGTTATGCCGATAGTTCAGGATCGCCGAGAACAGCGGCGTCGCCGGCGACACGCCGCTGCAGCGCTGCGCCATCGCCAGCGAAGCGTGCTCGTGCGCCATCAGCTCGGCCAGCCGGGCATGGGCGATGCGGACGCTGTCGGCCACGGGCGTGAGGTCGAGGTCGAGCCGCAAGGGCAGCGTGTTGATGAACAGGCCGAGGCTGCGGCCGGTATCGTGCCCCGCCTGCATGCGGCCGAGCAGCACGGTGCCGAACACGACCTGCTCGCGCCCGCTGCTGCGCGCCAGCACCTGCCCCCAGGCGAGATGGCAAAGGCTGGCAAGGCTCACACCGAGCCGCCGCGCCTGCGCGCGCAGCCGTGCGTCGAGCGCGGCAGGCAGGGCCAGCTTGGCCTCGTTGACGCCCTGTCCGTCGCTGCGCGCCTCGGTCAGGCCGAACGGCGCATTGGGCGCGTCGATATCGCCCAGCATGTCGCGGAAGAACCGTTGCTGCGCATCGTGGCCGGCCGGATCCCGCGTCCGGGCGACGAGATTCCGGAACGGCACCGGTGCCGGCAGGTCGTGACGGCGATCGGCCAGGATGGCCTGGACCTCCTGATGCATCGCCTGCAAGGTCGAATGATCGCCGATCAGATGATGCAGCAGGATCAAGACCAGCACGCGATCGGTCTCTCCATCGCGCGCGACGACGAACTGCAGCAATGGCGCCTTCGAGACATCCAGCCGGTTCGATCGCGGATCGAAGCGCCGTGCCAGTTCAAGCTGCGCCGGCTCATGGCCCGCGAGCTGAACCTCGGTGACATCGAGCGGCGCGTTGCGCCAGACCACCTGCGCCGGCACGGACAAGCCATCCCAGACGATCGCGGTCCGCAGCACGTCGTGACGCGCGATCACCTCGCGGACAGCGGCGAGATAGCGATCCAGCAGATCGCGCCCGGCAAACGCCATCTGTGCGACCAGGACGTAGGGATCGCCCTCCGTCGCCAGCAGATGATGGAATAGGATTCCTTCCTGCAGTGGCGACAGCGCGTAGATGTTCTCGATGTTGGCGACTCCGCCCGGCACCTGGCTGACGACCCGGTCGATCTCCGGCTGACTCAGCGTGATCAGCGGCAGCACGTCCGGCGTGATGAGAGCCGTCTCTGCCGTGATCAGGTTGGCGGGAATTGTGCTCTCCTCAACCTGCCGCAGGCTCGCTGCAAGATCGCGCAGCACCGGCTTGGCGAAGACGCTCTGCGCGTTCGCCGCCAGCCCGTGACGCTTCAAGCGGTCCAGCAGACGCACGACCAGCAGCGAATGGCCGCCGAGCTCGAAGAAATGATCAGCGCGACCGACGCGTTCGATGCCGAGCAGTTCGCTCCAGATCGCCGCAAGCGTCCGCTCGGTGTCCCCCTGCGGAGGATCGTAGACGCCGCGCGCGATCGCCTGCTCGTCCGGCGCCGGCAGCGCCTGGCGGTCGACCTTGCCATTCGGCGTCAAAGGCAGCGCTTCGAGGCGCACGATCGCCGCGGGCACCATGTAGTCCGGCAGGCAGGACTGCAGCTGTGCCCGCAGTTGCGCCGACCACGCGGCGCCGTCGCTGTCGATCTCCGCCGGCACGACATAAGCCACGAGCCTGAGGTCGTCATGCGCGTCGCGCCGCGCCAACACGGAGCAATCGCGCACGCCCGCCAAGGCATTCAGGCGGCATTCGATCTCGCCAAGCTCGATGCGGAAGCCGCGGATCTTGACCTGGTGATCGTTGCGGCCGAGGAACTCGATGTTGCCATCCGCCAGATAGCGGCCGAGATCACCGGTCCGGTACATCCGGCCGTTAGATGCAGGATCGAACGGGTCGGCCGCAAAGCGCTGTTCGGAGAGATCGATGCGGTGGAGATAGCCGCGCGCCACCCCTGCCCCGCCGATCCAGATCTCCCCCACCGCGCCGCGCGGCACCGGAAGGCCGTCGGGATCCAGCAGGTAGATGCGTGTGTTGGCGATCGGACGTCCGATCGGAACCACGCTGCCGGCGAACCCATCCGGCCGGCGCCAGGCGGTGGCGCAGACCGTTGCCTCGGTCGGTCCGTAGGCGTTGTAGACGGCGATCTCTGCCGGCAGAGCTTGGATCAGCTCGGCGCGCGGCAACTCGCCGGCGAGAACGAGCACCTTGAGACCTGCGAGCTGCGCAAGATCGGCGCGCCCCTGAAGCATCGCCGGAGGCAGCGTCGCGTGCGTGATCCCGCGCGCGGACAGATAACGCATCAGCTCCGACGCATCCTGATGCTCGCGCCTTCCAAGCAGGTGCAGCTCGGCGCCGGCGCACAGCGCCATGACGATGTCCCACACGCTGGCGTCGAAGCTGAAGGAGGCAAACTGGACGATCCGGCTGTCCGGACCGGTATCGAACAGAGCGATCTGCGCGCGCGCGAGATTGACCAGGCCGCGGTGCTCGACCATCACGCCTTTCGGACGGCCGGTGGAACCCGACGTATAGATGACGTAGGCGAGATGGCGCGGTGACAATCGGAGCGCAGCAAGATCCGGCGCACTGTCGGGCCGTTCGGCCCAGGCGGGCGCATCCCGTTGCACGTCGACGACAGGACACGAGACGTCGCCGAGCGTTGCGGCGCTGTCGTCGTCGGCGAGCAGCAGCATCGGTCCGGCATCGGCGACGATATCGCGCAGCCGCTGTGCCGGATAGGCCGGATCCAGCGGCAGATAGGCCGCGCCCGCCTTGAGCACCGCGAGCACGCTGACGATGGCAGCAATGCCGCGCTGCTGGCAGATCGCGACCAGGCGATCCGGCCCCGCCCCCAGCGCCTGCAGGTGATGCGCGAGACGATTGGCTCGGACGTCGAGTTCGCGATAGGTCAGCCGATCCTCGCCGTGGACCAGCGCGACAGCGGATGGGCGCTGTCGAACCTGCTCCGCGATCAGCTCCTGGATGCACTGCCCTGATGCGGCGACGGTTGGCGTCCGGTTCCAGGTGTCCAGGAGTAGCGTGCGCTCCTCTGAGGACAGCAGGTCGATCTGATGGACGGGCGCCTGGATGTCGGCGACCATCGCCCGCAGCGCGGCGACGAGATATCCGGCGTACCGCCGGACGGTCTCGTCCTCGAACAGCGCCGTGGCGTAGTTCAGCTTTCCTGCGATATGGCCGCCGCCATCGCTGAGATCGAGTTCGAGATCGAACTTGACTTCGCGCTGCTCGGTCGGGACGCGCTCGACCACGAGGCCAGGCAGCGCGACCGCGCCGGCTGCGTCGCTCTGCCACGCACACACAACCTGAAAAACCGGACTATACTCCGCATGACGGATCGGCTGGAGAGCTTCGACGAGGCGCTCGAACGGCAGATCCTGATGCGCCTGCGCATCCAGAACGGTCTTGCCGACGCGCGCGATCAGTTCGGCCGCGGTCGGCCGATTGGACAGATCGACGCGCAGCGCCAGCATGTTGACGAAGAAGCCGGCGAGCCCCTCGATCTCGGGACGCGCGCGCTTTGCCGTGGGCGATCCGATCACGACCTCAGTTTGACCAGCGAGCCGCGACAGCACGAGCGTCCAGGCCGCAAGCACGACGACATAGGGCGTTGTGCCGAGCGTCAGGCTCGATTTCCGGATGTCTGCGGACACGACGTCATCGAACACGATCGGCACCGCCGCGCCCGCGGTCGACCTCGGCGCGATCCTCGGCCGGTCGGTCGGCAAGGTCAGCAGGGACGGCGCATCCCCCAGCACGGCGGTCCAATGCGCGATCTCCTGCTGCAGCCGCTGCGCCGAGAGCGATCGGCGCTGCCAGGCCGCGTAATCCGGATATTGGACGACGAGCGGCGGCAGCGGATCATCTCTCCCGGCCACGAAGGCTCCATACAGGGCCGAGAGTTCGTGCATGAGCACGCCCATCGACCATCCGTCGGAGATGATGTGATGCTGGCTGAGCAGAATGACGTGATCGTCGTCCGCCATCCGGATGAGATGACCGCGGATCAGCGGTCCCGTGGCGAGATCGAACGGCGCGCGCGCGCAGACGTTCAAGAGGTCGCGCAGTTGGGTCTCGGGATCGGTGCGCCCACCGAGGTCATGCATCTGCAGCGTCAGACCAGCGTCCGGCGGCAGCAGCACGACATGCGGCTCGCCCTCCTCAGCAGCAAACACCGTCCGCAGCGCCTCATGGCGCGCGAACAACGCATGGAAGCTGCGCTGCAAGGCCGCCACGTCGAGCCGTCCCCGCAGCCGCAGCACGGCGTCGAGATGGTAGTTCGTGCTGCTGCCGTCGAGCTGGGCCACCAGCCACAGCTGTTGCTGCGCGAACGACAGCGGCAGCTTGCCGCCGCGATCGATCACCGGGATCGTATCGGCGGTCGGGCCCCCGGCCTTGCGGCGGCGTTGCCGCGCCAGCGTTGCGAGATCGCGGAGCGCGTCCGGGTCGAGGTCGCGCAGCATGGGCCGTCCTGATTGTCCGCTCATCACTGCTCCGCCATCATCAGTTCGTCGAGCTCGCCCTCGCCGAATTCCGTCTCGATCAGATGGATCGAGAGGATCCGCGCGAACTCCGCCAGTTCGGGATGAGCAAACAGCTCGGTCAATTGCATCGACGTTCCGAACTCCTGAGCCACGCGGCTGAGCAGCCGCACCGCCAGCAGCGAGTGGCCGCCGAGCTGGAAGAAATGATCGCCGCGCCCGACCCGGTCGACACCAAGCAGCTCGGCCCAGATCCGCGCCAGGGTGGTCTCGATCTCGCCCAGCGGCGCGACATAGTCGTGCCGCGCGGCCGCGTCGTGCGACGCCGACGGCAAGGCGTTGCGATCGATCTTTCCATTCGGCGTCAAAGGCAGTTGCGGCAGCACCATCACGCGCGACGGCACCATGTAGTCCGGCAATGACGCGGCAAGCGTCGCACGCAGGCTGGCGCAATCCAGGATCTCGTCACCGCTGACATAGGCGAGCAGCTGCTGGCTCCCGCCGATGTCCCGGGCGACGACGACACTGTCGCGCACCCCTCGCTCCGCGCGCAGACGCGCTTCGATCTCGCCGAGCTCGATCCGATGGCCGCGGATCTTCACCTGATGATCGACGCGGCCGACATAATCGAGCACGCCATCCTCCCGCCACCGCACCAGGTCGCCGGTTCGATAGAGCCGCGCGCCGGTCGCGCTGAACGGATCGGGAATGAAGCGTTCCGCGCTGAGCGCCGCGCGCTTCCAATAGCCGCGTGCGAGGCCAGCGCCGCCAATGAAGAGTTCGCCCGCCACGCCGGGAGGCGCGAGATTGAGATTGCCGTCGAGCACATGCAGCGTCGTGTGGCCGATCGGACGGCCCAGCACTGGCGAGGGATCGTTCGCCGTCAGCCGATGCCGCGCCGACCACACCGTGGTCTCGGTCGGCCCATAGAGGTTCCAGACCTCATGGCTCAGGTCGAGCAGGCGCTGCGCCAGGTCAGGCGCAAGCGCCTCGCCGCCGCTGAGCACGCGGCATCCTTGCGGCAGCCACGCGTCGCTCCCTTCATAGTCCAGCAGCATGCGCCAGCTCGATGGCGTCGCCTGGATCAGTGTCACGCCATGCTTCACCGCGATCGCCTTCAACGCCGCCGGATCATGCGCGGCGGCACGGTCGGCGAGCACGATCCGCGCGCCCTTCGTCAGCGGCAGCCACAGCTCCAGCACAGCGATGTCGAACGACAGCGACGTCAGCGCGAGCACGCGGTCATCCTGGGCGAGGCCCGGCTGCTCCGCCATGGTCGCCAGGAAGTTCGTCACCGCCCCGTGCCGGACCATGACGCCCTTGGGCAGGCCGGTGGAGCCCGAGGTGTAGATGACGTAAGCAAGGGTCTCGGGATGGATGCGGATGTCGAGGTTGGTCCTGTCTTCAGCCGCATCGAGGCGGTCGAGCAGCCAGGCCTCGGCATCGCTGTCGGCCAGCGCCAGCGCGAAGCGGTCCCGCAGTCTCTCCTCGGTCAGCAGCAGCTTGGCGCCGCTGTCGCGCATCATGTGCGCAAGGCGTTCGGACGGATAGTCCGGATCGAGCGGCAGATAGGCGGCGCCCGCCTTCAGCACCGCCAGCAATGCGACGACCATGTCGACGTTGCGATCCAGCGCGATGCCGACCACCTGATCCGAACCGCTGATGCTTGCGCTGAGCCGGCGCGCCAGTGCATTGGCGCGCGCGTTCAGCTCGCGATAGCTGATCCGGCGCGCGCCGCTGACGATCGCGATCGCTCGTGGCCTCCGTCTGGCCTGCGCCTCGATCTGCGCGACGAGGCCGAGGGACTGCGGCGATTCCGGCTCCGATGTCGCACTGGCGGCCAATCCGCCCCAGCGCAACAGCCGGTCGCGGAGATCGCCGGCGAGCGCCTGAAGACGTCCCGTCGGACGGTTCGCATCGTCCGAAAGCATCGCGAGGCCGTCTTGCAGCGCCGCGCCGATCCGCTGGACCGCCGTCTCGTCGAGCTGCGCCCGGTCATAGTTGAGATCGAGCCGGAGGCCATACGTTCCCTCGAAGACGGCCACGGCAAGCGCGTAGTTGGTCGGCGTGACATGCTCGACCCGTCCGATGGATGGCCCGCCATCCTTTCGATCCGCCAAGCCGCGATCGATCGGATAATTCTCGAACACCATGAGACTGTCGAACAGCGGCTGCCCGCTCTGGCCGGCGAGACGCTGGATTTCGTGCAGCGGCATCCATTCGTAGTCGCGTGCCGCGATGTTGTGCGCCTGCAGGCCGCGCAGCCAGTCGCCGACCGCGGCCTGCGGATGCGCACGATCGACCAGCGGCAGCGTATTGATGAAGAGACCGACGATGTCTTCCGCCCCGGCAAGGTCGGCCGGACGCCCGGCGACGGTGACGCCGAAGCAGACGGCGTCCTGTCCGGTGTACTGGCGCAGCAGCTGCACCCAGGCGCCTTGCAGCAGCGTATTCATGGTGATCCGCTGCCGTGTCGCGAACCGCCGCAGATGTGCGGTGAGATCGCCGTCGATCAGCAAGGTGAGCCGGCCAGGTCCCGTTGCGGCCGGACGCGGGGCGCGGCCGCGCAACGCGTCGGCAAGCAGCGTCGGCTGTTCAAAAGCGCGCAGGCTGTCGCGCCAGAACTCGCTCGCGGCGGCGGGGTCGCGCGATTGCAGCCAGGCGATGTAGTCACGGTACCGCCCCTGCACGGTTCCAACGACCGTTCCGCCGACCTGCTGCAGCACCTCGGTGAGCAACCGCGCCGAACTCCAGCCGTCCAGCACGATGTGATGATGTGTCCAGACCAACCAGACCCGGTCGTCCCCGAGCCGGATCAACCTGAGACGCTGCAGCGGCGGCCGGCCGATGTCGAAGCCGCGCCCGCGTTCGGCGCGCGCCGCATCGGCGAGTGCGTCGTCGAGGTCCGCATCGGTCGCGCGGCCGCGCCAATCGTCTTCGACCACGGGCATGTCGAGCTGGCGATAGACGACCTGCTGAGCCGGTCCCGGCAGGTCCTGCCAGAGGAATCCGGTTCGCAGCACCGCATGCCGCAGGCTGGCCGACTGCCATGCCGCACGCAGTTGCGCCGATGTGACGCCGCGCAGCTCGACGGCGAGCTGGTTGACATAGACGTCGGCCTTGCCGTCGCGGAGCGCATGGAACAGCATGCCCTGCTGCATCGGGGAGAGCGGATAGATGTCCTCGATCTCGCGCGCATCGATCGTCGTACAGATCCGGTCGAGCGTCGCCTGATCGAGCCCCGACAGCGGGACGTCCGACGGCGTGAGGCCGGCCGCGCCGCTGAGGCAATGATCGACCACGTTTTCCAGCGCGATCCGGTAGAGTTCGGCGAGCCGCTGCACGCTGGCGCGGCGACAGCGCCGCTGGCCGTAGCGGAAGCCAAGCCGCAACTGCCCGTCACGGACATCGCCATTGATGGTCAGGCAGGCCCGCAGCGGCGTATCGGCGGCCCGCATCGGTCCGGGATGTTCCGGCGCGATCCGGTAAGGCGCGCCTTCGCCGGACAGGCCCTCGAAGCGCCCGAGATAGTTGAAGACGATGCGCGGCGCCGGGAGTTGCGCCAGCGCCTCGCGATGCTTGGGTGAACCGAGCTGGCGCAGGACCCCGTAGCCGAGGCCACGGCCCGGCACCGCTCGCAACATCTCCTTGACGCCTTGGATGAGCGGACCAGCCTCCGCGCTGCCGCCGCGCAGCCGGACCGGAAATGCGGTCGTGAACCAGCCCACGCTGCGCGTCAGGTCGACATCGGCAAAGAGGTCCTCGCGGCCGTGACCTTCGAGCTCGATCGTCACATCGTCCCGACCGCTCCACGACCAGATCGCGCGCGCCAGCGCGGCGAGCAAGAGATCGTTGACCTGGGTGCGATAGGCCGCCGGCGCTGCATCGAGAAGCCGCGTCGTCAGCTCGGCATCGATGCTGAGCACCACCTCTTCGGCCTCGCCTTCGAGATCGGCGGCGCCATGGTCCGCGTCGCACGGCAGATCGCTGCCGCCTGACGATGCGAGCCAGAACGGCAGCTCCGCCGCCATCTCGTCGGAGGCCGCATGCGCACGCAAACGCTCGGCCCAGAGCCGCGGCGACGTACTCGCGGCCGGCAGGCTGGCGACAGCGGCGCCGCCGGCCAGTTGCGCGCAGGCCGACGCAATGTCGTCCAGCAGGATTCGCCATGACACGCCATCCACGGCCAGATGATGGATCGCGATCAGCAGGCGCTGGCTGCCATCGGCGAGATCGAAGCCGACCGCGCGTAGCAGTTCGCCCTTCTCAAGCGAAAGGCTGGCCTGAGCGGCCGAAGCGACCGCTGCGATGTCATCGGGACCAACGCCGCTGCGACGCCAGAGCAGATCGGACGCCGGCTGCTCGGCTGGCGCCGCGCGCCATTCACCGTCGCTGCGGCGATAGGCCACCCGCAGCGCCTCGTGCTGCATGACGACGGCCGTGAGCGCACGCTCCAGCACATCCCATCCGATCCGATCGCGCGGGATCAGCAGCACGGCCTGATTGAAGTGATCGCGATTCGGAATGGCGTCGGCGAAGAACCGCAATTGGATCGGCAGCAGCTCCGCAGAGAGGGCGTTCGACCCGCTGCGGGCTGCTGCCGGCGGTGTCCTGGACGGTGCGGAGGTGGTCACGACCACACCGGCCAGGGCCGCTATCGTCTGCTGCGCGAACATCTGCTTCGGCGTCAGCACCAGCCCGCGCCGGCGCAGCCGCGCGATGATCTGCAGGCTGAGAATGGAGTCGCCGCCGAGCTCGAAGAAATTGTCGTCGCGGCCGATGCTCTCGCGGCCGAGCACGTCCTGCCAGACCGCGGCGATCGCCTGCTCGACCTCGCCGATGGGCGCCGCATAGGAGACGGCCGGTGTCTCATCGGGCTGAGGCAGCGCCGCCCGGTCGAGCTTGCCGTTGGCGGTGAGCGGCAGGCGATCGAGCAGCACGATGCGGGACGGCACCATGTAGTCCGGCAGCATCGCCGCAAGCCGCTGCCGCAACGTCTCCGGCTGCAGCGGCGCTGCGGCCGGCACGCAATAGGCCACGAGCTCCAGACGGTCCTGCCCTTCGTCGATCGCGCGTGCGACCACCGCGGCGTCGGCGACGCCGTCGAGTCTCGCCAGCGTCCGCGCGATCTCGGCCGGCTCGACGCGATAGCCGCGCAGCTTCACCTGGTCGTCGCGGCGGCCGAGGAACACGATGCGGCCCGCCTGATCGCAGCGCACGCGGTCGCCGGTGCGATAGAGACGCTCGCCCGGCGCGCCGAACGGATCCGGAATGAAGCGCTCCGCCGTCTGCCCCGGCGCCGCGCGATAGCCGCGCGCCAGTCCCGCACCACCGATGAACAGCTCGCCCGCGACGCCGGCCGGCACCACGTTCAACGCATCATCCAGGATGACGGCGCGCAGGTTGGCGAGCGGCAGCCCGACCGGGACGGTCCCGCCGAGATCGCCGTCGGTCCAGGCGTGGGTCGTGACGCCGACGGTCGTTTCGGTCGGACCATAATGGTTGACGATCCGGCACTGCGGCCGCAGCCGGCGGATGTCGGCGATCAGGCCGGGATCAGCGGCTTCGCCGCCGAGGATCAGCACCTCGCGCGGCAGCATGCCGGCCGACGCCCGGGCCTGCAGCAGGCCGCGCAGATGGCTCGGCACGATCTTGAGCACGTCGACGCCGCGCATGCCCTCGGCGAAGGCGTCCGCGTCGAAGGCGGCGTCGGGGGCGAGCAGGTTCAGCGTCGCGCCGCTGGCGAGCGCGCCGAACAGCACGGTGTGGCCGAGATCGGCGGCGACGGTCGAGACCATCGCCATGCACGCGTCTGCCTTCAATGGCAGCCGCGACAGCAGCGCCTGGACGTAGTTCGCGAGCGCGCCGTGGCTGACCGCGACGCCCTTTGGCGCGCCGGTCGAGCCCGAGGTGTAGATGATGTAGGCGGTCTGGGCCGGATGCGGCCGTCGCGCGACGAACGTCGCGCCGGACTCAGCGCTGCTGCCCGCGTCGAGCACGCGGCAATCCAATGCGGCAGCGGCCGCGAGACGGTCGCTTGTAGCCACTAGTGTTTTAATGCGGCCATCGTTCAGGATCCGCTGCACGCGCTCGCCGGGCCAGGCTGTATCGAGCGGCACATAGGCGCCGCCGGCCTTGAGCACGCCGAGCAGCGCCGCGACGAAGGCCGGCGAGCGTTCGATCCACAGTGCGACCGGCGTCTCCGGCCCCACTCCGGCCTGCGCCAATGTCGAGGCGATCCGGTCCGACCAGCGCGCGAGCTCGGCGGCCGTGACCGCGACCGCATTCTGACGCAGCGCGATCCGGTCGCCGCGACCGGCGAACGCGGCGTCGTACAGGTCGAGAATATCCGTGGCCGGAAAGCGCGCTTCCTCCTGCGCGACCGCCTGCACATTCTCCGGCGCGATCGAGAAGTCGCGCAGCGGCGTGTCGGTGCCAGATGCGATCTGCCGCAGGAGATCGACGAGCTGGTGGCCGATGCGCGCGACGGTCGGCGCGTCGAACAGGTCCGTGGCATAGTTGAGGCTCGCGGTCATGCCCTCGGCGCCATCGACGATGTCGAGCGCGAGATCGAAATGCGAGCCGGCGAGATCGACGATCCCGGCCTCGCCGCGCAGACCGTCCGTGGTCGCGAAGCCGCGCGGCGCGGTCATGTAGTTGAACTTGATCTGGAACAGCGGATTGTACGCCCCCGAGCGGGCCGGCCTCAGCGCGTCGACCAGGCGATCGAACGGCAGGTCCTGATGCGCAAGCGCGGAGATGACCTCTTCCCTCGCTTGCGCCAGCAGGTCGGCGAAGCGCATATCGCCGGTCACATCGGCGCGCAGCACCAGCGTGTTGACGAAGCAGCCGATCAGCGAGGCCAGCTCGGCCTGCCGCCGCCCGGCCACGGGCACGCCGATGCGCAGGTCGGACTGGCCGGAATACCGGAACAGCAGCAACTGATAGGACGCGAGCAGCAGCATGAACATGCTGACGCGCTGTTGTCCCGCGATCGTGCGCAGCCTTGCGGCGAGCGCCGCGTCGATCTCGACATGAAGCGTCTCGCCGCGATAGCTCTGCACCGCCGGACGCGGCCGGTCGAGCGGCAGCGCGAGCGGCTCATGCGTCTCGCCGAGCCGTCCGCGCCAGTAAGCGAGCTGCTGCTCGGCCTCGGGACCCGCCAGCCACGCGCGCTGCCCGGCCGCAACATCGGCATATTGGATGGCGTTCGGCGGCGGCATGCCTGCCCCGTCACGCAGCCGCTGATAGGACGTGGCGATTTCGCCGAGCAGCACGTCGAGCGACAGGCCGTCGGCGACGATGTGATGCGCCGTGAGCAGGAGCTCGTGGCGATCATCCGCGAGCTGGATCAGCACGGCGCGCAGCAAGGGGCCGTTGACCAGATCGAACGGCTGCGCCAGCTCGTCGCGCACGCGCGCCGCCGCCTGCTGCGCGCGCTCGCCCTTCGGACGGCGCCGCAGATCCTCGATGGCGACGGCGATGTCCGCCGTCGGATGGATCACCTGCCGCGCGCGGCCGTCCTTGGCCACGAAGGTCGTGCGCAGCGGCTCGTGGCGGGCGACGATCCCGGCCAGCGCCTGCACCAGCAGCGCCTGATCGAGCGGTCCGTCGAGCTTGACGACGCTGGCGATGGTGTAGGCGGTGCTCGCCGGGTCCATGCTCCACAGGAACCACAGCCGCTCCTGGGCCGGCGACAGCAGCGCGCGCTCCCCGGCGGGCGCCGGCTGCAACGGCGGCCACGACGTGCCGCCCTGCTGCGCGGCGTCGATGCGGGCTGCGAGCGCCGCGAGCGTCGGCGCCTCGAAGAAGCTGCGCAGATCGAGCTCCACCGCGAAGCCATCGCGCACCGCCGCCGCGATCTGCGCGGCCGCAATGGAGTTGCCGCCGAGCATGAAGAAATCGGCATCGCGGCCGATCGTCGTCGCCTGCAGCGCATCCTGCCAGATCGTGGCGAGGCGGCGCTCGGTCTCGGTCGTGAGCCCGGCGTCGACGCGGACAGCCGCGTCGCGGCCGCGCTCATACACCATGAAACTGTCGAGCGTGCCCCGCTCCCATCCGGCGCGACAGGCCGAGCGCTGCAGCTTGCCGCTCGTCGTCAGCGGCATGGCTTGCGGATTGAGCAGCACGACGACGGCCGGAAACTCCTGCGCCTGCCCCATGACCGCATCGCCGATCGCCTTGATCAGCGCGTCCACAGGCGCACGACGCGACACGGCCCTGCCGAACTCGGCGGCGATGCCGATGCCTTCGCGGCCGTCGATCACGACCGGGAAGGCCGCCACGCGTCCCCTGCGGACCGACGCGACCTCGGTCTCGACCGCCTGCTCGATATCGAACGGATAGATGTTCTGGCCGCGCACGATCAGCAGGTCCTTGAGCCGGCCGGTGACGACGAGCACGCCGTCACGCATGAAGCCGAGATCGCCGGTGCGCAGCCAGCGCGCGCCGTCGCGCTCCACGAAGGTCTGCTGCGTCGCCTCCGGGTTATTCCAATAGCCCTGCGCGACGCTCGGTCCCGCGACCCAGATCTCGCCGATCTCATCGGCATCGGCCGCGGCCGCGGCCGCGCCGTCCGTCCGCATGATGCGCACGGCATGGCCATCGGGCACGGTGCCGCACGCCATCAGGTCGGTGCCGTCGTCCGCGTTCGCCGCGCGGCCGGCGGCGAGCGCCGCGGAATCGAGCGTGACGGCCACCGCCTCGCTCGCGCGATCGGCCGCCGTCACCAGCAAGGTCGCCTCGGCCAGTCCGTAGCACGGCGTCAGCACGCGCGGATCGAGACCCGCCGGCTTGAACCGCGCGGCAAACCGCTCGAGCGTCGTGCGGCGCACGAATTCCGACCCGGAAAACGCCAGCCGCCACCGGCTGAGATCGAGCCGCGCGATGGCTTCATCCGACACCCTGTCGGCGCACAGCGCGAACGCGAAGTCCGGGCCGCCGCTGCAGGTGCCGCCATGGCGATGAATGGCCTCGAGCCAGCGCCGCGGCTGTTCCAGGAAGTTGCGCGGCGTCATCAGCACCGTGGTGTAGCCGGTGAATAGCGGATTCAGCAGCCCGCCCATCAGCCCCATGTCGTGATAGAGCGGCAGCCAGCTGACGAACACGTCGTCGCCATGGCCCTCGAGCACCGCCTCCATCGCGATCTCGTTGGCGACGAGATTTCCGTGCGTGACGCAGACACCCTTCGGCTGCGACGTCGAGCCCGACGTGTACTGGAGAAACGCGATCGCATCCGCCATCAGCTCGGTCTCGCGCCAGGACCCGGCGGCGTCGACCGCGACCTCGTCCACCGCCAGGATGTGAGCTCCCGCCTCTCCGAACGCCGCCGTGATGCCGTCGCGCAGCCGCGCCTGGGTCAGGATGAGACGCGGCGCCGAATCGTGCAGGATACCGTCGAGCCGGCTGGCGTAGCGCGCCTTGCCCGTCTCCGGCGGATAGGCCGGCACCGCGATCACGCCCGCATAGAGACAGGCATAGAACGCAACCGCATAGTCCGCTCCGTTGGGCAGCAGGATCAGCGCGCGCTCGCCTGTGCCGGCGAGGTCCTGCAGATGCGCAGCCAGCGCGCGGATGCGGCGGTCCAGCGCGGCGAAGCTCAGCTCGTCGACGACCTCGTCGCCTTCGATGGAGCGGACCGCCGGATGATCGGCACGCAGGACGGCATGCTGGCGGAGTCGGTCGACGAGGTTTCGTGTCGGCATCATCAGAAGATCCGGTGGCGGCGGTGAACGGTCGCGGGCTCAGTTGACGCGATGGGCTTGCGCCATCGCGACGATCACCCGGCGCGGCCCCTTGAACGGCTCGCGCGCATGCGCGGTCAGCATGTTGTCGAGCATGACGACGTCGCCGGTCTTCCACGGGAAGATGATCTTGTGCCGGTCGAGCACGCCGCGCACCGTGGTCAGCGTCTCGTCCTCGATCGGCGATCCGTCGCCATAGAAGGCATTGCGCGGCAGCTCTATGGGATCGCCGACGACCTCGAGCAGGCTGTCACGCAGCTCCGGCGCGAGGCTGGAGACATGGAAGAGATGCGCCTGGTTGAACCAGACCATGTCCCCGGTGACGGGATGCACGGCCGTTCCCTGGCAGACCTGCCGGGTCCTCAGCTCGTCGCCGTCCTTCCATTCGCAGACGATGTCGTGCGCGGCGCAATAGGCCTCGACCTCCGCCTTCGACTCGGTGCCGAACACCTGCCGCCAGTCGACATCGAGCCCGCTGCCATAGTTGCGGACATACATCACGCCCCGCTCGGCGAAGCGGTTGCGGATCGCGGCCGGCATGTCGCGGTAGATCAGCCGGCTGTCGGCAATCGGCGTCTCGCCGCCCTGCTCGGCCGCGCGCTCGCAATAGAACCAGATCTTCATCGGCCAGTCGCGTGTATAGGCCTGCTCGTTGTGCAGCGGTATGTGCTGGTGCGGCGGGTACTCCGTCGACGTATAGACGCCGGAACTCACCTGCGAGCGCGGCGTCGACCCGAACTCATAGGACAGCAAAGGATGCCCGAAGCTCGCGGCAAAACGCCGGAAACCCTCGGCGCCGTCGAGCTGGAAGTCGCGAAACAGAATGCCGCCTGACGAGGTGAGCTGGCGTTCGATCATGTCGCGGACATCCGCGATGGCCTCGATCAGCGGCTCCTGCTTGCGGCTCGCGCGCAGAACGAAGGGAAGCTCATTCTCATCTATCTTAAGTTGTCTTGCGAACATGATCTCTCCCCGTCTTCGTCATCTCGGCATCGAAGTCTGGTCGACCGGCCGGTTGGCCGGTCGAGGTGGTCGAAGCGGACGGCTCAGGCGCCCGCGAGCTGCGGCTGGGCCTGGCGCGCCAGCAGCGCGGCGAGGCGCTTCAGGACATCGGCCGGCTCGTCGTGCAGGAAGAAATGACCTCCCGGCAGCATGTCCATCGCGAAGGACGCTTCCGTCTCGGCGCGCCAGCCGGCGAGAGCATCCGGGCGCGTCTCGTCGCGATCGCCACCGAACACGTGGATCGGACATGGCAGCTGATGCCGCCGCTGGTAGACGTAGGTCCCGCACATCAGGAAATCGGCGCGCAGCACCGGCAAGGCGCCCTGCATGATCTCCCTGCTCGCGAACACCTCGCGCGGCGTGCCGTCCAGGCGCAGCAGCTCGCTGCGCAATTCATCGTCACCGAGCGGCTCGCGCCAGCGGCTGTCGTCGCGCATCGCCGGAGCCTCGGTCCCCGACACGATCAGCAGCCGCGGTCTCGGCGCGCCGAGCGCGAGCAGCCGGTGTGCGAGTTCGAAGCCGATCAGGCCGCCGAGACTGTGCCCGAACAGCACGTAAGGCGATGCGAGCTTCGCGCCGATCAGTTCGGCCGCAAGCTGGTCGGCCAGAGCCGAAAGATCAGTGTGCAATGGCTCGTCCATCCGCGCGCCGCGCCCGGGCAGCTCCAGCGGGACGACGTCGATCCAGGACGGAAGCGACCGCTTCCACCGTGCATAGACCGTGGCGCTGCCGCCGGCGTGAGGCAAACAGAAGAGTCGCATCGCAACAACTCCGTGGAATCAGGATTCGGCGGCGACGGAGGCGTTCTCCTGCATGAATTTGCGCAGCGACAGCGGCCGCATGTCGGTCCAGACCTGTTCGATGTGATCGAGACATTCCTTCTTGCTGCCGGTCACTCCGACTGCGGTCCAACCGTTCGGGATCTCCTTGAAGGTTGGCCAGATCGAGTATTGCTCTTCGTGATTCACGACGACGGCGAAAGTGACGTCATCCCGGTCGAAGACCATCATGTCCGACTACTCCTACTTATTCAGCGACGGCGATGAACTACGAGTAATGTAGTTGCGAATGACAGTCAAAGTGATACCGCCGATCCAAGTTTTTAATCTCTCCAAGGTGACGCTCGCGTGACGATTCAACATCAGGATGTATCTCCGGAAAACGATCACAATCCTCGATCGCGACGGCAGACGAGCTACAAACAAACCAGATGATCGCCACAGTTGGTGCAAATTCAACGAATGAATGAACTAACTAACGAGGCCGTCGCGCATCATCTGAGCGACGGCCTCACTCTTTGCGTCACGCCTTGGCGTCAGAAATTGAACGTCGTCGACACCAGATAGGTGCGCGGCGCACCGAGCGTGATCACGCCGCTATAGGCGGACGCCCAATAGGCCTTGTCGAAGACGTTCTCCACGGCCGCCCGCAGCACGATCGGCTTGCCGTTCCAGGGCGAAGTGAAGGTGTAGCGGGCGCCGATGTCGACGCGCGTCCAATCCGGCAAGGACATCGTGTTCTTCGCGTCGACATATTGTGTCGCCGTGTAGACCACACGTCCCGTCAGGGTCAGATCCCGCACGAACGGCGTGTCCCATTCGGCTCCAATATTCGCAGTCAGCTCAGGAACACCAACAGCGCGCAGGCCATCAGTGGCGCCGCCCTGAGTTTTTTCCTGCACACCGTGCGTATAGGCTACGCCGCCGAGCAGCCGGAATGCCGGCGTGACCTCGCCGAACACGTTGAACTCCGCGCCAGTGTTTCGCTGCAGGCCGTTGAGGACCTGGTCAGGCTTCGCCTGGCCAGGGACTGCGACGCTGATGATGCTGGGCCTCGAAATATCGAACGCGCTGAGCGTCGTGGTGATTCGGCCGAAGTCGACCTTGATGCCGGTCTCGACCTGCTTGGTCTGCCCCGGAGGAAACACCGTGCCGATATTGTTGAAAGTGGCGCCGGTTACGACCGCCGGCGTCTGCAGGCCCTCGATATAATTCGCATAGAGCGCGACCTGCTCGACTGGTTTGATTACCAGCGCATAGGCCGGCGTCCAGACGGACGTATCCTGGAACGGGCGACTGACCCCGGTCGGGAGGAAATTGGCAATCTCGGTCCCGGCGGTCTGCCGACGCGCACCGACCGTCAATTGGATCCTCTTGTCGAGGATGGACATGGTGTCCGAGACACCGATGCTCCACAGATTGGCGCCGACGACCTGATTGGCGGCCAGAGTGGAAGAGAATGCGGGCAGCGGGATGTTGGTCGGATCGGAATAGAGGCTCCACGGCGTCTTCTTGAAATCCGGAGTGCCGGTCACCACGCGCTGGGTATATGTCCGATCGGTGACGGAGTAGCCGACATTGATGGCATGGTTGACTGGACCAGTGTCCGCAGTGATCCGCAGTCCGGCCTCTCCGGCGTAGGTCTTGTAGGTTTCGCTTCCCGTCAATGCCGTTCCGCTCAGACTTCCATTGTTCGCGATCGTCGGCGAAATGTAACGGTAGTTGATGTTGCTGTCGTGATAGCCGAATCCCGCATACGCCGTCACGTGCTCGCCGAGATCGACCTCGCCCTTCACGGTCGAGAAGAAGTCCGTCGGCGCATAATAGGCCCACGGCATCTGGAAATTGGTGCCCGATGCCGGCGGATTGGGAATGCTGGTCGTGGTGGCCCCGATCGTGAAGAACCGCAGCGGCGGGTTCAGATTGTCCGCCTGATAGCCGATATCAGCGTCGAGCCGCACGTTCTCGCCATGATAGTCCACGGCGAGATGGGCGTTGCCGAACTCGTCAGTCTGCCGGTCCCACGGTGTGTTGCCATTGGAGTATTTGCTGCTCAGCCGCACGCCCCATTCCTTGTGCTCGCCGTAGCGGCGGCTGATGTCGACCTGCTCGCCGAATTGCGTCTTCGAAGCATAAGTCGCCGTCAACTGCGTGATGTCGGTGTCGAGCGCGTGCTTGGTGATCAGGTTGACGCTGCCGCCGACCGCGCCGCCACTCGACGCGCCGGTGCCGCCGACGGTCATGCCGTTGAGCAGTGCAGCCGGGCCTTTCAATAGCTCCACGCGCTCGATGAAATTGGCCCCGGTCGAATAGTACGGCGCGATACCGGCAAGGCCGTTCAGCGCATAGTCGCCGCTGTCGTAATAGAAACCGCGGATGTAGAGACTGTCCGCGCCGCCGCCGGCCGCCTGGATCGTGCGCACCGACGGATCGTTGATCAGCACGTCGCGGATCGTCCGGGCCTGCTGATCCTGGATCGTTTTCGCCGTGAAGCTGGTCTGGTTGAACGGCGTGTTCATCACACCGCGATTGCCGAGCAGGCCGAGCCCGCCCCCACTGGCGACCTGGCCGCCGGCATAGGGCGACGGCGGCGCACCGATCGTGCCCGTGGAAGGCGTCACATAGGCGACCGGCGCCGTCGGCGGAAGGTTGCGCGGGGCGACGCGGCGCTGCTGGGCGGTGCGCGTCGGGGTTGCCTGCGGCCTCGGCGCGACCTGCCGCGCCCTCGGCTTCGGTGCATCGACGGTGACATCGGGAAGCTGCGTCTGAGCCAGGGCTTGCGAAATGCCACCAATATTCAAGGTGAGCGCCAGCGAGCTCACGAGTCCCAAAGATTTCGTCAACCTAACGTCTCTCACCCGAATACGACAAACCATCCTGACACCCCGATCATTCCAAGTTCCTGCTTGGTCCGTCGGTGCTCCTAACACACAGGTATTCGAGGATGGCGTCGCGTGACGTAGAACTCGTCTAACGAGCGACAGATTTGCCGCGCGCGCGATTCTAACTAATTGTGTTTGCGGCTGGATTTTCTTCGCGCGCGTTCTTTGAAGCCTTCCAAAGAAGCGCATGTCGTGTGGATCGCGTGGAGATTTCTGCGGCGATCGCGACAAATAGCATGACGGTAGGGGGCGATGGTCTCGACGTCATCGCGCGGGCGTCGATCAACCCTTCATTGACAACTAATCACAACGTCACCTTTAAATCAACGTTTGCTTTCAATTGCGCCGCATCTTGGCCATCGATGCCGCAGAGCGGCGTGAAGTGACGGGCTTCAACGGATGAGTTCGCGCGCAGGGACACGCGCGCGGGGATCGACGACGCGGCCTGTTCCAGGCAGCTCCAGCGCATTCGACGCTGGAGATGTTGCGCTCGTCTGTATCCGCGCCGTCATGGCCGGGCTCGTCCCGGCCATCCACGTCGTACGGCATGCCGCGATGTGCGAATGATAGATGGGTGATTGATCGAAAGGCGACCGTGCGTCACGGTCAGCCGCGCAACAGCGCGGCAGCAGTCCCGTCACAGGGCACAGCTGCTGAGATCAACCTTGCGAAGGAATCCCACGCAAGGGAAACGCGATCGCGCTCAGCGCGACTGATCGCGCCTGTCGCCCTGCACGTCATCCGGCGCGGTCTTCGCCGCGCGGCTCCAAGGCGTGCCATAGATCAGCGACAGCAGGATCGGCACCGACAGCCCGAGCCAGCACAGGCCATCCCAGAGGCCGTCGCCGAACAGGCCGAAGGCCAGCCCGGCGGTGGCGACGAGGCCGATCATCAGCGGCGCACGAAACACCTGCCAGGCGGAGAGCTGCGCGACGCGGGCCGAGGGCGGCGACGATGCTGCGGATGAACTCATGGCGACACCGTCACCGGCGAGGCCGCCGCAACCACGCCTGCCACCTTGCGCCGGCTGCTCCGCCGCTTCGCCACCCACAGATACAGACCGCTGCACAGCACGATGATGGTGATGACGTCCAGCACGGCCCAGATGATCTTCAACGGCAGCCCGCCATAGTCACCGAAATGCAGCGGCCGCGACACCTGCAGGGCGGTGAGATACCAGGCCAGTTCCGGCGCCACCATCTTGCTGCTGTCCTCCGCGTCCACCAGCACGGGCTTGAACATGCGCGCCGTGAACGGCGTCCGCCCCTTGGTCCAGACCATCAGGTGTTGCGGGCTGCCGAAACGCGTCGTGGTCGGCATGGTGATGGATGTCACCAGCCGGTCCGGAAAGGCGGTGCGGACGGCGTTGACAGCGGCCTCGATCGACTTGGCCTCGGCCAGCGGCTTGCCCTGATAGGGCGCGAGCAGCGCCGGCATGGTCTGGGCGCGCCAGAGATCGAACAGCGGCACCGCGAGCGTATTGATGGTGCCGGTCAAGCCGACCGCAAGCGCCCAGCTCACCGTGACGATGCCCAGGAGATTGTGCAGGTCGAGCCATTTCAGCCGCGCCGAGCGGTCGCGCACGGTGCCGAACTGCAGTCGCCGCATGAACGGCCAGTAGACGACGACGCCGGACACGATGGAGGCGGCGAAGACGAGCCCCATCAGACCGAGAAACAATTCTCCGGGCAGGCCGGTGAACATGTCCCGGTGAATGCGCAGGATCACGTCCATCACGTCCTGATGCGGCACCTCCTCGCCGAGGACTGCGGCCGTGCGCGCATCCACCGTGAGGCGATGAAACTGGCCGGGCACGGGGATGGCGGTCGGCGACATCGCCACCACGATCAGCGGCTCGTTCTGCTTCACGCTCACGAACAGCGCATGCTGCTCCGGAAGCTGCTGCTTGGCCGCCGCGATCAGACGATCGAGCGGCAGACGCGGCGTGTCCGCCGGCATCGCCGGCGCGGCGATCTCGTCCTCGAACAGATGCTCGATTTCGTCATGGAAGATCAGCGGCAGTCCGGTGAGGCACAACATCAGCAGAAAGACCATGCTGACCAGCGACGTCCACGTATGAACCTGAACCCACAGACGCATTGCGCTCGCACCACCCTGCTTCATTGGACGTTGCCGTCACATGAACCGACCGTCCGGCAAGAGAAGGGCTGCAGCAAACTGAATTGCTCTAAGTGTGCTGGAATTTCTTTAAAGTGGCGCGCAGATCCACCGCAAGCATCGGAACGGCAACGAGAATTTCGATCATCCGCGATCGGCCAGCGCGGCGGTCCGCGCGCCTGCCGCAGTCCGCCGCATCGAATCTCGACACCCGACGAATCATCCGATGCGGACACGGTGCGAGCCGCGGAGTCATGCGCGCGGAGACGAAATCTTTCTGCGCGATCAAGCTGATTTGGCCTGTCCAGTCCCTGCGGCGAAAAGATTCCTCTTTCGCTTTTCCGGAAAACATGTTTGATTATGGCATCCCGTCTCGAGCTGAGGGACGTACGCGCGGTCGTCACGATATGTGAGGCGGGGAGCGATGGGCATGGTGGATTGCAGCGCGGGTCGTACTCGCGCCGACGAACGATCTTCCATGCACGGTCAAGTCGCGCGGTCCTGATATCCCGATGCTGATATCAACTCATGACGAAGCCTGGCTTCGCATGGGGATGGTGGCCAGAAAGCCCGGCGCACCAGGGAGAACGCGAAGCAGCCGTTAAGCCATCGCGCAGGGAGGGCCGGGTTTCCGGCTGACCTGTGGTACCTGCCGCCTGCATTCTTGTTCGCAGGCGGGCCACGGGCCTCAGTCGAGGTCCGGCCTTCCCTGCGCCCTCACGATCTCCGAGGGCTTCACGCTGCATCACCCCGGACGGAGCGTCCGCCGCGGGATCACGCGGCCATGCGCCTTTTGACGGACGAACGATCATGCAAGATTCGAATGCCGGCTCGTTCCATCCACGAACAGCGGCAGCCGCACGACGATGCGGGCGCCGCGCGGTGCGTCGGTGATCTCGATGCTGCCGCGATGCGCCTCGACCAGCGTACGGACCACCGCCAGCCCCAGCCCTGCTCCTCCGGTCGCGCGATTGCGCGAGCTGTCCAGCCGTGTGAACGGCTCCAGCATCGCCTTGCGCTGCGCGACCGGAATGCCTGGCCCGTCGTCGTCGACCGTGAGCACGAGATGCTCGGCATCGCTGCGCAGCGAGACATCCGCCGCATGGCCGTATTTGATCGCGTTGTCGATGATGTTGGCGATGATCCGGCGCAACGCGATGCGGTCGCCGAGCATCAGCAGCTCACGGCGATCATCGGCCGGCGCGAAGCGCACGTTCGATCGATGCGCGCGGCGATCGTCGACTTCGGCCCGCACCAGCTCGTCGAAGGCGATCAGCTCCTGCGGCAGCTCGCCGGCGCCGGCGCGCGTGGCCAGCAGCGCGTCGTCGAGCAGACGGATCATGTCGGAAATGTCGGCCTCGGCGCGCTGCCGCTCGGCCTCGTCGGGAATCTGGTCGACGCGCAGCCGCAGCCGCGTGGCAAAGGTGCGGACATCATGGGCGATGCCGCCGACCAGCACCATCCGCGCCTGCATCAGCGACGCCAACCGGTCCTGCAGACGGCCGAACGCGGTGACCACCGCGCGGACCTCGGGCGCATTGCGACGGACATCGGGCAGCGGCACCGGGGCCCCGGCCAGATCGACGCGGTCCACCGCTGCGGCGAGGCGTGCCAGCGGGCGCGTTTCACGCTGCATGATCACAAGCGCAAACAGCGCGACCAGCGTCCCGAACAGGCCGGCACCGAGACCGACCGGCAGTCCCCGCTGCGTCAGCATCAGCGGCGCGCGCGACTCCACCACGAGCACGTCGCCATTGTTCAGGCCGATGCGGAATTGCAGCGCATTCTGCGGCGCGCGCGACAACCGCGGAAACCACGGCCCGTCGGACTCGGTCACCGAGGCAATCGCCAGATGGCGAGCCCCCAGCGCATCGGCATAGGCCTCACGCAGCCCCTGCCTGAGCGACGCCTGCTCGGTTCGCGGCAGCGTGGCCGCCGCTCCGGCATCGACCAGCCGAACATCGAAACGGTCCGAGGATATTGCGTCCACGACCTGCCCCCGCGCCGCCCGGGGTGTCCGCTCCATGAGCTCGGCGACCGCGGCGAGCCGCGCGGGTGGCGGCGTCGCGCCTTCGATCTCGGCGGTGCGGGCGCGGTAGAATCGCGCCAAGGTGACGATCCAGATCGCCACGAGGCTGATGAGGACGATGAGGCCGATGCGCATCGCGAGCGTCAGCCGCATCATCACGACACCGTCCGCACCATCGCCGTGAACAGATATCCGCCGTTGCGCACCGTGGTGATCAGGTTCGATCCGGGACTCGCCGCCTCGAGCTTGCGGCGCAGGCGCGAGATCAGCATGTCCACGGTGCGATCGAACGGTTCGGCGGAGCGCCCCCGCGTCCAGTCCAGGATCTGGTCGCGGCTCAGCACCCGGCGGGGCCGCTGCACGAAACAGGCGAGCAGGTCGAACTCCGCCGAGGTCAGCTGGATCGGCGCAGCCTCGGCGTCCGCGATCTCGATGCTCCGGGCGTCGACGTCGATGACGAAGCGATCGAAGCCGAAGCGGCGGCTCGCCTCGCGCGGCGGGCTCGCCTGCGACCGCCGCAGCAGCGCGCGGACGCGCGCCAACAGCTCCCGGGGACCGAAAGGCTTGACCATGTAGTCATCGGCACCGAGCTCCAGCCCGACGACGCGATCGATCTCGTCGCTCTTCGCCGACAGGATCAGGATCGGGATGTCGTCGCTCTGCCGCAGCCGGCGGCAGACCGACAGCCCGTCCTCTCCCGGCAGCATCAGGTCGAGGATGATCAGATCGGGCCGTTTCCGCCGCAACACCGCGTCCATCGCGGCCGCGGTATCCGCGACCTCGATCTCGAAGCCTTCGCGGCGCATGAATTCACCGACGAGCCGGCTGATCTCCGGGTCGTCCTCCACCATCAGAAGCGTGGCTGCGGGCATGCTCATGACCAGGACTGATGCCCAAAAACCCCGCCCCTTGGCAATGCCCCGGCGGCCGCTGTTACACACTGTTACCCGGCGCAGGCCAGCCGAAGCACATGAAGTTCGAGGTGTCATGCACGCCCAGGCTGTCCGGTGACCTACCGTTACATTTTGCCAATCACCAGCACGAAATAAGACTGATGGTACATCTGCGCGCGACATCGCAAGGTCAATCTCCCTCCGCAGGCGACGCGATCGCCGGCGGGACACATTGGGAGACTGACGTGAAGACAACCCTTGGCACTCTCTTGCTGGTGGCCGCCCTGTCGGCGGCCGCCGCGGCTGACGCGAATGCCTGGACTCGCAGCGGCTCGATCACAGGGCCGCGGGGGACCACCAATTTCGGGAGCTCCGGCAGCTGTGCCGGCGGCGCCTGCGGCTGGCAAGGCGGCGGCACGGGTCCCGCCGGACGCAGTTGGTCGCGGTCGGGCTCGGCGAGCTGCAGTGGCGGCAGTTGCACCGTACAGGGCCAAGGCAGCGGTCCGCGCGGCAACGCCTACAGCTATAGCCGCACGGTGACGCGCTGAAGCGAAGGCTCCAGCGCATCATCAAGCCCCTGAATTGACCCGGTCCGCTTGCGACGCGAGCGGACCGAATCGTCTTCCCGGAGGCGTGCCACGCATCGATGGCGGTGGAGATGCCCTGCCCGGCTCGCCGGCAGCAGCATGGTCAGGATTGTCGAACAGGGAGCTGCGCGAGGGCGAGTCGCCCGTTGCTACTGAAACGAGACCGGCAGGCTCTGGAATTTCTCGCCCGGAGGTGCGCCTTCCGGATACATGTCGAACGCGAATCGCGCGCCGACTTCGGACGCCTTGAAGTCGAAGGACGCCATTCCCGTTCCGTCGTCGTCGGTCTTGATGTCACCCAGCAGGCGGACGCATTTGAGGAAGAAGTGATAGGACGTATTGGGCTTGGCGGTCATCGCGATCTTCGCGCTCATCGCGCCATTCGGTCCCTTCGTGACCCAGATCTCTCCTCCCCTGATCCGATTGGGATCATCCTGGACCGTGCTGTTCGCGCAATCCGATGAATCCTGAGCGACGAGCGACACGGTCCTCAGATTGGGGTCGACCGGGATCGATGGCACCTCGGCCAGGGCCGGGAGACGAGACACGCAGAGAACCGTCAGTGTTCCGAAGACAACAAGGCCATTGAACGTTCGGCTGAAACTCGAAGTGGTGCGGGGGCTATGATTGCTGATCTGTCGCATGATTCCTCCTCGGTGACATCAGGTGGAGCCGAAGCATTCGCGACGGCCCGAAACCTCGCAGACGCGAGCCCAGATATGCTCGGCTACTGCTGTCCGAATTCCGTCGAAGCCGCTCCGATCGCGGTCAATGGCGTTCCGATCGCGGCATTGCCGGCGATTCGGTTGTTCCCATAGGAGAGCGTTCCGCCGTTATTGACGTTGCTGTTGAACTTGATGTCGGTATTGGCGAAGCGCGCCGTTCCGACGTTGTTGATCGCCGTCCCGTTTCCGCTGACCACGCTGTTGTCGACGTCGACTTCGGAGCCCGAGACGATGTTCACGCCCACCTGGCTGTTGCCGGAGGAGACCGAGCGGTTGATGATGGCCTTCACCCCTGCGCCGAACTCAAACCCGACACTGGAGTTCTCCACGCGGACATCGTCGATGACCACGTCGATCCGCGTCTGGCCGCTGCTCGGTGTGACGAAAATGCCCTTCTGCCCGTTGTCACGAATCGTCGAGCGCGAGACGAACAGCTTTCCGCCGCCGGACCGTTCGTCGGAAACGCCGCGCCCGGTGCCGCCGAAATTGCCGTCGATCAAGCAATCCTCAATGAAGACGGCGCTGCCCGCCGACGCCGCGCCGATGATGCGGATGCCGTTGAGGCCGGTGTCGAATCCGTTCAGATTCAGGTTGCGCAGACGAACCGTCTTCCTCGCATCCGTGATCGCATCGAAATTGATGATGATGCCGTTCGTTCCGGCATTCAGGACGGACGCGAAGATCTCATGACAGTCGATCGTGATGGATTTCGTAATGGTCACGGCGCCGAAACCACCGGGATCGATGCAGTTGATTTCTCCGAGCGCCGCGGTCTTGGAGATCGCCCCCGCGAAGGTCTTGCAGGGTGCCGTTCGGCTGCACGGATTGGCATCATCTCCGACGCCGGAGACCCAGGTTCTCGAGGCCTGCGCCCAAACCGGAACGGCGGACCCCAGATAGGCCGCGAAGACAGCGGCAAGCGAAACCAGAAGAGCAAGCTTCCTCATGTGTACGGCTCCCTATCGGCCCGAGGGCTCACAACCATAAATATCAATGACGAAATCTCAAACGCACAGAGTTAGTCACAGGGGGCGTCGGACGGTTCAAGGTTTTGTTGCTGAATTCGGCGACTTGAGGCGAGCTCGCCGGTGACCTCGTCCACGCCAGCCATCGACGGTCTGGGCGCTACGCATCCGCGTTCATTCGGCAGCGAGACCCCAGCCGGAGATCTCCGGGCCCGTTCGATGACGCGCCTCGACCTCATCGCGGACGCGCAGCGTGAGGATCAGGTTTCGGTGAGAGCTGAATCGCGCTGCCATGCGCAATGTCGAGGCGAACAGGCGCGGTCACCACATGCCCAAACGCCAACGCCGCGCTGAGGATATCAGCGCGGCGTTGTCGTTTTGGGATGTGAAGAGGAAAGATGTCCTTTGCAGGCCTGGCAGCGACCTACTCTCCCAGGGCTTGAGCCATAGTACCATCGGCGCTGAGGAGTTTAACGGCCGAGTTCGGGATGGGATCGGGTTCAGGCTCCTCGCTAAGACCACCAGGCCGGCGAA
>NZ_JBNPTH010000009.1:0-306604 GCF_051167555.1 Bradyrhizobium sp. HKCCYLS3077 | reverse complement strand
AAACATTGACCCTATGCCCAACACAGCTCATCCATACAATCCGCCTTGCTTGACAGAGCGGCGACCTGGGTAGTTACGCGAAGCGAAGCAATCCAGGGCGGAGACCCCGACTCTGGATTGCTTCGTCGCGTTGCTCCTCGCAATGACGCCGGCGAGATTACGCCAGCCGGTGCATCGCACACAGCTTGTTGCCGTCGAGATCGCGCAAGTAAGCGAGATACAGCTTGCCAGTCGATCCTTGACGGACCCCGGGCGGATCCTCGCAGGTGGTGCCGCCGGCTTCCAGGCCCGCTGCGTGCCAGGCATCGACTTGCTCGGACGAACTGCAGGCATAGCCGATGGTGCCGCCGTTGGCCGGCGTCGCCGGCTGACCATTGATCGGCTTGGAGACCGAGAAGACGCCGGTCGGGGTGATGTAGAAAATCCGGTGGCCGTCGACCTTCGCGGGGCGGACGCCGAGCGTCCCCAGCAGCTTGTCGTAGAAGGCCTTGGCCTTGTCGAGGTCGTTGGTGCCGATCATGATGTGCGAAAACATCAGCGCTTATCCTCCCTGGAGATTCCGAACAGCGTGTCGGATACGGCGCCAAGGTAGCGAGCGTCGCTTCATGAGGTAAGAGTTTTCTTCAGATGGCTTGTTGACGGAAGATCGTGCTACCGATCTTCTTCCTTGCGGTGGAATTCCACTGCGAGGAGGGCCTACCGCCAGCGGCGGTGCAGCCAGAGCCATTGCTCCGGATATTCGCGCACCCAGCTCTCGACGACGTTAGTCACGGCCTGTGTCATGCCCTGAATGTCGATCTGCCCATTCGCATCGCGCACCGGCTTCACTTCCTCCGACAGCTCGGCTTGAAAGCGATTGCCCGGCAGGCGGATAATGCGCACGCCATGCACGGGACATTCGACCTGGCGCAACAGGCGGGCCAGCATCGGGTTGGCGCGGGTCTTGCGGCCGAAGAACGTCACCTCGACGCCGCCGGTCAGGTACTGATCGACCAGCATCGCGACGTGCTGCCCGTTCTTCAGCGCCTGGCCCAGCCGCAGCGGCGCGTCGCGGCCGGCGGGGATCAGCGTGCCCATCTTCACCTGGCGCATTTCCTGAATGATGCGATCGGCGGCGGCGATGTTCGGGCGGCGATAGAGGATCGCGGTGTCGAGCTTGTGGGCGACGGCGGCGAGCGCCGGCATTTCCCAATTGGCGAGGTGGCTCGCAAAGATCAGCGCCGGCTTGCCGTCGAGGCGGAGCTGATGAAACAGCTCGTGGGTGCGCGGCGTCAGCTCGATGCGGCTGCGCTCGGGATGCTCCTCGTCGTAGTCCCAGATCTTGTCGAGATGCGCGAACTCGGCGCCGACGCGGCCGAGATTGTCCCAGACGCCAGCGAGAATTCGCTCGATCTCCTCGGGCGATTTCTCGGGGAAGGCCTTGGTGAGATTGTCGCGGCCGATGCGCTGCTCGCGAAGCTTCGGGCCGATCCACTGCGCGATGCGTGCGAAGCGGTCAGCGGTCTTCTGCGGATCGAAATAGCGCGTGGTCTTGAGCATGCCGACCGTCAGCGCGCCGACGGCCGAGGACCCGAGCGACTTCACCTTCTGGCGGATGACGAGCTTGGTCCGGAGGGGAATGAGACTCATCGATGCGACAGGCGGATCAGGCCGGTTCGCGGGTCAGGATCAGCGAGGCGTTCTGGCCGCCGAAGCCGAATGAGTTCGACATCACGGCGGTGACCCGCGCCTCGCGGGCCTTGTTGCCGACGACGTCGAACAGGATCGCGGGATCCGGAATGTCGTAGTTGATGGTCGGCGGGATCAGCTGATGCTCGAGCGTGAGCAGCGAAATGATCGCCTCGACCGCGCCAGCGGCCGAGATGGTGTGTCCGACCATCGACTTGTTGGACGACACGGGGATCTTGCCGGTGTGCTCGCCGAACACTGCGGAGACGCCGACATATTCCATCTTGTCGTTCTCGGGCGTCGCGGTCCCGTGGGCGTTGATGTGGTCGATCTGCTCCGGCGCCATGCCGGCGTCGGCCAGCGCCTTGCGGATGCAGCCGATGATCGGCTTGCCGTCCGGCGAGGAGCGGGTGCGGTGGAACGAGTCGGTCAGCTCGCCGCAGCCGGCGACGACGCCGAGGATCTTGGCGCCGCGCGCCACGGCCGCGTCATAGCTCTCCAGCACCAGCGCGCCGGCGCCTTCGGCCATGACGAAGCCGTCGCGGTTCTTGGAGAACGGCTTCGACGCCGCCTGCGGCGGATCGTTCTGGGTCGACAGCGCCGACAGCAGCGAGAAGCGCACCAGGCCTTCCGGATTGACCGAGCCTTCGGTGGCCGCGCACAGCGCCACGTCGGTCTCGCCGCGGCGGATGGCCTCGACGCCGAGCTGGATCGCGGTGGCGCCGGAGGCGCAGGCGGTCGACAGCGAGATCGGCGAGCCCTTGGTGCCGAACGTGTCCGACAGCGAATCCGCCACCGAGCCGAACAGGAAGCGGTGGTGATAGTTGACGAACTTGCCGCCGCCGCAGACCTTCAGGAGGTCGTCATAGGTGAACTGCGTGCCGCCGACCTCATGCGCGAGCTCGAGGCGCTGCGGCCACTCGATTTCGACCGGCGCGACGGCGAGAAACAGCGGGCCCGGGAAGTCGCCCTTCGAGCCGATGCCGGCCTGCGCGATCGCTTCCTCGACGGCCATGTGACCGAGCCGCTCGGACAGGCCGGTGGAGGTGAACGGCGCCACCGGCACGAAGTCCACCGTGCCGGCCATCGTCGTCTTCAGCCCGTCGATCGGGAAGCGCGTGATGGTGCGGATGCCGGACTCGCCGGCCACCAGCTTGGTCCAATTGTCGGACTTGCCCGCACCCAGCGAGGTGACGATGCCCATGCCCGTCACGACCACGACGGGACGTCCAAACTTGTCGCGTACACTCATGATGTCCCCCGTCGCGTCGTCCTGGCGCGCGCCGCGTTCACTTGACAGCTTCGACCAAGGCCATGCCTTCGCCGCGGTAATGGCCGGCGCCGACCACCACGATCTGGGTCGGAGCCTCCTTCATCTCGCTCTCGACGCCGGACGTGTCGCCGGGCGCGAACAGCGCGCCGCGCGAGATCGACAGCGCGGCGAGCGCCAGATCGAGCGCGAAATGCGCCTCCATCGTATGGCCGAAGCGGGTGCCGCTCGATCGCACGGCGAAGGCCTTGTGATGATCGAGGAACGCGCGCTCCTCAGACGTCACGGGCTCGGCGCCGGTGGCGCCGGTGATGATCGCGCCGGGCGCGTCGTGCACATCGAGCGCCGACCACAGCCGGTCGAGCGTGCCGGTCACGGCGCCAGCTTCCTTGCGGCGGGCGCGGTCGGCGACGACCTTGCTCAGCCGCGCCAGCGGCTTGGCGCCACGGGCTTCGGCATGCGGCTTGGACTCGAGCACCAGGAAGGCGCCGGCCGAGCCGAGCGCGAAACCCGGATGCTCCTGGCGCGCCCACACCGGCTTGAACTCGTTCTTGAGATTGTAGTCGCCAAACTCGTAGAGCACGAGCAGGTCCTTGCGCTCGCCATTATGCGAGCCGCCAACCAGCGCGATGTCGCTCTGGCCGCCCGCGATGCGAGCCAGCGCGATCTTGAACGCGTCGACACCCGCGACTTCCTCGCCCATGAAGGTGCGCGACGTCCCGCAGACGCCGTGCGAGATCGCGATATTGCCGGCGAGCAGGTTGGAGAGCTGCGCCAGGAACAGCGTCGGGCGCAGATCGCTCATCAGCCGGTCGTTGAGGAAGCCCGGTGTGCAGTTGCCTTCCGCCTCGGCGTTGAGAATCGCTGTGTCGACCGAGATGTCGCGCTCGCCGCCGCCGGCGGCGACGATCATGTCCATCCGGGACAGGATGTCCTTGTTGCCCTTGAGGCCAGCCGAATCCAGCGCGAGCCCGGCGGCGTAGGTGCCGATGCGCTGCCACGCCTCCATCTGGCGCTGTTCCTTCTTGGGAATCTGCGCCTCGAGATTCACTTTCGCCCAGGGATGCACGATGTAGGGCGCGAAGCCCTTCTCATCGACATTGATCTGGCCGGCGTTGAGAGCCTCCCAGTTCGCATCGAGGCCCTCGCCGAGCGAGGTCGCAAGGCCGATGCCGGTGATCCAGACTTCGACGGGGGCTGATGTCACGGAAGGCGTCTCACTCATCGCTGCAGGATCTGTTGCGGAAAACCGACGCGCTCGGCGACGGCGTCCATGTGTCCGCGCAGCTCCGGATTGGGGAAGGGGACATGGCTGAACGTGATCGTCGCGTTCGAGCGCAGCTTGCCGCCGACCTTCACGCGCGCCTCGGTGATGGCGTAGCCGGAGCCCTCATGCAGCACGTTGGCCTCGACTGTCAGCACCTCGCCCGGCTGGACGAAGCCGCGCATCTTGGCTTCCTTCACCGCGGCAAGGAACGGCATCCGCTCGAACTTCATCAGCGCGAGCAACAGCCAGCCGGAGGTCTGCGCCATCGACTCGATCAGCAGAACGCCGGGCATGATCGGATAGCCCGGGAAGTGCCCTTCGAAGATCGTGCTCTCGGTGGGAACCTTGGCTTCGACGGTGATGGTCTTCTCGTCCAGTCTGAGGTCGAGAATGCGGTCGATCAGCAGGAAGTATTCGATCTGCATGGCGGGCGCTCAGGCGCCCTTGGCGGCGACCAGCTCGTCGATGCGGGCGCACAGGTTCTTGAGCACGAAATACTGCTCGGTGCTAGCCTTGCCGTCGTTGACTTCCTGCGTCCACTTCTCGAGCGGCAGCTTGATGCCGAAGGCCTTGTCGATCGCGAAGGCGATGTCGAGGAAATCGAGGCTGTCGATGCCCAGATCGTCGATGGCGTGGCTATCCGGCGTGATCGTGTCGCGCGGGATGTCGCAGGTTTCAGCGATGATCGTGGCGACCTGATCGAATGTTGAGGACATCACTAAGCCTTTGATATTTTGGAGCTAATCCGGAGAAGGGCAACGAGGGGACACCGCCCCGGGGGCGTCTGATGCGAGCCCTTTTACCCCCGTCGCCCAGGAGTCGTGTGCCCGTATATCGGAGCGCCGCGGTGAGTTCAATGGAGCCGGGCGCGCGGGTTGTGGCGGGATTGTGATGCCCTGTCGGGAGGTCTGAGGTGGCCGTCAGGGCGTGTAGGTCTCGGTGATGATCCGGGCGCAGTCGCGCCGTCCGGTCAGCAGGCAGTCCTGGGTCTTGCGCAGATCGGCGATGCTCATCGCCAGCCAGATTCCGATCGCGGTCAGCGCGATGGTGAAGGCGATGGCGGCGATATTGGCCAGGATGCGATGGCGGAAATCGTCCGGCTCCTCGCGAGGCCGCTCGTAGCGGGACAGGTCGAGGGCAGCCGGTTCGGGCCGCCGCAGCGGCACGGGGGGATTCATGGGCGGACTGCCGCCCTCGGCGACGCGGCGCGCCGGGCCATTGCGGGGCCGGAACGGCACCACGCGATGCTCTTCCTCCGCTGCAATGGGGCGCTGGGACTTCATGCCTCGACTCCGATGCTGTTTCTTAGCACGCGGGCACAACCTCTCACAAAGAAACTTTGCCACGATTGAGCTGCATCAGCAAAGCCTCTCACTCTGTAGATGCGATCCCTGGAACCGGTCGGGATTGCTTCGCGGGAGGCGCTGCAAGGCCCGGGCGGACGTGGCATATTGCCGGTCGTTCATCGGAGCTGACGCATGGCGAATATGAGAGAGCCGCTGCTGCATCCCATTCCGATCCTGTCGCTGCGGCCGACGCAGATGACGGTCGGCATGCGCGAGGTGATGGAGAAGCGGGAGCGCTGGCGCGCGCACAAGGCCAAGAAGAGGGCCGAGCTGCTCGGCAAGCACATGATCCCGGTCGTGCTCGGGCCGGACAGGCGGCACTACGTCGTCGACCATCATCATCTGACCCGCGCGCTGCACGACGAGGGCGTCAAGGACGTGCTCGTCACCGTGATCGGCGACCTCTCGATGGTCGATCCCGACGGCTTCTGGAACGTGATGGACAACAAGCGCTGGGTCTATCCCTATGACGCCAAGGGCGAGCGGCGGCCATTCAAGGACTTGCCGAAGAGCGTGGCGGACCTGAAGGACGATCCGTACCGCAGCCTCGCCGGCGAGTTGCGCCGCGCCGGCGGCTTCGCCAAGGACACCACGCCGTTCAGCGAGTTCCTGTGGGCGGACTTCCTGCGCCGCAAGGTCAAGCGCAAGACCGTCGAGGAGCGCTTCGAGGCGGCCATGGAGCACGCGCTGGCGTTCGCCAAGAGCCATGACGCGGTCTACCTGCCGGGTTGGTGCGGCCCGGCCGCGGACGACTGATCGATCACTTCGCCTTCGGTAGCCTCCCCATCAGGTAGAACTCGTCATTGGGGCGCATGCCCGTGACGTTGGCCAGCCGGTTCGACAGCGCGAAGAAGGCCGCGATCGCGGCGATGTCCCAGATGTCGTCGTCGCTGAAGCCGTGCTCGGATAGCGCCTTGAAGTCGGCGTCGCCGACGGTCTGCGCCTGAAGCGCCACCTTCATCGCGAAATCGAGCATCGCGCGCTGGCGTGGCGTGATGTCGGCCTTGCGGTAGTTGATTGCGATCTGGTCGGCGATCAGGGGATTCTTGGCGCGGATGCGCAGGATCGCGCCGTGCGCGATCACGCAATACTGGCACTGGTTGGCGCTCGACGTCGCCACCACGATCATCTCGCGCTCGGCCTTGGTCAGGCCGCCGTCCTTGTCCATGAGCGCGTCGTGATAGGCGAAGAAGGCGCGGAACTCGTCGGGCCGGTGCGCCAGGGTGAGGAACACGTTGGGCACGAAGCCGCTCTTCTCCTGCACCCCTAACAGGCGGGTACGGATGTCCTCCGGCAGGGCGTCGATCGCGGGGACGGGGAAGCGGCTGATGGCGGGCTGGGTCATGGGCGATGGGTCCGGCGTGGCGTTGGGCAGCGAACCTTAGTCAATCGCGGAGGGGGTGCAACGGCTCAGGCTCAGTTCAAGACCTCCACGGTGGCGGAGCGTCCGGCGACCAGCTCGCTCCGCCGCGAAATGTCGTCGAGCGCGATGCGCACGGGGATGCGCTGCGCCAGTCGCACCCAGTTGAAGGTCGGATTGACGTTGGCGAGCAGGCTCGCGCCCTCGGCGCGGTCGCGGTCCTCGATGCCCGCGGCGATGCTCTCGACCTTGCCGGTCAGCACCTCGCCGGCGCCCATCAGGCGGATGCGGACGGGTGCGCCGACACGGATGCGCGGCAGCTTGGTCTCCTCGAAATAGCCCTCGACATGCAGCGTGTCGCTGTCGACCAGCGCCATCACGCCTTTCCCGGCGCCGACATAGGTTCCGGGCCGCAGGTCCATGTTGGTGATGACGCCGCTGACCGGCGCATGTACCTCGCTGCGCTCCAGATTGAGCTTGGCGACGGCCTGGTCGGCCAGAGCCTGGTCATAGGACGCCTGCGCCTGCTGCTGGGTGGCGAGCACCTGCTCCTGCTTCTGCTGTGACACGGCCTCGGTTGTCAGCGAACGGTAGCGGTCGAGGTCGGCATTCGCCTGGTTGAGCGTCGCGAGCCGGCCGGCCACGACCGCGTCGGCCTGCTGCAGCGCGAGCTTGAAGCGGGCGCGATCGATGCGGAAGATCACGTCCCCCTGATGCACCGGCTGATTGTCGCGCACCAGCACCTCGGTGACGAAGCCGGAGACGTCAGGCGCAATCTGGACGATGTCGGCGCGCACGCGGCCGTCGCGCGTCCACGGCGCCTTCATGTAGTAGCCCCACAGATAAGTGCCGACCAGGATCGCCGCGGCGACGGCGGCGGCTGTCACCGCGACGCGGCCAAGCAGAGGAAAGATGCCTTTCACGACAGGACCTCCGAAGCGAGATAGACGATGCCGCCGAGCGCGCAGACGTACAGCGCGAAGTCGAACAGCGCGGGGTGCCAGACCAGGCGGTAGACGCCGAGCCGGCGCAGCAGGACGCGCAGCACGGCGATGCAGCCATAGGCGATGATCAGCCAGAGCAGCAGCGAGGGCACCAGCACGCCGGCGATGTCGATGTCGTGCTTCATGCGACGAGGCTCCGTTGAGCGGCACTGTCGGCACGATAGGCTGGCGCGTCTGGAAAAAGGCCAGTGCGGATGCCGACCAGCCCGATCAGCGCATCTTCCTTCGCTGCCGCCGCCGGCTCGTCCAGCGTCTTCAGCAAGGCCACGTCGATCGCGGACAAGAGATGGGCAGGCATCGCGCCGGTCCCGATGCCCCGGCCGCGGCACGCGGCGGCGAGACGGTCGAGCATCGTGTCGATGGCGCCGAGCGCAGTCTCAGTCAGTCCATGGCGTGCGCGGCGGAGATCGATGATGTTGAGGCCGACCCGGAGCTGGCTCAGATTGTCGAGCTCGCGGCGGTCGTCCTCCGGAATCGCAGCAAAACGTTGCGCGAGCAGTCCCAGGCGGTCGAGCATGAGGCCGACGAAGGCGCCGCGATCGTGGTGGCCGCGCCGCTCGGCGGTCAAAGCGAGCGTGTCCCAGCTCGTGCGCAGCAGTCGCTGCGCAATCCATTCGGCGCGCACCGAGCGAACCAGCCGCGTCAGCACGACGGCCGCGACCATCCCGACCATGAAGGCGATCGACGAATTGGCGTAGCTCTGGAAATCGGCGCTGTAGGTCGATTGCAGCGCCAGCAAGGTCGCGCCGTTGGCGCCCAGCGCCATGCCGATCGGCGTGGTCTGGGGACGTGCGATCAGAACCCCGAACAGCAGGAAAGCCGGCGCCAGCGCGGCAATCAGCAGCTCGACGTCGGAGATCGCCGGAATGATCGCGAAGAGATAGACCGCGTCGACGGCGATCGCGACCAGCGACCAGGCCGCGAAGCGGACGATGCTCGGCGCGGGATCGTCCTGTGCGGCGAAGAAGGAGCAGGCGACCGCCGCCATCATCGGTGCCGAGGCTCCATCTTCCCAGCCGGTCGCGATCCAGAACGCGCAGCAGACCAGAATCGCGATCACGACGCCGGCCGCCGACCATAGCGCCAGCGCAGGATCGCGATGCCGCGCCGGCGCGATGCCCTGTTCGGTGCGGAAGGCGAGCGGCACCCTGGACGTGTCAGTGCCGGCCGCAATGGCCGCATTCAGCGCCCGGCAATCCTCGGCGATATCGACGAGCTCGCGCAGCCGGATCAGCAGGCTCGCGGTCATGATCTGGTGCCATGAGGAGTTGCCTTGCAGCGATGGGCGAAGCGCGTCGATGTCGGTGCGCAGGCGGTCGGCCGGTTCGCGGTCGTCTGCCGCGATCACCCAGTCGGCGAGGTGTCGCAGGAGAGCGCGGAGCTCTCCTCCGACATGGCCGTCGAGCGCCGCAAGGCGGTCGTGGATCGAGCCGAGCAGCGGCAGCAGCAACTGCATGTGCAGCCGCAAGGCGCGGAGCCCTTCGACCGCATGATGGTCGGCCTGCCGGTCGAAGGCGAGGTGGGTGGCGAGCGCATCGATCTCCAGCGCTTCGGCGGCGAGCCGCAGGCGATGGGCACGATCGGCGTCGCTGCCGCCGCCATCGAGCAGGACGTCACGGCTGAGGCCGCGCGCATCGCTGAGCCAGCGCTCGACCTTGGCGGCCACCACAGGCGCGACGCTGCGCGGAAGCACGATGGTGGAGACCAGTGTCGCGCAGATGATGCCGAGCGTGATCTCCTGGGCGCGCGAGACCGCGACATCGAAGATGCTGCCGGGATCTGTCACCGCCGGAAAGCCGATCAAGGCCAGCGTGTAGCCAGCCAGCATGAACAGGTAGCCGCGCGGGGTGCGGTCGAGCAGCGAGACGTAGAGGCAGGCGCCGGTCCACAGCGCGATGACGAGACTGAGCAGTTCGGGCGAGTTGACGAAGCTCGGCACGATCGCAACGGCCGCTGCCGCGCCCGCGAGCGTCCCCAGCACCCGGTAGAGAGCCTTGGAGGCGGTGGCGCCGGCGAGCGGCTGCGAGGTGATGTAGACGGTGGCCATCGCCCAATAGGGCCGCGGCAGGTCGATCCACAGCGCGATCAGCAGCGCCAGCACGGCGGCGGCGAACGTCTTCACCGAGAAGGCCAGGTCGGCGCCGCGGAGGGGGAAGGTGGGCATGGTTCGCATCAGGGGCTAGGCCTGGAGGGGACGGCGTCGGTCAGGCGCGTCATGCGCTGCTCGATGCGATGCAAAACGTCGTAGGTGACTGCGAGGTCCTCGGGCGCGATGTCCGCGAGCAGAACGCTCCGCACCCGCCCCAGGACCGCCTCGATCTCCGTGGCCTTGGCCGCGCCCTTGGCGGTCAGATGCAGCGTCTTGGCGCGGCGGTCGGTGGGGTCTTCCCGGCGCTCGACCAGCTTTTCGGTTTGCAGCAAGTCGATCAGCCGGACCAGCGAGGGGCCCTCGATGCCGACCTCCTCGGCCAGCGCTCCCTGGCGGATGCCGCCAGTCTCGCCTGTGCCGTGCCGCGCCAACGCCCGCAGCGGGTGCGCGGTGGCTTGGGACAGGCCGTGGTTGGCGAGGGCCTGGTCGGCCTCGCGCCGCCACAACCGCGCGACGCGAGCGATCAGGAGGCCGATTTCCGACTGGATGGTACTCTGGGAAGGTAGCATGCGATTTAGATAGGAGTAAAACTGATAGGTTGCAATCTATTTGGCGGAGAAACGGGCGGCTTGATCTTCCTTTTGTTTCGCTGGCGCCGACTGGAACCCGCGCCAGATTGGATTTTACCGTTTCCTCAGCGCAGCGGCTTCTTCAACAGCGAGAACCGGTCGGGATCGAGGCCCATCGAGGGCTGCAGCATCGGGGCATCCAGCGAGTTCGGCAGGCTGCCGCGATCGCTGCTCGCGCTGATTCCGCCGTCGCCATTCGACGCGTCGCGGCTCGAGGTCGCGCCGCGCCAGCGCTCCAGCACCGCGCTGACGAAATGCATGTCGTGGCCGGCATTGACCGAACGCACGGTCGCGATGGTCGCCTCGCTGCGCGGCATCTGATGCGGCGGCACCTCCTTGAAGCGCAGCCGGGTCGGCAGCGCGACGCCCTCGCCGAAGGCCAGCACCTCGCGGGTGCCGAGCGAGGGAACGAAGGACAGCAGGTTGGCGGCGGCGTCCGACACCGCCGAGCGCAGCAATGACTGGTCGCGCTCGTTGGCGAGGCGCATCGTGAACAGCGTGTTACACTGGGAGATGATGGTGGCGTCGAGCTCAGCGGGGCGCTGCGTGATCAGGCCGAGATAGACACCATATTTGCGGCCTTCCTTGGCGATGCGCGAGATCGCCTTGCGGGTCGGCCCGAAGCCGATCGAGCGGTCGGCCGAGGCGTAGCGGTGCGCCTCCTCGCAGACGAACAGCAGCGGCGAAACGCCGTCGCTCCACAGGCCGAAGTCGAACGCCATGCGGCAGACCACCGAGACGACGGAATCGACCACCTCGGCCGGAAAGCCGGCGAGCTGCATCACCGTCATCGGCCGACCGTTGGCTGGCAGGCGGAACAGGTGGCTGATGACCTCGGCCATGGTGTCGCCGCCGACATTGGCATTGTCGAACATGAAGGCGTAGCGCGGATCGTTGCGCACGGTCTCGATGCGCGAGATCAGCTTGTGATAGATGATGCGCGAGGAACGGTTCTCGAGCTTGCCCATGCGCTCGTCGATCAGATTGATCAGGTCGACGAGGCGATACGGCACCGGCGTATCGACGGTGTAGCCGATCGTCTTCGGATCGATGCGCTTGAGGCCGATGCGGTCCGTGTTCTGGTACTGGGTGTAGATGCCCTTCGCCAGCGGGATCACCTCGGCGAGAATGTCGAGCTCCTCCGGCACGCCGGGGCGGCCGCCGAACAGGACGTCGACGATCTCCTCGAAATTGAACAGCCAGAACGGCAGCTTCAGATTGCGCGGGTTGAGCACCAGCGCGCGCTCGCCGAAGCAGCGGCCATATTCGTTGTGGACGTCGAGCAGGAAGATGCGCAGGTTCGGGCGGGCTTTGAGGATCTCGTTGAGCAGCAGCGACACGCCGGTCGACTTACCGACGCCGGTCGAACCGAGCACCGCGAAGTGCTTCGACAGCATTTCCTCGACATTGACGCAGGCGCGCACGGACGGGTCCTGCTGCAGGGCGCCGATGTCGATGTGGTCGCCGGCCGTCGGCGTATAGATCGTGCGCAGCTCCTGGCTCGTGATCATGTCGACGGCATCGCCGATGGTCGGATAGTGGGTGACGCCGCGCTGGAACTTCGGCTTGTCGGCGGGCCCAAGGATCTCGCCGAGCAGGTCGACCGAGGCCGTGGCGACGTACTCGTTGGCCTGCGAGAGGTCTTCGCTGGTGACCTCGGTGATGATGGCAATGATCGTGGCGTTGGGGCAGCGGATGCTGATGAAGCGGCCGACAGTGGCGCGGATATCGGAGACGGTCATCTGCTGCGTCGACAGAATGCCGACGCGAGCCTGGGAGCCGCGCACCGAGATCACACGTCCAAAGGATGTCACGGTCATGAAACCTGTGGTGAAATTGTTTGAGCCGACACCTTCTCCGCAGTGACTGGAGAATTTGTTAAGCGGGCCACACTTGTGATCGGGCCGGTGCTTTTTCGTGGCGGCGAGGCGCCTGGCCGAGCGCTCTGACACCGGTTCCCAAACCTGGCATAACGCCTTGTGGCACAAAGGTTTCTGCATCCTGTCCTCAAGCGTTGCGCGAGCCGGTGGAATTAACTCTCGGTTCACCATGTCCACGGCTCGGCATAAGCCATGTTAGTTCGGCGGCGGCGCCAGGATCGATGGTCGGCCGCATGCCCGTTCGTGCTTGAAGGCGCGTCAGCATGGCGCGCCTCCGGCAAGCGAATTTGATCGCGATCAAGAGGGAACACGGGCGAGCCCGGTATGGTCTTCCCGTCGAGCGCGAGGGAGCGGATGCCTGCCGGTCTCATCGAGCGTGCCGGTCGCGCATGTGCCGCTGAAGAGCCGATCCTCGCGTGAAGCAGGAGGATGACATCATGGCTGAACCCACCAAGCTGCCTGTGAACACCGAGACTGCGAACGCGCCGTCGTTGCAAGGATGGCGTCCGTTCGACAATCTCAGGCGCGAGATCGATCGCGTGTTCGAGGACTTCCACGGCGGACTCTGGCGCACGCCGTCGCTGTTCGATCAACTGCCGGGCTTGGCGCGCAACAGATCCTTCGCGGTCGCGCCGGCGGTCGATGTCGCCGAGCACGACAATGCCTACGAGGTCTCGGCGGAACTGCCGGGGCTCGACGAGAAGAACGTCGAGGTGAAGGTCGCGGGCGGCGTGCTGTCGATCAAGGGCGAGAAGCAGGAGGACAAGGAAGAGAAGAAGAAGGACTATTATGTCCGCGAGCGCAGCTTCGGCGCCTTCGAGCGCTCGTTCCAGATCCCCGACGGCGTCGACACCGACAAGATCGAGGCGGTGTTCAAGCAGGGTGTGCTCAAGGTGACCCTGCCGAAGAAGCCGGAGGCGCAGAAGGCGGCCAAGACCATCGACATCAAGGCGGCCTGACCGCGAACAGCCGTTCCCGGCCATGGGACGGCGGATGAATTCGATTCCCGCTGAAGGGCCGCATCCGCGGCCCTTTTTTTCGAGCGGCCGCGGGGCTAATCTGCATCGCAAGCAAGCGGCCGGCGGTACGGGCCGGACAAGCATAGGATGGGAGACGAAGCAATGGGCAAGCTCGCACTGGCGGCCAAGATCACGCATGTGCCGTCGATGTATCTCAGCGAGCTGGATGGCCCGGCCAAGGGCAAGCGCCAGTCGGCGATCGACGGACATCTCGAGATCGGGCGGCGCTGCCGCGAGGCCGGCGTCGACACCATCGTGGTGTTCGACACCCATTGGCTGGTCAATGCCGGCTACCACATCAACTGCGCGCCGCATTTCCAGGGGCTCTACACCTCGAACGAGCTGCCGCACTTCATCGCCAACATGACCTACGAGTACGACGGCAATCCGGAGCTTGGCCACATCCTGGCCAAGGGCGCTAACGCGCATGGCGTCGCGACCATGGCGCATGATGCGACTTCGCTGGCCCTGGAATACGGCACGCTCGTTCCGATGCGCTACATGAACGCCGATCGCCACTTCAAGGTCGTGTCGGTGTCGGCGCTGTGCACCTCGCATTATCTCGCCGACAGCGCCAGGCTCGGCTGGGCGTTCCGCCGCGCGGTCGAGGAGCATTACGACGGCACGGTCGCGTTCTTCGCCTCGGGCTCGCTCAGCCACCGTTTCGCGCAGAACGGCACCGCGGACGAGTATCGCGACAAGATGTTCAGCCCGTTCCTGGAGCGTCTCGATCACGAGGTGATCCAGATGTGGGAGCAGGGCGAATGGCCCGACTTCTGCGACATGCTGCCGGAATACGCCAGCAAGGGCCATGGCGAGGGCTTCATGCACGACACCGCGATGCTGCTCGGCGCCCTCGGCTGGAATCATTACGACCGCGGCGTCGAGGTGGTCACGCCGTTCTTCCCGTCGTCGGGCACCGGCCAGATCAACGCGGTGTTTCCGGTCTCGCCGATGCCTGACGTGCTCGAGGATGTCGGCCGTCCCCGCGCCGCGGCGCTGGCGGTCGGACGGCTGTAAGCCGCGCAGCGCCTCACCACACGCCCGCACGGGCCAGCATCTCCACGATGTCCTCGGGGTAGACCGTCTCCCCCGTGGCCGCGAGTTCGGCCCGCCGCCACCAATGCTGCGCGGCGATGGCGGCGCGCTCCAGCTCGGTCCAGTTCACCGAACTCAGATCCGGGTGCGCGACCCTGACGAGGAAGTAGCGCTCGTCCGAACTGACCTCCTCGCCGTCGACCAGGGTGAAGGTCACCGAACGCTGCGCGATCTCGGGGCCGGGATCGCCGATGCGGATGCCGGTCTCCTCGAACATTTCGCGGCAGGCGGCGGCCGCGTAGCTCTCGCCGGGATCGACCCCGCCGCCCGGCGTCGCCCAGAACTGCTGCCCTTTCAGCGCGCCCGCCAGATGCACGAACTTGAACAGCAGGAGCCGGTCGTCGGGATCGACGATGAGGAGGCGGGAGGAGGGGCGTTCACGCATTGTTTGGCGCACTCAGATGTCGCCGCAGAAAGTCGAGCGCGCTCAGGTAATTCGGGTGCCAAGTCTCATCCGCCGTCCGAGGTGAGCGGCCAGAGGCCTCCTGCAGGCCTGTCCAGAAGAAGACGAAGTCGAGGCCTCCTCCATCGGAGGTCCGATGCCTCCAACCGTCTGGAAGGGATGGCGTTGCACAGAGCACGAGATGCCAGATCTGCGGGGGGTCGTTCATGCGTAACGAGGCGACATCACGCAGGGCGCGGCCGGTGATGCCACTTTCCTCGAACAGCTCCCGGACCGCCGCCTGTTGCGATGTCTCGCCCGGTTCGATCGTGCCCTTGACGAGTTGGCATCCGGCCAGCGGATGGCGGAAGGCGAGAATTTCGAGCGTGTTATCCCGCTCACGAATGACGATCGGACAAGCCTTCTGCTGAACGGCCGCGCGTTCGTCAGCGTCGTGCGCTAGCAATGAAGCACCTGGAGATGTCACGGATCATGCCTTTCCGATCTCGCGGCTCGATAGAGCCCGAGTTTTATCACAGACATCGCTCCCATCGAGAAGGGAGCAGGGAAGGCCGGGTGCAGGCCGCACCCATGGCCCGCCTGCAGAAAGAAAAGCAGGCGGCAGTCACCACAGGATTGGCCGCGACACGCCGGCCTTCCCTGCGCAATGGGCTTACGGCTTATACGTGATCTCCCCGGGGACCGGCGTTCTTGCCCCCGTCGTCAGCGTCATCGTCCGCCGACTTGACCTCAGCGTCGGGAGGTCAGGACCACACGACTTCACCGTCCCATCGACATCGTCCGTCCGCACGCGAAATGCGCGCTGCAACGCCGACGGGCCATCGCATCCCGCACTCCACGTTCGTGACGATCGCGAAGCGCCCCTTCATGACGAGCACGGGACGGGCGAGAGGATGGAGGTGATTTGCCCGACGACACAAGGGCTTTTGCTGCAAAGGCAGGTGTTTTGGCTGCGACAATCCACCCCGACGGGCAGATGCCGTGTGGCTGGGTCGCGCGCCCGTTGAAGTTGATCATTTGATCGATGCCCACTTTGGTCTAGGATGGCGGATGACGTCCGGGACGTGTTGTGGGGAGAAGCAGCATGCCGTTCAAGCTGATCAAAGGCAGCTTTCGTGTGGTCGGCCTGTCGCCGGACGGCGACTCGATCAGGTTTTTCCCAGACCAGCCCGATGTGATGAACGGCCTGCCCGGCGGACCGGACAATCAGCCCCAGCGCCCGTTCGCGCAATTGCGACTCGAAGCGATCGATGCGCTGGAGACGCATTATGCTGGCCGCCATCAGCCGATCCGTTGGGCGAGAGCCGCGCGCGACCGGTTGCTGGACTTCGTCGGCGTAACCGGCGTGCAATGGGATGCAACGGGCTCGACCATCGTGGCGGCCTCGGATGGCACGACGCGCGGATCGATCCTGAGCCGGGCCAAGGACAAATACGGCCGCCCCATCGCCTTCGTCTTCGCCGATGAGCTGGAGGGTGAGGACGGCTCCGACGTCCGCCTGGACGTCGCCCAGTTGCGCGACAGCTACAATCATCTGGCCTTGCGGGAAGGGCTCGCTTATCCGACCTATTACGAAGGCCTGTTTCCGGATCTGCGCAACGAACTCACCGCCGTCACGCAACAGGCGCGCGCCGACGGTCTCGGACTCTGGCCGGAGGACCGGACCACTTCAGGCGTCGACGCCACCCGCCTGTCGGTGATCATGGATGACGCGCCGATCCTGCCCAAGCTGTTCCGTCGCCTGAGCGACTACATGGCCGCCAAGGGCACGGCTGTCGGCTTTCGTGATGCGCTGGCGGCGGGACGCGACGCGGTGCTGGACCTGCAGACGATGGGCTTCACCCATCTCGATACGTTCGTCGAGCAGGCCGCGGGCTCCAGTTTCGTTCGCCTGACGCGCAATCCGGAGGAGCTCGTCTTCGACCCGATGCCGCAGCGCGCGGGCAACTTCTTCGCGGCCATGGTCGGCGCTCCGATCAGTGGCGATGCCGAAGCGACCGCCTGAGCGGCCGGCTCATGAAGAATACCGCCGCCGATGATCGCCGCCGGTGCCGGCGGCACGCGACGGGCGGGGCCGATCGGCGGGATCGAAGCGGAGGGCGGTTGAACGTTGCGGCCGGTTTCTCGACCAATTCGGACGAATGTCGGAATGGGGTGTCGTATGAAGCTGGTGCTCGGTCTGCTGCTGATGATGCTCGCGCTGCCCGGTGCGGCGCAGGCCCAATCGGGCGGGCGGCAGGCCTGCAATATCGAGGTCGACGTGACCGATCGCGATCCCAACGGTGCCAATGTCCGTGCGTCGCCCGGCGGCGCCGTCGTTGCGTCGTTGAAGAACCCGACCAGCGACGGCTGGATCGTCGTGCATCTCGCCGCCCAGCAGAGCGACTGGTTCGAGATCGACCGGGCCACCCTGATCGATGTCGACCAGGGCACGGAGAAGGTGATGTTCCAGGGGCGAGGCTTCGTGCATCGAAGCGTGCTCGGCGTCTCCGGCCTGCAGAACGGAGCGGTTATCTATCGCGAGCCTGTCGCGACCAGCGCCAAGCTGGAGCCGCATGCGAGCGGCGACCAGACGGTCGACCTGCTGGGATGCGCCGGAGACTTCGCCAAGGTCCGGATCGAGAAGGGCATCGGCTGGACGCGGCAACTCTGCACCAACATGGTCACGACCTGCCCCTGACGTCTGCTGCGGCCGCGCTCAGGCTGCGCGCCGCTGCTGCGACAGCCGCGCGGCTTCGCGCCGGCATTCGGCCGCGAAGTGTCGCAGCCGCTCGATCGTCAGCGCGTCCGTGATGCTCCGCTCGAGCCGTTCGGCTCGCTCAATCTGGTCTTCGAGATCGTGCAGCCTGGTCATGTCCCGTCTCCCTTACTCGGACAAGTTGATGCAAATTGCATCGTTCCTGCCGCGGAGCGATCGTGGTGAATGCCGGGTTAACTTCCGTGATCTGGCGCACCTCGAGCGCGCGGCGCGCCGAGGTCACTCCGCAGCCGACGAGGCAACGGAGGCTGCGGCGGCAAGGGGCGCGGCGGGGCGGGCTTTCGGGAAGACCATGACCGCGTCGGGGGAAGAGCTGCTGGGCGGCGTCGCGCAGGATGTCATCAAGGCCGCGATGGATCCGGGGGGGCAGGTGGGGTGGGCCGGCTGAACTGTCAGCGTCCAGCGGATCAGCAGGACGGCACCGAGACCGAGCACACAGGGCACGGCCAGCTTCCAGCGACGCAGAACAGGCATAGTACTCCTCGCATGACGCCGGCGCCAAACGAGGTTCGTGAGCCGCCCGCAACCGCTCTCAAAAACAGGAAGAGTGGGGCGGCGGCGCAGCCGATATGTTTCCGGATGTCGGGTGTTGCGAAGCTTTATGAAGCGCTGGAGGGCCTCGGCTGAGGCGGCGCGCTGCCGACGCATCAGGTGCCAGGGAAGGCGACCGGCCATCGCAGCTCGGGGCGGACCGGCCACGCCGCCAAACCATGTTGGAAATCCGTCATCCAGCGGCTTGCCAAAGCCTGAGACATGCGGGTAGAAGGACGCGTCGTCGCCGCCGCGATTTGCGCGGCGCTTCGCCAGACGGTGCCAGACGGTTCGGCAATGCCTTGAAACTGCTCTGCATTCCGTTGGGGAATGGTGTAACGGTAGCACAACAGACTCTGACTCTGTTTGTCTTGGTTCGAATCCAGGTTCCCCAGCCAAAGCCGACCTTCAGCCCTGATTGACGTGGACATCGCGAGCAGCCGCGATGCGGATCTCGTCGGCCGATCATGATCGGCCGGTTTGACTGTTGCTGATCGCAGATCTGCTGGGACTTGGGCGGCTGCGTGCTGTCAGGTCAGACGCGGAGAATGCCGTCGCGCCACCGCCCCGCCCGGGCGGGCGTGGCCGAGAGCGGCGGATTACTCCGCCGCTTCCTTGACCGGGCCCGCCGCCGCCGTCTCGTTCTCGTGGTCGATGTGGGTGCGGCCCCAGCGCGCGAAGGCGTTGTTGACCTTGTCGAGGTAGAGATAGATCACCGGCGTCGTGAACAGGGTCAGCATCTGGCTGACGATCAGGCCGCCGACCATGGAATAGCCGAGCGGCTGGCGGATTTCCGAGCCGGTGCCGTTGCCAAGCATCAAGGGCACGCCGCCGAGCAGCGCCGCCATCGTCGTCATCATGATCGGGCGGAAACGCAGCAGGGCGGCCTGGCGGATCGACTGCTCCGGCGGCAGATGCTGGTCGCGCTCGGCGGCGATGGCGAAGTCGACCATCATGATGCCGTTCTTCTTCACGATGCCGATCAGCAGGATCACGCCGATGAGGGCGATGAGGCTGAAATCGTAGCCGAACGCCATCAAGATCGCGAGCGCGCCGACGCCGGCCGAAGGCAGGGTCGAGAGAATCGTGATCGGATGGATGTAGCTCTCGTAGAGAATGCCGAGGATCAGGTAGACCACGACGAGCGCCGCGAGGATCAGGAGCGGCACGGTGGACAGCGACTGCTGGAACGCCTGCGCGGTGCCCTGGAAGCTCGAATTCAACGTCGCCGGCGCGCCCATCTCGACCATCGCGCGCTGGACCGCGTCGGTGGCCTGGCCGAGGGCCGTGCCCTGGGCGAGGTTGAAGCTGATCGTGATCGACGGGAACTGGCCCTGGTGACTGATCGACAGCGGCTTGACCGGCGCGGTGGTCCAGTTGGCGAAGGTCGACAGCGGCACCTGGTCGCCGGTGGTCGGCGACTTCACGTAGAGCTTGTTCAGCGTATCGAGATTGCCCTGCAGCTCGGGCAGGATCTCCAGGATGACGCGGTAGGAGTTGAGCTGGGTGAAGTACTGGGCGACCTGGCGCTGGCCGAAGGCGTCGTACAGCGTGTCGTCGATCAGTTGCGGCGAGATGCCGTAGCGCGAGGCGGTGTCGCGGTTGATCGTGAGCTGCACCGTGGTGCCGTCGGCCTGCTGGTCGGTGGCGACGTCGCGCAGCTCGGGCAGCGAGCGCATCTTCTCCAGGATCTTCGGCGCCCATTCGTTGAGCTCCGCGAGATTCGGGTCCTGCAAGGTGAACTCGAACTGGGTGCGCGAGGGCCGGCCGCCGAGCCGGATGTCTTGCGCCGCCTGCATGTAGAGCCGTGCGCCCTCGACCTTTTCGAGCTGCGGCCGGAGGCGGGCGATGATCTGCTGCGCGGTCGCGTCGCGCTCCTCGCGCGGCTTCAAGGTGATGAACATGTTGCCGTTGTTGCCGGCGCGGCCGGAGCCGCCGATGTTCATCGCGACGCTGGCGACGTCGTGATCGGCGAGCACGATCTTGGCCAGCGCTTCCTGGCGCGACTGCATCGCCTTGAACGAGATGTCCTGAGAGGCTTCCGAGGTCGCCGTGATCAGGCCGACGTCCTGCTGCGGAAAGAAGCCCTTGGGGATCAGGATGAACAGGTAGACCGACAACCCGAGCGTGGCGAAGAACACCATCAGGGTGGCGAAGCGCCAGCGCAGGGCAAGGTCGAGGCCCTTCTCATAGGCGCGCAGCATCGCGTCGAAGGCGGCCTCGCTCCACTGGTAGAACTTGCCGTGCTGGGCGGCGTGCTCGTTGCGCAGGAAGCGCGAGGCCATCATCGGCGTCAGGGTCAGCGATACGAACATCGACACGAAGATGGTCATCGCCAGCACGACCGCGAATTCGCGGAACAGGCGGCCGATGATGCCGCCCATCAGCAAGAGCGGGATCAGCACCGCGACCAGCGAGATCGAGATCGAGACGATGGTGAAGCCGATCTCCTTGGCGCCCTTGTAGGCGGCCGCCATCGGCGTCTCGCCTTCCTCGACATAGCGCGAGATGTTCTCGAGCATGACGATGGCGTCGTCGACCACGAAACCGACGGCGATGGTCAGCGCCATCAGCGACAGATTGTCGAGCGTGTAGCCGACGCCCCACATCATGGCGCAGGCCCCGAGCAGCGCCAGCGGCACCGTGATGGTCGGAATGACCGTGGCCCAGAAGCTGCGCAGGAAGATGAAGATCACCATCACGACCAGGAAGATCGTGAGGATCAGCGTGAACTGCACGTCCTCGACGGCGGCGCGGATGGTGGTGGTGCGGTCGGAGATGACGTCGATCTTGATCGCCGGCGGGATCGCCGCGACGAGCCGCGGCAACAGCCCCTTGATGCGGTCGACGGTCTCGATGACGTTGGCGCCCGGCTGCTTGAAGATCACCAGGAATACGCCGCGCTGGCCATTGGCCCAGGCCGCCTGCTTGGCGTCCTCGGCCGCCGACACCGCCCGCCCGATGTCGCGGATCCGCAGCGGGCCGCCATTGCGGTAGGCGATGATGACGTCGTTCCAGTCCTTGGAATCGGTCAGCTGGTCGTTGGCGTAGATGGTGTAGGCGCGGCGCTCGCCGTCGATATTGCCCTTGGGGGCGTCAACGGTGGTGATGGCGATCTGGCTGCGCACGTCCTCCATCGACAGGCCCTTGGCGACGAGCTTGGCCGGATCGATCTGGATGCGGATGGAGGGCTTCTGCTGGCCGCCGATGATGACCTGGGCCACGCCGGAGATCTGGCTGATCTGCTGGGCGAGGCCGGCGTCAACGGCGTCGCTGACGGTGGTCAGCGGCAAGGTCTCGGAGGTGGCCGACAGCAGCAGGATCGGGGAATCCGCCGGGTTGACCTTGCGGTAGGTCGGCGGCGACGGCAGGTTCTTCGGCAATTGGCCGGAGGCGGCGTTGATCGCGCCCTGGACGTCGTTGGCGGCGCCGTCGATGTTGCGGTTGAGATCGAACTGGATAGTGATCGCCGCGGTGCCCAGGTAGCTGGTCGAGGTCATCTGGGCGATGCCGGGGATCTGGGCGAACTGCCGCTCCAGCGGCTGGGCGACCGAGGTCGCCATCGTCTCAGGACTGCCGCCGGGCAGGTTGGCCGTCACCTGGATGGTCGGGAAGTCGACCTGCGGCAGCGGCGCCACCGGCAGCAGCGGATACGCCACCAGACCGATGAAGAGGATGCCCGCCATCAGCAGCGAGGTGCCGATGGGGTATTTGATGAAGGGTGCCGAGATGCCGCCGCCGTTCATTCCTGCCGGACCTTCGCTGGCGCCGGCTCCGAGCTGGCCACCGCGGTGGTCACGACCGAGCCTGGCTGTACCTTGAACTGACCGCCCGTGATCACCTGCTGCCCGGGGGTCAGACCTTCCTCGATAACCGTGCGGCCATCAATCGAGGCACCGACCTTCACCTTGCGCAGCTCGGCCTTGTTGTCGGGGCTCACCGTGTACGCATAGAGCCCGCTGGTGGAGTGCTGGACGGCATCGTCGGGAACCACCGTGGCGTCCTTCAGGGTCCGGACGAGGAGCCGTGTCGAGACGGACTGTCCCGGCCACAGCGCGTGCTCCTTGTTGTCGAACACCGCCTTCAGCCGGATTGTTCCGCTTGTCGTGTCGACCTGGTTGTTCACCACCGTCAGCTTGCCCTCGGCGAGCTGCTTCTTGCCGTCGGTCGTGAACGCGATCACCTTCAGCGCGGCCGTCTTCTGCGCCTCGTTGATGTAGGGCAGCTGCTCCTCCGGCGCGGTGAAGATCACCGCGATCGGCTCGATCTGCGCGATCGAGACGATGCCGGTCTGGCTCGAGGCGTTGACGATGTTGCCGACGTCGACCTGACGCAGACCGGCGACCCCGGAGATCGGGGCCTTGACCTGGGTGTAGCTGAGCTGGGTTTGCGCGTTGGCGATCGCGGCGTCATCGGCGGCGATCTGTGCGGTCAGTTGCGCGACGGTGGAGCGCTGGGTGTCCTGCTGCTGCCGCGTCGCAAAGTCGCCGAGCTTGGTGGTGCGCTGCAGATCGAGATTGGCGTTATTGAGATTGGCCTCGTCCTGCGCCCGCTTGGCCTTGGCCTGGTCGAGCGCGGCCTGGAACGGCCGCGGATCGATCTCCACCAGGAGATCGCCTTCCTTCACCAGCTGGCCTTCGGTGAACGCGATCTTGTCGATCTGGCCGTCGACACGGGTGCGGACCTGGACGGTATTGAAGCCTTGAACCGTGCCGAGACCGGTCAGAAACACCGGGAAATCCGCTTTCTCAACCGACACGGCCGAGACCCGAACAGCGGGCGGGCGGGCCGATTTCTGCGCAGCGGTCTTCTTCGCGGCATCAGCATCCTGATAACGCTGCCAGCCGTAATAGCCGGCGCCGCCGAGAGCCGCGACCAGCAAGATCCAAGTGATGGTTCGTGATGTCTTCATGCTGGCCCACATGCTGAGACGGACAGGATAACCGGTCTTTAAAGGCATTCCCAGCGGGCCAGATATAGTATGCACGCACTTAATGTGTAAACACACGACGGCTTCATCGAACCTAAACAATTCGCAAGCTTTGCCGTGCGGACGACGACTTCATGGGAGGTCACGGTCATGTCGCTGGACGACAGACGTCAGCTGGTCACGCAGCTTGTCGAAAGCTCGCGCATTCTCCGCAACTATATTGATCATCGTGCCAAGCAGTGCGGCACGACGCGCGCGCAATGGGTGGTGCTGTTTCGACTTCGCGCGCAGGAGGGGATGTCACAGGTCGATCTCGCAGATGTGCTGGAACTGCAGCCGATTTCGCTTGTGCGCCTGCTGGACAGGCTGGTTGAGCAGGGACTGCTCGAGCGCCGCCATGACCTCAGGGATCGCCGGGCGAATCGCCTGCATCTGACTCAGGCCGGTCGCAAGCTCGTCGATGATCTCGACGGGTTGCGCAGTGCGATCGCCGGCGACGTGCTGCACGACATCTCCGACGCGGCCGTGACCGCCAGCCTCGAGACGCTGCGCGCGCTGAAGGAGCGCATCAAGGCCTTGTCCGAGACCAAGGCGGGCGAGCCGGCCAAATAGGGCCGCGACCCACCGCGGACGCCGCTCTCCGATCTTGAGTTGAGTGTTTTCAACTCGACACCTTTGGTGCGAAAATTTTCGGAAAGTTGCGAGCTGTCGGTCTCGACGGCCTTGCGCGGTGACGCCGTCGCGCAACGCGGGCGGCGTGCGCGTGACGTGCCCGGGTCCGCGGCGGCTCCCGGCGGTGCTCGCGCGAAAGGCCCTGATCCGACCTAATGTCGCCGTCTTGTCGCGCCCGATGGGAGCTGATTAGAAGCGGGCGAGCCCGGCGGCGGCATCGTCGCGCGCGGCGTCCGGCAGGATCAAACCTCACGGAGCGGCGTCGTCGTCCATGCGACGCGCGATGCGGCGCCGTCGAGACACGACGACAACGATGTGGAGCTGATGATGGAAGAGTTGAACGGAAAGATGCTCGCGTGCCAGATCCTGGTCACCGGCCTGATCGCGCGCGTGGCCAATGAGCAGCGCGACCCGCTGCGCTTCCTGACGGACTTCCGCGATGAGATCAGGGCCGTCGTCAACGGCGTGCGGATTGCCGGGCTCGACAATTCCGATCGCGTGCGGGCGGTCGCGGTGCAGACCGTCGACGAGCTGTTCTCGCTGATGAAGCCGCCGAGCAGCGATCAGCCCGCCGATGCGCCGAATTGAGGCGCGGTGCGATTCGACAACAGCGCGAGTCAAATCGCGCTGTTTAGAACGATTTCAAGTTCCGAGCTTGTTAGTTGATCCTTTTTAGAATTGTTTTGATCTGGAACTATTCAAGGCCAAATTAGGGCTCCTCAAATTGACCCCCTGAAACACGCCCGATACCAACGACACATCGTCGCACTGCGAATGATCCGCGGAAGCGATGTGCAATGAAAAATCTGGGGCGCGTGAAATTCAAATGGGACAGGTGAGAGCACCGCGTTCGCTGCGGGCAGGCGCAGCGATGAAGTTTTTTGACGGACGAGGAGAGGGGCCTCTCGTCACCAAGGTTTCGGCCGTCGCCGGCCTGATGGCCGTGGCAACGATGTCGTCGGCCGAGGCGCAGCCGGCCTCCGATTTGCCGCCGGTCAACGTCGATGCGCCGATCGCGCGCGCCAAGCCGACCGCCTCCAAGCCGACCGCCGAGCAGGTCCGCGCGCGCAATGCCCTGCGCCGCGCCGCCCGGACGCAGGGTGCCCAGCAGGGAGCGGTGGCCTTCCCGAACGCGGGCGGGCTGGCGGCTCCCGATGCGAACCCCTATGCGGACGCCGCCGAGCCCTACAAGGTCAACCGCGTCCAGGCGTCGGGCAAGTTTCCCGAGCCGCTGCTCAACACGCCGAAGACGATCACGGTGATGAGCAAGGAGGTGCTCCAGGACAAGCACGTCACCGCGCTCAAGGAGATCGGCCGCTCCACGGCCGGCGTCACTCTGGGCTCGGGCGAGGGCGGCAACGCGTTCGGCGACCGCTTCTTCATCCGCGGCTTCGATGCCCGCAATGACGTCTTCATCGACGGCATCCGCGATCCCGCGGTCTCGATCCGCGAGAATTTCTTCACCGAGCAGATCGAGATCCTGCGCGGCCCGGCCTCGTCCTATGCGGGCCGCGGCACCGCCGGCGGCGCCATCAACATCGTCACCAAGCAGGCCGGCGACACCAACTTCAAGCGGATGGACACCGAGTTCGGCACCGACCAGCAGAAGCGGGTGACGCTCGACGTCAACCAGGTGATCTCGCCGACGTTCGCGGTGCGCACCGGCGGCGTGTTCCAGGACTCCAACGTCGCCGGGCGCAACTTCGTCACCGACGACCGCTGGGGCGCGTTCCTGTCGACCAAGTGGACGCCGATCGACGATCTCAAGATCACCACCAACTATGTCCACACCGATCTCTCCGGCTATCCGGATTTCGGCGTGCCCTACTACAAGCAGGGCAACGTGCCGGTGACCTCGGCGGGCATTCCCCGCGAGACCTGGTACGGCTTCCTCAACCGCGACTTCCAGGCGGCGCGGCAGGATTTCGGCACGGCGACGGCCGAGTACAAGGTCAATGAGGCGATCACGCTGACCAGTAAGTTCCGTGGCGAGCATTCCGAGCTGAACTACATCGGTACGCTGCCGCAGAACCCGATCACGACCAACGCGAACCCGCTGCTCTGGACCACCACGGCCAGCACGCAGAGCCGCTACCAGACCGTCGACGTCTGGGCCAACCAGAACGACGCCACCTTCAAGCTCGATACCTGGGGCGTGAAGCACACCGCGGTGGTCGGCACGGAGTTCTCCAACGAGAACATCTCGATCGACCGTTACACCGGCCTGGCGGCGGAGCTGTTCGGTGCCGGCTCGACCAGCACCAGCGCGCAGACCGGCGTCAATCTCTATTCGCCGCAGTATACCTACAGGCAGTACACGACGCTGCCGTCGCTGACGGGCAATCCGACGCGCTACGGTGTCAACACCAACAGTGCCTATGTGATGGACACCGCCAACTGGCGGGACATCATCATCCTGAACGGCGGCGTGCGTTACGACGGCTACAACATGAGCTCGTCGACCAACTCGCCGAAATACCTCAAGATGAACGCCGACCTCGTCAACTACAATGTCGGCCTGGTCTACAAGCCGATGCCGATCGGCAGCATCTATGCGGCCTATGCGACCTCGGCCAATCCGTTCGGCTCCGAGCTCGACGCCACCGGCACCGACTACGGCGGCGTGCCCGCCAACACCGCGGTGCTGCTCGGGCCGGAGCGCAACAAGGCCGCCGAGCTCGGCACCAAATGGGAGCTCGTCGATCGCCACCTGCTGGTCTCGGCTGCGCTGTTCCAGACCACCAAGGACAACGCCCGCGAGACGGTCAACAACGTGCTCACCTCGGGCGCGGCCTACCGTATCCAGGGCATCGACATCGAGGCGGAAGGCAAGCTGACGGATCGCTGGAGCATCTTCGGCGGCCTGGTGCTGATGCAGTCCAAGGTCACGCAGAGCGGGATCACCTCGAACGTCGGGTTGCAGCTCGCCAACATCGCCCACCAGTCCTTCAGCATGCTGTCGAAGTACAAGTTCGACAATGGCTGGGAGATCGGCGGGCAGGCGGTCTACCGCTCCAAGGTCTATGGCGGCACCTTCGCGGCCAACACCGGCAACGAGCTGCCGGCGTACTGGCGCTTCGATGCGTTCGTCGAGAAGAAGATCGACAAGAACTGGACGATGAAGCTGTACGCCCAGAACCTGACCAACAAGCTCTACTACGACACGCTGTATCGGAGCGCGGTGCCATTCGTCTCCGTCGCACCGGGCCGCGCCTTCTACATCGTCACCACTGCGAAGTTCTGATCATGCTGATCTGCATCCCGGACGTACTGTCGAAAGACGAGGTCGCCGACTTCCGCCGCATCATGGATGCGGCGGAGTGGGAGGACGGCCGCTCGACGGCCGGGGCGCAGTCGGCCATGGTCAAGCGCAACGAGCAACTGCCGCCGGGCGGCGAGGCGGCCCGGGTGCTGGGCCAGCGCATCATCACCGCGCTGACCAAGAATCCGCGCTTCCTCTCGGCGGCGATCCCGCTGCAGATCTTTCCGCCGCTGTTCAACCGCTACACCGCCTCGCGCGGCGACCATTTCGGCATCCATGTCGACAATGCCGTGCGCGGTGATCCGCTGACAGGCCTGCGCATCCGCACCGACCTGTCGATGACCTTGTTCCTGGCCGAGCCCGAGACCTATGACGGTGGCGAGCTTGTGATCGAGGACACCTATGGCTCGCACGAAGTCAAGTTGCCAGCTGGGCACGCGGTGCTGTACCCGTCTTCCAGCCTTCACATGGTCACGCCGGTCACGCGGGGCGCCCGGGTCGCCTCTTTTTTCTGGATGCAGAGCATGATACGGGATGCTCACGTCCGGAGCATGATCTTCGATCTGGACACTGCGATTCAGAGTTTGACGGAACGCCTCGGGAGGGACGATCCCGATGCGGTCAAGCTGACCGGCATCTATCACAATCTGATCCGGCAATGGGCCGAGGTTTAGTGGGCCGAGATATGATGACATCGTTCCTTGTTAGGTGTGCAATCGTCCTGTCATGTCTGTCGGTGGCTGCGGGTTGTCTTGCACATGCGCAGCAACAGCCGGCCAATCCGGCGCCGGCCGTCTTGACCGACGTGTCCGTTCAGCCCCCGGCCAAAGCTGACGCCACTGGTGCCGTGACTGGCGCCTCGGCTGCAGCGCCGACGGCGGAAGCCGGTGCGAAGGGCGGCAAGGCGGTCGCCACCGGCCTGGACGAGCTGTCGCCGCTCGGCATGTTCCTCAAGGCGGACATTGTCGTCAAAGCTGTGATGATTGCGTTGGCGCTCGCGTCGGTTGCAAGCTGGACGATCCTGATCGCCAAGAGCATCGAATTCTCGGTCCTGCGCCGCGGCCTGTCCGGGGCGCTGCGCAAGCTCACCGCGGCCAAGTCGCTGGCCGAGGCGCAGCTCGCGCTGGGGAAGGGCAAGAATGTCGGGTCCGTGCTGCTGCAGGCAGCGATTGCTGAAGCCCGGCTGTCGGCCGGGCTCGCCAGCGACGAGGGCATCAAGGAGCGGGCGGCCTCGAGCTTCAGCGAGATCGTACGCGCCGAGGCACGGCGGGTGCGGACCGGCATGGGCCTGCTCGCCACCGTCGGCGCCATCTCGCCCTTCGTCGGACTGTTCGGCACCGTCTGGGGCATCATGAACAGCTTCATCGGCATCTCGAAATCGCAGACGACCAATCTGGCGGTGGTCGCGCCGGGCATCGCCGAGGCGCTGCTGGCGACCGCGATCGGCTTGGCCGCCGCCATTCCCGCCGTCATCATCTACAATCACTTCTCGCGCGTCACGAAGGGCTATCTGGAGCTCGTCAACCGCGCGTCGGGCGCCACCGGGCGGCTGCTGTCGCGCGATCTCGATCGCAGCCATGTCAGCGTCCACGCACGCGCGGCGGAGTAACGGGCGATGGCCGTCTCGCTGTCCGAAGGCGATCTCGACGACGATTTCGACGAGACCCACGACATCAACGTGACGCCGTTCATCGACGTCATCCTGGTGCTTCTGATCATCTTCATGGTGGCCGCGCCGCTGTCGACGGTCGATCTGCCGATCGACCTGCCGTCGTCGAGCGCGACGCCGCAGAAGAAGCCGGACAAGCCGACCTACGTCTCGATCAAGCCAGACCTCACGCTCGCGATCGGGGAGAACCTGGTCAAGCGCGTCGATCTGATCCGCGAGCTCGATGCGATGCCTGACGTGCCAAAGGACCGCGCCATCTTCCTGCGCGCCGACAAGCTGGTGCCGTACGGCGAACTGATGGGCGTGCTGGAGCTGCTGCGCGCCGGCGGCTACACCAAGATCAAGCTGGTGGCGCTCGAAGCGCCGCCTGCCGCTGCCGCCGGTCAGCCGGCCGCGCCGCCACCCGCCCAGCCCTGAGGCGCGAGCCAGCATGAGCGATCTCGACACCGGATATGCCAGCTCGAACCGTCTGTGGCTGCTCGCCACGGTGGCGGCGGTCGTGCTGCATGTCGGCGGCGCGGCGCTGGCGCTGACGAGCTTCAAGGACGACGAGGAGCTGGGCGGTCTCGGCGCCGCCGGCGCCGAGGTCATCGACATCGATATGGCCTCGCCGAAGGTCGACAATGACGAGGTGCCGGTCGGGCAGGATTCCGTCGCCCAGGCCGCAGCGCCGCAGATGCAGGAGCAGAAGGCGGAGGTCGAGCAGACCGACCTGCCGAAGGACGTGCCGACCACGACGGAGGAGGCGGATCGCGAGGTCACGACCTCCGATGTGAAGAAGCCGACCGAGGAGCAGAAGGTCGCGACCGTCCAGACCAATGCGTCGGAGGCGCAGGAAGCCTCGGAAGACAGCGCCCGCAAGGCGCTCGACGAGAAGGCGCCCGAGGCTGAGAAGACCAAGGCGCCCAACGTCGGCATCGGCAAGGATCAGGAAAAGCTCACCGCCAATTGGGGCCGCAAGATCAGCGCCTATTTCGAGCTGCACAAGAAGTATCCGCAGGGCAGAAAGGTGGCTGCCCAGGTCAAGCTGGCGATCATGCTCAACCGGCTCGGCCGCGTGATCTCGGTCGATGTGAAGGAATCGTCCGGCGACGCTGAGTTCGACCAGGCCGCCATCGCCATGGTGCGCCGCTCCGATCCGGTGCCGCGACCGCCGGCAGGACTGACCGACGACGAGTTTGCGTTCACGCTGCCGGTCAAGTTCAATCCGCCCAAATGAGCGGATGCGAAGCGCCTAGGGCCAGTACAGCCTGATTCCGACATAGACCACGCACAGTGCGACGAAGATCAGCGCCGCGGGCATCTTGCGCTGGGCGGCCTGGCCGCTGGTCTGTGCCGCCTTCGGCTTCGGCGGCAGCTTGCGGAAGGCCGTGACGTTGTCGGTGACAGGTTCGGCCTTGACCGGCTTGACCTCCGGCGGAGCGCCGCCGCCGCCCATCTCGGCGTAATAGGCCTTGTACATCTCGCGGATGGTGGCCTCGGTCGCCTCACCCTCGGACATCTCGTTGAGGCGGGTCTTGTAGCTCGCCAGGAATTCCTGAGCCGCCGGGGGCAGGCCGGAGGCGCCGTTCAGCTTGGCGATCATCTTCCAGGTCGCGAAATCGGCACGGGCGCGCGTATCGGCGCGGCGTGCGATCATCATGTCAGCGGCTTTGACCAAGAGTGCCCTCGGAGCTCGTTGTTTACCATCCCCAGCGGGTGAATTTAGGCATTACCCGTCAATAACAGAAGCAGCTGCTTCAGAGAATCGGTCGTGGCGCTGAGCAGCCCTGACACAAAATTAAGATTGAGACCGAACTGGGAACCCGCCAGCGGCAGCAGGATCAGGAATCCGATCAGAATCAGCATGCCATAGGGCTCGAGCCGGGCAAACGGCCGCGCCAGGACCGACGGCAGCAGGCCGACCGCGACCCGGCCGCCGTCGAGCGGCGGTATCGGGAGCATATTGAAGACGGCGAGCAGGATGTTAAACGAAAAGGCATTGTACAGATTGTGGGCAACCCACTGTCCGCTGCCAGGAGGGACGAACGGCATCAGGTGGAAGGCCAGTGCGGCTGCCAAGGCGAGGGCGATGTTGGTGGCCGGCCCCGCCAGCGCGACCATCACCATGCCCGCTCGCAGCGGCTTGAGGTTGCGAAAATCAACCGGGACCGGCTTGGCATAGCCGAACAGGAACGGCGATCCCGACAGCAGCAGCATGCCCGGCAGCAGGATGGTGCCGAACGGATCGATGTGCCGGATCGGATTGAAGCTGACGCGGCCGAGTTTCAGCGCGGTGTCATCGCCGAAGCGCAAGGCCGCGAAGGCATGTGCGGCCTCGTGGAAGGTGATGGCGATGACGATCGGCAGGATCCAGACGGAGATGCCGTAGAGCGAGATGTTCAAGGATTCGGGTTCCGGAAGCGTTGAGCCCTTACATAAGCACGCTGGTTCCGCGATGCTACGCGGGATTTTCCGGAAATTGCGGCAGGCCGTCGTTAAGCTTGATCCAACCGAGTTTCTTCGAAACCCAGATGTGCTCGGTCGGCGCGAAAATGTTGGGGTCGTCGAAGCAGGCCAGGGCGACGCCGACCACCGGGCGGGTGTTGCGCCAGGAGAACAGCCGGACGCCGCAGCGCGGGCAGAACATCCGGTCGAGCGCATCGGAGGAGGGGTAGCGCGCGGTGTCGCCGATGATCGTCAGCGCCTCATGCGCAAACAGCGCGCGGGCGAAGAATGGCGCTCCGGTCGCGCGCTGACAGTTGCGGCAATGACAGATGCGCACGTTGATCGGCTCGCCCGCGCATTGGAAACGCACCGCGCCGCAGAGGCATCCGCCGTGGTGGATCGTCATGCGCGGCTCCTTATGAGATCTTGTAGGTTGGCAAAGGCGCGGGGCAGGATGCCTGTTGTTTGCGAGACTTTCGCGCGCCGTGCCCACCATCCTCACGGGCGCCAGCCGATGGTGGGCACGCTGCCGTCCTTCGGACGGCTGCTTTGACCACCGTACGAAAACGCAACTAATAAGTCGCGCGGCCGCCGGAGATATCAAACACCGCGCCGGTCGAGAACGAGCACTCTTCCGAAGCCAGCCACGACACCAGCGCGGCGAGCTCCTCCACCAGCACGAAGCGGCCCTTCGGGATCTTCGACAGCATGAAATTGATGTGGGCTTCGGTCATCTGGTCGAAGATCGCGGTCTTGGCCGCCGCTGGCGTCACCGCGTTCACCGTGATGTTGTGCTGCGCCAGCTCCTTGCCGAGCGACTTGGTCAGCGCGATCAGGCCCGCCTTCGAGGCGGAGTAGTGCGCCGCGTTCGGATTGCCTTCCTTGCCGGCGATCGAGGCGATGTTGACGATGCGGCCATAGCCCTGCTTCAGCATGACCGGCACGATCGCCTTGGCGCAGATGAAGGGACCGTCGAGATTGATGCGCAGCACCTTGCGCCATTCCTCGAGGTCGGTCTCCCACACCGTCTTGTTGATGCCGGCGATGCCGGCATTGTTGACCAGGATGTCGATGGTGCCGAACGCCGCCAGCGTCGTGTCGCGCGCGCCCTCGACGGCGATGGTGTCGGTGACGTCGACCTGCAGCGCCAGCACCTCCGGGCCGATCTCCTTGGCGGTCTTCTCGGCAAGCGCAATGTCGTGATCCCAGATCGCAACCTTGGCTCCCGACGCCTTGAAGCGCTCGGCGATGGCGCGCCCGAAACCTTGGGCACCGCCGGTCACAACGGCGCAGCGATTGGCGAGGTCGATGTGGTTCATGGTGTTTCCCCGATTTGGCCCGGCTGTTTCCGTGCGAGCGGTGCGCTCCCTCTCCCCGTTCTTCACGGGGAGAGGGCTGGGGTGAGGGGCAGACGCGGTGGTGCGCGTTGTTAGACCTGTACCCCCTCACCCGGATCGCATCTTGCGATGCGATCCGACCTCTCCCCGCAAGCGGGGAGAGGTAAGTGTCACAACGTCCAGCCGCCGTCGATCGTATGCGCGACGCCCGTGGTGAACGCGCTCTCGTCGCTGGCGAGATACACCGCGAGATGCGCGATCTCCTCGGCCGTGCCGAGCCGGCCCATCGGCTGGCGCGAGATGAACATCTCGAGCCCGTTCGGACCCGCGGCCGCCGCGCGTCCCAGCAGCGACGGCGTCTCGATCGTTCCGGGGCAGATGCAGTTGCAGCGGATCTTCCTGGCGACGTAGTCCGCGGCGACCGAGCGCGTCAGCGCCGCCACCGCCGCCTTGGTCGCGGCGTAGACGTAGCGGTTCGGGGCCGCCTTGAACACGCCGGCAGCGGAGGCGATGTTGACGATCGCGCCGCCGTTCTCGGCCAGCATCTTCGGCAGGAAGGCGCGGATCGTGCGGTGCATCGACTTGACGTTCAGATCGAAGGAGAAATCGAAGTCGTCGTCCGAGCAGTCGAGGATGGTGCCGTTGTGCACGAAGCCGGCGGCATTGAGCAGGATCTCGACCTTGCCGACCCGCTCGGCCATCGCGTTCACGGCCGCCGTGTTGCGCACGTCGAGCGTGGCGACCTCGGCAATGCCCTCGGCCTTCAGCGACGCGAGACCCTTCTCGTCGATGTCGGTGGCGAACACGGTGGCGCCTTGCCGCGCGAAAGCGATGGCGCAGGCGCGGCCGATGCCGGCTGAGGCGGCGGTGACAAAGGCGCGCTTGCCCTTGAGGCGGTCGGACATGGGGTCTCCCTGTAGTACAGTTTGCTTTGTCGTCATCGCGAGCGCAGCGAAGCGATCCAGGGCTGCGCGTGCGGCTCTGGATTGCTTTGTCGCTTCGCTCCTCGCAATGACGGTGGCTGGCTTTGTGCCTTGTGTCTAGTGATTATGCCTGGCCACGCCGACGGTGCCGGCGATGTTCTGGTACCGCGTGGCCAACTCCATGCAGGCGCCGGTGGCCTGCTGGCCGACGGTGTTGCGATAGAGCTCCTGCCACGGCGTCTGGTTGGCCGGATGCGGGAAGCCGCCCTTGGCCTTGAGCTCGGCATGGCGCTTTTTGACCTCTTCATCCGAGATCAGGATGTTGGCCGAGCCCTTGTTGAGGTCGATGCGGACCTTGTCGCCGGTCTTCAGGATCGCAAGGCCACCGTCGGCGGCCGCCTCCGGCGAGGCGTTGAGGATCGACGGCGAGCCCGAGGTGCCGGACTGCCGGCCGTCGCCGATGCAGGGCAGGGACAGGATGCCGCGTTTGATCAGCGCCGCCGGCGGCTGCATGTTCACCACCTCGGCACCGCCGGGATAGCCGATCGGGCCGGCACCGCGGATGAACAGCACGCAGTGCTCATCGATCGCCAGTGATTCATCGTCGATGCGGTCGTGATAATCCTCCGGTCCCTCGAATACGATGGCTCGGCCTTCGAAGGCGTTCGGGTCCTTCGGATTGACGAGATAGCGGTCGCGGAATTCCTTGGAGATCACGCTGGTCTTCATGATCGCGGAATCGAACAAATTGCCGCGCAGCACCAGGAAGCCGGCGTCCTTCACCAGCGGCTTGTCGTAGGACCAGATCACGTCATTGTCCGGCTTCGGCGCCGCGCGGCAATTGTCGCCCATGCTGCGGCCGTTGACGGTGATGGCGTCCTCGTGGATGCGCTTGTGGCGCATCAACTCGCCGATGACAGCCGGCACGCCGCCGGCGCGGTGGAATTCCTCGCCGAGATAGAAGCCGGCCGGCTGCATGTTGACCAGCAGCGGCACGTCGTGGCCGACGGTCTGCCAGTCATCGATATTGAGCTCGACGCCGACATGGCGCGCCAGCGCGTTGATGTGGATCGGCGCGTTGGTCGAGCCGCCGATCGCGGAGTTGGCGACGATGCAGTTCTCGAACGCCTTGCGAGTGAGAATGTCCGAGGGCTTCAGGTCTTCCCACACCATGTCGACGATGCGCTTGCCGGTCTCGTAGGCGATCTGGCCGCGCTCGCGATAGGGCGCGGGGATCGCGGCGCAGCCGGGCAGGGACATGCCGAGCGCTTCCGCCAGCGCGTTCATCGTCGAGGCCGTCCCCATGGTGTTGCAATGCCCGACCGACGGCGCCGACGACGCGACGATCTGCATGAACTCCTCGTAGTCGATCTCGCCGGCGGCGAGCCGCTCGCGCGATTTCCACACCACGGTGCCGGAGCCGGTGCGCTGGCCCTCGTGCCAACCGTTGAGCATCGGTCCGCCGGACAGCACGATCGCGGGAATGTTCACGGTCGCCGCCGCCATCAGGCAGGCGGGCGTGGTCTTGTCGCAGCCGGTGGTCAGCACGACGCCGTCGAGCGGGTAGCCGAACAGGATTTCCACGAGGCCGAGATAGGCGAGGTTACGGTCCAATGCCGCGGTCGGGCGCTTGCCGGTTTCCTGGATCGGATGGGTCGGAAACTCCATCGCGATGCCGCCGGCCTCGCGGATGCCCTCGCGCACGCGATGCGCCAGCTCGAGGTGGTGGCGGTTGCACGGCGACAGGTCGTTGCCGGTCTGGGCGATGCCGATGATCGGCTTGCCCGATTGCAACTCGGCGCGGGTCAGGCCGAAGTTGAGATAGCGCTCGAGATACAGCGCCGTCATGCCCGGATTGTGCGGATCGTTGAACCACGCCTGCGAGCGTAGCTTGCGGCTCTTGTCAGCGCCGTTGCCGGCATGTCCGTTGGATTTTGTCATTTCATTCCTCCCGCAGTGCAAACGTGGCGAGCCGGTCTGGTCAGGACGTGCGCGAAACAAGGCGCCTGATGGCAATGGGCCGGTGTTGATGTCGCCTACGTCTTTCGTTCAAGTCATCGTCGTCAGCGTGGTTCTAGATCAGCAATTTTGGTTGCGCTACCATTTTGTTCCTGAGGCGCGGTCGGCCTGCACCGGCTGCTTTGCGGTGGCGTGCTGCAGGGTCGAACTCTGCCGCTCCATCACCTCGAAGCCGAGATCGATGACGCGCTCCGTTACGGGGCGCCCTTCGACCTCGTCCATGATCATCGTCGCCGCGCGCAGGCCCATCTCGTAGCGATTGGTGCGGACGCTGGTCAGCGTCGGAACCGCCGACGCCATGAACTCCATGTCGTTGAAGCCGACGATGGCGATCTGCTCGGGCACGGCGATGTGGCGGCGCTGACATTCGAACAGCACACCGAGCGCGAGGTCGTCATTGGCGCAGAACACGGCATCGATGTCCGGCGCCTTCAGCATCAGATCCGAGAACAGGTTGCCGCCCATGGTCGTCGAGGTCGGCACCGCCGTCGTGACGATCAGTCGCGGGTCGAACAGGCCGGCGGCCTTCGTCGCGTTCTGATAGCCCTGCAGGCGCCTTTGCACCCTTGGGTCCATGCGCGCGCCGAGGAAGCCGATCCGCCGGCAGCCCTGCGCGAGAAGGTGCGAAATCGCTGCATAACAGGCGTCAACATGCGAAAAGCCGATCATCATGTCGATCGGATCGGCGCCGAGCTCCATGATCTGCACGACAGGACATTCCGCCGCCTGCACGATCGCGCGCGCTTCCGCGGTCTGGTCGACGCCGGTGACGATCATCCCAGCCGGCTTCTGCATCAGGAACAGCCGCAGCAGCCGTTCCTCCTGCAGCACGCTGTAGCGTGTATTCGCAAGTTGGATGCTGTAACGGCTGCCTTCGAAAGCATCATAGATGCCGCGCAGCACGTCGGAGAACACGTTGTTGGTGAGGGACGGTATCAGCACGCCGATCACTTCGGTGCGCTGCGATGCGAGCGCGCGCGCGGCGAGGTTGGGCACGTAGCCGAGATCCTTGGCGGCGCTTTCGATGCGCAGCCGGCGGCCGGCCGAGACCGTGTCGGGATTGCGGAAGAAGCGTGACACCGTGATCGGGCTGACACCGGCCAAGGCCGCAACCTCGGTCAGCCGCACCTTGCCCGGCGTGATACGTTTCCGTCCCATCCGTCGCTCATAGCATAGGCGGTCTGGTACACAAGCGATATTGACAGCGCTATCACGCGGTTGCTAAGCGAAGCATTGCGAAAGAGAACCAAACTGCCGACAATGCGTGCTGAGCTGGCGCCACTTCAGCGCCGCCTGAACGATCAGAAGACTACATAACGACAAGCGGCCCGATCAAACGGCCGCGCACAATGGGTGAGAATGCCGCCGGTCTGCAGCCAATGCAGCCGGTCTTTGAGGAGGAAGTTGATGTCGTCGGTGCAAATTCGCGACGTGCGCAAATCTTTCGGCGGATTCGAGGTGCTGCACGGCGTGACCATCCCGATCGAGGATGGCGAGTTCGTCGTGCTGGTCGGTCCGTCCGGCTGCGGCAAGTCGACGCTGCTGCGCATGCTCGCAGGTCTCGAGAACATCACCTCCGGAACCATTTCGATCGGCGAGCGCGTCGTCAACAATGTGCAGCCGAAAGAGCGCGACATCGCAATGGTGTTCCAGAACTACGCGCTCTATCCGCACATGACCGTCGCCGACAACATGGGCTTCTCGCTGAAGCTGCGCGGCGCGCGGCCCGAGGACATCAAGAAGGGCGTGGCGCGCGCCGCCGAGATCCTGGCGCTGACGCCGCTGCTCGACCGCTACCCGCGCCAGCTCTCCGGCGGCCAGCGCCAGCGCGTCGCGATGGGCCGCGCCATCGTGCGCGATCCCCAGGTGTTCCTGTTCGACGAGCCGCTGTCGAACCTCGACGCCAAGCTGCGTGTCGCGATGCGCACCGAGATCAAGGAGCTGCACCAGCGGCTCAAGACCACCACGGTCTACGTCACCCACGACCAGATCGAGGCCATGACCATGGCCGACAAGATCGTCGTCATGCATGACGGCATTGTCGAGCAGATGGGCTCGCCGCTCGATCTCTACGACAAGCCGGACAATCAGTTCGTCGCCGGCTTCATCGGCTCGCCCGCGATGAACTTCCTCAACGGCCACCTGAAGTCCAATGGCTCGGTCTATGTCGAGACCGACAACGGCGCCAAGCTGCCGCTGCTGACGGCGCCGGCCGCGTCCGACGGCCGCCCCGTGGTGTACGGCGTGCGGCCGGAGCATCTCGAACTCGCCGATGACGGCATCGAGGCCGAGGTGATCGTGGTCGAGCCGACCGGCTCCGAGACCCAGATCGTCGCCCGCATCGGTACCCAGGACATCATCGCGGTGTTCCGCGATCGCCACGAGGTCAATCCCGGCGAGAAGATCCATCTGCGTCCGCGCGCGTCGGCGGCGCATCTGTTCGACAAGGATACCGGCCGGAGACTTTGATCCGGCCGTGCGGCGCTGGACGACTTGGAACTAAAACGACCGAAAAATCGGCAACAAACAAAACAAGCAATATTCAATGGGAGAGAACTTCAGATGACGAAATTCCTCACGGATCGACGGTCTCTGCTCAAGGGTGGCGCGACCTTGATGGCCGCTGCGGCGACGATGTCGGCCGACGAGCTGCTCGGCTATGCCAAGGCCTGGGCGCAGACCTCGCCCTGGAAGCCGGAGCCCGGCGCCAAGGTCAACATGATGCGCTGGAAGCGCTTCGTCGAGGCCGAGGACGTGGCCTTCATGAAGATCGTCGACGCCTTCCAGAAGGCCAACAACGTCACGATCAACATTTCCAACGAATCCTATGACGACGTCCAGCCCAAGGCCTCGGTCGCGGCCAACACCGGGCAGGGGCTCGACATGGTCTGGGGCCTCTACACGCTGCCCTTCCTGTTCTCCAACAAATGCGTCGACATGACCGACGTTGCCGACTACCTCGGCAAGAAGTGCGGCGGCTGGACCGACTCGGGCAAGGCCTACGGCATGCTCGACGGCAAGTGGATCGGCATTCCCGTGGCGGCCACCGGCGGCCTGATCAACTACCGCGTCTCGGCGGCCGAGAAGGCCGGCTTCAAGGAATTCCCGAAGGACCTGGCCGGCATGTCCGAGTTCTTCAAGGCCATGAACAAGAACGGCACGCCGGGCGGCATGGCGCTCGGCCACGCCTCCGGCGACGCCAATGGCTGGGTGCACTGGGCGCTGTGGGCGCATGGCGGCAACCTGATCGACAAGGACAACAAGGTCGTCATCAACTCGGCGGAGACCGCCAAGGCGCTTGAATACGTCAAGGGCCTGTACGACAATTTCGTCCCGGGCACCGCGTCGTGGAACGACTCGTCGAACAACAAGGCGTTCCTGGCCGGCCAGCTCTACACCACCGTCAACGGCATCTCGATCTACGTCACCGCCAAGAAGGAAGCGCCGCAGATCGCCGAGGACATGAACCACGCGCATCTGCCGCCGGGCCTGGACGGCAAGACCCGCGAGATGCATCTCGGCTTCCCGATCCTGGTGTTCAACTTCTCCAAGTACCCGCAGACCTGCAAGGCGTTCACCGCCTTCATGCTTGAGCCGGAGCAGTTCAATCCGTGGATCGAGGCGGCGCAGGGCTATCTCTCGCACTTCCTCAAGGGTTACGACGCCAATCCGATCTGGACGGCCGATCCGAAGAACACGCCGTATCGCGACGTCGCCGCGACTGCGACCACGCCGGCCGGCCTCGGCAAGCTCGGCGAGGCTGCCGCGGCCGCGATCGCCGACTTCGTCCTGGTCGACATGTTCGCGAACTACTGCACCGGCCGCGAGGATGTGAAGACCGCCATGGCGAGCGCCGAGCGCTCCGCCAAGCGCATCTTCCGCTGAGGCGGGGTTGACAGCGTAGGGTGGGCAAAGGCGCGCCGCGCCATGCCCACCGTCATTGCGAGCGAAGCGAAGCAATCCAGGGCGGCGCGCCTGACTCTGGATTGCTTCGTCACTTCGCTCCTCGCAATGACGGTGCCTTGAACTATCGGTCCCGAACGTGGTGGGCGGGCTGTGCCTTGTCCATCTTTCGTCGCGAAGGGAGCTGCTCGATCAGATGAGTACCATTCAGACCTCGATGCCCCCGGGCGCTGCCATCGGCGAGCCATCGGCCTGGACACGGTTGAAGACCAACCGCAACGTCATCGCGCTGTGGTTCATGCTGCCCGCGGCGGCGTTCCTGATCCTGTTCCTGGCCTATCCGCTCGGGCTCGGCGTCTGGATGAGCTTCACCGACGAGAAGATCGGCCGCAGCGGCGTCTTCGTCGGCATCGAGAACTACGAATGGCTGTGGGACGATTCGATCTTCTGGCTGTCGGTGTTCAACACGCTGCTCTACACGATCGTGGCATCCGCCATCAAATTTGCGATCGGGCTTTATCTCGCACTGCTGCTGAACCGGCACATGCCGTTCAAGGCGATGATCCGCGCCATCGTGCTGATCCCCTTCATCGTGCCGACGGTGCTGTCGGCGATCGCGTTCTGGTGGATCTATGACGCGCAGTTCTCGATCATCTCCTGGTCGCTGATCAAGCTCGGCGTCATCACCCAGAACATCAACTTCCTCGGCGACACCGCCTGGGCGCGCGCCTCCGTGATCATTGCCAATATCTGGCGCGGCGTGCCGTTCGTCGCCATCACCTTGCTGGCCGGCCTGCAGACCGTGTCGCCCTCGCTCTACGAGGCGGCCACGCTCGACGGCGCCACCAGCTGGCAGCGCTTCCGCTACATCACCTATCCACTGCTGACGCCGATCATCGCGGTCGTGATGACCTTTTCGGTGCTGTTCACCTTCACCGACTTCCAGCTGATATGGGCTCTGACCCGCGGCGGCCCGGTCAACGCCACGCATCTGATGGCGACGCTCAGCTATCAGCGCGGCATCATCTCCGGCCGTCTCGGTGAGGGCGCCGCGATCGCCACCGCCATGATCCCGTTCCTGATGGCGGCGATCGCGATCTCCTGGTTCGGCATGCAACGGCGCAAATGGCAGCAAGGATCCGACCAATGACAGACACCACGCTGCCGCCGAAGGCGCAATCCAACGCGACCAAGACCGCCGCGGCGCTCGCCGCCGGCGACGACAGCGAGGGCATGAGCTACCTGGAGTCGCTGCCGCGCCGGCTGATCACGCTGTATCTGCCGCTCGGCATCATTCTCCTGGTGCTGCTGTTCCCGTTCTACTGGATGGGCCTGACGTCGATCAAACCCGACGAGCAGCTCATCGACATGGAGAAGTACAACCCGTTCTGGGTGGTGCATCCGACCTTCAAGCACATCTCGAAATTGCTGTTCGAGACGCAATATCCGCGCTGGCTGTGGAACACGATGTATGTCGCGGTCGGCGCCACCACGCTGTCGATCTTCGCCTCGGTGCTCGCGGCCTATGCGATCGTCCGGCTGCGCTTCAAGGGCGCCGACACCGTCGGCGTTCTGATCTTCTTCGCCTATCTGGTGCCGCCGTCGATCCTGTTCATCCCGCTGGCCTCGGTGATCCAGGCCTACGGCCTGTTCGACTCGCCGCTGTCGCTGATCCTGGTCTATCCGACCTTGCTCATCCCGTTCTCGACCTGGCTCCTGATGGGCTACTTCAAGACCATCCCCTTCGAGCTCGAGGAATGCGCCCTGATCGACGGCGCCAGCCGCTGGCAGATCCTGGTCAAGATCGTGGTGCCGCTCGCCGTGCCCGGGCTGATCTCGGCCTTCATTTTCTCGTTCACGCTATGCTGGAACGAGTTCATCTACGCGCTGACCTTCCTGCAGTCGACGCCGAACAAGACCGTGCCGGTGGCCATCGTCAACGAATTCGTCGACGGCGACATCTACAAATGGGGATCACTGATGGCCGGCGCCCTGGTCGGCTCGCTGCCCCTCGTGATCCTTTACGCTTTCTTCGTCGAGCATTATGTGTCGGCCATGACCGGCGCGGTGAAGGAGTAGGGCGGGTTTGACCGCGGGCCCGAACAACGCGTCGCTTCCCGCTTGCGCGGATCCTAAACACACGTCATTGCGAGGAGCGAAGCGACGAAGCAATCCAGAGTCTCACGCGCGACTCTGGATTGCTTCGCTTCGCTCGCAATGACGGTCGAAAGACCGCGCCTATTTCTGCATTCGAAGGAGCATCCCCTTGCATATTCTCGTTCTCGGCGCCGCCGGCATGGTCGGGCGCAAGCTGGTGGAGCGGCTGGTCCGCGACGGCCGCCTTGGCGAGGCCGCCATCACCCGCCTGACGCTGCAGGACATCGTCGCGCCAGCGAAGCCCGACACGAGCATTCCGGTCGAGACCATCGCCGGCGACTTCGCCGTCCCCGGCTTCGCCGAGAAGCTGGTCGCTCCGCGTCCCGACGTCATCTTCCATCTCGCCGCGATCGTCTCCGGCGAGGCCGAGCTCGATTTCGACAAGGGCTATCGCATCAATCTCGACGGCACGCGGATGCTGTTCGACGCTGTCCGGTTGATCGGCGAAGGCTACAAGCCGCGCCTCGTCTTCACCTCCTCGATCGCGGTGTTCGGCGCGCCGTTCCCCGCGGCCATCGGCGACGAGTTCGTCAATGCGCCGCTGCTCAGCTACGGCACTCAGAAGGCGATCGGCGAGCTCTTGCTGGCCGACTACAGCCGGCGTGGCTTCTTCGACGGCGTCGGCATCCGCCTGCCGACCATCTGCATCCGCCCCGGCGCGCCGAACAAGGCGGCGTCCGGCTTCTTCTCCAACATCCTGCGCGAGCCGCTGGCAGGCAAGGAGGCCGTGCTGCCGGTGTCCGAGGACGTCCAGCATTGGCACGCCACGCCGCGCTCGGCGGTCGGCTTCCTGCTGCATGCCGCGACCATGGATACCGCCAAGATCGGCCCGCGCCGGAACCTGACCATGCCCGGCCTGACGGCCACCGTCGGCGAGCAGATCGCCGCGCTCCGCCGCGTCGCCGGCGACAACGTCGCCAACCGCATCAAGCGGGAGCCCGACCCCTTCATCGTCGGCATCGTCGCCGGCTGGCCGCGGACGTTCGAAGCCAAGCGCGCCCGCGAGCTCGGCTTTACCACCGAGGAAAAGACCTTCGACGACATCATCCGCATCCACATCGAGGATGAGCTGGGCGGCAAGTTCGTGGCCTGAGACCGCCACCAGCCTCTGGACTCGCATGGCGCAAAGCGCCATGTGAGGGCAGGGAGACATTCGGGAGAGACAGCATGACCGCCAGCATCGTCGGATGGGCGCATACGCCGTTCGGAAAGTTCGACGCCGAGACCGTCGAGAGCCTCGTCGTCAAGGTCGCCAATGAGGCGCTGGCGGATGCCGGCATCTCCGCCGGCGACGTTGACGAGATCGTGCTCGGTCATTTCAACGCCGGCTTCTCGCCCCAGGACTTCACCGCCTCGCTGGTGCTGCAGGCCGATCCGGCGCTGCGCTTCAAGCCGGCGACCAGGGTCGAGAACGCCTGCGCGACAGGCTCCGCCGCCGTCCACCAGGGCATCCGCGCCATTGCGGCGGGCGCCGCCAAGATCGTCCTCGTGGTCGGCGTCGAGCAGATGACGCGCACGCCGGGCCCGGAGATCGGCAAGAACCTGCTCAAGGCCTCGTACCTGCCGGAAGACGGCGACACCGTCGGCGGCTTCGCCGGCGTGTTCGGCAAGATCGCGCAGGGCTATTTCCAGAAATATGGCGACCAGTCGGATGCGCTGGCGCTGATCGCGGCCAAGAACCACAAGAACGGCGTCGCCAATCCGTTCGCGCAGATGCGCAAGGATTTCGGCTTCGAGTTCTGTCGCTCGGAGAGCGAGAAGAACCCGTATGTCGCCGGCCCTCTGAAGCGCACCGACTGCTCGCTCGTCTCCGACGGCGCCGCGGCCCTGGTGCTGACCGACAGCGAGACGGCCAAGTCGTTCGCCAAGGCCGTCAACGTTCGCGCCACTGCGCATGCGCAGGACTTCCTGCCGATGTCCAAGCGCGACATCCTCGCCTTCGAGGGCTGCACGGTGGCCTGGCAGCGCGCGCTGGAGAAGGCCGGCGTCACCCTGTCCGATCTCTCCTTCGTCGAGACCCATGACTGCTTCACCGTCGCCGAGCTGATCGAGTACGAAGCGATGGGCCTGACTCCCAGGGGGCAGGGCGCTCGTGCTATCAAGGAAGGCTGGACGCTCAAGGACGGCAAGCTGCCGGTCAACCCGTCCGGCGGACTCAAGGCCAAGGGCCACCCGATCGGCGCCACCGGCGTCTCCATGCACGTGATGACCGCCATGCAGCTCACCGGCTCCGCGCCGGAGGGCATGCAGCTTCCCAACGCCAAGCTCGGCGGCATCTTCAACATGGGCGGCGCCGCGGTGGCGAACTACGTGTCGATTTTGGAGCCGGTGAAGTAGGCCCGGCTCCATCCTCCGTCATTGCGAGCGAAGCGACGCAATCCAGGGCCACATGTGCCGCCCTGGATTGCTTCGTCGCTTCGCTCCTCGCAATGACGGTGCCCCAAGCGAACTCTCCAAGGCGGGGGCAATCTAGTCATCAGCCGCCCCATTGACCGCTCATGATCATTCAAACCGAACGCCTCACTCTGCGGGAATGGCGTGACGACGACCGCGCGCCGTTCGCGGCGATGTCGGCCGATCCGGCGGTGATGCGGTATCTGCGCGCGCTGCCGACGCGGCAAGCCTGCGATCAGTGGATCGATTTCCAGATCAAGCACCATGCCGAGCACGGCTTTGGCTTTTGGGTGGTCGAAGAACGAGCCAGCGGCGCCTTCCTCGGCGCGACCGGCTTGTTCCGCGTGTTCTTCGACGCCCCGTTCACGCCGGCGGTCGAGATCGGCTGGCGACTCTCGCGGGCGGCCTGGGGGCAGGGAATTGCGACGGAAGCCGCGCGCGCGGCGCTGGCCTTCGGCTTCGACAAGCTCGGCCTCGATGAAGTCATCGCTTATGCCGCGCCGGCCAACGAGGCCTCACAGAACGTGATGCGCAAGCTCGGCATGGTCAGGGACGAAGCGTCTGACTTCGATCATCCGCGCGTCGAGGCCGACAGCCCGCTGCGCCGGCAGGTGATGTACCGGCTCCCACGCGAGGTGTGGGCCATCGCTTCGCGCTGATTTCTCCTTCTTGTCATTCCGGGCTCGCGCTTCGCGCGCCCCGGAATGACGAGGAAAGACGTTCTTACCTCAGCTCCGCCACACCTTCTCCTCGCTGAACCCCAGCTCGCCAAAATCCTTTGCCCGCAAGCCGGCATCGTCGGCCGGAAAGAACTCGTCCAGCTGCGGCGGCTTCACGGCCGTCGCTGACAGCATCGCATGCGCCTGGCCGCGGTGGTGAATGTCGTGCTGGAAAAGATGCAGCAGCAGGCGGTCGCAGCGTTCGTTCTGGACGCGGGTCTCGCGGTTGATGCGGACGTTCTCGTCGAGCCGTGGCGGTGTCAGCGCCTCGCAGAAGCCGATCAGCCGGCGGTCCATCGCGCTCTGCGCTTTCACCAGATCGGCGAGGCGCGGGAACGGCACCTCGTTCTGCCACGCCATCGGGCCGAGCCAGCCGCCCTCCAGGGCATCAATGTAGAACAGATCGATGATGTAGATGTGGTTGAGCGTCTTCTGCAGGCTCGGGAAGAAGCCGGTGCGCTCGGCGGCAAAATCGTCGGCGCTGAGCTGGCCGCAGGCGGTCAGCAGCCGGTGATTGGCCCACGCATTGTTGTAGGCGAAGGCACGAAAGGTCTGGACGAGATCGGCGGGCATTGCGTCTGATCACCCCGTGATGGCTCGTCGCCGATCATACGGAACGGATCGCGCGCTTCACCACCGATTTCCGCGCGCGTCCGCGCATCATCCCCACCCGCGTGACGGAACTCTGCCACAATTGGTCGCGGTGCATCATTTGGCCTCCTGTGCAATAAGTTCAGATGCCGCACGACACACCCCTCATTGCGACCATTGTCGCCGGCCTTGGATTGGCCTTCGTCTTCGGAGCTCTCGCGCAGCGCTTCCGGTTCCCGCCGCTGGTCGGCTATCTCCTCGCAGGCGTTGCCGTCGGCCCGTTCACGCCGGGCTTCGTCGCCGACCAGGCGCTGGCGACCGAGCTCGCCGAGCTCGGCATCATCCTCCTGATGTTCGGCGTCGGCCTGCATTTCTCGCTCAAGGACCTGATGTCGGTGCGCGCCATCGCCGTGCCGGGCGCTGTGGTGCAGATCACCGTCGCGACCCTGATGGGCATGGCGCTGAGCTGGGCGATGGGCTGGTCGATCGGCGGCGGGCTCGTGTTCGGCCTCGCGCTCTCCGTTGCCAGCACCGTGGTGCTGCTGCGCGCGCTGCAGGAGCGGCGGCTGATGGACACCGAGCGCGGCCGCATCGCGGTCGGCTGGCTGATCGTCGAGGACCTCGCGATGGTGCTGGCGCTGGTGCTGATCCCGGCCTTCGCCAGCCTGCAGAGCGGCAATGGCGACGTCGCCGCCGCCGATCCGCTCGCCGCCCGCTTCGGCCTGGGTCTGACCGGCGTGCTGCTGCTGACCTTCGCCAAGATCGGCGTGTTCATGGCGGTGATGCTGCTGGTCGGCCGCCGCCTGATCCCGTGGATCCTGCACTATGTCGCCCACACCGGCTCGCGCGAGCTGTTCCGCCTCGCGGTGCTGGCGATCGCGCTCGGCGTCGCCTTCGGCTCGACGAAACTGTTCGGCGTGTCGCTGGCGCTCGGCGCGTTCTTCGCCGGCATGATGCTCGGCGAGTCGCCGCTGAGCCAGCGCGCCGCGCAGGAATCGCTGCCCCTGCGCGATGCCTTCGCGGTGCTGTTCTTCGTCTCCGCCGGCATGCTGTTCGATCCGGCCAGCATCATCCGCGAACCCTGGCCGCTGCTCGCGACCTTGTTCATCATCCTGTTCGGCAAGTCGATCGCGGCGTTTCTGATCGTGGTCGCGTTCCGCCATCCGGCCTCTACCGCGCTGACCATTTCCGCAAGCCTCGCGCAGATCGGCGAGTTCTCCTTCATCCTGGCCGAGATCGGCGGTGCCACCAATCTGCTGCCGAAAGCCGGCCGCGATCTGATCCTGGCCGGCGCGATCATCTCGATCATGCTCAATCCGCTGATGTTCGCCGCGCTCGACTGGCTGCTGCCGCGGCTGGAGCGCCGCCGCGCGGACGTCGCCGCGACGCCGGCACCGAAGCCTGCCGAGATCCCGGTCACGCAATTGACGGAGCACACCATCGTCGTCGGCTATGGCCGCGTCGGCCGGCTCGTCGGCGAGGCGCTGCAGCAGCGCGGCCATGCCTTCCTTGCCGTGGAGACATCGGAAGACACTCTCAAGCAGCTCAACGACGCCGGCATCGAAACCATCACCGGCAACGCCGCCCGCAGCAACGTGCTGCGCGCGACCAATCCGGCGGCTGCGCATGCGCTCGTCATCGCCATCCCCGAGGCGTTCGAGGCCGGCCAGATCGTCGAGCAGGCCCGTGCCGCCAATCCGGCGCTGCACATCGTGGCGCGCGCGCATTCCGACGCCGAGGTCGAGCATCTGAAATCGCTCGGCGCGGACATGGTCATCATGGGCGAACGCGAGATCGCGCGCGGCATGATCGAAGAGCTGGATACAAGGCCGCCGGATCCAGCGCCGGAGCTGGCCCCGCAGCGCGAGGCGGAGAATGTGCAGGTCCAGGCCTAGCCGGCTGCGGGCTCGTCATTCCGGGGCAATCGTCAATGCGCTCGCGCGTTGACGATTGAACCCGGAATCTCGAGATTGTTCGGGTGAGATGCAAGCCAAGCTCGAGATTCCGGGTTCAAGGCCTGCGGCCTTGCCCCGGAATGACGGCGGGTGGGGCTACATCATACTCACTCCGGCATCATCTCGCCGGAGCCGCCGAACTCGGCCGGAAAGTCCTTCAGCTTCGGCAGGCCGTCCTTGATCGGCAACACGCTCTCCGCGTAGTTGACGTGGACGCCGGGCGTGAACTTCAGCGTCGGAATCGTCGCGGCATAGACGTCGATCATGCCGAGCGGCGGATGGTCGGTCATCAGGTGACCGCCGCATTTGGTGCAGTATTTGCGGTGGCTCATATCGGTCTTGTGATAGGTGCCGATCGCCTCCGCGCCCTTGGTGACGCGCACATTGGTCGGCTTCCACAAGGTGAAGGCGTTGACCGGACCCGCCGACCACGACCGGCAGGACGAGCAGTGGCAATAGCCCATCGCCTCCGGCTCGCCATCGGCTTCCAGCTCGACCGTGCCGCAGAAGCATTTGCCCTGATACAGCGTCATGACAGCGTTCTCCCTGACTGTTTTTTGGATGTTGGAAGGACATGCTGACACAGCTGTAGGGCCGAAGGGAATCGCAGAATGCTGGTGTCGGCGTGGAACATCTGGTGCGATGCAACGGCGCGCATCGTGATCCGCGGGGCGGAATGTTACGGCGGCGCAGTCTCGCGCATGGCCCCATACGCGCGTGACCGCTTGCCCCGGAACCGGCTGTGCCTTTAGCTCTGTCGACAACAACGAACGAGGGAGCCAACGCCGCGATGGGACCGCTTGCGGGCATCAAGGTCATCGATATGACCACCGTGCTGATGGGGCCGTATGCCGCCCAGACGCTCGGCGACTACGGCGCCGACGTCATCAAGGTGGAATCGCCGGAGGGCGACGTCACCCGCAAGATCGGCCCGTGGCGCCATCCCGGCATGGGACCGGTCACCCTCAACACCAACCGCAGCAAGCGGGTGATCTGCCTCGACCTGAAGAAGCCGGCCGGCCGCGAAGCCGTGCTGCGCATGGTCAAGACTGCCGATGTCCTGCTCTACAACATCCGCCCCCAGGCGATGGCCCGGCTGAACCTCGGCTATGAATTGATCTCCGCGCTCAATCCGCGGCTGGTCTATGCTGGCGTGTTCGGCTTCGGCCAGGATGGCCCCTATGCGGCGAAGCCCGCTTATGACGATTTGATCCAGGGCGGGGCGGCGCTGGCGCATCTGATGGCGGTCGCTGGTGATGGCACGCCGCGCTATGTGCCGAATGCGCTGGTCGACCGCATCGTCGGCCTAACCGCCGTCGGCGCGATCTGCGCCAGCCTAGTGCATCGCGACCGTACCGGCCGCGGCCAGCGCCTGGACGTGCCGATGTTCGAGACCATGTCGGCGTTCATCATGGGCGATCACATGGGCGGGCTCACCTACGAGCCGCCGCTCGACAAAGGCGGCTATGCGCGGCACCTGTCGCAGGACCGCCGGCCCTACAAGACCGCCGACGGCCACATCTGCGTCATCGTCTACAACGACAAGCAATGGGACGCGTTCTTCGAGGCGTCCGGCCGTACCGACCTGCGCGCCGACGACCGCTTCAACACGTTCGCTCGGCGTGCTGCCAACATCGATGTCGTCTATGCCGAGCTGGCGCGCATCTTCCAGACCCGCACGACGGCCGAATGGACCGCGCTGCTGGACAAGGCCGACATCCCGGTCATGCCGATGCACGATCTCGAAAGCCTTCTGCATGATCCGCATCTCGTCGCGACCGATTTCTTTCCCGTTGTCGAGCACCCGACCGAAGGCCCCATCCGCAGTACGCGCGTGTCGGCAAATTGGTCCGAAACCAGGGCCGAGCCGCAGCATCTGGCGGGGCGACCGAACGAGCATGGTCACGAGATCCTGCGCGAGCTTGGCTTCTCGAACGACGACATCACTGCGATGATCCGCGACGGCGCGACGATGCCGTCACCCGCCAAGGAGTGAGCGCATGGATTTCGCACTCTCGGCAAATCAGGAATCGATCCGCGACGCGGTCGCGAAGATCTGCGCCCAGTTCGATGACGCCTATTGGCTGAAGAAGGACAAGGAGGGCGGTTTCCCGGCCGACTTCCACAAGGCGCTGGCCGAGGCCGGCTGGCTCGGCATCTGCATCCCCGAGGAATACGGCGGCTCCGGCCTCGGCATTCTCGATGCCGCGATCATGATGCGCACGATCGCGGAGTCCGGCGCGGGCATGAGCGGCGCGTCCGCAATCCACATGAACGTGTTCGGGCTCAATCCGGTCGTTGTTTTCGGAACCAAGGAGCAGTGCGCGCGGATGCTGCCGGGCATCGTCGACGGCAGCGAGAAGGCGTGCTTCGCCGTGACCGAGCCGAACACCGGACTCAACACGACGCAACTCAAGACCCGTGCGGTACGCAAGGGCGACCGCTACGTCGTCAACGGCCAGAAGGTGTGGATCTCGACCGCGCAGGTCGCGGAAAAAATCCTGCTGCTGGCGCGCACCACGCCGCTGGAGGAGGTGAAGCGGCCGACCCACGGGTTGAGCCTGTTCTACACGGATTTCGATCGCAGCCGCATTAAGGTGCACGAGATCGACAAGATGGGCCGCAAGCCGGTCGACTCCAACGAGCTGTTCTTCGAGGACTTCGAGATCCCGGTCGAGGATCGCCTCGGCGAGGAGGGGCGGGGCTTCGACTACATCCTGCACGGCATGAACCCCGAGCGCATCCTGATCGCGGCGGAAGCCGTCGGGCTCGGCCATCTCGCGCTGTCGCGTGCGTCAGCCTATGCGCGGACGCGCAACGTGTTCAATCGTCCGATCGGTCAAAATCAGGGCATCCAGCATCCGCTGGCCAAGAACTGGATGGAGCTGGAGGCCGCGTGGCTGATGGTGTTGCAGGCCGGCTGGCAATACGACCAGGGCATGGCCTGCGGCCCGGCGGCGAACGCCGCGAAATATCTCGCGGCCGAGGCGGGCTTCCACGCCTGCGAGCAGGCGGTGATGACGCATGGCGGCTTCGGCTATGCGCGCGAGTATCACGTCGAGCGTTACCTCCGCGAATCCCTGATCCCCCGCATCGCGCCGATCAGCCCGCAACTGATTCTGTCCTTCATCGCCGAGAAGGTGCTCGGCATGCCGAAGTCGTATTGAAACGTTGTACAGAGACGATCCCGTATTGAGATGATCAACTATTCAGCCATCAGGGACGCACGCTGCCAGCATTCCCTCCCGCCTTGTGGGGGAGGGGCAGGGAGGGGGGTACTCCGCGAAGATTCGTCGTGTGGCCACCCCCACCCCCGACCCCTCCCCGCAAGGGGGAGGGGAGCGCAGCGGGGCTCGCGGTCTCGTCACCGCTCCACACGAGCGCGTTTAGATTCTGCCTTGTCATTCCGGGGCGCGACGCAGGCGCGAAGCCGGACTCTCGAGATTGTCTGGCACTGTCGCTCCACACTTCGAGATTTCGGGTTCATCGCTGCGCGATGCCCCGGAATGACGGCGGAGTTGGCTCCATGACCTACATCACCGGCACCGGCCTGACCTCGTTCGGCCGCCACGACGGCCGCTCGTCGCTCGATCTGATGAGCATGGCGGCGCAGCTCGCGCTCGATGATGCCGAACTGACCCGCCGTGACATCGACGGCATCCTGTGCGGCTACTCCACCGTGTCGCCGCACATCATGCTGGCCACCGTGTTCGCCGAGCATTTCGGCATCACGCCATCCTACGCCCACGCGGTGCAGGTCGGCGGCGCCACCGGGCTCGCGATGGTCATGCTCGCGCATCACCTCGTCGATGCGGGAGTGGTCAGAAACATGCTCGTCGTCGCCGGCGAAAACCGTCTCACGGGCCAGAGCCGCGACGCCTCGATCCAGGCGCTGGCGCAGGTCGGCCATCCCGACTACGAGCTGCCGCTGGGGCCGACGATTCCTGCCTATTACGGCCTCGTCGCCTCGCGCTACATGCACGAGTACGGCGTCACCGAGGAAGATCTCGCCGAATTCGCCGTGCTGATGCGCAGGCACGCCGTCGATCATCCCGGCGCGCAATTTCGCGAGGCGATCACGGTCGCCGATGTCATGGCCTCGAAGCCCGTGGCGAAGCCGCTGAAGCTTTTGGACTGCTGCCCCGTGTCGGACGGCGGTGCCGCCGTCATCGTCAGCCGCGAGCCGACCTGCACCACCGCTGTGCGCGTCCGCGGTTGCGCCCAGGCGCACACCCATCAGCATGTCACCGCAGCGCCTGCGTTGAGCGAACTCGGGGCGGAGATCGCGATCAAGCAGGCCAAGGCAGCGGCGGGTGTCGAGATCGCCGATGTCGACTATGCCGCCGTCTATGACAGCTTCACGATCACGCTGTGCATGCTGCTGGAGGATCTCGGCCTGGCGGGCCGCGGCGAGGCGGCGGCGCGAATCAGGTCAGGACATTTCAGTCGCGACGGCGCCGTGCCGCTCAATACCCATGGCGGCCTGCTGAGCTACGGTCATTGCGGGGTCGGCGGTGCCATGGCGCATCTCAACGAGGCGCATCTGCAGATGACGGGAAGGGCCGGCGGCCGCCAGGTGCGCAATGCCGCGCTCACATTGCTGCACGGCGATGGCGGCGTGCTGTCGTCGCATGTCAGCATGTTCTGGGAGCGTGAGCGATGATGAAAGGCGATGATTGGACCATGGGGGCGGCTGCGATTCGCTATCAGCGCTGCGCGTGCTGTGCCCATGTGCAATATTTTCGCCGTGACTTCTGCGCGGCTTGCGGCTCGCCGGCGCTCACCGACCATGCGGCTGATGGCGAGGGCACCGTCTACGCCACCTCATTGGTCTGCCGCGCCGCGACTCCGGAGACGCGCGCGCATGTGCCGTACAACATCGTGCTGGTGGATATGCGCGAGGGCTTTCGCATGATGGCCCATGGCGACCACGATCTCGCGATCGGGGACGCAGTCAGCGCGCGATTCGTCGGCTTTGCCGGCGGGATGGTGCCTCACTTCGGAAAGTCTAAATGATGAGGAGCAACCGAGCCACGGCACAATAGGCCGACCGCGGGCGGCCGAGGCGGGACGATACGCTTGAACACATTCGTCCCGACCCGGATCGCCGCGCGATTGACGCAATACTCTACGCTACGCTTACTAACTCAAACGCAACTCAACTCGGTCTTTCGCGTGAGCAATCGAGCCCACATTCCCACCTACGGGCGATGAAGCAACTGCGACGCAGAACCTCCAGACAGCCCTTCATCGCCCGTAGAACAGGACGCTGGCGATGACGATCATGGATGTGACCGCCAGCATGTGTGCGAGTGCTTCCGATGTTGCCCTCTTAGTGGCTTCCTTCATGCCGTTTCCTCCCTGGACTGGACACGACTCTCCGTTGCGCGAATACGCACGCGACGGACGGCTGGAATTTCACTCGGAACACCCCACGTCGATGTCTGCTCCGCAAAGTCCCCACTCGGCGTTCATCGACGGTTCAGAAGATCGTCGGGTAATGCGGCGCGAATTGGGCTCGCTTATGGTTGTCCTGCGACCGACTCTCGGTAACGTTTGGGCGATCCCGTACAATTACGAGTGATGAGAAGCCTCGGACGCGTGCCATTCGCAGCCACGGTTTTCGGGCCGCAGCTGCGGCCGAGCGGCTTGGCTGTGAAGGTTCGATGACTGACTCAGTTTTCCAGGGTCAGTCCGCCGCGAGCAGATTGAGCCGCGCATTGGCGATCGTCAGGCGCTCGGCGAGCAGAAGGGCGAGGTTGCGCATGATGCGTTCGCCGGCCTTCGGATGCCGCACACGGAAGCGCTCGAAATCGGCCAGCGTGATCTCGAACGCGGTGGCCGAGAAGTCGGCAGTCACGTCCGCCGAACGCGTCGGTTCGAGCAATGCCATCTCGCCAAAACACTGCCCGGCCGTGAGCGTTGCCAGGCGGATGCCGTCGGGCAGGGTGACGTGAACGACGCCGGAGCGCAGGAAAAACAGCGAGGTCGCGGCCTCGCCGGCGGCGATGATGCGCTCGCTCTGCTGATAGTGCCTGATCGTAGCGAGCGCGGCGAGCTCGTGACGTTCCTCGTCGCTGAGGCCGGCGAGCAGCGGCTGCTCGGCAAGCTCGGTGGTCTCGAGGAAATCGATCGCGCCGCCATAGCGGTAGACGATCTGGTCCTCGGCCCATTCGATCGCGGTGTCCAGCAGGTAGAAGTCGCGCACGTTGCGGATGTCGCCGGTGCGCGCGCTGATCTCCTGCCACTCCGGCGACGTCCGGCGGATGCCGGAGAGCACGACGGTGACGTGGAAATCGGCCAGCTCGTGAAACAGCTCGGCGAGCAGGCGCAGGCCCGCCGGCGTCATCGCGGTGACGCGGTGCAGATCGAAGATCACGAATTGCGGCCGCTCGCCGGCCGCAAGCTGGCGGGAGACGTAGTCGACATTCGACAGCGACAGCGTGCCGACGAGTTCGAGCACGCGCACCGCATCAGGATGGGCCGCGAGGATATCGCGTTCCTGGGCTCTTCGGCTGCGGCGCGACGGATTGGCGCCGATGTCGTAGTCGGCGATGATCGTGGTGCGGGCATCATCGGAACGGTTCAGCATGTGCAGGCCGTAATGAGCCGACAGCGCCTCGCACACCTTGATGCCGCGCACGCTGTTGCCGTGACCGTCGAGCCGCGGCGAGTAGCTGCCGAGCCCGAGCCGCGCCGGCAGGCTCGCCAGGATGCCGCCGCCGACACCGCTCTTGGCGGGAATGCCGACGCGGTAGATCCATTCGCCGGCGAAATCATACATGCCCGAGGAGGTCATCACCGACAGCGTGCGCGACACCGCATAGGGCGTCACCACCTGCTCGCCGGTGACCGGATTGACGCCGCGATTGGCCAGCGTCGCCGCCATGATCGCGCAGTCGCGCGCGGTGACGAGCACGGCGCATTGCCGGAAGTACACCGCGAGCACGTCGTCGACGGGCTCGCTGATGACGTTCGATGTCCGCAGGAGATAGGCGATGGCGCGGTTGCGGTCGCCGGTCGCAGCCTCCGAGGCGAACACGGCGTCATCGACGTCGAGCTTTCGGCCGGCGAAGCGGCCGAGCGCGTCGCGGATGGTCTCGAAGGCGTCGGCGTGCCGGGCCTTGCGCACCAGGCCGCTGCAGGCGATCGCGCCGGCATTGACCATCGCATTGAAGGGATGGTTCTCGGCATTGAGGCGGATCGAGTTGAAGGGATCGCCGGACGGCTCGACGCCGATGACCCGTTCCACCTCGTCGGAGCCGAGAATATCGAGCGCGAGCGCGAACACGAACGGCTTCGACATCGACTGGATCGTGAACGGCACGCGGCTGTCGCCGACCTCGTAGACATGCCCGTCGAGCGTGGCGAGGCTGATGCCGAAATGCGCAGGATCCGCCTTGCCGAGCTCGGGGATGTAGTTCGCGACCGCGCCGTCATGATCGGGCCAGAAATCGGCATGGCAGGCCGAGAGGAAGCGCTGCAACGGCGGCATCGCGGCGGACGCCCAATGCTGCGGATTGCGGGCAGGCCGCGGATGTTCGGTGGTCATGACGAGCTCGGCGGGGACACGGGTGGCGCGCCGGTTATGTCGCAGCCGTGCCGGAGCGGCCAGCCCACAGTTGGGGCAGCGCTGGTCAAATGTTGCCGTTGCCCAGGGATTGAGCGGCGTGGAGCGACGCCGCGCCCGGCTCTCCGGGATGGCTGTCACCCGCCGCCGCGGCTTCATGCGGTGCTGCAACACCGTCCCCGAGCACGGCGTCTGGCATGCCATTCCGAATTGCGCTGACAGGTCGAGTCTTGTGCCAACACGCTGAAGAACGGTCGGTTTTAGAAACGCTCTTGTGTTGTGGGGGCAAAACGCCTGCGCTAGCTTGTTCTGTAAGCGGAATTTAATTCCGCATCATGGAATTGAGTGGAACGCGCATGGGACGACGGTCTGAGCGATTGAGCAGGGTGGGCATGCTGCCCGGGGATCTCGCGGGCGAGGGCGAGGTCATTCAGGTGGTGTCGCGAGCGTTCGACGTGCTTCGTTGTTTCGAGGGGCACGATTCGCGGCTCGGCAATCTCGAAATTTCCAACCGCTGCGGCCTGCCGCGGTCGACGGTATCGCGACTGACGCACACGCTGACGCGGATGGGCCAGCTGGTCTATCTGCCGCGCGATCAGAAGTATCGGATCGGCCCGAGTGCGGTCGCGATGAGCACCTCGATGACCCGCGGCTTGCAGCTGCGCAACCTGATCCGTCAGCGCCTGCAGGATGTCGCCGAGCAATTGCCGGGCACGGTCGGTTTCGTCATCCCCGATCAGTTTCATCTGGTCTATCTGGAGTTCGGCCGCGCGGCGAATGCGCTCGGCCTGCACGAGACCACCGGCAGCCGCATCTCGATGGCCTCGACGGCCGCGGGGCACGCCTATGTCGCCGCGCTCGAGCCGGAGGTCGGAGACGCGCTGCTCGCCGAGATGGAGCGCGAGATGCCGGATGCGGCGAATCTCTTGCGGCCGCGCCTCGAGCACAACAGGCAGTTCCTGAAGGAGCATGGCTACGTCGTCGCTTGCGGGCTGTGGAGTCCTCATATCAACGGCCTTGCGCTGCCGGTGTGGTCGCCGCAGTACCAGACCAATGTCGTGCTCACCATCGGGCTGCTGTCGGCGATGTATGACGAGCAGCGCCTGCACGACGAGGTGGCGCAGCCGATGCGCGAGCTCGGCCGCAACATCGCGGCCCTGCTGCAGGGTGCCGAAGCCGACGTCTTCAACAGCCGGATGGAGAGGAAGCCGCTGCAGGTGACGACGAAGACCAATCATAAGAAGACCATCACCGGGGCAGGGGGAACGAATGAGTTGGCAGCCGGAGCTCGAGGAATTGGCCCGGCGCGAAGCCTTCGCGCGGGAGATGGGCGGGCCTGACAAGGTCAAGCGTCAGCACGACCAGGGCCGTCTCACCGTTCGCGAGCGCATCGACGGCGTCGTCGATCCCGGCAGCTTCCACGAGATCGGCGCCGTCGCCGGTCTCGGCGAATATGACGAGCAGGGCGAGCTCACCCATGTGACGCCCGCGAACTGCGTGTTCGGCCGCGCGCGTGTCGACGGCCGCACTGTCGTCGTGGTCGGCGATGATTTCACCGTGCGCGGCGGCTCGGCCGATGCCTCGATCGCGGCCAAGCCGCTGATGGCGGAGGAGATGGCGCACGACTTCCGTCTGCCGATCATCCGCATCATCGAAGGCTCCGGCGGCGGCGGCTCGGTCAAGACGATCGAAACCAAGGGCGCGGCCAATCTGCCGGGCGGTATCGGCGGCAATCGCTGGTACCGCTACACGACAGAGAACATGTCACTGGTGCCGGTGGTCGGGCTGGGGCTCGGCTCGGTGGCAGGCCTCGGCGCCGCGCGGCTGGCGGCGAGCCACTATTCGGTGATGACCCGGCAGTCGGCGATGTTTGTCGCCGGCCCACCTGTGGTGAAGCGGCTCGGGCAGGACCTCGGCAAGATGGAGCTCGGCGGCGCCGACATCCAGACCAAGGCCGGTGGCGTCGATCATGCCGTCGACACCGAGGCGGAAGCCTTCGCCTGCGCGCGGCGCTTCCTGTCCTATCTGCCGTCCTCGGTCTACGAGCTGCCGCCGACCTTGCCCTGCACCGACGATCCGCAGCGCAGCGATGAGCAACTCATCAGCGCCGTGCCGCGGGATCGCCGCCGCGTCTACAAGATGCGGCCGATCATCGAGTCCGTCGTCGACAGCGGCTCGTTCTTCGAGGTCGCGCAGAACTACGGCCGTCCGCTGATCGTCGGGCTCGCGCGCCTCGAAGGCCGCGCGGTGATGGTGCTGGCGAGCGATCCCTATCACTTCGGTGGCTCGTGGACCGCCGATGCCTGCCAGAAGGTGATCCGCTGGGTCGACTTCGCCGAGACCTTCCACCTGCCGATCGTCTACCTGATGGACTGTCCCGGCTTCATGGTCGGCCTCGATGCCGAGAAGGCGGCGACCATTCGCCATGGCGTGCGCGCGATGGCGGCAGTCAACCAGTCGACGGTGCCGTGGTGCACGGTGATCGTGCGCAACTCGTTCGGTGTCGCCGGCGTCGTGCATCAGCCGGCCGACCGATTCTCGATCCGCTATGCCTGGCCGTCGGCCTATTGGGGCTCGCTGCCGCTCGAAGGCGGCATCGAGGCGGCGTACCGCGCCGAGATCGACGCCGCGCCCGATCCGAAGGCCAAGCTGAAGGAGATCGAGGAACGGCTCAACAAGCTGCGCTCGCCGTTCCGCTCGGCCGAGAAGTTCTGGGTCGAGGAGATCATCGATCCCCGCAAGACGCGCGCGCTGCTGTGCGAGTTCGCGCGCCTTGCCGAGCCGCTGCGGACGCCGGGCCCGCCGACGGCGATGACGACGAGGCCGTGAGCCTCACGCCGCGGCAGGTTTGGCCTGCCGCGCGATGGCGAGCGCGAGCAGCGCGGCGATGATGCAGAGCGCGCCGGCTATGAAGAACGCCGGCAGATAGCTCTGCAGCAGGGTGCGCGACAGGCCGGCTCCGAACGCCGCAGTCCCGGCGCCGAGCTGATGGCCGGCGAACACCCAGCCGAACACCAGATTGGCGCGCTCCGGCCCGAAGCGCTGTGCCGTCAGCCGCACCGTCGGCGGCACGGTGGCGATCCAGTCGAGGCCGTAGAACATCGCGAACAGCGATAGCCCATAGAACGAGAAGTCGGTGAAGGGGAGAAACAGCAGCGAGAGGCCGCGCAGGCCGTAGTACCAGAACAGCAGCCAGCGATTGTCGTAGCGGTCTGATAGCCAGCCCGACACGATCGTGCCGACGAAGTCGAACATGCCCATCGCTGCGAGCAGGCTCGCGGCCTGGACCTGCGGGATGCCGAAGTCGAGGCACATCGGGATCAGGTGCACCTGCACGAGCCCGTTGGTCGAGGCGCCGCAGATGAAGAAGGTCGCGAACAGCATCCAGAACACCGGCACTCGCACAGCGTCGCGCAAGGTGCCGAGCGCGGCAGTGAGGATCGATGTGGTCACGGGGGCGGGCGCGGCGATCGGCTCGGTGCCGGTATCGCCGAACGGGCGCAGTCCGAGATCGCTCGGGCGATCGCGCATCAGGAGCAGCACGGCGGTGGCCGAGACGGCGAGGGCGCAGCAAACCAGCGCGAGCGCCGTGCGCCAGCCGAGCCGCTCGGTGAGGCTCGCCAGCAGCGGCAGGAACACCAGCTGTCCGGTGGCGACGCTGGCGGTGAGGATGCCGACGACGAGGCCGCGCCGCGCCACGAACCAGCGGGTGGCGATGGTCGCGCCGAGCACCAGCGCGGTCATGCCGGTGCCGAGGCCGATCACCACGCCCCACAGCAACACGAGGTGCCAGACCTGAGTCATCGCGAGCGAGGCGAGCAGCGCCGACACCACGATCAACTGCGCCAGCAGGGTGATATTGCGCAGGCCGTAGCGGTTCAAAAGGGCAGCCGCGAACGGCGCCATCAGCCCGAACAGCACGAAGCGGATCGACAGCGCCGAGGAGATCTCGGCGGTGCTCCAGCCGAACTCCTGCTGTAACGGCACGATGAACACGCCGGGCGCGCCCACCGTGCCGGCGGACACGAGCGCCGTGAAGAAGGTCACGGCAACCATGACCCAGCCGTAGTGGATATTGCGCCGTCCGAGGGCTGCGGCGAGCTGATTGGAGATCATGCGGGTCTCGTGAGGCTGGGAAACGGCGCCAGTCTGGCAGACGGCGCGGGTGACATAAACGGCAAAGTTCCCTCGTTTCAGGACATCACGGCCGCTCGACCGCAATCGCGGTCGCCTCACCACCGCCGATGCACAGCGCGGCTACGCCGCGCTTCAAACCGCGCGCCTGCATCGCATGCAGCAAGGTCACGATCAGCCGCGCGCCCGTCGCGCCGATGGGATGGCCGAGCGCACAGGCGCCGCCCTTGACGTTCAGCCGGTCACGGGGAATGCCGAGGTCGCGCTGCGCGGCCATGGCGACCACCGCGAAGGCCTCGTTGATCTCGAACAAATCGACGTCTTCGACGCGCCAGCCGACCTTGTCGAGCAGCTTGCGGATCGCCGGAATTGGCGCCGTCGTGAACCACTGCGGCTCCTGGCTATGGGTCGCGTGGCCCTTGATCTCGGCAAGCACGGGAAGGCCGTCGCGCTCGGCGCGTGATCGCTGGGCGAGGACGAGCGCTGCCGCGCCGTCGGCATTGGCGGAGGAGGCCGCTGGCGTGATGGTGCCGTCCTTGCGGAACGCAGGCTTCAGCGCCGGGATCTTCGCCGGATCGACCTTGAGCGGATGCTCGTCATTGCCGACCAGCCGTGGCCCGGACTTCTCGGTCAGCGTGATCGGCGCGATTTCGGCCGCGAACGCGCCGCTCTCGACCGCCTTGCGGGCGCGCGTCAGCGTTTCCACCGCGTAGGCGTCCTGGTCGGCACGGGTGAACTGATAGGCTTCCGCCGTGGCCTCGCCAAAGTCGCCCATCGAGCGGCCGGTGTCGTAGGCGTCTTCCAGGCCGTCCAGCATCATGTGATCGAGAATGCGGTCGTGGCCGGCGCGATAGCCGCCGCGTGCCTTGGCCAGCAGATAGGGCGCATTGCTCATGCTCTCCATTCCGCCGGAGACGACGATCTCGGCAGAGCCGGCGCGGATGATGTCGTGCGCCAGCATCGTCGCCTTCATTCCGGAGCCGCAGACCTTGTTGATGGTGGTGGCGCCGGTCGCATCGGGCAGGCCAGCGCCCCGCGCGGCTTGGCGAGCCGGGGCCTGGCCCTGACCGGCCGGCAGCACATTGCCCATGAACACTTCGCCCTCCGCATCCGCGGGGACACCCGCGCGTTCGATCGCCGATTTTATCACGTGAGCCCCGAGCTCGTGCGCGCGCAGCGGCGACAATTCGCCCATGAAACGGCCGAGCGGCGTGCGCGCGGCGGACAGGATCACGACGGGATCGGACGAGGCCATGACAAGGCTCCCTGAATAAAGATGATGATCATCATATAATGGGGGCCAGGAAAAGCAAACCATCGTTCTCGCGCACTTTGTGGTGAGGGTGCGAGCGAGACTGGGGGAAGCTGAGGTCGAAAACTTGGAGAAACTTGCGGCTCTACCGCTTGCGATCGATGAAATGCTGCATCAACCGCGTGGGCTCGTCGGTCAGGAAGGAGCGCCCGAAGGCGCCGATCGACACCTCGACCGATTCCTTCAGCGGCAGATCTTCCCATTGCCGCAACAAGGCCTTCTGCAGCCGGAGCGCTTCCGGGCCGCAGGCGAGGAGGGAATCGATGGCGCGCTCCACCGCGGCATCGAGTTCGCCTTCCGTGGCCACCGAATCGACCAGGCCCCAGGCGAGCGCGGTCGGCGCGTCGATCGTCTCGGCCGTCATCAGGAGCCAGCGCGTGCGGCCCCAGCCGATCAGCCGCGGCAACAGCGCGGCATGAATGACCGAGGGGATGCCGACGCGCACCTCGGGCATGCCGAACTTGGCGTCATGCGCTGCAATGCGGAGATCGCAGGCCGCCGCGACTTCCAGGCCGCCGCCGAGACACCAGCCCGGCATCCGCGCGATCACCGGGGCGGGAAAATTCCGCACGGCTTCGCACAGTCCGGCAAGCCGCGAGATGAACGCTTCCGCGGACGCCTGGTCGAGCGTCGCCATTTCCTTGATATCGGCCCCGCCGATCATGCTGCGCTCGCTCTCGCCGGCAAGCACCACGGCGCGAATACCGGTGTCTGATGCGAGCGAGTGCAGGCCGTTCTGAACGTCCAGGATGGCGGCAGAACCGAGAATATTGAGCTTGCCGGCGTTGCAGATCGTCAGCCGCACGACGCCGCGAGAATCGCGTTCGATGCCGCAGTGGGCATTGAGCATATCCATGGTCGCTTCCTCCTCGTGAGCACGGCTGAGTTCCGGCTTTCGGGAATGGTGTCACGGTCTTGATTTAGATCAACTCGAATTCATCAAATAGCTGCAGCGAGCAGGGCGCAGAGCTGCTATTGTATGACCTCGGACATTCAATGGGACGGCAATGCGCTACTCTCCGGAACACAAGGCGGAAACCCACGCGCGAATCGTGCGCAAGGCGTCGGTGCGGCTGCGGGAAAAGGGCGCTCACGGGGTCGGCGTGGCCGACCTCATGAAGGAGGCCGGCCTCACCCATGGCGGCTTCTATGCGCATTTCGAATCGCGCGAGGCGCTGGTCGTCGAAGCCTTCGGCTATGCGATCGATCGGTCCATGGAGCGTTGGCGCAAGCTCCTGGATGAGATGCCGCCGCAGAAGCGGCTCGCTGCGATCGTCGACGGATATCTGTCTTCGGAGCATCGCGACGATGCCGGCCACGGTTGCGCCGTCCCTGCGCTGGGGGCCGAGATCGCGCGGGAGAGTGCGAAGACCCGCAAGGCCTTTGCCGCCAAGCTGGCGGAGCTGATCGATCTCTTCGCCGACTATATCGTCGACGTGCCGCGCAAGACTGCGCGCAAGCGTGCCTCGGCCATGCTGGCGACCCTGATGGGGACGATCGTCATGGCGCGCATTACCGGCAGCGGGGAATTGTCGGACGAGATTTTGAGCTCAGGACGGGAGGTGGCCCTGGCGGTCGCCCATGGTGGCGGGCCTGCGGGGAAGACCCCGGCGCGGGCGCCCGCAAAACGTCCGGCGAATAAGGTGGCCGCCGCCAAGCGCTGAGCTTCGGACGAGAGGCGCGACGCACGGCGTGCCGCGAGCGCGAAGGGGCGGCAATTTCGCAGCGCGGCTCAGCGCTTAAACTCTTCCCAAACGCCGCAAAGACTGCAAGATGCCGGCCAATTCGGCACTGCTTACCCCCTGCGGAGGATACCCATGCGTTCGATCGGTCATTTCATTGGCGGCAAAGAGGTCAAAGGTACGTCCGGACGGACCGCCGACGTCTTCGAGCCGATGACCGGTGACGTGCAGGCCAAGGTCGCTCTCGCCTCCCGCGCCGAGCTGCGGGCCGCCGTCGAGAACGCCAAGGCCGCGCAGCCGGCCTGGGCCGCGACCAACCCGCAGCGCCGCGCGCGCGTGATGATGAAGTTTCTGGAACTCGCGCAGCGCGACTACGATCAGCTCGCCGAGCTGCTGGCGCGCGAGCACGGCAAGACCATTCCGGACGCCAAGGGCGACATCCAGCGCGGCCTCGAGGTCGTCGAATTCGCCTGCGGCATTCCGCATCTGATGAAGGGCGAGTACACCGAAGGTGCCGGCCCCGGCATCGACATCTACTCGATGCGCCAGCCTCTCGGCGTCGTTGCCGGCATCACGCCGTTCAATTTCCCGGCGATGATTCCGATGTGGAAGTTCGCGCCCGCCATCGCCTGCGGCAACGCCTTCATCCTCAAGCCCTCAGAGCGCGATCCGGGCGTGCCGATGAAGCTCGCCGAGCTGATGATCGAGGCCGGCCTGCCGGCGGGCATCCTCAACGTCGTCAACGGCGACAAGGAAGCGGTCGACGCCATCCTCGAGGATCCGGACATCATGGCGGTGGGCTTTGTCGGCTCGTCGCCGATCGCGCAGTACATCTATGAGCGCGCCGCCGCGCACGGCAAGCGTTGCCAATGCTTCGGCGGCGCCAAGAACCACGCCATCATCATGCCCGACGCCGATCTCGACCAGGCCGTCGACGCGCTGATCGGCGCGGGCTATGGCTCGGCCGGCGAGCGCTGCATGGCGGTCTCCGTCGCGGTGCCCGTCGGCAAGACCACCGCGGACCGGCTGATGGACAAGCTGATCCCGCGCGTCGAGAGCCTGAAGATCGGCACCTCGGTCGATCCGTCGGCTGATTTCGGTCCGCTGGTGACCCGCGAGGCGGTCGAGCGCGTCAAGAACTACGTCGATATCGGCGTCAAGGAAGGCGCGACGCTTGCCGTCGACGGCCGCGGCTTCAAGATGCAGGGCTACGAGAACGGCTTCTACATGGGCGGCTGTCTGTTCGACAACGTCACCAAGGACATGCGGATCTACAAGGAAGAGATTTTTGGTCCGGTGCTGTCGGTCGTCCGCGCCAAGGATTACGCCGAGGCGCTGGCGCTGCCGTCGGATCATGACTACGGCAACGGCGTCGCGATCTTCACCCGCGACGGCGACGCCGCGCGCGACTTCGCGGCCAAGGTGAATGTCGGCATGGTCGGCATCAACGTGCCGATCCCGGTGCCGATCGCGTACTACACCTTTGGCGGCTGGAAGAAGTCTGGCTTCGGCGACCTGAACCAGCACGGTCCGGATTCGATCCGCTTCTACACCAAGACCAAGACGGTCACCTCGCGCTGGCCGTCCGGCGTCAAGGAAGGTGCGGAATTCTCGATTCCGCTGATGAAGTGACGACAAGTGGGAGCCCACAAGGGCTCCCACTTGCGTCATTGCGAGGAGCAAAGCGACGAAGCAATCCAGACTGCCTCCGCGGAAAGATTCTGGATTGCTTCGCTTCGCTCGCAATGACGGAGTATGAAACAGCGGCACGGCCTACAAAACAAGTTCAGGGAAACGCGGAGAACGAATGCAGTTCGCTCTCGATGAGGATCAGGTCGCGGTGCGCGAGATGGCGCGCGCGTTTGCGGCCGAGAAGATCGCCCCGCATGCGTTGCGCTGGGACGAGGAAAAGCATTTTCCTGTCGACGTGATGCGCGAAGCCGCAAGCCTCGGCATGGGCGGCATCTACATCCGCGACGATGTCGGCGGCTCCGGCCTGTCCCGTCTCGATGCCGCGCTGATCTTCGAGGCGCTGGCGACGGGCTGCCCGACGGTGTCCGCCTTCATCTCCATCCACAACATGGCGTCGTGGATGATCGACACCTTCGGCACCGAAGCGCAGCGCCAGGAATATCTGCCGAAGCTCTGCCCGATGGACCTCATCGCGAGCTACTGCCTGACCGAGCCCGGCGCCGGCTCCGATGCCGCCGCGCTGCGGACCCGCGCGGTGCGCGATGGCGACCACTACGTGCTCAACGGCCAGAAGCAGTTCATCTCCGGCGCCGGCGCGACGGACATCCTCGTCGCGATGGTTCGCACGGGCGCCGACGGTTCCGGCGGCATCTCGACGCTCGTGATCGACGCCAAGACCCCCGGCGTGTCGTTCGGCGCCAATGAGCGCAAGATGGGCTGGAATGCGCAGCCGACCCGCGCCGTTGTTTTCGAGAACGCGCGCGTGCCGGTGGCCAACCGCCTGGGCGAGGAGGGCATCGGCTTCAAGATCGCGATGGCCGGGCTCGACGGCGGCCGTCTCAACATCGCGGCGTGTTCGCTCGGCGGCGCGCAGGCCGCGCTCGACAAGACGTTGGCCTATACCAAGGAGCGCAAAGCGTTCGGCAAGCGGCTCGACGAATTCCAGGCGCTGCAATTCCGGATCGCCGACATGGCGATCGAGCTGGAGGCCGCGCGCACCTTCGTGTGGCGCGCCGCCGCGGCGCTCGACCGCAAGGATGCGGATGCGACGATGCTGTGCGCGATGGCCAAGCGTTTTGGCACCGATGTCGGCTTTGAGGTTGCCAACCAGGCGCTGCAGCTGCACGGCGGCTACGGCTACCTCAGCGAATACGGCATCGAGAAGATCGTGCGCGACCTGCGCGTGCACCAGATCCTCGAAGGCACCAACGAGATCATGCGCCTGATCGTGTCGCGCAAGCTGATCGAGGGCGCGCGATGAGCGACGTCATCGAAGGCGATCTGATCGTCCGGCGAGAAGGCTCGGCGGGCATCATCCGGCTCAACCGGCCCAAGGCGATCAATGCGATGACCCTGGAGATGTCGATGGGCATCGACGCGGCGCTCGATCAGTTCGAGGCTGATTCCGCCGTCGCCGTTGTGCTGCTCGAAGGCGCGGGCGAGCGCGGGCTGTGCGCCGGTGGCGACATTCGCGGGCTCTATGAAAGCTCGAAGGTGAATGGCGATCTTGGCAAGGTGTTCTGGCGCCAGGAATACATCATGAACGCGCGCATCGCCGCGTTCGGCAAGCCCTATGTCGCCTACATGGACGGGCTTGTGATGGGGGGCGGCGTCGGCCTGTCGGGGCATGGCCGCCACCGTATCGTGACCGAGAAGACCAAGCTCGCGATGCCCGAAGTCGGCCTCGGCTTCTTTCCCGACGTCGGCGGCACCTGGCTGCTGTCGCGCGCGCCGGGACAGCTTGGCGCCTATTTTGGCTTGACTGGGCAGACCATGAACGGGCCCGACGCGATCCATGCCCGGTTTGCGGATGCGGTCGTGCCAACCGAGAAGTGGCCGGCGTTGCGCGAGGTCCTGACCAGGGTCCGGCCAGGGACATTGTCGGCCGAGATCGACCGGCTGATCGCAGGTTTTGCCACCGGCGAGACCGCCGGGCCGGTCGCGGCGCAACAGGCCAAGATCGATGGGTGGTTCGCCCATGACAGCATGCACGACATCTTTGCGGCCCTGGAAGCCGATGACTCCGAGCTCGCGCGCGCGACCTTGAAGACGCTGAAAGAGAAGTCGCCGCGCGGCATGGTCGTGACGCTGAAGCTGCTGCGGCTGGCGCGCGGAGCGACATCGTTGCAGGAGTGCCTCGTGCGCGAATATCGTGCGGCGTTGGAAGTCTTCCGTAGCGACGATTTCCGCGAGGGCGTGCGGGCCGCAATCATCGACAAAGACCGCAGTCCGAAGTGGTCGCCGCCCGACGTCGATCAGGTGACGCCGGAAATGCTGGCGCCGTATCTCGCCGAGATCGGTGCCGATGAGCTGACATTTCCGCAAACGAGATAACAATCAGGTCGAGGGAGAGAACGAACCATGGCAACGATCGCATTCATCGGTCTCGGCAACATGGGCGGCCCGATGGCCGCCAACCTCGTCAAGGCTGGCCACAAGGTGGTGGCGTTCGACCTGGTCGAGGCTTCGCGAGCGCAGGCCAAGGCGGATGGCGCCGCGATTGCGGACAGCGCCGTGGCGGCGGTGAAGGGCGCTGACGCCGTCGTCACCATGCTGCCGGCCGGCAAGCATGTGCTGGCCGTCTGGAACGAGGTCGTGCCCGCGATGAGCAAGGGCGCGCTCATCATCGACTCCTCCACCATCGACGTCGAGAGCGCGCGAGCTGCGCATGCACTGGCCGCCAAGCATGGCATCGCGTCCGTCGATGCTCCCGTGTCCGGCGGCACCGGCGGCGCCAAGGCGGCGACGCTGACCTTCATGTGCGGCGGCGAGGAGGGGGCGTTCGCCGCGGCCAAGCCGATCCTGGAAAAGATGGGCAAGAAGATCGTCCATTGCGGTGGTGCCGGCGCGGGGCAGGCGGCCAAGATCTGCAACAACATGATCCTCGGTATCTCGATGATCGCGGTCGGCGAGGCGTTTGCACTGGGCGAAAAGCTCGGCCTGTCACACCAGGCGCTGTTCGACGTCGCCTCGACCTCGTCGGGGCAGTGCTGGTCGCTGACGTCCTATTGCCCGGTGCCGGGCCCGGTGCCGGCCTCGCCCGCCAACAACGACTACAAGCCGGGCTTTGCCACCGCGCTGATGCTCAAGGATCTCACGCTGTCGCAGGACGCGGCCAAGGCGGCCGGTGCTGCGACGCCGCTCGGTCAGCACGCGCAGGAGATCTACAAGGCGTTCGAGGCCGCCGGCCATGGCGGCGTCGATTTCTCAGGCATCATTCAGCACGTCCGCAAGCTCGCCGGGACCACCTGATGACGACATTCAAGGACGCACGCGCGTTTCTGCTGGCGCATCGCACCGACTACGATGCCGCCGTGAAACGCTTTCGCTGGCCCGATCCCGTCCCGTTCAACTGGGCGCTCGACTGGTTCGATGCCGAACTCGCATCCGATCCGGAGAGCCGCGAGCGCACCGCGTTGTGGATCTTCGACGCCGCGCAGGATCGCCAGACGAAACTGTCCTTTGCGGCACTGTCGCGGCGCTCCAACCAGGTCGCCAATTTCCTGCGCGCGCAGGGGCTGAAGCGCGGCGATCATCTGCTGCTGCTGCTCGGCAACGTCGTGCCGCTATGGGAGACGATGCTGGCGGCGATGAAGCTCGGCGTCGTCGTGATTCCCGCGACGACCTTGCTGACCACCGATGAGTTGCGCGATCGCCTGGAGCGCGGCCGCGCGAAGGCTGTCGTCGCCGCGCAGGACCAGGTCGCGAAGTTCGCCGATCTCGGCGCGGATGATTTGGTTCGGATCGTCGTGGGGACGACGACATCGGCCGGCTGGCTGCCGTTCGCGCAGGCCGCCGACGCCGCCGAGGCGTTCACGCCGGATGGTCCAACGCAGCCTGATGATCCGATGCTGCTGTATTTCACGTCCGGCACCACGGCCAAGCCGAAGCTGGTGCGGCACAGCCATCGCAGCTATCCGGTCGGCCATCTCTCGACGATGTACTGGCTCGGGCTGCAGCCCGGCGACGTGCATCTCAACATCTCCTCGCCGGGCTGGGCCAAGCATGCTTGGAGCTGCTTCTTCTCGCCGTGGAATGCCGGCGCCACCGTGTTCGTCGTCAACCAGCCGCGCTTCGATGCCAAGGGGTTGCTCGCGATCATCAAACGCTGCGGCGTCACCACTCTGTGCGCGCCGCCGACGGTGTGGCGGCTGTTCATCCAGGAGCATCTCGCCGACTTCAAGGTGTCCTTGCGCGAAGCCTGCGGCGCCGGCGAGCCGCTCAACCCGGAAGTGATCGACCAGGTCCGCGCTGCTTGGGGTCTCACGATTCGAGACGGCTACGGCCAGACCGAGACCGCCGCGATCTGCGGCAATTCGCCGGGTCAGAAGCTGAAGATCGGCTCGATGGGCCGGCCGCTGCCGGGCTATCGCGTCGAGGTCGCCGATATCGACGGCAATCTGGCGAGCGAGGGCGAGATCACCTTGGCGCTCACGGGCGAGCGTCCGGCCGGCCTGATGCAAGGCTATCAGGGCGACGACGGCAAGCTCACAGGCGCGGACGGCACGCGCTATCGCACCGGCGACGTCGTGTTTCAGGACGAGGAGGGTTATCTCACCTTCGTCGGCCGCTCCGACGACGTGTTCAAATCTTCCGACTACCGCATTTCGCCGTTCGAGCTGGAGAGCGTGCTGCTGGAGCACGAGGCGGTCGCCGAGGCGGCCGTCGTGCCGAGCCCGGATCCGATCCGGCTGGCGATCCCCAAGGCCTATGTGCTGCTGACATCAGGCGCGGAGCGCTCGCGCGCGACCGCGCTGTCGATCTTCGAGCATCTGCAGGCGCGGCTGGCGCCGTTCAAGCGCATCCGCCGGCTCGAGCTGGTCAGCGAGCTGCCGAAGACGATCTCCGGAAAGATCCGCCGCGTGCAGCTGCGCCGGCTGGAGCATGAGGACAACCGCACCGATCAGTTGCGTGGCATGGAATTCAAGGAAGAGGATTTCCCGGAGCTGAAGACGCGACCGTCCGGGCACGAGGTGTAAGAAACGCATGAACAAGATCTGGAAGAAGCCGCCGATATCGCTTGAAGCCTATCAGGCCATGGTCGGCCAGGAGATCGGCGTGTCGTCGTGGCACGTGCTCGATCAGCAGCGCATCGATACCTATGCCGATGTGATCGAGGATCACCAGTTCATCCATGTCGATCCGGAAGCGGCGAAGGCGACGCCGTTTGGCACCACCATCGCACACGGCTTCCTGACGATGTCGCTGCTGTCGGTGATGTCCTACGAGGTCATGCCGGCGATCGAGGGCACGGCCATGGGCGTGAACTACGGCTTCGACAAGCTGCGCTTCATTTCGCCGGTGAAATCCGGAAAACGCGTGCGCGGCCGTTTCGTGCTGTCTGAAGCCACTCTGCGCAAACCGAAAGAATTGCAGTCGCGCACCAACGTCACGGTCGAGATCGAAGGTGAGGACAAGCCCGCGCTTGTCGCCGACTGGATCGGTCTCATTTATCTGAGCTAACTCTCGTCGTCATAACCAATTCTCGTCATCGCCGGGCTTGACCCGGCGATCCATCTACTTCCGAAGAAGGGATGGATGCCCGGGTCAAGCCCGGGCATGACGAACTGAAAAACCGTAGGACACAGCATCATGGCAATCAGATTCGACGGACGTGTCGCCATCGTCACCGGCGCAGGCAATGGGCTCGGGCGCGCGCATGCGCTGGGGCTGGCGAGCCGCGGCGCCAAGGTCGTGGTGAATGATTTCGGCGGCGCACGCGACGGCACCGGTGGCTCCATGACCGCGGCCGAGACCGTGGTCGAGGAGATCCGCAAGGCCGGCGGCACCGCGATGGCGGACGGCGCCGACGTCTCGAATTTCGAGCAGGTCACCGCGATGGTCGAGCGCGCCACCAAGGAATGGGGCAGCGTCGACATCATGTGCGCCAACGCCGGCATTTTGCGCGACAAGTCGTTCGGCAAGATGGAGGTGGCGGATTTCGCGAAGGTTCTCGACGTGCATCTCGTCGGCAGCTTCTACTGCTGCAAGGCGGTCTGGAACGGGATGCGCGAGCGTAACTACGGCCGCATCGTCCTGACGACGTCGTCCTCCGGCCTGTTCGGCAATTTCGGCCAGGCCAATTACGGCGCGGCCAAAACCGGGATGGTCGGCCTGATGAACGTGCTGGCGGAGGAGGGCCGCAAGACCAACATCCGCGTCAACATCATCTCGCCGACGGCGGCCACCCGCATGACCGAGGAGCTGCTGCCGCCGCAGGCGCTGCAGCTGATGAAGCCGGAATCGATCACGCCGGCGGTGGAGTATCTGCTGAGCGAGGACGCGCCGACCCGCACCATCATGGGCGCCGGCGCCGGCTCGTTCGCGGTGATCAAGATCCTGGAGAGCGAGGGCATCAATCTGCCGCCGGAAGAATGGACGCCGGACGCGGTGGCCGCGCATTTTGCCGAAATCAGCGACATGTCGAAGGCGCGCGCGCTGCAGGGCGCGTTCGAGCAGACGCAGAAGTACGTCGGTCAGGCCGCGGCCCGGCTGGGGATCAAGTTGTAGTTCTCACTGTCATTCCGGGGCGCGCGTCAGCGCGAGCCCGGAATCCATAACCACGATCGGGAGTATGGATTCCGGGCCTGCGCCAAGAGGCGCATCCCGGAATGACGACCTCTGTTGCGGACCCTCCGTCCAACCCAACCCGTTTGCGCGATGTTCCCGACAAGACCAAACATCGCTATCATCGGAGCCGGCCCGGCCGGGCTGATGGCCGCCGAGGTGCTGGCTGAGGGCGGAGTCAGCGTCACCGTCTACGATGCGATGCCATCGGTGGCGCGCAAGTTCCTGATGGCGGGGCGAGGCGGACTCAACCTCACGCATAGCGAAGAGCTGTCGGCATTCTTGCAGCGCTATCGCGACGCCGCGCCGTGGCTTGCGCCGGCCATTCAAGCGTTTTCGCCGCAACAACTACGCGACTGGTGCGAGGCTTTGGGCCAGCCGACCTTCGTCGGGTCCTCGGGCCGTGTATTTCCGGTCGCGATGAAAGCCTCGCCGCTGCTCCGCGCCTGGCTGCGCCGGCTCGATGCCCAGGGCGTGCGCATCGAGCTGCGCTATCGCTGGACCGGCTGGGACGATCAGGGACGTCTCATCTTCGACACGCCAAACGGCCCGCGCGCCATCGCAGCCGATGCCACCGTGCTCGCGCTCGGCGGCGCGAGCTGGCCGCGGCTCGGCTCCGATGGCGGCTGGGTGCCGATCCTCGCCGCGAAGGGAATCGCGATCACGCCGCTGCGGCCTGCAAATTGCGGCTTCACCGTCTGCTGGTCGGACCTGTTCCGCGACCGCTTCGAGGGCCAGCCGCTGAAGGGCATCGCGCTGTCGTTCGGCGGGCGCAGCGTACGCGGTGAAGCGGTCGTCACGCGGGACGGCATCGAGGGCGGCGCGGTCTATGCGCTGTCGGCCGAATTGCGCGAGGCCATCGCGCTGAATGGCGAGGCGGTCCTGCATGTCGCGTTGCGGCCTGACCTCGAGACGCCCGATCTGATCAGGCGGTTATCGGCACCGCGCGGAAAACAGTCGTTCTCGAACGTCCTGCGCAAGGCGCTACAACTCTCTCCGGTTGCGATCGGGCTCTTGCAGGAGGTCGCAAAGACGCTGGGGCAGTCGTTGTCTTCGCTGCCGCCCGATCGTCTCGCGGCGCTCATCAACGCCGTCCCGATCAAGTCAACGGGCACGGCCGGCCTCGCCCGCGCCATCTCCAGCGCTGGCGGCATCGCGCGCGACGAGCTCGATGCCGACTACATGCTGCGGCGACTGCCGGGCGTGTTCGCCGCCGGCGAGATGCTGGACTGGGAAGCGCCGACCGGCGGCTATCTGCTGCAGGCGTCGTTCGCGACCGGCGTGGCGGCAGGGAAGGGGGCGCTGAGTTGGCTACGAGGAGATAGACAGTTATGATCATACCCCTCCCTGAGCCCTGGTTTGTGCTCACCGAAGATCATGTGCGGACGGCACTGGAGACCGAGCTCGCGCGTGAAATTGCTCCCGACCATGCATTGGCAAATCTGCCCCTCAACATCATCGCAAAGCGTGACGATTGCGATGATGTCCTCGTCACATTGCGTGACGGCCGGGTAGCCGTGGTTCACCTCACGTGGTCTGGCGGTCGTGAAGCCGACCCTCGGCGGCCGACAACCGTGCTCTACGACTCGCTCGACGATTGGCGTGTCTCTCTCGACTGATCGTGATTTTGTAAGGAGCGAACTTTCGATGCAGCCGTCATTGCGAGCGAAGCGAAGCAATCCAGGGCGGCTCGTGCGGCTCTGGATTGCTTCGTCGCTTCGCTCCTCGCAATGACGGGCTGAGAGAGTTGCGCGCCTACCGCAGCTTCCCCCGCGCCGCGACCGGCAGCGTGCCTAAAATCTCCTCGCCGCGCACCATCACGACCTCGTCCATCATGTTGACGACGACGCAGACGTGGTTGGGGACGATGCGGACGACGTCGCCGACATTGGGGCGGGTGTTGCTGCGGGAGAGATCGAGGAAGCCGTGCTCCTCGGCGAAGCGGGCGATCTTGGCTTCCGGGTGCTCCAGGATCAGGCCGTGGCCGTCGAGGCCGCCGGTGTCGGTCGTGAGCGTCTTTGAGCCGGCATCGAGGATGCCACGCTCGGGCGCGGCGCGGCTGACGACGGTGGAGTAGATGTGCAGCGCGCAGTCGTCCCAGGTCGCGACGCCGGCGGCGACCTGCATGCGGTCGTTGTAGATGTAGGTCCCGGGACGATGCTCGGTGGCGCCCTTGAGCTTGCCGAGATTCTTGAGGTTGGGCGAGCCGCCGGTCGAGACGATGCTGGCTTCCAGCCCTTCGGCACGGACACCCGCCAGCGCCTCGTCGTAGAAGCGCTGCGCGTCGTCCCAGCCGCTCTCGGTCGGATACAGCATGAAGCCGGCGAAGCGCAGGCCTTCGCTCGCCTTGATCTGGCGCGCGAGCTGGATCGCCTCGGCCGGCGTCTCGACGCCGGCGCGCTTGCGACCCGTGTCGCATTCGACGACGACCGAGAGCGTGCGGCCGGATTGCTTCGCGGCCTGCGGCAGGCCGGCGATCACGGTCGCGTTGTCGGCGGCCACCGTCATGTCGGCCTTGGCCTGCAACGCGGCGAGACGCGCCATCTTCTCCTCGCCGATCAGATTGTAGCTGATCAGGATGTTGCTGATGCCGGCGTCAGCCATGATCTCGGCCTCGCCGATCTTCTGGCAGGTGATGCCTTGCGCGCCGGCCTCGATCTGCAGCTTCGCCAGCGCCGGGCTCTTGTGCGTCTTGATGTGCGGCCGGTTGGCGACACCAGCCGCGTCGCATTGAGCCTGGATGCGCGCGATGTTGCGCTCGACCTTGTCCATGTCGATGACGGCGCAGGGCGTGCCGTACTCTCGGGCGATCTTGGCGGCGAGCGGGGTGGTCATGTCATTTTGCTCCATGTTGCCGTCATTGCGAGGAGCGAAGCGACGAAGCAATCCAGAGTCCCGACTGCAGCCCTGGATTGCTTCGCTTCGCTCGCAATGACGGAGATCATTTGATGAACCTTACGCGCCCTCGATCTCCTCGCGCAGGACTTCGAGCTCCAGCCAGCGGTCTTCGGCGGCGGTGAGCTCGGCTTGCGCGGTGGCGATGGCGAGGGAGGCGGCGTCGAACTTCTTGCGGTCTTTCGAGTACAGCGCGGGATCGGCGAGCACGGCCTGCTGCTTGGCAATTTCGGCCTGCAACTTGGCGATTGTTTTCGGCAAGGTCTCCAGCGCGTGCTTCTCATTGAATGAGAGCTTGCGCTTTGGCGCGCTCGTGGGTGCGGCGGAGGCCGGCTTCGTCTCTTTCTTCTCCTCAACCGCCTTCGCATGCTCGCGCTTCAGGTCCGCGCCGCGCTGGACCAGCATGTCGCTATAGCCGCCGGCATATTCCTGCCACTTGCCGTTGCCCTCGGGCACGATCACCGAGGTGACGACGCGATCGAGGAAGTCGCGGTCGTGGCTGATCAGGATGACGGTGCCCTCGTAGTCGCCGAGCATGTCCTCGAGCACGTCCAGCGTCTCCAGATCGAGATCGTTGGTTGGCTCGTCCAGCACCAAGAGGTTCGACGGTTTTGCCAGCGCGCGTGCCAGCATCAAACGACCGCGCTCGCCGCCGGAGAGCACCTCGAGCGGCGTGCGCATCTGCTCGCGCGAAAACAGGAAGTCCTCCATGTAGCCGACGACGTGCTTCGGCTTGCCGGCCACCATGACGTGGTCGCCGCGGCCACCGGTCAGCGCTTCGGCGAGCGTCGTGCGCGGATCTAGGCTTTCGCGGTGCTGGTCGAGCGTCGCCATCTCCAGATTGACGCCGAGCCGGACGCTGCCGCTGTCCGGCTCGCTGCCGCCGGTGAGCAGATTGACCAGCGTGGTCTTGCCGGCGCCGTTGGGGCCGACGATGCCGATGCGATCGCCGCGCTGGATGCGGATCGAGAAATTGTCGACGATCTTGCGATCGCCATAGCTCTTCGTCGCGCCCTTCGCCTCGATCACCAGCTTGCCGGATTTGTCGGCCTCGGCGGCGGCGAGGTTGGCACTGCCCGCCGTGCCGCGATAGTCGCGGCGCTGCTGGCGCAGCGCGTGGAGGTTGGCGAGCCGCTTGACGTTGCGCTTGCGCCGGCCGGAGACGCCGTAGCGCAGCCAGTGCTCCTCGTTGACGATCTTGCGGTCGAGCTTGTGCTGCTCGCGCTCTTCCTCCGCCAGCACCTCGTCGCGCCACGCCTCGAAGGCGGCAAAGCCGCGATCGATCTGCTTGATCTGGCCGCGATCGAGCCAGGCGGTGGCGCGCGACAGATTGGTGAGGAAGCGGCGGTCGTGGCTGATCAGCACCAGCGCGCAGCGGCGGCCGTCGAGCTCGTTCTCCAGCCACTCGATGGTGGTGAGATCGAGATGGTTGGTCGGCTCGTCCAAGAGCAGGATGTCGGGATTTGGCGCGAGCACGCGCGCCAGCGCCGCGCGGCGGGCCTCGCCGCCGGAGACATGCGCGGGATCCTCTTCGCCGGTCAGTCCGAGCTGCTCGACGAGGTAGCGCGCCTGATAGTGATCGTCACCCGGCCCGAGCCCGGCTTCGACATAGGACAGCGTCGTCGCATGGCCCGAGAAATCCGGTTCCTGCGGCAGATAGCGCACGGTGGCGCCGGGCTGCACGAAGCGCGTGCCGCTGTCGCAATCGACCAGACCCGCGGCGATCTTCAGCAGCGTCGACTTTCCTGAGCCGTTGCGGCCGATCAGGCAGACGCGCTCGCCGGGCGAAACCGACAGTTCAACGCCCTGCAGCAGGGCGGTGCCGCCGAAGGTCAGGCGGATGTCTTTGAGTTGAATGAGTGGCGGCGCCATGTCGCTTAGCTCTGTTGCTGGACCCGCGCGGCGCGTTGGCGCTGCACGCGGCGGATCGTGGTGTCGAGGGTGGAGAGGAAGGTCGAGCGGTCGCGCGGCGTGAACGCGCGCGGGCCGCCGGTGACCTCGCCGGACGAGCGCAGATCGGTCATCAGATTGCGCACCGCCAAGGTCATGCCGATCGACTCCTCGGTGAACGGCTTGCCGTTCGGTGCGATCACGGCGCTGCCCGCCTTGACGCAGCGGCTCGCCAGCGGAATGTCCGCGGTGATGACGATGTCGTCGGCGGTGGTGCGCTCGGCGATCCAGTCGTCGGCGGCATCCATGCCGCTGCCGGCGGCGATGCGCGTGATCAGGGGATCGTCGGGCACGCGGATGAAGCCGCCGGCGACGACGATCACCGGCAGGCCGTGCCGGATCGCGACGCGATAGATCTCGTCCTTCACCGGGCAGGCGTCGGCATCGACATAGATGGTGATCGGGGCGGTTCGGAGCGTCATCGGGCCTTCATTCGGGATGGCCGGTTGGTACTCCATCGCGCCGGGAATTGCGAGCCAAAGGCTGAGCTTGCCAGGGGCTTTCGGGCCGTTACCATCGCCCAAAAGGGTCAAAGGGAGGCAAGCATGTCCGGCGAAATCGCGCCATACGCGGTCGAGGCGTTCAACACGGCCAAGCAGTCCGAAAACAAGATGCACGACGACAGCGTGGCCCGCCGCTTCGGCTTCGCCGGCGGTCTCGTGCCGGGTGTCGAGGTGCTGGCCTATATGCTGCACCAGCCGGTTGCGCGCTGGGGGCGGGAATTCCTGGAACGGGGGCTGATCGAGGCGCGGTTCGTCAAGCCGGTCTATGATGGCGAGATGGCCGAAGTCACGGCGAGCGGGGTGGCCGATGGCCTCGCGCTCGAGGTGACGAGCCAGGGCCAGCTCTGCGCCACCGGTTCCGCGTCGCTGCCCGCGTCAGCGCCGCAGGTCGTCTTGGCTGAGTATCGCGACGTTCCGCCAGCGGCCGTGCGGCCTCCCGTCAGTGCGGAGTCCTTCGCGGTCGGCAGCTGGCTGGGAACAGCGCCGCGCGCCTGGCCGGGACCGGCGGCCACGATGTATCTCGACGAAATCCGCGAGCGCGATCCGATCTATGCCAGCGAGCGGCTCGGCCATCCCGGCATGCTGCAGCGGGTGATGAACCGGCTGCTGGTCGACAATGTCGTGCTCGGCCCGTGGATTCACGTCGGCAGCCGGATGCAGCTGTTGTCGGTGATCGCCGAAACTGACGAGATCACGGCGCGGGGAAGGGTGGTTGCCAACTACGAGAAGAAGGGCCACCGCTTCGTCGAGATCGACGCGCTGGTGGTCGCGAACGGCACGCGGCCGCTGGCGCATTGCCACCATGTCGCGATCTATCAGCCGCGGGCGGAGGCGGCGGCGTAGCGGATGGAGAGAATGGGCAGGCGGCTTCTCCAACCACAACTGTCATGTCCGCCGCCCACGGGTCTCGCCTTCGGCGAGCCCGAGGACAGGCTCCGGCGGGGCATCCAGTACGCCGCGGCCTCTCGGTTCAATCACGACTGTCTCGGCGTACTGGATCGTCCGCTTTCGCAGACGATGACAGCAGAGGTCGAGGCGGGCTGCTTGCCTCATACTCCGTCATTGCGAGCGTAGCGAAGCAATCCAGGGTGGTGGGCGGGACTCTGGATTGCTTCGCTACGCTCGCAATGACGCCGTCTTCCGGCAATCAGTCGTGATGCCCGGGTTTATCAAGCCTGCGCGGCGAAGGCCCGGGCATCCATGTCGTGCGTCGCCCTCGGCTCGCGGATGGCCGGGTCAAGCCCGGCCGTGACGGAGGAGAGAGTGGGCCTCGAACTTAGTCGGACGTTGATCGATGGCGGCCGTATAGGCCGCCATCGAAGCGGCAACCTTGCTCACGCCGCCGTTTTCGCCTTGCCGTCCTGGATCGCGCGCCAGATCTTTTCGGCCGTCAGCGGCATGTCCAAATGCTTCACGCCGTAGTCCGACAGCGCGTCGATCACTGCGTTGATGACTGATGCCATCGACCCCGCGCAGCCGGCTTCGCCGCAGCCCTTGGTGCCCAGCGGATTGCTCTTCGCCGGCACCGGGTGATTGTCGACCGTCATCATCGGCACGTCGGAGGCGCGCGGCAAAGCGTAGTCCATCAGCGATCCCGTGATCGGCTGGCCGCTCTCGTCGTAGCGCAGGTGCTCCATCATCGCCTGGCCGATGCCCTGGGCGACGCCGCCATGCAGCTGGCCGGCGACGATCATCGGGTTGATCACCGTGCCGAAGTCGTTGATCGCGGTGTAGCCGACGATGTGCGCCACGCCGGTGTCCGGCTCGATCTCGACCTCGCAGACATGGCAGCCGTTCGGGAAGGTCGACTCCGTCGCCGTCGAATTGTGGTCGACGTCGAGCGAGGCGGGCACGCCGTCGGGCATCTTGCCCTCGCGCATCCGCCGCGCCAGCTCCATGATGTCGATGCTGCGGTCGGTGCCGGCGATGGTGAATTGGCCGCCCGCGAACTCGATGTCGGCCTCGGAGGCCTCGAGCAGATGCGCGGCCGCCTGCTTGCCCTTGGCAATCACGAGCTGCGAGGATTCGACGATGGCCTGTCCCGTCGCGGTGATCGAGCGCGAGCCGCCGGTGCCGTTGCCGAAGCGGACGAGATCGGAGTCGCTCTGCTCCAGCCGGATCTTCTCGAACGGCACGCCGAGCTGCTCCGACAGCACCTGGGAGAACGGCGTCGCATGGCCCTGGCCGTAATCGAGCGTGCCGGTGGTGAGCGTCACGCCGCCATCGGCATCGAAGGTGATCTTGCTGAGCTCGCCCGACGGCGGCGCGGTGACCTCGAGATACGAGCCGACGGCGATCCCGCGCAGCTTGCCGGCCTTGCGGCTCTCGCGCTTGCGCTTGGCGAAGCCCGCATAATCCGAGACTTCGAGCGCCTTCTCGAACACGGCGGCGAAATCGCCGGAATCGTAGGTCACGCCCGACGCCGCCGGGAACGGCATCTGGCTCGGCTTGATGAAGTTGCGCTTGCGGATGGTGAGGCGGTCGATGCCCATCTCGCGCGCGGCCGTGTCGATCAGCCGCTCCATGAAGTAGTTGGCCTCGGGCCGGCCGGCGCCGCGATAGGCGCCCATGAGCGTGACGTTGGTCAGCACCGTCTTGATGTCGACGCCGAGCAGCGGCGTCTTGTAGACGCTGGCGAGGTTCTTGCCGGTGTTGAGCGACAGCGGCAGCGGCGCGACGCCCATGATGTAGGCGCCGAGATTGCCGTAGCCGGAGAGTCTCACGGCGAGGAACTTGCCGTCGGCGTCGAGCGCGAGCTCGCCATGGATGATCTGGTCGCGGCCCTGGCTGTCGGACAGGAAGGCGGTGGTCCGCTCGTCGCGCCACTTCACCGGCTTCCCGAGCTCCCTGGCAGCGTGCAGGATGCAGACATACTCGGGATAGGAGACGTTCTTCATCCCGAAGGAGCCGCCGACGTTCGTTGTCAGGATGCGGACCTTCTCCGGCGCGACGTTGAGGATCTTGGCCAGCGTCGCCTTGTTGCCGGACACGCCCTGGGTCGGCACCTGCAGGGTGAAGCGCTCGCTCTTGCCGTCGAACGCGGCGAGCGCCACGCGCGGCTCCATCGACACCACCGCGACGCGGGTGTTGACGATGTCGAGCTTGGTGATGTGCGCTGCCTTGGCGAACGCCTCGTCGATCTTGGCGGTGTCGCCATAATGGTAATCGAGCGCGACATTGTTCGGGATGTGGTCGTAGAGCTGCGGCGCGCCGGGCCGGGTGGCTTCCTCGGCATTGGTGACCGCGGGGAGTGGCTCGATATCGACCTCGACCGCCTCGGCCGCGTCGCGGGCCTGTGCGGCGGTCTCCGCGACCACGAACGCGATGGGGTCGCCGACGAAGCGCACCTTGTCGGTGACGAGCGCCGGGCGGTTGGTCTGCAGCAGTGGCGAGCCGTCCCGGCCCTTCAGCGGCAATCCGCAGGTGAACGGGCCATAATTGGCCGCGGCCAGGTCCGCGCCGGTCCACACGCCGAGCACGCCCGGCATGGCCTTGGCAGCCGTGGTGTCGATGCCCTTGATGATCCCGTGAGCGTGGCTGGAGCGGACGATCCAGGCATGCGCCTGTCCGGGCAGGTTGAAATCGTCGGTATATTTGCCGTGCCCGCGCACCAGCGTGTCGTCCTCCTTGCGCCGGACCGGCTGCCCGACGCCGAATTTCTGCAGCGCAATCGCGTTTTCGAGGGAGGCCGGGGCGGTGTGATCTTGCATGGAAGGGAATCCGGAGAGCTGGATGGAGCGCAAAACGGGCTGTTCCCAGATAGTGCAGCGCCCGCGGCCGGACAACGGTTGATTAGGAATGGTGCATCACGCCTGACGGAGGGGCTGTTGCGCCGGCGCACTCCACTGATAATGTCTCGGCAAAGAGAACTTCCATCTGGGCCGGCTCGGCCAGCGGAAAGACATTTGAATGATCAATGACACGCGGCTGCGGGAGAGTCCGACGCCGCGCGGGAACCTGGAGCCCGGCTTGCATCCGGGTCTGGACGTCGCGACACCGGCCTGCGCCAGCAACGGCAGCAGCGTGTACGCGGCCCTGGATCTCGGAACCAACAATTGCCGGCTCCTGATCGCCTGTCCCTCAGGCGACAGTTTTCGCGTGGTCGACTCGTTCTCGCGCATTGTCCGGCTGGGCGAGGGCATCTCGACCACCGGCTGCATCAGCGACGCGGCGATGGACCGGGCCATCGCGGCGCTCTCCATCTGCCGGGACAAGATCCAGTCGAAGAAGGCGCGGCGGCTGCGCCTGATCGCGACCGAGGCCTGCCGCGCGGCGGCCAACGCCGAGGGGTTCCGGACCCGGGTGGCAGCGGAAACCGGCATCGAGCTCGAGGTCATCGACCGAGAGACCGAGGCGGCGCTGGCGGTTAAGGGCTGCGCGCCGCTGCTCGACCCCGGCGGGCGCGGCGCGATCCTGTTCGACATCGGCGGGGGGTCCAGCGAGCTGGTGCGGATCGAGCGTGATCCGGCGGACCGGAATGCGGAACCACGGATCAAGGCCTGGATGTCGATCCCGCTGGGCGTGGTCACCCTGGCCGAGCGGTTCGGCGGCCGCGACGTGACGCCGGAGATCTATGCCGCCATGGTCGAGGCCGTGGCCGAGCATGTCGGCCCTTTTGCAGCCGAGAATGGCGGCGATCTCGACGGCATGCATCTGCTCGGCACCTCCGGCACGGTGACGACGCTCGCGGGCATTCATCTCAATCTCGCGCGCTACGATCGCCGTCGGGTCGACGGCATCTGGATCAATGATGCCGACATCACGGCGACGATCGGCAAGCTGCTGGCGATGAGCTACCAGGAGCGCGCCGAGAACAACTGCATCAGCATCGACCGCGCGGATCTCGTGCTGGCCGGCTGCGCGATCCTGGATGCCATCCGGCAATCGTTCCCGCTGCCGCGCCTGCGCGTCGCCGACCGCGGCCTACGCGAGGGCATGCTGGTCGAGATGATGCGCGAGGACGGTGCACTCAGGACGGCGTGAGTTCTTCACCCTCCCCTGAAGGGGGAGGGTCGGCTCCCATGAGCGCAGCGAATGGGAGTCGGGGTGGGGTGAGCCCAACGGGCAGTCTTTCTGTGGCTCACCCCACCCCGATCGCTCGCTTCGCTCCCGATCGACCCTCCCCCTCCAGGGGAGGGTGACGCTCGCAACGGCTGTTGTTGTTTGAGTAGCAAGCGATCCATCGACAATGGGTCGCAGGACCACCACAGAGACCCACATGGCAAAAGACACCACCGGCCGCATGCATGTGCAGGTCAAGACCGGGGGCAAGCGCAAGCTGTCCTCGAAACTCTGGCTGGAGCGCCAGCTCAACGATCCCTATGTCGCGCAGGCCAAGCGCGACGGCTATCGCTCGCGTGCGACCTACAAGCTGATCGAAATCGACGACAAATATCACATGCTCAAGCCCGGCATGACCGTGGTCGATCTCGGCGCCGCGCCCGGCGGCTGGAGCCAGATCGCGGCGCGGCGGGTCGGCGCCGAGGCGGGCAAAGGCAAGGTGGTCGCGATCGACCTGCTGGAGATGGGCGAGATCCCGGGCGTGACCTTTGCCCAGCTCGATTTCCACGCCCAGGATGCGCCGGAAAAGCTCCGCGCCATGATGGGCGGGCGCGCCGACGTGGTCATGTCGGACATGGCGGCCAACACGACAGGTCATCGCAAGACCGACCAGTTGCGCATCGTCGGCCTCGTCGAGCTCGCCGCGCATTTCGCCAGCGAGGTGCTCAAGCCCGGCGGCAGCTTCCTCGCCAAGACGTTCCAGAGCGGCGCCGACGCCGAACTCCTGGCCCAGCTCAAGCGCGATTACGCCACCGTGCGTCACGTCAAGCCGGCCGCGAGCCGGCAGGATTCGTCGGAGCGCTACGTGCTGGCGATGGGGTTCCGCGGCGGAGAGCCGACGGACCTGTTGTAATGGCGTCATTGCGACGGCCACGCCCTGGGGATACAGAGCAGGTGCAATGTCTGGTCTCGGGAATCGGCTTTGGGCCGGCGAGACCGATTCCGGAGATCCTGCATGCGTGTCCTGAACTGGAGCGTCCTCGCGCTGGGTTTGATGGTCGGGGGCGCCGTGTCGGACGCCGCGCAAGCCCAGGCGTACGATCCGCGCTATCCCGTGTGCATGAAGGTCTATGAAGGCGGCCGGTTCGGCGGCGGCGAGTGGATCGACTGCAGCTATACGTCGTTGCCGCAATGTCGCGCGACGGCCTCCGGCCGCTCGGCAATGTGCGACCTCAATCCGTTCTACGCGCCGCCGCCGCGTCGCGCGCACCGGCGTCATCATTGAAATCTTCGGTGACGCAACGGCCATTGCCGTGCCGTGATCGCGTCGAATAGTTGAGACACACCATCCAGCAGGCTGCCGCCATGTCGTACCGTTCCATCCTCGCGATCGCGACGCTCCTGCTGCTGGTGCCCACGATCGCGTTCGCCGCACCGTCGCACAAGCGCAAGGCGCAGCGCTGGCAGGGCTATGGCTTCCTGCCCGGCTACAGGCAGCCGCCCAACAACAGCCTCCCGCTCTACGCGGACAAGGAGGCGATGCGCAACGGGCCGCCGCGTGGCAGCCGCCGGAACTGGTACATCGACGGCACGCCGAAATACATGCTGTACAACGGCGAATGGCACTATTTCGGCCGTCCCGGCTTCTACCGCGGCCAATACAATGGCGGCAGCTTCGGGCCGTGCTGGACGCGAACGCCGATCGGCATGATCTGGACCTGCGGCTAGCGTCACAAGGGCAGCCCTTACGTGCGCTTCGCTGCAGGCGCACAAGCGGGGGCGAGCCGGTGCCGACATGCGCGCCGACCGATCCTGTCTGGACAGGGGCGGCTTTTCCCGCTGATATGCCGCGCATGAGAGGCAAGAGAAGAAACGCGAGCCGCTGGTTCGGCCCATCCCGGAGGACTGCTTTGACATCGTTCCGTACGCGCCTGTTCGGCGCCGCCGTCGCGCTGATGACCCTTGCCGGTGCGCCGGTCTCCGCCCAGCAACTCGAACTCAAGGTGATGGCGCCGGCCGCCCCCGGCGGCGGCTGGGACCAGACCGCGCGGGCGATGCAGCAGGCCTTCGTCGCGTCGGGCGTGGCGCGCAGCGTTCAGGTGACCAACGTGGCGGGTGCGGGCGGCACGGTCGGCATCGCGCAGTTCGTCAACGGCGCCAAGGGTGACGGCAACCAGCTGATGGTCAACGGCTTCGTCATGGTCGGCGCGCTCGCCATGAACAAGTCGCCGGTGACCCTGGAGCAGGTGACGCCGATCGCGCGGCTGACCGAGGAGATCCAGGTCATCGTCGTGCCCGCGAACTCGCCGATCAAGACCGCGCAGGATCTCGCGGCGGCGCTGAAGGCCGACATTGCCAAGGTCACCTTCGCCGGGGGCTCGGCCGGCGGCGTCGATCATGTGATGGCGGCGCTGTTCGCCGGCACCGTCGGGGCCGATGCCAAGAAGGTCAACTACATCCCGTTCTCCGGCGGCGGCGAATCGCTCGCGGCGATCCTCGGCGGCAAGGTCACCGCCGGTATCTCGGGTCTGTCCGAGTATGACGGGCAGATCAAGAGCGGCAAGCTGCGTGCGATCGGCGTGTCCTCGGAGAACCGCATTCCCGGCGTCGACATCCCGACCTTCAAGGAGCAGGGCATCGACCTCGTGCTCGCCAATTGGCGCTCGGTGGTGGCGGCGCCCGGTATCACGCCGGAGCAGAAGAAGACGCTGAGCGAGGCCGTCGAGAAGATGGTCAAGTCGGATGCGTGGAAGGACATCCTGAAGCAGAAGGGCTGGGATGACGCCTATCTCGCGGGTGACGCCTTCGCCGACTTCCTGAAGAAGGAGAATGTCCGCGTCACCGACGTGCTGAAGTCGGTCGGCCTCGTCAAGTCATGACGGACAGCGCCGGAACGGAGACGTCCCCGCGAGATGTCGACAAGTCTGGCATCGAAAAGGCCGGCATCGACAAGGCCGGCATCGTCATTGCGGCCTTGCTGGCCGCCGTCGCGCTGGTGCTGGTCTACGACGCCAACCAGATCCCGGCGACGACGATGTACGGCATGGGGCCGCAGGTCATGCCGGTCGTGATCGCGATCGGGCTCGGCATTCTCGCGCTGGCCAATCTGATCGACGCCATCAGGGGCAACCTGCCGCCGCGCGAGAGCGCGGATCCGGTCGCGGTGCTGCTGATCCTCGTCGGTCTCGCTCTGCTGATTGCCATCATCGGTTTCGGCGGCGGCTTCATCCTCGCCACGACGGCGCTGTTCGTCACGACATCGGCGGCGTTCGGCCGCCGCGCCTTTATCACTGATCTCGTCATCGGCGCGCTGCTGACGACCTTGATCTACATGGCCTTCGATCGTCTGCTCACCCTGAGCCTCCCCGCCGGTCCGCTCGAAAGACTGCTCTGATGGACACCTTCGCCGCGCTCGCGCATGGGATGGCGATCGCCGTCCAGCCCATGAACCTGCTCTATGCGCTGATCGGCGTCTTCCTCGGCACCGCCGTCGGCGTGCTGCCGGGCATCGGCCCGGCGCTCACCGTCGCGCTGCTGTTGCCGGTCACCTACAAGCTCGATCCCGGCGGTTCACTGATCATGTTCGCCGGCATCTATTACGGCGGCATGTATGGCGGCTCGACCACCGCGATCCTGATCAACACCCCCGGCGAGAGCGCCTCGATGGCGACCGCGCTCGAGGGCAACAAGATGGCCAAGGCGGGTCGCGGCGGCCCGGCGCTGGCGACCTCGGCGATCGGCTCCTTTGTCGCGGGCACGATCGCGACCATCGGCTTGGCTTTCCTGTCGCCCTATCTCGTCGACATCGCCGTGCGCTTCGGCCCCGAGGATTACTTCGCGCTGATGTGCGTCGCCTTCATCACGGTCTCTGCGACCTTCGGCGATTCACCGATCCGCGGCCTGACCAGCCTGTTCATCGGCCTGACGCTTGGCCTCGTCGGCATCGACAAGCTGACGGGACAGGCGCGGCTCGCCTTCGGCGTGCCCGAGCTGCTGGATGGCGTCGAGGTGACGACCTTGGCGGTCGGCCTGTTCGCGGTCGGCGAGGCGCTCTACGTCGCTTCGCGGCGGCATCACACCGAGGAGAAGATCGAGGCCGTCAAAGGCTCGCTGTGGATGACGCGCGAGGACTGGAAGCGCTCCTGGAAGCCGTGGCTGCGCGGCACGGCGTTCGGCTTCCCGATCGGGGCGCTGCCGGCCGGCGGGGCTGAAATTCCGACCTTCCTGTCGTATTCGACCGAGCGGCGTTTGACCAAATATCCTGATGAGTTCGGCAAGGGCGCGATCGAAGGCGTCGCCGGTCCGGAGGCTGCGAACAACGCCTCCGCCGCCGGCACGCTGGTGCCATTGCTGACGCTCGGCCTGCCGACATCCGCGACGGCGGCGATGATGCTCGCCGGCTTCCAGCAATACGGCCTCAACCCGGGACCGCTGCTGTTCGCCGAACGGCCCGATCTCGTCTGGGGCCTGATCGCGAGTCTGTTCATCGCCAACACGATGCTGCTAGTTTTGAATCTGCCGCTGGTCGGCCTGTGGGTGCGGCTCCTCAAGATCCCGACGCCCTGGCTGTACGCCGGCATCCTCGTATTCGCGACCATGGGCACCATCGCGGCGAAGCCGTCGGTAGTGGAGTTGTCGATGCTGGCGGGCTTCGGCGTGCTCGGTTTCCTGATGCGCCGCTTCGATTTTCCGATCGCGCCTGTCGTGGTCGGCCTGATCTTAGGCCCGATCGCCGAGAGCCAGTTGCGCCGCGCGCTGGCGATCAGCCTCGGCGATCCCATGACCCTGCTGCAATCTCCGATCTCCGCGACGTTGTTAGTTGTCGCGCTGATCGCACTCGTCGCGCCGTTCATCTTGAAGGGACTCGGACGCTTCAAGGCGAATGAGGATTGAGTGTGGCGCGGCCAGCAGGAACCGCGCCATTGCAGTGCAACATAACGTGACCGGGAGAAGGGACGAACATCGGATCCGGCTTGAAACGATGTCCGCGTGATCTGGTTTGCGCTTCAACCATCGAGACCGAGGCTTGGAACCTCGGATCAACTGGAGGAGGCGTCTTTCGGGGCGTGTCACCCCAAACCGAAAGAGACCCGATGACCGATCGCTTCGATGACGGTTTCAAGCCGGCCGCCGCACCTCCTCGATCCGCGCCGACGACACCGGCGCGTCCGCCGCGGCACCCTGTGATCCTGCGTGCCTCCGCCATCGGCGTCGCCGGCATCCTGTCGGCGCTGATGCTGACGGCGGTGGTGCCGCCGATCGTTGCCGACCAGTCCGACCGGGCCGTCGTCAACGCCCCCGTCATGCTGCTGACCTCGCCAATCGCGGGCCAGGTCGAGACGCTCACCGCGAAGCAGGGCGGCGAGGTGAACGCCGGGGATCGCTTGGCCGAGATCACCAATCCGCGGCTCGACCGCACCACGCTGATCTCGCTGGAGGAGAAGGCGGGAGACGCGCGCCAGAAGCTCGACGCCACCCGTGCGAAACATCAATCCGACATCAGCTATGTCGGCTCGCTCGACCAGGAGATCGCGAGCCAGGCCGAGCAGTTGAAGGCGCAGTTGCAGTCGCAGATCGAGGAACTCCGCGCACGCGTGGCGCAGTCCAACGCGCAGAGCAGCGAGAAGAAGGCGATCGTCGACCGGCAGAACCGCATGGTCGCGCGCGACGCCGCCAGCCTCGACATGGTCAAGCCGACCGAGCAGCAATATGCGGCGGCGCTGCACGACACCGACGCGCAGAATGCGAAACTGAACCAGAAGCTGACGCAGCTGAAGGCGCTGAACGCCGGCATCTATGTCGGCGAGGATCTGGTCGCGCTCAACATGCTTGCGCAGAAGCGCCGCGACATCGATCTCGATGCCCGGCGCATGGAGATCGAGGAGAAGCAGCAATCCGCCGTGCTCGGCGACCTCGAAGGCCTGATCAAGTCCGAGCGCGCGCGGCTGGCAAGGCTCGCGTCCGCCGACGTATTGTCGCCCGGTCCCGGCAAGGTGCTGGCGGTCGGGGCCGACACGGGACGCCACGTCAGTGCGGGCGATACGATCGCTTCCGTCGTCGATTGCGACAAGCGCTTCGTCGTCGCGATCTTCTCCTATCGGCAGGGTGAAGCGATGAAGCCGGGCACCAAGGTGCGGATCGACGGCGGCGGCTTTCATAGCGGCACCGTCAGTGCCGTGCTGCCGAAGACCAGCGACAAGGTCGACGAGCGCTTCGCCGTGCCGTTTCCGCAGACCGAGCGGCGCGAGCTCTATGTGATGATCACGCCGGATGCGGCCGAGGACATGCCTGCAGCGCAGCCGGCTTCCGCCGCGACGCCGGCCTGCACGGTCGGGCAGTGGGTGACCGTGACCCGCGACAACGGCATCGTACCGTCGATGTCGGTGACCTGGCGGCGGCTCGGCCACCTGGTGGCCTCGCTTACCGATCTTGATCCGTCCGAGCCGGATGAAGCCATACGGCGGGCCGGCGTCACCAAGCTCGACTCCGCCTTGCGGTCGCAACCGGTTCAACCGCCTGAGCTGGACGAGCACTGGCTTCCGGCGGCGCATGCGGGGTCTGCGCAATGAGGCTCGCATCCATGGTCATCATCGCGACGGCGCTGCTCGGCAGCGTCATGCCGCTGCGCGCCGAAACGCCTTTATGCGCAGGACTTGCACAGGCCGTGGGGCCAAAGCTCGCCGGTCATGATGCGGCATTCATCCGCTCCTACGAGCCGGGTGCCGATGAGGAGGGGCTGCCGCTCGGCCTCTCGACGACGGCCTTCACCTATGACAACGCGCTGGCGGCGATCGCGCTCGTCGCGTGCGGGCACGTCAACGAAGCTCGCGTGATCGGCAATGCGCTGGTGCACGCGGCCGGCAACGATCGCAGCTTCCAGGACGGCCGTCTCCGCAACGCCTATCGCGCCGGTCCCGTCGGCGCCGGCGCCGCGCTGCTGCCGGGGTGGTGGGATCACCAGAACAACATCTGGGGCGAGGACCCCGCGCAGGACGGCACCGCGACCGGCAATGTCGCCTGGGCGGCGCTGGCGCTGCTGACGCTGCATGAGGCGACCGGTGAGGCGGCCTATCTGTCGAGCGCGCGTCGGCTGATGGACTGGATCATCGTCAACGCGAGCCACGGAACAGACGGTTTCAGCGGCGGCTTCCACGGCTACGATCCGCAGCAGGTGCGCCTCACCTGGATGTCGACCGAGCACAATGCCGACGTCTACGCGGTCGCGTCATGGCTGCATCGTCTCACGTCCGAGCCGCGCTATCAGGACGCCGCGCTGACGGCGCGACGGCTGCTCGATCGCAGCTTCCGCGGCGATCACTTCCTGCTCGGCACCAAGCCCGACGGCGGCCTTGCCGATGCCAATCTGCTGGCGCTCGACGTGCAGCTCTGGCCGTGGATGGCGGTGCCCGATGCGCCCGCCTGGCGCAAGGCGCTCGGGTTCGCCGAAAGCAAGCTCGCGGTGGATGGCGGTTTCGACTTCAACGGCGATCGCGACGGCGTCTGGGTCGAGGGCACCGCACAGGCCGCACTGGCTTATCGCATGGTCGGAAACGCCGCGTCGAGCGAGCGGCTTGTCGCGGGATTCCGAGCCGACCGGACGGCGACGGGACTGCTGAACGCGACGCGCAACGCGCGTCTCACCACCGGGCTGTCGATCGATCCGACGGGCGCGACCACCATCCAGGACTTCTTCTATTACAAGCGGCCGCATCTCGGCGCCAGCGCCTGGGCCGTGCTCGCCGAGACCGGCTGGAATCCGTTCACCGGCGCGAAGGTGCCCTGATGTTTCCGACCGCCAGCAATGCACCGTCGGTCCTTTCGACCGACCTCGGCGTCCTGCTCGGGCTCCTCGTCACGGCCCGGCTGCTCGACCCGACGCGGCTCCGCGACCGCGTCCTGTTCGGCGCCACCACGGCCGCGTTCCTGCTGATCTACACGCTGTGGCGCTGGCACGACACGCTGCCGGCGTTCGATCTGACCTTGCAGGCGCTGTGGCCGCGATTGTTCATCACGCTGGAGATCATTGCGATCACCTATACGCTGATGTCGATCCTGATCCTCACCCGCAGCGTCGACCGCTCGGGGCAGGCCGATGCCGCGCGGCGCGCGCTGGCAGAGCGGGGCGAGCAGCCGGCCGTCGACATCTTCATCTGCACCTATGACGAGCCGATGGAGATCGTGGAGCGCTCGATCCTCGCCGCGCTGGCGCTCGACTACGCCAGCAAAACGGTCTGGGTGCTCGACGACACCCGCCGCGACTGGCTGCGCGCGTTCTGCGACGAGGTCGGCGCGTGTCATCTGACCCGGCCGAACAACAAGGGCGCCAAGGCCGGCAATCTCAACAACGCGCTCGCAGCCACAGGGCAGGAGTCGAACGCGCCTGTCATTCTCGTGCTCGACGCCGACTTCGCGCCGCGCCGCGATTTCCTGCAGCGCACGGTGGGCCTGCTGCTGTCCGAGCCGGACATCGCCGTCGTGCAGACGCCGCAGTTCTACTACAACCCCGATCCGATCCAGCACAATCTGCTGGCATCGGGCCATTGGGTCGACGACCAGCGCTTCTTCTTCGACGTGTTCCAGCCGGCCAAGGATGCGTGGGGCTGCGCGTTCTGCGTCGGCACGTCTTTCGTCGTGCGCCGCGAGCGGCTCGTGGAGATCGGCGGCTTCCCGCATGCGGCGATCTCCGAGGATCTCAATCTCACCTACACGCTGCTCAAGCGTGGCTTCCGTACGGTCTGGCTCAACGAGCCGCTCAGCTTCGGCCTGTCGGCGGAAGGCGTGCCAGAATACATCACCCAGCGCGCGCGCTGGTGCCTGGGCACGATCCAGGTCGCGCTGCTGCGCGACGGTCCGATGCGCAGCCGCGGCTACAGCTTCACCCAGCGCTGGCACTTCCTGCATGGCGTGCTCAACTGGCTGTGCAAGCCGTTCATGGTGCTGCTCCTGATCGCGCCGCCGATCTATTGGTTCGCAGGGTTGCCGGCGTTCGAGGCCGACTATCTCTCGTTCCTGCGCTACGGCGTGCCCGCGCTGCTCGGCACCATCATCTACATGGGCTGGATCTCGCGGTCCAAGACGTTGCCGCTGTTCATGGAGGCGACGCATGCGGTGACGTGTTTCGCCATCACGGCGACCCTGGTCAGCGCGGCGATCCGGCCGTTCGGCCGCCCGTTCAAGGTCACCGACAAGGGTGGCGACCGCTCCCAGCCGCGCGTGCATGGCAAGCTCGCCGCGATCTTCGGGCTGATTGCCGCGAGCTCGGCGGCGGCCATCGTCTGGGCCTTCGTATCGCCGAATGCCGCGAGCGAGATCTCGTCGATCGACTATTTCAACCTGCTGTGGGCCGGCATTGCGATGCTCATTTCCTTCATCGCGTTCCTGGTCTGCTTCGAGCTGCCGCGGGCTGAAGATCTGTTTCCGACGGACGAGGCAGGGTGGCTGGCACGCGGTGGCGAGGTCGTACCGTGTCGCGTCGAGGCGCTCGCGCTGTCGTCTGCGCGCGTGACTGGCTCGCGCCGTTGCAGTCCGGGAAGCGCGATGCCCGTCCATCTCGACGGTCTCGGCTGGATCGATGCCTCCGTCGAGGCTGTGTCGAAGACGTTGACGCACCTTCGCCTGCAGCCAACCGAAGCGCAGCGACGCCAGCTCGTGGTTCGCCTGTTCAGCTCCTCCTGCGGAGTCATCAGCGGTCGCGCCCGCCTGCGCGGCGCCCTCGCAGGTCTCGCCCGCCGTGGCTTCTTGGGACGGTGATAAGGCCGCACCTCGCTCACGTGCATCCGCTGCCGTAGGGGGGCAAAGCAGCCGCCGCAGGCGGCGGCGTGCCCACCGTCGATCCGCGCAGGCCGAGGGAGTCGGTGGGCACGGCGCCACCGCGAGCTCACATCAAGGACACAGCACGGCAGCGCCTTTGCCCACCCTACGCGCTACACGCCGCGGAATCATAGCGGGAGAGTACGCAATCTCTTCTCTGGTCATTCCGGGGGGCGCGTAGCGCCAGCCCGGAATCCATAACCACAGGCCGTCATGTGACGAGGATCAGGGCCACAGCGATCTCATGACCAGCCGTGGTTATGGATTCCGGGCTCGTGCTCCACGTGAGGCCGACGAGCGTCGGCCTCACGCTCCGCCCGCCCCGGAATGACGGTGGAGAGAGACGAGCGTATAAACTCAGCGCAGAGCTCTCGGACGCGTATCACCGTTGCGCTTCCTCGATCTTGTCGAGCACGCGTTCCGGCGCGATGTCCTTGGACGCGTCGCGCAGCTCGGGCTTGGCGTCCGGCTCGATGCCCATCTGCTTCGCCATCTGGTTCAAGAGCGTCACGACCTGCGTCAGCTCGTGCTCCGTCAGCAGGCTGATCTGCAGATCGAGGTCGGCGCGCTTGTCGGCTTCGCCGGCCATCCGGTTCTGCGAGATCAGCACGAAGGTCGAGAGGAAGATCGCCTCGACCGAGGCGATCATCGCCAGCACGACGAAGCTTTCGTCCCAGGCGGGCACGCCGGGCACCAGATGCAGGTTGGCGACGATCCAGAAGCCGAAGCCGAACAGATGCAGGTACACGAAGGTCATCGACCCCGTGAACCGCGTGATGGCGTCGGCAACCTTCTGCTGCGCGGTCGCCTCGGTCCGCTCGCGCTTGCGGCGGTCGACCAGCGCCTGAATGTTGCGTTCGAGGGCGGGAGTAAGCCCCGGGCCGGGTGCGGGATCGGGTGCGAGTTCTCGGGTCATGGCGGGGCAACGAGGCGCGCCCAGGACCGTTCCCGCAAGGAACGCCCCGCTTCGTGAGGCAACTTGGCCGGCCCGAGCGGATGGCCCGTCTCGCGCTCTCAGGAATGGGCGAACAGCGGCTTATGATTGATTAAGACTAACATTCGAATGCGCCACGTCTCGGCTGGAAGTGACGGCACAGCAAAGCCCGGTGCGGTATGTAACGACAAGACGGAATACCGCGCGGGCGTCGCAGGGATGATGGACCGGACGCGCTGCGCGAGGGCAGGGCCTGTCGGGCATGGATGCTGGAACGCAGAGGGCGTCGGCTGACACCACGCGCATGGTGTGGATCGATTACGCGCGCGGCATCGGCGTGATCCTGGTCGTCTACGGTCATGTGCTCGGCGGCCTGGTACGCCCAGGCATCTTTCCGGACGGCGCGCTGGCGCGCTGGATGGACTACACGCTCTACACGTTCCACATGCCGCTGTTCGTTTTCCTGGCCGGCCTGAATGTGCAGCACAGCCTGCGGAAGGGCGCGCGCTCCTTCCTCGAATCCAAGCTCTGGACCATCGCCTATCCCTACGTGCTGTGGTCGCTGATCCAGGGCGGGACCACGATGCTGCTGGCGCGGGATGCCAACATTCCGATCCATCCCGGCGATCTCGCTGCGATCTGGTATCGCCCGATCGCGCAGTTCTGGTTTCTCTACGCACTGATGCTCTGCCATTTGATCGCGGTGCTCGTCCCGTCACGGACGGTGCTGGTTTCACTGGCGGTCGCAGGTTTCGCGATTTTCCTCATGCTTCCTGTCCGGCCGGATCTCGCGCTGACCTTGCATCACCTGCCGTTCTATGTCGCTGGCCTGTACGGCGCCCGCCTGATGGCGGAATGGCGCCCGCGGGGCTGGCCGCTGCTGATCATGATCACCGCAGCGTTCGCCGCCGCGGTGGCGCTCGGCGGGGAGCTGTCCGGCATGGACGCCAACAGCCTTGCCTCGCTGCCCGCCTGCGTGCTCGGAATCGCCGGCATGGTCGTGCTGTGCCGGCTGCTCGACCCCACGCGTCACCGCTGGCTCGCCGCCGTCGGCGTCACGTCGATGACGATCTATGTGCTGCACATCCTCGCCGGCTCGGGCATGCGCATCATCATGCTCAAGGCGCACATCCCGACGTGGCCCTGGCTCTATCTGTTGGCCGGAACCGCGGCGGGTGTCGTGCTTCCTCTGATCGCCCATGTGGTCCTGCAGCGATTGCATCTGCTCGCGCTGGTTGGACTTGCGGCGCCTGCCAAGCGCAAGGCGCGATCTGCGGCGATCGCGCCGCGTGTCGCGTCCGATCAGGCCCCGGTCTGATGCTGCTGTCGGCCGACGGCGGGCTGGGACTGGCCGGCCGTCTGGTCGCTCGGGCAGGCCATCGCGACCAGCATCCAGAACAGCGCCGACACTTCGCCCGAGGAGATGCTGGTGAGCGGCAGCTGGATCAAGAGCGCGCTGATGGCGAGCGCGCCGAGCACGACGCCCTCGCGCGTTGGCAGCCGCCAGGCGGCACTGGTGGCCGTGAGACCAACCCAGATGTAGGCCGCGAGGCAGATCAGCCCGACCGGGATGCCCATCGTCACCCAGCTTGCGATGATCTGCCCGTCGATCGGCATCGTGCCGGCGACGCCGACGTCCAGGATGGTGAAGCCCGATCCCAGAACCATGCTGTTCGGTGCATTCCACAGCGTCACGAACTCTTCGAGCCGCTCGCTGCCGCTGCTGTCCTGCGACACGCTGCCGAGCGACTCCAGACGGGAGGTGATGACGTCCGCGAACGGCGTGAACAGCACGGTCACGACCACCGCGGCCAGCAGTCCGAGCGTCAGCGACGCGGAGCGCATTCGCGTGGCGGGAAAGAACAGGCAGAACAGGACGCCCACGGCGAGCGTGATCCAGCTGGTGCGATAGAGCGACAGCAGCAGGCCGAGCGCCGCCGGCGCCATCACGGCCATGGCCAGCCATCCCGGCCGCAGGAAGCCGACCAGCAGCAGGCCGGTGGCCGTGAAGGTCGCATAGCTGGCAGGACCGTTCATCGTGCTGAATACGCGCACCATATAGGGCAGCGGATAGCCGGCCGAGGTGATGCTGGCATTCACCATCCAGAACCGGTCCCAGTCCTGCGGATCGACATACTGCCAGATGCCGTAGAGTCCGGTGAGCGGCAGGACCAGCATGAACGCGCGCGTGATCGCGTCGATCAGGACGGTGTCGGATCTTGCCTGCTGCTGCAGCGCGATCGCATAGAGCACCGGCGCGGCCCATTTCATTCCGCCATTGGCGGCGTTGAACCAGTCGTTCTGGAACATCGACAGCGCGCCGCCGTAGAGGATGCAGGCCAGGATGATGAGCGGCGGCACCAGCCACGGATTGCGCGAAGCGGCCTTGTCCGCCGGCGAGAGGACGAGGCTCGGGATCGGCGCGAGGATGAACAGCAGGGGACCGCTCAGCATGATGCCCGAGGAGTCGAAGCCCGCGGAGACGTCGACCAGGCGACGCACGAACGGGGCGAAGGCAAACATGAGGATCGCCGACTGGACGTGAGCCGCGGCGTTGCGGCGCCATGCAAACCAACCCGTGAGGGCGCAGCCGAGGATGAAGACCGGTCGCACCAATCCGCCGAGGGCAGGGACAGCGAGGATCGTTCCCGCCAGCAGAAGCGCGGTCGGCCAGCAATCCATTGCCATGGCGGCGAGCGGCCGCGCGTCGATTCGGCTTTCCTTCATGGCAGCGGACTATAATGGAAAAGCCTGTTTGCGACCTGTCTCCGCGAGCGAGCGCGTCCAATGGTCCTGCGTCACAACCCCCGTCATTCCGGGGCAAGGCCGCCGGCCTTGAACCCGAAATCTCGAGATTGTCTTGCGTCCACCATGTCGAGATTCCCGGTTCAATCCTCAACGCGCAGCCGCGTCGCGGCTGCGCATTGAGAATTGCCCCGGAACGATGGTGGACGACGTGATCGTCCAATTCCTTGTTACAGAGCCAAACTCTCCTCGTTGATGGGCTGGAGCCGATGCGAAGCGTATCGATGTCAATCGTTGCCGGTCTGTGGTTGCTCTGCTGGGCCGTCCCAGCCGACGCCGCGGAAGTGCTGCCGCCGCGCGATCTCTGCCTGCCGACCACCTCGGCCAAGTCGCGCGACGGCAACTGCGTATCCTGCGCCGTGGGCGCGATCTCGACACGACCGAGCTTTCAGGCCCTGGTGGCGCAGGTGCGTGCGCGTGCCGCAGTCTTCGACGACATCGATCGCCGGATCGACGGTGCGAGCGACGATCCCGAGGTGCAGAACCTGCTGAAGGGGCGCAATCTCGCGCAGGTGCTCTACGGGTCGGACGCGGATTTCATCGCGGGCGGAAATGCATCGCGCTGTCTGCTGCCGGACAATGAGGAGGCGCGCAGCCAGGCCACGCCGGTTCCCTGCGAATCCATTCCGCGCGACGGGCTGGTGGTGCTGCTGACCGCAGGGCAATCGAACATCGCCAACAACGGTGCGCCGGATCGGAGCGGCAAGCTCTATCAGCCGCGTCACCGGTTCTATAATTTCGACCGCTTCGACGGCCGCTGCTACGTGGCGCGCAACCCGTTGCTCGGGACCACGAGCGACGGAGAGAACGTCGCCACCCGGCTCGGGGACGAACTGATTGACCGCGGGCTTGCGAAGACCGTCGTGATTGCGCCTGCCGCGATCGGCGGCACCTATGTGGAGGAATGGCGCGCCCGCGGCGGCAAATATTTCGAGGTGCTGCTGTCGACCCTTGCAGGGCTGCGCGACGTGGGTCTCGAGCCGAGCGCGGTGCTCTGGCATCAGGGCGAAGGTAATGCCTTTGCGTTCGCGACCAACGGGGCGGAGGACGGCACGCACTTGCAGGTGACCGCGAAGATGAAGGAGGCGGCACGGCTGTCCTACCTGCGCAATGATCTCGAGATCATTGCGGGCCTGCGCGCCGCCGACGTGACCGCGCCGATCTTCGTGGCCAAGGCGACGCTCTGCGGCACCATTCCTGACGAGATCATCCGGTCCGCGCAGGCCGCCGTGCCGAACCCCTCGCTCGGGGTCTATCCCGGTCCGGACACCGACCAGATCGGGCTGCCGCTGCGCCACGACCGCTGTCATATGAGCCGCGCCGGCACCGAGCAGCACGCAAAGATGTGGGCCGATCGCCTGGCCGACTACTGGAAGTCCGCGCCGCGGAAGCCCTGAGCCGCGGCACTCAGCCGAGCTTCTGATCCCGCGCGTCGTGCGTGGTTTCGCTGGCCGATTTCGTCGCGGCCTTCTCGGCGCCTTTCTCTGCGCCCTTGCGACTCGCGATCGCCGCGACCTTGCGGCCCGAGATCTCGCTGCCGGCGTCATCCGGCATCTGCCAGAAGAAGAACGACGACAGCGCCGAGGTGATCGCGACGACGATGAAGGCCGGCGCGAAGGAGGTGGCGGTCAGCTCGCTCGCGCCATGCGCCCACATCGTGGTCTCCACCGAGAACGCGCCGACGGCGACGCCGGCGGAGATCGCGAGCTGCTGGTTGACGCTGGTGAGCGTGGTGGCGCGGCTCATCTGCGCGGTCTCGACCTCGGCATAGGCCACCGTGTTGATCGCGGTGAATTGCAGCGAGCGGAAGAAGCCGCCGACGAACAGGATGATGACGATCAGCAAGAGCGGCGTCGCCGGCGTGAACAGCGCGCAGGCGGCGAGGAAGACCGAGCTGACGACGGCGTTGACGGTCATCAAATGGCGGAAGCCGAAGGCCTTGATCAGCCGCGCCGCCAGCGCCTTCATGCCCATCGCGCCGGCCGAGGAGCCGAACGTCACGAGGCCGGACTGGAACGGCGACAGGCCAAAGCCGAGCTGCATCAGGAGCGGCAGCAGGAAGGGCAGGGCGCCAATGCCGAGCCGGAACATGAAGCCGCCGACGATCGAGGCCCGCAAGGTGGGCAGCCGCAGCAGCGAGAAGTCGAGCACCGGCGAATTGGTGCGCCAGGAGTGCCGGACATAGAGCGTCATCGAGATCGCGCCGATCGCGACGAGACTGCCGACCACCGACCACGGCAGCAGGTTGAGGCCGGCGACTGAGAGGCCGAAGGCGAGGCCGGCGAGGCCAATGCCGGCGAGCACCATGCCATAGAGATCGAACGGCTCTGGATTGTCGCTCTTGATCGGATCGATGAAGCGCAGCGCCATGATGATGCCGACGATGCCGATCGGGATGTTGATCAGGAAGATCCAGTGCCAGGAGAAATAGGTGGTGATGAAGCCGCCGACCGGCGGCCCGATCACGGGCCCGATCAGCGCGGGGATCGTCACCCAGGCCATCGCGCCGACCAGCGCGCTCTTGTCGACGGAGCGCAGCAGGACGAGACGGCCGACCGGGGTCATCATCGCGCCGCCCATGCCCTGCAGGATGCGCGCGAACACGAAATTCTCGACGGAGTTGGCGAGCGCGCAGCCGATCGAGCCGATCATGAACACCGCGACCGCGATGGAGAACACGCGCCGCGCGCCGAACCGGTCGGCGGTCCAGCCGCTCGCCGGGATGAACACCGCGAGCGACAGCAGATAGGAGGTGATCGCGAGCTTCAAGGTCAGCGGGCTGGTGCCGATATCCCTGGCGATCGCCGGCAGCGAGGTCGCGATGACCGTGGAGTCCATGTTCTCCATGAACAGGGCGGTGGCGACGATCAGCGGAATGATTCGTTGCTTGTTCATCGAATCCTGGGGAGGGCAAGGAGGCGGAGCCGGCGCCGGGGCTTTAACACCCTGCGACGAACGGGGCCATTGCGCTGCTGGCATGGCCCCCCAAATGCAGCGCGACGCTGTCGCGTCCTGTGTTTTTGGGAGATGTGCCGATGATCTACCTGCTCGCCGCGTTGGTGCCGCCGCTGGGTCTGCTGCTCAACGGGCAGCTGTTCGCGGCCATCTTCAACCTGCTGCTGTGTGTGGTCTGCCTGGTGCTCGGCCTGTTCTTCCACGTGCTGCTGCTGGTGCCCTCGGCGCACGCCCTGATCGCCGTGCACATGCGGCGGGAGGACCGGCGCCACCGCGAGGTGGTCGACGCCATCCGCCGCTACGGGCCGCCGCCGGGCGCCTGGCGCTAGCGGCGGAACTTCTGCCCCGGAATCGGGGCTTTGGCGACGTTTTGTTGCGCATCTGGGGCCGATCCGGGCCGTCTTTCGCAATCGCGGGAGGAGGGCGGATCGGCCCTTTGATTCGTCACAGGCCCATGCTATCGACCCGCGTCAACCCCACCGATGGGCTCCGATTCGACGGCGAGGCATGGTCTCGACGGCGGCGCCGCTCATCCTTAGATCCCATCGCGGCCGGTGAGGCCGCAGACAAGGAGTTGACGATGGCGACCGTGCAGACACTTCGCGAAGCCTTCACCTTCGACGACGTGCTCTTGAAGCCGGGCCTGTCCGATGTGCTTCCCTCCGAGGTCGACATCCGCTCGCGCGTGACGCGCGAGATCCCGCTGAACATTCCGATCATGGCGTCCGCCATGGATACCGTCACCGAGGCGCGCATGGCCATCGCCATGGCGCAGGCCGGCGGTGTCGGGGTGATCCATCGCAATTTCGATCCCGAGGGCCAGGCCGCCCAGGTGCGCCAGGTCAAGAAGTTCGAATCCGGCATGGTGGTGAACCCGCTGACGATCTCGCCGGACGCGACGCTCGCCGACGCGCTGGCGCTGATGAAGGATTACGGCTTCTCCGGCATCCCCGTGGTGACCGGCGGCAGCAAAGGCATCCCCGGCAAGCTGGTCGGCATCCTCACCAACCGCGACGTGCGCTTCGCCACCGATCCGCGGCAGAAGATCTCCGAGCTGATGACGCATGAGAACCTCGTCACCGTGCGCGAGGGCGTCGGCCAGGACGAGGCCAAGAAGATCCTGCACAAGCACCGCATCGAGAAGCTGCTCGTCGTCGACGATCAGTATCGCTGCGTCGGCCTGATCACTGTCAAGGACATGGAGAAGGCGGTCGCGCATCCGCTCGCCTGCAAGGACGCGCAGGGGCGGCTCCGTGTCGCCGCCGCGACCACAGTGGGCGAGGGCGGTTTCGAGCGCACCGAGAAGCTGATCGAGGCCGGTGTCGACCTCGTCGTGGTCGATACCGCGCATGGCCATTCCTCGCGCGTGCTGGAAGCGGTCAACCGTATCAAGCGCATCTCCAACGCAGTGCAGGTGATCGCCGGCAACATCGCCACCCGCGACGGCGCCCAGGCGCTGATCGATGCCGGCGCTGACGCCGTCAAGGTCGGCATCGGCCCGGGCTCGATCTGCACCACCCGCATCGTCGCCGGCGTCGGCGTGCCGCAGCTCACCGCGATCATGGATGCGGTCGAGGCCGCCAAGAAGGCCGACGTGCCGGTCATCGCCGATGGCGGCATCAAGTTCTCCGGCGACCTCGCCAAGGCGCTCGCCGCCGGCGCCGATGTCGCCATGGTCGGCTCGCTGCTCGCCGGCACTGACGAGACCCCCGGCGAAGTGTTCCTATGGCAGGGCCGCTCCTACAAGGCCTATCGCGGCATGGGCTCGGTCGGCGCGATGGCGCGCGGCTCGGCCGACCGCTACTTCCAGCAGGACATCAAGGACACCTTGAAGCTCGTGCCGGAGGGCATCGAGGGCCAGGTGCCCTACAAGGGCCCGGTCGGCAACGTCATGCATCAGCTCGCCGGCGGTCTCCGTGCCGCCATGGGCTATGTCGGCGCCAAGACGCTGGAGGACTTCCACGCCAAGGCCGAGTTCGTCCGCATCACCGGCGCAGGCCTGCGCGAAAGCCACGTCCACGACGTGACGATCACGCGCGAGAGCCCGAACTATCCGGGCGGGGCGTAGGCTCGACGGAGTTCGCGGCCGTCCTTCGAGACGCGCGCCCAAGTGGGCGCGCTCCTCAGGACGAGGAGTCTTGGCGCAGCGAAGCTTTCAACCCTCATGGTGAGGAGCGCCGCCTCTTGCGGCGCGTCTCGAACCATGAGGCCACCAAATCTGCCGATTACAACCAACAAAGAAGAGGAAACACCATGTCCCAAGCCAAGCGCATCGTTCTCGCCGCGCGTCCCGTCGGCGAGCCCAAGCCGTCCGATTTCCGCCTCGAGGATTTTGCCGTGCCGACGCCCGGCGCCGGCGAGGTGCTGCTGCGCACGATCTGGCTGTCGCTCGATCCCTACATGCGCGGGCGCATGAGCGACGGGCCGTCCTATGCCCAGCCGGTGCCGGTCGGCGGCGTGATGGAGGCGGGGACCGTGTGCGAGGTCGTGGCCTCCAACAATCCCGGCTTCAAGCCCGGCGACATCGTGCTGGCGCGCGCCGGCTGGCAGACGCATGCGATCTCCGACGGCAAGGGCTTGTCCAAGGTCGACCCGAGCCTCGCGCCGATCTCGACCGCCGTGGGCGTGCTTGGCATGCCCGGCATGACCGCCTACACGGGCCTCCTGGACATCGGCCAGCCCAAGGCGGGTGAGACCGTCGTCGTTGCCGCCGCCTCCGGCGCGGTCGGCTCGGCCGTGGGCCAGATCGCCAAGATCAAGGGCGCCCGCGCCATCGGCATCGCCGGCGGCAAGGACAAATGCGACTACGTTCGATCCGAATTCGGCTTCGACGACTGCCTCGACCATCGCGATCCCGATCTCGCCGCCAAGCTGAAAGAGGCGTGCCCGAAGGGCATCGACGTCTATTTCGAGAATGTCGGCGGCCCGGTGTTCGAGGCGGTGTTCCCGCTGTTCAACGCCTTCGCCCGCATGCCCGTCTGCGGCCTGATCGCGCATTACAACGACACCCAGTCGGCCTCGCCGAAATGGGCCGGCGCGCTGATGCGCAACGTGCTGACCAAGCGGCTCCTGATCCGCGGCTTCATCGTCTCCGACTTCGCCTCGCGCCATGGCGACTTCCTCAAGGACATGTCGTCCTGGGTCCGCGACGGCAAGGTCAAGTACAAGGAGCACGTCACCGAGGGCCTGGAGAACGCGCCGGAGGCGTTCATGGGCCTGCTAAAGGGGGCAAACTTCGGCAAGCAGCTGGTGCGGGTTGGGCCGGATAAAGCCTGAGCCACACTTGATGTGATTCTTCAGCGCGACCGCAAAATCACGGGAACCACAGCCCCTTATCGGGAGTCCTGAGGGAACCGGTTCATCAGAGGGCCCGGCAATCATGCCGGGCCTTCGTCATTCCAAAGGGGGATTTTCGATGTCGCTGCCCATGGTGCTGCTGCCCGTCTTCGTCGAGGTCGCGCTCACCTTCGTGCTCCTGTTCTGGAATAAGAGGCGCGGCCAAGCCACGGACGCCGCCGACGAATTCGGCCTGCCGACCCTGTTCTATGCCCTGATCGCGATTGCGCTGCCGCTGCGGCATGCCGATCTGGTGATCGTGCTCCTGTCCTGGGTGTTCGTCGTCACCCGCTTCGTCAATGCCGGCTTTGTGCGCGGGGCAGACAAGCGCGGGCTCGCCTGGACCGCCTCGGCGCTGGTGCTGCTGGCGATGTGGCTGTATTTCGCCCTGAAGATGCTTCTCCTGATCTAGAACGGAATACCGTAATGACCCCCGCCGCCCGGCTGTCCGCCGCCATCGACATCATCGAATCCATCGAGGCCAACAGGGCACCGGCGGCCAAGGCGCTGAAGGATTGGGGCACCAGCCACCGCTTCGCCGGCTCCGGCGACCGCGCCGCCATCGCGGGGCTGGTCTGGGACGTGCTCCGCCGCCGCGCCTCCAGCGCCTTTGTGATGGAGGACGACACCGCGCGGGCGCGGGTGCTCGGCATGCTCAAGCTCGAGCGCGGGCTGGACGTGCCCACCATCGCCGCGATGTGCGACGGCAGCCGCTTCGCGCCGCCGCCTCTCACCGCCGCCGAGGAGAAGGCGCTGGCCTCGCGCACCACCGAGGGCGCGCCGCCGCCGGTCGCCGGCGACTATCCCGACTGGCTCGACCCGTATCTCGCCGCCGTGTTCGGCGACGACCGCATCGCGGAGGCCATGGCGATGGCCAGCCGCGCGCCGCTCGATTTGCGCGTCAACGCGCTGAAGGCCAAGCGCGAGAAGGTGCAGGCCTCTCTGAAGCATCTCGGCGCCCAGCCGACGCCGTGGTCGCCGCTCGGCCTGCGCATCACGCTCGGGGCCGACGCGCGCAATCCCGGCGTTCATGCCGAGGAGGATTTCATCAAGGGCGCCATCGAGGTCCAGGACGAGGGCTCGCAGCTCGCAGCACTCTTCACTGCGGCCAAGCCCGGCGAGCAGGTCATCGACCTCTGCGCCGGCGCCGGCGGCAAGACCTTGGCGCTCGCGGCAATGATGGGTGGCAAGGGCCGCCTGATCGCCACCGACGCCGACAAGCGCCAGCTCGCCCCCATCCACGAGCGGCTGTCGCGCGCCGGCGTCCACAACGCCGAGATCCGCACGCCCAAGGGACCTATTAAGGGCGACGCCGACCCGCTCGCCGACATCAAGGCCTCCGCTGATCTGGTCGTCATCGACGCCCCCTGCACGGGCGCCGGCACCTGGCGCCGCAACCCCGACGCCAAATGGCGCATGCGCCCCGGCGCCCTGGAGATCCGCCGCAAGGACCAGGCCGAGGTGCTGGAGCGCGCCGCGGGCCTGGTCAAGCCCGGCGGCCGCATCGCCTACATCACCTGCTCGGTGCTGCAGCCGGAGAACGGCGACCAGGTGCGCGCCTTCGTCTCCCGCCACCCCGAATTCACCATCCAGCCCCCCGACCAGACCGCCACCGTGCTCTGGGACAAGGCCGAGGCGTTCGCCGAGGCCGCGCTGAAGTCGGACGAAGGCTGGCTGATGACCCCCCGCCGCACAGGGACGGACGGGTTTTTCGTATCGGTGTTGAAGAAGGCCTAAGCCCATCCGCCGTCCGCCGGTCCCTCCGCGGTCAAGCTCTCTCCGCCGTCATTGCGAGCGTAGCGAAGCAATCCAGGGGCTCGGGTGGGACTCTGGATTGCTTCGCTTCGCTCGCAATGACGGGCGGGGCGACCGTGCCCCCACCGCGGCGCCGCTGAATCTGATCTGCGTCTGAGCCGAGCGGGCGCCCCACGCACACTGCGCTCCCTTCCCCCTTGTGGGGGAGGGTTGGGGAGGGGGGTACCCAGCATAGACTGCCGCCGGGGACCCCCACCCCCAACCCCTCCCCGCCTAGCGAAGCTTCGCTTCGCGCGGGGGGAGGGGAGCCTACTGCGCCCGGCGCAATGGCGTTGCCGCCCGCTGCCAAGGACGTCGTCATTCCCTGGGAATCACGGCCTCACACGCCCGTTCCAAGGGTTGCGGGACTCGTGCTCTCGGCGTAATTCCTTGCCATGACAGCCCCAGCCAACAACACCCCGACCGCCGCCGCCACCGACACCTCCGTGGCCGCGCTCCACGACAAGATCCTGATCGTCGATTTCGGCAGCCAGGTCACGCAGCTGATCGCGCGCCGGGTGCGCGAGGACGGCGTGTATTGCGAGATCGTGCCGTTCCAGAAGGCGGAGGCCGCCTTCCGGCAGATGAACCCGAAGGCCGTGATCCTCTCCGGCGGCCCCGAATCCGTCCACGAGGCAGGCTCGCCGCGCGCCCCGCAGCTGATCTTCGATTCCGGCGTCCCCGTAATGGGCATCTGCTACGGCCAGATGACCATGGCAGCCCAGCTCGGCGGCACCGTCGAGGGCGGCCACCACCGCGAGTTCGGCCGCGCCGACGTCGAGGTCAAGACCAACAGCCTGCTGTTCGACGGCGTCTGGCAGCCGGGCGAGCAGCACCAGGTGTGGATGAGCCATGGCGACCGCATCACGCAGATGCCGCCGGGCTTCTCGGTCGCCGGCGTCTCGCCGAACGCGCCCTTCGCCGTGATCCAGGACGAGACGCGCAAGTATTACGGCCTGATGTTCCATCCCGAAGTGGTGCACACGCCTGACGGCGCCAAGCTGATCCGCAACTTCGTCCGCAACATCGCCGGCCTCGGCGGCGACTGGACCATGCACGCCTTCCGCGAGGAGGAGATCAAGAAGATCCGCGCGCAAGTCGGCAAGGGCAAGGTGATCTGCGGCCTCTCCGGCGGCGTCGACTCCGCCGTCGCCGCGGTGCTGATCCACGAGGCGATCGGCGACCAGCTCACCTGCGTGTTCGTCGATCACGGTCTGCTGCGCCTCAACGAGGCCGAGACCGTCGTCGATCTGTTCCGGCACCACTACAACATCCCGCTGGTGCATGTGGACGCCTCACAACTTTTCCTCGGCGAGCTCGCCGGCGTCACCGATCCGGAGCAGAAGCGAAAGACCATCGGAAAACTCTTCATCGACGTGTTCGAGGCCGAGGCCAAGAAGATCGGCGGCGCCGATTTCCTGGCGCAGGGCACGCTCTATCCCGACGTGATCGAGAGCGTCTCCTTCACAGGCGGCCCCTCGGTGACGATCAAGTCGCACCACAATGTCGGCGGCCTGCCGGCGCGCATGAACATGAAGCTGGTCGAGCCCTTGCGCGAATTGTTCAAGGACGAGGTCCGCGTGCTCGGCCGCGAGCTCGGCCTGCCCGACGTCTTCGTCGGCCGCCACCCGTTCCCGGGCCCCGGCCTCGCCATCCGCTGCCCCGGCGAGATCACGGTCGACAAGCTCGATATCCTGCGCAAGGCCGACGCCATCTACATCGACGAGATCCGCAAAGCCGGCCTCTACGACACCATCTGGCAGGCTTTTGCGGTGCTGCTCCCCGTCAAGACCGTCGGCGTCATGGGCGACGGCCGCACCTACGACTACGTCGTGGGCTTGCGTGCCGTCACTTCGACGGACGGCATGACCGCGGATTTCTATCCGTTTGATATGAAGTTCCTGGGCAATACCGCGACGCGCATCATCAACGAGGTGAAGGGCGTGAATAGGGTGGTGTATGACGTGACCAGCAAGCCGCCGGGGACGATTGAGTGGGAGTGATAAGCTTATATCTGGTCCCGCATAAGCGGAACTGATTGACCCGATAAAGTACGGGACTTGAGGCTATTGGCTCGCCCCAGCCCCAAGAGTGAGTGGAGGAGAGTGCACGTTCCGGTAGTGTAATTCTTGTATTTCATCGTGATATCGGTAAGTCTTCCTCAAAAGGGGGGGCAAGTTGGGCAACGGGAGCAATCAGTTCACTGCTGCTGCATCCGCGGTCGGGTACCTTTATCAGGCTCGGCTAGCACTTTTATTATGTATTCCGCATGTGAATAGTGGTGTGCAAGTCGAGGTTTCGATAGAGCGCCTTGATGATGTGTCCTTCGAGACAGGCGGTACGCCTTTCGAACTGCTTCAAACCAAGCATCATATTCATAGCGTTGCTAATCTAAGTAACGCGAGTCCTGATCTATGGAAGACGCTGCGGGTTTGGGCGCAGGCGGCGAAAGATGATCCATCTTTGCCGTCTCGCACAAGACTCGTGCTCATAACAACAGCAACCATCCCCCCACAATCGGCAGCCGCCTTACTTCGTGCACCGGGAGCCTATCCGTCAGGAGAAAAGCGTGATCCGAAATTGGCAAACGAAATACTGACTGAAATCGCGCAAAAGTCAGAAAACGCGGCGCTGGCGCCAGCATTCGCGGCATTCCTCGCGTTGGCGGATCCGATGCGATCGTCACTGTTGAGCGCGGTGGAGGTTCTCGACAGCCAGCCGATAATTAGCGAGCTAACTGGCGAACTAGAGCGCAGTCTCAGATTGGTCGCCCCCTCCGGTAAAGCGGCCGCGGCGCGCGAAGCTCTCGAGGGATGGTGGTGGCCTACGATATGCGCCGCGCTGACGAAGAGCCCCTCTCAGCCGATTCCGATCGGCTTAGTCGAGGCTAAGCTTGACGATATTCGGGATTCATTGAAGCGGGATGCCTTGATCGCAGACTTCGAGAATGCCGAGCCTGATGAAGCGGATTACGCGGAGTACGACGGCTTTGCTTTCGTGCATCAATTGCAGATTATTGGCCTTGGTGGAAATCGTCTGCGTTTCGCGAAGCGCGACTTTTATAGAGCGTTTGCTCAGCGTTCTAAATGGACTCGTGAGCACGTGGTGCTAGACGATGAGGTAAAGCAGTTTGAACAAAGGTTGGTCGAGGAGTGGCAGCCTCGATTTGAAGCTATGTGCGATGAGTATAGTGGGGCATCGCCAAAAGAACGATCGCTAAAGCAGGACGGACAGGCGCTCTACCAATGGGTTGAAAACGAAGCTCGTTTTCCATTTCGCTCCTTGACAGCACGCTTTCTGAATGTCGGATCTTATCATATTCTAGCCAACGTTCTTCGAGTTGGCTGGCATCGGGATTACATCTCACTGTGCGGCGGGGAGGAGTGAGGTGGTCGGGCGCACGAGCTTTGAACTAGCTTGGCGGGATAGGCCGCAAGAGGAGGCAGCTCATTTTAATCCGGCATTTTGCGGGGAGCTGCTCTTTAGAGCCGTCAATGAATTTCGTCAGCGCTCTGATCTATCCATGCCGCTTCCGTACACATTCGTTATCTTGCCGTTGGTCCTTCATCCCGTTACCCGGAGGGCGCTTCCCGGTCGAGCTGATACTGCCTTCGCTTCCTGGGCCGCTGAAAATGAAACTACGCTAAGTGTGCTTCCGGATCGGATACTGCGCCTAAGGCCCGTAACGAGAGAGTCGCTCCTTTTCTTGTCCCAGCACGAGGCAATAGGGATCGGCCCAGACGGAGTAATAGTTGGAGCGCGACCTATTAGGTTGAGTGCGAAGCCTTCATCGACAACAGATGAAGTTCATGAGATCCGGAGGGCCGCCGGGCTTTTGGGGCGTTGGCTTAGCAATCAAGGTGGCCCTGCTGCAGTCTTGCAAACATTCGGGGTGCGAGTTTGAGCTTTCAAATCAGAGCCATTGCAATCTACTCCAACGACGGTGAACGCCGGGATGTGCGTTTCAATCTCGGTGCGCTAAATATTGTCACGGGTGCGTCAAAGACGGGGAAGTCGGCTCTATTGGATATTGTCGATTATTGTTGGGGGCGCTCAGAATGCACGATCGCCGAGGGTGAAATCCGGCGGAGCGTTTCCTGGTTTGCCGTTCTTTTCGATCGCGACGGCGAGGGTATTCTAGTTGCAAGGAAGAATCCCGGCCCTGCGGGTAAGGCCAGCGATGAAATTTACTTTGAGCGCAACGCGGATGACTTGCCGGAAACCAGTGCTTCGCTAGTAAAAAATTCTACTGCAGAAGGTGTGCGGCAAAGGCTTTCGGCTATCCTGGGCATAGCAGAAAACTTGTACGTTCCTCAGCCTGGAATGACGAGGCTTCCTCTTGAGGCATCAGCCAGTCAGGCGATATTTTTCTGTCTTCAGAATCAAGACGAAATTGCAAACCGCCGCTTGTTGTTCCACCGGCAGGGCGAGGAGCGCATTCCGCAAGCAATTAAGGACACCCTACCGTACTTCGTCGGAGCGATGGGGGAGGACCATTATTTGAAGCAAAAGCGGTATGAGGACGCTCGCCGCCGACTGAGGAGCTTGGAGCGTCAGTTTGTTGATGCGCGAATGATTGCCGACGAAGCGTCTGGAACTGCCCGCAATCTTTTGCAGGAAGCTAAACGGGTTGGTTTGCTGCCGCTCGACGCCTCATCAGAATCGCTTGCTGGAATCCGGAGCCTCTTGAGCGAAGCGGCTGAGCCGCGATCCCTTGGATATGCGACGATGGATGATCCGTCATCTGACTTGACGGACTTGGAGCAGCGGCGTCGTCGCATTCGATCTGAACTGCAGGAGCTGCGGGACGAAATTAAGGATTTGCAGCGATTGGCTCGAGAGGCGACCGAATTCGAGGTTGAAGCTCGCGAGCAGCACGCGCGGCTGGCTTCTATCGGGCTGGTTGGGCACGGAGCGGATGGAAGCGGGATCTGTCCTCTGTGCGAAAGTCAACTGGATGTTCCCGTCCCCTCCGTGGAGGAAGTTAAGCGTTCGCTCCATCGGTTAGATCAGCAGCTTAGCAGTGTACGCCGTGACAATCCCCGCCTTCAGGGGCGTATTGCAGAACTTGAAGCGAGACGAACAACATTGGAGGAAGAGTTGTTCGCCGTCCAACGAGATATAACGACGCGAATTGCCGACAATGAGCGTCTTCGTATTGAGCAAGACCAATTCACGGAACAGGCGCGCGTGGCAGGACGCATCGGATATTATCTTGAGAACGCACTTACGTTGTCTGACGGCGAGGGGCTGCGCCTGCAGATTGCGAGGGTAAGGGCTGAGGTGGTTGAGTTAGAGGCTGCGTTGGATCAGGAGGCCATGGAGGAGCGGCTAACTACCGCGCTTGTTTTGGTAGGCCGCGATATCACCGCTTACGCTGGCCGGCTCCAGCTGGAGCACGGTGAAAACAGTCTTCGATTGGATAGAAAGAATCTTACGGTCGTTGCTGATACCGTGCACGGACCTCTATCGCTGCCTCAAATCGGTAGTGGAGAGAATTGGGTTGGTTATCATGTGGCGGCACATCTGGCTTTGCATAAGTACTTTCGTGCCCTAGATCGGCCAATCCCAGCCTTCCTCATGCTGGATCAACCCTCTCAAGCGCACTATCCAAAAGAGAAAGACTTGGGCGAGGTGTCGGGCATTGAGGATGAAGATCAAGTTGCGGTAACGCGATTGTATAGGTTGATGTTCGAGTACTGTATGTCTTTGGCCCCTAAAATGCAGATCATTGTCGCAGACCATGTCGATCTCTTGCAGGATTGGTTTCGTGAGTCGACGGTTCAACGTTGGCGCGACGGCATCAAGCTAGTGCCAATGACTTGGTTGCGATAAGTCTGTATTCCCATCGATTTCGCTATTTGAGAATAGCTATCTTGACAAAAACGCCTTCATCGTTCAGCTGACCATCCGCCCGACGGGCAATCCCCGCATGCCCCGCATGCATCAACTGCCCGTCGTGCCAGTTTGTCGCGCACTTCTCCCTTGTCACGTCGGGCAAATCACCTTCACATTCTCCCGCATCCCGGCTCGCTGAAGAGGGACGTTTCGCGATCGTCATGAAGCGTCGAGCCGGAGATGCGACGGGCGCGTTGCTCTGCAGCCGGGTGTCGCAGCCCGTGCCGACGAACGGAGCGAGGCGACGGCGAAGTGGTGTGGTCCTGGTCTCCCGACGCTGAGACCAAGCCGGTGGTGATGATCCGCTGGCGACGGGGGCAAGACAGCCGGTCCCCGGGGAGAGCGCCTATAACCCGCAAAACCGTCGCGCAGGGAAGGCCGGATATTGGGCTGAACCTGTGGTTCTACCGCGTGCTTATTTGCTGCACGCGGACCGCGGGTATCAGTCGGTACCCGGTCTTCCCTGCGCCTCTTCTTTGTTGGGAGAGGTCGATCGATCGCACAACTCGGGCGCATGCGGCCGCGAGACGGCTCCGCCATGCCTGCTGTTTGACACGTGGAGAAAGCTGGCCGTGACGATGCCCCGTGCCGGCATTGCACGAGAGTGCCGAACGGCGATGACGAGGCCATCTTGCTCCGAGGGAAACGCCGAAAGGCTCCCGCGGCAAGACGCGACCGTTGGTCGTTAGCGACAATTGTCGGGCCGGGTGCCAACGGTGATGAGCTCTGGTCGTGTTCGAGGGAAGCTGACGTCATTTCTCGCTCAAGGCCGCGACCGGCTGCCACGCGGTGTCGCCGGCATCGGCGAGCATGCGCCTGCTGCGCTCCAGCATCACGGTCGCGGGGCCGTCGTGGGGACGGTCCATCAGCACCTGCGCAAATCCGGCCACGGCGCCGGCGAAGTCGCGAACGCGATAGCGCGCCAGAGCGCGCTCATATTGGACGATCCAGGGCGGATGCTGGCCAGTCGGTGCATCGGCTGCGGGCGCGACCAGCTCATAGGCCGCCAATCCCTGCTCGCGGCCATAGACGCCGATGCGGTCGACCTCGCGGACGATGATCGATCGGCCGACGCTGTTCGCGGTGGCCTCTCCCATCAGCGCCGTCGTGCCGTAGGCCTTGTTGGCGCCTTCCAGCCGGCTGGCGACATTCACGGCGTCGCCGATCACGGTGTAGTTCAGCCGCAGCTCGGAGCCGATATTGCCGACCAGCATCCGGCCGGTGTTGATGCCGATGCGGATCCGCAACGCCTGTCCGAGATCGTCGACGAGACCGGCCTCGGCGATGGCGCGCTGGCAGGCGAGCGCCGCGAGACAACATCGCAAGGCGTGATCGGACTGCGGCTGTGGCGCGCCCCAGAAGGCCATCACGGCGTCGCCGATGAACTTGTCGATCGTGCCGCCATGCGCGACGACGACCTCGGAGACCAGGTCGAGATAGCGCGACAGCAGCCCGACGATGCCATCGCCCATGCGCTCCGACAGGCCGGTGAACCCGGCGATGTCGATGAACATCACACTGAGCTCCTGCAGCGTTCCGCCGGGCTTCGCCTCGACGCCCTGGCGCAGCAGTCCGCGGACCAGATCGGTCGGAATGAACTTGCGGAACGCCGAGAGGCCCGACGCCATTTCGGCGATGGCGCCCGACAGGCTGCCGATCTCGCGCAGCCGCGATGGATGGCGGCGCACCGCTTCGAGCGCGAACGCCTCGACGTGGCGCAATTCGCCGACGACCCGTGCGAGCGGGACGGCGATCATGGAGCGCACCAGGATCGCCGAGGCGATGGCCGCGAGCGCGGCGCCCGCCACCAGCATGAGGATCAGCCGGTGCAGGGTGGCCTGTACGGGCCCGAGAAACTCGGCTTCGGGAAGCACCGTCGCCAGCCGCCAGCCCGGGAACGGCAGCGGCGTCACCGTGGTCTCATAGGCCTCGGCCGCATCGACGAGACGGCTGCGCCAGGCCTCGTCCATCTTCTGCGCGATGGCCATGCCAACCGCCTGACGCGCCAGAGGCAGCAGCGCCGGCTGCTCAGCCTGCGCGGGGTTGATCTCGTCAGCCTTCGCGTCGGGCGACGCCACCAGCGCACCGCTGCCGTCGAAGATGAAGGCGGCTCCGGTACGGCCGACCTCCAGCTGAGAAAGGAAGCGCGACAGCCGCGTATACTCGATGATGATCGCCAGCACGCCCTGCCGTTCCTGGTACACGTCGATCGGCCCGGCGAACGCAATCGCCGCGCGCTCGCCGGTCGGATGCTCCGCGATCTTGAACCAGGACGGACCGTCGGCCGCGATCGCGGCCTTGAACCAGGCCTGGTCCGTGACGCGGAAGCCGGTCGGTACGAAGCGGCGGCTGGCGAATTCGATGTCGCCGGGCACGACATCATACTCATCGATACGGCGCTCGCCCGCATGATCGGTCAGCGAGATTTCCATCATCTCCAGCCGGCGATCGCCGAGCTTGTGCGCGGCGAAGAACGAGCCGTCGGGCCAGCCGAACGCCGCCCAGGAGATCGTCGGATGCGACTGCAGCTGCGAGAGAAACACGAACTCGCGCTTGTCGGCCTCGCGGGTCTCGAGCACATTCTGCAGAAACAGGGTGCGGATCGCGGTGTGCGCCGCGTGCGCCTGGTCGACGATCGATGCGACCTCCTTGCGGACGGCGGCAACGATCTGGTCGTTGATGGTCGAGGCCAGCTGGCGGCTGGTCGCGTCGGCCGTGCGCCACCACACCAGGCTGCACGCGACCGCGGTGAGCAGGATGGCGGCCAGCACCATCGCCGAGACCACCACGCGAATGCTGACGGTAACTCCGTAGGCGGTGGACCGAGCTTTCCGATGCGACGTGTGCGGAGCCATCGTCCATCCTCCATGCCCGGCCGACATGCCTTGATCGCCTTACGTCCCGACGGCTCCGCCCGTTACGTCAGGTCTCTGCACGCTCTGCGCCGAGCAGGCCAATGCGCATTGGCTCCCGCGGCCATAGACACAAGGCATTGGCGCACGGCCATCGGCTCCGGACTAATCCATACCGGCGCAGCACGACGCGGGCGCATATCGAATGTCTCACGGATCTGTGATCGGACCGTTGCTAACGGCGGTCGCGATCGCTCCGAAGGAGACAGTGCAATTCGCCGGTCCGGGCGAAGCAAACCGAGAGGAGACTTGAATGTCCACGAAGACCACCATCACGTCGCTCGCGCTGGCGGGCGCCGTCTCGACCGCACTTGCCACGCTCGCTGCCGCCGGGCCGCTGACGAAGGCCGAGGTCGATGCCGCCGTCGCCGCGAAGAAGGAGAAATGTTTCGGCGTCGCCTTGAAGGGCCAGAACGACTGCGCTGCCGGCCCGGGCACGACCTGCCAGGGCACCTCGACGACAGACTACCAGGGCAACGCCTGGAAGTTCGTCGCCGGCGGCACTTGCGCCAACATCGAGCTGCCCAACGGCAAGCGCGGATCGCTGAAGCCGATCTGAGCTGGTGACCAACAGGGGCAGGGGAGAACAGCATGACAGATGCGGTCGCGTTGCCGGAATCTATCCCCATGCCCCTGTGCTTCCCTCCGCCGCTCGGGGGTGTGGCAGGGACCTGCTTCAAGCATGAGCATCTCCCCGCCATTCTCGGAGAGCCGCCGCAGCGCGGCTTCTTCGAGGTCCATGCCGAGAACTACATGGGCGCCGGCGGCCCGCCGCATCGTGCGCTGGAGCATATCCGCCGCGATCATGCGCTGTCGCTGCATGGTGTCTGCATGTCGATCGGCGGTCCGTCCCCGATCGATCGCGACCATCTCGCCCGGTTTCGCGCGCTCGTCGCGCGGTATCAGCCGACGCTCGTCTCCGAACATCTGGCATGGTCGACGCACGCCAGCAGCTTCTTCAACGACCTGCTGCCGTTGCCCTACACCGCGGCAACGCTGGCGCGGGTCTGCGACCATGTCGACGAGGTCCAGGAGGCGATCCGGCGGCCGATCCTGCTGGAGAATCCCGCCACCTACGTCACCTTCACTGATTCCACGATCAGCGAAACCGATTTCCTTCGCAGCGTGGCGCAGCGCACCGGCTGCGGCCTGCTGCTCGACGTCAACAATGTCTTCGTCTCCGCGACCAACCACGGCTTCGCGGCACTGGACTATTTGAATGATTTTCCGCTCGCGATGGTCGGCGAGATCCACCTCGCCGGCCATGCCGAGCAGCGCGACGACGATGGCGATGTGCTGCTGATCGACAGCCATGACGGACCGGTGGCCGATGCCGTCTGGAAGCTGTTCGAGCTCTTGATCGCCCGGAGCGGACCGCTGCCGACCCTGGTCGAGTGGGACAGCAACATCCCGGAATGGCAGGTGCTCAAGGCCGAGGCGGCCGCAGCGCAGCGCATTCTCGATCGAGCCGCCGAGGGCACGCGCCATGCAGCCTGACGCATCGTTCGACTACGCGGGGGCATTTGCCGCGGGCCTGCTCGCACCGGGCGCGGCGGCGCCGGCCGGCGTCACCGGGCCGGGCGGAAGGCCGGCAGGCCGCCGCTATGACGTGTACCGCAACAACGTCACCGTGAGCCTGGTCAATGCGCTGGCTGCGATCTATCCGGCGGTGCAGCGGATCACGGGCGAGGCGTTCTTTCGCGAGATGGCGCGCAGTCATCTGCGGCAGACCCCGCCGACATCACCGCTGCTGTTCGCGTATGGCCGAGACTTCCCGCGCTTCATCGAGGCCTATCCGCATGCGGCGGAGCTGCCGTGGCTCGCCGATGTCGCGCGGATCGAGCGTACCTGGCTGGACGCCTATCATGCCGCCGACGCCGCGCCGCTGGCGCCGGCAATGCTGTCGATGATCCCGCCGGATCGGCTCGCCGACGCCGTGTTCATTCCGCATCCCTCCACGCGGCTCGTCCGCTCGACCTTTTCCGCAGTCACGATCTTTGCCGCGAACCGGACGGCCGAGCCGACAGGGCGCATCGATGCGTCGAGCGCCGAGGACGCTCTCGTCGTCCGTCCGGAATTCGACGTCGAGGTCCGGCGGCTGCCGGCTGGCGGCGCGATCTTCGTCGCCAACCTGATCGACGGCCGGCCGCTCGGCGAAGCTGCTGCGCTGGCTTTCGAGGCCGATCCGCGGTTCGACCTCGCCGCCAACATCGCAGGCCTGATCGAGGCCGGCGCCTTCACATCCGTCACGTCGGGACATCCATGATGACTACAGAGCAGCGGTTTGCAGCCGGTTCGAACCTTCCGTCACTCGGCGCGCTCGCCGACCGAGCGAAGCAGCTCGTGCAGATGATCGCGCCGCCTTCCGTGGCGCAACTGGTGCTGCGGGTCGCGCTGGCGGTGCCGTTCTGGCGATCGGGGATTCTGAAATGGGACGGCTTTCTCAAGCTGAGCGATACCGCCGTGACCCTGTTCACCGACGAGTTCATGCTGCATCTGCCCGGCGGTCCCTATCATTTTCCGGCGCCAGGCGTGATGGCCTTCATGTCCGGCTGCGGCGAGGTCACGTTGCCGGTGCTGCTCGTGCTCGGTCTGGGGACGCGGTTCGCGGCACTGGGCCTGCTGTTCATGACCGCGATCGTCGAGCTCACGGTGCCGGACGGCTGGCCGCTGCATATCACCTGGGCGGCCATGGCGCTTGCGCTCATGGCCCATGGCGGCGGGCGCGTCTCGCTCGATCATCTCATCTGCGCCTGGCGCAGCCGATCCTGATCGAAGCCAGGCTGGCGCTGCTCTTTGCCGTCGCGACGGCGCGCGGAGGAGTCGTCACTCCGCCGCGATCGGCATCTCGTCCATGTGCTCGTGCAGGACCACGCCCGAGAGCGCGTCGAACTCGCCGACCCACGGCTTCCGCTGCAGAACGGATTGGGTATGGGCGTAGCCGGCGTCCCAGCGCTGCATGATGCCGGAGGGGCTGAAGTCGATGTCCTTGGTATGGGTCTCGTGGTCGAGCTGCGGCGCGAGCAGGCGGACCACATGCATCCGCGTCGAACAGCCGTAGCTCACGAGCTCACGGACACCCGGATCGTTGCGTTCGCTCTCCGGCAGACGCGCCGCGAGCTGATTGATGACATGGCGGAGGCGGTGTGCCTGTTGCTGCCGCGCAATCTGGCTCACGATGCGGCTGGAGTATTGCACGTCCTTGTGACGGTTCAGCACCTCGGCCATCGTCGTCGGCTCGGCGCCGACCGGATTCCAGAGATGGACGGCGAAGATCAACGAGTTCCTGCGCGGATTGTCGTCGAACACGGCTTCGGTCGGCGTGTTCGAAAGAATGCCGCCGTCCCAGTAAAGTTCGCCGTCGATGCGGATGGCGGGGAATGCCGGCGGCAACGCGCCCGAGGCCATGATGTGCTTCACCGTGAGCTCGCCGTCGCGGCTGTCGAAATAGCGCATCTGGCTGCTGCGGACATGCGCCGCGCCGACGGTCAGGCGAGGCGCGCAGCGATTCAGCAGATCGACATCGACCAGATCGGTCAATGTCGTCTCCAGCGGGGCCGTCGAATAGAAGCCGGCATAGTCGGCGCCGAGCGGATAGGAGAAGCCGGCATGGGCGAGCGGGTTGGGACGAAAGAAGCCGGGAATGCCGCTGGTGATCGTCGACCAGTAGGACAGGCGTTCGTTGAACCCCGGAAAAGCGGAACGCAGAGTCCAGACAGGATTTTGCTCCATTCGCTTCCAGAATTCGCGCAGCCGCGACAGCCGCCGGTCCGGCGCATTGCCGGCGATCAGGCTGGCATTGATGGCGCCGATCGAGGTGCCGATGATCCAGTCCGGCTCGATGCCTGCTTCATGCAGCGCCTGGTAGACGCCTGCTTGGTAGGAGCCGAGGGCACCGCCGCCCTGCAGAACCAGCACGGTCTGGCTCGGCTCGTTGTTGGCCGCGTTTGCAGCGTGTACGGCTTTCATGTGCAGCTCCCTCGCCATGTCTGATTTAGGTTCTGAGACCATGGGACGTCTCAATGCGCGGTCCATCCGCCGTCGACCGGCAACGCTATTCCCGTGATCGAGGCCGCGGCTGTGCTCGACAGGAACACAGCGACGCTGCCGATTTCATCGACCGTCGCGAAACGTTTGTTCGGCTGCTGGGCCAGCAGCACGTCGCGGATCACCTGGTCGCGCGAGATGCCGTGGGCCTTGGCCTGTCCGTCGATCTGCGCCTCGACCAGCGGCGTGGAGACATAGCCGGGACAGATCGCGTTGCAGGTGATGCCCGCTTCGGCCGTCTCCAGCGCCGTCACCTTGGTCAGGCCGAGGATGCCGTGCTTGGCCGCGATATACGCGGCCTTGAACGGCGAGCCGACCAGGCCATGAGCCGAGGCGACATTGATGATCCGTCCGAAGCCGTTCCGGCGCATCGCCGGCAGCGCCAGGCGCGTGGTGTGAAACGCCGACGACAGGTTGATCGCGAGGATCTGATCCCATTTCTGCGGCGGAAACTGTTCGAGCGGCGCGACATGCTGGATGCCGGCATTGTTGACGAGAATGTCCAGCCGGCCGAAGCGAGCGGTGGTCGTTTCGATCATCTCGGCGATGGAGTCGGGGGCCGTCATGTCGGCCGGGGAGTAGGTCACTTCGACCCCGCATGCGGCCGCGATCTGCTCCCGGGTCGTTTCGATCTCCGTCGCATCGCCAAAGCCGTTCAGCACGATGTCGGCGCCAGCCCCAGCGAGCGCGCGTGCGATGCCGAGCCCGATGCCCCTGGTCGAGCCGGTGACCAGCGCTACCCTGCCGGCCAGGGTGCCGGTGGTAACCGGTGACGGCATTTGCGCAGTAACGTTCATGGCCGATCCCTCGTAGATGTCGGGGTGTCCGATGTCGCTCACAGTCTGAGGGGCCGGCGGATGAGATGGAAATGCTGCATGGCTTCCGAAACGATACGCGAGCGCTATTGCGGCCCGGATGTCCTTCAGCCCGGTTTTTGCTATTCAGTCACGAGACACAGGAGCAGGGAGGCGATCGATGGAAATGCACCAGGTCCGCTACTTCCTCGCCGTCGCACGGCTGCTCAACTTCACGCGGGCCGCCGAGGAGTGCAACGTCACGCAGCCCTCGCTGACGCGCGCGATCAAGCAGCTCGAGGCGGAGCTCGGCGGCGACCTGTTCCGGCGCGAACGGCCGTGCGCCCAGCTGACCGAGCTTGGCCAGCGCATGCACCCACTGCTGCAACAGTGCTATGAGGCCGCGCTCGGCGCCCGGTCGCTGGCGTCCTCGTTCAAGAGCGGCGAGGTCGGGGCGCTGCAGATCGCGCTCACGCATTCGATCGATCTGGCGTTGTTGATCCCGCATCTCGAACAGATCAAGCGGCAGTTCAACCGGCTGGAGTTTCGCTTCCTTCGCGGCGACAGCCGCGAGGTCGCGGACTATCTGAAGAAGGGCGAGGCCGAACTCGGTCTTGCCGCCGAGATCGACGAGAGCTGGGATCGGCTCGATGTCTGGCCGCTGTTCACCGAGCATTTCGAACTCGTCGTGCGGACGGATCATCCTCTCGCCGGCCGCAACCCGGTCGAGATCGATGATTTGCGGGCCGAGCAGCTGTTGAGCCGGACCTATTGCGAGCACCGCAACCGGATTTCCGACAGTCTGCGCGAGCACGGCCTCGACATCGACCGCAGCCATGAGATCAGCTCGGAGCGCGACCTCATCGCGCTCGTCCAGGCCGACATCGGCATTGCGATGATGCCCCACACCTCGCTGGTGCCAGATACGCTGAAGCGCACCGCGATCGCAGGTCTCGATGCACGGCGGACAGTGAATCTCTACGGCGTCGCCGGCCGTCAGCGCACGGCTGTGGCCTCGGCCGTCATGCGGATGCTTCGCGGCGCCGACTGGCGCGGCATTGCGGGCTGAGACGAGCGCTCAGCTTGCCCTGCTTAGCGCCGCGACGAGGTCCTCGACATCCATGCGCCGGCGGAAATCGGGATCGACGAAGCGCGACGCCACCGTGCCGTCGCGGCCGACCACGAACACGGCGGGGATCGGGAGCATCCAGCTATCATTGCCGTGAAACCTTGCGAGGTCCTGGTGCGACAGCAGCTGCTGGATCTCGTGGCCGAGCCAGATCGCGAGGTTCAGCGACAGCGCATAGCCGTTGTCGAGATCGGTCAGCACCGGAAAGCCCGCGCCGCAATCGGACTTGAACCTGACCGTGTACTCCTGGGTCTCCGGCATGATGGCGACCAGCTGTGCGCCCATGGCTGCGATCCGCGGCTGGGCCTCGATCACGGCGCGGACGTTGAGCCGGCAATACGGACACCAATGGCCGCGGAAGAACATCACCGCCACCGGGCCCTGGGCCAGCAGGGATGAGAGCGCCACGAGGCGTCCGTGCTCGTCGGGCAGGATGAAAGGGGGCATCGCTTCGCCGGGCCTTGGCGCATTGGCGCCGCCGCCGTTCTCCCCGAGCCGCTCGACCAGCCGGTCCACGGCCGCAGCATAGGCGGGGAAGATCTCCCGCCCTGCGTCGGCATAGGCGCGCAGCTGTTCGTTCAGAGGGCCATCCATCTCGCGGCAGCGCTCAAACGCGAGCTTGAGCCGTTCGGCATCGGCGGGAGAGAGAGCGGTCATGGTCGGCTCCGGCAAGAGCTGCAGAATAGGGCGGCCGCGCCGTTCCTGAAAGGGCGCCGACGCGCTCCGTGCGGCAAACCACGCTAGCGATCGACTTCGGCGGTCGGAAATGCCGATGTCCAATCAGTTCGATAGCCGCTGCCAATCGCGATCGAAGCTCGGAGCGGCGCGTTCGTCCCGATACGGATAGCTCCACGCTATCGTCCCGGAACACACTCGGCATTTCAGGAAACCTCGGCCCGCGATGACAATGCCATCACTGCCTTCCAGGCACCATCAACCGAGGAGACTCCCGATGTTCCAGCACGTCCCCCTTACGCGCGCATTGTCGCTCGGCCTCGCCGTCTTCGGCGCGGCCGTCCTGATCGCGCAGCCCTCGTTTGCCGGCGAATGTCCGGCGGACAAGATGAAGCCGAATGCGCGCACCATGGTCGATGATAAGCCCGTCGGCGTGACCGACGTGACGCTGGGATCGATCGATCTGGAGAAGCAGCCCGCCAACATCAAGGGCCGCGAACTGCGTTTCCGCAAGCTGACCATCGCGCCCGGCGGCATCGTGCCCTGGCACAGCCATGACGACCGGCCGGCCCTGATTTTCGTGCAGCAGGGCGAGATCGTCGAATACGCCTCCAACTGCGTCGATCCGATCGTGCACAAGGCCGGCGACATCCGTCCCGAGGTGCATGGCACCTCGCACTGGTGGAAGAACCTCGGCACGGAGACCGTCATTCTCTATGTCGGCGACGTGCGCCGCGATCCGCACGATCACAACATGTGACGACCTGGACGCAACGCATTCGTCTCGTCGAACGGCTCGTTGCCCGACGTGACGTCCCGGCACCGCGTGCGGGGCGTCACATTGTCCCCTTCGTTCAGGAGCGCCTCCCATGATGACGGACATGTCCGCGGCATCGATGACGCGAGCCGCACGAGCTGTGGTCGGTCATCCGCCCAACGCTGTACGGCGCTCGCTCATCATTGGACTGACCGCCTTTCTCACCGTGGTCGATCTGTTCGCGACCCAGGCGATCCTGCCGGTGCTGACGCGCCATTACGGCGTGACGCCCGCGGCGATGGGCTTTGCCGTCAACGCCTGCACGATCGGCATGGCCGTCGCGAGTTTCGTCGTCGGCCTCTTCAGCCCGTGGATCAATCGCCGCGCCGGCATTCTGCTGAGCCTCATCCTGCTTGCCGTGCCGACCAGCCTGCTGGCGGTGGCTCCGGGCCTGACGACCTTCACGGCACTCCGTGTCATGCAGGGTCTGTGCATGGCCTCTGCCTTCGCGCTGACGCTGGCCCATCTCGGCGAGCAATGCAGCACAGCCGATGCCGGCAGCGCCTTTGCGGCCTACATCACCGGCAATGTCGCGAGCAATCTCGTCGGCCGCATGATTGCTGCGGCGGGGGTCGATCACCTCGGGCTGGCCTGGAACTTCCTGCTGTTCGCCGCCCTCAACCTGGCCGGCGCCGTGCTGGTGTCTGCGACGATCCACGGCGTTGCGCCGATCAGCGAGGCCAAGACCGGCGAAAGCCCCTGGAGGGCTCTCGCTGCACACTGGCGCCATCCGCGTCTGCGCGCGGCGTTCGGCATCGGCTTCTGCATCCTGTTTGCTTTCATCGGCACGTTCACCTTCGTCAACTTCGTCCTGGTGCAGCCGCCGCTCGCGCTCGGCATGATGACGCTCGGCGTCGTCTACTTCGTGTTCGCGCCCTCGGTGGTCACGACGCTGCTGGCGGGCCCGGTCGCGGCCCGGTTCGGCACCCGCGTCACGCTCTGGGCAGCGCTGGCCCTGGCCGCGTCCGGCCTGCCGCTGCTGCTCACCGCGCACCTCGCCCTCGTGCTGGGCGGCATGGTGCTGGTGGCCGTCGGCACCTTCTTCGCGCAGGCGGCCGTGACCGGCTTCGTCGGGCGAGCAGCGAGCGAGAATCGCGGCATCGCCAGCGGCAGCTATCTCGCCTGCTATTTCTTCGGTGGCCTCGCGGGCAGCGCGCTGCTCGGCCAGCTGTTCGACCGCCACGGCTGGACCGCCTGCGTCGCTGGAATAGCGCTTGCGCTCGGCGTGGCCGCCGCGCTGGTGTCTTGGCTCAAGGAGTAGCTGGACCTGCGATCCCCGGCCATTCCCGGGTGAGGACCCCCGCCTCGCATCCTGTGTCGTTCGGGCAGAAGCGGGGGTCCAGGCGTTCGGATCGGGCTGACTTGGCGCGGACGATCTCAGCCGAAGCTCGCCTTGATCTCGGCGGCGACCGTGGCGGCGTTCTCGTCGAGGACGAAATGGCCGGCATCGAGCCAGACGAGGCGGGCGTCGGGCAGGTCGGCGAGATAGGCCTCGGCGCCGGCGGGAACGAAGAACGGATCGTTCTTGCCCCAGACGATCAACGTCTTCGGGCGATAGGCGCGGAAGGCCTGGTGCCAGCTGTCATACAGCGCGACGTTGGTCTTGTAGTCCTCGAGCAGGTTCAGATGCGCCGCATCATGGCCGGGGCGATCGAGCAGCGCCTGATCATGCGTCCAATTGTCGGGGCTGATGGCCTCCACATTGCGGGCGCCGACCTGATACTGGTACTTCGTCGTCTCGGCGGCAAGCAGCCTGCGGGCGGGGGCCTCGCTGGCCGCATCGCGCTTCTCCCACAGCGGCAGGAAGACTTGCGCTGGCATCTCGCCCACACCGGCCATATAGGCATTGGTGTTCTGGATCACGAAGCCGGTGACGGCCTTGGGGTTGCGCGTGAACAGCCGGAAGCCGACGGGGCCGCCATAGTCCTGCATGTAGAGGATGTAGGAGCTCAGTCCGAGCTGCTCGATCAGCCCGGCGACATGTGCGGTCAAATTCTCGAAGCTGTAGTCGAACGCGGCAACCGATGGCGCATCCGACTGGCCGAAGCCGATGTAGTCGGGAGCGATCACGTGAAACCGGTCCGCCAGCAGCGGGATCAGGTCTCGGAACATGAAGCTGCTGGTGGGAAAGCCGTGCAGCAGGAGGATGGCCGGATGTGTCGGATCGCCGGCTTCGCGATAGAACATTTGGCGATCATGGACGGTGGCGAACTTGTAGAGAGTCACGGGGGAAGCTCCGATGAAGGGGTGACAGGCGCTTGGCGCGTGAGGACAGCCGGGACCGTCCTCACGCCTTTGGGGGGCCCTTGGGGGTCAGGCGGCCTTGCTGGCTTCGACGACCGGGAAGTCGATCTCGGTCTTGAACACTTCGTTGAAGAAGTTGGTCCAGCTGTTCAGAGCGACGTGCTGCACGATCTCGATGACCTCTGCGTCGGTGTAGCCCGCGAGCTTCACGGCAGCAAAATCGGCATCGGTGACATGACCACGATTCTGCGCGACCTGCGCCGCGAAGCGAACGGCTGCGTCGGCCCTCGGATCCTTGGACGCGCCGTTGCGGTTGGCGGTGATCTCCGCGTCGTCCAGCCCGGCGAGGTTGCGGCCGAGATAGGTGTGGGCCGAGAGGCAGTAGCTGCAGCCGTTGATTTCGGCCACCGCCAGGGCGATCCGCTCACGCGTCGCAGCGGGCAGCGAGCCCTTGCCGAGCGCGCCGGACAAAGCGAGATAGCCTGAGAGCGCCTGCGGGCTGAGCGCGATGGCGCGGAACATGTTCGGCGTGCTGCCGAGCTGCTTGGCGACGCCTTCAAGCAGCGGACGCGAGGCTTCGGGCGCGTCGGCGATGGTGGCGGGGGTCGGGATGCGGGTCATCTGGTGGTCCTTTCGTGGCAGCCGTGCTGGCTGATGACCCCCATCTACGTTCTTCCATTTTTGAGCAGTAGACGCTAATTTCGAGAGCCGAGGTTTCAATTATTGGAAGAATGATGGACCGCTTCGAAGCGATGCGGACGCTGGTGGCGGCGGTGGATGGCGGCAGCCTCTCGGCGGCATCCCGTGCGCTCGGCGTGCCCCTGCCGACGGTCAGTCGCTGGATGTCCGAACTGGAGGCGCATCTCGGCGCGCGGCTCTTGGTGCGGACCAGCCGCAAGCTGATCCTGACCGAGGCCGGCGAAGCCTTCGCGGCCGTGGCGCGGCGCCTGCTCGACGACCTGGCCGAGGCGGAGCGCGCGGCCAGCGGCGAGTATCGCGAACCGCGCGGCGAGTTGCTGGTGACGGCGCCGATCATGTTCGGCAAGCTTCATGTCGCGCCGCTGGTCCATGCGTTTCTCGCCGCCTATCCGCCGGTCAGCGTGCGGCTGATCCTGTCGGACCACGTCATCGATCTCGTCGACGCGCATGTCGACGTCGCGGTCCGCATCGGCCGCATGCCCGACAGCCAACTCATCAGCCGCCAGGTCGGCCATGTGCGCTGGATCCTCAGCGCCAGTCCGGATTACCTCGCCCGCCGCGGCGAGCCCGACGACCTCGAGGCGCTGCGCGATCATGATTGCATCGCCTTCGAAGGATTGCAGACCTACCGGAGCTGGACGTTCGGCAGTGGCGCCAGCGAACGCACGGTGCCGATCAAGCCGCGGTTTTCGGTCAACACGGCCGACGCCGTGGTGGAGGCAGCGGCGGCCGGCCTCGGTGTCGCGCGCCTGATGTCCTACCAGGTCGCGCCGGCGATCGCCGACGGCCGGCTGGTGCAGATCCTGCACCGTCAAGACGATCGCCCGACGCCGGTCAATCTCGTGCACCAGCCGCAGCCGGTCCAACCGCTCAAGCGCCGGGCTTTTCTGGACTATGTTGCGCCGAGGCTGAGCCTTGCGCTGGAGAAGATCGAAGAATCCCTTGGGAAGGCATGAGCCCAACTGGGCGCTGCGATGCGGTGGTCTGTATGGAACTAACAAACGACTTGTTGCTGTGCCGGCAACAGCATCCGATAGTTGATGAACAGAAGATCGGCATGACCCCGCAAAATATTTCTGTGAAATCAAGACCAAAGGAATTCGTCGGTCTTGCGCTGCAAGGGCCGCGAGGAGCTCATGGTCTTCCGGGCAGGCGCCTAGGCGCCCAACGGCTTGCCGCGGCGGGTCTTCCGCCCTACAATGACTACTGTAGTCATATCTAAAAGTGGGAGAACCATGCGCGAGATTCAGCTTCGGGATGCCAAGGCCAACCTCTCCGCCGTGGTCGATGAGGCGATGGAGGGCAAGCCGTCGGTCATCACGCGTCACGGCAAGCGCGAGGCAGTCGTTTTGAGCTATGAGGAGTGGGAACGCCTATCTCACGTGCCGAGCTTTGGACGGCTGTTGATGGCGGCGCCGCTAGCGGCGGTTGATGGGCCGGAGCGCAATCCGTCTCCGGCACGAACCGCCGATTTCTGACGTCGTGTATCTCGCCGATACCAACGTCATTTCGGCGGCGGCGCCAGGACACCCTGTCCCTGCCGCGCTGGTCGATTGGATGGATGCGCAATCGGCGTCGCTGTTCATATCGGTCGTGACGGTCGCGGAGATCGAGGACGGGATCGCGAAGCTGCGGCGGTACGGCGCCACGCGCAAGAGTGCCGACATCGCCGCGTGGTTGGAGACGGTCGTACATCTCTACGCTGACCGCATTCTTCCTTTCGACATCGAGGCTGCCCGGATCGCCGGCGCCTTGACGGATCGGGCGCGGGGGCTCGGTCATGCGCCGGGATTTGCCGACATCATCATCGCCGCGACCGCGCGCCGGCATCAACTGACCATCCTATCCCGCAACCTCCGCCATTTCGAGCCGCTGGGTGTCGCTGTGCGCGATCCGTTCGCGGCGTTGCCGTGAACGTGGCGGGATGAGGTCGTTGCTACAACAGTGCATGTAACTTGCTCCTCGACCCGCATGTCCGGACGTCGGCAGTTCAGGACTCGCGCGAGGTCATTGCTGCGTCTTTCGCGCGAGATAACGGACGCATTTGGTGCGTTCCTGACCGCCCGGACGACTTTCAACCCTCACCCTGAGGAGCACGCCGCAGGCGGGCGTCTCGAAGGGCGAGGCCCCGGCTGTGGCCTCATGGTTCGATACGCGCCGCCACGAGCAATCGTCGCGGGGCAGGCTGCGGAGAACGGCGCTCCTCACCATGAGGGGAGAGTACCGAAATCTACGCAGCACGTGGGCCCCGAGCAGCGTGTTCATGGAGAGAGCGAACGCTAGGTAGCGCTGCGTTGACGTCGGGTGGTGTCGCTGATCGGCTGACTAATCATCCACCCGACGGGCAATCCTCGCATAGCCCACATGCACCAACTGCCCGTCGTGCCAGTTTGTCGCGCACTTCTCCCTTGTCACGTCGGGCAAATCACGCCCACATTCTCGTACATCCCGGCTCGCTGAAGAGGGACGTTTCGCGATCGTCATGAAGCGTCGAGCCGGAGAGGCGGCGGGCGCGTTGCTCTGCAGCCGGGTGTCAAAAGCCCGTGCCGACGAACGGAGCGAGGCGACGGCGAAGTGGCGTGGTCCTGGTCTCCCGACGCTGAGACCAAGCCGGTGGTGATGATGATCCGCTGGCGACGGGGGCAAGACAGCCGGTCCCCGGGGAGAGTGCCTATAACCCGCAAAACCGTCGCGCAGGGAAGGCCGGATATTGGGCTGAACCTGTGGTTCTACTGCGTGCTTGTTTGCTGCACGCGGACCGCGGGTGTCAGTCGATACCGGGTCTTCCCTGCGCCTCTTCTTCGGAAGGAGAGGTCCATCGATCGCAAAGCTCGGGCGCATCTCGCCGCGGGAGTGCTGAGCCATGCCTGCCGTTTGAAACTTATAACGCGCATCCGTGCGATCTCGCCTGCGAGGCGGGCCATCGCACAGGTGATCTGAAGCCCCTCCGCGGCGTGGGCGAAGGTCAGTCATGCCGCACTGTTCAACGGCACCGCTTCGCTCCGGAACAGCTCCGCATGGGTTCCACCCCGGGGAGAATCGTCGGGTTCCCGCGAAGACACCGAACAAAAACTGCATGCTTCTGATCTTCCGTTGCCTGGTACACGACGTGCAATTTACAAGCATTCCGAGTCGAGCGCGATCGCCGCGATCGTGGACCTTTGCAAGACGTGGTTGACAACATGGCGCGAATGCCAGCGACGGGCCCATCAACGTCCCGCGATTTCTGTTTTCACGAGCGACGATGTGTGCCTTCGTGGCGCGCCGCGCTGCTGGCGAGCGCAAGCTGGCTCATCATCGACACCAGCGCCGGCTACGCTCAGACCTACATCACGAACTATCAGACGATCTCCAGCCCCAACCAGTTTGGTTCACCGATCTACCTGCAGGGCGGACAGCTGAGCGCGGTCTCCTCGCTCGCGAGCATTGCAGCCTATATCAGCGTCGACGACAACCAGTCCGGCACGCTTTCCGTCCAGAACGGCGGCTCCGTGACCGTCTTTCTGGGACGGCTGGGCACTAACGCCTCGTTTCACTTGGGCTCCGCGAGCGAGCAAGGCACGATCGTCGTCAACTCCATATCCAACTACGGGCAGCCCACGGTGCATATTGACGGGGGCTATGTGCTGTCCGGATGGCAATTCGCCGTTGCGCTCGGCGGCTTCGCGAGCACCACAGTGGCCGCAACCGCCTCGCTCGACTTCAATGGCAATGCAGGTCAGGTCCGCAACCTGCAAGGGAGCGGCAACATCGGCAACCTCGGCGCCCCGATCACCGTGGACGGCGGCAACTATGCCGGCAGCATCACGGGCGCAAGCCTGCTCACATTTCTGCACACCACCACTTGGACGGGGACGGCAGGTTCCATCCAGGCCTATCTGGTCGACAGCGGCGCAACACTGACAACGTCGGGCGGCGCGACGATGAGCGCCACGGCTCCGCTGACGGTCGACGGAACATATAATCTGAACACCAGCGAAACCGTCGGCTCGCTTGCGGGGGCGGGCAATTTGGTGATCGCCGCTGGGCAGACGCTGACCGCGGGCGACGACAACACCAGCACCACCTTTTCCGGCGTCATAGACGGCGCGGGCGGCCTGACCAAGAATGGCACCGGCACCCTCACCCTGAGCGGCACCAATAGCTACAGCGGCAATACGACGCTGAACGGCGGCACGCTGCGGATGGGCACGGCGAACGCCATCGCCGCGACGAGCGCGCTCATCGTTTGGGGCGGCACGTACGATCTGAATCATTTCGGCCAGAGTGTCGGCGGCATCAACGGCAACGGCGGGACCACCGTTGCCCTGGGCACGGCAACGCTGACGCTCGGAGGGGCCAACAACAATACTGGCTATTTCGGCAACATCACCGGTAGCGGCGGCCTGGTCAAGACAGGGACGGGCGTCCAGGATCTCTACGGCATCAACAGCTATTCCGGCGCAACTGTCGTGGACGGGGGCGTTCTGCGCGTCACCAGTAGCGGCACCCTGCTGAATACGCCGACGATCGACGTTTACAACAGCGGCACCTTCAGCCTCGGGACCGCCAATGGGCTGTCAAACTCTGTCGGGATCACCCTGCATGATGCCGGCTCGAGTCTAGCGCTCGGCGTCGATCAGACCATCGGGTCCCTGGCCGGTGGCGCCGGATCCTTCGTTCATCTGAGTTCAGGAAGCCTGACTACGGGGACCAACAATGGCAGCGGCGTGTTCGCCGGCGAGATCGACGGCAACGGCGCGCTGACCAAGGTCGGCACCGGCGCACTCACGCTTTCCGGGAGCAACAGCTACACCGGTGCGACCACCGTCAGCGCGGGCTCGCTGTATGTCAACGGTTCAATCGCCAATTCCTCGGGCGTTACTGTCGCCGCGGGCGCACTGCTTGGCGGCTCCGGAACGGTGTCGTCGACCGTGGTGAACGGGACGCTGTCGGCCGGCAACTCGCCGGGCACGCTGAGCGTCGCGGGAGATCTCACGCTTCATTCGGGAGCGACCTCGATCTTCGAGCTGAACACGCCAGGCGTGGTCGGTGGCAGCAATCCAGCGACCGGCAACGACCTCGTCAATGTGAGCAACAACCTCACGCTCGGCGGCACCCTCGACGCACGGATTGCCGCGGCCGGCTTCTATCGCCTGTTCACCTATGGCGGCACGCTGTCTGGCGATTTCGCGGCCAAGGTGCTGACGTCGACCACCTCAGGCTTCACGATCGCCACCGCGCAGCTTGAGACCACGATTCCCGGCCAGGTCAATCTGTCAGTGCTCGGCATCGGACAGAACCTGCAGTTCTGGGACGGCGCCGACAGCACCGGCAATGGCACCGTCAACGGCGGTGCGGGCAGCTGGAGCGCCACCGGCACCAACTGGACCGGCAGTCCCGGACAGGCGGCGATCAACGGCCTCTGGGGCGGATCGGTCGGCGTGTTCGCTGGCGCAACGGGCGGCGTGGTGACGGTCGCCGGCCGTCAGAGCTTCGACACGCTGCAATTCTCCACCAACGGCTACACGCTGAGCGGCGGCTCGCTGGCAATCGCGCCCGCCAGCGGCAATGCCAGCGTCTTCAATGTCGACAACAACATCTCCGCCACGATCGCATCGACGGTCGTCGATGGCAGCGGCACCGCGTTGAGCAAGGCCGGTGGCGGCACGCTGGTGCTCACCGGCAGCAACAGCTACAGCGGCGGTACGTTTCTCACCGGCGGCACCGTGTCGGTCTCGTCGGACACCAATCTGGGCCTTGCCAGCGGCGCACTGACATTCAGCGGCGGAACCTTGCAGGTCACCGGAACGTCGTTTTCGGGGACCTCCCGTGCGATCACGCTCGCAGCCGGCGGCGGCGGGTTCGACATCGCCGACGTGGCGAACACGTTCATGCTCAACCAGGCGCTCTCCGGGGCCGGTGGCCTGACGAAATCCGGCGCAGGCACGCTGGTGCTCGCGGGCGCCAATACTTATCAGGGCGGCACCACTATCAAGGGTGGCGTGCTCCAGGTCTCCGCGGACAACAATCTCGGCGCCGCCGGCAGCGCCATCAGCTTCGGCGGCGGCGCGCTGAGCACGCTGAGCAGCTTCACCAGCGCGCGCGGCCTGGCTTTCACGGGCGCAGGCGCGATCGACACCGCAGCCGGCACGGTCGTCGGTTTCGACGGCGTGATCAGTGGCAGCGGCTCGTTCACCAAGAGCGGCGACGGAAAGCTCACACTCGGCGGCGACGGCAGCGGGTTCAGCGGCGCGACCACGGTTGCCGCCGGCACGCTGGCGGTGAATGGCGTGCTCGGCGGCACGCTCGCGGTGGACGCCGGGGCGCGGCTGCAAGGCAATGGCACGGTCGGACCGGTGACGCTCGCCGCGGGTGCAACCATTGCGCCGGGCAACTCGATCGGTACGCTCAATGCCGCAGGCAGTCTCGTCTTTTCGCCCGGCTCGATCTACGAGGTCGAGGTCAACGCCGGTGGACAACACGACACCATCGTGGCGAGCGGACTGGCGACCTTGTCCGGCGCCCACGTCAATGTCCTCGCCGGAAGCGGCAATTACGGGCTGCACACCAACTACACGATCCTCACCGCAGCGGGCGGGCTCTCCGGCACCTTCGCGGATGTCAGCTCCAACTTGGCCTTCCTGACGCCGAGCCTCAGCTACGATGCGCAGAGCGTGACCCTGACGCTGACCCGCAACAGCACGGATTTTGCTGCTGTCGGAGACACGCCGAACCAGCGCGCCATCGGCGCGGCCATCGACCACCTCGGCAGCGGCAACGCCGTATGGAGCGCCGTGCTGCAGACGGACGAAGCCACAGCGCGTCACGCCTTCGACCAGTTGTCCGGCGAGATCCATGCCTCGAACCGCGCCGTGCTCCTGCAGGACAGCCACATCGTGCGCGACGGAGTGATGGACCGCCTGCGCAGCGCGTTCGCGACCGCAGGCGCACCGTCCCTGCCGATGATGGCCTATGCGGCTGCCGACGCCGCGCAGCCGGCGGGTACGCCCACTCACGACGTCGTGCTCTGGGGCCAGGCGCTCGGCGCGTGGGGTCATCTCCACAGTGACGGCAATGCCTCGCGCGTGAGCCGCTCCACCGGCGGCGTGCTTGCGGGCGCCGATGCCCGCGTCGGCGACAGCGACTGGCGCGTCGGATTCGTCGGAGGCTACAGCCAGACGCGACTTGACGTGACAGCGCTCGGAGCCTCGGGCACGAGCGACAACGCCCATGTCGGTCTCTATGCGGGGACCGAATGGAGCGCACTGGCGCTCCGCGCGGGCTTGGCTAGCAGCCGGCAGAACCTGGCTGCGAGCCGGACCATCGCGCTGCCCAATTTCGCCGATCGGCTGACCTCTTCGTACGGCACCTGGACCACGCAGGTGTTTGGTGAGCTGGGCTATCGCATGCAGATGGGTCGCTTCGATCTCGAACCGTTCGCCGGCGCTGCCTACGTCAATATCGCGAGCGATGCCTTTCGCGAGGCGGGCGGCGCTGCTGCGCTGACTGGACATAATCCAACGGCACAGACGACATTCACCACACTCGGCACGCATGCCGCGACCGGCTTCGATTTCGCCGGCGTCTCCACCACGGCCCGTGCGACCGTCGGATGGCGCCACGCGTTCGGCACCGTCGCACCAATCACGATGGTCAGTTTCGGGGACGCCGTTCCCGTCGCCATCACTGGAACGCCGCTTGCCCGCAACACCGCCGTGGTCGAGGCCGGGCTCGACGCGCGGATATCGGCGCAGGCGACGGTCAATCTCTCCTACACCACACAGGTGTCGCAGTCTCTCCGCGACCAGTCGTTCCGCGCCGGGCTCAATCTGAAGTTCTAGTCGGATGAAGGGTGCGCGGGCTGTTGAAATGTTCGGCGTCAATCAAACGAATCTCCGCTATTTCACCTGGGCTACGCTTAGTTCGGTCCGGACAGAGTCGCCCTCTCGACCAGCGTAAAATCTGAGCGAGCCTTTGGCATTGCCGGTTTTAACTACAACGTGCTGCTTCTTCTGATCGCGATCGAAGACAATTTCCGCCATTGAGGTGCTGACCGTCGCCCCGCGCAGCGCAGGCGGACAGCACGCGTCGGTTCAGCTTGATCTCGGTATCGGTCAGCGGCCGACGGGCAACGCGCGCATGTCCGGCATGCCCCGCATGCGCTAACTGCCCGTCGTGCCAGTTTGTCGCGCACTTATCACTTGTCACGTCGGGCAAATCACCTGCACATTATCGCGCATCCCGGCTCGCTGAAGAGGGACGTTTCGCGATCGTCATGAAGCGTCGAGCCGGAGAGGCGGTGGGCGCGTTGCTCCGCAGCCGGGTGTCAAAAGCCCGTGCCGACGAACGGAGCGAGGCGACGGCGAAGTGGCGTGGTCCGGGTCTCCCGACGCTGAGACCAAGCCGGTGGTGATGATCCGCTGGTGACGGGGGCAAGACAGCCGGTCCCCGGGGAGAGCGCCTATAAGCCGCAAAACCGTCGCGCAGGGAAGGCCGGATATTGGGCTGAACCTGTGGTTCTGCCGCGTGCTTATCTGCTGCACGCGGACCGCGGGTATCAGTCGATACCCGGTCTTCCCTGCGCCTCTTCGTTGGAGGAAGAGGTCGATCGATGACAAAGCTCGGGCGGATCTCGCCGCGAGACGGCGAAACCATGCCTGCTGTTTGACACGTGGAGACATGCGGCGGGAGGGAGCGCGAGAGGATCGCGGGCGCTCCGATTGAGAAGGCCGCGGGGCAGACGGGAGCGATATGACAGCCGTGCCTTCGCTCCTCGCCGGAGCGCTACGACGACATCCGCAGCAGATGGCGCACGGCGGTTCGATCCCGTCGCAGCCGTCGCGTACGAACCGGAACAATCCGAAGCTCGTTTGCAAGCGGAGTCATCGCTGAATTGAGCAGGGGCTCGGCCCATAAAGTCGACCTCGTTGGAAGGGAGGGGATTGTCGATCTGGCGCACCATCATCGAAGGCCACAGCGCCGGGAACCCGGGCTTCGATCACGACGGACCCCGCGCTACGGTGGGCGTTCGCCTTGCCGCGCAAGGGCGGCAAGAGGGGGCGCGGCGATTGCGACCCATATCTTGATATGATGGGCTCCGGCGGGGGAAGCCGTCATACCATGATGGGCTGGGCACGCGGATGCGGCAGGAGACAAGATTGGCGCAGGCAATGACCATCTGCATCGTGGACGACGATGATGACGTGCGGGAAAGCATCTCCAGCTTCCTCCGCTCGGTCGGGCTGCGGGTCGCCGGTTTTGCCAATGCCGAGATGTTCCTGTCGTCCGCGACCATCGCTGACGCTGCCTGCTTGATCACGGATCTGCACATGCCCGGGATGACCGGGCTGGGGCTGCATCGCGAGCTGTTGCGCCGCGGCATCCGGATGCCGGTGATCGTGATGACGGCCTATTCGACGCCGGAGGCCCGCGCGGAAGCCGATCATCTCGGCGCGGCCGGGTTCGTCGAGAAGCCGGTCGATCCCGAACTCCTGCTGCAGGACGTCGAGGCGATCCTGCGGCAGGCCACGGCCGGCGAGGACCGGCCGGATCCATCGGGCCCGGCGTCATGACGCGGCCGCCGAACGGGCAGGAGCTGCCGCTGATCTGCGTCGTCGACGACGACGAAGACGTTCGCAATTCCCTCAGCAGCCTGCTGCGCTCGGCCGGCTACCGGGTGAGCGTGTTCGCCGGGCCGGCCGAATTTCTCGCCTCCGATGCCGGCGACGCCGCATCCTGCCTGATCCTCGATATCCGGCTCGGTGAAGCCGATGGCCTCGAATTCCAGCAGGAGCTGGTCGCCAGCGACGCGGCGATCCCGATCATCCTGATCTCCGGGCATGGCGACATTCCCATGACCGTCAGGGCGATGAAGGCGGGCGCGGTCAACTTCCTGCCGAAACCGTTCGACGACACCGCGCTGCTGGACTCCGTCGGCGAGGCCGTCTCGCGGGCACGGGAGCGCCGCAGCGAGGCCGATCGCGAGAACAGCGTCCGCGTGCGCTGGGACGCGCTGACCTCGCGCGAGCGCGAGGTCATGCAGCTCGTCACCGCCGGGCTGATGAACAAGCAGGTGGCCTGGGAGCTGTCGCTCAGCGAGATCACCGTCAAGATCCACCGCGGCAACATGATGCGCAAGATGCAGGCGAAGTCGCTCGCCGAGCTGGTGCGCATGGCGGACCTGCTCGGTGTTCGCGCGGAGCGCCGCGAGGCCTGAGGCCATCACGCCGATCGTGGATTGCGACGCCGCCGGCGTGCGTTTGCGCAAACGTCCGTGCGGATCGGATACGGCCGCGCCGTGCTCATGCCTAGATCGACGGGAGCGCCGCGCGTGCCGCCCCGCCGATCTCCATCATGAAGGACCTGAAGTCATGCCATCGCCCGTCCGCCCCGACCTCGCCAGCCCGACCGACCTGTCGTCCGATGCGACGCGCGACATCACCGCGGCGCTGCGCGCGCTGCTGGCCGATGTTTTCGCGATCTACCTCAAGACCAAGAATTTTCACTGGCACATGTCCGGTCCGCATTTCCGCGACTATCATCTGATGCTCGACGAGCAGTCGGACCAGATCTTCGCCATGACCGATCCGCTTGCCGAGCGCGCGCGGAAGCTCGGCGGGATGGCGCTTCGCTCGATCGGACAGATCGTCCGCAGCCAGCGCATCGCCGACAATGACGCCGATTACGTCGATCCGCTGGACATGCTGGCCGAGCTGCGCAGCGACAATCAGCAGCTGACGCGCGAGCTGCGCCGCGTGCACGAGCTCTGCGATGAGCATGGCGACGTCGCGACCGCGAGCCTGATCGAGAACTGGATCGACGACGCCGAGCGCCGCGTCTGGTTCCTCTACGAAGCCGGCCGCACCGGCCACAATTCGCGGGGGTGACTGAGATCGAACACGTTGCCTTCAACGCCTTGCGGGCAAGCCGTTCAATCCGCCGATCCGAGCTCGAACGACAGCGTGCTGCCGCCCCCGGGCTCGGATTGCGCGATCAGCTGCCCGCCATGCGCCTCGACGATCGCGCGCGCGATCGTCAGGCCGAGGCCGGTCCGGTCGGGCCGGGTGGAAAACAACGGATCGAACGCGGCGTCGCGCACCTCCGCGGCCATCCCCGCGCCGCTGTCGGCGATGCTGCAGCGGACGGTGTCGCCAAGGTCGGAGATCGCGATCGTGAGCACCCGGTCGCCGGCCGCATCGGCCATCGCGTCGATGGCGTTGGCGACGAGGCTGAGCAGAACCTGCTGCAACTGCTCGCGATCGGCGCGCACATGTTTCGGCGTCGCAGGGACTCCGCGGTCGACCACGATCCGGTGCCGCGCGAGATCCTTGGCGACGCTCCGCAAGACCGCGTCCAGCGCATCCTCGATCAGCACGGCAGCCAGTGCGGGACTCTCGTGAGCGGCGACCGTTCGCAGCGAGCGGGCGATTCGCGTCGCGCGCAGCGCGGAGTCGCGGATGCGTTCCAGGCCGCGGATCGCCTCGGCAATGTCGGCCTGGGGACGCCTGAGCCAGCGCAGCGCAGCCTCGGCGTCGAACACCAGGCTGGTCAGGGGATGCTGGAGCTCACGCGAGATATGAGCGGCGTAGTGGTGCAGGGCCGCGGTCGCATCGGTCGCACCGGCCCGGCGCTCGCCGTCGCGCGCATCATCGGAGCGGCGGTCAGCCGTCGGCGCGCATGGGCCGGGCGGGTTCGTGCCGTCGGACCAGCGCCCGGACAGCCCGCTGGGCATCTGCCGGGCGGAAATGGGCGCGTCTCGCATCCATGGGCTCCTTTTCTGCTTGAGGGGCGAGGCTCCGGCTCAGCCGCTCACCCATCCTCGGCGATGACGATGGCCCGCCCTGAGGTCCTGCGTCTTGAACGAATTGCCGATTGCTGGACTGAAATCGGAGCGGTTTGGCCGGCGGGGTCAGCGCCGCAATTGATCCCGCCAGGCTCTCGGCGTCGCGCCGGTTTCGCGCGAGAACACGCGGGTGAAATGGCTCTGGTCGGCAAAGCCGCAGGCCATCGCCACATCCGCCAGCGACAGCCGCCCCTCGGCCATCAGCTGCTTGGCCTGCTCGACCCGCATCTTGAGCAGCCAGCGATGCGGCGTCGTGCCGGTCGCCTCGGCGAACTGACGCGCGAAATAGCTCGGCGTCAGTCCGCATTCGGCCGCGATCTCCGCGATCGAGATGTCGCCGTTCAGGCGGCTCGCGATCAAATCCTTGGCCCGCCGCAGGCGCCATCCCGCAAGTCCCTTGGCGACCGCCCGGGGCTCGATCGCGACCCCATAGGTGCCCGCGATGTGGCTGCACAGCGCGATCATGGTGTGATCGAGGAACAGCTGGTTGACCTCCGCCGGCCGGTCGAGCGCGGGCAGCATCGCCAGCCCCAGATGCATCAGGACCGGATCGAAGAAGCCGTGGCCGCTCTCGACGCGCAATTCGTCGGCCGCCGACATGCCGCCGGCGGCGGCGAGGTCTGCGAAATAGCGTCGCGGAATATGAAAGTGAACGAAGTCGAACGGATCCTCCAGCTTGGCGTCGACGCCGTTCCGGAGATCGAAGAACACGCTGTGATTCCGCAGCAGGTTCGTCTGCGGCGTGTTGCGGCCGCCGAGCCAGAGCTCTCCCTTCTGGTAGTCGATCAGCTCCAGCGAGAAGGCATAGCCCTCCTCGGGAGGAACATGCTCGACGAATCCGAAGCCCGGCCCGGCGATCACGCGCGCGACCGTGATGTCGTTGTTCGAGCGTCCCTTCACCAGGAGCGAGCTCACCGAGCTCTGGCCGCGCCAATGCTCGTCCAATCGCGTGCCGTACAGTTCGGCGTTGGTCATCCCGACCCTCTCTGCCGCTCGCCTTCGGGCGGCAAGCTCATATCGTTGCGTGTGCCGCGCCGCTCGCTGGCATCTGGCCGAGCGGCACCGGGAACGCCTTTAACGATCGATGGCCGTCACGCAAGGCCGCCGACGCAGCGCAGGTCCGGCGGGCGGCGGTGGCGACCTTTGCAAACGCCCGTGCTTCGATTTGCCGCGCCCGCTCCGCCGAGATCAACAGCTTCTGGCCGATCGCCTCGAAGCTCGTCGGACGCTCGCCGAGATGCCGCGCCGAGAAGATATAGCGCTCGCGCGCATCGAGCTGCACCAGCGCCTCCTGCAAGGCGCCACGCCGGCGATCGAGCTCGTCGTGGCCCGCTAGGATGGCCTCGGCATTGGGCGTGTCGTCGGCGATCAGGTCCTGCCACTCGCCGCTCTCGTCGAGATCGGACAGCGGCGCATTCAGCGACAGATCGCCGGACAGGCGCTGCTCCATCTCCATCACGTCGCGCAGCGGGACCTCGAGCGTCGTCGAGATCTCCTCCGCCAGCTCCTTCGTCAGGGCGCCGTGGTGCTCGGGCCGGATGCGCCGAAGCTCACCGCGCAGCCGGAAGAACAGCTTCTTCTGTGCCGGCGTGCGGCCGATGCGGACCAGCGACCAGGACCGCACGACATAGTCGTAGATCGCCGACTTGATCCACCAGACGGCGCAGGTCGCAAAGCGCGCGCCACGATCGGGATCGAACTTGTCGAGCGCCATCATCAGCCCGACATTGGCCTCTGCGATCAGGTCGCCAAGCGGGAAACCGTAGCGCCTGTAGTCACGGGCCAGCTTCGCCGCCAGCCGGAGATGGCTCGTGACCAGCGCATCCGCCGCGGCGCGATCGCGCTGCGTCAGCCAGCGCTGCCACAGCCTCGCTTCCTCGTCCTTCTCCAGCATGGGATAGCGCTGGATCGCGCGCATGTAGTCGTGCTCGTCGAAGGACGCGAGGCTGGTGTAGGCCGGTGCAGGGGCAGGAGCAGGGGAGGGAAGTGATGAGGCCATGAGACTCTCCACGGGTGGCGTTGTACTCTGTCGTAGAGGTAGCGAGGCCTTTCCCGAGAGAACATTAAATCTAGGTGTTAGGCGGCCAGCCGGAGTGACAAGGTGTGGCGCGGATCGCGCCGGCTTGCTTCTCATCAAGGGGCCAAATGCCTGTTTTGTGTGCGGCCTTGCCTCGCACAACCGTGCGGAGATGACGCTTGCGCGCAGTCGCCTGCACGCAAGCGGTGGGCCGGGCGGAGGACGTCAGCGCACCACGCCGCGGGGATTCGGATCGAGGGCGGCCATCGCGACGTCATCGAGTTCGAGATGGCCGCGAACCAGGTCCGGCGGGGTCAGCGCCAGCCACTGGTTTAGGGGGACGTCCTTGAACCGCGGCGTGTTGAAGACATTCAACACCCGGACCGGCGTCGTGCCGATGTTCTCGATGTAGTGCGCGAGCGTCTTCGGCACATAACCGACGTCGCCGGCGCGATAGTTGAACGTCCGCGCCTTGGAGGTGGCGTCGAACACCGTCATGCGCGCTTCGCCCTGGATGTAGTACTGCCACTCGTCGGCGTCGGGATGCCAATGGATCTCGCGCAGCGCGCCGGGCTCGAGATCGATGATCAGCGCCGCCATGTTGGTGACCGGAAAATTCCTGACATCGATGACCGTGGTGCGGCCGCCGTCCCACTGTGTCGGCCTGAGGTCCCCGCGGTGGATCGTGAACGGCATTGCGGGCCGGGTCTTCGGCAGCCTGGCGAGCACGTCGTGGAGCGGCGGCGGCACCGGCAGCGGAAAGATGTACTTCTCCTTCGCCGGGAGGTTGGAGAAATGCTGCGCGGCGACTCCGAAGTTCTTGGCGACGACCTCGATCGGCATATGCGCCATCAGCTCGGTAACCAGCAGCGTCTCGTTCTCGGAGAAATTGCCGTCGTCGAACACCAGCAGGAATTCGCAGCCTTCCGCCAGCGCCTGAATGGAGTGAGGCGTGCCGGAGGGAAACAGCCAGATGTCGCCGGCCTCGAGATCGTCGACATAGACCCCGCGATCGGGATCGACGGCGGTGACGCGGCAGTGGCCTTCGAGCACGTAGCCCCACTCGGCCTCCTTGTGCCAATGCAGTTCGCGGACCACGCCGCGGCCGAGCCGCATGTCGACGCCGGCCATGCCCTTGGCCGCCGGCAGTTCGCGCACCGTGACCTCGCGCGCCCAGCCACCCGCTTCCAGACGATTATGCGCCAGGCCGAAGGAGAATTTCAGATTCGGGATCGAGCCGTTGTCGGTCGGCGGCGGACGCAGGATATCCGGGTTCTGCCGGTCGAGCTCAACGTTGCGCGGACCGGGATCGCTTGCGCCGTAAGCGCCGCGAATGGGTTGAAGATCGGCTGATGTCGGCATTGAAATTCTCCGCTGCGGTTCGTCTCGGGGATCGAGGTGCATCGCGCCCTCGTTCGAAAGCGCATGACCGAGATGATGAGAATCGGCGGAGCGCGGTTTTCCGATTGCACGCCCGAGCCTGGAAAGCTCACGGCGCTCGAAGCACGCGGACCTCTTTTCGACGCAGGCGGACGATCAAGACAGCGCGCGGCACTCTTCGACAGCAGCGGGCGGGGTTGGGCGGCTAAATCGTCGGCCAAGTCGATATCCGCATGCGGCTGCCAGCAACGACATCGCGACGACGCCGGACACATAGGCGGCGCCACGACACGCATGATGATCGAGAATGATTATGAACGTCTCCCAGCTCATCAGCGAGCGTGTCGTGTAGCCTCCGCAGAACCCGGCCATGACGAACTGACGTGAGACCTCGCCCCTCGGAAAGGGGCCGCGCGAGTCGGTGAGCACAGCATACAGGGCGATGATGAACGAGCCGGCGACGTTGACGAAGGCCGTCGCCAGGAGGTCGCCGCCCCACAGCTCCGCCATGAGCGACGTCGTGCCGTAGCGTGACAGCGTACCCAGCGCGCCTCCAAGACCCACGGCCATGCAGAGGACGAGGCGCGAGGCCGGCATTGTCACGCTCCTAGACCCGCGACAGCAATCGTGCCGAAATAGCCGACCGCCACCGCGGCCAGACAGAGCACGGTCGATGCAATCACGTTGAGCGCCGCAAGCCCGGTGCGGTGGTCCAAAACGAGATTGACGGTTTGAAGACTGAACGACGAGCGGTGGTGTACCCGCCGAGCACGCCCGTGATGACCAGGTCATGCGTGGAGGCGCCGGCAAACACGCCGCCATGGACGCGCGCCAAAGCAACGACCATGCCGATGAGCAGGGCGCCGGTGACATTGACGACCAGCGTGCCCCAGGGGAACGTCGTGCCCCATCGCAGCGCTATGCCGTCCGACACGATGAAACGGGAGGCTCCGCCGATGGCGCCGCCGAGGCCGACGAGAAGATACGCCTCGATCGGGATTGTCTGCACGCGCGTTGATCCTCGATCGGGGACGACTTTTTGACGGCCCTAGGACGCGACGGCTTGCTTGAGCCTGCCAGGCTCCGGCGTGTCATCGCCCCCTGGGATTGCCTGTGCCGGAGCAGACTCTGCGCCGGCATCGGGCCGGCTTGGCGTCGATGGGCGCAGCCGGCTTAGCCAATCGCCGAGGGCATCGAGATAAAGGTAGACCACCGGCGTCGTGTACAGCGTCAGGATTTGCGACAGCAGGAGGCCGCCGACGATGGTATAGCCCAGCGGCTGACGCAGCTCCGATCCGGTCCCGGTCCCGAGCATCAAGGGCAGGCCACCGAGCAGCGCCGCCGTCGTCGTCATCAGGATCGGCCGGAAGCGCAAGGTGCAGGCCTGATAGATCGCGTCCGGTGCCGACAGTCCCTGGGTGCGCCGGACATCGAGCGCGAAGTCGACCAGCATGATGCCGTTCTTCTTGACGATTCCGATCAGCAGGATGATGCCGATCAAGGCGATCACGCTGAGGTCCATCTTCACCGCCATCAGCAGCAGCAGCGCGCCGATGCCCGCCGACGGCAAGGTCGAGAGAATGGTGATCGGGTGAATCAGGCTCTCATAGAGCACGCCGAGGATGATGTAGATGACGATCAGCGCGACGCCGATCAGCAGCGGCGTGCCGGACAGCGACATCTGAAACGCCTGGGCATTGCCCTGGAATGAGGTCGCTAGCGACCTTGGCTTTCCCGACGCCTGCTCGAACGCCTTGATCGCCGCGACCGCGTCGCCGAGCGCCACACCCGGTTTCAGATTGAAGGAGAGCGTGACCGAGGGAAACATGCTCTGGTGATTGACGAGGATCGCAGACGGCACGATCTTGCTCTTCACCAAGGTGCTGAGCGGCACCTGCTGTCCGCCGGACGATGGCAGGTAGATCTGATTCAGCGCGTCGGGGCCATATTGGAAGCGCGGATCGACCTCCAGGATCACGTGATACTGGTTCAGCGATGTGAACATGGTGGAGACGATGCGCTGGCCGAAGGCGTCGTTCAGCGTATTGTCGATCGTCGACGGCAGGATGCCGTAGCTCGACGCCACCTCGCGATCCACCGTAACATCGAGACGCGGCCCGGCATTGCCCTGATCGCTGGCGACGTCGGTGATCCCCGGGATCTGCTTCAGTCGGTCGAGATAGATCGACGCCCAATGGGCCAGCTCGGCCGAGTCCGCATCGGTGAGCGTGTACTGATACTGCGTCTTGGAGAGACGCGCGCCGATGGTGATGTCCTGTGCCGACTGCATGTAGAGCGCGATGCCCTGGATGCGCGCGAGCTCCGGCTTGAGCCGGGCGATGATCTGGTCGGCGCTGACGCCGCGCTCGGCGCGCGGTTTCAGGATTACGAAGAAGCGACCCTGGTTCAGGGTTGCGGTCGGTCCTCCCGGACCGATGTAGCTCGCGACCGATTGCACCGCCGGATCCTTCAACAGAACGCCGGCGATCGCCTGCTGGCGCTCCGACATGGCCGGAAACGAGATGTCCTGAGATGCTTCGGTGATGCCTACGATCTGGCCGGTGTCTTCCTGCGGAAAGAAGCCCTTCGGGATCGCGGTGTAGAGATAGAGGGTCAGCGCAATGGTCGAGAGCATCACCAGCAGCGTCGAGAGACGATGCCGGAGCACGACATTCAAGCCGCGCGCATACAGCGCCAGGAGAGAATCGAACGCCCGTTCGGACAGCAGATAGAGCCGTCCGTGCCGCGTGCGGCTCTCATCTTTCAACAGGCGCGCGCACATCATCGGGGTCAGCGTCAGGGAGATGACGAGCGACAGGATTAGCGAGGCGGTGATGGTGACGGCGAACTCCTGGAACAGCTTGCCGACATAGCCGCCCATCAGAAACAACGGAATGAAAACGGCGATCAGAGACAGCGTGATGGAGATGATGGTGAAGCCGATTTCGGCCGATCCCTTGACGGCCGCCTCCATCGGAGAAAGTCCGTTCTCGATATGGCGGACGATGTTCTCGATCACCACGACGGCATCGTCCACGACGAAGCCCACCGCGATCGACAGTGCCATCAGCGAAAGATTGTCCAGGCTGTAGCCGAGCACGTAGAGGATTGCGAACGTGCCGACCAGCGACAGCGGCACGGTCACCGCGGGAATGACGGTGGCCCAGAGGTTGCGCAGGAACAGGAAGATGACCATGACGACGAGGCCGATGGTCAAAAGCAGGGTATGCTGCACGTCCGAGACCGCGGCGCGGATGGTCAGCGTCCGGTCGGCGGCGACCGAGACCTTGATGGCCGGAGGCAGCGAGGCCTGAAGCTGCGGCAACAGCGTCTTGATCCGGTCGACGGTCTCGATGACGTTGGCGCCGGGCACGCGCTGAATGGCCAGGATGATCGCGCGATCCCTGTTGTACCAGCCGGCGAGCAGATCGTTCTCGGGCCCTGCCACGGCCTTGCCTATGTCGCGGATTCGCACCGGTGCGCCGTTGCGATAGGCGATGATCAGCGAGTCATATTGCTCCGGCTTGAGCAGCTGGTCGTTGGTGTTGAGCGTATAGGTGACGCGGGGGCTGTTGAGGGTGCCCTTCGGCAGGTCGACATTGGCGCCGGCGATAACGCTCCGAACGTCCTCGAGCGCCAGGCCACGGGCCGCCAGCGCTTCGGGATTGACCTGGATGCGGATGGCCGGCTTCTGCTGGCCGCCAAGACCGACCAGGCCGACGCCCGGGATCTGCGAGATCTTCGGCAGCAGGATGTTCTCGGCATAGGCATCGACGGTGGTGAGCGGCAGCGAGTCCGACGTCAGCGCGAGCAGCATGACGGGCGTCTCCGCCGGGTTCACCTTCCGGATCGTCGGCGGATAGGGAATGTTCTGCGGCAGGAATGGACTTGCGGCGTTGATGGCCGCCAGCACGTCCACCGCGGCGCTGTCCACGGTGCGAGAGAGGTCGAACTGCACGATCAGCTGGGCCACGCCGAGCGCGCTCGACGACGTCAGTTGAACAACGCCCGGGATCTGGCTGAGTTGCTGCTCCAGCGGCGTTGCGATCGACGAGGCGATCGTCTGCGGATCGGCGCCTGGGAGCTGGGCAGAGATCTGGATGGTCGGGTAGTTGACGTTCGGCAGCGCGCCGACCGGCAGCAGCCTGTAGGTGGAAAGCCCGCATAACAGCAGGCCCAGCATCAAGAGCGACGTCGCGATCGGCCGGCTGATGAAAGGGGCTGAGAGGTTCATGGAAGGGCATCCTGGACCGCGCTCTGCAGTTCGGCTTCGCGCGCGGCCTTGCCGTGCAATGGCTGCACGGCGCTGCCGTCCTTGAGACGGGATTGCCCGTCGACCACGACCGTCTCATCGCCCGAAAGGCCGCTGTCGATCAGCGCCTGGCCCTGGCTGATCTGGGTGACCGTGACGGGGCGCAACTGAGCCGTGCCCGAGGCTGTGACGACATAGACGTAGGAACCGCTCGGACCTTGCTGCACGGCGGAGCCGGCGACGGTGAGGCTGTTCTTCCGCGTCGTCAGCAGCAGATTGACGGTGACCAATTGGCCTGGCCATAGGCGGTGCTGCGCATTTGGAAACTCGGCCTTCAGCTCGACGGTGCCGGTCCCCTGCGCGATCTGGTTGTTCACCAGCAGCAGCTTTCCTTCGTCGAGCCTGGTCTTGCCGTCCTGGCTGTCGGCGATGACCTTCAGCGGACCCTGGGCCATCTGACCCTGGATCTGCGGCAGATCAGTCTCGGGAAGCGCGAAAGTGACGGAGATCGGCTCGATCTGGGTCACGACGACCAGTCCGTTGGGATCAGTCGGATGGATGATGTTGCCGACGTCGATCTGCCGCAGGCCGGTGATGCCGGGGATTGCCGACGTCAGTCGCGTATAGCCGAGCTGGATGCTGGCCTGGTCGATGAGCGCCTGGTCCGCCTTCACCGTTGCCTGCAGCTGCGCGACCTGCGTCTGTTGATTTTCGAGCAGCTGTGCCGTGGCAAAGCCCTTGTCGCCTAGCTCAGTGTCGCGCTTGAGATTGGCCAAGGCATTGGTGAGCTGCGCAGCGTCGCGGTCGCGATTGGCGCTGAGCTGAGCGATCTCCGCCTGATACGGACGCGGATCGATCTGCGCCAGAAGCTGACCTGCCTTGACGAATTGTCCCTCCGTGAAGTTGATCCCGGTGAGCTGGCCCTGGATCTGGCTGCGGACCACATCGGTGTTGTCAGCGACGACGGTCCCGATGCCGCGCAGATAGATCGGCACGTCGTCGCGGGCGACCTTGGCTGCGATCACCGGCACCGGAGCGGGCGGCACGGCGACAACGGCGGATGCGCCAAGTGAGTCGCCGGATGTCGCGAACCACAGGCCTCCACCCGTTGCTGAGGCGGCCAGCACCGCGGCGATTATGATCGTATTGCGCATGGTCAGGATGTCCTTGAGCTAGAGGCCGGCTGTTGCGGCCTCTTCCTATGCGTGAGAGCTGGATCGAGAGGTGAAGCGGCGGCGTCAGGCGACGTTTCGAGAACGCACGGTGCGGGGGGGCCAGATGTTCTACGAGGGGGCAGCCGGTTCGAACGCCGAGAAAGAGGGCTTGGGAAATCGCGACGGACTTTCCACCTGCCGACAGGTTCGGCCCCAGGCGATGCCGCCGAAGGCCAACGACGTCATGACCAGTCGAAGGAGCAGGGCGCATGCCCAATGTTGCGGATCGTATTGTCGAAACTCTTCACACGGCCGGAGTCCGGCGCATCTTCGGCGTGGTCGGAGACAGCCTCAACGGGCTGACGGAAGCGCTGCGCGAGCACGGCGGAATCCAATGGGTGCATGTCCGCCACGAAGAGGTTGCGGCCTTCGCTGCGGCCGGTGAATCCCAGGTCACCGGAGAGCTCGCCGTCTGCGCGGGCTCCTGCGGCCCGGGGAATCTGCACCTGATCAACGGCCTCTACGATGCGCAGCGGACACGGACGCCGGTGCTGGCCATCGCGGCGCAGATCCCTTCGGCGGAGATCGGCGGCGGCTACTTCCAGGAGACGCATCCGCAGAACCTGTTTCGCGAATGCAGCGTGTACTGCGAGCTGGTGTCCGACCCCGGGCAGTTCGACTACGTCATGGAGAACGCGATCCGCGCGGCGGTGGGTCGCCGCGGCGTCGCCGTCGTGGTCATACCGGGCGATGTCGCGTTGCGTGAAGCGTCCAAGCGGCGCGTGTCGCCGGCTGCGGGCCTGCTGCCGCCGGCGCCGCTGGTGACGCCCGCCGAGCAGGAGCTCGACGCGCTCGCCACGCTGCTGAACGACGCCGGCAAGGTCACGCTGTTCTGCGGCCGCGGCTGCGCCGGCGCGCATGCTCCGTTGATGGCGCTGGCGGAAGCCCTCAAGAGCCCGATCGTGCACGCGCTCGGCGGCAAGGACTATGTCGAATACGACAACCCCTACGACGTCGGTATGACCGGGTTCATCGGCTTCCCCTCGGGCTATCAAGCGATGCATGCCTGCGACGTGCTGCTGATGCTGGGAACGGACTTTCCCTACAAGCAATTCCTGCCGAGCCACGTGCGCATCGCGCAGGTCGACATCCGCGCCGAAAACCTCGGCCGTCGCTGCAAGCTGGAGCTCGGCCTGGTCGGCGGTGTCCGCGAGACCATCGAGGCCCTGCTGCCGAAGCTGGTCACGAAGACCGACCGCGGTCACCTCGACCATAGCGTCGCCCACTACGTCGCCTCCCGAAAAGGCCTCGACGAGTTGGCGAAGGGGACACCCGGCCGCAGGCCGATCCATCCGCAATATCTCGCGAAGCTGATCAGCGACACCGCCGCCGAGGATGCAGTGTTCAGCTTCGACGTGGGAACGCCGACGATCTGGGCGGCGCGTTACCTGAAGATGAATGGTCGCCGCCGCCTCGTCGGCTCGCTCGTGCATGGCTCGATGGCCAATGCGCTGCCGCAGGCGATCGGCGTGCAGGCGGCTCAGCCGGATCGCCAGGTGATCTCGCTGTCCGGCGACGGCGGTTTCACCATGCTGATGGGAGACCTGATCACGCTGAAGCAGATGAAGCTGCCGGTGAAGGTCATCATCTTCAACAACGGCGTCCTCGGCTTCGTCGCGCTGGAAATGAAGGCTGCGGGCTTCGTCGAGCTCGGCACGGATCTGGAAAATCCCGACTTCGCGGCGATGGCGCGCGCGATGGGAATTCATGGCGTGCGGGTCGAGGATCCCGACGAGCTGCCAGCCTGTCTCGCCGAGGTCCTTGCGCATGACGGTCCCGCGGTCCTGGACGTCGTCACGGCCAAGCAGGAGCTGTCGATGCCTCCGACCATCGGCGCCGAGCAGGTCAAGGGCTTCAGCCTGTGGCTGATCCGTGCGGTGATGAGCGGGCGCGGCGACGAAGTGATCGATCTCGCCAAGCAGAACCTGTTGCCCCGCTAGACGGCTACGTCCGCACGAGGAGGACGCGCCATCGTTCGAGCGGCGCGTCTTCGTCTGTCCGGGGCTCGAGCCTCGGGCCGATGCGATGCTCGGACAAGCGGTTCGCAAGACATCATGCGAAATGAAAACGCATCCGCCGCGAGATCTCCATCTGACGAGAGGCGGGCAACGCGTGGAAGCGCCCGCGATGGCGAGGTGTCCAGTCCGGCGAACGAAATGATGGCGCAGCCGTCATGCGCTCGCCGGCCCGTCGACAAATGTGCGGAGGCCGACCATGATGAAGCAGCGCCCGGATGGAATTCGCGACTACGAGGATCCCGCGGGAGGATGGGGCGCACTGAAGGCGCTGGCCTCGGCTCTCAAGCAGCAGCAGCTTCTCGTCGAGGGCATTCCGACGCTCCTGAAGCAGAACCAGCCGGGCGGCTTCGACTGTCCCGGCTGTGCCTGGCCGGATCCGAAGCACACTTCCGCGTTCGAGTTCTGCGAGAACGGCGCCAAAGCGGTGACCTGGGAGTCCACGCCCAAGCGCGTGGGCCCCGACTTCTTTGCGCAGCATACGCTCGCGTCGCTGTGGACGCGCTCGGACTACTGGCTCGAGGACCAGGGGCGGCTGACGCATCCGCTGCGCTACGACGCCGCGACGGATCGCTACGAACCGGTCGCGTGGCAGGCCGCGTTCGACGATATCGCCGGCAGGCTCAATGCGCTCGACCATCCCGACCAGCTCGAGCTCTATACGTCGGGACGGGCCTCGAACGAGGCGGCCTTCCTGTTCCAGCTGTTCGGCCGGCAGTTCGGGACCAACAACTTTCCGGATTGTTCGAACATGTGCCATGAGCCGACCTCGGTCGGCCTTCCGCGCTCGATCGGTGTCGGCAAGGGCACGGTCACCCTCGACGACTTCGACAAGGCCGAGCTCATCATCTCGATCGGGCACAATCCCGGCACCAATCATCCGCGGATGATGACGCCGCTGCGCAACGCCTCGCGTCGCGGCGCCAAGATCATCGTGCTCAATCCGCTGCGCGAACGGGCGCTGGAGCGCTTCGAGGCGCCGCAGGCGCCGATCGAGATGGCAACGACCTCGTCGACGCCGATCGCCTCGCGCTATCTCCAAGTCAAGGTCGGAGGCGACGCCGCTGCCCTGAAGGGGATTTGCAAGGCGCTGGTCGCCAAGGACGAGGCGGCACGCGCCGCGGATCGGGCGTCGTTGCTCGATCACCCGTTCATCGCCGGCCACACCGCCGGGTTCGAGGCGTTCTCCGCCGATCTCGCAAGTTGCAGCTGGGGCGCGATCGAGCGCGCCAGCGGATTGTCACGCGCCGATCTCGAGGCGATCGCGGACGACTACGCCGCCTCGAACAGCACGATCGTCTGCTACGGCATGGGAATCACCCAGCACGTCACCGGTACTGCCAACGTGCAGCAGATCGCCAATCTGCTGCTGCTGAAGGGCAATATCGGCAAGCCGGGTGCGGGGATCTGTCCGCTGCGCGGACATTCCAACGTCCAGGGCGATCGCACCGTCGGCATCACCGAGCGGCCTTCGACCGAATTCCTCGATCGCCTCCGGGACGTGTTCGGCTTCGAGCCGCCGCGCGCCTTCGGCCATTCGGTGGTCGACAGCATCGCCGCGATGCGCGAGGGCCGCGCCAAGGCGGTGATCTGTCTGGGGGGTAATCTGGCGATGGCCGCATCCGACCCGCAGGCCTGCTTCAAGGGATTCCGCCAGCTCGACCTCGCGGTGCACCTCGCGACCAAGCTCAATCGCACGCATCTGCTGGCCGCGAGGGCGACCTATCTCTTCCCGGTGCTCGGCCGAACCGACAACGACCTCCAGGTGTCCGGCCGCCAGGCGCTCACCGTCGAGGACTCGATGTCGATGGTGCACGCCTCGCGTGGCTTTCTCACCCCGCCCAGCGACCAGGTGCGCTCCGAACCGGCGATCCTTGCCGGCATTGCCAAGGCGACCCTCGCGGGCAGGTCGCGCGTCGACTGGGAGGCGCTCGCCGGCAACTACGATCTGATCCGCGATGCGATCGAGCAGGTGTTCCCGGAGTTCGAGGCCTACAACGATCGCATCCGCAAACCCGGTGGATTTCAGCTGCCGAATGCAGCGGCGATGCGGATCTGGAACACGCCCAACGGCAGGGCAAATTTCGCGATATTCGCCGGTGTCGAGGAGGACGCGACCAGTGCGGATCCCGAAGTGCTGCGGCTCACCTCGCTGCGTGCGCACGATCAGTACAACACGACCATCTATGGCCTCAACGACCGTTACCGCGGCGTGTTCGGCCGTCGCGACGTGCTGTTCGCGAACCCGCGGGAACTGGAGCGGCTCGGCTTCGTGGAGGGCGATGTGGTCGACGTGGTCACCGCGCTCGACTTCGCACGGCCCGATCGCATCGTGCAGGGATTGACCCTCGTCAGCCACGATCTGCCCGACGGATGCTGTGCGTCCTACTACCCCGAGATCCAGCCGCTGGTGGCGCTCGAATTCCGCGATCCCGACTGCCTGACGCCGTCCTACAAATCGATCCCCGTCAAGATCATGAGGGCCCAGGCGCCGCTGGCAGGGGATCGCGCCGTGACGCGCGACGGCATCGTCGGCCGCCGTCCCGACCCATGAAGACGCGGCGCCTGCGCTCCGTTCCCTCCTTCTCGCATGAACTGAACAGGATCAAACATGGATCAGTTGCTTCTCTCACGGCTGCAGTTCGCGTTTACGATCGGCTATCACATCCTGTGGCCGGCCTTCACGATCGGGATCGCGTGGTTCATCGTCGTCTTGAGCGCGCTGTGGCTGCGCACGCACAATCCCGTCTATCGGCATCTGGTGCGGTTCTGGACCAAGGTGTTCGCGCTCGCCTTCGGCATGGGCGTGGTCACCGGCGTCGTCATCTCCTATCAGCTCGGGCTGAACTGGTCCGGCTACGCGCGGGCGACGGCCGACGTGATCGGACCATTGTTCGTGCTGGAGGTGCTCACGGCCTTCTTCCTCGAAGCCGGATTCATCGGCGTGATGCTCTATGGCGAGGAGAGGGTCGGGGAGAAGCTGCACTTCGCGGCCTGCCTGATCGTCGCGATCGGCACGGTGATTTCAGCATTCTGGATCGTGTCGGCGAATTCCTGGATGCAGACGCCGACCGCCTTCACGCTCGCCTCCGACGGCCGCTTCGTCGCGACCGACTTCTGGGGCGTGGTGCTGAACCCGTCGATGCCGTACCGGCTAGCGCATATGCTCACGGCGAGCTTCATCACCGGCGGCTTCGTCGTGGTCGGCGTATCCGCGTTCTGGCTCTGGCGGGGGCGTCCCGCCGATCAGCCGGCGGCTCGCAAGGCCTTTTCGGTGTGCCTCGGCCTGATGGCGGTGCTCGTTCCCGCGCAGATGCTGATCGGCGACCAGCATGGCCTGAACACCCGCAAATATCAGCCGATGAAGCTCGCCGCCATCGAGGCGCGCTGGGAGACGGCGCGGCGCGTCCCGATCAACGTCATCGCCTGGCCGGATGAGAAGGCCGAGCGCAACGAATACGCGCTCGAGATTCCGCTGCTCGGCAGTCTCATCCTGACGCATTCGCTGGATGGCGAGGTCAAGGGATTGAAGGAGGTGCCGGCATCGGAGCGCCCGCCCGTGCTTCCTGTATTTCTGGCGTTCCGGGTCATGGTCGGCTGCGGCATGCTGCTGCTCGCCGTCGCCTTCACCGGACTCTATCTGCGCTGGCGCGGACGGCTGTTCACAGCGCGCTGGTACCAATATGTCTGCATGGGCTGCATTCCGCTCGGTTTCATCGCCACGCTTGCCGGCTGGGTGGTCACGGAGGTCGGACGGCAGCCCTATGTGATCTACGGCCAGTTCCGCACGGCCCAGGCGGTGTCGCCGATCGCGACCGGCGCCGTCGCAAGCTCGATGGCGATCGCCTTCGTCCTCTACAATCTGCTGCTGCTCGGCTTCTTCTGGTACGCGGGCCGGCTGGCCTGGCGGGGCCCGATGAGCGGATTGCCGACACATCCGGCCGTGCCATTGGCGACGGTGGCCGCGGCGCTCGGACAGCTTCCTCGAACCGCTGAAGGTGCGAAATGAGCATGCTCTCCAACTTCGACTTTGCCGCGTTCTTCGCGGTCAGCGCGGCGGTCGTGATCGGCCTCTACGTGGTGCTGGATGGCGTCGACCTCGGCGTTGGCATCCTGTTTCCCTTTGCGCCGCGCGCCTCCGATCGCGACGTGATGATGTCGACGCTCGAACCGTTCTGGGACGGCAACGAGACCTGGCTGGTGCTCGGCGGCATGGTGCTGCTGGCCGCATTTCCCCTTGCATTTGCGATCCTGCTCCCGGCCTTCTACGTGCCGCTGTGCCTGATGCTGTTCGGGCTGGTGATCCGCGGCGTCGCGTTCGAATTCCGCTCTCAGGGTGGCCGGCTGGAAGTCGTCTGGTCGGCGACCTTCGCGGTCGGCTCGTTCATCGCCGCGTTCTGCCAGGGAGCCGTGCTCGGCGCCTTCGTCGGACGCAGCATCACGGTGTCGAATGGCGCGTTCGCGGGCGGGCCGTTCGACTGGCTCGGACTGTTTTCGATTGCGACCGGGCTCGGGGTGGTCGCTGCCTACGGCCTGCTGGGGGCTTGCTGGCTGGTCTGGAAGACCGGCGGGTCGACGCAGAATTTCGGCCGGGAATTGATGCTGCCGACGTTGGTGGGCTCCGGCGCCGCCATTCTGCTCATCAGCCTTTGGACGCCGTTCGCGAAGCCGGAGATTGCCGGGCGCTGGTTTGCGTGGCCGAATCTCCTGTGGCTGGCGCCGCTGCCGATCATTGCGGTGGTCACCTGGTTCGGCGTCCTGCTGACGCGCTGGAGCGAGCGCGAATGGGCGCCGCTGGCGCTGTCGTTGCTGCTGTTCGTCACCTCGCTCGCCGGGCTCGGCGCCAGCGTGTGGCCGGAGGCCATCCCGGGCGTGATGACCATCTGGCAGGCCTCCTCGATGCAACGGACGCAGCACATCGTCGCGGGCGCCATCGTCGTGATCCTGCCGGTCATTCTGGCCTATATCGGCTACGGCTATTGGCTGTTTCGCGGCAAGAGCAAGCCGTCGCCGGATTTCCCGCAGAGCTGAGATCGTGCTGACATCGAAATTCAACACGTTCGTGGAAGATGATCGGTCGGTTCTCGTCGAACTGACTGATCGTCTTGATCACGACACGCGCGAACGGCCGTGGCAACACCCACTCAAGGGAGGCACCCGGCCAGCGGCCGCGGCCCCGTCTTTAGCCAAACAAGGAGTTTCGCTGTGACCCGGACAGTGACCATCGCTGCAATTCTGATCGTGTCCATCGCCGAATCTGGTCCGGCGCCGGCCAGCCAATGTGCCGGCTCGATTGCGATGCTGCAGTCGAACATCGACGCGGCCATCGAGGCGCGCTCGCTGACGCAGCCGTGGCGACCGGAGAGCCTGTCGGCCCTGCGCGGCCATCAGCCGACGCCACGGTCTCTGGCCGTTGCAGAAGACGATCCTGGACTGGTGCAGGCGCTCGGCGCGCTAAATCGCGCGCGCGATGCCGATCGTGCCGGCGACATCAATCGATGCAATCGCGAGATCGCGAGCGTGAGTGCAGCCCTGCGGCACAATGTCGACATGCCGACCGCGGGCTCGAGCCGTTAAGCCTTCGCATACCTGCGTATGATGTCGGCTCGGCCTTGTTCTCCATATAGGACGGATACGCACGTGCGACGTGTGACCGTCAATGTGGAGGTCAGTGTTGTCGTATCCGTCTTGGCAGGTCGCCGACGAATCAGGTCCCGGCAGGGCGGGTTGCGTCCAGCATCGAGCCGAAGCCCCTGATCAGCCGGACCATGAGCGGGCATCCGCGCCGTCTCAGAAGGTCGATTTCAAGAGCATCGCCGCATCGATCAGTATCGTCACCGGCGTAGATGCCGCAGCCACGGCGGCTGCGCAGGGATGGCGACACCGTGCTGCGAACGGCGGCCAAGAGACTCTCTTGAGCTTCCCGGATGTCGCGCATCGATCCTCCCACGACGGCCACCGCGTCTCCGCCGATCAAGATCCGGTCGCGACCAGACTCTCGGAGGCGCTCGCGGCCGCGGAGCGCGACCCCTCGGAGTTCTCTGCGCTCTATGCCGACGCGGTTCGGCTCGTCGCCATGGTCCGTCTCCTCAGCATCGACGGGCAAGTCGAGCCGATCCAGCAGCTGCGGCCGCCGGGGAGCGCCGGGCTTCCGAAATGGCGCCTCAGGCGGGTCTGCGATTACATTGCCGCGCATCTCGGAGAGAAAGTGACATTGGTCGACATGGCGGCTGCGGCGCGATTGAGCAGGATGCATTTCGCTGCGCTGTTCCTCAAGTCGACCGGCATGCGACCGCATCAATATCTCCTGCAGCGGCGCATTGCTGCGGCAAAGGACCTTCTCAAGGAGACAGAGCTGCCGATCGTCCAGGTCGCGATCCAAGTCGGCTTCCAGACGCAGGCGCACTTCACCACCGTGTTCAAGAAGGTCACGGGCGCGACACCGGCAAAATGGCGGGACGCCGTGACGCTGCATGGCTTGGGGGATGAGCGGGGCGCTGCGCCTGTTGAGAACAGCTTGGGCAGCTGAGCCTGTCTCTGCCGGCAAGCTGCAAGCGGCGTCGGCCAGCGTGCGAGTGAAAGGAGCTGATTTAACACCAGAGTACAGTGTCGGTTGCCGGATCGGATTGGCATAGTCGTGCCACCCATGTGGAGATAGGCAAATGATCTACGAGCGTCCGGTCGACAATTGCATGTCGAAGCTCCCGATGCCTCTGTTCGCTTCCGAAGCGAACGCCGAAAGTCATCACCGCATCGCCAACAGTCTTCAGCTGGTGGCGTCCATGATCTCGCTGGAGAGCACGCAGATCCATGATGACCGGGCGCGGCACAGCTTGAAGATGGCGGGCGTGAGAATCCAGGCGATCGCAGGCGTGCATCGCAGGCTCTATTCCGCCCCCGAAGTCGACTGCCTCGACCTCGCCAGCTACCTGACGTCCTTAATCGAGGAGCTCGGGCCTCTCTGCCTGCCGTCTCTGAATTCGGGGAAGCTGGTCGCCGATCTGCGTCCCGTGACAGTCAGACCGGAAACGGCGACGAGCCTTGGCCTCATCGTTGCCGAGGCTGTCGTGAATGCCTGCAAGTACGCCTACAGTGACGGCCGACGGGGCGATATCGTGATTCAGGTCACCCGCGCGACGGCCGATCACGGCCGCTTGTCGATCAGCGATACTGGGCGTGGCATGCCGGCCGGCGCTCGCGCGTTGACCTCCGGCTTTGGCGGCCGGGTGATCGACCTAGCGGCGGAGCGGATCGGTGCCAGCATCTGTTATGAGGACAATCGGCCTGGAACACGGCTCGTTGTCCAGTTTCCGGCTCATCCTCCCATCTGACCTTCGCCGCGGTGGTGAGACCCTACGACGCGGCGCGGCGGATCAGTCCGAGAGGCAGGTGTTTGGAGACATGCGAACCGGCGTCGATGTGCGGGCCCGGGCGATGCGCTGAGGCCGAGGTTTGCTTCGGAAAATAAAAGTGCAGGCCGGGGAGCAGTCGAGCGACGTTGCTGAACCAGGATCAGGCATTGCGCATATCTGGCGGCTCGGTGAAATAGTCGAGACGACTTCGGCGCCGCGGCAAATGAGCCATTGCTGAGATCAGCTCGGCCGATTTGACAATCGCCCGGATTGGGCTCGGGCATACAAGGAAAGCGGGAGCGCCGATGAGCTCGGCGCGTCCCGGATGCGTCTCGAGTGGCTCAGTGCGCCGTCGCCGGATGGGCCTTGGCGAACAGCAGATCCGGATTGGCGGTGCATTCTCCACCGGCGCCCGACGCGCTCGCCCGGCACTGCGCCAGCGTCTGGTACTCGCACTCGAGGCTGTTCGCCGAACCGTAGTCGACGCACCATTTGTTGGACGCAGCGGAGGCCGCAGTCGCCGTCAACATTCCGACGCCCACAATCGACAACACCAAGAGCTTCTTCATCGTTCGATCCTCGTGCAACCGGCAACCATTTGCCGTGCCGTATCACTTGCGTGGCGGTCTCGCTTATCGTTTTCAAATGTCATGACAGTCTTCGAATTCGAACGGCCGGGCAGGCAAACGAAGGTTTGTCCAGCCTCTCCTCAGCCATGGCCGCAAGGGAGCTCCGTTCATCGTTCTCGTGAAGCGATGTCGGTAAACCTTGGTATGATGGAGGTCGTTCGTCCCTGAAGCCATGTGGATTGCGTTCAGCGTCAGGGGTGCGCCCGATATGACTGCATCGTATGAAGACGGTCGCGGTGGTCGACTGAATTGGCGGGGCTTGCGGAACGCAACGCTGGCGTGGTTTCAACCGCTTGGGCCGCGGATCCTGTTCGGTCTGCGCCTGGCTGCGTCGGTCTGTTTGGCTCTGTTCATCACCTATTATCTCGAGCTGCAGAATGCGTTCTGGGCTGCAACGACGGCTGCCATCGTCTGCCAGCCGAATCTTGGTGCCTCCATTCAGAAGGGACGTTTTCGAGCGATCGGCTCCGGCATCGGCGCCGTGGTCATCGTGGCGCTGCTTGCGATCTGTCCTCAGCAGCGCGAGCCGATGCTGTTGCTGCTGGCCGTATTCTGCGGCGCATGCGCGGCGGCGGCAACCCTGCTGCGCAATCTGGCTGCCTACGCCGCCGCCTTGGCGGGCATCACCGGCGCGGTCATCTTCGCCGACACCGTGACCGATCCATCCTCCGCCGCATTCCTGGCCATCGTCCGCGTCGGAGAGATCTGTATCGGCGTGGGCGCCGCGTGTCTTGTGGCCCTGCTGACTGATCGTGGGACTGCGGGACGGCTCCTCTCTCAGACCGTCTCTCGAATCTCGGTGAAGCTGTTTCGCGGCTTCTCCGCGGATGTTGCGTCCGGGTCGGTGACAGGGAGAGGGCGTGCCGAACGCATCGAGATCGCGCGGCAGCTGGGTCCCTTGAACCTTGCGATCGACGCGGCGGTGGGGGAGCAGTCGCTCGTTGGCGATCGCGGCCAGCTGCGCAGGATTCCGATGAAGCTGCTGGATGCGCTGACGAACTGGCGCAACGCCGCCCACGGTCACGACGAAGCTGCATCGATGGTCGGCCGGGGAGAGCTCCTGGAGGTGCTCGGGACAATTGACACCGCGCGGCTCGAAAGCGATCCGGCTGGATTGCGAAGGGACTGCCAGGCCGCCCTTGCTGAGATCGACGGGTTGCGCAACCGCCATGCCGTGAGTGCATCGCTGTCGGACGCAGCGGCAGCCATCCTGCGGAGCCTCGAGGCGTCAGCCGATGGCGTGCTGGCAAGAGGCTCGCTGATCGGAACGGGGCGCGCAGGCTGGCCGGCTTTTCCGGTGATCGCCGATCCGCTTCCGGCTCTCGTCAACGGCGCCCGGACCGCGGCGGCCGTGATGTGCACCGCCTGGTTCTGGGTGGTCACGGCGTGGCCCTCGGGTCCGTTCGCGATCGTTTTCGCCGTGATCGCGACGTTGATCTTTGCGTCGTTCGGAGACTTGGCGCGCGATCTCGCACGGGACTATACGATCGGGGTCACGCTGATGGCCGTCGTGGGTGGCGTGCTCTATTTCGGAGTGTTGCCCGCTTTCTCCAGTTTCGCCGCGCTGATCAGTGTGTTGTCGGTGCTGTTCGTCTGGCTTGGCGCGATGCAGGCGGGACAGTGGCATAGCGTTGTCTTCCTTGCGATGACGATCTCGTCGCTGCCGCTGCTCGGAGTCGGCAATCCGATCGTCTACGACGCGGCCGCATACTTCAATCTCGCGCTGGCGATCGTGACGGGGAGTGCGGTGGGCGCGCTGTTCTTTGTCGCGATGCCTGTCATACCACCAGTGGTTCGCGCGCGGCGGCTCATCGCTCTGTCGGCGCGAGACCTTCGTCGTCTGATGGCCGGCGCGTGGACGCCGGATCGACGCCGCTGGACCGCGATCATGGCGCGACGCATCGAGGTGCTTCCACTGCAAGCCGCGGTGGAGGATGCCGCTGACCTGCTTGCGCTCTATGCGGTGGGCCGGGCAGCCTTGCGGCTGGAGCAGGCGGCCCCGGACGTCCGCACACAGCGAGCGGTTCGGACCGCGCTGAAGGCGTTCGCCGAGGGCCGGCCATTCGCGGCGCGATCCATGCTCGTGTCATGGTGTCGCGAGAACCGGGCCGTCGACGCTACGAATGACGAAGCGCGGATCGTGTGCCAATCGGACGCCGCTGTCATCATCGATGCGATCGACAATCATGCAGGATTGCTGGCGGAGCCGCTCCGCTTCTGGCAGCTCCCCGGCACGGCGTTCAAGTGAGGTTCAGACGAGATGTATCGGGAGATCAATCTGTTCGGCGTCTACTTCGCGCCGTTTGTTGGGATGCTGCTGCTCGCCTGGGTGGCGACCCTGCCGCTCAGCTTTCTCGGAGCGCGGCTGCGAATGAATCGGCTGGTCTGGCATCCCGGCCTCTTCAACCTATCCATCTACGTGATCGTCCTCTCCGCCATCGTGGTCGTCTCAGGAGCGTTGCAATGACCGCCGTTGATGCTCAGCAGAAGCGTCGGACGCTGCCGAAGCAGCTCCTGTCGGTTCTGGTCACGCTCAGCACGGTTGCTGTTGCCGCCTATGCGGCGTGGATGATGTGGCAGGCCTACATGGCGGCGCCATGGACGCGCGACGGCACGGTCCGGGCATACGTCATCGCGGTGACCCCGCAGGTCTCGGGCCGGATCGCGGAGCTCGACGTTAAGGCGGCGCAGTCCGTGCGCAAGGGTGATGTCTTGATGAAGATCGATCCGGCCGACTTTGAAATTGCGCTGGCGAGCGCGGAAGCAACCGTGGCCAGCGCGAAGGCCGATCTCGACAACAAGCAGGCCGAGGCCGAGCGGCGCGCCCGCCTGACCTCGCTGGCTGTCTCGAAGGAGGAGCAGCAGATCTATACGGCGGCGGCCGACATGGCGGCTGCGACCTACCGTCAGGCCCTCAGCAACCGGGACAAGGCGCGCCTGGCGCTCAGTCGCACCGTGATCGTCTCGCCTGTCGATGGATACGTCACCAACCTGGTTATTCAGCCGGGTGATTACGCGACGAGCGGCCAGCGCGCGCTGTCGGTCGTCGACAAGGACAGCTTCTGGGTTGATGCCTATCTCGAGGAGACGCTGCTGCGCAGAGTTCGGGTCGGCGATAAAGCGCGCGTCGCCCTGATGGCCTATCCCGAACCGCTGGCGGGATCCGTCGTCGGCATCGAGCGGGGGATCGCCGTCCCCAACGCCGAGTCCGATCCATCCGGCCTCGCGACCGTCAATCCTGTGTTTACCTGGGTACGTCTGGCTCAGCGGGTCCCGGTTCGGATCGCGCTCGACAATGTCCCTCCATCGGTTGTGCTGGCCGCTGGCCTGACCGCGACGGTTTCGATCGATCCGAGCAGCGCTCCCGCAGGAGCAGATCTAGTTGTCCCGTCTGCGTCGAAATAGAATGACATCGTCAGCTTAGAGCTGACGCTCAGATGCGGGCGCGATGACGAAACTCCCCCGGCGCGACGCCGACGTGACGACGAAAGGCTCGTGAAAAAGTTGCCTGCGACGAGAAGCGGCAGACATGCGCGATCGTCGCCAGAGGCAGGTCGCTGCGCTTCAGCAGATCGAGTGCATGATCGAGTCTGCGTTCACTGATGAAGCGGTACGGCGGTGTTCCGGTTGCTTCTCGGAACGCCCGGGCAAAATGGTGCTTGCTCAGGCAGGCCACGTCCGACAGCTTGGAGAGCGAGATATCTTGGTCGATGTTGGCCTGAATGTAGTCCAGGACCCGCGTCAGTCTGACGTCGTCGAGCTTGCCGTGTCCGCTGCCGTGATCGAGGTCCAATCGAGGGCCGTCGCTGGAATAGCTCGTGATGAGATGGGCGACCAGAGATTGTGTGAGACATTCGACGAGCAGCTTTCCACCACTGCTTTCCTCTTGAGCCTCGCGATAGATCCGCAGGCAGATCTGCCGCACCAGTTCGTCGTTGACATCGGCAAGATAGGCGACACTCGCCGGCGTTAGCGATCTCGAGCTCAGTTCTGACAAACTCTCGAACTGGGACTTTGCCAGAAAAATGTGCAGCACCTCCGGAAGATGCTCAGTGATCCTGATCGAATCCTCGGTGACGCCGATGGGGCAGAACCACAATGTCCCGGATCGCGCGGCCGTCTTCTGAAAGCTGCCACCGGCGCGACGCTCCACCCGTCCCGACGCAGAGCCTGCAATCGCCAGGGTGATTTCCATCTCATCAGGGATCGGAGCCGGTATGTCGCACGCAGGATGACTGCGAACCTGGAGGCCAACCCCTTGCCAACCGCGCCCTTCGGACGACAGCAGAAGGTCTGCAGCAGGGAATTTCCGGTCTCCGAACGCCTCAAGTCCCGGCATCTGGTCTAGCTCCACATCGTCGATCCGCGTTCGCAATGCCCTGCAATGTGGGCCGGGCCGGTCGCCGGATCAAGGATATCAATTCTGGCAAAAACTTCGCTGGTTCATGCAAAGACCCGGCCAGGTGGCTGATATAGGCCTGAACATCAGGTCAACGTCAGCGGTGAGATCCAAGCTTGGCAACGTGCAAGACGACATGTCAGGCCAAAACGCCCGCCGAGGACGTATCCGGCTTGGCCAGTCTCTACGAGGCTATCGATGGCCGTTGGTGGTCCGACCTTGCCCTGACGTTTGCCGGTCAGGCCGAGGGAATCGAGACCTATTTCGCCGCGGATAAAGCGGGGGAAAGGTGGCGCGTCCGGAGTGCGGCGGCCGGGACGTCGGCAGGCACGCGTTTGGAGCGCGAGGCGGCCATTGCAGCCCGGATTGGTGGCGACGCGGCCGAGCGACCTGCCTATGTCGGCCATCGAGACAAGATCGTCCTGGTCTATCCCGCCGATGTGTATCACACGCTGGCGGACACTCCTCCGGGAGAGGTCCCGTTCGATCGATTTCTTGGGATTGCCGAACGCGCGGCAATCTCGCTGATGCGGGTTCACGCGTCCGACATTGTTCACGGCGCTCTCGAGCCGGCCAAAGTACTGATTGATGAGCAGGGCGGGGTGCGTTTCGCGGATTTCGGACGGGCGCATGTGTCGGGACAGGAGCTTGCATCCGACGTCCCCGAGTTCGCCGGGACCAATTTCCGATACGCGGCACCTGAGCAGACCAGACGCGAACGGCCTGTCATTGACCAGCGCAGCGATCTGTACGCCCTCGGCGCAATCCTCTACGAATTCCTGGTTGGTCGTCCTCCCTTGCTTGCCGGGAGCATCGCCGAGTGGCTCCATGCCCATGTCGCCATCACCGTGCCGGCGCCGAGCCTGGTTCGGGCGGGGATTCCGCCCGTCATCGATCAGGTTCTGCTCAAGCTGTTGGCAAAGGAGCCGAGCCGGCGATATCAATCCGCCGAAGAGCTTCGGGCCGATGTCGCGGGCATCATTGCGTCGAAGACGAGGGCAGGGCGCGACGGCGTCTACCGCAGCCCTGAAGCGACGTTCGCAGTCAGGGAACGGCTCGCTGAGTCTCTCGTCGGCCGCCGCGCGGAAGTCGAGCGCCTCGCGCAGTCGTTCCGCAACGTTCGGCAATCCGGCAGAACCGAGATAGTGTTGTTGTCGGGGGCTCCGGGAACGGGGAAATCGTCTCTCGTCAGCCATCTGCTGAAGAGCTTGGACCGGAATGACGCCATCAGCGCTACGGGAAAAGGAGACCCGCTGCGCAAGGCGATCCCGTACGCGCCCATCGTCCAGGCGTTGCGTTCGGCTTTGGAAAGTCTCCATTCGCATGATCAGCACGTTCGAAATGCCGTGCACAGCCGCCTCGCCGAGGTGCCCGGCTGCAGCCGGTTGTTGGCCGATCTCATTCCGGATGTCGAGCTCGTGCAGGGCGGAAGCCAGCCACTCCCCGAGGTGCCAGCTCATCTCGCGCAGGTTCGAACGACGCGGATCCTGCGCGAAACGTTCGGTGCCATTGCTTCGGCACAGGTGCCGCTCATCCTGTTCTTCGACGATTTGCAGTGGTTCGATGGCGCCAGTCTGGACCTCGCAAAGGCGATGCTCGGTGCGAATTCCGCGCCCATCTTGCTGATCTGCAGTTGCCGCAGCGACGATGGTGTCGACCGTCTGTGGCGAGATTTGTCCGATGAAGCCATGGTTTCGGGTATTCCCTGCACCGACATCCGTTTGTCCTCTCTGGCGCCGGTCGAGACTGCCGAACTGGTCGCTTTTGCCTTGGGCCAGGCTGTTGATCGGATCGGAGAGCTGTCGGCAATCATCCATCGCGAGACCAAGGGCAGCCCGTTCTACATCAGCCAGCTCTTGCACAAATTCACCGACGAGCAGGTCATCGCATTCGACCCGAGACGGCGGGAATGGGGATGGGATCAGGCCCGCCTTCTTCAAGGCTGTACCGTCGTGGAATTCATGGCGCGGCGCCTCTCGGCCTTGCCGGAGCGTGAGCGCCATTTGCTTCGAACGCTCGCCTTTCTGGGCAGGCATGCGTCGATCGGTGTTCTCTCCGCCCTGATGGCGACGTCCCATGACGAGACCCTTCAGCTGGCAGAGAAGCTCATGCAGGCCAATCTGCTGGCTCGCGGCGGGGACCACCTCACCTTCTCGCATGACCGCGTTCGTGAGGCCGCTTACTCGCTCATCGACGACGAGAGTCGGCCGATCGAGCACCTGCGCATTGCTCGCCATTTCCTCGCTCATCGTGACTGCGGCTCCGACCTGACGCTCGACATCGCATCGCAGATCGAACGCGCCGATCGAAGCCGGTTGGAACATGGCGAGCGTCTTGCGTTCGCCCGCGTGCTGCTGGCCGCGGCCCGTCACTCGCGCTCCACGGGAGCAGTGGACCAGGCCTTGCGATTTCTCGACGTCGCTGCCGACCTGCGATCGGATGGCGGCGCGACGGATCCCGAGTTTCCGGCATTCGCCACGGAGTGGCTGCGCTGCGACTGCCTGCTTGCGCTCGCCCGTGTCGAGGACGCCCTGGAGGGACTCGACATCTTGCTGGATGTCGCCGTCACGCCCGTGGAAATCGCCGACACCTATCGTCTGCGGGCGTTGGCCCTGATCATCAGGTCGCAATATAATCAGGCGATCGAGGCCGCATTGCTCGGCCTCTCGGCGATCGGTATTGCCATCGAGCGTCTGCCTGCTCTGGATGATCTGGAGCGGCTCTATCAAGCCTGCTGCGTGCGGCTGCAAGAACTCACCCCCAATGGATTTCTGGCTCTCCCCGACGCCTCCGACGAGGTTGCGCGCACCGCACTTCCCCTGCTGTCGACGCTGATCTCCTCGTCCTTCGTGCCGGGTGACCTGCGCTTTCTTCACGTTCTCAAGATCGTGGAAGTCACCTTGAACCATGGCGTTACGCCGGAATCGGCCTATGGCCTCGCATGGTTCGGCGTCTACGGTGCGCATCACTTCGCGGCTTACGAGCAGGGATTGCTCTGGGCTGAAACGGCCTGCCGGATGGTCGAACGGGAAGGCTACGAAGCGCAGCGAACTGCCGCGCTCCTTGCGCTCGACCAGGTCAGCGTCTGGACCAAGCCGATGCGCTTTGCGCTCGATCGGGCCCGCGACGGCGTCCGTGTGGGGCAGGCTGCGGGCGATCTGGGGATGGCGTGCTACGCGCGCAATCATGTCGCCTCCAATCTCCTCGTGGTCGGTGAACCGCTCCCGGCCGTTCGGGCCGAGATCACGGAGGGACTGAGATACACGAGCGAGATAGGATACAGGGATATCGAGCTCATCCTGGACGCCCAGATGCGCCTCGCCACTGCGCTGCTGACGGGCGAAAATGACCGTCAGCGAGGTCCTGACGACGCCTCCGCCGCGTCAGTCATTACCCAATTCTGGGTGCATCATTACGCCGGCGTCACGGCATTCCTGTTCAATCGAGATGGCGCTGCGCTGCGCCATCTCGAAATGGCGATGGATCTATCCTGGTCCGCGCCGGCTCACATCGATACGGCGCAGTGCTGCTTCTTCTTCGCGCTGGCGTCGTGCCGATCGATCGCGGGCGGCCGGCCGGTCGACGACAAGGTGGCGCGCCTCGATGCGGCCCGCGCGCGCTTTGCTGCCTGGGCGCGATTGAACCCGGATACGTTCGAGAGCAAGTCGCTTCTGCTCGAAGCCGAGGCTGCGCGGCTGAGCGGCGACGGCGCGGCCGCGCAGAAATTGTACGAGCAGGCGGCCCGTGCCGCCGAGAAGACCGGCTTCATCCATGACCAGGCGCTGGCTCATGAACTGGCGGGGCAATATTATCTGGAGGCGGGTCTGTCTGCTCCGGCCCAGGGGTGCCTGATCGCTGCGGAGGCTTGCTACCGACAATGGGGGGCGACCGGCAAGGCCACCCATCTCGCGGTTCGCTTTCCGCAGAGGTCGGAGAGAACCAGCCTGTCGGAGGACGCCGTCAGCCAGCGGGAGCTCGATCTCGCGGCTCTGACGGCGGCGGCGCAGACCCTGGCCGAGGAGGTCGGACTCGAGCAGGTGCTGCGCACCTTGATGCGCAGCATGATCATCCATGCAGGCGCGCAGTTCGGGCTGTTTCTGCTGGTTCAGGACGGCGTGCCGGGCATCGAGGCCTCGGCGTGGGTGGAGAACCAGGGCATCCGGGTCGATCTCTACAGCGCCGTTCCGTCCGACGATGATCTTCCGATCTCGCTGCTGACATCCGTCATGAGGACGAAAAAAGCGGTCACCTTTGCGGACGTGTCCACGGATGCTCCCGAGCTCGACGCTCCCGGGCCGCGCCATCGCGGCGCCCGCTCGCTGGCCTGCATTCCCTTCATCAAGCGGGGTGATCTCGTCGGCGTGCTGTATCTGGAGAACTCTCTCTCCGCCAACGTCTTCACGCCGAGCCGGACCGCCATGCTGGAGGTGCTTGCGGCGCAGGCTGCGATCTCGCTCGATGCGGCAAGGCTGTATCGCAACCTGATCGACGAAAACAGACGGCGGGCCGAGGCGGAGTTTGAATTGCGCGAGGCCCGCGCGGAGCTGGGGCGGACCTCGCAGATGACGGCGCTCGGCAGCTTCGCCGCTTCGATCGTTCACGAGATCAATCAGCCGATCGCCAGCATCATCACGCAGACCGAGGCGGCGCTGCGGTGGCTGAACAGGGACACGCCTGATATCGCGGAGGTGACCCAAGGGCTGATCAGGATCAGGAATTCCGGCCGCCGTACCGCCGACATCGTGAAATCGCTGCGATCGCTGGGCAAGCAGGCGCCGGCCACGTTCTCGCCGATCTCCCTGGAGGAGGTCGTGGAGGAAGTCGTGCGGCTGATCGCAGATGATCTCGACGCCGGTCACGTGAAAATCATGGTCGAGCTCGCCGAGCAGCGGCGCACCATTTCCGCCGACCGCGTTCAGCTTCAGCAGGTCATCTTCAACCTCGTGACGAATGCGATCCACGCGATGGCGGAGACCGAGCAGGCCGTCCGCCGCGTGGTGATCAGGACCGTCGCCGCCGATGATGGCACGGTGCGACTCTCGATCGAGGACAGTGGCTGCGGCATGTCGGACGAGATCAGGAGCAAGATCTTCGATCCGTTCTTCACGACCAAGACGACCGGAATGGGCGTCGGATTGGCGATCTGCCGTTCGATCGTGGAACTGCATCGGGGAACGATCGGCGTTCGATCCACGCTCGGACAGGGAAGCACGTTCGACATCAGCATCCCCGTTGCGGAGGAGCCCGTCGCGTCCCGAACGGGACGCGAAGATGATCGCGTATCGTGACGCCGCCGCGAGTCCTGAACAGCATCGATCTCGCGCGCGGCCGATCATCGACCGACGGCGTCGGCCCAGAGCAGGGGATGAATGGTCAGCACGGCAGCCAGTGCGACGGGCAGGACCCATGCCCACTCCCGCATCAGCGGCATCGCCAGCGCGGCCACCAGACAGCCGGTCAGAAAGCCGCCCAGCAGATGCAGAGCCCGCCTCAGCCGGCCATCGTCCGCGCGCGTCAGGGGATGTCCGTTCGTGAGCGCGTCCATCAGGCCCAGGACGACGTTGGCGAGATTTCCGGTCATGACCGCGGTCGACACCGCCTGAGGCAGCGCCAGCCGGAGCAGCGCATATTGCGAAGCCATGGCGGCGACCGCGAGCAGTACGGCGATCCCCGCAACCGGGCTCTGCGGTGCTGCCGAAAGCCGACCCGTTACGCAGAGCAGCAACACTGCGGCGAGCAGGCCGGTCTGCAGGCCGAGCAGCAATCTCACGAGCGAGACGCCGCGGCGCTTTGAAAGCCGGGCGATGAGCCAGAGGAGTGCCAGGGCGCTCGCGAACATGGGAAGCGCCGCGAGCTGCGCCCAATAGACGGGACCGCCGTCGACGGCCGCCGCGCTCGCGACCACCAAATTGCCGGTGATATGTGCGGTGAAGACGTGGCCGAGCATGAAGAAGCCGGTGAGATCGACCATGCCGGCGATGACGCTCAAGGCCGGCGGCAGCAAGTCTTCGAGGCATCGTCGCGCTGCAATGTCGGAATCGCCAGGTGCGGAAGCTGTGGGCTTGGCGATCACGAAAGATCTCCCGCAACGTCTCTCATGATGCGTTCATGGCCTCTCTGATGCGCGCGGCGGTCAGCGGCAGGTGGTAGAGTCTCCGTCCGATGGCGTCGCGGACCGCATTGGCGAGGGCAGCACCGGTCGGGCCTTGCGCAGCTTCGGCAATGCCGAGAAAGGGCGCGCCAGGCTGATCGATGATGTGGACGTCGATCGTGCCGGGGACGCTGGCGAAACGCATCACGGGGTAGGCCGACCAATCGATCGACGTGACCCGCGTCCGGTCGAAGCTGACCTGCTCGAACAGCGTCCAGCTCGCGGATTGGATGATCCCGCCCTCGATCTGGTTGCGTACGCCGTTGGGATTGACGACCTCGCCGGTGTCGACCGCTGCGATCACGCGCGCGATGCTGATGACGCCCGTCTGGTCGTCGACGGCGATCTCCAACGCAATGGCGCAATAGGCTTCGAGGTTCTTGTATTGAGCAAAGCCGAAGCCGTAGCCGACGCCTCGTTTCAGCGCAGGCCGCGTCGACCAGCCGAACTCGTCGGCGGCTCTTTCGATGACGGCACGGCCGCGCGCGTTGTCGAGATGCAAGAGCCGGAAGGCGACGGGATCGTGGCCGGCGGCGCGCGCGAGATCGTCCATCGTGCTTTCGATCGCGACCACGTTGAGATAGCCACCCAGCGAGCGCATCGACGAACTACGAAGCGGCATCTCCGGGAGGAAATGGCTCACGACCCTTGCATTGGGGAGCTTGTACAGCGGGATCGCGTTTCGATCGCCGCCGCCTTCCGGTTGCGCGAGCGCGACCGGAGGCGCCGGCGGAAACGGGTTCGCGATGTCGCGGGCCGCCAGCAACGTTCCGGCAGGACCCGGCCGCATCATGTGCGATTGGCTCCAGACCTCGTGGTGCCAGTCGCTGATCATCCCATCCTGGCCGACGGCAGCGCGCAGCTTCGTCACCATGCCCGGACCGAATGGCTCCCAGGAATGCTCCTGCTCCCGCATCCACTGGACGCGAATGGCGCGGCCCGGCAGCGCGACGGCGAGCAGGGCGGCGTCAGCCGCCACATCGTCCGCGCCGCTATGGCCGTAGCAACCGGCGCCTTCGGCATGAATGCAGCGCACTTTGTCCGGCGACAGCCGCAGCAGTTCGGCAATCGCCTTGCGAAGCGGAAACACGCCCTGCGTATGCGTCCAGATCGTTAACTTGTCATCTTGCGTTTGGGCGACGGCACAGGACGGACCGATCGATCCATGCGCGAGATAGGGGCGGGTAAATGTCGCTTCGATCGCGTGCCCGGCTTCGCCATGTTGCCCCTGGTCGAGGATGACGGTGTCTTCCGACGGCAGGGCTATCAACGTGGTGGCAAGTCTTTCTTGATCCGGCAACGTCGCTGTTTCCCGCCACGTCGCGTGAGTGGCCAGCACGCGCATGGCCTGGACCGCCGTCCATTCCTGCTCGGCCACGACGGCGAGAAAATTGCTGTCGCGGACCACCTTCACCATTCCAGCCATCTGCTGGAGCGCCGAATTGTCGACGCGCTCCAGAATGGCCCCCGGACTTGGTGGCCTGATCACCCGCCCGTGCAACATGCCGGGCAAGCGCATGTCCTGGACATAGGCCGCTCCGCCCGTGACCTTGGCGGGGATATCGACGCGATGCACCGGACGTCCCATGACCTTGAAGTCCGCGGTTGCGGTGAGCTTCGAGCTTGGCGCGGCGCTGACTTCGAGGAGATGATCGCTGACGAGGTTGCCATAGGACAGGCGAGCTCCGTTGCTGCCGACCACCGCGCCATTCTCGGCGTGGAGCATGGCCCGATCGACATCGAGGCGCCGGGCCGCTTCGCCGATGAGTATCTCGCGAACTTGCGCCGCCGCGTTGCGGATGGCTGTGCCCGAATCCTGAACCGAATGGCTGGCTGCCGTATAACCCTCGTCCGCGGTCAGGCCGGTATCGGCCGTGACCAGCTTGAGTGCGCTCGGCTCGACCTTGAACTCCTCCGCAGCGATCTGCAGCAGCGCCGTCTTCAGCCCTTGTCCGAGTTCGGCCTTGCCGGTCAGGATCGTGATATCGCCGGTTGCATCGATACGGATCCAGGCATCGAGCCGCGGTGTGCCGGCCAGGCTGCCGGGCAAGGATGGTTTTGGCGGAGCAGCGGACGTTGCCGTTTGGCTCCAGGCCCGTCTGGAGGCAATGCTGAAGGACAGAACCAGCGCGCCGGCGCCGGCCAAGACATCGCGGCGTGTGACGATCGTGCTCATGGCGCGACGTCCGCCGTCGTCGAGGTCGCAACCGCCTTGGCGGCACGCTGGATGGCTCGCAGGATCCGCATGTGCGTTCCGCAGCGGCACAGATTGGGTTGGAGCTCTTCGCGGATCAACGCGTCGGACACCACGGGCACTTTGTCGAGAAGCGCCTTGGCCCGCATCATCATGCCGGGGATGCAATAACCGCACTGCGCCGCCTGCTCGTCGATGAAGGCCTTCTGGAGCGGGCCGGGATGCTCGACGGTCCCGAGACCTTCGAGCGTCGTGACCTCGCGGTCGGCCGCCAGCATCACCGGCGTGATGCAGGAGAAGATCGCATCGCCGTCGAGGATCACGGTGCAGGCGCCGCATTGACCGAGGCCACAGCCATATTTGGCGGCATTCAGGCCGAGCTCATCGCGCAGCACGTAGAGCAGCGGCGTATCCGGCGAGGATCTGATGTCGCGCGGCGTACCATTCAGCGTGATTGTGAGCATGGCGATACCCCTCATCGATCCGAGTTGAGTCTTTGGGCCCTGGCTTTCCGCTGTTCGGCAATAGCCGTTCGAACGGTGTCGTCGACGTCGGCCCAGGGCGCGGCGGTGGTGAAGCTGCTGCGGAGATAGCGCGCGAGGTCGGAGATCTGCCCCGCGCTCATCGCGCTCGAGAAGCTCGGCATGATCGGACCGGCCGTGCCGTTCGAGGCAGGAATTCCGCTCAGGATGATGTTGATCAGATTGTCCGGGCTGTCGTCCGTGATCGCGGTCGACAGTGAAAGCCGGATCGCACCCAAGGGGAGGGGGCGGTCGCTGGCGTGACAGGACGCGCACGCAGTCGCGTAGATGCCGGCTCCATCTGCCGTGCCGGCCACGGGCGTGGGCGCCTGGGAGCCCGCGGATTGCGGGACAATTCCTGGGCCCTGCTCAGGCAATGGTTGAGCCGGTTGGGCGTTTGCTTCAGCGGCTTCAGGCTTCGACAGCGAGGCCATGTAACGGGCCATGGCAATGATGTCCTGCTGAGAAACTTGAGCGAGGTTCGCGACCACGGGGGCCATAGGTCCGCGGGCGACGCCGTGAAGCGGGTGAAAACCACGCGACAGATATTGCGCAAGCGCTGCTTCATTCCACGGCGTTGGCGCTTGAGAGGCTGCGCCGAGGGCGTAGGCCCGCCAGCCCTCGGCTTCGCCGCCCGCAAACGCACGCGACGTCTTCTCGGCTCCCATCACGTTTCGTGGCGTGTGGCAGCCGCCGCAATGGCCGAGCCCTTCAACGAGATACTTCCCGCGATTCCAAAGCTGGTCACGCGATGGGGCGGGCTCGAAGCGGCCGCGATCGAGAAACAGCAGCTTCCATCCCGCGAGGACGAGGCGGACATTGATTGGAAACGGCAAGGCGTTGGGCGGAGGCGTCGACGTCACGGGCTCGCGCGACATGAAGAAGGCATAGAGCGCCCGAACGTCGTCATCGGAGATCAACGTGAAATGATCGTAGGGGAATGCCGGGTAAAGGTGCCGTCCTTCGCGATCGACGCCCTCACGGAGAGCTCGCGCGAACGCGGCCTCCGACCACTGCCCGATACCTGTCTCCGGATCGGGGGTGATGTTCGTCGAGTAGATCGTTCCGAACGGCGTGGGCATCGCGAGGCTGCCGGCAAAAGTGCGGCCGCCGGGCGCGGTATGGCAGGTCTGACAATCGCCGAGCAGGGCGAGCTCGGCGCCCCTTCTGACAAGTGCCTGGTCGAACGTGGCCGGAGCCGGCGGCGTGATCGGTGCAAGAGCCGGCTGCCACGCATAGAACAGAGCGGCTCCAGCTCCGACGATGCCGATCGCCGCTGCTGCGATGACAACACGCGCCCTTCTCATGCGACGTCGCCTTCCTTGATCGAGCTCGGGGAGTGCCGGTCAGCTGAAGTCATCCGTCAGACCTCGCTGCGCCCTTTGATCGGAGCGCCGCTCGTCCCGGCCTTCCGGCGAAGGAAATTCCTGGCCTGCGCCGCTGTCGCCAATCCGGCGAGCACCAGTCCGAGCATCGCGACGGCGGGCCAACCGCCGGATTGCCAGGCAGCCGTCACAGCCGCGGAGCCGAATGCGCCGCCCAGGAACATGCAGCCCATCAGCGCGGTGTTCAGCCGGCCGCGCGCCTCGGGCCTCAAGGCGAAGACGATATGCTGGTTGCCGACCAAGGCCGTCTGCATCGCCAGATCGAGCAGGATGACGCCGACGACCAGGCCCGTCAGCGACGACCAGAGGCCGAACACCGCCCAGGAGACCAGCGTCAGGATCGCGCCGCCGAGAACGGCGAAGGACGGACCTCGCTGATCAGCAAAGCGCCCGGCCAGCGGAGCAGCGAGGATGCCAATGGCGCCGACGATCCCGAACAGGCCAGCGACATCGGCCCCGAGCCCGAACGGAGGGGCCTGCAGCCGGAAGGCAAGCACGGTCCAGAACGCAGTGAAGGCGGCAAAGATCAAGCCTTGCGTCACGGCGGCAAGCCGCAGCTCCGGAAACTCGCGCCACAGATGACCGATCGAGTTGAGGAGCTGCAGATATCCGAGCTTCGAAGCGGCGGGGCTGTGCGGAAGCGTCAACGCCATGAGGCCTCCCGCGCCGAGCGCCAGGGGGACGCCGAGCCAGAACATCTCGCGCCAGCCGGCATGCGTCGCGACCAGGCCGGCAAGGGTGCGGCTCAGCAGGATGCCGGTCAGGATGCCGGCGAGAATGGTGCCGACCGTGCTGCCGCGGCGCTCCGGGGCCGCCAGATGCGCTGCCAGGGGAACGATCTGCTGCGCGACGGTCGAGAACAGGCCGACGGCAAGCGAAGCGAGCACGACGAGCAAGGCGTTCGGCGCGATCGCGGCGAGGACCAGCGAGGCGGCCAGGAAGGCGAATTGCATGATGATCAGCCGGCGGCGCTCGACGATGTCTCCGAGCGGGACCAGCAGGAACAGTCCGGCGGCGTAGCCGAGCTGCGTCGCTGTCGGGATCAGCCCGGCAAGACGGCCGGGCAACTCGGCTTCGATCAACGCCAGCATCGGCTGATTGTAGTAGATGTTGGCGACGGCGATGCCGGCGGCGCTCGCCATGGCAAACATCAAGCCTGTGGACATGCCCGGGGAGAACGACGTCTTGGCCGATGCCTGGCTCATTGCGATTGACCTTCCAGCGCGATAGCTATGGGCCATCAAGTATCGCAAGCCGCGCGCGAGCGTAGACACCTCAAAGTATGATTGAAGCTCGGCGCGATTTGATTGTTGCTTGCGAGCCCATCGCGATCTGGACGCAGGCGGCGGGAGCGAATCCGAAATGTGCAAAGTCGCCTCGCGGCGTGCTTCCGCGTCCGAGCTTTGCTCTCATCTGGTGCAGGCCAATTCTGCAATCCAGCGTGGTCAAGTCGGCGCTGGCACCAATGGCTACCCACGGCATCAGAGGCCGCCGCGGCCTGAGCGGGGTGTCGCTCAACACACTTGTTCTGTTCAACGCGCTGCCCTCTGCCTGCATCGTGGCGCGGCTCCTGGGTGGTGACCACCGCGTCGCGGCCGGCATCATCAGCTTTCAGACGCTGGTTGCCGCGTTGACCATGCCGCTGTTTCTCGCGCTCACGACCTGGCAGTAGAAGGTCCCACGGTGCGGGTTATCCGTCGCATCCTGCATCTATGCGTTGCAAATGGGTTGCAATCCGATTTCGCGCCGCTCTGAATGATTATTCGCGTCGATCTGTGTCGCCATGAAACAAATGGCGCGCGGCGCTCTGATCTTTGAATGCCCATTTCATTTGACCAAAACGCATCCTGCGCAGATATTCAGCGCCGTCATCGCTCAACCGGGACTCGCCAAGATGAGAATGAGATCCGCAGCTCGCCGCCTGGTGCGCAAGCGCCTCGCCGGACGCTGCTTCTCGGCGGCGACCGGGGCCTGTTGCTGATCGCTGCAGCCGAATTCACCTCAATCATCGATTTGCAGATCCGACAGGAGCGCCGCTGCGCAAGGCGGCGAATGATCAGTCATGCCGACAGCCTTTGTCATCGAAGTCTTCAACCGGACCGCGGGCATCGTCACGGCCGACGAGCGCGGCTTCAGCTTCTTCTCGTCCGAGCGCGCGTTCGACAGCCTGGAAGGGCAGTCCTTCACATCGGCGCGCGATGCCGAGCGCGCAGCCCGTGCGCTCGTCACCAGCGGTGGCGGGCGGCTGCGCCGCGGCTCCGTCTAACTCATCCCATCGCCATCGAAGGATATCGCTCATGAGCTTCTACAGGGACTTCAACGACAAGCTCGCCATCCAGGCCTGGAACGGCCGGAAGCGCGAACCCTATGAGACGATCGAGGTCAGGCAACTCGGTCCGACGGTCGGCGCTGAGATCGGCGGGGTCGATCTTTCCAAGGATGTGCCGGAGGCGCAGTTCGCGGAGATCCACCGCGCGCTCGACGAAAATCTGGCGATCGTGTTTCGCGATCAGGACATCTCCAAGGAGGACCACAAGCGCTTCGCGCGCCGCTTCGGCAAGTCGCTGCATCGGCACGAACTGGCGGCAACGCGTTTCCGTCATGATGGGCCATTCGATCCGGAATTCCTGTCGTGGAAGACCGACGCCAATTCGCGCTTCACCGCCGGCGACGGCTGGCACCCGGACGTCTCCTGCGACCCGAGCCCGATCGCGGTCTCGCTGCTGCGGGTGACCAAGACGCCGCCGCTCGGCGGCGACACCGCCTTCGCCAACATGTATCTCGCCTATGAATTCCTGTCGGATCCGATCAAGCACCTGCTCGACGGCCTGACCGCGATCCATGACGGCTCCCTGGCCTGGACCGCCGGCTACGGCGCCAAGCCCGATCCCGGCAAGACCTATCCTCAGTCAGAGCATCCGGTGGTCGTGACCCATCCGCGCACCGGCCGCAAACTCCTTTACGTCAACGCGTCCTTCACCTCGCACATCGTGCAGCTGACGCGTCGGGAGAGTGACGCGCTGCTGCAGCTCTTGTTCCGCCATGTCGAAAGCCAGCTTGCGCTGCAGACCCGCGTGCAGTGGCAGCCCAACTCGCTGCTCGTGTGGGATAATTGGGCGAGCCAGCATCATGCCGTGTGGGACTACTATCCCGAGGAGCGCTGGGGTGAGCGGGTGTCGGTGGTGACCGGCGAGAGCCCGCGGGCACGGCTCGATCTCAGCGAGGCTGCGGAGTAGGGCGTTCGCGCCGCGGCGAGAGCGATCTCTCCCGCGGCGTCAGCCCGGGCCGAGATGAACCAGGAGCAGGCGACAGACCGCGTCGTCGGCCAACTCGTCGGCGCGGTCGAGATAGATCGCCGTCTCGCCATGGGTCGCCTCGCGCAGCGCGAGCCGTTCTGCCTGCGCGGGACGTTTGAGCCGGCAGAAAGAGTCGATTGCCCGCAGCAAGGCCGGTGATCGCACCACGCTCTGCGCCGCGATGTGATCCCTCGCGGCAAACACGAAGGCCGGGTACGGGCCCAGGTCGATGGCGAAGACCTGCGAAGCTGCGGCTGACATTTGCGTCGGATGGGTGCTGTTGGTCGGGAGCGCGTTGCAATATCGATCAGTGTAGGAGCAGGGTGAAGGTCGTCAATGAAATGGGACAGGCGAATTTCGGTGTGATCGTGCAACAATTTGCTGCTGGGTCGACGCGACCGCCGGCAGAGTCTCGGTTGCGGCCATGTCATGCCAGCCATGCCCTCGCGTGGGAGGCGGCGAGCGGAAGAAAACGACGGTTGCAAGCTTCAATCGGTGGGCAAGCTCCTTCTACGCCGGGCCGCCTCGGAAGCAGAACCGTTGCTATTTCGAGCATCGACTTGTTCTGTCCGCCGGCGCCGATCAAGCTCCATGCAATCGCATGAAATTGCCCGGAGACGTCCCATGAGCCTGGTCGAGAGAAAGATCGAAGCGCTGCCCTTCGTGCTCGCCGAGCTGAACTATCTGGCGCCTATTGCGTCCAAGCCGCGGACCTACGCGTTCGATCCGCCACCGGGCGAGCCGAAATCCACGGCGCTGCCGGAGCCGCACCGGGTGCCGGTGTTCGACGGCCGCCCGATCGCGTCATCCTTCTCGCTCGACCGCGAGGGCTTTGGGCTGGTGCGGCACCCGACCTTCGTGCGCGATTTCACCAACGAAAAGGAAGTCCGCTCCGTCTACTACCCGGCGGCGGAGGCCTTCATTCGCGCGACGTTGCGCGCCGATCGTGTCGTCATCTTCGATCACACCGTGCGCAAGCGCGTGCCCGGCGCCGCCGATGTCCGCGATGGCGGGCCGCGGCAGCCGGCGACGCGCGTCCATGTCGACCAGACCGTGACATCGGGCGTCAATCGGGTGCGCGAGCACCTTGGTGACGAGGCTGACGCGCTGCTGCGAGGGCGGGTCCAGGTCATCAATCTCTGGCGCCCGATCATCGGCCCGCTCCGCGACAGCCCGCTCGCGATGTGCGATGGCACCACCGTCGCGCCGGAGGATCTCGTCGCCTCCGATCTGATCTATCCGAACCGCAACGGCGAGACCTATTCGGTCACATACAATCCGGCGCATCGCTGGTTCTATTTTCCGGAGATGACGGTGGACGAGGCGCTGCTGCTGAAATGCTACGATTCGGCGACAGACGGCCGCACGCGGTTCGGACCGCATACCGCCTTCGTCGATCCGACCACACCTGCGGATGCCACGCCGCGCGAGAGCATCGAGCTGCGGACGCTGGTGTTCCATGACAGCTGAGAATGCATCGGGGAGCATGATGTTTCACGACGCGCCATCGCTCGAGAAGCTTCGTCCATGACTTCAGGCATTTCTGAAATTGCGTCGGGGCTTGTCGCGGGCGATGGTGAGCTGAATGCGTGCGCTGCAGCACGTCAAGTCAAGGTCCTCTCATGAATGCCCACTCGTCCCTCGCTGTCGCCGAGCCGATCCGGCCGGTGGAAGCGGTCGTGCCCGAAGCAGCCGTCGCTGCGCCGATGGTCCGTTTCGAGGCGCTCTCCAAGACCTATCCCGCCTATCGCGACAAGCCGGCCGTCGCGGCGCTCAAGGAGATCGATTTCGCGATCGCGCGCGGCTCGATCACCGGCGTGATCGGGCGCTCCGGCGCCGGCAAGTCGAGCCTGGTACGGCTGATCAACGGACTGGAGAAGCCGAGCACGGGCCGCGTCATCGTCGATGGGCGCGAGATCTCGGCGCTGAGCGGACAGCAGCTTCGGCTGGCGCAGCGCTCGATCGGGATGATCTTCCAGCACTTCAATCTGCTGTCCTCGCGCACCGCCGCCGACAACATCGCGCTGCCGCTCGAGATCGCCGGCTGGACGAAGGCCGATATTCGGACGCGGGTCGGCGAACTGCTCGAGCTGGTCGACATCGCCGACAAGCACGACCGCTATCCGTCGGAGCTGTCCGGTGGGCAGAAGCAGCGCATCGGCATTGCGCGCGCGCTGGCGACGCGGCCGGACGTGCTGTTGTCGGACGAGGCGACCTCGGCGCTCGATCCGCAGACGACGCGCGCGATCCTCGACCTGCTCGCCAACATCAACCGCGAGCTCGGCGTCACCATTGTCCTCATCACCCACGAGATGTCGGTGGTCCGCCAGCTCGCCAAGGAGGTGGTCGTGATCGATGACGGGCGCGTGGTCGAGCGCGGCCATGTCGCCGACATCTTCACCCATCCGAAGCATCCGACGACGCAGGCCTTCCTGGCCGAAGCGCTCGGCGATGCCGTTCCGGTGTCGCTGGCGAGCCGGCTCGTGCAGGAGCCGACGGGAATCGGGCAGGCGGTCATTCGCGTGCAGGTGCGCGGCACGGATGCCGGCGACACCTTGGTCGCGCAGCTCGCCCGCGAGCTGTCGATCGACGTCGCGCTGCTGTCGGCGCGCATCGATGAGATCGGCGGTCAGCATGTCGGCTCGCTGATCCTCGGCATCCCCGGTGGCGAGGCTGCGGCGCGGCAGACGCTCGCTTATCTCTCTCAACAACAGTTCGCAGCGGAGCGTCTCGGCTATGTCGCCTGAGCTCATCAACCTGATCGTCCAGGCCACCGGCGAGAGCCTGTTCATGGTATCGACCGCGGCGCTGGTCGCGACCGCCCTCGGTCTGCCGCTCGGCATCTTCCTGGCGACCAGCCGCAAGGGCGAGCTGTTCGCAGCGCCCGCCGTCAATGCGGCGCTTGGCGTCGTCGTCAATGCGACGCGCTCGACGCCCTTCATCATCCTCGTCGTCGCGATCATCCCGTTCACGCGGCTCGTGGCCGGCACCTCGATCGGCTCGGGGGCTGCGATCGTGCCGCTGACCGTCGCAGCGACGCCGTTCATTGCACGGCTGGTCGAGGCGGCCATCCGCGAGGTCGATGCCGGCCTGATCGAGACCGCGTCCTCGTTCGGCGCGACGCCGCTGCAGATCGTGTTCAAGGTGCTGATCCCGGAGGCGCTGCCCGGCCTCGTGCTGGCGCTGACGCTCGCGGTGGTCAGCCTGCTCGGCTACTCCGCGATGGTCGGCGCCGTCGGCGGCGGCGGCCTCGGCGATCTCGGCATCCGCTACGGCTATCAGCGCTTCATGCCGGAGATGATGCTGGCCGTGGTGGTCGTGCTGATCGCACTGGTGCAGACCGTGCAGACGGTCGGCGATCACCTTGCGCGCCGGCTCAATCGGCGCTTGAGGCAGCGCTGAGCTGACGCAGACACGGTTTCAATCGACAAAGCCGAGCAGGAGGAAACGACCATGAACGAGATCGTCGAACGCCCCAGGAAGTTTGCGCTGGTCGAACGTGCGCCCGCAGCCACCTTCGAGGAGGAGCGGCTGCATCGCAAGCAGCGCCTGGCCGCGACCTTCCGGCTGTTTGCGCGCTACGGCTTCGATCAGGGTCTGGCGGGCCACGTCACCGGGCGCGATCCGGAATTCCCCGACCGGTTCTGGATCAATCCGCTGTCGACGCATTTCAGCCAGATCAAGGTTTCCGACCTGCAGCTCGTCGATCACGACGGCAACATCCTGATCGGCAACAAGCCGATCAACCAGGCCGGCTTCGTCATCCATTCCGCGATCCACGCCGCTCATCCGCACGTGATCGCCGCCGCGCATACCCATTCGACCTATGGCAAGGCGTTTTCCGCGCTCGGAAAGCTGCTCGATCCGCTGACGCAGGATTCCTGCGTCTTCTACAACGATCACGTGCTGTTCGATCCATTCACCGGCGTCGTGCTCGATGCCGAGGAGGGCAGGAAGATCGCGGCCGCGCTAGGCACCAAGAAGGCTGCCATCCTGCAGAACCACGGCCTGCTGACGGTCGGCCCGACCATCGAGGCGACGGCGTGGTGGTATATCGCGATGGACAATGCCGCACGCACGCAGTTGCTGGCCGAGGCCGCGGGGCCCACAAAACCCATTCCGCACGAGATCGCCAAGCACACGGCGGGGCAGGTCGGTACCCACAAGGGCGGCTATTTCAGCTTCCAGCCGCTGTGGGACTGGATCACGGCGCAGGAGCCGGATCTGTTCAACTGAGTGAGGGCGCGTAGCCCGCATGAACGTCAGCGACATGCGGGGTCTCCTCGGCAGCTTGTGCGACCCCGGATGTCGCTGACGCTCATCCGGGCTACGCGGGGATAGAACAAATCGATCGGCAAGGAGCCGAATAAAGAACATTCGTACACAAACATTGATGTCGGAAGCGCGTCCATTGTTTTGTTCGCAGCTGCGATTGATCCTTTGCGGCACCAGGGCTAGTCACCAGCGGAACTCTTTTGTTTGGTTGGAGACTTGAATGTTACGTTTCGTTGTCGCCTTGGCCGCCTTGCTGTCCGTCGCGCTTCCCGCGCAGGCCGAAACCATCCGCGTCGGTGTCACCGCCGGCCCGCATGCGGAGATCATCGATGTCGTGAAGAAGGTCGCCGCCGAGCGCGGACTCGACATCAAGGTCGTCGAGTTCACCGACTACGTGATTCCGAACCAGGCGCTGGCGTTGAAGGATCTCGAGGCGAACTCGTTCCAGCACGAGCCCTATCTGAAGAACCAGATCTCCAAGACCGGCTGGAAGATCGTCAAGGTCGCCACCACCATCGCCTCGCCGCAGGGCGTCTACTCGCAGAAGTACAAGACGCTCGCCGAGCTTCCCGAGGGGGCCAAGGTCGCGATCGCAAATGATCCGTCGAACGGCGCGCGCGGGCTGATGATCTTGGCGCTGCATGGCGTGATCAAGCTGAAGGATCCGAGCAACGTCGCCGCGACGGTGGCGGACATCACCGACAATCCCAAGAAGCTGAAATTCGTCGAGCTCGACGCCGCGCAGCTGCCGCGCGCGCTGGCCGACGTCGACCTCGTCTCGATCAATAACAACTACGCCGTCCAGGCCGGGCTCAATCCCGCCAAGGACGCGATCGCGCGCGAGAATGCGGAAGGGCCCTGGGTCAACATCCTCGCGGTGCGCGAAGAGGACAAGGACAAGCCCTGGGTCAAGCAGCTGATCGAGGCCTACCACTCCGAGCCGGTCAAGGCATTCCTCGACACCCGCTTCAAGGGCACCTACATCGCCACCTGGTGATCCCTGGCTGCGGCCAGCGCCGGCGCATCGACCTTCGGCACGGTGATCTGGCGGGCCTGCAACAGCCGGCCCGCCAGATCGGCACATTGGCTGCGGATGTCGGGGATCGCGATGATCTCCCAGAACGCGGCCCGCGTCAGCGGGCCGATCGCGAACAGCCGCTGCGAGGGCGTGCCATCGGCGCCGACGATGGCACAATCGGCCGTGACCTCGATGCCGATCCGCAAGGGATCGCAGCGCGCCAGCCCCTGGTCGAACAGGCTGCGGACTGCGGGATTGGCGGTGGCGCGGGGATCCTTCACGATGCCCGTGCAGTCGATGACGGCGCCGACCTCGAGCGTCTCGATCTCGCTGCGGCCGCGCCGGCGATAATGCGCGCGGGCGCCTTGCGTGCCGCCGTCAATCTTGACGAGCTTGGCCGCAGCGATGCGGAGCTGGCGGTCTTCGATCGCCTTGGTGATGCGCGCCTCGACCTCGGGCGCCATGCGGTGGCGATGCACGTCCCACCACGCCCGCGCATGCTCCAGGAAGCTGCGCTTGGACGCCAGCGGCAGGTCCTGCCAAAGCCGGTGGCTGAACGGCCTCACGGCATCGATGACGGCGCGCCAGTCGCCGCCCTCGGCGACGTGGGCCTTGATCCGCTCCCGGAACCAGCGCAGCAGGACGCTGCCGCGGGCGCCGAACGGCACCTCGTCCTCGCTGATCCTGCAGGGGCTGATGCGACGATGACCCTTGGCCATGAGGCCACGGCGCGAGATCGCGAGGATCGGTCCGCGATGGCCCTCGCGCAGCAGGGACAGCACGTAGTCCGCCATCGTCAGGCCGGCGCCGAGAATGAGCACCGCCGAGTCGCGGCTGAAGCCGGGAACGGACGGGTTGATCCAGGGATCGGCATGCCAGGCCGAGCGCGGGATCGCGGCATCGTGGCCGGTGGCGAACACCGCGACCTCGCCGAGCTGGCGCGTGCCGTCGGCGAGGCTGACGGTGACGCCGTCGCGGCCTTCGCTGACGGCCACGCATTCGCCCTGGATGATGGCAAGCCGCCGCGCACCGTTCTCGGCCGCGAGGTGCGGCGCGATCAGGCTGGCGATGTAGTCGCCATAGAGCCGGCGGGGCACGAAGCAGAACGGATCGGGACAGAGCTGAAGGCCATGTTCGTGGGTCGATAGCCAGCGCCAGAAATGGTCGGGATCATCCGGCAGCGCGCTCATATTGGCGGCGCGGACGTTGAGCAAATGATCGGCATTCCCGGTGTGATAGGCGAGCCCGCGGCCGACTTCCGAACGCTTCTCGATCAGGGTGACGCGGACATCGGATTCCGGGCGTTGCAGCAGCTGATAAGCCAGAAGCACGCCGGATGCGCCGCCGCCGACGATGATGATGTGTCGTTCCGGAAAACGGCTCATGCAGAGATGCCTTTTCTCTCGCGCGCGGACGATGCGTAACGTTCATAATCTAGCACGTAAACCGGCGGCCGGATTCGGAAAGACAAATCTTCCAAGTCTCGGCATGTTCCGGTCGAATTTGTTCCAGGAAAGTGCGGATTGTTGTCGCAAGTATGTCGTCATGAACGACGGCACATGAGAATTGTCATAAGCGCCGACTGGAAGGCCGGGCGACGACAGGGCCGGGAACGCGCAACCGAATTCTTCTCCGATCACGGATCGCGGCGAGAACAGAGCGTTCGAAAATCGCGCAATTCTGAAATTGCCAGCGGCGGTTCACTGGATGACCATGCCCGTACATGTGCGTCGTTTGCGCGCAGGGCTGCGGAGTTCGGACCATGATTGTGCGAGCGATACTGACAAGACCAACGGGAGCGCGAAGCTTGCGGGTGACGCGTCGGATCGCCTCGTGACAGCTAACGTGACTGATCCACTCGTGCTCACCGCCGATGTGCTCGTGATCGGCGGCGGCATGGCCGGCGCCTGGGCTGCGATCTCGGCCGCGCGTGCCGGCGCGCAGGTGATCCTCGTCGACAAGGGCTATTGCGGCGCCAGCGGCGTCACGGCTGCGGCCGGCCCGGGCCATTGGTGGGTGCCGCCTGGTGCGCGCGCGCAGGCCGTCAGCCAGCGTGTCGTCGCCGGTCTCGGACTCGGCGAGGCCCCATGGATGCACGCGATCATCGACGAGACCTGGCGCACGCTGCCGACGCTCGCGAGCCATTATGCGTTCGGCGTCGATGACGATGGGCAGACCAATTATCGCGCCGTTCGTGGCCCCGAATACATGCGGGCGCTGCGCGCCGTCGCGCGGGAGAGTGGCGTCACCATCCTCGACCATTCGCCGGTGCTGGAGCTGCTGGCGCGCGGTGACGGCACGATCGGCGGCGCACGAGGCCTTCGCCGTCAGGACGGCGACCGGCCCTATCAGATCGCGGCGGGTGCGACCGTGCTGGCCGCCGGCGGCACCAGCTTTCTCTCGCACCTGCTGGGATCGCGCACCAACACCGGCGACGGCTATCTGCTGGCCGCGGAAGCAGGCGCTGATCTCTCGGGCATGGAGTTCACCGCCGCTTACACGATCGCGCCGGCGCATTCGACGATGACGCGCAGCATGGCCTATGCGTTCGCGACCTATTACGACGCGGACGGCCGCGAGCTCGATCTGCCGTTCGGACCGCACCAGACGATCGGGCTGGCGAGAGCGCTGCTCGGGGGTCCCGTGTTCTGCTCGCTGCATCGGCTGCCCGACGACATCAAGGCCCGGCTGCATACGATCTCGCCGAACGTGCCGCTGGTGTTCGATCGCTGGGGCATCGATCCCTGGCGTGATCGCTTCGAGGTCACGCTGCACAATGACGGCACGATCCGCGGGCTCGGCGGCGTCAGGGTCGACGATGTCGATGGCCGCACGTCGGTGCCCGGGCTGTTCGTCGCCGGCGACAATGCCTCGCGGGAGAAGGTGGCCGGTGCGATCTCCGGCGGCGGCAACATCAATTCGGCCTGGGCGCTGACCTCCGGCGTCCTTGCAGGACAGGCCGCCGCGCGGCTGGCGCGCAGCATCGGTGCGAAGTCCTCGCTCTTGACGCCGCTTGGGCAGGCCGGCCTGCGGCCGCACTTGCGGACCCGTGCGCTCGATCACGACGCCATCAGGGCCGGCGTTCGCGCCGAGATGCATCCCTTCGACAAGAACCTGTTCCGCAAGGAGTCGACGCTGGCGGCGTCGCAGCGCGCGCTCGATGGTCTCTGGCGCGAGATCTCCGACCATGCGGGAAACGATCCGCTGCGCTCGCGCGAGACGGCGGCCCTGGTCGCCACGGCACGCTGGTCGGTCGCGACCGCGCGCCGCCGGACCGAGAGCAGGGGCCTGCATCGCAGGATCGATCATTCCGGCCTCGACCCCAGCCTGGCGGTGCGGCTCGTCAGCCGGGGCCTCGATCGCATCGAGGTCGCAGCCGATACGCGCCCCACGGTGGAAGCTCCGATCGCACTGGAAGCCGCGTCATGATCGAGCTCATCCTTGCCGATCGCTGCACGGATTGCGGCGCCTGCGTCGAAGCGTGCCCGACCAATGTGCTCGACCGCGCATCGCCGGGACCGCCGCTGCTGGCACGGGTGGAGGACTGCCAGACCTGCTTCATGTGCGAGCTGTATTGCCGGGCGGATGCGATCTACGTCGCGCCTGATTGCGACCGCCGCCTCGCGATCACGCCGGAGGAGGCGGTGGCCTCGGGGCGGCTGGGCCAATATCGCAAGCATTCCGGCTGGGACGAATGGGCCGGGCAGTTTCCCAACGAGCAATGGCTGATGGAAACGGTCTTTCGCCGCGCCGGCGAGGCCGCGCGCGCAGCCGAGACGGACGACACGAGGACAGCATGACGATCATCACCCACCGGCCGGGCGCCCTGGTCGGCCTCGACGGCTTTCCGGGACCGGCCGACCGCCCGGACAGCCCGTTGTCGCAGGCGCTGCAGCAGCCGCTGCTGCTCGGCCTGTTCCTGCCGATCCAGGCCGGCGGCTGGAGCGCCTCGACCTTGCCGCGCACGACGTCATGGCATTTCGACTACAACCGCGACCTGGTGCTGGCGGCGGAGAACCTCGGCTTCGATCTGGTGTTCGCGCTGTCGCAATGGCTGCCGAAGGGCGGCTATGGCGGCGTGTTCACGGGCGAGGCGCTCGACTCCTTCATGACCACGGCCGCGCTGACGAGCCTGACCAAGCGGATCATCCTGATCTCGACCCTCCACGTGCTCTACGGTCCGATGCACCCGCTGCATCTGGCCAAGTATGGCGCGACGCTCGACCACATCTCCAATGGCCGCTGGGGCATCAATGTCGTGACCGGCCATCGTGCCGCCGAGCACGAGGCGTTCGGCCGGAGCCGGATCGATCACGACCGCCGCTACGAGCTCGCGGCCGAGTTTCTCGAAGTACTGCAGCGGCTGTGGGGCGACACCGAGAACTACTCGTTCTCCGGCCAGTCGTCCTGGAAGCTCAACGGCGCCTTCGTGACGCCGAAGCCGCGCTTCGGCCGGCCGGTGCTGGTCAACGCCACCGGCTCCGATGCCGGCATCGCCTTTGCCGCGCGCTATTCCGACATCGTCTTCATCACCAGTCCGGCCGGCTCGAGCTTCGAGAGCGCGATCCCTGCGCTGCCGGCGCATACCGCGCGGGTCAAGCAGGCGGCGCGCGACATCGGCCGCGAGGTGCGCACCCTGCTCAATCCGATGGTGATCTGCCGCGAGACCGAGCGCGAGACCTGGGCCTATCACGACGCCATCGTCGCCCATGCCGACCCGGTCGGCGACTTCCATCGGCTGGACAGCGACGCCCATGCCTGGCGCGGCCGCGTCGGCGTCGATGCGCCCAAGCGCCGGGCGATCGGCGGCAACATCGAGGTGATCGGCACGCCGGAGCAGGTGGTCGAGCAGTTCGTGCAGCTCAAGAAGGCGGGTGTCGACGGCCTGCAGCTGTCGTTCTACGACTTCAAGCCGGATCTCGAGGTCTTCGGCCGCCGCGTACTGCCGCTGATGGAGCAGGCGGGCCTGCGCCAACCGGTGATTGATCCCACTGCGGCGCAGGCGGCGGAGTAGCAGGGCCTTTCGACATCGCGCGCATGATCCGCCGGGGGATTGCCGTTGTCCTCGGGGTCGGCTTTGCTGGGCGTCGACGCGCACGCAACTATCGAACATCGGCCGTGACAATGGCGTACCGGCCGGCATGGGGACTGAGGAATGACGATCATCGAAACGAGGGCACCGATTACTCCGAGCGACGACATCACCGCGGCGCTGCGCAAGCGCTACGGCGCTGACATCCCCGCCATCGCGTCCGGCGCCGAGGAGATCCTCGGGCAGCTCCTGGCGCACCGCTCGATCCGCAGCTACCGCCCCGATCCGGTGCCGCCGCACACCGTGGAGACGCTGGTGGCTGCCGCGCAGTCGGCGGCGTCGTCGTCGAACCTGCAGACCTGGAGCGTCGTCGCAATCGAGGACCCCGCGCGCAAGCAGCGCCTGTCGGAATTCGTGGGCAACCAGAAGCACGTCCGCGAGGCGCCGCTGTTCCTGGTCTGGCTCGCCGATCTGTCGCGCGCCGAGCGGCTGGCGCGGCGGGAAGGGCGCCCCGATGACGGCATCCATTTCCTGGAGACGCTGTTCGTCGCGATCATCGATGCAGCGCTCGCCGCGCAGAATGCCGTGGTCGCTCTTGAGGCGCTCGGGCTCGGCTCTGTCTATATCGGCGCGATCCGCAACCGTCCGCAGGCGGTGGCCGAGGAGCTCGGCCTGCCGCCGAACGTGCTAGCCGTGTTCGGCCTCTGCGTCGGCTATGCCGATCTGGCGGCCGGCGAGGACGTCAAGCCGCGGCTGCGACAGGGCGTGGTTCTGCATCGCGAGCGCTATGCGCCGACCGACGAGATCCACGGCATCGCCGCCTATGACGAGACCTTGCGCGCGTTCCAGACCAGCCAGGGCGTGGCGCCCGTCGGCTGGCGTGACACGGTGCTCAACCGGCTCGGCTCGGCGAAGGCGCTCAACGGCCGCGACAGACTGGCCGAGGCGCTGCGCGCGCTCGGCTTCGGCCTGAAGTAGCTGCGGACCCGGAGAGATCGGCGGCGGCCCGGGACGGACCACCGCGATGGCTCACTTCATGTAGTCGGGCAGTGTGAAGCCGTCATAGAAGCGGTCGGCCAGGATGGCGGCCTTGAAGCCTGGTGACTTGTAGCCGTCCACGATGTCCTTGGCCCAGGCGGTCTCGGCATTGCCGCGCTTGACGGCGACGACATTGATGTAGGGCGTGGTCATCTTCTCCAGCGCGAACGCGTTGGTCAGCTTCAGGCCGCTGAAGATCGCGAAATTGCCCTGGATGGCGGCAAAGTCGACGTCGTCGAGTGCGCGCGGCGCCTGCGCCGCCTCGAGCGGGACAATCTTGATGCCGCCGGGGTTCTTGATGACGTCGAGCTCGGTGACGTCGATCGGCTTGGAATCGCGGATCTCGATCAGGCCGAGATCGCGCAGGATCCACAGCGCGCGCTGCAGGTTGACCGGATCATTGGGCACCGCGATCTTCGCGCCCTGGCCGATCTTGGTGCCGAGCGGATGCTTCTTGGAATAGATCCCCATCGGCGGCGTCGGCACGTGCACGATGCCGGTGAGGTCGGTCTTCTGCCGCTCGTTGTAGGAGTTCAGAAAGATCGTGTGCTGCATGACATTGGCGTCGATCTCGCTCTTGAACACGGCATTGTTGGCCTCGAGCCCGGTCGAGAACTCGACATAGCGGATCTGGTAGCCCTTCTTCTGCAATTCGGGCGCGACGCCGATCTTGAACTCGTCGATGTAGGGGCCGGGTACGAAGCCGACCTTGAGCTCCTTCTTCTCGGAGGCTTGGGCCAGCGCGCCGCTGCTGGCGGCGATCGAGAGAAGGGAGGCGGCGAGCAGGCCGACGAATTGCGATCTGGTGATGTGATGCATGTGACTTCCAAGGCTTGATATGGCTTGAACCAAACGAAAGGCGGCGCGGGCGCCCGGCTCGGCGTCCGCGCCGCCCGTGAAACGGCGCTCAGGCGATCGCCTGGACCGGATGGCTGTAGAGGCTGGCGGGTCGATCCAACCCGTAGTGCTCGCGCAACGTCCGGCCCGTGTACTCCGTGCGGAACAGGCCGCGCTTGCGCAGGATCGGCACGACGTGCTCAGCGAACAGGTCGAAGCCGCCGGGCAGCCAGGGCGGCATCACGTTGAAGCCGTCGGCGGCGCCGTTCTCGAACCATGCCTGGATGTTGTCGGCGATCTTCTCCGGCGTGCCGGCGATCACCCAATGGCCGCGGGCGCCGGCGAGGCGCTGGATCAGCTGACGGATCGTCGGCTTCTCGCGGTCGACGATGTCGACGACGAGCTTGAAGCGGCTGGCGACGCCGCGCGCGCCGTCGGTCTCGATCAGATGGCGTGGGAATGGCCCGTCGAGATCGAAGCCTGAGAGATCGAGCCCGAGCATCTGGCGCAACTGCACCAGCGAGTATTCGGGCTGGATCAGATCGTTGAACTCCTCCTGCAGCCGGTCGGCTTCGTCCTGGGTCGAGCCGATGAAGGGGCTGATGCCGGGCAGGATCTTGACGTGATCGGGATTGCGGTCGAGCGCGCGCGCCTGATGCTTGATGTCGGCATAGAACTCCTGCGCGCTGGCCAGCGTCTGGTGCGCGGTGAAGATGGCCTCGGCAAAGCGCGCGGCGAAGGCGCGGCCGTCCTCGGACGAGCCGGCCTGGACATAGACCGGTCGACCCTGCGGCGAGCGCGGCACGTTCAGCGGCCCGCGCACGCGGAAGTATTTGCCGACATGATTGAGCGGATGGACCTTGTCGGTGTCGGCGAAGATGCCGGACGCGGGGTCATTGACCACGGCGTCGTCCTCCCAACTGTCCCACAGCGCGGTGACGACATCCAAGAATTCCTTGGCGCGCTCGTAGCGCTCGTGATGTGGAGGGTGCTCCGGCAGGCCGAAATTCTGCGCGGCCTGCGCCGCACTGGTGGTGACGATGTTCCAGCCGGCGCGGCCGCCGCTGAGATGATCGAGCGAAGCGAACAGGCGGGCGAGATTGTAGGGCTCGTGATAGGTGGTGGATGCCGTGCCGATCAGGCCGATATGGCTGGTGGCGGCGGCGATCGCCGATAGCCAGGTGATCGGCTCGAAGCGGAAGCGCTGCGCGTAGCGGACATTGTCGGCGAGCGCCGGACCATCGGCAAAGAAGATCGCGTCGAACTTGGCATGCTCCGCCGTTCGCGCCAGCTGCTGGTAATAGCCGATATCGAGCGCGCGGCTGGCGGATGATCCCTTGTAGCGCCATGCCGCCTCGTGATGGCCGCCCGGATAGATGAAGAGATTGAGGTTCAGTTGACGACGCTGGCTCATGGGGCGCTCGTGGGCTGGATTGTCGGGGAGGCGGAGCGATCGCTTGGAGAATGGCTATCGCGGCGTGTCGGGCACAACGCGGCTCGGCGATTGCGGCCACCGCAGGCGTCGCGCGAGCTCGACGGCAACACGGCCGATGCCTGCGCCGAGATCGCGACCGCGCAGGTCAAGCTCGCAAAGCAACGGGCTCGTCTCGGCACGCGTGCTGTCGCGGAGCACATCGCTGCAACCCGTGGGCGGATCCTGGTGCAGGCTGATCATGGCGAGAGGGTCGAACATCACGGCATCCGTCGAGGCGCGACCATCACGGCATCGTTGATGCAGGCCGCGCGAATGCGAAAATCTAGCTTTTGTAGGACGATGCTGTCGATGAAATGGATTTGCATTGTTGTCCGCGGCACGAGCATGAATCCGTCGTGCTCATCAGCAACCGGGGATCGCCATTTCGATCGCCCGTTCCAGCAGATCCACGTCTGCTCAGGAGGTCTGCAGGTTCGGTCCGCCAACCTTGTTGCGGAGCGTGGCCTGGGTGACGACGCTGTTGGGCGGAACATCATGCGTCAGCCAGACATTGCCGCCGATCGTCGATCCCTGGCCGATCGTGATGCGGCCGAGGATGGTGGCGCCGGCATAGATCACGACGTCGTCCTCGACGATCGGATGACGGGCGTCGCCCTTGATGAGCGTGCCGTCCTCCTCGGTCGGGAAGTGACGGGCGCCCAGCGTGACCGCCTGGTAGATCCGGACATTGTCGCCGATCACGGCCGTCTCGCCGATGACGACGCCGGTGCCGTGATCGATGAAGAAGCCGGAGCCGATGCGAGCCCCCGGATGGATGTCGATGCCGGTCCTGGTATGGGCGATCTCGGCGATCAGCCGCGACACCAGGCGTGCACCGAGACCGTAGAGAAGGTGGGCCAGCCGATGATGGATGATCGCCGTCATGCCGGGATAGCCGATCAGGATCTCCGGAAAGCTCTTGGCGGCGGGATCGCCGACGAAGGCGGCGCGCAAGTCGCTGATCAGGATGCCGCGCAGCGCGGGCAATTCTTTCGCGAAGCTGTGGGTCAGTTCGATTGCCTCGGGCTGACGAAATCCAGGGATCAGCTCGTCGCCGACGAACAAGGCGGCGCGGTGGATCTGGTCGGACAGTAGGTCGAGGCCGACGCTCAGCCGGTGGCCGACGAAATAGTCGATGTTCTCGCTATCGAGGTCGTACTGGCCATAGTGTCGCGGAAACAGCGCCTCGGTCAGGGCGGCGACGACCTGCGCCAGCTTCTCGCGCGAGGGCGGCCGGTGGATGACACCGTCCTTCCGGATGCTGTGCGTCTCCTCGCGCGACACGCGCAGCTCCGCCACCAGCCGACCGAGGCCCCAGCGTTCGCCCGCCGGGGCCGGCGTCTCTGCGCCGGAGCCTGGACGATGTCTCATACCGTCTCCCCCATGCTGCGCCGTCACCGCACATGCGCCGGCGGTACGCCGACCTCGGCGAGCAGGTCGAGATCGGCATTGCGGTCGACCTCGACATACTGCTCGTTCCAGTACAGCAGGCTCGACAGCCGCGGCGCCAGCTCGATCGTGTCGGGACGTCCGACGATGATCGCATGGTCGTAGCGCTCGATGATCTCGTCGACCTCGCAGGCGATCGCCGCCTGCGCATGCTGCAGCACCGGCACACCACCCGCATGGCGCGACCACTCGACGCCCTCGAATTTCTGCCGCCCGGCGAGATGCGGACTGCTGAAGCGGTCGGCGAGCGTGAGCTGGTCGGAACTGAGAACGTTGATGCCGAACCAGCCGTCACGGACGATCAGGGGAAAGGCCGACGTTTGCCGGCCGAGATTGATCATCAGCCGCGGCGGCTCGACCGAGAGCGAGACCAGCGAGGCCGTGGTGACGCCGGTGATGTCGTCGCCGCGGCCGGCGGTTACGATGCTGACGCCGGCGGCGACGCGGCGCAGCGCCGAGTAGAAGTGCGGGGGAGTGGACGCCGTCAGGAGATGCAGTCCATGCTTGCTCATCCGTCGCCTCCTTCAGGGGGCTGCGCCTGCCGGTCAGAAGAATCCCTTGGCCGGAAGCGGCGTGCCGTTGATCAGATACTGTCCGATCGCCCGCTCTTTGTAGGTGACCGGATTGTGTGACGACAGCGTGCGCGCATTGCGCCAGTGGCGGTCGAAATTGGTGGCCTTCTTGGTCGACGACGCGCCGCCGACGTCGAAGATGAGCCCGCCATTGCGGATGGCGGCGTCGTCGGCGACGATCTTGGCTTGCGCCGACAGCAGTGCGGCCCGATGCGCAAGCGCTTCGGCGTCGGCGCGGCCCGCGTCGAATGCCTCGGTAGCGGCGTCGAGCGCCTCGGCGGCGACGAGCACCACCGTTTCCGCGGCGTGCGCGGACGCCGCGATCTGGCCGATCGTCTGCTGCAGCAACGGATCCTCGGTCGGCTTCTCGTGCGGCGCGTAGTAGAAGGTGCGCTTGCGCGAGCGGACCAGCGCGATCGCATCGCGCAGGGCCGCGCGGCTGATGCCGGCGACGGCCGCGGTCAAGAACAGCTGCGCGAACGTGTTGGAGTAGGGCACGCCGTAGCCGATGTCGGGCGCGTCGAACACGATCTCCTGCCGCTTGACCCGGACGTTGCGGAAATGGGTGGTGCCGGTGGCTGTCAGTCGCTGGCCCATGCCGTCCCAGTCGTCGATCAGCTCGATTCCGGCGCGGTCTAGCGGCAGGATGGTCGCGCCGGGACGCCCGCTGGGATCAGCCGCGCGCACCAGGACCAGATCTGAGTAGAGCGTGCCGGTGCTGTAGTACTTGGTTCCGTTCAGCAGATAATCATCGCCATCGGGCGTGAAGGTGGTGTCCGGCGTGATGTTACCGACCTGCGGACTGTCGAGCTCGGTGGTTGCGAGGCCGATGATCGCGCCGGCCGCGACGCGCTGCTGCCACTCCCGCGCCTGGTCGTCGCGGGGGATGCGGACGAGACGCTCGACCACGCTGAAATGATTGCGCAGGATATGCGCGACATTGGCGTCGGCCTCGGCAAGCCGGACCACGATCTCGAACAGGCCGCGGATCGTGCTTCCGGCACCGCCGGCGGCCACGGGCAGGCGCAGCGCGCCGAGCCGCGCCTGCTTGATCATCGCGATCTGCTGGTGCGGCAGGATGCGCTCGCGCTCCCGCTCCGACTCACCATCCGCGATGGCGGCGAGCAGCTGATCGAGCGTCTCTGCCGCCAACGGCAGCGACGTGTCGGCGATGAGAGTCTTGGTCGAGACCGGCTTGTTCATGACGAGTCCAGGCGATTGAGTGGGAACGATCGGTGCTCAGCGCTGCGGCGCCGGGTCTTCGATTGGAGCGAGATGATCGGCAACCTTGACCGGCTCAGGCAGCACCTTGCGCTCGACCAGCCAGTCGGCCGCCTTCTGAAGGTCCGTGACGAACTGCTTGTCGTTGACCGAGAAATAGCGGTACTTGCGGTTCAACGCGATGAACTGGTCACGCACCTGGTCGCTGTATTTGCCGGCCTTCTGCGCGATGTATTCGGCATCCTTGCTGTTTTCCGAGATCCATTTGCCCTCGGCGCGGAACGCGTCGTTGACGGCCCGCACCAAAGCCGGGTTCTCGGTCGCGAATTTGCGAGTCGTCAGATAGGACGTGTAGTCGATCTGGAATTCGAGATCGCGCCCCTCCAGGAAGATGTCGTGGGCCTTGTAGTCGAGCCGGGCGATGTCGACGCCCGGGCTCCACATCGACCAGGCATCGACCTTGCCGGAGGCGAGCGCGGGTGCTGCATCCGGCGGGTTGAGATAGACGAACTTGACCTTGGAGCGGTCGACCTTGTGCTTCTCGAGCGCTGCGACCAGCAGGAATTCACCGAGGCCGGATCGGTTCACGGCGACCGACTTGCCGACGAGGTCCTCGACCTTGTTGATGCCGGAATCGTCGCGGGCGATGATCGCGGTGGTGCGCGGCTCGTAGACGACGAATTGGGTGAACACCAGCGGCGAGCCGGCGATGATGGCGGCGAGCGCCGGCGTCGTCGAGCCGCCGAAGGAGAAGTCGGCGGTGCCGCCGGTGACGGCCTGCAGCGTCGGGGCATGGTTCGGGAACGGCCCGAGCCACTCCACCTTGATGCCGTCCTTGGCGAGCAGCTTCTCGAGTTCGCCACGCTCCTTGGCGATCAGGTTGAGGCCGGAGAGTCCCCAGGTCAGCCGCACGGTGTCAGTGACACGGCCGGGCGCAGCCCAGGCGTCATCGGTCAGCGTGAGGCCGGCGAGCGCGCCGATGCCGAACGCGGCAGTGCCCAGGAAATGGCGGCGGGACAGGTCATCCGAAGACATGGTCGATCCTTGAGGAAATCAGGTGTGAAGGAGGGGGTTGAGCACGCCGAGTTCGGCCAGCAGGTCGCTGCGCGCGACCTCGCCACCGGCGGCGGTACGATGCTCGAAGGCGATCCGGCCGTCGCGCATCACCAGGATGCGGTCGGCGAGCGCGATCGCTTCGTCGACGTCGTGGGTGACCAGCAGCACGCCGGGACGATGAGTGGCGACGAGCTCGCGCACCAGCGCATGCATGCGGATGCGCGTCAGCGCATCGAGCGCGGCGAATGGTTCATCGAGCAGCAGCAGCTCCGGCTGCTGCACCAGCGCGCGGGCGAGCGCGACGCGCTGTGCCTGGCCACCGGAGAGGTTGCGCGGCCAGTCGTCGAGACGGTCGCCGAGGCCCACCTCGGCAAGCGCGGCGGCCGCGCGCTGGCGCGCATCGGGCACGTCGAGGCCGAGCGCCACGTTGCGCCAGAGGCTGTCCCACGGCAGCAGGCGGTGCTCCTGAAACACCACGGCAGGACGCTTTGGCGCGATGATCCGGCCGGCCTGGATCGGGTCGAGCCCGGCGAGGGCGCGCAGCAAGGTCGTCTTGCCGCAGCCGCTTTCGCCGAGCAGCGCGACGAACTCGCCGCGCTCGATGCGCAGATCGAGGCCCTCGATCACGATGCGCTCGCCATAGGCGCGGCGCAGGCCGTTGACGATCACCGCCGGCGCGGGGGCGCCCTGCAGCGGCGGCGCGAACTGGATCGTCATCGGGCAGCTCCATAGTTCGGATGCCATGCCAGCAGACGCCGCTCCAGCCAGCGCGCGATCAAATCGGCGCCGACGCCGATCAGGGCGTAGATCACGATCGTCAGCACGATCACGTCGGTGCGCAGGAATTCGCGCGCGTCCATCGCCAGGAAGCCGAGGCCGGACTGCGCGCCGATGGTCTCGGCCACGACGAGCGCGAGCCAGGCGGTCGCCAGCGCATAGCGGACACCGGTGAGGATCGAGGGCAGGGCGCCGGGCAGGATGATGCGTCGGATCAGCTGCAGGGTCGACAATGCCTGGACGCGGCCGAGCTCGAGCAGCTTCGGATCGACCTGGCGGATGCCGAGCGTGGTGTTGATGTAGATCGGGAAGGTCACGCCGAGCGCGACCAGGAAGACCTTCTCGGCCTCGCCGACCCCGAGCCAGACGATCACCAGCGGCAGCACGGCCAGGAACGGAATCGCGCGGATCATCTGGATGCTGCGGTCGATCAGCGCCTCCGCGATCCGCGAAAAGCCGACGAGAATGCCGAGCGCGAAACCGACTGCTCCGCCGATCGCAAAGCCGGCAGCGGCGCGCAGTAGGCTGACGCCGAGATCGTTCAGCAGGGTGCCCTGTGTGGTCAGCTTGAAGGCGGTGCGGACGACCTTGCTGGGCGCCGGCAGGACTTGCGGCGACAGATAGCCGCCCTGCGCCGCCGCTTCCCAGATCAAGATCAGCAGAACCGGCGCGAGCCACGACAGCGCCTGCAGCGCCAAGGGACTCAGCGCGCGGTTTTGCCCGGTGCCGGGGCGCGCGCCACTGGTGGCCTGCGGCAGCTCGATCGTTCCGGCCGCTTGTTCGAGATTGCTCAAGAGTGCGTCGTCCTCGCGCTATCATGGCTCCGCGGATCGCGATCGCGCCGCGGAGGTATCTAAATCGATGCGCGCAGGTGGCGGCGTGACGCAGCCTCGTTGCGCGCCGGCAAACTGTCCCACGAAACAAGGCTGATCGAAATAGAGCCGTTTTCCAATTCTTGTTGCATTGGGAGGTTTTCGATTTCCTGCGCGGGTGAAAAGCGGCAAGAACTTCTTTTCCGGATTTGTTAGTACGTGGGCTGATGACCGCGCATCGCAGAGAGGCGACGCGCGACGCTGATCGTGAGGCTCGACCATGACACATCCGCTTCGCTTCGGGATTTGGGCCCTGGTGCATGGCCCGCGGGCCGCGCATCAGGATCCGGAAGAGCCGTATGATGCCTCCTGGGAGCGCAATCGCGATCTCGTGCTACAGGCCGAGGCGCTGGGATTCGATTCGACGCTGGTCGCCCAGCACACCATCAATCCGCATCAGGAGGATCTCGATCAGTTGGAGGCCTGGAGCGCAGCCGCTGCGCTTGCGGCGCTGACCAGCCGGATCGAGATCATCACTGCGATCAAGCCGTATCTTTATCATCCCGTCGTGCTCGCCAAGATGGCGCTCGGCATCGAGAACATCAGCCGCGGACGGTTCGCGATCAATCTCGTCAACGCCTGGAATAGACCCGAATTGGAGCGCGCCGGCATCGGCTTCGCCGAGCACGATGAGCGCTACGCCTATGGCCGCGAATGGATCCACGTAGTGTCGCGGCTGCTGCAGGGCGAGCGGCTGACCCACAAGGGCCGCTATTTCGATGTGCAGGACTACGCGCTGCGGCCGAAGGACCTCTATCGCGCGAGGCCACGGATCTATGTCGGCGGTGAATCGGAGCCGGCGCGCGCGCTGGTCGCCGATCACGGCGATGTCTGGTTCATCAACGGACAGCCGCTCGATGACGTTGCCAGCCTGATCCGCGATGTCGCGGCGCGGCCGAGGGGCGCGGCGCCGCCGCTCCGTTTCGGCCTCTCGGCGTTCGTGATCGCGCGGCCGACCGCCGCCGAAGCGGAGGCCGCTCATCAGCGGTTGCTGCGTCTCGCCGAGAAGGATGCGCCGATGAAGGCCATCCAAAAGGCAAACACCGATCCCAAGGTCGTGATGATGCAGACCATGCAGAAGAGCGCGCGTGTCGGCAGCAATGGCGGCACCGCGGCTGGGCTGGTCGGCAACTACGAGGAGGTGGCCGATCGCATCATCGACTTCCACGCTGCCGGAATCGAGCTGTTCATGCTGCAGTTCCAGCCGTTCGAGGCGGAGATGACGCGGTTCGCCGAGGAGGTGATTCCGCGTGTCCGGCAGCGGCAGCGTAATCTCGGTCTGGGGAATCCCGAGTCCGGTCGTCGCGTGGGATGATGTCGCCCGCAAGGTGCGCAGAAGAACTGATTGCTTTGCGAAGCTCGTCTCGTGGGGACATTATCGCTCGCTGCCACCCCACATTCGAAATTCCATTTCATTGACGATGTGCAGTCGCGAACGCATCATCCGTTCATCATTGGGGCGCTGACGACAGCGCAGGTTTAACGACACATCGATGCATTCCGCTAAGGGAGTGCGGGCGCTGCACGCCCGCGCAACGGCGGAGCTTTGTCGGCAGGAGAGGGCGATGGACAACACGGACAACATGGGCGCAGTCACCCGGCGTCGGCTGCTTCAGGCGGGGGCCGGTGCCGCTTTGGTGGCGCCATTCGGCGGCTTGGCCGCGCAGGCGCTATCGCTGCGGGCCGCCCCGGAGATCGATCTGTCGCAGTTTCCGATCTGCCGGACGGCGGCCGAGGCGCCGGCTCTCACCGGCGCGCCGCGCAAGCTGAAGCTGTCCTGGAATGCCGGTGCGGTCTGCCTGACGCCGGTGCCGGTGGCGATCGACCAGGGCTTCTTCAAGAAGTACAATCTCGACGTCGAGCTGATCAACTACTCCGGCTCGACCGATCAGCTGCTCGAGGCGATCGCAACCGGCAAGAGCGATGCCGGGCTCGGCATGGCGCTGCGCTGGCTGAAGCCGCTGGAGCAGGGCTTCGACGTCAAGATCGCCGCGGGCACCCATGGCGGCTGCATGCGGGTGCTGGCGCGCACGGATTCCGGGATCAAGACGCTCGCCGATCTCAAGGGCAAGGCGGTCGCGGTCGGCGATCTCGGCGGTCCGGACAAGAACTTCTTCTCGATCCAGCTGGCGCGGCTCGGGATCGATCCGGTGAAGGACGTCGATTGGCGCGTCTATCCCGGCGCGGTGGTCAACGTCGCCGCCGACAAGGGCGAGACGCAGGCGTTCCTCGCCTCCGATCCGCTCGCTTATCTCTGGCTCAAGGATCCCGCCTATCGCGAGGTCGCCTCCAATCTCGACGGCGAGTATCAGAACCGCGTCTGCTGCATCCTCGGGCTGCGCGGCAGCCTGGTGCGCGAGGAGCCGCAGGTCGGCCGCGCCATCACGCAGGCGCTGCTCGATGCCGCGATGTTCACGGCGCAGAACCCGGTCGAGGCGGCGAAGTCGTTCCAGCCCTATGCGCCGAAGCAGGCGACGCTGGCCGATCTCGAAGGCATGGTGCGCTACCACACCCATCATCATCATCCGCATGGTCAGCCGCTCAAGCAGGAGCTGAAGGCCTATGCCGACGACCTCAAGGTCGTCTCCGTCTTCAAGCCGAGCACCGACACCAGCAAATTCGCCGAGCGCATCTATGTCGACATTTTCGCTGTCTGAGGTTGCCAACGGCGAGAGCGCACGGAGCAGCGCGCTTGCCGACAAGCTCCGCGACATCGCGCCCGGCATTGCTGCGGCGCTCGCCTGGGCCGCCTTCGGCGCATCGTGCCTCGTTCGTGAGGACGTCGGCGACTGGTCGCGCACCAGGGATCTCGCGATCGCGGCCTTCGTGATCGCCGGGCTCGTGCTCGTCGCGAGCGTTGCGGCTGCGCAGCTCGGCCGCGCCGGCTCGGCGTTGCGCAAGCGCAGCCCGTGGCTGCTCGCGCTCGGCGTGTTCCTGACGCTGTGGGAGCTCGCCACTGCCAAATACGCCTGGTTGCCGCTGCCGTTCTTCCCGCCGCCGCAGGCGATCATCGAGGTCTACACCGACGATCTGCCGAAACTGCTCGACAGCGTCGTCGCCTCGATCAAGCTGCAGCTCGGCGGCTATCTGATCGGCGCGGCCACCGGCTTCATCACCGGCGTGTCGATCGGCTGGTCGACGCGGATCGGCTATTGGGTGCATCCGGTGCTGCGCTTCATCGGGCCGCTGCCGGCGACCGCCTGGCTGCCGATCGCGTTCTTCGCGTTTCCGACCAGCTGGAGCGCGTCGACCTTCCTGATTGCGCTCGCCACCGGCTTCCCTGTGACGGTGCTGACCTGGTCCGGCGTCGCCAGCGTGCCATCAGCCTACTACGATGTGGCACGCACGCTCGGCGCCAGGCCATGGTTCCTTGTGCTGAAGGTCGCGATCCCCGCAGCCTTGCCGCATGTCTTCGTCGGGCTGTTCATGGGCCTCGGCGCCTCGTTCGCGGTGCTCGTCGTTGCCGAGATGATCGGCGTCAAGGCAGGACTCGGCTGGTACCTGCAATGGGCGCAGGGCTGGGCCGCCTATTCCAACATGTATGCCGCGCTGCTGGTGATGTCGCTGCTGTGCTCCGGCGCGATCACCTTGCTGTTCAAGACCCGTGACCGCGTGCTGGTCTGGCAGAAGGGAGTCGTCAAATGGTAGCCGCTGCCGTGGCCGTCCGGGCGCAAGTTCCTGGTGCTGCGATCGACATCGCCCATGTGGACCATGCCTTCGATATCGACGGTGCCGAGCTGAAGGTGCTCGATGACGTCAGCCTGATCGTCGAGCCCGGCGAGTTCGTCGCGCTGCTTGGTCCCTCCGGCTGCGGCAAGTCGACCCTGCTGCGCCTGATCGCCGGCCTCGACAAGCCGCGCAGCGGCAGCCTGCGCGAGGACGAGGTCAGCATCAGGGGGCCGCACCCGTCTCGCGTCGTCGTGTTCCAGGATCCGACGCTGTTTCCCTGGCGCACGGTGTGGGACAATGTCGCGCTCGGCCTTGAAGCGCAGGGCATCCTGAAGAAGCAACGTCATCGCGTCGATGCCGCGCTCGATCTCGTCGGCCTCACCGACTTCAAGAACGCCTATCCGCATCAGCTCTCCGGCGGCATGGCGCAGCGCGTCGCGCTGGCGCGGGCGCTGGTCAACGATCCCAAGGTGCTGGTGCTCGACGAGCCGCTCGGCAAGCTCGATTCGCTGACCCGCATCGCGATGCAGGCGGAGCTGGTGGCGCTGTGGCAGCGCAAGGGGTTTACGACCCTCCTCGTCACCCACGACGTCGAGGAGGCGCTGGTGCTCGCCAACCGCGTCATCGTGCTCAGCGATCGTCCCGCGCGCATCAAGGCCGACATCGTCGTGGACCGGCCGTATCCGCGGCATCGCGGCGATCCGCATCTCGCCGATCTGCGCCGGCAGATTCTTGGTCTCCTCGGGTTGGAAGCGACATGGTAGCCGTCATCGAAAGCCTCGCGCCACGCCAGACCGGCGCTGACAACGAGGACGAACTGATCGCACGCGCGCTGCGGCTGGTTCCTGTGTTCGCCGAACGCGCGCCGGCGCATGATCGCGACCGCAGCTTTCCGTTCCAGAACTTCACGGATCTGTTCGAGGCGGGTCTGCTGTCGCTGACCGTGCCGACGGCGTTGGGCGGACACGGTGCGGGCGCGGGCCTCACGGCGCGCGTGCTCGGAATCATTGCCGAGGCCGATCCGTCGACGGCGCTGGTGCTGGCGATGCATTACATCCAGCACTTCGTCATGGCGCGGAGCCAAGAATATCCGCCGCGGCTGGCCCGCAAGCTCCAGCGGGACTCGGTCGAGCGCGGCGCGCTGATCAACACCTTCCGCGTCGAGCCCGCGCTCGGCTCGCCGTCGCGCGGCGGCCTGCCTGAGACGATCGCGCGGCGCACCGAGACCGGCTGGCGGCTGAGCGGCCACAAGATCTATTCGACCGGCGCGCCGATCCTGTCCTGGTACTCGGTGTGGGCCAAGACCGACGAGGCCGAGCCGCGGCTCGGACTGTTCCTGGTCCAGGCCGGGCTCCCCGGAATCAACATCGTGGAGACGTGGGACCATCTCGGCCTGCGCGCCAGCGGCAGCCACGACGTCGTGTTCGAGGACGTCGTGATCCCGCTCGATCACGAGATCGAGTTGCGCAAGCCCGCGGACTGGCGGGTGCAGAACCCGACCCAGGCACTGGTTCATGCCGCCTTCGTCGGTGCCATCTATGACGGCGTCGCGCGCGCGGCGCGCAACTGGATCGTCGACTTCCTCAGGACGCGGACGCCGTCGAGCCTCGGCGCGCCGCTGTCGACCTTGGCCCGCGCGCAGGAGGTGCTCGGCGCGATCGAGGCGCGGCTACAGGTCAATTCACGCCTGATCGAGAGCGCCGCGCGCGACTTCGACGAAGGCCGGGTGGTCAGCCCGGTCGAGGGCAACATCATCAAGCTCACCGTCACCAACAATGCGGTGGCGGCGGTCGAGGATGCGCTGTCGCTGTCGAGCAATCACGGCCTCAGCCGTACCAATCCGCTGGAGCGGCATTATCGCGACGTGCTGTGCGGCCGCGTCCACACCCCGCAGGACGACGCCACCCGCATTGCCGCCGGCCGTCAGGCGCTGGGACTCTAGGAACACAAGGAGACAGGACAGATGTCCGAGATCGAATTCATCGGCTTCATTTCCAACAACAACTCGTCCGAGATCATCGTCCGCCAGGGGCCGGTGCTCGATCCCGTTCACATCGAGACGGTGGCCAAGGCGCATGAGAATGCCGGCTTCGACCGCGCGCTCCTGGCGTTCCACTCGACCTCGCCGGACAGTTTGCAGGTGGCCCAGCACGTGCTCGGCGTCACCTCGCGGCTCAACGTGCTGATCGCGCAGCGGCCGGGCTTCACCTCGCCGACGCTGCTGGCGCGCCAGTTCGCAGTACTCGACCAGTTCTCCAAGGGGCGCGTCGCGCTGCACGTCATCACCGGCGGCAACGCCAATGAGCTGCGCCAGGACGGCAACACGCTCGACGACAAGAGCGAGCGCTACGCCCGGACCAGCGAGTTCCTCGACATCGTCCGCGCCGAATGGACCAGCGAGAAGCCGTTCAGCTACGCCGGCAAGTACTACCAGGTCGAGAACGCGTTCGCGCAGGTCAAGCCGTATCGTAAGGAGGGCATCCGGATCTATTTCGGCGGCGCCTCGGATGCGGCGATCGACGTCGCGGGCAAGCATGCCGACACCTATGCGCTGTGGGGCGAGTCCTACGCGCAGGTGCGCGAGCAGGTCGCCCGCGTCAGCGCGGCGGCGGCGAAGCACGGCCGTCCGGCGCCGCGCTTCTCGCTGTCGGTGCGGCCGATCCTCGCCGACACCGAGGAGAAGGCCTGGGCAAGGGCGCAGGACATCCTGGAGCGCGCCACCGCGCTGCAGCACCAGACGGGCTACCGCAAGCCGGCTGATGGCCACGCCACCGACGGCGCCAAGCGCTTGCTGGCGATCGCCGAGCAGGGCAAGCGCGTCGACAAGCGGCTGTGGACCGAGATCGCCAAGCTCACCGGCGCCAACAGCAACACCACGGCGCTGGTCGGCACGCCGGAGCAGGTGGCGGAAGTGTTCGGCGACTATTACGATCTCGGCATCAGTCATTTCCTGATCCGTGGCTTCGATCCGCTGATCGATGCCATCGATTACGGGCGCGCGCTGATCCCGGCGACGCGCGCGCTGATTGCGGGCCGCCAGCGTGCCAAGGGAGTGGCGGCGGAATGAAGCGCGTACTCATTGCCGCGGGCTTGCTGTTCGCATTCACTGCATCCGCGCTTGCGCAGGCCAGCTTGCGCGTCGGTGACCAGAAGGGCAATGCGCGCGCCGTCATGGAGGCGGCGGGCGTCCTCAAGGATGTGCCCTACACGATCGAGTGGAAGGAGTTCGTCGCCGCGGCGCCGTTGCTGGAGGCGCTCAGCGCCGGCGCGATCGAGACCGGCCTCGTTGGCGATGCGCCCTTCACCTTCGCGGCGGCCTCCGGCGTGCCCGTGAAGGCGATCGCCGCGATCCGCCAGACCCAGGAAGGGCTGGCGATGCTGGTGCCCGAGAACTCGGCCATCAAGAGCTTCGACGATCTCAAGGGCAAGAAGATCGCCACCGGCCGTGGCTCGATCGGACATCAGCTCGTTCTTGCCGCGCTGGAATCCCGGGGCTGGACCACCAATGACATCCAGCTCGTGTTTCTGCTGCCCTCCGATGCCAAGGTCGCCTACACCCAGGGCTCGGTCGACGCATGGTCGACGTGGGAGCCCTATGTCAGCCAGGAGGAGGTGCTGTTCAAGTCCCGCCGCGTCATCACCGGCGAGGGGCTGACGCCGGGCCTCAGCTTCCAGGTCGCCACCCCCACTGCGATCAAGGACAAGCGCGCTGCATTGGAGGATTTCGTCCAGCGCCTGACGGCCGCGCGCGCCTGGTCGCTCGGCAATGTCGAAAGCTACGCCGAGACCTGGGGCCGCCTGATGAACATTCCGCCCGCCGTGCCGCTCAATTGGCTGAAGCGCGCCAAGGTGCGCATCGTGCCGGTCGACGACGCCGTCGTCGCCGACGAGCAGAAGACCATCGACCTCTACACCCGCACCGGCCTCATCAAGGAGCGGCTCGATGCGACGGCGATTCTCGACCGGTCATTCACCGCGGCGATCGCAAAGGGTGCGGGGCTCTGAGCTGCCGTCTCGTACGCGCCATGGGGCTGACGAGCATGGTCCGCTCGCGGTGATCTTACGGTCAGCTTTCACAAGCTTCACGGCTGATGGTGCCATACCAGCAAAGCCGTGAGGCGGCTCGTGCGCAGCGTCTTCGCCTTGGTCTCGAGTGTGCCGTCTTTGTCAGACTCTCCCCTGCAACGACCAGGCGCGCACAGGGCGGCCCGGTCGCCTGGCGGCCGGTCGAGCGATGGGCGCAAGGCCGAGCGGAGTCTGGCTGCCCCCCTCAGCATCGTTAGGTGTCAACTGCTGCGGCGCCCGCCGGATCTTGCCGAGCGGCAGGGGCTCAATTTGCCTCGTCGCGCAGATGATACCAGCGGTAGAGCATCCGCTGTCCGATGCGTCGGAATGGCGCGAACGGGTGCGTCGGCAACGGCGAGGTGAAGATCGGCAGGTCCTGTGCCTTGAAGGATTGGCCTGCGATCATCTGCGCCATGCGGCGGCCGGCCTGGGCCGAATAGGACACGCCGTTGCCGCCATAGCCGAGCGCATAGACCAGCTTCGCCCGGGGATCGGGGCGCACGATGCGCGGCATCATGTCGTGGCTGACATCGACCCAGCCCCACCAGGAGTAATCGATCTCGATGCCGTTGAGTGCGGGGAATTTGCGATGCAGGCCGTCGACCAGAAGCTGGAGGTGGCGGTCATGCGTGGCGTCGGCGCCAGTGATGGCGCTGCGGCTGCCGATCTGAACCCGGTCGTCCGGCAGCAGCCGGTAGTAGAAGCGCAAGGTGCGGGTGTCCGTGATGACCTGCCGCGTCTTGAAGCCGGTCGCCGCAAGTTCGGCCGCCGTGAGCGGGCGCGTGACCAGTGAGTTCGACAGGATCGGCATGCAGCGGCCGGACAATTCCGGCGTCAGCCCAAGCGAGGTATAGGCGCCGGTGGCGATGCCGACGCCGTTGACGCTGACGGCGCCGCCGGGCGTATGCAGCACGAATTTGCCGTTGCGCTGCTCGATGCGCGTCACCGGACTCGCGGTATGAACCCGCACGCCGAGCGCGCGCGCCATCTGCAGATAGCCGAAGGCGAGCTTGGCCGGATGCACGCCGGTTCCGAGCGGCTCGTGCACCGCGCCGACGGCCTCGGCCTCGTTGACGAAGTCGCTCGCCAGTTCCGCACGCGAGATCACGCGCGAGGCGTAGCCGAACACGTCATTGAGCACCTTCGATTCAGCCGCGATCTTGTCGAGATTGCGCTGGCGGTGAGCAATGTAGAGATGACCGCCGCGTTGCGGCTCGACATCGACAGGGCTCGACCGCACCAGCTCCTCGAAGGTCTCGAAACCCTCGGTGACCTCGGCATGCATGCGCTTGGCGACGTCGAGCCCCCAGCGCTTGATCCATTGCGAGCGGGTCAGCCGGCCCGAGGCATTCTGGGCCTGGCCGCCATTGCGCGTGCTGCAGCCCCAGGCCACGCGATTGGCCTCGAGCACGATCGCCTTGATGCCGTGCTCACGCGCCAGGAAGATCGCGCAGGCGAGACCGGTATAGCCCGAGCCGATGATGGCGACGTCGGCCGTCGTGTCGGTCGTGATCGGACCGTCGCTCTCCGGCGGCGTGCCGGCGGTGGCGATCCAGTAGGTCGGAGCGTAGTCGCGATTGCGACCGGGGCCGTCGGCGACCAGCGGGTCGTAGTGCGGGTCATAGGCGGCCGTTGGCAGGGCATGCATGTTCATCGCGCGGCACTCCCGCCCGCGGCCGGCTGCGGCGGCCGGTCCTTGCGGAAGGCGCTCTTGGTGCAGATCTTGTCGCCGCGGAAGCCGAACAGGTCGCAGCCCTGCACCTCGATGTGCCGGCCATCCGGCGCCGTCGCGCGGAAGATCCATTCGGACAGGCCCCGATCGCCAAACACCGCATGGCGCGTGCACTCCCAGCTGACGTCGGGCATGCCGCCCCAGGTCGCCTCGAACGCGGCGCGCACATCGGCCGCGCCGCTGATGCGCCGGCCGCAGCTGTCGGGGCCTGCGGCCGCGTCGAAGATGATGTCATCGGTCATGCAGGCCATCACGCCCGCGCCATCGTGTCGGTTGAAGGCGGCGAACAGCGTGGCGAGCAGTTCGCTGCGGACGGTTTCGAGATCGGCCATGTCATGTCCTCCGCGGCTGGAGCTTGGCTCGCATGTGCCATGCCGGCGGCTGGAGGCCCTAGAACCAGAGCGGGCGAGCTCTGTAGCCAGAACTGGCCCGGTGGTCGGGCGCGGCTGGCCCTTTCCCGACCATGGCGATCCTGCTGACTGGGCGCATGACGCCGTCTTTTTGTCCTTACATCACACCTTGACGATGGCCCTGCAGGAACTGGCCGTCGCGGTCCATGACATCGCCGCCACCTCGCTGCCGAGCGCCCCACTGGTGCTCGCCGCGGCGCTGTCGATCTTTGCCGCGGCGCTGGTGCGCGGCTTCACGGGGTTTGGTTTTGCGCTGACGGCCGTGCCGCTGCTCGGCCTGTTCATGCCGCCCACGCAATCGGTGCCAGTCGCGGTGTGCCTGCAGCTTCTGATAGGACTCGGCGATCTGCCGCGCGCCTCGCGGGTCTGCGATTGGCCATCGCTGCGCTGGCTGATCCTCGGTGGCGTGATCGGCTCGCCGATCGGCGCGCTGGTGCTCAGCGTGGTCTCGGCATCGGCGGCACGCCTCCTGATTGCCCTGATCACGGTCGGCGCGGTCGTGCTGCTGAATACGGGGTTTCGTTTGACGGCCGCGCCGGCGCGCTGGATCACGGCGCTGGTCGGTCTCACCGCCGGTTTGTTCAATGGCCTTGCGGGCATGCCCGGACCGCCGGTGATCGTCTACTACAATTCGGGCGCATTCGGCCGGATTGCCGCGCGTGCCTCAATGATGGTGTTCTTCCTGGTCTCCTCGATCGTCGGCACGGCCAGCCTGGCATGGTTCGATCTGCTCGATCTGCATATCGCGGTGCTGACTGCGCTCGGCATCCCGGTGATGCTGGTCGGCACCTGGCTCGGCGATCTCGGCTTTCATCGCGGCAGCGACACGCTGCATCGCCGGGTGTCGATGGCGAGTCTCGCGGTCGTCGCACTCGGCAGTGCGCTCAAGGGGCTGAGCGACCTGCTGTAGCCGCTCAGGTGGCTTGCGACGATGTGTACTGGGCGAAGATCTGGCCGAGCTTGGCGATCCCCGGCGCGATCCGGTCGGTGCGGATCGAGGAGAAGCCGAGACGGAAGCAGTTGCGTGTCGCCTCCGGGCTGATGGAGAACACGTCGCCGGGCTCGATGACGACGCCTTCGGCGCGCGCCACCTCCGACAGACGCACCGCGTCCGTTCCTGCAGGGCAGGTGATCCAGTAGCTGGTGCTGCCCGGTCCGCGCGACCAGCTGCAGCCCGGCAGCGCTTGCGGCAGCAGCGAATCGAGCAGGGTGGCGCGTTCCAGCAGCACGCGGCCGACCTGCTGCAGATGCGAGCGGTAGTGCCCGAGGCCGATGAACAAGGCCGCGACGCGCTGGTTGTTCAGCGGCGGATGGCGCAGCATCAGCCGGCGCAGCGCGCGCAACTCGCGGATGACGGGCGCGGGCGCCACGACGTAGCCGAGCCGCAGGCCGGGCGCCAAGGCTTTCGACAGGCTGCCGACATAGAGCACGATCTGGTCGCGATCCAGGCTCATCAGCGGCGGCAGGCTGCTGCCCTCCGGCATCAGCTCGCTTTCGTAATCATCCTCGATCAGGACGATGTCGCGTTCGCGCGCGACTTTGAGAATCTCCTCGCGCCGTGTTCGCGACATCGCGGTCGTGGTCGGGCACTGGTGGCTCGCGGTGACATAGGCCAGCGCGCAGCGCGCGAACGCGTCGTCAGGCACCAGGCCCTGATCGTCGAGCCGAAGCGGCACGACCCGCGATGTCATCATGCCGAAGATGTTGCGCGCGTCCGGATAGCCGGGGTCTTCGATGCCGATCGGAGTGTCGGGCTGCAGAAACAGCTTCGCAATCAAATACAGGGCGTGCTGTGCTCCGATCGTGAGCATGATCTCGTCGGCGCGGGCGCGAATGCCGCGGCGCGGCAACACCTGCCGCTGCAATTGTTCGATCAGCGCCGGATCGTCGCCGTCGATCATATCGCGCGCCCAGTTGTTGATCTCGGGCACGCTGAGCGCCGCGCGCGCGCTTTCACGCCAGTCGTTGGTCGGAAACAGGCTCGGGTCGAACTGACCGAAGATGAAGGGATAGGGATAGGTCTGCCAGTCGAGCGGCTTCACGATGTTGCGCAGCGCCGACGGCTGCAGCGCGAACCGCTCGGTCCAGCGGCGGCTGTAGACCTCCGTCGCGGGCTGCTGGGCTTCGCCGATATGCTTGGGCAGGCCGGCCACGAAGTAACCGCTACGCTCGCGCGAGACCAGGAAGTTCTGATCGACGAGCTGCTCATAGGCGATGACGATGGTATTGCGGGACACCTTGAGCAGCGCGGCGAGATCGCGGCTGGACGGCATGCGAACGCCGAGCGGCAGACGACCATCCTCAATCGCTGTTACGATCATCTGTCGGATCTGAAGTTGCAGGAAAGTGCCGCCGCGGTCCAGGCCGTCAAACAAGGAGACCCAGAACAGGAGGTCGTGAATCGGAACTGTTGGCCGGTCCGCTTCGGATCGCAGCAAGGGCGCGAATTTTGCCATCGAGGTATTTGGTCCCAACCCTGTGAGCTGCTGAAATTAAAGCAAAAACCGCGCCATGGCGGAAAGTCTGCGGCCCCGTTTCGCATGGGCTGGCTCCATTTGTGCATGGCATCTGGCGCTGGCCTGGACTCGTCCGACACCGCAGGTTTCAACAGATGGCTCTTGGTCAAACGGGTCCTGGTCAAACGGGTCCTGGGAAGTTGAAGGAGTTCGCGGTGAGCTCAGATACCGTCGTCTACGTCGCCCGCAGAATCGTGACGATGAATCCGTCGCGACCCCATGCGACGCACGTTGCGGTGCGAGAGGGGCGGATCGTCGCGGCCGGCAGTGAAGCTGAGATCGCTCAGTTCGTCCCGCAGGGCGGGATCGACATGCGCTTCCGCGACAAGGTGCTGCTACCAGGGTTCGTCGAAGGTCATAGCCACATCATGGAAGGCATGATGTGGTCGCTGCCCTATGTCGGCGCGTTCGAACGGCGCTCGCCGGAGGGCAGTGCGGTGGCCGGCGTGCCTGATATCGATGCGATCGTCGCACGGCTCCGCGAGGCCGAAGCCGCGATGACCGATCCGAACGCGACGCTGTTCGCCTGGGGTTTCGATCCGCTGCATATCGGCGGCGAGAAGCTGACGCGCGAAGCGCTGGACCGGGTCTCGACGACGCGGCCGATCATGGTGATCCACGCCAGCTTCCATATCAGCGTGGTCAACACGCTGGTGCTGGAGCGCACCCAGCTCCTGCATGCCACCGACATCTCCGGTGTCGTCGCCGGAGCCGACGGCCGGGCCAGCGGCGAGCTGCAAGGCATCGCGGCACGGCTGCGGGCGTTCCGTCTGGTGGGCAATCCGCTGTCGGAGCTGCTGACAATGTCGGACGTGCAGCGCTACGCGTCGTCGGCCTGCGTGCAGGGCGTCACCACGATCACCGATCTGCACAACGATCTCACCGAGAACACGCTCGATCTCTACCGCGCGGCGACGCAGCAGGCGGAGTTCGGCGTACGCCTGGTGCCGGCGCTGGCCTCGGCGACGCATCCTCCGGACAAGGCGATCGAGAAGATCGTTGGCTTGCGCGAGTCCGGCAACGACAAGCTGCATTACGGCATCGTCAAGCTGGTCGTCGACGGCTCGATCCAGGGCTTTACGGCGCGCTTGCGCTGGCCCGGTTATCACAACGGCGCGCCGAACGGCCTGTGGTACATCGCGCCGGACGAGCTGCCGCGGCTGGTCGATCTGTACCACAGGGCGGGCATCCAGCTTCACATCCACACCAATGGCGACGAGGCGACCGAGCTTGCTCTGGACGCGGTGGAGAAGGCGCAGACCGCTCACCCGCGGCCGGATCATCGCCACACCCTGCAGCACTGCCAGATGGCCGACGCGGCGCAATTCCGCCGCATGAAGGCGCTCGGCATGTGCGTCAACCTGTTTGCCAATCATGTCTTCTACTGGGGCGATTCCCACTACGAGCTTACGATGGGACCGGAGCGGGCGAACCGCCTCGATGCGACCGGCACGGCGCAGCGGATCGGCGTTCCCTTCTCGATCCATTCCGATGCGCCGGTCACGCCGCTGTCGCCGCTGTTCACCGCGTGGTGCGCCGTGAACCGCGTGACCTCGTCGGGCCGCAAGCTCGGCGCCGAGACCGAGGCGCTGAGCGTGGAGCAGGCGCTGAACGCCATCACGATCGGCGCGGCCTACACGCTCAAGCTCGACCATCTCATCGGCAGCATCGAGGCCGGCAAGTATGCTGACTTCGCGGTCCTCGAGCAGGATCCATTGACGGTCGCGCCGGAGGCCCTGAAGGACGTTCCGGTGTGGGGCACGGTGGTCGGCGGCGTCGTCAAGGAGGCGCCGCGCGCATGACGGCATCAGCGCCCATTCCGTTCACCGTGATCGGCGGCTTTCTCGGCGCCGGAAAGACGACGCTGCTCAACCGCCTGCTGTCCGCCAGCACGGAGCGTTGCGCGGTGCTGGTGAACGATTTCGGCGAGATCAACGTCGATGCGGCTTTGATCCGCAGCCACGACGGCACGACGATGTCGCTCACCAATGGCTGCGTCTGCTGCAGCATCGGGACGGGCTTTCTCGACACGCTGGCGCGGCTGCTCGACGATGTCGGGCGCTTCGATCGCGTCGTGATCGAAGCCAGCGGCGTCGGCGATCCCTGGCGTATCGCCGAGATCGCGCTGGTCGAGCCGTCGCTGCGGCTCGACGGCGTCGTCGTGCTGGCCGATGCAACCCGCATCGCGACACAGTGCGAGGACCGGCATGTCGGCGAGACCATCCGCAACCAGTTCGCCAGATGCGACGTCGTGCTGCTGAGCAAATGCGACCTCGCCAGCGAGAGCCAGCGCGAGGCGGCGTGCGCCGTCATCGGCGCCATCCGTCCGGATGTGCCGATCGAACCATTGTCGTCCCTGAGTCCCGTGCAGCAGGTCGTTTTCGGACGAGGGCGGCTCGCGCGATTCCGCGCCGAGCCGGTGGCGGAAACGGTGGATCATGAGAGCGATTTCCGTCGCTGGACCTATCGGCGCGCCGGCCGTTTCGATCGCGACAGGCTGGCGGCCGCGGTGCACGACCTGCCGGGCCAGTTGCTGCGGCTGAAGGGAATTTGCCGGGTCGACGGCGACGACCGGGCGCAGGTGTTCCAACTGGTGTCGCGCAACTGGTCGCTGACGCCGGCGGATGATGCTGCGCCGGCTGCGGCCGAGACCATCACGCTCGCCGGCGTGGGTACCGCGAATTTGCCATCGGATCACGAACTCGACGCGATCCTCGACCGCGCCCTGACCGCTGCGGCGTGATGCGATGACAGCAGAGCACATCGGACCACCAAGCGACTTTCTCATCATCCACCCTGTCGTAAATCAGGAAGCGGGATAGCCATGTTGATCAGACGACATTTCGTGCTCGGAGCTCTCGGTCTCGTCGCGGCCACGACCGCCTCGCCCGCGGCGCAGGCTCAGTCATCCAGCGGCAACACCTTGGTGGTCGCGACCACGCAGGTGCCACGGCATTTCAACGGCGCCGTGCAGTCGGGCATGGCGACGGCGATGCCGACCGCGCAGATCTTCGCCAGCCCGCTGCGCTATGACGACAAGTGGAATCCGCAGCCCTATCTGGCGCAGTCGTGGGAGGTCGCGCCTGACGGATTGTCCGTCACGCTGCACCTGGTGAAGGATGCCGTCTTCCACGACGGCCACCCCTTGACGTCGGAGGACGTCGCCTTCTCGATCATGGCGATCAAGGCCAATCATCCGTTCCAGACGATGCTGGCGGCGGTCGACAAGGTCGAGACGCCCGATCCCGCGACCGCGATCCTTCGCCTGAAGAACCCGAGCCCGTCGCTGCTCCTGGCGATGTCGCCGGCGCTGATGCCGATCCTGCCCAAGCACATCTATGGCGATGGCCAGGACCTCAAGACCCACCCGGCCAATCTGAAGCCGATCGGCTCCGGGCCGTTCAAGTTGACCGAATACAAGCAGGGCGAATACTACACGCTGGAGAAGTTCGACAAGTTCTTCATCCCCGGGCGGCCCAAGCTCGACAAGATCGTGGTCAGACTGGTGTCGGATCAGAACGCGGCCGTGGTCTCGCTGGAGCGCGGCGACTTCAGCGCGTTTCCCTTCATCGCCGGCGCCCGCGACATCGATCGGCTGCAGAAGTCACCCAACCTGGTCGTGACCGACAAGGGCATGGCCGGCGTCGGCCCGCTCAACTGGCTCGCATTCAACACAAAGAAGAAGCCGCTCGACGACGTCCGCGTGCGCCAGGCCATCGCCTATGCGGCCAACCGCGACTTCATCGTCTCCAAGCTGATGGGCGGCAAGGCCACGCCAGCGCTGGGGCCGATCGCGCCGGATTCGCCGCTCGCCGAAGCGGCCGTCGAACCCTACAAGGTGGACTACGCCAAATCGGCGGCGTTGCTGGATGCCGCGGGCTACGCCAAGGGGGCGGACGGCTCGCGCTTTTCGCTGACCATCGACTACATTCCGGGCGGCGACGAGCAGCAGCGCAACGTCGCCGAGTACATGCGCTCGCAGCTCAAGCGGGTCGGCATCAATCTCGAGGTGCGCGCCGCGCCTGATTTTCCCACCTGGGCACAGCGCGTCTCGAACTTCGACTTCGACCTGACCATGGACACCGTCTACAACTGGGGCGACCCGGTGATCGGCGTCAACCGCACCTATCTGACGTCGAACATCCGCAAGGGCATCATCTGGTCGAACACGCAGCAATACTCCAATCCGAAGGTGGATGAGCTGTTGCAGGCGGCGGCGGTCGAAACCTCACCCGAGAAGCGCAAGGCGCTGTACTCGGAGTTCCAGAAGATCGTCGTCTCGGATGTGCCGATCTACTTCATCAATGTCAGCCCGTACTACAATGCGTTCGCCAAGGGGCTCGGCAATCTCCCGAACTCGATCTGGGGCATGATGTCGCCGCTCGACGAGCTGTACTGGGAAACGCCGCCGAAGACCTGAGGCGGGTCTGACATCGGTTCGCGAGAGCCACGAGGAGACGTGCTGCATCATGGCATTCGCCACCCATCTGGCCCGGCAGATCATCAATGCGGTCGCCCTGCTGATCGCCGTGCTGGTGCTCAACTTCTGCCTGATCCACCTTGCTCCCGGCGATCCCGTCCAGGTGATCGCCGGCGAGATGGGCGGCGCGTCGGCCGATGTCGTTGCGGCGCTGCGCGCCAAATACGGCCTCGACCAGAGCCTGTTGCAGCAGCTCTCGATCTATCTCGGCAACGTCGCGATGGGCGACTTCGGCTACTCCTACTACTTCAACCAGCCCGTGCTCGGCCTGATCCTGCAGCGGCTGCCGGCGACGCTGTATCTGACCTTGTGCGCGCTGTCCGCCGCACTCGCGATCGGGACCTTGCTCGGGGTGGTCAGCGCCCGGCGGCCGAACGGCTTGTTCAGCCACGCCGTCACGGTGGTCTCACTGGCGGGCTATGCGGCGCCGATCTTCTGGACCGGGCTGCTGTTGCTGCTGCTGTTCGGTTCGGTCTGGCCGATCCTTCCCGTGGTCGGCATGGCCGACGTGGTCAATCCGAAGTACGGGGTCGCCTATATGCTCGACGTCGCCCGCCATCTGGTGCTGCCGTCGCTGACGCTCGCACTCGTGTTCATCGCGCAATACAGCCGGCTGGCGCGCGTCAACATGATCGAGGCGCTGTCGGCCGACTATGTCAGAACCGCCCGCGCCAAGGGGCTGCCGGAGTGGCTGGTGGTTGGCAAACACGCGCTGCGCAACACGCTGATCCCGATCGTGACCGTCGCCGGCCATCAGTTCGGCAACCTGTTCGCCGGCGCCGTGCTGGTCGAGACCGTGTTCAGCTGGCCCGGCATGGGCCGGCTGGTGTTCGATTCCATTCTGCGGCGCGACTATCCGACCTTGATGGCCGTGCTGTTCTTCTCTGCGCTGATGGTGATGACCGCCAATATCCTGACCGATGTGGTCTACCGCCTCGTTGACCCGCGAATCCGGACGGGGCGGCGATGACGGTGATCGAGAGCACCGCGCCGCTGCCGACGTCGCCGGCCGATCTGCCCACGCGGGCCGCCGCCTCGCCGGGACGTCTGGCGCTACGGCAATTCATGAAGAGCCCGTCCGGCGTCGCCGGCGCCTGCATGCTGATTCTGATCATTCTGGTGGCCGTGGTCGGGCCATCGCTCTATCCGGTGGATCCGCTCGATCTCGTCGGCGCGCCGTTCATGCCGCCCGATGCCGATGCCTGGTTCGGCACCGACTATCTCGGCCGCGACGTGCTGGCCGGACTGATTTACGGCGGTCGCGCCACGCTCGCGGTCGGCGCCGTCGCCGCGCTCATCACGATCGCGATCGGCCTCGTCATCGGCGCGGTCGGCGGCTACTTCGGCGGCGCGATCGATGCCATCATGGTCAAGATCACCGAGTTCTTCCAGATCCTGCCGCCCTTGCTGTTCGCGATGGTGCTGGTGACGCTGTTCGGGCCGAAGCTGACCACCATCACGCTCGCGATCGGCGGCGTGAGCTGGACCTCGGTGGCGCGGCTGACGCGGGCGGAATTCATGCGGCTGCGCGACCTCGACTTCGTCAAGGCGTCGCGCGCGGCGGGCGCCTCCAATGCGAACCTGATCCTGCGCGTGCTGCTGCCGAATGCGCTGCCCGCGGTGATCGTGTCGGCGACGCTGGCGATCGGCGTCGCGATCCTGTTCGAGGGCGGCCTGAGCTTCCTGGGCCTGGGCGACCCGAACGTCATGAGCTGGGGACTGATGCTGGGCCAGAACCGCAACTACATTCTCGACGCCTGGTGGGCGGTGATGTTCCCGGGAGCGGCGATCTTCCTCGCGGTACTCGCAATCAGCCTGGTCGGCGACGGCCTCAACGATGCGATCAACCCGCGCCTGCGGCGGAGGTCGTGATGGGTGCGCTGCTCGAAGTCGATGATCTCAACGTCAGCATGCGCAACGGGGCCGGCCGCCTCGTCCCCGTGATCGAGAACCTGTCGTTCACGGTCGCGCTGGGGCAGACCCTGGCGCTGGTCGGCGAATCCGGCTGCGGCAAGAGCATGACGGCGCTGGCGCTGATGCGGCTGCTGCCGGAGGATTTCGTCATTACCTCGGGCCGCATCATGCTGGAGGGCAGGGATCTGCTGGCTCTGTCGCCGAAGGAGATGCGGAGCCTGCGCGGCAGCGCCATGTCGATGATCTTCCAGGAGCCGATGACGGCGCTCAATCCGCTGTTCACGGTCGGCGACCAGATCGGCGAGGTGTTGCGCTGGCACGAGGGGCTCGATCGCGCCACCGGGCGCAAGCGCGCTATCGAGCTCTTGCGCGCGGTGCAGATTCCGGCCGCAGAGCAGCGGGTCGACGCCTATCCGCACCAGCTGTCGGGAGGCATGCGCCAGCGCGTGATGATCGCGATGGCGCTGGCCGGGCGGCCGAAGCTGCTGATCGCCGACGAGCCGACCACGGCGCTCGACGTGACCGTGCAGGCGCAGATCTTCGATCTGCTGGCCGAGCTGCAACGCAGCACTGGGACGGCGATCCTGCTGATCACCCACGATCTCGGCGCGGTCGCCGAGCTCGCCGACGAGATGCTCGTGCTCTATGCCGGACGCTGCATCGAGGCGGGGGCGTCGGATGCAATCGTGGCGGCGCCGCGTCATCCCTATACGCGGGGCCTGCTCAACTGCGTTCCGCACCTCGCCCTTGGGGAGCCGCCAAAGCCCTGGGTCGATCTCGGCGAGATCCCCGGCATGGTGCCGCCGCTCGGCGCGCGCGGCGCCGATTGCGCCTTCCTTGCAAGATGTGCGCAGGCTTGCGACGTCTGCCGCGCGAAGCCGCAGCCCGCGCTCGAGCCGATTGCGCCTGATCACGCCGTGTCCTGCTGGCGCAAGACGGAGCTCGTGGCATGAGCATGGCCGAAGCGATCCGCGGCACAGGCCCCCGCGAGGTGCTGCTCGACGTCAACGACCTCGTCGTGCACTTTCCGGCCGGGCGCCGCAACGGCAAGCCGTCATTCGTGCATGCGGTCGACGGCGTCAGCTTCCGCGTTCGTCGCGGCACCACCTTCGGCATCGTCGGCGAGAGCGGCTCGGGCAAATCGACCACCGCGCAGGCCGTGATGCGACTGGTGCCGACGACATCCGGCCAGATCGTCTTCGGCAACCGCGACATCGCGGGCCTCACCGGCCGGCCCTTGCGCGAGGTGCGGCGGCATCTGCAGATCGTGTTCCAGGATCCGTTCTCGGCGCTCAATCCGCGGCGCCGCGCGGGCGATCAGATCCGCGAGCCGCTCGACCTGCTCGGGATCGGAACGCGCAGCGAACGCGACGAGCGGGTGCGCAGGCTGCTGGCCGAGGTCGGCCTGCCGCCGCAGGCCGCCGACCTGTATCCGCACCAGTTCTCCGGCGGCCAGCGTCAGCGGCTGTGCATCGCGCGGGCGATGGCGCCCGAACCCGACCTGATCGTCTGCGACGAGGCGGTGTCCGCGCTCGACGTCGCGATCCAGGCGCAGATTCTGAACCTCTTGAAGCGGCTGCAGCGCGAGCGCGATCTCACCTACATCTTCATCTCGCACGATCTCGGCGTGATCCAGAAATTCTGCGACGAGGTCGCGGTGATGTATCTCGGCAAGATCGTCGAGCAGGCGCCGGCCGCCGACATCTTCGCCGCGCCCCGTCATCCCTACACCTGGTCGCTGATCGCCGCCGCCGCGCCGCCCGGACCGCTGCGAGATGATCTCAAGCGCCGTTATCTGGTCAAGGGCGATCCGCCGAGCCCGGTCGATCCGCCGCCCGGCTGCCGCTTCGCGCAGCGCTGTCCGGCCGCGATCGATGTCTGCTCGCAGCGTCTCCCGGTGCTGGATGCGATGGGACCAGACCATTATGTCGCGTGTCATCGTGCCGCCGAACTGGCTTGACGCGGACGCACTGCGAGCGCGTCATGCCGTGCATGTGCACCGACCGTAGCGTATTGCAGCCGGCATGTCGTGCTGACGCTGCGATCAGCGCGTCGCAGATGAAAAGCCATAACGCTCAGCGCGGGAAGCCCTGGGGCTTCGCCCGATCTTCACGAGCGCTGCGCCCTGTCAGATCTTTCGAGCGATCTCTGCGTAGGCGATGCCGGTGAGGTTGCCTTGGCCGAACAGCAGGCTCTGCAGGTCCGAGCCGTCGAGCCTGGCGACGTACAGGGAGCCTGCGAAATCCGTGACGAACATGCGGTCATTCGGCAGGTCGAGCGTGAGTCCGATCCCTTCGTTCAAGTGGCGCACCACGATCTCCGGCTCAGCGGGCTTGTTGTCGATCGAGGCGCGGTTGACGGTGTTGCCGCGCGGGGCTTCGCCACGATCCGTCCAGTAGAGCAGACGACGCCCGTGATCGAGTTCGAGATCGATCGGCTCGGACAGGCCATCAAAGAAGACTTCGATGTCCGACCGGGCCGATGCGCTCTCGCCCTTGGGAATGTCCAGGCCTGCCCGGTAGATGACACCGAGACCGCCGTTCTCCGGGCCCTTTTGCGTCCAATACATCCGGTTGGTCTCGTCGTCGATCGCGATGCCGACGCACCATCGCGTCAGATCGGGCTGCCGGAGCTCGGACGACCCTCTGTCCACCAGCGTTTCGATCGCGGAGCCGTCCATGTTGGCGCGCATGACCTTCATGCCCTCGCGGTCACACCAATAGAGTTTGCGGTCGCGCCGATGCAGGATGATCTGCTTCGGTGTGTGCGTATGCCCCTGCGGCACGATCATGGTGCGGTTTCCGCCATCCAGGTCGGCGCGTTCGATCGAGCCATCATCGAGGTTCGGAACGCCCATATTGGTCCAATAGATGTGGCCCGCATCCAGGTCGAGGGCGATGCCGTCCGGAAGACGGCAGTCTGTGACGATCGTCTCGCGGCCCGATCCGTCGATGTTCATCGTGTGAATCTTGCCCGCGCTGAGCTCGAGAACAAACAAGCGGGGAACGATCATCGTCGCATGATCATTCGGCGAGGTCGTCGCGGCTGAAACAGTCATGTTGCTCTCCTTTGAGGCAGAGCTCCCTGCCTGGATTTCCGTCCATGATCTTGAATGGGATTGCAGACGCTGGTCAGATCTTGCCAGCGCGACGAGCGTTCGAACGTGGCATCGTCCGGGGCAGGTGCGCGGAGCCTGACAAAGTCAGGTGTCGTCGGGAGATGGTTCGGAGCAGTGCCGTCGACGCTGCAGCGAGCGCTCGGTTCGCATCATGTCCGCGCTGCGCGTGCCGATGGATGCAGGCATTGCATCGTCATCCATCGGCTCATTCGCCCGCTTTTTGCTTCACTGCGCGATCAGCACGCAAGTGATCGTTTCGGCTGACGATCATCGGCGAATGCAGCAGGCATGCGTTCGCATGTGACGTGCCATGCGCTCTCACACCTGCGCGAGCGCCGTCACTTAAACGTGTCTTAAGGGGTATCCAGATAGTCAGGTCAGCATGCGTAGTTCAACGAGACGACAAGGCGACAAGATGCGGAATGCGATGGGACGGCGTCAGTTTTTGTGCGGGTGTTGCGCCGTGCTGGGCGCCCAGGTCATTGGCGCCGCCGTGCTGCCGGGACGCGCGAATGCGGCAGGCGAGCCCGAGATCGTGCCGATCGAGTTCGCGAGCTTCCACGATCAGACCTTCAAGAACGAATATCTGCAGTTCATGAACGTCACGATTCCGGCCGGAGGCATGGCGGCCTATCACAGCCACACCAGGGATTTCGCGCAGGTCTATCTCGCCGTCTCGAATGCGGAGGGGACGCCGCTCGGCGGCAAGCCGCTGATCGTGCCCCGCAAGGTCGGCGAGGTGCTGTTCACCAACTACACGAAGAAGCCGGGCGTCCACCAGGTCGTCAATGTGGGCGACGGCGACTTCCGGATTGCGGGCTTCGAGCTGTTCGACTCCGAGCCGGGCCGCTTCACGCCGGCCGCGCGTCCCGAGCCCTATGTCACGGTCATGGACAACCATCGCCTTCAGGCCTGGCGATTGATCCTGCAGCCTGGCCAAACCGCGCCGGCGATGCGTCAGGCCGCGCCGGGCGTGCGGATCGTGGTGCAGGGTGGCGAACTCATCGAGGGCCGCGAAGGCAAGCCGGATCACAAGCTGAACCTGAAGTTCGGCGATTTCGCCTGGCAGGACATCGGGCCGGCGCGGACGATCCGGAATACGGGCAAGTCGACCATCGAGCTGGTGGAATTCGAACTGAAGTAGAGCAGGGCCTTTCGCGATGGTGCGCTCGGCGCGCCATCGTGATCGGGGTGTCCTGGGGAATGGGGAGTCGAGGACGTGTCCATCAAGCGGACGGGAATTGCTATCGCGGCGTTGATGTCGGGCGTCATCGTCCTGACATCGGGCCTTCAACTCAGCGAGCGCTGGGGCGCCTATCAGAACGCCATCGCGGCGCACGCCCTCGAGACGCGGCTGGCGGCCGGCTTCGAGGCGGTGGGAGCACTGACTGTCGAACGCGGTCCCGTCAATCGCGCCCTGAGCGGCAAATCTCCGGCTGATGGTGCCGTGCTGAAGGAGTTCGCCGACAATCGCCGCACCAGCGACGAGGCGATGGCCAAGCTGGCTGTGCTCGCGCGCGACGACGCTGATCTGTCGCAGCGGGTCCAGGCGGCCGTGGCGAAGATCGCCGCCGTGCGCAATGAAGCGGCCGCCAACTGGAGCAAGCCGCTGGCCGAGCGCGGAAGCGGCATCGCCGCCAAGGCGATGCGCGACTACGCCGATGCGATGGCGAGCCTGAACCAGCTGCTCGAAAGCGGCATCAAGGAGACGATGCTGCTGAGCACAACGGCCGGCAATCTGCTCGACGTTGCCCAGAAAGGCTGGGTGATCCGGCAGACGGCAGGCCAGGTGTCGCTGCTGATTTCAGGGCTTGTCACGGCGGGCCGGCCGGCTTCTCCGGCGGAACGGGACGAACTGAATTTTGCGACGGGGCAGATGGCGCAGCTGTGGGCCGAAATCCTCGACCGCGGCGACGACACCCATGCGCCCAAGGCGACGCGCGCGAGCGTCGGTGCGGCGCGCGAGCGTTATTTCGGCGCGGATAAGACGCTGCGCGAGGGGCTGATCAAGGCGGCCTTCAATGCCACGCCTTACGAGGTGTCGATCGACGATTGGCGCAGGCAGGCCACGGCCGCGAACGCGTCGCTGCTGGGCATTCGCGACGCCGCCTTGCGCGATGCGCAGGCTGTCGCCGAGCAGGATGAGGCCGATGGATTGAAGGGTATCCTGTTTGCCGGCGCAGCCATCCTGTTCGTGCTGGGATTGTCGGCGGCGTCGTCCATCCTGCTGGTGCGCCATCTGCTCGATCCGATCGCGAAGCTGTCGGAGGTGATGACCCGGCTGGCGCGGAACGACGAGGCCGAGGTGCCGTTCGCCACGCGCAAGGACGAGATCGGCGGCATGGCGCAATCCGTTCAGGTCTTCAAGGAGGCCATGCTCACCACCAACCGGCTGGCCGGCGAGCAGGCCGCCGAGCGCGTCGTCAAGGAAAAGCGCGCGGCGCGTCTCGAAGGCCTGGTGCGCGATTTCGAGGCCAAGGCCGGCGCCATGGTTGCGCAGCTCGCCTCGGGCGCGACCGAACTGGAGACGACGGCGCGGTCGATGTCCTCGACCGCGACGCAGACCAAGGGGCAGGCGACCACGGTGGCTACTGCCGCCGAAGAGGCAAGCATGGGCGCCAGCACGGTCGCCTCCGCGGCGGAGGAACTGACGGCCTCGATCACCGAGATCAGCCGCCAGGTCGCGCAGTCCTCGATGATCACCGGCCGTGCCGTGGCCGATGCCCAGCGCACCGACAAGATCGTGCAGACGCTCGCCGAGGGCGCCGAGAAGATCGGCGAGGTCGTCACCCTGATCCAGGCGATCGCCGCCCAGACCAATCTGCTCGCGCTGAACGCGACGATCGAGGCGGCGCGGGCCGGCGAAGCCGGGCGCGGCTTTGCGGTGGTCGCTTCCGAGGTGAAGATGCTGGCGACCCAGACGGCGTCGGCGACGGCGGATATCGGCGGGCAGATCTCGCAGATCCAGGCCGCCACCAAGGAAGCCGTCGACGCCATCCGCGGCATTGCCGGGACCATCGAGGAGGTCTCCTCGATCTCGCACGCGATTGCATCGGCTGTCGATGCGCAGGGCGTGGCGACCGGGGAGATCGCCCGCAACGTTCAGCAGACCTCGCAGTCGGTCAAGGACGTGACGGCGACGATCAGCGGCGTGAGCAAGGCGGCGACCGAAACCGGCATCGCCGCGAGCGAAGTGTTGAACGCGGCCGACGGACTGTCGCGGCAGGCCGAGCAACTGAAGACCGAGGTCGGCAGCTTCGTCGAGGAGGTCCGCGCCGCCTGATCGGGGCGGCCTGGCGCGTCCCATGCGACTGCGGCGCGCGCCGCCGAACTACTCAAATGTGTCGTCGGGCAACACCGCCACCTTCTCGCGCATCTCGGCTTGCTGAAGAGGGACGTTGCGCGATCGTCACGCGCGTCGAGCCTGGCTATGGCGCGCATTCCCGGTGATGAGGTCATGTGCCGCATGAACTTTCCCGGTTCGGGACATGTCTCTGACCTTCCCGAGGCGGGATAGGGATCTGGTGCGCCTGCGCGGAGCGCTTTGAGATCTTGGTGCCCTCGACGATCCGAATCCGCTAATTGTCGTCAGATTCGCCGGACGTTCGTCCCGGCATCCTCAACGACACACGAGCCACCATCTTTGCCCTCAGTTCTTCGTAATCCCCGCAGCTCGGTGCAGCGGAAGACGCCCTCACCAAAGCACGCCGCATCACGAACGAAGCCGGTTCCGCGCAAGACGATATCGGGTGCGCCAAAGAAGGTGGCAGCCGCGAAGCCTGCCGTGTCCTCCGCGTCGCCTCTGGGGCTCTTGGCGCTGCACCTGGTGGCCGAGTGGCAAGCGAAGGGGCGAAGCGGACTTGCGTTTCTCGCCAAGAACGAGCGCCGCGCCGAGCGATTGGCGTCCATCATTCAGGTTCTCGATCCCGCCTGCGACGTGCTCGTCTATCCACGGCTGAACACCCTGCCGTTCGATCTGCTCGAGCCGTCGCGTGACATCGCGGGCCGGCGAAGTTCCGTGTTGAGGCGTCTCGCGCGGGCGAAGAAGCCTCTGCTGATCACGACCGTGGAGGCGATCATGGAGCGCGTGCCGCGGCCGGCGGACTGGTCGGGAAGTGGCATGCTGCTGCGGGTCGGCGAAAGCTACTCCGAACAGCATTTTGAAGCTCGCTTTGCGGCGCTCGGATATGACTCGGACGACAGCCCGGATTATCCCGGCGGCGTGCTGTTTCACGGCAACACGTTCGAGATCTTCCCGGCCGGGGCGCGTGGCCCTTTCAGGGTCGAGCATTCAGGCGGGAGGATACGACGGATTGCCACCTTCAATCCGTTGGATCAGGAAGTGATCTCCGAGTTCAAGGAGCTCCAGATCGATCCGATGTCCGAGCGGCTGGCGTTCAAGGAACGAGCTCGGAACAAGGCCAGTCTGTTCGAGTACTGCACGCGGGCCAAGTGGATCGCCGATGCGGAGCTCCCCAAGCATGCGGACATCTGGCTGAGCACGATCGAGGAAGCGGCTCCCCGTGCCGAGCGTGATCGTGCCTATGTGAGCCGCCGCGAATGGGAGCAGACGGCCAAGAGAATTGCGTTGCTGTCGCCCACGGCGCCATACCGAGCGACGCCGGAGTTCTTCAAGGAGGCCACGCCCCGGAAGGCGCTGCGCGCCTTCATCGAGGAAGCCCGGCGGGGTGATGCACGCCTCGTGTTTGCCGCGGCGGCCGAGTCGGATCTGCGGCTGATGGCCGCCATGAGCGGAGTCAAAGCCGAAGGCGCCGTTGATTGGGCGCAGGCAATTGCGAGAGGCAGGCGGGAAGCAGCCTTGCTGGCCGGCTTCGACGCCGGCTTCGTCGTTCCCGGGCGGAAGCCAATTGTTGTCATCACCGCCTCCGACGTTCTCGGCAGTAGAGCGCATCAGCCGCAGCCTGCGAACTGGGCCTGGACACCCGGCTTCGAAACCGCAGATCTGCCCGAGGCCGGATCGGTCGTCGTGCATCTGCAACGTGGGTTGGCCCGGCTCGGCGGATTGCGGGCGATGGGCGCCGCCGGTGTCTCCGCGCGCGAGATGGTCCGCCTGGTGTTCGCCGGAACTGATGCGGTCCTCGTGCCCCTTGCGGAGCTGGCCCTGATCTGGCCTTACGCGGCTGAACTCGGCAACACCTCGCTCGACAAGGCCGACGGCAGTTCGTGGCGGCCGCGGCGCGCCGCCGCCGAGACCGAGATTCACATCGTCGCCAAGGAACTTGCCAAGCAGATCAGCCAGCGGCGCCGGCGGCCGGCTCCGAAGCTCGTGCCGCGGCCCGCGAGCTACGAGCAATTCGTCGCGCGCTTCCCGTATTTCACCACGCCGGACCAGGCGCAGGCCATCCGCGAGGTTCTGGATGATCTGGCATCGGGGCATCCGATGGACCGGATCGTCTGCGGTGACGTCGGCTTCGGCAAGACCGAGGTGGCGTTGCGCGCGGCCGCGGCGACAGTTCTGGCCGGCAAGCAGGTCGCGATCGTCGTCCCGACGACGGTGTTGGCGCGACAGCACGTCGAGACGTTCCGCAAGCGCTTTGCGGCGCTCGGCATCGAGGTCGGAAATCTTTCCCGTATCGCTTCGACGGCCGAAGCGCGCAAGGTGCGCGAGGGCTTGAAGAGCGGTGAGCTGAAAGTGGTCGTCGGCACGCTTTCGCTGGCGTCGAAGGACGTCAAGTTCGCTGACCTCGGGCTCGTCATCATCGACGAGGAGCAGCATTTCGGCGCGGCCGACAAGGCCATGCTGTCGAGCCTCAACAAGAACGGTCACAGGCTCTGGATGAGCGCGACGCCCATCCCGCGCACGCTGGCGGCCGGTCTGACCGGCCTGCGCGACCTCAGCGTGATCGCGACGCCGCCCGTGCATCGTGTGCCCGTGGTGACCAAGGTCGCGCCGCTGTCGGATATCGCGATCACCACCGCCCTGGGGCGCGAGCATCGCCGCAACGGCCAGAGCTTCGTGATCTGTCCGCGGATCCAGGACCTGGATCCCATGCGGGCCCGCATTCACATGCTGGCGCCGGAGCTTCGGATCATCACGATTCACGGCAAGCTGCCTGCGGATGAGATCGACGAGCGGCTGATGGCGTTCGTCGAAGGCAAGGCCGACGTCCTGCTCGCGACCAACATCGTCGAAAGTGGCCTCGACATACCGCGGGCGAACACGATCGTCGTGTGCTGGCCGGAAAAATTTGGCCTGGCGCAATTGCATCAGCTCCGCGGGCGAGTCGGTCGCGGCGGCATCCGGGCATTCGCGCATTTCCTGACCGAGGGCGGCTCGGACCGATCGGAGCAGCGGCTCTCCGTGCTCGAGGAACTGAATCGTCCGGGCGCGGGCTTTGCCATCAGCGCGCGCGATCTCGACCTCCGCGGGAGCGGCGACATGCTGTCGGATCGCCAGTCCGGTCACGTGCAGGTATTTGGTCCGACACTCTATGGTCATCTGCTGACCTTGGCGCTGGAAGGCGATCGCGACGGGATGTCGGCCCTCTGGGTCCCGGAGCTGAACCTGCCGATCGCCGAGCTGCTTCCCTCGGACTACGTGCAGTCGGAGGCGGTCAGGCTCGAGATCTATGCGCGGGTGGCCCGGTGTAGGACTGACGATGAGCTGGAAGATATCGAGGATGAAACGCAGCGTCGGTTCGGAACGTTGCCGCCTGCGGCCAGCAATTTCTTCGCCATTGCCAGGCTCAGGATGAGGTGCAGAGAGCGCGGAATCATGCGCCTCGACGTAGGGCCGGAAGCAATCGCGGCCACGCTGCTGCCGGGACGAATCCGGAGGTCGTGCTCACGGCTGCTGCAGCGCGACGGCAATCGGGTCATCCATTGCGACCAGAGTGCCAGACCGGTGCTGCAGAAGGTCGAGCGGTTTCTTGATCTCCTGGACGAATAGGGGAGCCATACGCCGCGCAAATTCCGGCCGCCAGTCTCAGAGCGCTCAGGCCAGCCGGCGCGGGTCATGGGTGAAGTACGAGCTTCTAGACGCCGAGCGGATCGCCCTCATCGGATAATCGGTCGCGTGTGTGGGGCGCGGTCATCCGATGCGCGTATTCCCGCTTTCTCCGCGGGTGTGCCGTCGGTCCTGAAAGATGTGGGATCGCGGGGTCGTGAATTTGCAAGAGAGAGGTCTTTGACAGCGGATTGGCGGTTACCGGGTATTCTTGGACCTGCTCGGTCACATCTTCCCGACTGGAAACTATCGTCGGTCTCCCTTGGTCGATGTCCCGGACCGTAGGGCCGCCTGCGAGGCACGCCGCCGCCCACCTCACCAAACCTCCGCGTCCGGGATTCAAAATTATAGGTTGAGGGATTGTTTTTTGCTCTCCAGCCGATAGCATGCTCGGCATTTCAACGAAACATAACTCGGAATTATGTCACTCCAAACAGAATTGCTGTGGAAGCCCTTGCTAGAGGCTGCGGCTCAAACGATTGTTGGCGCCATCGGCGGCTATATGTTCACTGCTGCAATAAAGCGGGCAACCCGACATTCCACATTCGATGGCCCAATGGATCTTTGGCGACGTGGCTTGCACGAGAGAATAATCGGCGACGGTGATAAGCTGATACTTCAGGGGATTATCTCTCCCTACTCCCAGTTGTTCCCAGGTGATCCAATGCTGAACGCTACTCGCTACAACAAGCTTTACAGCTTCCAAGGAAAGATAAGTAATGAAGAATTTCAGGCTATGGAGTTCTTCGCTGGCTCTGATGCGGCACTGCGAATCGGAAGCCTGAATGGCGAAACTCTTGTTGGCCTCTACGCCCGCTACGGCTTCATCGGCGAAGGGCTTGTTGGTGTCGTTCCAACAAAGATCTTACTCGACTCGATTCCGGACTTTTTTCATCGGAATTATTTCGGCGCGAATGCTACCATATACGGGCGCCTCGCTAAATGTCCTGCCCAGCACGGTTACGTTGCGCAAAGTATTGCACGCAAGTCCGGAATCGATATCGATATCTCTAGTTATAAGGACATATACTACCTTCAAATCAACAAGATCGTTGTCGCAACGCGGCCAGATCAAAAGACGTGCACCTTACTGGGGTCGGGTTGGGCGGTGACCGAAAGCAGTGCTGATCAATACTTGATACAATACGGATATTTAAGTGAGTCTGCGGAGCGAAAAGCCTGCAATTCTCGCATATTGGACTCTCGCGCATGGAAGCGGGCCAAAGTCTTCTATGACGACCTAAGCGCCCCCTCGAATGAGTTCTCTTTCCGGCGCAATTACATCGCATAGGCTTTCTCGCGCCTAAGGTAAGGCGGAAGATAAAGATAGTGCGGAAGAAATTGCGGATTGTAGTACTCTAGAGCCGCGTTAGATCCGGGCCTACGCCAAGAGCGTTGAACCAGATTTCTTGTTGTTCGCAACTCTTGCGAGATGTGCTTGCCGCCCCAGCAGGCAAGCAAATGAAGGACTCCTGGATATTCTGGAACAGCAATCAATGAGAGTGCGTAGGAGCCAAGGTGGGACAGTTCAGTCAATGTTTCTTCGCGGTGTCGTTCCTCAAAGATATGCCTGTATATGACATCGGCGCAAGCGCCCTGTGGCGAAACGTGGTCCATCATCAACTTGAAGGGTGATGCGCTGGACCTCCTAAACTCGGCCAAAACATCAAAGCAATCATTTATCACCAAGTCGTACTTCTCTTCGGACCGTATCAGGTATTCTAGTGCATCATCATTCACATGAGTGAACCTTGCGTCATTCATGACCGCTCGTGCATGGCCGTAATGTCTCGCCATCAGGTCAAGGACTGCCGGATCATGATCGATGAGTGTGCAGCGCCTAACTGTAGGATAGAGAAGTGCTTGCGAGGCAGCAAAGAGTGAGCCGCCCCCTAGTATCAATACGTTTCGCACCTCACGAATAAATGCTGAGGGAATGTGTACCAATGCTTCATGATAAAGGGACGACCAGCGCTCTACGTGTTGTACTTCCTTATTTATTACGAGGATCTTCCCGAGATTATTATGTCGATACAACTCAATGCGCTGTACATGGCTCTCGATTGCCTCAATCCGTTCTAGATTTGTAAAGTTGACCGCAAGGTCGACTCTTTCCCGGAAGCTGCTCATAATTCCGAGTTATGTGCCGTCCTGAGCGCGCAGCCGCGAAATTGGCAGCTCAGGAATTAACCAACTCAGCCGGTACAACTCTACGGCGCTGACATCGCTCTCCGTGCGAACGTAAAGTGCGGACGTCGGAGGAGTGACATGCGCGTCGGCGTTGCTGTTGATGAATTTCTGCGATACTGCGCGGTCGAAAGGCAGCTTTCTCCGCATACGATCGAGGCCTACACGGCAGACCTCAAGGAGTTTGGCCGGTATCTCCGGGAAGATCCGCTCGTATCATCCATCAATGAGGAGACTCTCGCAGGATATCTTGTCGATCTGCTGGAGAGTAGGAAATTGGCGTTTGGGACGGTCCGGTGTCGCTTCGCATGTCTGCGGGCCTTCGTACGGCGGTTGGCTAAGGCGGGAAGCCTTACCGATCCATTCGCAAAGTGGCAGCTCCAGCTTCCTAAGCGCAAGAGACTCCCCCGATCCCTATCTCGGCCAGAGGTATCGATGCTCCTGGCCAGCTTTGCGGTGTCGAAAGCGGCGGGAAAAAGGGCATCTCACACGTTTGTCGCCGCGCGGTTGATGATTGCGACAGGCATACGCGTGGGCGAGCTATGCAGGATATCGGCGCAAGATGTCGTGTCCGATGGGGGGGCGATCCGGATCTACGGAAAGGGGGCGCGGGAGCGGATCGTGTATATATCCGATTCGTCACTCCGAGCTGACCTCGTTGAGATCGTCGCTTGTCATCGCGAACAGGGGCGTCTGGCCGGAAGTCTGTTTCTCAATCGCCGGGGCGCGCCTCTCAGACCTCAATCGATGCGGCTGGTGCTGCGCCGCCAATACGAGCAAAAGAACGGGCGCCGAATTACGCCGCATATGCTCAGACACACCGCGGCGACGCTTCTCATGGAACGCGGGGTCGACATACGGTTCGTTCAGCGTCTACTCGGTCACTCGAGTATAGCGACGACCGAGATTTACACGCACGTCTCTGACGAAGCGTTGAGATCCACGCTAGAACGGGCCGATGTCCTCGCGCAGGTGGCTGCCTGAGGTGTCGGTCTATGCTGCTTGCAAGAGCGAGAGTGCAGGCGGCTTGGCTGTGACGAGTTGGAGGCGGCGAGCAACGATGCAGGTAGCTCGTTGCTCGACGGGCACTATGGACGCTGGCACCGCAGGAATCGCGTAAGTGCATTGTTGCGCCTGCGTTTGAGACTGCCGACCGTTTGGCGTGCTCCGGTCGGGCAGACGACATTGAACCCCTCGCCGTGAGCAGCCCGCTGAGGGCGGGTGTCTCGAAGGGTGAGGCCCAAGCTGCGGCCTCATGTTTCGAGACGCGCCGCCTTTGGCAGTCGTCGTGGAGAAGCTGCGGAGCACGGCGCGCCTCACCATGTCGATCAGGCGCCGAAGGCGGCGCTCCACGTGGGATCATGAGCACGCCGATCGTTCAACTGATCATCCGCCCGACGGGCAACCCGCGCATGCCCCGCATGCGCGGTTTGCCCGTCGTGCCAGTTTGCCGCGGTCTCATCCCTTGCATCGTCGGGCAAATCACCTCCACATTCTCGGACATCCCGGCTCGCTGAAGAGGGACGTTTCGCGATCGTCATGAAGCGTCGAGCCGGAGAGGCGACGGGCGCGTTGCTCTGCAGCCGGGTGTCACAGCCCGTGCCGACGAACGGAGCGAGGCGACGGCGAAGTGGTGTGGTCCTGGTCTCCCGACGCTGAGACCAAGCCGGTGGTGATGATCCGCTGGCGACGGGGGCAAGACAGCCGGTCCCCGGGGAGAGCGCCTATAAGCCGCAAAACCGCCGCGCAGGGAAGGCCGGATATTGGGCTGAACCTGTGGTTCTGCCGCGTGCTTGTTTGCTGCACGCGGACCGCGGGTGTCAGTCGATACCCGGTCTTCCCTGCGCCTCTTCATTGGAGGAAGAGGTCGATCGATGGCAAAGCTCGGGCGGATCTCGCCGCGAGACGGCGAAGGCATGCCTGCTGTTTGAAACGTAGAGACAGGTGCCGTTACCATGTGTCGCGCGGGTGTTCGGCGCTGATGTCACGGCTGGTCGTGAGACAGGCAGTTCGCTGGCGCGCGGCGCTCTCATGGCCCGCGCAGGCGCTGGGCCAAGCCGGTGAGGCGTTGGCGCGCGACGTCGAGCAGCAGGGCCAGCGCGTTGAGGCGCTGCGGCTCTGTCGTCTCGGTCAGGCCCGCCGTGCCGTTGAGATGCTGCTCGCAGTTCTGTGCGAATGTCGTCGTGAGGCGCGATGCCAGATCGCGCACCAGCCCGTCGCGCGCGATCTGCGCGAGCGGACCGGACAGGCTGTAGCCGATTGCGAGATCGACGCGGGTCCCCCGTCCGTCGTCGATCGCGACCATGCGCCAGGCGATCTGCCCGGAGGTCGAGGTGCGGCTCCGTTGGTCGCGTCCCGTACCGATCAGCCGACCCGACAAATCAGCAGCGTTGCGGTCGATCCGCGCGGAGCCGCGAAAGGCGGCCGACAGCGGACCGATGGCGACCCTGATCTCGCCTTCGATGCGATCCGGAGCCGGGATGTCCGTGATGGTCGCGCCGGGAAAGCAGGCGGCCAGGGTCTTGGGTTGGCCGAACAGCGCGAAGACCTGCGCGGGCGCCGCCTTCACAGTGAACGACGCATCGAAGCTCCTGGCGGGCATGACTTCGGGAGGATCGAGCGAAGCCAGCGCCGCGCCGCGCGGGAGCTTTGTGTCCTTTGCCGCTGGCCGCGCGGGCGAGACCGCGATGGCGATGGCGCCAGGCTGCGATCCCACCGGGCCGAGCGATGTCCGACCCGCGCCGGTCACGGCCGCGATGCCGCGCTGCCGTCGCGCGGCAATGACGGCGCTGATCGCGCGCACGATCCCGGCATAACCGGTGCAGCGGCAGAGATTGCCGCTCAAGCCGACGCGGATGGCCTGCTCGTCGGCGTGATCGAGGCGCAGCACGAGGTCGCGCGCCGACATGATCATGCCGGGCGTGCAGTAGCCGCATTGCAGGGCATGCTCGCGCGTGAAGGCGTCGCGCAGCTCGGCTGCGATCTCGTCCTCGTCCAGGCCTTCGATGGTTGTGACCGTGGCGCCATCGCAGGCCACGGCGAGCGTAATGCAGGAGCGGGCCGGAGCCCCGTCGAGCAGCAAGGTGCAGGCGCCGCAGACGCCATGCTCGCAGCCGAGATGCGCGCCCGTCAGATCGAGCTGGTCACGCAGGGCGTCGGCGAGATGGGTGCGGGGTTCGATGCTGGCTTCGGCCGCGCGGCCGTTGACGGTGAGTTGGATCGTCGTCATGCGGCTGTCTCCGCGATCGCCCGCGCGAGCACGCTCAGGTGGATGTGGCGGACGGCCGGATCGGTCACGCCGGCCTGCATCAGCAGGCGGCTGGCGAGGTCGCGATCGAAGCGTTCTCGGAAATCGGTGATTCCTCCGCCGAACAGGGATGAATCGTCGATGAAGATCGGCGCGGTGTCGATGGCGCCGATGACGACGCGACTGCGTGCCAGATCCGGCTCGATCAGGACCGCGGCCATCGCATGAGCGAATTCTCCGGGCTTGCGACAGGCCTTGGCGTAGCCGAAGCGGGCCGTGGGCGAGAGCGAGGGCAGGCGGATGGCAGTGACGAGCTCGCCGGGACGCAGCGCGGTCTGCAGCGCGCCCCGGATGAACTCCGCGACCGCGAGTTCACGTTGGCCGTCGGCGCTCGTCAGCTTCACGCTGGCGCCGAGCGCCGCGAGCGTGGTGACCCAATCGGCAGCCGGATCGGCATGGCTGAGAGAGCCCCCGATGGTGCCGCGGTTGCGCACGGCGCGATAGGCGATGCCGCGGGCGATCCGCGGCAGCACGCCATGGGTGACGTCGGGAATTCGTCCATCCTCGATATCGGCATGGGTGACGCAAGCGCCGATCACGAGAGCCTCGCCATCGCGCTCCACGGCGCGAAGCTCGGCAAGGCCGGCGATGTCGACGATGCGCGGCGGCTGTACCAGGCGCAGATTGAGCATCGGGCCGAGCGACTGGCCGCCGGCCATGATCCGGGCTTCGCCATCAGCGTCTGCGAGCAGAGCGAGCGCGTCGCTCACGCTGCGAGGGCGCTCATAGGCGAAGGATGCGGCCTTCACGTCGCGCTCGCCTGTTTCGCGGCGAGCACCGCGGCGACGATGCGGCGCGGCGACAGCGGCGATTGCATCAGCTCCGCGCCGAGCGGCCGCAGCGCGTCGTTGACGGCATTGGCGATCGCGGCCGGCGGCGCGATCGCGCCGCCTTCGCCGATGCCCTTGACGCCGAACATCGTATAGGGCGACGGGGTCTCCATGTGAAACAGGCGCGGCGCAGGAACTTCGGTCGGACCCGGCAGCAAATAGTCGGCCAGCGTCGTCGCCAGCGGCTGCGCGGCCTCGTCGAACGGCATCTCCTCGTACAGCGCGGTGCCGATGCCCTGCGCGAGACCGCCGAGAATCTGGCCGTCGACGATCATCGGATTGACGAGAACGCCGCCGTCCTCGACGATGACGTAGTCGAGCAGCTCAACCTCGCCGAGATCCGGATCGACCGCGACCGTCACCGCATGCGCCGCATAGGAGAAGGTGCCGCTGTCGCGCACCGGCTTGTAGCCGCCGGTGACCTCGAGCCCGGAGGGATCGACATCGTTGGGCAGATCCTGCGGCCGGCGGTACCAGGTGTGGGCGATCTCGGCGAGGCCGACGCTACCGTTCGGCCCGCAGACGCGACCGTCGCGCCAGGTGACCGCCTCTGGCGCAAGCTGCAGCAGCTTGGCGCCGATGCGCGTGGCGCGCGCGACGAGCTGTTCGCAGGCCGTGCCCACGGCGCCGCCGGCCATCACCATCGACCGCGAACCCCAGGTGCCGGTGGAGTAGGGCGTCATCGCGGTGTCGCCGAGGATGACACGGATCTTGTCGGGCTCGACGCCGAGGATCTCGTGCGCGACCTGGGCCAGCGTCGTCTCCAGCCCCTGGCCGTGGGAATGCACGCCGACGCGCAGCTCGAGCCCGCCGTCGGGCGTCAGGCGTGCCGTGGCCTGCTCATGGCCGGGCACCATCGGGATGCCCCAGCCGGCATAGACCGAGGTGCCATGCGCAGCCTGCTCGCAATAGATCGAGACGCCGGTGCCGATCCGCCGGCCGTCCGGCTCGCCGCGCTGCTGGCGCACGCGCACGGCGGGGACATCGATCGCCGCCAAAGCCCGCTGCAGCGCGCCGGGATAGTCGCCGCTATCGAAATGCTTGTTGGTGATGTTGTCGAACGGCATGTCCTGCGGCTGCACCAGATTGCGCAGCCGGACCTCGCCGGGCTCGAGCCCGGCCTCGGCCGCGACGGCGTCGAGCAGCAGCTCGAGCGCGAAGCAGACGCCGGTGCGGGCGACGCCGCGATAGGGCAGGATCGGGCATTTGTTGGTCGCGACCGAGTAGGTGCGGCAGCGATAGGCCGGCATCCGATATGGGCCCGGCAGGATGCTCGCGATCTGCGCCGCTTCGAGGCAGGCCGAGAATGGATAGGACGAGTAGGCGCCGGAATCCACGATCGCCTCGCAGTCGATGCCGCGCAGGCGGCCGTCGCGATCGGCATAGACCGTGATCTGGTAGGCGTGCTCGCGGCAATTCGCGCTCGCGCTCAGATGCTCGCGCCGGTCCTCGAGCCAGCGTACCGTCATGCCCTTGTGAAGGGCGAGCCAGCTGAGGCAGACCTCCTCGGGCAGCAGGATGCCCTTGTGGCCGAAGCCGCCGCCGATATCCGGCGCGATGATGCGGATGCGGCCCTGCTCGATGCCGAGGCAGTCGGACAGGCCATTGCGCACGATGTGCGGCATCTGCGATCCCGTGTGCAGCGTCAGCTGATCGAGCCGGTGATCGAAGGTGGCGACGACACCGCGCCCTTCCAGCGGTGCCATGCACTGGCGTGCGGTCGTGATCTCGCGCGTCACCTTGATCGGCGCGTCCAACGCCGCGCTGATGTCGACCTCGAAATTGGTCTCCAGGAAGACGTTGTCGCCCCAATGCTCATGCACCAGCGCGCTGCCGGCCGCGCGCGCCAGCCGCATGTCGTGCACCGCCGGCAGTGGCTCCAGGTCGAGCTCGACCGCCGCTGCGATGTCCTCGGCTTCGGCGCGGCTGCGCGCGACGCAAATCGCCACGAGCTCGCCGACATGGCGCACCTTGCCGGTGGCCAGCACCGGCTGCTCGGAGACCTTGAAGCCGGGCAGGCCGGAGACAGCGCGGATCGGCTTGATGCCTACGAGGTCATCAGCCGTGAACACGACGTCGCGATACGCGGCGGGAATATGGATCGCCTTGATCCTCGCATGCGCCACCGGGCTGCGCACGAAGGCCACGTCCTTCAATCCCGGCAGTCTGATGTCGGCGACGTATTGACCGCGGCCGCGCAGAAAACGGTCGTCCTCCTTGCGCGGCAGCCGCGCGCCGACGCCACGCGGCGCGGCCTGTTGCGAGACGGTCGGCGCCGCGTGGGTCACGTCAGGCCGCGACCGCTGCGGGCAGGATCGGCGCCGTCGCATCGTGACGGACGCCGGCGCGCAGGCAGAACACCGGCTGCAGCAGTTTCTCGGCGATCACCTCGGTCTTCTCATTGTCGCGCAGCACGAAGCGGCCCTGCTGCTCCCGGAGCACACTCACATCGGCCGCCATCCCCGGCCGCAGCGCGCCGATCTGATCCGACAGGCCGAGCATTGCGGCGGGGTTCGACGTGACCATCGGCACGACCTGCTCGAGCGTCAGACCGAGCGCCACCAGCGAGCTCATCGCCTGCACCAGGCTGAACTTGGCCTGGCCGGCAAACGGGTGGTTCTCGTCATCGGCAGGTTCGTCCGGCGTGCCCGCGGGCGCCGGCACATGCGTGTTGTAGCCGTGGATGTCGGCGCCGAGCGTATGCGGCACGATGCCGGCGTCGATCGCCTTGCGCGCCAGCCGGTAGGAGAAGTGACTGCCGTGACCGACGTCGACCTTGAGCCCGCGATCGAGCGCGGCCTGGATCACCGGATGCACCTCGCCCTTGGTATTGACGAAGCCGCCGGGATGGCGCGTGAACGGATGCGCCAGCACGTCGCCCGGACGCAGCAGCGGGATCACACGCTCCAGGATCGTGTCGACGTCCTCGCCATTGGTGCCGCTCGCGGGCAGGCCCCAGAGCTGGCCGAAATGGACATAGACAGGGAGTTCGGCGCGGCGGCCGATCTCGGCGGCCATCTCGATGACGCGGATGCCCCAGCGAGCGAAACCGCCGATCTCGGCATGCGCCTTGATGCCGCGCACGAGGTCGCGGTTGGCGACCGCGGATTTCACGGTCGCGTCGATGTCGACACAGTCGGGGCGATAGAGGTCAGGGTAGTAGTGGCCTTCGAGGCCGCCGACCAGATAGGCCGACAGGAACGCATAGACGCGCGATTGCGCGGGCTCGGCGACGAAGTGCCGGAAGCCGGGCAGGGTCATGCAGGACGGGCCGCCCTGGTCGATGAGGCTGGTGACGCCCGACTGCACGCCGACCATGTCCGCATTCATGCCGAAGCGGCCGGTGACGTATTGATAGACATGGGCGTGGGTGTCGATCAGTCCCGGGAGAACGAGCTGGCCGGTGACGTCGACGACGTCCTTGGCGCTCGATGGCAGAATGTCGGACTGGACGGCTGCGATGCGGCCGTCGCGGATGGCGACGTCTCTCAAGCCATCGACGCCGGAGGCGGGGTCAATGACGCGGCCGCCGCGCAGCAGCAGGTCGAACGAGGCGCTCACGGACATGCAAGCTCTCCTTATCCGGGCTGTTTGTTTGTCCCGGTCAAAGCCGTCCCCGACAGGCCGGCGCGGATCGTGCGCCGACCGATTTACGAAGCATACTTCGCATTACATCAAGATCCGTGCCATAGACAGCTTCAAATTGATGCAGCATGACCAGCGCTTATGCGGGAGCCGTTCGATGGCTGGAAGGAATAAGACGAATGCAGATGTGTCGTGGCCGCTCGAGGAGCGCCCGGGTTATCTGATCCGGCGGCTGCACCAGATCCACGTCGCGCTGTTCCAGGAGAAATGTGCGGCCTATGAGATCACGCCGTTGCAGTACAGCCTGTTGACGGCGCTGGCGAAACGGGGAACGGCAGACCAGACCGCGCTGGCGCAGGACATCGTCCTCGACCGGACCACTACGACCGGTGCGTTGAAGCGGTTGCAGGCGCGCGGCTTGGTCGATCGCAGCGTCGGGCCGCACGACCGGCGCTCACGGACCTGTCGTTTGACCCGCTCCGGCGCGGCATTACTGCGCAAGATCGAGCGACCGGCGCGGGCGGCGCATCTCGCGACGGTTGCGGATCTGACCAAGGCCGATCAGAAGCGGTTCATTGCCATGATGCAGGCGATTGTTGCGGCGCAGGAGCAAAGGCTGGACGCGACACGCTTGCCGGACTGACCGCATCGCGCTCCGATTAGATAATGGGCATGGTGCTGCCCGAAAAGCAGCGCGTCGCCGGTGCGCGGTATCCAGTCAGGGCGAGGGCGCCCGCAACTACGAAGCATGCTCCGCATTTCGCGCTGCGGCGTTTTGTCTGCAAACAGCGCTGTTGGCTGCTCAATTTCAACTGATGTCTTCAGGGAAGCGAGTGCGCGGACGGTGCGCTGCGCCGAGCTCTGCGAATTCTGGCATGTCCCTTGCTGACATCCCCTAGCAGCTGCGCAGAAGTCGCGGCGAGATGAATCCGGGCGGCGACATCGATGTCGCGGCGCATGGAGTGGGCGATGCGATGTCTGCCGCGGCGGTCTCCGCCGATCTCTGCTCTGTCCGACGGCCGTCGTTGGACGCGTGCTGCGCGTGATGAAAGAAAGGCGCCGTGATGTCCGAGCATGCTGATGCGATCGCGACGCGCTTCGGAGACGGCGGGCCGGATGGCGGCGACACCAAAGCCAGTGAATTCCTGCGCGGCGTGCTGTCGCGCAAGACGGTCCGCCGCTACAGCGACCGGATGCCGGAAGAGGGGCTGCTCGACCTGCTCGTCGCCAGCGCGCTGAGCGCCTCGGCCAAGTCGGACTTCCAGCAGGCCTCGGTGATGCGCCTGCGCGATGCCGACAAGCGTGCCGCGATCGGCAGGCTGTTTCCAAGCATGCCCTGGATCGGGGTGTCGCCGGTGTTCTTCGTGTTCCTCGGCGATGCGCGGCGGCTGCAGCGCATCGGTGAACTCCGCGGCAAGCCCGTCAAGAACGGAACGCTGGAGGGCTTCTTCAACGCCTCGGTGGACGCTGCGCTGGCGCTGCAGACGATGATCCTGTGCGCGGAGTCGGTGGGTATCGGCACCTGTCCGATCAGCGTGATCCGCAACGAGATCGATACCGTGGCCAAGGTGCTGGAACTGCCCGACATGGTGTTCCCGGTCGCCGGGCTGTGCCTCGGTTATCCCGCGGCAGAGGGGCATGTCAGCCTGCGGCTGCCGCGCAGCATCACCACGCATCTCGATCGCTATGGCGACGATGCGCTGCCGGCGGCGCTCGACGATTACGACCGGCGGCGTCATGCCCGGCATGCGATCCCGAAAGACCAGCAGCGCGGCAACGCCGAGTTCGGCGAGGCCGAGTTCTACGGCTGGTCCGAGGACAAGGCGCGCCAGGCGGCCAAGGCGGAAGGCGCAGCCTTTCCGCCCTATCTGCGCGCGCACGGCTTCAGCTTCGACTGACCAGTTTCATATGAGGAGATGCGAGATGACCAAGCCTTCGTTTTCCCGCTTTCAGGCGCCGTCGCGGCGCCTCGCGTTGGCGCTGCTGGCGGCCGCGCTGACCTTGCCGGCCGCGTTCAGCGCGAAGGCGGGCAGCCTGGATGAGATCAAGAAACGCGGCCTGATCGTCGCCACCGAGGACGATTTTCGCCCGTTCGAGTTCGTCAAGGACGGCAAGCCGACCGGCTTCGACAACGAGATGATCGAGGACCTGCGCAAATATGCGCCGTTCGAAATCAAGCAGCAGATCCTGCCCTGGACCGGCATCCTGGCCGGCGTCTCGACCGGAAAGTACGATGTCGCGATCACCGCGGCGATCATCACCAAGGAGCGCAAGAAGTCGCTCGACTTCACCAGCCCGATCGCCGACGCGACGCACTATTACGTCAAGCGCAAGGACGACAAGAGCATCAACGCCATCAAGGATCTCAGCGGCAAGACTGTCGGCGTCCAGGCGGGAAGTGCGCTGCTCGGCCGTCTGCCCGAGCTGAAGGACATGTTGGAGAAAGAGGGCGGCAAGCTCGGCAAGGTCGTCGAGTACACCTCCTATCCCGAGGCCTATCAGGATCTCGCGCTCGGACGCGTCGACTACGTCGTCAACACCATCATCAACATCAAGGCGCTGGTCGCGGAGAAGCCGAACGTGTTCGCGGTCGGCCAGCCCGTCTCCGGCAAGTCGTATCCCGCCTGGGCAGTCGCCAAGGGCAATACCGAGCTGGTGGAATTCCTGAATGGCTTCATTGCCAAGCAGAAGGAATCCGGCCGCTTCGCCGAGCTGCAGAAGAAGTGGTTCGGCGAGGCGTTCCCGGATCTGCCGGTCACGTTCGAGCCGGAATTCTGAAGCGACTGACGAGGTACAGCTGATGTGCGGGTGGCGATCGCTGCGCACCGGTCCGCTTGACGGCATGACGATGTTCGGCGGGGCGTGGGCGACGGGCGGTACGGACGGACAGCGATGAGCGCAGCCGACGTCCTCGCCATCCTGCAGGGCGCCGTCGTGACGGTGACGCTGTCCTTAGTCGGCATCCTGATCGGACTTCCTATCGGACTTGGCCTGGCGCTGCTGCGCTGGGCCAACGTCCCCGTCATCGCCCGCGTGGTCGCCGTCTACGTCTCGGTGCTGCGCGCGACGCCGCTGGTGACCCTGCTGCTGCTCCTGTTCTTCGCGCTGCCCAATGTCGGGATCGCGATCGGCCCGGTGTCGGCGGCGATCCTGGCGCTGGTCATGAACACTTCGGCGTTCAACTGCGAGGTCTGGCGCGCCGCGCTGATGAACTTCCCCAGGGAGCAATACGAGGCCGCGCAGTCCGTCGGCATGCATGCGAGCCTGCGGTTCCGCCGTATCGTGCTGCCGCAGATCGTGCGGGTCAGTCTTCCCGGGCTCGTCAACGAGATGTCGCTGCTGATCAAGGTCACGCCGGTGCTGGCGGTGGTCGGTGTCGTCGACATCACCCGCGCGGCGGTGCGGATCGGCGCCGAGACCTATGAGCCGCTGCCGCCGTTCCTGGTGGCGATCGCTATGTATGCGCCGATCGTGTTCGCGCTCGTTTCCCTGCAGCGCTTTATCGAGCGGCGCCAGCTCGCAGCCGAGGCGGCATGATCAGGGATTTCGCCATCGTCTGGAGCGAGCGTGATCTGCTGCTGAGCGGGCTCGGCAACACGACGATCCTCTCGGTGCTGTCGGCCATCGCAGGCCTCGGCATCGCCTTCGTACTGACGCCGGCGCTGATGTCGAAGCGGCGCTGGCTGGCACTCACCGTGCGCGTGTTCGTTGACGGCATGCGCTGCGTGCCGTTCCTGCTGTTCGCCTACATCGTCTATTACGGCCTGCCGTCGTTCGGCATCCGCCTCGACAATTGGAGCTCGGGGCTGGTGGCGCTGACCGTCTATCACGCCGCGTATCTCGCCGAGATCCTGCGCGGCGCCTGGGCGGCGCAGCCGCGCGAGCCGATCGAGGCCGGTGTCGCCTTCGGCTTCTCGGGGCCGCGTCTGTTCCGGCGCATCATTTTGCCGCCGCTGCTGCTCGCCGCGGGTCCGGTGATCGGCAACCAGATGATCCAGATCGTCAAGGACAGCGCCTTTCTCACCATCATCGCGCTGCCTGAGCTGACGCATGCCGCAAGCTCGATCCAGTCGCGCCACTATGTGCCGTTCGCCGCCTTCATTACCGCCGTGTTCCTCTATTGGGGCCTTTGCCTCGTGATCGAGGCGGGGGTCAGCGGCATCGACCGGCTGGCCGCGGCGCGGCGCTGAGGGAGGTTGGAATGACCGACGACATGCCCGTGCTCGACGTCGCCGGCATCTCCAAGCGCTTCGGCGACCTCGAGGTGCTCACCGACATCAGCTTCACGGTGACGCGTGGCGAGACGGTCTGCGTGCTCGGGCCGTCCGGCTCCGGCAAATCGACTCTGCTTCGCTGCATCAACTGGCTGGAGCGGCCCGATGCCGGCCAGATCTATCTCAATGGCGACCGTATCGGCGTCAACAATGGCGGCGTCGTGATGTCGGATCGCGAGCTGTCGCGGGTCCGCACGCGGATCGGCATGGTGTTCCAGCATTTCGCGCTGTGGCCGCATCTGACGGTCCTGCAAAATTTGATCGAGGCGCCGGTGCAAGTACAGAAGCGATCTGCGGCCGAGGTGCGCGAGGAGGCGATGGCGCTGCTCGCCAAGGTCGGGCTTTCCGACAAGGCCGATGTGTTTCCGGCGCGGCTCTCCGGCGGGCAGAAGCAGCGCGTCGGCATTGCGCGCGCGCTGGCGATGAAGCCGGACGTGCTGCTGTTCGACGAACCGACCAGCGCGCTCGACCCAGAGCTGGTCGGCGAGGTGCTGCTGGTGATGCGCGAGCTCGCCCGCGAGGGCCGCACCATGGTGATCGTGACCCATGAGATGGGCTTTGCCCGCGACGCCGCCACCCGCATCCTGTTCATGGATCGCGGCCGCGTCGTCGAGACCGGGCCGCCGGAGCGCTTCTTCGTCAGCCCGGACACCGAGCGCGCGCGCCAGTTCATCCAGCGCTACGCCGCAGGCTAGCGAAGAGATCAGCGAGGACACGCCATGGACCCGATCTATCATCTGCTTCCCGACGCGCCGAAGCCGGTCACGCCCTACAGCCATGCGGTGCAGGCCGGTCCGTTCCTGTTCGTCACCGGCCAGCTCGCGACCGATCCCGATGACGATTCGCTGCCGCTCCCGGAGGGCATCGAGGCACAGACCCGCAAGGTGATGGACAACCTTGCGCGGGTGCTGAAGGGCTGCGGCATGAGCTTCGCCAACGTCGTGTTCGCCCGCATCTATCTAACCGATTTCAAGCGCGACTACGCGCCGATGAACGCGATCTTCTCCAGCCATTTTAACGATGCGCACCGGCCGGGCCGGACCACGATCGGCGTCTGCGATCTGGCGCGCGGCGGCATCGTCGAGATCGACTTGGTCGCCTACAAGCCCTGAGGGAGAGTGCTATGCAGCCGATCGAGATTCCCGCGCGGCGCGGCAAGGCGGCGTTCGTTGCGGCCGGCCAGGTCGTCACCGTGATCAACACCAATGGTGAGCAGGTGGTCGACACCTGGGCCTTCAATCGCGCCGACCTCTCCGAGTTCATGTCCAACGAGCATACACGCGCGCATTCGCTGCATCTGGTGCCGCGGCCGGGCGACGTGCTCCGCACCAACATGCGCCGGCCGATCCTGACGATGATCGAGGACACCTCGGGCGGCATTCACGACACCCTGATCGCCGCCTGCGACCGCTATCGCTACGCGTTTCTCGGACACGAGGGCTATCACTACAATTGCACCGACAATCTGTTCGCCGGCATGGCCGAGCTCGGCCTGACGCCGCCGGAGGTGCCGAGCCCGCTCAATCTGTTCATGAACATTCCGTGGGACGCCCAGGGCACGCTCGGCTTCGCCGCGCCGCCGCGTCCCGTGCCCGGCGGCCATGTGCGCCTGCGTGCGGAGATGGATCTTGTGATCGCGTTCTCCGCCTGTCCGCAAGACATCCTGCCGATCAATGGCAAGGCCGGACAGCCTGTGGAAGCGCATTTCACGGTGACATCGGCATGAGTGCGCAGAACAAGGCCGAGCGCGCCGAGGCCAACCGCCGCCGTTACGAGGAGTTGCGTGCGGCTGGGCAGGAGCTGAAGCAGTTGCCGCCGCTGACGGCGCCGGACGGTGCGCCCATTGCTCCCGATGCGGTCATTTCGACCGAGCAGGTGCCGCCCGGATGGCACACGACGGTGCGGCTGTCGCGTGGCGAGGGCCTGCGCATCTCGGATGATCGCGGACGTTCCAGCGTTTCGCTGCTGGCCTGGCGGACCGAAGATCCATGCGAGCGGATCAACTGCGCCGACACCGTGAAGGTGCAATGGAGCGCGGCGCTGTCGAAGGGCAGGATGATCCTCTCCGATATGGGGCGCGTGCTGCTGTCGGTGATCGAGGACAGTTCGGGTGCCCATGATCTTCTGGTCGGCGGATCCACGGCGGACTCGACGCTCGCGGCGTACGGCGAAGTCACTCGCAATACCCAGGCCAATTTCATCTCGGCCGCGGCCAAGATCGGGCTGGGCCTGCGCGACATCCCGCCCTGCGTGACGTTCTTCGCGCCGGTGACGACCGATGCGGCCGGGCGGTTCGTCTGGCACCCCTCGCGCAAGCGGCCCGGCGACTTCGTCGATCTTCGCGCCGAGATGAACCTGATGGTCGCGGTGTCGAACTGCGCTCATCCTCTCGATCCCGCGCGTCCCGCGGCGCCGGCGCCGGTCACGCTGATCCGGCATCGGCTGCCGCAGCCGGCTTTTGACGATGTCTGCCGTACGGCATCTCCAGAAGCGCTGCGCGCCTACGCCTTCACCGATCGACTGTTCGTCTGAGGGGGCGCGTTGATGTCTGAGACCGATACGGACCAACCGATCTATGCCTTTGACATTCCCGCCGAGCAGCCTTGGTCGCGCGTGCTCAAGAAAGGCCAGACGCTGCGCATCATCGACAGCGAAGGCGAGCAGGCGGTGGACGCGCTGATGTATGTCGCTGCAGACACCGCCGAGCGCTACAGCGCGCAGGATACGCTGCGCGTCCAGGGCTCTGCCTATCTCGAGCTCGGTACGAAGCTGATGTCCAACCGTGGACGGGTCATGGCGCGGATCACTGCCGACACCTGCGGCCGCCATGATACCTCGGCAGGCTGCTGCTCCTGCGAGAGCAACGCCGTGCGTTTCGGCGAGGCGACGCGCTATCTCCATGCCTGCCGGGAGAACTTCATCCTCGAGCTGTCGCGCCATGGCCTGACCAAGCGCGATATCGTCTCCAACCTGAATTTCTTCATGAACGTGCCGATCGAGCCCTCAGGCAATTTTACCGTGCTGGATGGTCCGTCGGCGCCGGGCAACTTCGTCGACGTGACCGCCGAGATGGACGTCCTGTTCGTGATCTCGAACTGTCCACAGGTCAACAATCCCTGCAACGGCTTCGATCCGACCCCGATCCGCGTGGAAATCAGGGAGGCGGCTGCGCCAGCGACTCCATGATCGAGCTTGATCCAGCCTCACCACGATTAGTCGATCTCAATTGCCGTGAGCGCGCGGAATGACGGTGCAGGCGCTGCGAGTTCGCGAAGCCGCGCCCGCTCTCTTGAACGTGGAGGGATGTTTGGGTGCGGAATGTCAGGGACGTTCCGAGAGTTAGGTCCGCGCCGGCGGCGAGGCTCGCCGGCGCCATCGACCCGGATCAGGCCGCGCGGGCCAGGCGATCCTTGCGCGACTGCATCAGGGGCTGAATATGTTGGCCGAACGTATCGATTCCCGCGATGAAGTCGTCGAAGGTCAGCATCAGCCCCTTTGTCCCCGGCACCGTGGCGGCCTCGTCGAGCAGCTTCGCGACGGTGGCATAGGAGCCGACGATGGTGCCCATGTTGAAGTTGACGGCCTGCTCAGGCAGGTTGATCGTCTTGGCGGTCGAGGAGTCGGCAGCCGACTGATCCTTCGAACCCTGATCGGCCATCCAGGCCAGCGCGTCGACGTCGACGCCGTCCTTGTAGGATTGCCACTTCGCTATCGCGGCGTCGTCGGTCTCGTCGGCAATGACCATGAACAGCACATAGGCGCCGACGTCGCGCCCGGACTTGGCGACGGCCTCCAGAAGCTGCGTGTTGGTCTTGGCATGTGCGGTCGGCGTATTCACGCCGCTGCCAAGCACGAAATTATAGTCGGCATATTGCGCGGCGAACGCCATTCCGGTCGGGCTCTGTCCGGCCGCGACGATCTCGATCTTGTGCTCCGGCATCGGCTTCATGTGGCAGTCGGACATCTGGAAGTGCTTGCCCTTGAGATCCGATGTGCCGGTGGTCCAGAGATCCTGCATGACCTGGACGTATTCGGTCGAGTAGCCGTAGCGGTAACCGAAATAATCGTCGCCGGGCCACAGGCCCATCTGCTCGTATTCCGCCTTGGCCCATCCCGAGACGATGTTGATGCCGAAGCGTCCGCCTGAAATGGAATCGATTGTCGTGGCCATGCGAGCGACGATCGCGGGCGGCAGTGTGAGCACCGCGGTCGACGCGAACAGCTTGATCTTGGTGGTCACGGCGGCGAGGCCCGCCATCAGGGTGAAGCTTTCGAGATTGTAGTCCCAGAACTCGCTCTTGCCGCCGAAGCCGCGCAGCTTGATCATCGAGAGCGCGAACTCGAAATTATAGGCCTCGGCCCGCTGGACGATTTCCTTGTTGAGTTCGAAGGTCGGCTTGTACTGCGGGGATGCGGTCGAGATCAGCCAGCCATTGTTGCCGATCGGGATGAAGACGCCGAGATCCATTGCAGTCGCTCCTGGTTACGGAAGAGATCGATTGGCTCGCCGGCAAGCGCCTCGCCGGCTGATAGTCTGCTAGCAAACACGATGCCAGATATTGGCGATGCCGGAAGATGCGGCCACGGCGCGCGATCGGCAGGCGTCGTGGCCGGGAGAGCCATGGGTCAATGCTCTTCCAGCAGGCGACCGAGACCGGAGATCCTGTCGGTAATGCCGTTCTGCCGCAGGGCGTGCCAATACGTCGCGGTGTTGATCGCGATCACCGGCTTGTCGAGCCAGAACTCGGCGATCGCGGCGAGCCGGATCATGCTGAGATTGGTACCGACCTGAACGATGGCGTCGACATCGTCGCCATTGAGCTCGATCAGTCGGTCGCGCAGTGTATCCTCTGGAACCTCGGCGATGCCGGTCCAGCTCGGGCATTTCAGGCAGATGTCGCGCACCACCGTGTAGCCGGCCTCGGTGAAATAGGTCCGCACCTGATCATTGGCGACCGGATAATACGGCGTCAGGAACGCGATGCGCTTGCCTGCGCCGTAAGCCTTGAGCGCCGCCGTGCAGGCGTGCGAGCCGATGCTGATGCCGACGCCGCTTTCGCGCTCCACCTTGGCCTGGAACGCATCCGCGCCTTTGATGCCGCCATAGAAGGTGATGGCCGACATGCCCATCACGAGATAATCCGGCGAGCAGGTCATGACGCTTTTCACGGCATCGACCACGTTGTCCGAGATGATGCTCGTACCCGCCATGAAGGTTTCGTTGCTGACGGCGTGCGAGTTCGGCGTGTAGATGCGGCTGTAATGGTTGGTGACGCCGGCAGGGCGCATCGCTTCGAAATCAGGCTGGACCACCGTGTTGGTCGACGGGCCCAGCACGCCGAACTTCTTGCGCCAACCGAGAACATCACGCATCGCTTGTTCCTTATGATGCTTGTTATGCCTGTCGGGCTGCGGCCTGGCCGGCCAGCCGCCCGAGCGTCACCGCCATGCACAGGCCGGCGGCCGGGAGATAACCCCAGACGCCGGGGCCGGAAATGCTGCGCGCGGTGCCGCCGCCGGCAAACAGATTGGGCATCGGTGATCCGTCGGCGCGCAGCACGCGCGCGGTGTCGTCGACGACCAGGCCGCCCTGGGTATGAAACAAGGCGCCGGTCACCTTGGCCGCAAAGTAAGGGCCTTCGCCGCTCAGCGGAGGATTGCGGCGGAAGTCGCGGCCGAACGGATCCTCCGCCTCGCCGTTCGCGCAGGCGATGGCGTGGGCGAGGGTCGCCTGCAGCGCGGCCGCGGGAACGCCGATCAGTTGCGCGAGACTTGCCGCATCGGGCGCGGACTTGACCATGCCGAGCTTGGTGAGGGCCTGGTACTCCGGCCAGCGCAAATTGCTCTGTCGCAGCCGCTCGTCATAGACCACCCAGGCGACGCCGTTCGGCTGCGCCAGCACCTGCTTCGATTGGCCGGAAATGTCGAACAGTTCGTTGGAGAAGCGCGTGCCGGTCAGGTTGACCTGGATGCCGCCTTCCATGATCAGGTTGTAGTTGACCAGCACGCCCGATTCGATCGAGAGCGCGCCATAGCCCTGGAACGCAGCCATGTCGGCAGTGGCCGCGCCGAGCTCCATGCCCCATTGAATGCCTTCGCCGTCATCGCCCTCGTGCCCGAAATAGGGGCTGTCGCCCATCTCAGGGATGAAGCGTCGCACCATCTCGCGATTGGCGCCGAAGCCGCAGGTCGCCAGGACCAATGCTGCGCAGCCGATGGTTTCGCGGGTGCCGTCCGGACGCAGAAGACCGACACCGAGCACGCGATCCCTGTCGTCGGCGTAGACGTCGACGACATGCGCGTTCGTCGTCAGCGACACCCGTCCTTCGCCGGCGCGGATCAGGCGACCGAGCAATTCCGTTCCGCTGCGGGATGGCAGCCCGTGCAGCCGCGGCACCGAGTGGCCGAAATCCGTGCGCCAGGCGAGCTCGACATCGAAAGGGAAATCATGATCGGCCATCAGCCAGTCGATCGTGGGGCCGGACTCGCGGGCGATGGTTCGGGCCAACCGCTCATCGGTCTGCCCGCGCGTCTTCGTCATGATATCGGCAAACATCGCCTCGGCGCTGTCGCTGACGCCCTTGTCCTTCTGTGCCCGCGTCGCGGCCGCGCAGATGAAGCCCTGCGCCATGCTGGTCGTGCCGGTCGGGCTCGCGTCGCGTTCGAGCACCATGACATCCGCGCCTGCATCGGCAGCGGCGAGTGCGGCGGTCATGCCGGTTGCGCCGGCTCCAACCACGAGCACCGGCACCGACGCGTCGAAGCTCATGGCATGGGTGCGGATGACCGGCATTGAAAATCCTCTGATCGGGCGGCGAAGCCTGGTCGTGGACGGACCGACCTCGCTGTCGGTAACCAGTGCAAGATTGTATGCACTGTTGTTCAAGTCCGTCAACGCCTTCGACTACTCATCACGAGCAATCATCCGTCGCGTTTCAGAAAATGGCTTTCCTATAGGTGTTTTGCGATCGTGATGCGGCGATTGCTGTACTAATGGGCAGGTTGCCTACGCCGTTGCACAGAAAAAGTGTATGCAATCTTTTCGAGGGCGGTGTTAGCCTGACGGCCAGACGGCAGCGATGGGGGCTGGTCTTGAGGCGGATCTTTCAACTGGTCGGCTTACGCAAATGGCGGTCTCAGCCCGCACCTGGCGCGCCGGTCTCCGCGCCACGTGCTTGCGCGCCGAGCGTCGCATGAGCGGCAGCACTGCGCTGGTTGCCTCCGAGCGCTTCGCGCTTCATGTGGTCGCGACGCGTTTTGCTCAGTTGACCTCTGACGCGATCGCCCAGGCCAAGGTTTTCATTCTCGATACGATTGGGGTCGGCATCGCGGGCTCGTCGGCCGCCGGTGCCGATCAGCTCGCTGCGGCTTCGGCTGGGTGGGGCGAGGGGAGCGAAGCGGTCGTCTGGGGGCGCCGCATGCGCGCGCCGGCCTCGATGGCGGCGTTCCTCAATGGATTTCAGGTTCATTGCCAGGAATATGACTGCGTCCATGAGCGCGCGGTGCTGCATCCGATGGCGACCCTGCTTCCGGCTGCGCTCGCTTATGCGGACCGAAGGGGCGGCGTATCCGGGCGCGAACTGATCGCCGCCGTCGCGGTCGGCATCGACGTTGCGGCCGGTCTCGGTGTCGCCTCCCGCTCAGCGTTGACATTCTTTCGGCCGGCCACATCCGGTGGATTTGGCGCGACCGCAGCGGTCGCGCGCCTCGCCGGCCTCGATGCCGAGGCCACCTGCAATGCGTTCGGCGTTCAGTATGGCCAGACCAGTGGCACGATGCAGGCGCATGTCGAGGGCAGCATCGTGCTGCCGATGCAGATCGCCTTCAATGCACGGGCCGCGCTGCAAAGCTGCGATCTCGCCGCGGTCGGACTCGTTGGTCCCCGCGATGTGTTCGAAGGACCGTTCGGCTATCTCAAGCTGTTCGAAGGGCGCTGGGATCTGGAGCCGACCTTGGAGGGTCTCGGGCGCGACTGGCTGGTCAGCGAGCTCAGCCACAAGCCTTTTCCGGCCGGACGGGCCACCCACGGTGGGATCGAGGGCCTGATCGCGTTGCGTCGTGAACACGGCTTCACGGCCGCCGACGTCGAGTCCGTGCGCGTCATCGGTCCCTCCTTGATCAAGCGGCTTTGCGGACGTCCGGACGTGCCGGCGCCGAATGCCAACTACGCGCGCCTGTGCATGCAATTCATTGCGGCCAAGGCGCTGCTGCACGGCACGGTCGATCTCGCGCATTATCGCGGCGCCGAGCTGACGGACGCCGCGACGCATGACGTCGCCGCCCGCGTCACGATGGAAGCCAACGACAATCCGGATCCGAACGCGCTGGTGCCGCAGGAGATCGTGGTGACGCTCAGGAGCGGCGAGGTGCTGCGCCGGCGCTGCGAGGTGATGCTGGCCCATCCGTCACGGCGGCTGTCGCGCGATCAGCATCTGACGAAGTTCCGCCGCTGTCTGGAGTTCGCGCAGGTGCCGCTGCATCCAGAGTCCGGTGACCGGCTGATCGACATGGTCGATCGGCTCGAAGACGTCGAGGACGTCCGGGCGCTGACCGCGCTGCTGATGCAATGAGCCGGGGATGAAGAGAACAGGAGAACGAGGGATGCGGACGATCTGGGCTGGGCTGACGATGCTGGCGCTCGCGGCAACACCGGCTGTAGCCGAAAGCCAGCTGCTGTTCCTGGCCGAGGACGTCCCAGCCGGGCTGGACTATGACGGCCCGTCGGTTTCGACCAACACCTCGCAGACCGGATTCATCAATCTGTCCGAGCCTTACATCTATTACCCCTATGGCCCGGCCAACAGCGAAGGCATCCGCACGCTCGACTACTCCAAATATGAGGGGCGCCTGGTCGAGAGCTGGGAGTTCGACGAGCCGAGCCTGACCTGGACCTTCCATCTGCGCAAGGGCGTCAAGAGCTGCGCCGGCAACGAGTTCACGGCAGACGACGTGCTCTACACCTTTGCGCGCGCAAAATCGGTCAGCGGCAAGGCGCCGATCGGCTGGTTCCTGGCCAATCTCGCCTCGGTCTCAGGCTTCACGCGCGACGTCTTCAAGCCCGGGGCGGACAAGAGCCTGGGCGATGCGGTCACCAAGGTCGACGACTACACCGTGCGCATCAAGCAGTCGTCGCCGAACCGCCTGTTCCAGATGGTGATGACGATCTATTCGACCTATCCTTACGACAGCAAGGAGATGAAGAAGCACGCCACCGAGGCCGACCCGTGGGCGCATGACTACGTCAACACCCAGAACGTGCCGTCCTTCGGGGCCTACTGCCTGGAGCGCTGGACCAAGGATGACGAGTTCGTCCTGGTCGCCAACCCGAACTATTACCGCGGCAAGCCGGCGATCGATCGCGTCGTCATCAAGAAGGTGCCGCAGAGCTCGAACCGGACGCTGGCGCTGCGCAGCGGCAGCGCGCAGTTGACCCAGCGCCTGACGGCGCGCGAGTTCAATGGCCTGCGCAAGGCCAACGGCGTCAAGGTCGCCGGCATCTTCGGTAACGAGGTTCTGATCCTCAACCTGAACTTCAAGACGCCGCCGTTCGATAACCCGAAGCTGCGTCAGGCGATCGCCTATGCGATGCCGTATCAGCAGATCACCAATGTCGGCTATTCCGGCGCGGCCCAGCACATGGACGGTCACTTCTCGCGGGCGCTGAATGCCTATGTGAAGCCGTCGACGCAATACGACACCGACCTCGCCAAGGCCAAGCAGCTGCTGGCCGAGGCCGGCTATCCCGAAGGCAAGGGGCTGGAGGCATACCCCGACGCGTTCAAGCTCGCCTTCGTCGCCGAGCGCGAGTCGCTGCTGGGGCCGATCGCCACCGTGATCCAGTCGTCGCTGAAGGATATCGGCCTTCCGGTCCAGCTCGATCCCTTGCCGCAGACGCAGATGAGCGACCGTCGAATCGTCAAGAAGGATCTGCCGATGGGTCTGTCCGATCAGGAAAAGCCCGTCGGACCCGACGTCGGCTACGCGACGATGCTGTTCTTCGTGTCGACCGCCGCGGGCGGCGTCAACAACCTCGCCAATTATTCGAGCCCGGACGTCGACAAGCTGTTCAGCGAGGCCAAGAGCGAGGTCGACGACGCGAAGCGCCGCCAGATCCTGACCCAGATCCAGGAGCGGCTGCAGACGGATCTCGCCTGGGTGCCGCTGGTCGAGACCAAGACGGAGTGGGCCTTTTCCAGCAAGCTGTCCGGCGTCACCTGGCACCCGGAGAACTCGATCCACTTCATCGATCTGCAACTGCAGAACTGACGGAGCCGGTCGCGTGATCCCGTTCGTCGCCCGGCGGTTGGCCGTCGCCATGCTGCAGCTGGTCGGGCTGCTGCTCGTGGTGTTCTTTGCGATCCGCATGTTGCCGGCGGATCCGGTGGCGCGGCTCGTCGGCATGAACGCGACGCGCGAGGCGTATCTGTCGTCCCAGCATGCGCTCGGGCTGGACAGACCCGTGCTCGAGCAGCTCCTGAGCTATGCGGCCGGCGTCGCGCGTGGCGATTTCGGCCGCTCCTGGGTGAGCGGCGCGCCTGTCATGCAGGACATCCGCAATGTCCTGCCGGTCACCATCGAACTGATCACGATCAGCTTCGTGCTCGCGTTTCTATTGTCCGTGCCGCTCGGCATGCTCTGCGCACTGCGCCCCGGCGGCGTTGCTGACAGCGCGACCTTCACCTACAGCCTGTTCGCCGGCTCGCAGCCGGAGTTCTGGTGGGGGCTTCTGTTCATCTACGTGTTCTTCGCCGTGCTGGGCTGGGCGCCGGCGCCGCTCGGCCGGATCGATCCGATGATGACGCCGCCGGCGGCGGTCACCGGATTCATCACCATCGACTCGCTGCTCGCCGGCAACATGACGGCGCTGCGCGATGCGCTCCACCATCTGGCGCTGCCGATCGCCACCAAGGTGTTCGTGCTCTCAGGCCCGATCATCAAGATGGTCCGGCAGAACATGGTCCGCGTGCTCGGCGCCGACTACATCCTCTATGCCCGCGCCTCCGGACTGCCGCCGTGGCGGATCGCGCTGGTCGCGCTGAAGAACGCGCTGGTTCCGGCGCTGACGCTGCTCGGCGTGCTCTATGGTTACATTCTCGGCGGCGCGGTGCTGATCGAGACGGTGTTCTCGCTCGGCGGAATCGGTCAATACGCCGTGCGATCCGTGCTCGCGTTCGACTATCCGGCGATCCAGGCGGTCGTACTGGTGATCGCCGCGATCTCGCTGTTCGTCTATCTCGCGCTCGATGTGGTGCATGCCTGGATCGATCCGAGGCTCGCGGCATGACCGAGTTGATCGACACGGCCGACATCGGCCAGCGAATCGTAGAAAAGCGAAGACCATCGTGGCTGTTCGGCTTCGGAACGGCGCTTGTGCTGTTGTCGCTGTTCCTGATGGTGGCGGGCCCGTGGCTCGCGCCCTACGATCCGAGCCGGCCGACGATGGAGGTGAGCGAGCCGCCGCCGGAGCTCGCGAGCGTTCCCGGATTGATGTGGAGCGCCTTGCGCGGCGCGCCGCATCCGCCGATCCATTGGTTCGGCACCGACGCCACCGGCCTCGACGTCTTCTCGCGGGTAATCGCCGCGCCGCGCACCGACGTGGCGATCGCGGTCGGCGCCAATCTCGCGTCGCTGATCATCGGCAGCCTGCTCGGCCTCCTCGCCGGCTTCGCGCGGTCATGGATCGCGGTGACGGTGATGCGGCTGTCGGACCTGATCCAGGCGTTTCCGGTCTTCATCACCGGCATGATCCTGGTGACCCTGGCCGGCCGCAGCAACAGCACGATCATCGTCACGCTCGCCTTCCTCTACACGCCGATCTATGTGCGCCTGACCCGCGCGGAGGTGCTGGCGCAACGCGCCCGCGGCTTCGTCGATGCCTCGCGCGCGCTCGGCAAGAGCGAGTTGTTCATCGCGCTGCGCCACGTGTTGCCCAATGCGTTGGCGCCATCGTTGATCCAGGCCTCGGTCACGATCGGTTTCGCGATCCTGATGACCGCCGGCCTCAGCTTCGTGGGCGCCGGGGTGCGGCCGCCGTCGCCGGAGTGGGGGCTGATGATCGCCGCCAGCGCCAATGACCTGATCCAGGGCGAATGGTGGTCGTCGCTCTTCCCGGGTCTCGCGATCTCGCTGACGGTGTTCGGCTATGCCGCCTTCGGCAACGGTCTGGAGCGCATCTATGCCGAATGAGACCGCGGTCATCGATGTCAGGGGGCTGACCGTCGCCTACGGCGCGCGTGCCGCGATCTCGGACTTCGCGCTGACCATCGCCCCTGGCGAGGTGGTCGGCCTGACCGGCGATTCCGGCAGCGGCAAGTCGACGCTCGCCTTGGCGCTGCTCGGCCTGACCCGCGGCAACGGCCGCATCGTCAGCGGCCAGATCATGATGCAGGGCACCGATCTGCTCGCGCTCGATGAAGCCGAGCGCCGCGAGTGGCGCGGCCGTGACATCGGACTGATCGTGCAAAATCCGCGCAGCGCGCTCAGCCCGCTGCACCAGGTCGGCAGCCAGATCGCCGACGTCTATCGCTCGCACCATCCGGTGTCTGCGCGGCAGGCCGAAGCGCATGCGGTCGCGATGCTGCGCAATCTCGGCCTCAATGATCCCGAGCGACGCGCCAAGGCCTATCCGCACGAGATCAGCGGCGGCATGGCGCAGCGGGTGCTGATCGCGATGGCGCTTGGATCGGGGCCGCGGCTGGTGGTCGCGGACGAGCCGACCAGCGGTCTCGACGTGACGATCCAGGCGCAGTTCCTCGACGAAATGTGGCGCTCGGTGCGCGAGGCCGGATCGGCGGCGCTGCTGATGACCCAGGATCTCGGCATCATCGCCAACTACTGCGACCGCGTGATCGTGCTGCAGGACGGACGCAAGGTCGAGGACGCGCCGACGGCTTCGTTCTACGCCGCGCCGCGCGACGACTACAGCCGCTCGATCCTGGCGCGCCGCAAGGAGGCAACGGTGCGCGCCGCAGCAGTCACGCCGCTGCTCAGCATCAGCGGTCTGCGCAAGACGTTCCCGCTGCGCGACAGCGACAAGCGGGTGCAGGCCGTCGATGACGTCAGCTTCACGGTCGGCCGTGGCGAGACGCTCGGCCTGGTCGGCGAGAGCGGCTCCGGCAAGACGACGGTCGGGCGCGCCATCCTGCGGCTCGTCGAGCCGGATGCCGGAGAGATCGATTTCAGCGGCCGCTCGCTCAGCCGCGCCTCCCCACGCGAGTTGCGGCTGCTTCGGCGCAAGATGCAGATCGTGTTCCAGGATCCGCTCGACTCGCTCGATCCGCGCTGGACGGTTGCCGATCTCCTCGCCGAGGCGATCGAGCCGAAAGCGGACCGCACGCGCATCAACGAATTGCTGGAACTGGTCGGCCTGTCGCCCGAGACGGCGCGGCTCAAGCCGCGCGCCCTGAGCGCCGGAGCGCAGCAGCGGGTCAACATCGCGCGCGCGGTTGCGGTCGAACCCGACCTGATCGTGCTGGACGAGCCGACCTCGGCGTTGACGCCGCTGGCGCGGCTCGCGATCATTAGACTGCTGCGCAGCCTGCAGGAGCGGCTCGGCGTCTCCTATGTGTTCATCTCGCACGATCTCAACACCGTCGAGGAGATGAGCCATCGCGTCGCCGTGATGTATCTCGGCCAGATCGTCGAGATCGGCACCCGCGAGCAGATCTTCCGCCGCCCGCTGCATCCGTATTCGAAGGCGCTGCTGGCGGCGCATCTCGTGGCCGACTCCAGCCATCGCCGTGTCGACCGGACCGACATCGAGGCGCTGAGCGGCGAAATTCCGAGCCCGATCGATCTGCCGCGCGGCTGCTATCTCGCCGGGCGCTGCCCGGTCGCGCTGCCGTCCTGCAGCGGCCAGCCGCAGCCGCTGCTCGCCGCGCCCGATGGGCGGCTGGTGCGCTGCGCGCCGGCCATCGCCAACGTCCTGCCAGCATCCCTCAAGGAGGCCTCATGCATCTGACGCGCCGTTCATTCGTGGCCGGTGGCGCCGCTACCATCGCCGGCGTCTCGCTGTTCGATCCCGATCTGGCCCTGGCGGCCGACAGGACGCTGACGATCGCGCTGCCCAACAATCCCTCGACGCTCGATCCGATCCAGATCTCCAATCATGACGCGATGGCGATCACCAACGCCGTGTTCGAGAACCTGCTCGAGATCGACCTCGACGGCAAAGTCGTGCCGTCGCTGGCGCGTGCCATGCCGGAGATCTCCGACGACCAGACCGTGTTCAAGTTCGACCTGCGCGACGACGTCGTGTTTCACGACGGCTCGCCGTTCAGCGCCGAGGACGTCAAATACTCCTACGAATACATGCTGGACCCGAAGAACAAATCGGTCCGCCGCTCGCTGTTCGCGCCGATCCAGGAGATCGTGATCGAGAGCCCGACCCGGATCGTGTTCAAGATGAAATCGCCGTACCGGCCGTGGTTTCAGTACATGACCAAGTTCATGGGGATCTTTCCCAAGGGCAGTCGCGAGAAGCTCGGCGACAACGGCTTCAAGACCGCGCCGGTCGGCGTGGGCACGGGGCCGGGGGCCTTCGTCGCCTGGAAGCAGAACGATTATGTCGAGTTGAAGCGGCACGACAAATATTGGCGCAAGGGAGTTCCTGTATGGGACCGCCTGGTCGCGAGGATCGTGCCGGAGGACGCCACCCGCGTCGCCTATCTGATGACGAACCAGGCTCAGATCATCAGCGCGCCGCCGCCGCACGAGTTCGAGCGGCTCAAGACGGTGCCGGGCATCGCGACCGGCAGCAAGGTCGCCGTCGGCGGCATGTGGTTCCTGCAGACCAACACCAAGCGGGCGCCGTTCGACGATGTGAATTTCCGCAAGGCCGTCTCCTGCGCCATCGATCGCCGGAAGATCGCCCGCGAGGTGTTCTATGGGCTGATGGACCCGAGCGCGGTGCCGGCGCCGACCAACGTCTCCTATTTCAATGCCGAGGCCGACAAGGCGGTGGGATACGACCCGGCGAAAGCGCGGGATTACCTGTCGCGCTCCAAATACGCAGGGAATGCCGAGTTCGAGCTGCTGGTGCCGTCGACGCCCTATCTGTTCGACCAGTCGGAAGCCGCGATCGTGATCCAGTCGCAGCTCGCCGAGGTCGGCATCAAGATGAAGATCACGGCCATGGAGATGCCGCAGATCCTGTCGCGCGCCATGGCGGGCACGCAGGTCGCCTCGGCGCTGCCGCTGATGGGACCGAGCGATCCGACCTTCATCATGCAGATCTGCTACACGGCCGATCAGATCATGTCGAAATCGTCGGGCTGGACCAGCCCGGCGCTCGATGACGCCATCAAGGAGAGCTACAAATACCAGGATCCGGCGCATCTCGACCCGCTGTTTAAGAAGATGCAGGTGATCCTGGCCGAGGACTGTCCCAACGTCTGGCTTGGTTTCGTCGGCGTCGCGAATGCCTGGCGCGCCGACATCAAGGACTTCGTGCCGAACACGGGTCTCACGATCTGGACCCGCGACGTCAAGATGAGCTGAGCGGTCGGGATCGTGATCGCCATCGCATACCGCATCATGGGCGCGATCGTGACGCTGGCAGGCGTCAGCCTGGTGCTGTTCGTGCTCGTCCATACGATCCCGGTATCTCCGGCGCGCGTGGTGCTCGGCGCCGATGCCTCCGAGGCTGACATCGCCGAGTTCGACCGGGATCACGGGCTCGACCGGCCGCTGTGGAAGCAATACGCGTCGTGGATCGGCGGCGTGGCGCGCGGCGATTTCGGCAACTCCGTGATCGACGACACGCCCATTTCGAGCCAGATCGCCGATACGTTTCCGGTCACCTTCGAGCTCGTCGTGCTCGGCTTCGCGTTCTCGCTCGCGACGGCCATTCCCCTGGGCGTTCTCTCCGCGCTCTATGAGGGGCGGGCGATCGATCAGGTCGCGCGGGTGCTGTCGGTCGCGGGCGTGTCGATCCCGAGCTTCTGGCTGGGGCTGATGCTGATCGCATGGGGCGCGGTGGCGCTGCGCTGGTTTCCCGCCGGCGGCTACGTGCCCTGGCGGGACGGGGTCGTCGCGCATCTGCAGTCGATGACCTTGCCGGCGATTGCGCTCGGCATCTACTACGTCGCCATCATCAGCCGGATGACGCGCTCGGCCGTGGCCGATGTGTTGAGGGCCGACCACGTCCGGGTGGCGCAGGCGATGGGACTGCCGCGGCGCCGCATCCTGGTCTACGTCCTGAAGAATGCCTTGCCGCCGGTCGTCACCGTCGCCGCGATGTCGTTCGGCTACATGTTCGGTTGGTCGCTGATCGTGGAGCAGGTGTTCAATATCGCCGGCATGTCGCGGGCCCTGCTGAGCGCGATCTTCCGGCGTGACTATCTGATGATCGAGAACGTCGTGCTCGTCATCACCGCGGTCTTCATCGCCGCCAATGCGCTGGCCGATCTTCTCTACACCTGGCTTGATCCGAGGTTGTCGCGATGAGCGGAGCTGGATGGCGCCTGGAGAGCCGGATCGGCCTCGCGCTCGTGCTCGCGGCGGCCGCCACCGCGCTGCTGGCGCCGTGGATCGCGCCCTATGATCCGCTCGCCGTCGATCTGAGCCGCAAGCTCGCGCCGCCGAGCGCGCTGCATTGGATGGGCACCGATCAGACCGGACGCGATATCCTCAGCCGCATCATCTGGGGCGCGCGGCCCTCGCTCACCGTCGGCCTGCTCGCGGTCGCGATCGGCCTGACCGGCGGCATTGCGCTTGGCGTCAGCGCCGGTGTCGCGAGAGGCTTCTGGGAGCAGGCGGCGATGCGCACGGTCGATGGCCTCGCCGCGATCCCGATGCTGATCTGGGCGATCGCCGTGGTCGGCATCGTCGGCGTCGGCCCCGTGCCGGTCGGGCCCTGGCTGCTGCCGAACGAGAGCAAGATCATCCTCCTGGTCGGCATCCTCTACATTCCGCCGCTCGCGCGCGTGACCTATGGCGGCGCGCTGGTGGAAGGGCAGGCGGACTATGTCCGGGCGCGGCGGATGCAGGGCGCGTCGCGGCTCTCCATCATGTTCGGCGACGTGCTGCCGAACTGCCTGTCGCCGGTGATCGTGCAGGCGACCCTTCTGATCGGTGTCGGCATCGTGGTCGAAGCCAGCCTGAGTTTCGTCGGGCTCGGCGTGGAGCCGCCGAACCCGAGCTGGGGCGGCATGCTGGCCGACGCGCGCAAATACATCTTCTCCGGCGAGTGGTGGACCTACGTCTTTCCCGGCCTTGCGATCTCGCTGAGCGTGATCGGCTTCAATCTTCTCGGTGACGCACTTCGCGAGCTGCTCGATCCGCGCAGCGCGGCCAGCCTGTCGATGGTGGCGTGAGATGGCGCTGCTGGAGCTCGACGATCTCCATATCGGCTATCCCGCTGACGGCGGGATGATCGAGCTGGTCCGCGGGTTGAGCCTGTCGCTCGACGCCGGAGAGGCGATCGGCCTGGTCGGTGAATCCGGATCCGGCAAGAGCCAGACCGCGCTCGCGATCCTGCAATTGCTGCGGCCGCCGCTCCGCATCCTCAAGGGGCGCATCCGGTTCGATGGCCAGGATCTGACCGATGCCGGCGAGGCCGCGCTGCGCCGCCTGCGTGGAGGTGCCATCTCCATGGTGTTTCAGGATGCCATGTCGGGGCTCAACCCGGCCTTCACCGTCGGCGTGCAGCTGACCAACGTGATCTCCGCGCACCGCAAGGCGAGCCGCGCCGAGGCAACGCGGATCGCGGTCGAGGCGCTCGACATGGTCGGCATCCGCAATCCCGAGGCCCGCCTGCGACAATATCCGCATCAATTCTCGGGCGGCATGCGTCAGCGGGTTCTGATCGCGATGGCCATCGCCTGCCGCCCGAAGCTGCTGATCGCCGACGAGCCGACCACGGCGCTCGACGTCACCGTGCAGGCGCAGATCGTCGATTTGCTCGGCGACCTCCGGCGCAAGCTCGGCCTTGCCGTGCTGTTCATCACCCACAATCTCGACCTGATGGCCCAGCTCTGCGACCGTGCCGTCGTGCTCTATGGCGGCATGCTGATGGAGGAGGGCAAGGTCGACGCGCTGTTTGCTGCTCCCGCGCATCCCTATACGCGTGCGCTGCTCGCCTGCGTGCCGCGGTTGTCCGATCTGCCGGGCGTCATTCATACGATCGAAGGGTCGGCGCCGGTGGCCGGACGGCTCACCACGGGATGTCCGTTCGCGCCCCGCTGCGGCGCGCGGGTCGCGCAATGCGCTGACAGGCCGCCGGTGCGGCTCGTCGCCAGCGGCCGCATCGCCTGCTGGAAGGCGGCCGCATGACCGCGCTGCTCGAACTCGTCGACATCTGCAAGACGTTCGAACTCGAGCGCCGGCTGCTGCCGCGGCTGCTGGGCGCCCGCCAGCAATTGCATGCCGTGAACAGCGTCAGCCTCAAGGTTCCGCGCGGCGGCGTGCTCGGCGTCGTCGGTGAAAGCGGCTGCGGCAAGTCGACCTTGGCGCAGATCATCATGCGGCTGGAGCGACAAAGCTCGGGCCGCATCCTGTTCGACGGCCACGACATCAGCGCCCTCGACGGCGCGGCGCTGCATCCGTTTCGTCGCCGCTTCCAGATGGTGTTCCAGGATTCGACGGCCTCGCTCAATCCGCGCAAGACGGTGCAGCGGACCTTGCAGGAAAGCCTGGCGCTCGCCGGCACGCCGAAACCGCAGCGCGCGTCCGCAGCCACGGACCTGCTCGGCATGGTCGGGCTGGATGCCGAGCTGCGCGGCCGCTATCCGCACCAGCTGTCGGGCGGTCAGCGCCAGCGCGTCGCGATCGCGCGGGCGCTCGCGATGCAGCCGGAGCTGCTGGTCGCCGATGAGCCGGTGTCGTCGCTGGACGTGTCGCTGCAGGCGCAGATCCTGCGTCTGTTGATCTCGCTGCGCCAGCGTCTCGGTCTGACGATGATCTTCATCAGCCACGATCTGGCGCTCGTGCATCATCTCTGCAGTGAGGTGGCGGTGATGCAGGCCGGCGTGATCGTGGAGCAGGGCACGCCGGCGCAGGTGCTGCGCGAGCCGCGTCACGACTACACGAAGAAGCTGCTCGCTGCGGTGCCCAGGGCATCGGCGCACGTGCAACAACGCGTCATGACACCCATTTCGTCTGCTGACTTTCAAGGAGAATCCGAATGACCGACGCGCTCGGATGGCGCAAGAAGTTCGCGGTCCTGGTGCCGTCGACCAATACGTCGGTGCAGCCTGAATTCGACGGCATGCGCCCGGTCGGCGTCACCAACCACATCAGCCGGATCCGCATCCCGAACATGGCGTTGCGCAGCAATGACGACTTCCAGCGCCTGGTCGAATTGATCGCAGCGGCGCAGATCGAAGCCGTCGACAGCGCCATGTCGATGGAGCCGGACCGTCTGGTGCTGGGCATCTCCGCCGAGTCGTTTTGGGACGGCTATGCCGCGGCCCGGCGGCTCAAGCAGGAGCTCGAGCAGCACAGCGGCATCGCGGTCACCACCGGCTCGGACGCGGTCGAGTCCGTGCTCAAGCTGATCGGGGTCAAGCGGATCGCGGTGATCACGCCGTATTTTCCGGTCGGCGACGAGAACGTCGTGCGCTTCTTCGAGGAGGCCGGCTTCTCGGTCGCGAAGATCCTCGGACTGAAATGCGAAAGTCCGGTGGCGATTGCCCATGTGAGCGAGGCGCGGCTGCGCGATGCGATCGTCGCGGTCAACGCGCCGGATGTCGAGGCCATCGTGCAGGTCGGCACCAACCTGGCGATGGCCGCGCTCGCGGCCCGCGCCGAGATCTGGCTCGGCAAGCCCGTGATCGCGATCAATACCGCCATCTACCACCACGCGCTGCGGGCGTCGGGGATCGACGACAAAATCCCGGGTTGGGGGCCTCTGCTGGAGCGCTACTAGCAGCGCGAGCGGCTATATATAGTCCGAATCGGCGCGAATGCCGCAGACAAGAGAGAGCGGGGAGGCAAATGGCAGCAGCAGTCGAGAGGGCCTATGCCGCGATCCGGGAGGGCATCCTGGGCGGCAAATATCCCGGCGGCTCACATCTGAAGGCGGAGGATCTCGCCGATGCCGTCGGCGTCAGCCGGACGCCGGTTCGTGAAGCGCTGCGCCGGCTGCACGCCGAGGGTCTGGTCGATTTCGTCGCCAACCGCGGCGCCTATGTGCTGAGCTGGGAACGCTCCGATGCCGAGGAGGTGTTCAGCCTTCGCATGGTGCTGGAAAGTTTTGGCGCAGAGCAGGCCGCCGTGCGGCGTTCGCCCGAGCAGCTCGCCCGGCTGCGCGAGCTCGCCGAGCGCATGAGCGTGGCGGCGCGCGAGCGCGGCGAGCATCATCTGGAGGTGATCGCCGAATTGAACACGGAGTTTCACCAGCTGCTGCACGACGCATCCGGCGTGAAGCGGCTGGGGCCGCTCCTGAAGACCATCATCCAGATCCCGCTGACCATGCGAACCTTCAGCCGCTACGACGATGAGGATCTCCAGCGCAGCGCGGCCCATCATTGCGAGATCGTCGCGGCAATCGAACGGCGCGACAGCGAATGGGCGGGGGCGGTGATGCGCAGCCATATCGCGGCCGCGCGTCACGTCATTCTCGGAAGCGACGCTCAGATCGTCGCGTCAGCCAGCGACGCCGCATGATGCGAGGTCAAGTGCTGGCGGAGATCCGAAAGCGGCATCAGGTCCGCATATTTCTGTCCCATGTCGAACAGATTGGCTTCATGCGGCGCGATCGCCCGGTCGCCGACACAGTCGGTCACCACGACGGTCCGCAGATTATGCGCAGAGCTGTCGACGACGGTGGCACGAACGCATCCCGAGGTCGTGCATCCCGCCACCAGCAGCGTATCGATCCTGTTCCACGTCAGCCAGGCGCTGAAGTCGGTGCCGAAAAAGGCCGATGCGTGTCGCTTCTTGACGATCAACTCGCCCGGGCGCGGCTGCAATTGCGGCACGAACTGGCTGAGCGGGCTGGTCTCGGTGAGCTTCAGCAGGCCCGGGGCTTTCCTCGCAAAGGCGCCGGCGTCGCTGCCGTCGTCGGCATAGACCACCCGCGTATGAGCGATCGGAAGTCCGCACGCCCGCGCCAATTCGAGCAGTTCGACGGTGCGCTCGATCGCAGGATCGATGTTGCCGCCGCCGAAATGATCGGGGTCGGTGAAACCGTTGATGAAGTCCACGACCACGACGGCCGGGCGATCGCCGAGGCCGACGGTCTGCGCAAATCCCTGTTTGGCGTAGATATCAAGTTCGCTCATGCATGCTCCGCGTCAGTGACGAGCTACTCTGTCACAACAAACTCGTCCTAACAACTGTCGTGCGGCACTGCCTGTGCTGCAATTCCTCTCACTCCATCGCAACGTCAAGCAACGAGGTATTCATGGCATCCCCCGCGCTCAAAACATCGATCGAAGCCCGCGAGTTCATTGTCGCGCCCGGCGTCTATGATCTCATCTCGGCCCTGATGGCGGATCGCATGGGTTTCAAGGCGCTGTATGTCACCGGCTACGGCACGGTCGCCTCCGCGCTCGGCCTTCCCGACGCCGGGCTCGCGACCTACACGGAGATGATCGATCGCATCGGCTGCATTTGCCGCATGACCAAGACGCCGGTCATCGCCGACGCAGATACGGGCTATGGCGGCCTCTTGAATGTCCGCCACACCGTGCGCGGCTATGAGGCGGCCGGCGTAACCGCGATCCAGATCGAGGACCAGGAGTTTCCCAAGAAGTGCGGCCATACGCCGAACCGGCGCGTGGTGCCGATGGCCGACATGGTTCGCAAGATCAAGGTCGCCAGTGACAGCCGCAGCAGCCGCGATTTCCTCATCGTCGCGCGCACCGACGCGCGGACATCGCTCGGCCTCGACGAGGCGCTGCGCCGTGGCGAGGCCTATGCAGAGGCGGGCGCCGACATCGTCTTCATCGAGTCACCGGAGACCGAGGCGGAGATGGTGGATATCGGCCGGCGCATCAAGACGCCGCTCGTCGCCAACATGGTCAATGGTGGGCGGACGCCGATGCTGCCGGCCAAGCGCCTTGCCGAAATCGGATTTTCGCTCGCGATCTTCCCCGCGGTCGGCTTTCTCGCGACCGCCAAGGCGCTCGAGACGGCCTATGCCGATCTCAGGGACAACGGCACCACGACCTTGTCCGACACGATGTTCTCTTTCGCGGAATTCAACAAGCTGATCGGCTTCGAGGACGTCTGGGCATTCGAACGCCGCTATGCGGAGACGTGAGATCGGCTTCGCCTGCTATCCCCTGGAAACTCATCGAGATATGTCATCACGGTATTCCGATAGTCCGTAGTACTACGAGGGAGGGTTAATGGGCGATTAACGGCGATCGGCCAGCATGGGAGGCGAGTTGCATGGTCGCAATTCTTGCCTGCCGCGGGGGCGCGGCCTGTTGGGAGCTAAAAAGGTGCTGTCCTTCCTGATGAATTTGAAGACGTCACGTAAGATTGGTGCCGCCTTCCTCTTGACGATCATCGTATCCTTGGTGGCGAACGTCGTAACGTGGCAGAACCTTGGTACGCTCGCCCAGAACAACCAATGGACGGTCCACACCTATCAGGTGATCGATACGACCAAGGCGCTCGTCTCGGCGATGGTGGATGCCGAAACCGGCGTGCGCGGCTTTCTGGTCGGCGGGACGGACAACTTTCTCGAGCCCTACCGAAATGCGGACGCGGCTTTCAAGACTGCGTTGAAGGAAGTGAGGCAACTGACGTCCGACAATGCCGCCCAGCAACATCGGCTGGAGCAGATCGAGACGGCCGCCAAAGGCTGGCGGCAGGACGTCGCTGAAAAGGAAATCGCGCTGATGCGCAATCCGCAGACGATCGCGGAGGCGCGCAATCTCGAAGCCTCCGGCGCCGGCAAGAAGTACATGGATGGACTGCGCGGCCTCGTGAAAGAGGTGATCGACGCTGAGGCGTCGCTGCTGCACACCCGCGCGGAGGCCGCTGATGCAGCTCTCGCATCCTCGAAAATGGCCATCATGGTCGGTGGAGTCGTGATGGCGGTCATCGCGCTGCTCTCGCTGCTGATCCTGAACTCGGCCGTGACGCGCGGCATCACCAGCATGACGGTGGCAATGGGGCGGCTGGCCGACCAGGATTTGAGCGTTGTCATTCCTTACGCCGATCGCCGCGACGAAGTCGGCGAGATGGCGAAGGCCGTGCAGGTTTTCAAGGACAACGCGATCCGCGTGCAGGCCCTCGAGGCGGAGCAGAAGGAGACGGAGCGCAGGCAGGTCGAGCAGCGGCGCCGCGACATGCTGGATCTGGCCAACCGTTTCGAACAGGCCGTCGGCGAGATCGTCGACACCGTGTCGTCGGCATCGACACAGCTCGAGGCCTCAGCCGGCAGTCTCAGCAAGACCGCGGAACGCTCTCAGGAGATGTCCACGTCGGTGGCCGCCGCCTCGGAAGAAGCCTCGACGAATGTTCAATCGGTGGCCTCGGCGACCGAGGAGTTGTCATCCTCCGTCACGGAGATCAGCCGTCAGGTGCAGGAGTCCGCGCGGATGGCGAACGAGGCCGTCGGGCAGGCGCGCAAGACCAACGAACAGGTCGCCGAACTCTCCAAGGCCGCGGGTCGGATCGGTGACGTGGTCGAACTCATCAACACCATCGCCGGGCAGACCAATCTTCTGGCGCTCAACGCCACCATCGAGGCGGCGCGCGCCGGCGAGGCGGGACGTGGTTTCGCGGTGGTTGCGACCGAGGTCAAGGCTCTCGCGGAGCAGACGGCCAAGGCGACCGGCGAAATCGGCCAGCAGATTGGCAGCATCCAGACGGCGACCAACGAATCCGTCGATGCGATCAGGGCCATCTCCACGACGATCGAAAAGTTGTCCGAGATTGCCTCGACCATTGCTGCGGCGGTCGAGCAGCAGGGGGCGGCGACGCAGGAAATCTCCCGCAACGTCCAGCAGGCGGCCTCCGGCACGCAACAGGTGTCGACCAACGTTGTTCAGGTCCAACGCGGGGCGTCCGAGACCGGCTCTGCCTCGAGCCAGGTCTTGTCTGCGGCGAAGTCACTGTCTCGCGACAGCGAGCGATTGAAAACCGAGATCGGCAAGTTCCTTACAACGGTCCGGGCGGCCTGACATCGGGCGCGTGCGAGCTCCGGAGCTTCATAGTCGCTCCGGAGCGGCCCTGAGATGTGATCGCGGATAGGTTTCTCGAACGATCTGCAGATCGACAAGATCTGCGGCTTCAACGGTTAGACCGCCCTCAGGGGCGGTCGTCTCGAAGAGCGAGACCGGAGCTCGGACCTGTCGTAGGCGGGGTCACGTCGCGGGTCAGCGCTCCTTCATCCTGTCGCGCCGCATCTCGTCCTGCCGCATCGGCATCGCATCGATGCGCTTGAACAATGCCTCGGCCGAAATGGGCTCGTCCGACGCGAACGCCGTGTGGCCATCCTTGCCGATGAGATACACCCTGAAGCGGCGGCCGTCGGTGCCGAGTGCGGCCCGCAATTGCCGCGACGAGGTGCTGTCGTCATCGGCTTGCAGCAGGACGATGGCGCGCTCGGACATGCCGGCTCTGGCGGCATCGTAGATCCGGCGTTGCTGCTGCGTGGCTGCGTCGTCGGATCCGGTCACCACCAGAAGGCGGTTCTTCCATCGGTAGGAGTCGAGTGGAGAGGCGTCGCTCGGGTGCGGCATGGCGATCCATCCCAGCAGGAATGCGGTCGTGAGCAGATGTAGCTGCATGGTCGGGGCCTCCTGATGGCTCTCGCCAGAACGCTGGCAGCCGCGCGGTGGATCTGTTGTCCTGCCGCCGGCATCCGCGCGGAAAAACGGCCTCCGCCGTGTGCCCTGCTGCTCCTCGTGTCGAATGCTGCCGCGACTCTCGATGCGGTCTCGATGTCCTGGCAATAGGCATGCGCGCCGAATCTGACCGCGCCGGCATCCCGGACTTCGAACGGCATCGGAATGAAGCCGCCCTGTCCGTGCCGAGGACGACGCGGCCGTCCGTGCGGGATGCCGGACTAAGCGGCGTAACATCAATGGCCGTGACGAGCCCGGCCATGACGCCGTCGGACGACGAGCGGCGCGACCACGGTCGCGCCGAGATTTCGATCGGGGGCGGCTCAGCGGCAGTTCCAGGTCGTGCCCTGCGCACACACGGCATTCGGGCTGTCGCCGCCATAGACCTGATAGGGGAATTCGCCCTTGCGGTAATAGCCATAGGCGTGAGGGTTCGGGCCGTAATAGGACGGCCCGTAGTACCCTGGGCCGCCATACACCGGACCGTCATAGTAGTCATAGGCGTCGCGGCTCGCAGCAATCGCAAGTCCGGTGCCGATGGCACCAGCCGCAAGCGCTGCGCCCACCGCAGCGCCGCCGCCGCCGTGCCAGCGCCCGTTCCGCGCCTCGGCGCTGGTCGGAGTCAAGGCGCCGATCGCGAGTGCGGTCAGCGAAGCGATGACGGCCGTGCGGCCGAGCAGAACAGTTTTGGTCGACATGTCTGGCCTCCAATGAGTATGCCGTGGTCGGCTGATGGGTCCAATGTCGGCCTCGCCGAGACGTCTCGACGACGGTCCGAACAGAGCGGTGTCAAACGCGAGATCAATTCCAGGTCTGGCCCGACCTCGTGCGGCACGGGAGGCGCGAAGACGGATCCACCGACCTAGAACTGCGACCAGCCTTTCGAGTTCCGCCGCGCACGGGGCGCATGCCGACATTGCCCGTCGCGCCAGTTTGTCGCGGCCCTCGGGCGCATGCGGCCGCGAGACGGCCGGCCATGCTCGCTGCTTGAAGATCAAGCTGTTTGGGGCGTGAAGACAATGCCGGCGTTACCGGTTGCCCTGGTCCTCGATCGGGACATCGTCCCATGGTCGATAGTACAGCTTGCTGCAGGCCTCGCGCAGAACGCCGCCTTCGATCGAGATGTCGTCGCGATAGGCGTTCGCGACGAAGTCGAGCGTGTCGACGTGCCGGGCCTCGAAGTACATCTGGTGCACGTCCTCGCGGCCGGCGCCGTAGACGATGCGGCCCACCTTGCTCCAGATCGACGCCATCGTGCACATGCCGCACGGCTGCAGCGTGGTGTAGAGCGTAGCGCCGCGCAACTCGCCATCGTCGAAGCCGCGGCCGGCGGCGCGGATGGCTTCGATCTCGGCATGCGCCGTAGCGTCGCGCTTGGCCGACACGTGATTGCGCTCGGCGGCGATGACGTCGGAGCCGAGCACGATGACGCAGCCGATCGGCGACAGCGACGGATCCGCGCCATCCTGCGTGGCGACCTTGATCGCCTCCTGCATGAAATGCTCGTCGGTTTTCAGGTTCGGCACGATCGGGCGCTCAGGTTGCGAGCTGCTTCATCTCGGCGATCTTCGCCTGCAACGTCTCGCGCTGCCGGCGCAGCGTGGCCGCGGTCTCGGCGTCACCGGCGCAGTCCTGCAGCGCGTCGTCGTATTGACCGAGAATCTGCTCCTCGCCACTGACGAAGGAGGACAGCGCATTCGTGCCGAGGCCGGTCACCGCGGCGCGGACGCGGATGACGGTCTGGTGCACCGTGGACATGAATGAGCCGGACTCGTCCGGCGTCTCGCCCATCCGCCGCAGCGCGTCGTGCAGCTCGGCGTGATCCCGCTCCTTGAGCGCGATCATCTCGGCAAACAGCGCCTTGAGCGCCGGCGTCTCGGCATCATCGGCGGCTTCCTGATAGCCGTTGCGCGCATCAACCAGGGACGTGTGCAGTGTCTTCAGGCTGTCTGCAGCCATGGTCGCCTCATCGTTTTGCTGAGTGGAAATTTCGACCACGACAATCCGGCGTCGCAGGCTTTGTTCCGGCCCGCTGCCTTCCGCCACAGGGGCGTGCGACTGGCGTTGCCGCACACGGTCACGACCGCGGATGGTTGCCCGCGCGGGGCCGGCATCGTAAGCTCGCGGCTTGCAAGGAGTGTGATCGCAGAGGACGGCGCGGGTGATGGAGGAGGACGACCGGAGCGGACAGATCGCCTTGATCGAGATGCGGATCGAGCAGCTGGCCGACATGGCCGAGCGGTGCCGAAAGATCATCCTGGCGTCGAAGGTCCTGATCTCGGTCGGCGCGGCCTTGCTGCTCGGCGCGGTGCTCGGCCTGCTCGGGTCCAACGCGGTGGCGCTGCTCGGCGCGATTGCCGCGGTGCTCGGCGGCATCGTGTCGCTCGGATCGAACGTCAGCACCTTGCGGCAGACCACGGCGGCGATGGCCGATGCCGAGGCGCTGCGATCGGACCTGATCGGCAGCATCGATCTCCGCGTGGTCGGCGAGGGCAGGCGACTCGGAGTTTAGCTCGGCCTAGAGTGAGGGCGTGGCGCCCCATCTTGCTTGCGGCGTCGTCCGTCCGTCGCCAGCCCGCGAAGGATCTGCTCGATCACGGCGAGCACATCCGCCGGCGCGACGCCCTCGCTGACATCGATGGCGGCGCGCTCGAACATGGCCGAGAGCAGCGAGGCGAGCGCATCGAGCGGCAGGCGGGGCAGGGCACCGGCAGCGATCTCCTCGCCGAGGCCGGTTTTCAGGCTGGCGTCGCCGTTGCGTGCTTCGATGGCGCGAATCTCGTCGCGGCCCAGCACGGCCGGGCCTTCGATCAGCAGCAGCCGCGTGCGGCCTTCGGCCTGCATCGCCTGCACATAGGCCTTGGCGCCGGCGAGCAGTCGCGCCTGCGCGGACAGCTCCGGCGCGTCGGCGGCCGCGATCGCCAGGGCAACATCGGCGGACTCCGCTTCGACCACGGCGCGAAAGATCGCCTGCTTGTCCGCGAAGTGATGATACAGCGCGCCCCGCGTGACCCCCGCCGCTTCGACGATCATCGGCGTGCTGGTCGCGGCATAGCCGTGTGCGACGAACAGGCGCCGCGCCGTCGCGACAAGCCGCGCCCGCATCTCGGCGGTCCGCTCGGGATTGCTGCGCCGGGTCGATTTCACTTGCATACAGTCTGCCTGTTTGTTAAAAACAAGAAACATACAGAATGTATGTTTATTTGAGGGAGAAGGGAAGCATGAAGATCACCAGCTACTACCCCGTCCTCATGGCCGACGACGTCGCCGGAACGGCCGCGTTCTATGTCCGGCACCTGGCGTTCCAGCCGCTGTTCGAGGCCGACTGGTACGTCCATCTGCAGTCGACACGTGACCCCGCCGTCAATCTCGCGATCCTCAAGGGCGACCACGCGACCATCCCCGAAGCCGCGCGGGGCCGGGCCTCGGGTGTGCTGCTCAATTTCGAAGTCGAGGATGTCGACATGGTGCATGCCGAGGCGGTCGCGGCCGGGCTGCCGATCCTGCTGCCGCTGCGCGACGAGGAGTTCGGCCAGCGGCATTTCATCACGCAGGACCCGAACGGCGTGCTGATCGATGTCATCAAGCCGATTCCGCCGAGCGCAGCCTTTGCCGCGCAATACGCGCCCCACGCGCTGCCGCAGTGACGCATGACGATTGCGGCTCGCCGCATCCATTGCGACACTCGCATCCAACACATCGAGCGCCTGCGCCAGGCCGAGGCGCAGGCGGTCGGCAGACGAAGCAACACGGGGAGAACGCCATGCTGAAGGGGATCGATCCGCTGCTCAATGCCGACGTGCTCTATGCGCTCAGGGCCATGGGGCATGGTGACCGGCTGGTGATCTGCGACACCAACTTTCCAGCGGATGCGATCGCGCGGCAGACCGTGTTCGGCGAACTGCTGCGCATCGACAATGTCAGCGCGGCGCGGGCCGTTCAGGCGGTGTTGTCGGTGCTGCCGCTCGACACCTTCATCGACGATGCCGCCCTGCGCATGGAGGTCGTCGGCCATCCCCTGGAGGTCACGCCGGTGCAGCAGGAGGTGCAGGCCGCGATCGACGCGGCCGAGGGCAGGCCGTGGCCGCTGGTCGGCGTCGAGCGCTACGCGTTTTATGAAATGGCCAGATCAGCCTATTGCGTGATCGCCACCGGCGAGCGCCGTTTCTATGGCTGCTTCATCTTCAGCAAGGGCGTGATCCCGCCGGAGGAGGTGTAAGGCAAATCCGCCTCAATGCTCCTGCCGCATGATCTTCTCGAAGCGGAAGAAGTCGCCATCGTCGGGCATGCCGTCCAGGGCAGGCCGGTGCGGCAGCGGATTGTGCGCGTTGTAGTATTCGACGATCCGAAAGCCGCATTTGTTGACATAGAAGTGGATGTTGCGCTTCTCGAAATAGGGCGTGAACGTCTGCCACACCCGGGTCTCGGGATAGCGCGCCTCGATCGCGCGCCATGCGCGCTGCCCGAGGCCGCGGCCATGTTGCCGGATCGAGATGTAGAACAGGTCGAGCGAATTGCGCTGCGAGACCGGATCGATGGTCAGGACGACGCCCCCCACACGCCGTCCGTCCAGCAGCACATGATAGGTCGCGGCGCCCGGCGCGGTGAAGGACTGTTCGATATCGTCAGCGGACGGAATCGCCTGATCCGGAAACGAGCCGAGCTCGTCCATCAGGGCAGCCGAGAACGCCTCCTGCAGTTCCCGCTTGAATGCCGGCAGATCGCGCGTGTCCGCGACTTCGAGGGTGACGCGGTCGTCTTCACGGTCGTGTTGCAAGGTCGCCTCGCTGCAGAGCTGCCCACGCGATCCGCCGCGTCCAGGCGCGGTAATGTGAACGCCGTGAAGCTTACCGCCGTCTGACGTGCCGACGTTGGCGAAGCGTCGCGTCACTCACCCCATCGTCGCCAGCCGCACCGCGAGCGCGCAGGCGCGGTCGTATTCGTCGCGGTTGATCCACTCGTCGATCGTGTGCGGTTCGTTCTGGCCGGTGCCGAAGGTGACGGTGGGGATGCCGTGGCGGACCATCCAGTTGGCATCGAGGCCGCCATTGCCGGCGCGCAACGCCGGCGTCGCGCCGATGTCGGCGACGGCGGCGGTGGCGCGCTTGACGACGGGCAGGGTGTCCTTGATCTGGAACGGCGGAAACTCCGTCACCGCCTTGAACTTGACCCGGCCGGACTTGCCGTCGCTGTTGGTGACTTGCCTGGCGGCCTTCTCGAACGCGGCCTTGTAGGCATTGCTGATCTCGCGGACGAATTTGGCATCATGGCTGCGGCACTCGCCGACGACATGGATGTAGTCGGTGACGACGTTGGTGGCGTCGCCCGCGGGGCGGCCCTCGCCGCCGGTGACCGGGCCGACATTGCTGGTCCCAAGCTTGGCGTCCTTGCCCTTGCCCTTCACCACCTTCCCGAACCAGCCGCCGGCTCTGACCTCGGCGAGCGCCAGCGACAGGATTATGGTGGCGCTGATGCCGCGCTCCGGCGCGACGCCGGCATGCGAGGCGCGGCCGAAGATCTCGACCTCCCATTTGTCGGCGCCGACCGCGGCGATCGTGATGCTGGACGCGGAGCCGCCATCGAAATTGAACGCCATCTTCGGCGCGCCGAGCGCGTCGAGATCGACATGCCGCGCGCCGTGCAGCCCGCTCTCCTCGCGCACGCAGAACAGGAGCGTGATCGGCGGATGATCGAGCTTTTGCCGGATCAGCTCGGCGGCCAGCGTCACCAGAATGCCGCAGCCGCAGCGGTTGTCGCCGCCGAGCGCGGTCTTGGCCTGGTTCACGATCTTGCGCCCCGAGATCTTCGGCTGCGCGCCGGCGCACAGCGGCACCGTGTCCATGTGGGTCATGAACATCAGCCGCGGCTGATCCTTCAGGCTGCCGCGGCCGGGCAGCTCGACGATGAGATTGCCGGTCTCGGTCGGCAGCGCGATGCGGCTATTGGCGTCGTCGAACCGCATCGCCTTGGCCGGCACCCCGGCCTGCTTCAGCGCCGCCATGATCTCGCGCCCGATCGCCTTCTCCTGTCCGGTGACCCCCGGCACGGCGAGAAAACGCATCAGGCGATCGGTGGCGGCGGCAGTGTCGACGGACATCAGGCGATTCCCATGTTTGAACGAGGGCCGGAACATCCAGCCCGGCGTCCCCTGGCGCAAGGGGACTCTTACAATCAATTCGGTCGCCTGACTCCTTTTCGATGCCTCGATCGTCTTCATGTCATCTGGACAATGGAGCATCATCATGAGCCTGAAGGACAAGTCGATCGTCGTCACCGGTGGCAGCCGCGGCCTTGGCCTCGGGATCGTGGAGGCGCTGGTCGATCACGGCGCCAAGGTGACCGTGGTTGCGCGCGGAGCCGAGGCGCTGAGCGCCGCCGCTGACCGGCTGGCCGTGGCGACGATCGCCGCCGACGTCACCGACGAGGCCGCCGCGCATCGCATCGTCGGCGACATCCGGCCGGACATCCTGATCCTGAACGCCGGAACGACCCCGCACATGGACCGGCTGGATCGGCTGAGCTGGCAGGACTTCTCGGTCGCCTGGGACACGGACGTCAGAGCGGGCTTGTACTGGATCCAGGCGGCGCTCAAACTGCCGCTCAAGCCGGGAAGCCGGGTCCTGGTCGGATCGAGCGGCGCGGCGGTGGGCGGGTCACAGATGTCGGGCGGCTACGCCGGCGCCAAGCGCATGCTCTGGTTCATGACCAAATACGCCAATGGCGTGGCGCAGGACGACAAGCTCGGCATCCGCTTCCAGGCAATCGTGCCGCGCATGATGATCCTGGGCACCGGCATCGGCGACACCGCCGCGGGCGCCTATGCGGGCGCGATGGGCATCACGCCGGAGGCGTTCGTCGCCCGCTTCGGCGCGCCGATGCCGCCGCGCGCCTATGGCGATCGCGTCATCGCCGTGCTGGAGGACAAGCGGTTTGACGAAGGCGTCGTGTTCGGTCTCAACGGCGACGACGGCGTCACGGTGATGGAAGGAGCGGCGGCTTGAGCCGCGGCCGGCCCAAATCCGAGGAGGCGCGCACCGAGCTCGTCGCGCTGGCGCAGCGGCTGCGGCCGGAGCTGCACCGCTATGCCGCGCGGCTGATGGGCTCGGTGATCGATGGCGAGGACGTCGTGCAGGACGCGCTCGCCCGCGCGTTCGCAGCCGTCGACGACATGCCTGATGTCGCGACGCCGCGCGCCTGGCTGTTCCGCATCGCGCATAATCGCGCGCTCGACCTGCTGCGCAGCCGCGCGCTGCGGGCCGCGGAGCCGATCGATGCGGCCGTCGACGTCGTCGATGCCGCCGCGCCCGATCCCGTGGAGATGATGATGCGCCGGGAAGCGATCGAAACCGCCATATCGCGCTTCACCGCGCTGCCGCTTCACCAGCGTAGCGTGCTGATCCTCAAGGACGTGCTGGACGAGCCGCTCGCGGAGATCGCAGCCCTGCTCGATCTGACGCTCGATTCGGTGAAAGCCCATCTCGCCCGCGGCCGCGCGCGGCTGCGCGAGATCAACGCCAGCGCCATCGATCCGCCGCCTGCAAGGCCGCCATCCGACGCGGTGGCGCGTTACGTCGCGATGTTCAACCGGCGTGATTGGGACGGCTTGCGTGCGTTGCTGGCCGACGACGTCAAGCTGAACCAGTCCACGCATCCCGTCCGTTCCGGCGCGGCCGATGTCGGCATGTTCTTCCAGATCTACGCCAAGGCCGACACCATCTGGCTTGCGCCCGCATGGCTCGAGGGCAGGGAGGTGATCGCGGTCTTCGAGGACCGCGGGGATCACGAGCCCAGCTACGTCATGTGGCTCGCGTGGCGCGACGGAAAGATCAGCTTCATCCGCGACTACCGCTACGTCCGCTATGTCGTCGCCGGCGCCGAACTGGTGCTTGCACCCGATGCAGGGCGCGCCGGCAGGGGCATTGTTTCGAGAACCTGAACACCGCATTTGGTCCCGGCGCCATTATCAACCGGCCCGGGAGCCGCCACATCGGCGCAACGAGCATGATGGTCACGAAAAACCCGTCGGGGCGGCAACGCAGGCGATGCCGTCGTGGGAGCGCGCGGTGGTCGAACAGCAAGGATCGGGCGGAACCCGGATGGTCAATCCGAACAAGGAGCGCTCGCCGGCGGATGCGCGGGCGACACCGCCTGCGTCCGCAGGCCGTGCGTTGCGGCCGCTCGCCGGGCTTGGCCTGATCGTGGGAATGTTCATCGCGCTGTGGTGGATGGTCGATTACGTGACCGTCGGCCAGTATCTCGTTCATACCGACGAGGCCTATGTCGGCGGGAACGAAGTCCCGGTCAGGTCGGCCGTGCCCGGCCGGGTCAGTGAACTGCTCGTGACCGATCATCAGGAGATCGCCGCCGGACAGCTTCTCGCGCGCATCGCGCCCCGCGAGGCGGACACAGCGACTGTCGCGCTGAACGACGTCATCGCTCCCGTCGCCGGCGTGGTGACGGTGGGCGGTCTCCATGTCGGCGACGTCGTCACGGCAGACCGGTCGATGATGGCGGTGGCCACGCCGGGCGAGCCCCACATCACCGCTGTCCTCGCTGTCTCCGACATCACCTATGTCGCGCTCGGACAGGCGGTCACGATCGAGGTGCCGGGCCTGCCGTCCATCCGGCTCTACGGACATGTGGCGGATGCCGAATGGATCGGTGCGGCGCCGGGGTCGCCGAACGGCGAAGACCGCGTCGCCCTGAAGATCCGCCTGAAGACGGTCCTTCCCGCCGAATTGAGGCCGGGCATGGCCGTTAGCGCCACCATTCTGACCGGCCTGACCGGGACGGAGCGGATGGTCTCGGAGATCCTGCAGGAAAAGGCCCAGCGAAGCTGCCGCTGCGCGCAGGATCTCCACCCCGCGTCCGTGCGGCAGCGCATCTGACTACAGCCATTCCGCGCAATGCGCTATCGATCCATGCGCTGCCTGATACTGCGCCCTCTCCCACCCTGGCGAAGCTTCGCTTCGCCTTGGGGGAGAGGGCGCAGTCACGACGATCGTCGTTCGGCTTCTGAACGTCGGCTGCAAGGATGGATGCGCCGAAACGACATCGTCGTCATACGTCGAGCCGTCCGCGCTGCGTGTTCAATGGTTCAGTGCCTGCACGCCATCATGCACCTGATAGACCACCTTGCCCTCTCGCCATGCGAACGGCGCGCCGGGGTTTCGGCAGGCGATGGCGGACTCTGGAATCAGTTTGTCGCACAGCATGACGATGATGGATTCCAGCGGCGCCGACGTATCGTTCTCCTCGGTCATGCGGTCGATCGAGATCTCGCCGCCCTCGACGCCGTCATCGATGTGCACGATGAAGATCTCCTCATGGCCGTGAATGCCATGCGCCGTCACCCGGAACACTTCTCCCTTGTATTCGAATTCGCGAACCATCGTTTCCGCCCTTGATGAGTTTGTTGATCGCCGCAAGCGGGGGCGGAAGCTAGGAGCGGTCGGCGCGGGGGTCAAGAAAAGTTGGTGTCGCGAATCCGACAAAATGCATCTGCCAGTGAAGTAGTTCGGAGTAGTTTGCAGCGATCGTTGCAGTGCAGCGAGGTGTTGCCCGCGCTGTGCTCATCGCTGCCAGTGGCGGGCCTCGGCGCGCAGCCAGCGCTGTTGCAGGAAGCCGCTCGCGGCGAGGACCGCGACATGACCGAGTGGCAGTTCGAGGAGATGATCGCCGACAATCCGCCGCCTTGCGCGCGTGAGCAGCGCCTGGCCGCGGGCGCGCGGCACCATCCGGTCGAAGCGGCCGAAGACGAGCCGGCCGTCGGGCGCGACGCGCTCGATCCAGTTGATCAGTTGATCGGATTGTAGCGGCCGAGCGCGCCGGCAACATCGTCGCACCGGTAGCTGCGCCGCTCGGTCCCCTGCCGGACCGCGCGCGCCGCCGGGCTCGCCCAGATCATCAGTTCGCCGCGATCGGCGGAGGCGAAGCTCCACAACGGCCGGCCGATCCTGCCCGCCTTCAATCAAGTCCAGCGCGGAAACCGGCGCAGAGCGTTCGTACGACGTTGCGAGCCATTTTCTCGCTCGGAAGATTAGCTGCGGCCGCCGCTGCGACGTGGGCGGGGTGCACGAAAACGGTGACTGCATCTCGTACGACGCCAGCCGCCGCATCAATATCGTCAACTTTGATTTCGCCACGTTTTTTCGCGTCAGCGAGAATGCGGGCGATGAGCGAAGTCATTGCTCGGGAATAGGCCGCGATGATCTCTGGCCGCTCTTCCACAATGCGACGGTACAACCCGTAAACTTCCGGGTCGGCAACGAAGCGTTCGCGCTTGCGGGCGTGCAGCGCAAGCACCATGCCCTCGATCCGCTCTGCGAATGGTCCTTTGGCGTCCGCGAAGCGACGCGCCATCTCTTCCTCATCACGCATGGCCTCGACGACGAGCGCATCGAAGAGGTCAGCTTTGGAGCGGAAGTGGCGATAAATCGTCGTGTGTGACGTACCCATGGCCCGGGCGACATCGACAACGTTGGTCTTGGCTTCGCCATGACGTCGCACCTGATCACGCGCCGCATCCAGAATCTGCGCCCGAAACGAATTTTCGTCGTCGGGAGAGGGGGGTGCGGAGGTGGAATCCTTCGATTTCATGGTCCCATCACAATAACGGTGGGTCTCCGAATACGCAAACGAACAAAATATGAAATATGTTCGTTGACTTTTGAACGAGTGATCATCAGGATCGGACCATCAGCAGAAGAGGTCCGTCATGATTGCTACCGCTTCATCGTCCCGCCCTCCGCGCCTCGCTCTTGTGACGGGTGGCTCAGGCTTCGTCGGACGTCACCTGATCGCGCGTCTTCTCAGGGAGGGTTGGCAAGTGCGTGCGCTCGCCCGCAGCGCGGACAGCGAGGCAAAGGTGAAGGGTCTCGGAGCAAGCGTCGTCCCCGGCGAACTCAACGACGAACAATCGCTGCGACGAGCGATGGACGGATGCGAGGTCGTTTTCCACGTGGCCGCGCACTTCAAGCTTTGGGGAAAGCAGAAAGTCTTCGACACGGTCAACGTCGAGGGTACGCGCTCGGTCGTCAAAGCTGCAGTTGCGACGAGCAGCGTGCGCCGCGTGGTCGCCGTGAGTGCCGCGGCCGTTGTCATGGGCGATCCCGAACCAATGTTCGATGTCGACGAGAGCTTCCCTCTGCACACGCGGGCCTTCTCGCCTTATGGATCATCGAAGGCCGAAGGTGAGTGCGCTTTGCTCGCAGCCAACGGCGTGAGGCCAGGTCTGGAGACGGTCGCACTGCGGCCACCATTCATTTGGGGCGGCGAGATGCCGACTCTTGATCACATGGTGGAGACGGTGAAGGCCGGACGATGGCAGTGGGTGTCCGGTGGCGAACAGGCCATGTCGAGCTGTCATGTCGATAATCTGTGTCATGCGCTGCTTCTCGCCGCAGACGCGGGTCGCGGCGGCCACGCCTATTTCGTCGCGGATGCCGAGCAGAGCACGTTGAAAAGCTTCATTTCGTCGTTGCTTGCCACGCGCGAGGTGACTGCACCGGACAAGGCGGTCCCGTTCAGGATTGCCTGGATGATGGCCGGGATGATGGGCGTCGCGTGGCGTAGGCTGCGCCTCAAGGGTGAACCGCCGATTACGCGGCAGATGTTACGCCTTATCGGCCAGCCGTTCACCATCAGCATCCGCAAGGCTCAAGCCGAGTTGGGCTATACGCCGCAGATCACGATGCGCGAAGGCCTGTCGGCGATGCGGAAGACCGCGCCCAAGTTCGCTGGTGCCCTTGCTCAACACGGCGAGCACCGCGCGAGCATTGCTTCGTGACGACCTTATCAGGCCGCTCGGCGGGCTTTTTCGGAAGTCCTGCCGCCCTTGTCGCGAATGCTTTAACGATCGGCATGCTTGGGGGCATTCACGATGAATCTCGCCTGCGCCCAGTGGTTGAGCATTTGGCGCGCATCGGCTGGCTCGTTGAGTCAGAGCAAGATCAGGAGTGATGGACAGCCGGTTTTATTCGATGTCGCTTCTGGGCCAACTCGTACCGCCGGTCTGCGCCCGGCGACGTCCGCTCCCGAGATGTAACCCGGAGTAAGCCGTCGGACGGCCGGAGGGCAGCTTTTGACCCAGAGCGAACATGTCGCCTTGCGGATACGGATGGCGTCATACGCCGCGCCTTTGTTGTGCTACAAGATGGCAATTCCAACCTACTCGTCGCGGTGCAAGTGATTCGCCTGACCGAAATCAAGTTACCGCTGGATCATCCGGCTGAAGCAATCAAGAAGGCGGCCGCCGCTCGGTTGCGCATACCGGTGGAGCATCTGCTCTCGTGCGCGATATTCCGGCGCGCCCATGACGCACGTAAAAAGTCCGACATCGCGCTGGTCTATTCGCTCGATGTCGAGGTGAGGGACGAAGCGGCCGTGCTGAAGCGCTTCGCAAAGGACAAGGATGTTGTTCCCGCTCCAGATATGACTTACCGGTTTGTCGCTCGCGCGCCAGAAAGCCTGCGCGTGCGGCCGCTCGTGATCGGTGCCGGGCCTTGTGGACTGTTCGCGGCGCTTGTGCTTGCCCAGATGGGCTTTCGGCCGCTCATTCTGGAGCGCGGCAAAGTGGTGCGGGAGCGCACCAAGGACACTTGGGCGCTATGGCGCCGCTCTGTGCTTGATCCAGAATCGAACGTGCAATACGGCGAGGGTGGTGCGGGAACGTTTTCCGATGGCAAGCTCTACAGCCAGGTCAAGGATCCGCGCCACCTCGGCCGCAAGGTGCTGACCGAGTTTGTCAAGGCGGACGCGCCATCTGAAATTCTCACCGAAGCTCACCCCCATATCGGGACTTTCCGCCTCGTGAAGATGGTGGAGAACATGCGGGCCACGATCGAAGGGCTTGGTGGAGAATACCGTTTCAAGAGCCGCGTTGCGGATTTCGATATCGAGACGTCCAGCAACGGTGAGCGGCGCATCCGTGGCGTCATACTGGCCGACGGTGAGCGCATCGCAGCAAGCCATGTCGTGCTCGCGATCGGCCACTCGTCGCGCGATACTTTCCAGGTTCTGGCGGATCGCGGGGTCCACGTGGAGGCGAAGCCGTTCTCGATCGGCTTCCGGATCGAGCATCCGCAATCTGTTATCGATGCGGCGCGGTTCGGCGCTCGCGCGGGGCATCCTGTTCTGGGCGCCGCGGATTACAAGCTTGTCCATCATGCCTCCAATGATCGCGCCGTTTACAGTTTCTGTATGTGTCCGGGCGGCACAGTGGTCGCAGCAACGTCCGAGCCTGGACGCGTGGTCACCAATGGCATGAGCCAGTATTCACGCGCCGAGCGCAACGCCAACGCGGGTATCGTGGTCGGGATTACCCCGCGCGATTTTCCGGGCGGGGCGCTGGCGGGGGTCGATTTCCAACGGCGCTGGGAGTCGGCGGCGTTTGTTGCGGGGGGCGGCACTTACGCGGCGCCGGGGCAGCGTGTCGGCGACTTCCTTGCCGGCGTACCGTCAACGTCGCTCGGCAGCGTTATCCCGTCCTACAAGCCAGGCGTCACACCGACTGACCTTTCTGCGTGCTTGCCCGACTATGCGATCGCGGCGATCCGCGAGGCGCTCGTTGTGTTCGGCCGCAGGATCCGCGGTTTCGATATGGGGGATGCGGTTCTTACCGGCGTGGAGACACGCACGTCTTCCCCCATTCGCATCACGCGCGACGACACGTTCCAGAGCCTCAACACCAAAGGGCTGTTTCCCGCCGGCGAGGGCGCTGGCTATGCCGGCGGAATTCTCTCCGCCGGCATCGACGGCATCAAGATCGCGGAAGCGGTGGCGAAGAGCATCGTCGTCGACTGACCTCCGGGAGAGCCGGTCCGACAACTGGCTGTCGTTATCTGCTATTGGTTCATGTCAGACAATTCCGCCAGGCGACCACAATGCATGCCGCATCGCTATTTTTCAGGCCGTAGGCCTTGGCTCGGTCTGGCATATCCGCGTCGGTTCCGCGCATGACCGGCCAGGCCGGCCATTGGTGCATTGCGGAAGTCAGGTCGCCCTTTTGACTTGACGCGGGTTGTATGTAGTTGCCAATTTTCGGACGGAACTGGTCGTTTCCCAGTGGTTGAGAAAAGAGCACGTTTGGTGCAACGAGAGTACCGTCGCCTGATGATCGATGCCGGACAAGTTCACCGCCAATACATCTTCGCCTTGGCTGGGCCGGTGATCGGCTGGATTGTTCTGTGCGCCGTGCTCGGAAAGCCAGCGTTGCTCATCATCGGTACATTGGTCGGATGGCCCTTCATCTATCTATTTGGGCTTCCCCTTGGGGTCCTCGTCTATTGCATTGATCGCGAGTTGATAGATCGGTCAATGCCGCTCTGGTTGAGGAGCCTCGGATGTCTGCTCTCGGGTGGCATTCTCTCATTCGTTCTGATTGAATTCGTTCCACTCCCGCTCAGTCTTGATCACCCGGGTGCTTTGCTCGCGAGTTTACCCGGAGCCATTGCGGGAGTTGTCTGTGCCGCTTGGGGAGACAACTGAAGCTGCAAGGTCAGCGAAGTCCGCCTCTGCTATCGAAACCGACTAGCGCCATCCTTCAGGAAATCGTTCTCGCCTTCAAAACGTACAGGTGAGAACCGGCCGCTGTGATCGATAAATGACTATCCTGAAGTCAGCATTGCAAGGAGTGGTCTGAAGATGGCCGTGACAAGAATTGTCGCTAATCTCTCCGCCCGTGACCCCACGGCGTTGGCAACATTCTATCAGCAGGTGTTCGAACTCGATCTCCCCCTCGACATGGGTTGGATCACTTTTCTAGGCAAAGGCACGAGCCAGAAGATCGAGCTGCACACTGCGTCCGAGGGCGGCGCTGGCACAGAGCTACCTGTTATTTCCATTGGAGTCACCGATCTCGCCGCGACCGAGCGCGCGGTTCGAGCAGCCGGTGCGGAAGTGGTTTATGGTCCCGTTACGGAAAGCTGGGGACTTCGTCGGTTCTTCTTTCGTGATCCGGCGGGCAACCTCGTGAACGTCGTCGATAGCTGAAGGTCACCGGAACTCTTCTCCGAGTTTCGCCGGACGTTCCAGTCGGCGCCTGGGACGCTTGCAGTTGGAGTGCGACCGGACGTAGGGTGCTGGCCGACCAGACGGCGGCTTTTGACCCAAACCGGACTCGAACCAGCCTCTTTGCGATGTAGGAAAGCTTTCGTCACCCGCGCGCTGGCTGATCTTGACGACGTGGACGAGACCGGTAAACCTGCATAAGCTGTTTTCCGACTTCGCGTTTGCCGAGGATTTCAGCCGTCACACGAGACTCCATTCCATGATCGATCCAAGCGCTTTCGTCGCCTCATGGCATTCGAGCAGCTTCGCACGGCACGGATTGGAGCCGTGGCAGATCACCACCCAGGCCTCCGAGCTCATTCGCTCAATGATATGCGATCTCGGTGCCGGCTACGCATTCGAAGGCGATAAGGCGATCCATGAATCCTCGACGATCGAGCCCGGTGCGATCATCAAGGGCCCCGCAATCATCGGTCCCGGATCGTTCGTGGCGGCAAGCGCATATCTGCGCGGCGGCATATTCCTCGGAGAGGAATGCATTGTCGGGCCGGCATGCGAGCTCAAGACGACCATCATGTTTTGCGCCTCCAAGGTGGCGCATCTAAGTTTTGTCGGCGATTCCATCATCGGCGCCGGCGTCAACATCGAGGCGGGCGCCATCGTTGCGAATTATCGTAACGAGATGGACGACAAGCGCATCAGGATCGTCTGGCAGGGAAGCGTTATCGACACCGGTGTCGACAAGTTCGGCGCGCTGATTGGAGATAACGCCCGCATTGGCGCGAACGCCGTCATTGCTCCGGGGGCGTTGATCAAACCCGGCTTTCGCCTGACGAGGCTAGGCAAGGTCGATCAGCACCCAAATCTGCTTGCCTGAGTCGGGACCATGGCGACCTGCCTATCGAACAGGCGAGCAAGTAATGGCTGGCGATCAATCTCAGAACCGCAAGACCGCTCGGGACTGAGGCTCCGTCCGCCGCCCGCGCCGCCGAGTGTTCGCTGTTGGTGATAGATCGGAACTGGCTTGGTTGAATCGCAACTTCCGAAATTGGCCCATCTCGGAGCTTCCGACCGGCAAAGGCGACGTCGGCTCGCGGGACACAACCGGAAGTGACCTGCGGCGAAAGCGATAGACGGCTTGTGGCTTAGAGCGCTCGTCGTCGGGCAGCGAACCCGAAAGCCCCACAGCTCCGGACAAATCCGCCTTCACTCTGGCGGATATATACTGACTTTTGTCAAGATCGGCGGTTGCTGCAAAGCGGCAGGTTGGTAGAGACGGCTTCTCGTCTCGCTGAAAGGCAACTGGATATGAAGCTGCTCAATTGGGGAGGGCTTACGGTCATTGCATGCAGCGCATTTGTGGCGTGGACGGCGATCAGGGTGCTCAACGCGCCGTCAACCGAAGAGGCAATGCAGCGCTCTCTCACTGCATTGAACAGGCCGGAACTTGCCATCGTGTATTCACTCCACCGCGATGCATGCTCGATCGACAAGATCAGCCCTTGGAGATGGAGGGCGGAATGCGTGGGCGTGCCGCAGCATTTTTACCGAGACACCATACATTGCGAGTCACGCATATCGGAATTGCCAAAATGCCGTCCGGCGGCCGCAACAGAGGATGAGGACTGCAGGTCGTTCTTTTGGGACATTGACCTCGATGCTAAACCTGTCGATTCCATCACTCATAGAAGCAGTCACTACGCATCTTTGAGTTCGGAATGTAACCCTAAGGGCACCTTCGCCTCCGAACGGGAGGAGATGGCTCGCCGCGGCATTCGCCCGGTCAGAGTGGAAATCAACGGTGGCATGATGAGGAGGCTCGACGAGCCCTGATTACGATGGGGCGCGCTCGATATCCCCCTGGTCGCGGAGCACAGCATGTCCGCTCTTCGGTGCTGTACTCTTGAGCGATCTAAGTCAATTCTTGATCGCGAGGGGTCATGAGCTTTCGGCCAGGCTGATGTGATCCCGTCTGCACGACGGGCAACTTCCGCATGTCACCCCTGCACAAACTGCCCGTCGTGCCAGTTTGTCGCTAACTCATCCCTTGTGTCGTCGGGCAAATCAGCTGCACATTTCCGCGCATCCCGGCTCGCTGAAGAGGGACGTTTCGCGATCGTCATGAAGCGTCGAGCCGGAGATGCGATGGGCGCATTGGTCCGCAGCGTGAACCTGGTTTGCGCCGACGAACGGAGCGATGCGACGGCGAAATGGTGTGGTCCTGGTCTCCCGACGCTGAGACCAAGCCGGTGGTGATGATGATCCGCTGGCGACGGGGGCAAGACAGCCGGTCCCCGGGGAGAGCGCCTATAACCCGCAAAACCGTCGCGCGGGGAAGGCCGGATATTGGGCTGAACCTGTGGTTCTGCCGCGTGCTTATTTGCTGCACGCGGACCGCGGGTATCGGTCGATACCCGGTCTTCCCTGCGCCTCTTCTTCAACGAAGAGGTCGACTGATGCAAAACTCGGGCGCGACGCGCCGCGGGATCGCGATCTCACATGTGTTGTTCGATAAGTGGAAAGACGCCCGTGCCCGCCGCGCTAGCGACCGGCATCATGCGCGTTGATGACGGCGACGAAGGCGTCGCCATAGCGCGCGAGCTTGACGGTGCCGGCGCCCGGAATCGCCGCGAGCTCTGCCGTGGTGCGCGGATGGCGCGCGGCCATCTCGGCCAGGGTCTTGTCGTGGAAGATGACGTAGGGCGGCACGTTCTGTTCTCTCGCAAGCTCCATGCGCTTGGTGCGCAGCTTGTCGAACAGCTCGCGGTCGATGTCGGGGAACGCCGCCGCGGTCTCGCGCTCCCTGGCCTTGCGGTCGCGCCTCGTCTTCTTCAGCACGCGCAGGCTGAGCTGCGGCTTGTCGCGCAGGAACTGGCGGCCCTCGGGCGAGATCGACAGGCCGCCATGGCCGGCGATGTCGACGCTGATCAGCCCGTGCGCGACGAGCTGGCGGACGATCGAGCGCCAGGCGTTGCGGTCGTGCTCGGTGCCGATGCCGAAGGTCGAGAGCTTGTCATGGCCGAGCCGCTCGATGCGCTCGTCGCGCTCGCCGAGCAGCACGGCGATCACATGCATCTGGCCGAAGCGCTCGCCAGTGCGGTGGATGCACGACAGCAGCTTCTGCGCGGCGATGGTGCCGTCGAAGGTCTGCGGCGGGTCCAGGCAGATGTCGCAATTGCCGCACGGCTCGCAGTCGTCGCCGAAGTAACGCAGCAACACCTGGCGGCGGCATTGGCAGGTCTCGGCGAAGCCGAGCAGGGCGTCGAGCTTGCGGCGCTCGGTGCGCTTGCGCGCATCGGGCGCGTCGGATTCGTCGATGAAGCGGCGGCGCAGCGCGATGTCCTCGGCGCCGTACAGCATCAGGGTCTCCGACGGCAGGCCGTCGCGTCCGGCGCGGCCGGTCTCCTGATAGTAGGCCTCGATGCTGGAGGGCAGGTCGGCATGGACGACGAAGCGCACGTCGGGCTTGTCGATGCCCATGCCGAAGGCGATGGTGGCGACCATGATCAGGCCCTGTTCGAGCTGGAAGCGGCGCTGGTTCTTCTCGCGCGCCTTCATCTCCATGCCGGCGTGGTAGGGCAGCGCCGGAAAGCCGTGTTCGCTGAGCGAGGCCGCGACCTCCTCGGTCTTGCGCTTCGACAGGCAATAGACGATGCCGCTCTCGCCCTCGCGCGATTTCAGGAAGGCCAGCATCTGCTGCATGCTGTTGACCTTCTCCGCCGCGCCGTAGCGGATATTCGGCCGGTCGAAGCCGGCGATGAAGCTGTTGTTCTCGCCGATGTGCAGATGCTCGACGATCTCGGCTCGCGTCGGGGCATCCGCCGTCGCCGTCAGCGCCATGCGCGGGATCTTGGGGAACAGCTCGGCGAGGCAGTCGAGCGCGCGGTATTCCGGCCGGAAGTCGTGGCCCCATTGCGAGACGCAATGCGCCTCGTCGATCGCGATCAGCGACAGCTGCGCGGATTTGAGGCGCTCGATGTTTTCCGGCTTGAGCAGGGTTTCGGGCGCCATGTAGAGCAGGTCGAGCTCGCCGCGATCGATGTCCTGCCACAGCAGGTCCTTCTCGGCGCCCCACAGCCGCGAGTTCAGCGCGGCGGCCTTGATGCCGGCCTGGCGCAGCGCCGTGACCTGGTCCTCCATCAGCGCAATCAAGGGCGAGATCACGAGGCCGAGGCCGGGACGCGCCAGCGCCGGGATCTGGTAGCACAGCGACTTGCCGCCGCCGGTCGGCATCAGCACGAAGGCGTTGTGGCCGGCGATCACGTGGTCGACGATGTCGCGCTGCCGCCCGCGAAAACTGTCATAGCCGAACACGGTCTTGAGGATCGAGAGCGGATCGGCAGTCATGACAACGCACTTCTTCGGCGGACGATGGGACTGGATAAGTCCCGTCGCAGCCCGCCGACGTCAAGCGAAAGCTGCCCGCGGCGGTTGATTTCGGCGGGAAACAGCCGCGCGTTGGACAAGCCGACGAATTGTGGCAGAATCGGCGTGCATCGCATTATGCTCCTATCTCGATACGAGCATGGGCTCGGGGTGGGCTGACATGACCAACCGGATCATCACGCTGGCCACGCTGAAAGGTGGGAGCGGCAAGAGCACGGTCGCGACCTGTCTCGCGGTGCATTGGCACCTCAGCGGGCGCAGGGTCGTCCTCGTCGACGCCGATCCGCAGCGCTCGGTGGTGCGGATCGCCCAGCGGCAGCGCGGATTGGCGGGCTTGCGGATCGTGGAGGACGCCACGGAAGGCGTCTGGCGCACCGCCAAGGAGCTCGCCAAATCGGCGCTGGTGATCATCGATACGCCGGGGTTCCGCACGCCGTCGACGCTCGGCGCGCTCGCCGCCGCCGATCTCGTGATCGTGCCGGTGAAGCCGTCGCCGCTGGATGTCGACGCCATGCTCGATACGCTGGCGATCCTGGTCAACGGCATCAAGGGCTGGCGGCCGCTGTTCCGCTGCCTGCTGACCCAGACCACGCGCGAGTCGGTCATCGCCAAGCACATCCGCGCGGAGATCATGAAGGCGGGCTTCCCGCTGCTCGACAGCGAGATGCAGAACCGCGTCGCCTATCCGGAAGCGGCCTTGTATGGAGCGACGCCCGATCTCGTCGACGAGGGCGGCCGCGCCGCGCAGGACATCGCCGCGATCGCGAGCGAGATCGATCGCCTGTTCCTGCATGAGGCCGCGGCATGAGCCGCAAGCTGCCGAAGGCGGTCGGCCGGACGATGGGAGAGATGCGCGGCACGGGTGCGCCCGGCGCCGGCGATGCCAAGATCGATGCCAAGATCGGTGACAAGATCGAGGACGGCAAGGCCGCAAAGGACAAGGCTGCGTCGCGTGAGGCGGAGTCCGATCCGGTCGATGAGGTGGTCGCGCCGGCGCTGGCGCCCGCGTCGATGGCCGCCGTGCCGCCGCATCGCGACCGCGCGCAGCTGATCGTGGAGCGCTACGCCGCCTATGCGGCCGCCGGCGGGCTGATCCCGATCCCGTTCGCGGGACCCGTCGGCGTCGGGCTGATCGTGCTCCACATGCTGAAGAAGCTCGCCGAGGAGTATGGCGTGCCGTTCCAATACGACCAGGCCCGGCCGATCGTCGCCAGCCTGATGGCTGCGGCCACGCCGGTGGTCGCGGGAGGACTGACGACGGCGGCGCTCAGCCGCGTGGTGCCCGGCGCCAACCTCTACGGCGTCGCGGTGTTCTCATTGACGGCGATGACGACCACGCGCGTGCTCGGCGGCATCTTTCTCGATCATTTCGAGCAGGGCGGCAGCCTTGTCGATCTCGCCGCGTGAGCGCTATGCGCTCCGGTCGAGCGCGTGCGACCAGTCGGCGATGAGGTCGGCGGCCTCTTCGAGGCCGGTCGAGATGCGGACCCAGAACTCGTCCGCCGGCTGCCGCGCGAACAGCCGCGGCGGCGGCTCTAGGATCGGCAGGACCAGGCTCTCGGCGCCGCCCCAGCCGAAGCCGAGCCGGCTGAGCACGAGGCGGTTGATGGCGGCGATCACGTCGTCGCGGGCCTCGGTCGTGAAGGCGACGGTCAACAGCCCGGCGGCGCCTCTGCAGTCGCGGCGCCATAGCTCGTGGCCGGGCGCACCCGGCAGCGCCGGGCACAGCACGCGGCGCACGTCGGCGCGGCCCGAAAACCAGCGGCCGAGCTCGATCGTGGTTCGCAGCTGCCGCTCGCCGCGCAGCGGCAGGCTGCGCAGCCCGCGCAGCGCGAGATACGATTCCAGCGCGCCGGGCACGTGGCCGAGCTGCACCGCGATATCCTTGAGCCGCGCGGCATGGCGATGGGACGTGACGAGCGCGCCGAGCATCAGGTCGGCATGGCCCGCCGCCTGCTTGCCGAGCGACACCACGACGACGTCGACGCCATGGTCGAACGGCCGGAAGGCGCCGAACGCGCCCCAGCTGTTGTCGAGGATGGTGACGACGCCCCGCGCCCGCGCCGCAGCCGCGATGGCCGGGACGTCCTGCATCTCCAGCGACAGCGAGCCCGGCGACTCCATGTAGACCGCGCAGCTGTCCGGGCGGAGCAGCCGGGCGATATCGGCCCCGATCGCCGGATCGTAGAATTCGATCTCGACGCCGAGGCCGCGCAGCACGGTCTCGCAGAACCGGCGGGTGCTGGAGGCGACGGTGTCGACGACCAGGAGATGCTGGCCGGACCGGGCAAAGGCGAGCAGGGCGGTCGTGACCGCAGCGCTGCCGCTGGAAACCAGGATGGCGCGCTCGCCGAGCTCGAGCTGGGCCACCGCCGTTTCGATCCGGCTGACCGCGGGCGTGCCCATGCCGCCATAGAAGAACACGTCGAACGGATTGGCCTCGGCCTCGTGCAGGCTCTCGACATTGTCGAAGAACACCGTCGAGGCGGGCTGGATGGCGGGCTGCGGCGTCTGCCGTTCGCTGGTTGCCTGCACGACGCGGGTGGTCAGATGGAGCGGCGTTTCGCAGGGCCGGTCCGGAGCGCCCGCCGCAATTCGCGACAGGCTCAGTCTGATAGCGTTGTTGTCAGTCACGGCCGGTGCCCTCCGGAGCGAGCATGTCGATCAGCGCGTCGAGTTCGTCTTCCGACAGGCCGTCGAGGGCGTCCTCGGACGGCGCCGGCATGTCAGTGGCCGCGGGAGGCTCGGCTGAGGGCGCGTCGGCCCGCAATGTTTCGAGATGGGCCGCGATCAGCCGCGGTGTCGGATGATCGAAAATGACGGTGGCTGGCAGGCGGATGCCCGTTCGGGCCTGCAGGCGGTTGCGCAGGTCGAGGCCGCTCAGCGAATCCAGGCCCAGTTCGGCGAGCCGCCGGTCGGGATCGATGCCGTCGCCGGAGTCACGTCCAAGCGATCTGGCGAGATCGGCCAACACCCCCGCGAGCAGCGTCTCGTCCGCATGGCTGGGCTCAGCGGCATCGATCCGGGACTGCCGTCGATCGCGGCCGCCGCGCAGCTCGTCGAACGCGGGAGCTGTTCCGCGCCGCTCCAGCAAGCGGTCGAGATCGAGCGGCACGACGCCGACTTGCGCGGGATTGGCCTCGAGGATGCGAAACAGCGCGTCGAGCCCCTGTGCCGTCCGGATCGCGCCGATGCCGAGGCGCTGCAGATTGGCTTGGTGGTCCAGACCGGCCACGACACCCGTCTCGGACCAGGCTCCCCAATTGATGCTGATCGCCGCCAGTCCCCGCGCGCGCCGATGCGCGGCAAGAGCGTCGAGCCAGGCATTGGCCGCGGCATGGCTGGCCTGTCCCGCCGAGCCGAGCAGCGACGCGGCCGACGAGAACAGCACGAAGCAGGCGAGATCGGTCTGTGGAAACAGACGATGCAGCACCAGCGCGCCCGTCACCTTTGGATCGAACGCGCGGGCCAGCCGCTCCGCGGACTGCTCGCTCAGCAAGGCATCGTCGAGCACGCCGGCGGCATGAAAGACGCTGCGGATGGGGACGTCGCGGGGCAGCTTCGAGAGGGCGGCGCGCATGTCCGCTTCGTTGGCGACATCAGCGGACAGCGCGTGGATCTCCACGCCCGCGGCACTCCATTGCGCGAGACGCTTGCGGATGGTTTCGTCGGGCCCACGCCGCCCGACCAGCGCGAGCTTGCGCGCGCCCTTTGCGACCAGCGCCTCGGCAAGCGCCAATCCAAGACCGCCATAGCCGCCGGTGATCAGCTGGATGCCGTCGAGGGCGAGAGCAGGCGGCGGATCGTCGGCCCGCTCCGGCGCGGCCGGTGCGATCCGTGCCACCAGACGGCGGCCGTTGCGGACAGCCTGCAGCGTTTCAGCCTCGCTGCTCTCGAGCACCGCGAGGAGATCGGCAGTAGTCGTGCCGGCGTCGATATCGATCAGGCGGGCGGAGAGATTTGGTAGCTCGAGTGCGGCCACTTTCATCAGGCCCGGCAGAGCCGATGCGGCGAGGCCGTCGACGGGATCGCCCGGCGTCGTGGCGATTGCGCCTTGCGTCAGGATGCTCACGCGCGCCGGCGAGGACAGCGATGCTGCGACCTGCAGTGTCGCGAGGCCGCGAGCGGTGGTGTTGAGAACCGCCGTGCGCATCGCCTCGACGGCGACGCCGGTTGTGCCGGCCGCATCCAGTGCCGTGCAATCGACGATGTGAAGGCGGCCCTTCGCTGCGTTTACGCGGCGGGAAAGCTCGGATCGGCGCGTCAGGCTGCACGGCGCACCGGTGTCAGACAGCAACTGCGCCAGCCGCGCGGCCTCTCCGCCCTCATCGGCGATGAGCAGCCATTCACTGTCGATGTTGCGGCCAGCACGCGCGAGGATGGCAGTCTGGCCGAACGGCTCTGCGCCAAGCAGCGGCGAGATTTCGCCGAAGCCGTGCCGCGCGAGCATTCGCGTCCAGCCGGGGATGTCGAGCAGGGCGTGCCCCGTCTTGCGCCGGTCGTCGTCGAAGCGCCACCAGCCCTCTGTCATGCCGAAGGTCAGATCGAGCCAGCGTTGCGGCGTCACCGCCTCGACCAGCACCAGCAATCCGCCCGGTGCCAGCAACTGACGTGCGTGGGCGAGCGTGGCCGCGAGGTCACGCGTCGCATGCAGGACGTTGGCGGCGACGACGATGTCGAAGCTTTCCTGGGTCACGCCCTGGCTGGCCGGATCGGCCTCGATGTCGAGCCGCTGTGTCTCGATGCGGTCGCCGAAGCGCTCGCGCGCTTGGGTGAGAAATGTTGTGCCGACGTCAGTGAAGACGTAGCGCGTCGTGTCACCCGGCAGGGCGTCGAGCACGGCGGCCGTGGTCGCGCCTGTGCCAGCGCCGATCTCGATCGCGTGGATCGGGCCGGGGCCGGCTCGCTCCACCCAGTACGTCAGCGCCTGCTTCACCAGCGTGTTCAAGCAACGTGTCGGCAACGGCTCCGAATACAGTTCGGCGAGCAGGCGCGGATCGCCGGCGGGCGAGAGCAGTTCGAGCGGATTGAGCTTGCCGGTGAGCACCTCGGGCAGCCGAGGGCCGCAGCGCGACAACAGGCGCCACTCGGCGGCGATCGAATGGTCGCGCAGATCGGCGGGTGGAACCGGCGGCAGTGGCCGCTCGAGCCGGTCGGCGTAGCCGGTCGATGTCGCGGTCACGAGGCCGGCTTGCGCCAGCATCGAGAGCATGCGCGCGAACAGGGCACGCTGGTGCTGCGCAATGCCGAAACGCGACGCGATCGTCTCGAGGGAGCCGTCGAGTCCGAGATGACGGCGCCAGCCGAGGGCATGCAGCGCATGGGCCGCGTAGCACAGGCTGACGTCATCTAGCACGCGCTGGCCTTCGCGATAGGCGGCATAGGGCTGCGCCGCGGAGAGCCGCGCGCCTTCTTCTCCGGTCCTTGCCGCGAGTTCGCGAATGCCGGGCCGATGCAGCCGTCGTTCGCGCCACTGCTCGGCGATGAACCAGGCATCGGGCGCGGCATCGGCGGACGTGAGCCAGTCGGGCAACATCGCGCGCGCTTCGAAGCCTTCGATTGCGAGCCGCGTGGTGCCGTCGTCCGACAGCAGGCGCAGATCCGTTGTCACGCTCTCGGCGTCACGGTGTGTCAGCCGCATGTGCCACCAGCCGCTCGCCAACTCCGGACGTTCAGTCCAGCGCACGCTGGCGCAGCGCACCGGCACGATCGGCGCGCGATAGGCGTCGCCGAGCGCCGCGAGCAGCAGTTGGAAGCCGGCATCGATCAGCCCGGGATGCAGCGGTCCGGCTTCGTCTGCGATGACGCCTTCGGGCGGCGCGCAGTGCGCCAGGGCCTCGTCAGGACCGCGCCAGACCTGCTGCAGCCACCGGAAGCGAGGACCAAGCGCGATCCCGAACCGTCGTGCGTGTTCATAAAGCGCGGTGACGTCGACGACCTCACGACACGAGCCGCGGAGCGCCGCGAGCGCGCTCGTCGGCAGCGCTGTCTCCGGTCGATCGAGTTCGGCCGTCAGGCAGCGGCGCCATGTGGACGAGCCCATGGCGCGGCTCATCAGTGTCAGCTGACCGCGATCCTGGTCGCCGTCGTGGATGGCGATCTCGCCTTCTACTTCGGCGCCGCGCCCGAGCGTGAGCGGCTGCGGCAACCTGACATCGCGCAGGCCACCGGCCTCGCAGCGCGCGGCCGCATCGCAGGCCACCGCGATCCAGACGGCGCCGGCGACGACGAGCGTGCCCTGCACCTCGTGATCGGCGAGCAGCGGCTGCAGCGGCGCACCGAGCCGGAACTGAAACAGCGTCGCATCGAGCGCCGCCGAGCGCATGGGCGCGCCGAACAGAGAACGCGGCGTGCCGCTTGCGAGATCGAACCAATAGCGCTGTCGCTGGAACGCCGTCGTCGCGACCTCACGCTTGCGCCAGGTCTTCGCAGGCCAGAGCAGCGTCCAATCGACGGGGCGGCCGGCAAGATACGCGGCAGCGGCGGCGCGACGGTCGCTGGTCTGCTCGGGATCGCCGCTCGCATGCCGCACGACGGCAGATCTGAGCTCCGGAGCGGCTTCATCCCGCGCGAACGCGCGCAGACGCGACGCAAATTCGCGTGGCGTGGCAGCCGTCACCGCGAGGCGATGCGCGAATGCACCGCGGCAGGTCGCGGCTGTCGCACAATAGTTGCGGAGTTCGCCCGCTGGCAGCGCCTCCATCAGATCGGCGTGACGGTCCGCCTGAGCGCGCAATGCCGCGGCAGATTTGGCGGAGATCACCAGCAGCTCTTCGCCGCGCGGCGCACTTGCCTCCGGCGCATCAGCCGGCACGGGCGTCTCGATCACGAGATGCGCATTGGTGCCGGAGAAGCCGAACGCGCTGACGGCGGCGACGCGCCGGCCGGCCGGCAGCGGTGCCGGCTCGCGCGGAACGGCGAGCTGATAATGGTGCCAATCGATGTTCGGGTTGGGCACCTCGAAATGCAGATGCGGTGGCACCACGCCATGCTGCAGACTGAGCAGGGTCTTGATCAGGCCGGCGACGCCAGCTGCGGCTTCGAGGTGTCCGAAGTTGGTTTTCAGCGAGCCGACCAGCAACGGGGTGGCGCGTTCGGTGGCATAGACGCGGCCGATGGCGCGCAGCTCGATCGGATCGCCGAGCGGCGTGCCGGTGCCGTGCGCCTCGACATAGGCGACATCGGAAGCGGCGAGGCCGGCGCGGCCGAGCGCCTCGCGCATGACGGCTTCCTGCGCCGCGCCGCTTGGCACGGTCAGACCACCGCTGGCGCCGTCCTGGTTGACGGCGCTGCCCCTGATGATCCCGAGGATGGTGTCGCCGTCGGCTTCGGCGTCGGCAAGACGCTTCAGCACCACGACGCCGCACCCTTCGCCGCGCACATAGCCGTCGGCGCCGGCATCGAAGGTGCGGCAGCGGCCGCGCGGCGACAGCATCTGCGCCTTCGAGAAGGCGATGCTCGGGATCGGACTGAGGATCAGTCCGACGCCGCCCGCCAGAGCGAGGTTGCACTCGTTCTGCTGCAGGCTGCGGCAGGCCTGGTGGATCGCGACCAGCGACGAGGAGCACGCGGTATCGATGGTCATGCTCGGACCGGTGAGGCCGAGCACGTAGGACAGTCTGCCGGCGGCGACGCTGAGCACCGTGCCGCTGACATGATAAGGACCGACGCGATCGCCGTCCTCGGCCTGCAGTGTCGCGTAGTCGAACGTGCCGAGGCCCATGAACACGCCCGCCGGGCTGCCATAGAGCGCGGTCGGATCCTGGTTGGCGCGCTCCAGCGCCTCCCAGCTGACTTCGAGCAGCATGCGCTGCTGCGGATCCATCGCATGGGCTTCGCGCGGCGCGATGTTGAAGAAGTCGGCATCGAAGCGATCGACGCCGTCGCAGAACGCGCCGTGGCGCGCGGTCATGTGCCCCGGCGCGGCGGGATCCGGGTCGACGAGACGATCATTGTCCCAGCGATCCCGAGGCGTCTCCGTCACGGCGTCGTGCCCGCGCGCGAGACTGTCCCACAATTCTGCCGGCGTCTCGGCGCCGGGCAGGCGGCAGGCCATGCCGACGATCGCGACCGGCGCCGGTGTCTTGAGCCGCGCGATCTCCGCCTCAAGGCGGCGGATCGTCAGCAGCGCCTGCTTGATCAAGGACGGGTCTTTGGGCTCGGGAGTGCTCATGGCGCTTGCTGTGTCAGGCCTGATAGGCCAGGCGTCGGCCGAAGCGGCGCACCGCCTCGTTGAACGCCTCGCGCTTCTGCCAGATGCGCTGCCGCCAGGCGGGGCCGGCGGGCGGGCGGCGATAGAACGCGCATAGCGCACCATCGAGAAAATCCTCGGCGGTGATCACCGGCTCCGCCGGTGGGTGCTCGCCGGGCAGCAGCGTGCTGCGATAGCATTCGCCGGCGAGAGCGCGCATCTGCCGGTACTTCTCGCGCGCGCTCGCTGCCGGTTCGTTGGCTGCAGCCCGCAGCCGTCGTGCCGCCGCCTTGCAGGCATCCGCGCGGCGCGGGTCCAGCGTGCCGGCCACGATGTTCTGGATGTGGCAATCGCGGTGCACGCTGCCGATCAGAGCGACTGCGTCGGGATCAGTCACGCCGCCGAAGCGGAAGCTCACTGACATCGCGGCATCGACATAGCCGACATGATGCCACCAGAACGCCGGCATCAGGATCGTCTGTCCCGTCTCGACCACGATTTCGACGCCGCCGGCATAGGCGATCAGCGCCGCGCGCTCGGCATCGTTCATCGCGTTCACCGCAATAGTCGAGAAGATGTCGATGGGAAACAGCTTGAAGCCGGACTCCGGGGGAAACAGCACAATGCGCTTGCGGCCGAACACCTGGTGCAGCAGGACGTCACGGCCGTCCCAGTCGGTGTGGAGATCCGACGCATTGCCGGCATTGGCGACGAACATCAGGGAATGCGCCTCGCTCGCACCGCGCTGCGCCAGCGGATTGCCGTAGCCGCCATGCACTTTCTCGATGCCGACCGCGCTGAGATCACAGCTCTCCAGGATTCGTTGCGGCGTCGGCTGCTCGCTGGTGAGCGCGCGCGTCATGGGCTCGCGCGCGATCAGGTCGAGATAGTCGCGCAGCAGGCCAGGCTTCTTGTTGATGGCGATCGGCGCGCTGCTGCCCTGCACGAAGTTGCGGATGTTGGACAGGTGGGCATCGATGTAGTTGACGCCGATCATGACTTGAAGATCGCCCAGGGCGTCGCGCACCTTCTGGGCATCGGTCAGCTCGCCGAGCAGACGTCCCTTGAACAGCCCGTTGATGACCGCTGGCTGGCGGCGCGCCAGCAGCTCGTCGCGGCGCGCCGGAAGATCCGCGGCATCATAGGTGGCGATGACCGGCTGGCCGGGATGAGGTGATGTCATTGCAGTCGCTCCAATTCCTGACGCAGCAGCCGCTCGGCCTCTTCCTCGGAGAGGTCGTCGATCTCGGTCGTGCTGACGGTCTGAGTGATGCCAGTGGCGGGCGGCGTAGCGGGATCAGCAAACAGGCCGGTGAGATGATCGAGCAGGGCCTCGATGGTCGGGTAGTCGAACAAAAGGGTCGTGTGCAGCTGATGGCCCAGCCGCTCGCCGAGATCTTCGCGTAGTTCGAGCGCCGCCAATGAATCCAGGCCGAGATCGAACAATCGCGTCCTCGGCGTGATCGTGTCGACGTCGGCAAGACCGAGAACCTGTCCGAGCAGCTCGCGCAGGTGGCGTTCGATCGCAGCACGGCTCCGATCGGTTGGCGGCGCGGCTGCAGCCGTCGCCGCGGCCGGATATGGTGTCCTGGCAGGCGCTCTGATGGATACGGGCGTGGTCTCGCCGGTCAGCATGCGGCGGCTCGCGGTGCGGAAGACGAAGCCGTTTGCGACGAGGAGCGGAGCCCGGCCGACCGTCAGTTGCACGCTGGCCGCCGGAGAGTTTCCCGTCGCGGTCGTGCCGTCGTCGCGCCATGCGGTGCAAGACAATTGTCCTTCGATGGGCTGCGGCCAGAGCCGAAGCTGATCGATGCGGAAGGGCAGATGAGCCAGGTCGTCGTCGCGCCGGTCCCAGAACCGGCTGAGCAGCTGGAACGCGCTGTCGAGCAGCCCGGGGTGAATAGCGGCATCGGCAACATCGACCAGGGGAGCCGGACGCCGAAGCTCGGCGGTCAGCTCGCGACCATTGCAGCGGATCGCATCGGCCCATTGAAACGACCGCCCGAGATCGAATCCCTGCGCGATGAGATCGTCATAGAACTCGCTTCCATCGAGCGCTTCGGCGTTCAATGCCGAGCGGCCACGCTCGACCGGAAGGCTTGCGGCAGCGGCGTGCTGCTCGGCGCGGCCGGTGACATGGGTCGTCCAGCCGTCATCGTCAAACGAATCGGAATCGGCGCGACGGCTCATCAGGCGGATGCGGTGCATGCCGGGGCCGGCGGGCGTCAGCACGAGCTGCATCACGATGCCCTGCGGCGGCAGATGCGCCGCCTGAACCAGCGTCACGTCGCGCAGCGTCAGAGGACCGGCAGTGGAGAGCGTTCGCAAGGCGGTGAAGATCATCGCGAGATGCCACGCGGCGGGGACGATGACCTCGCCGAACACGCGGTGCTCGATCAGAAACGGATCGCGCCCGGCGATCTCGGTTTCGAACCGCAGCTCGCCCTGCGCCTGCGGCAACGCGAGCCTGCGGCCGATCACGTGACTGCGGCTTGGTGCCGGCGATGCCGCTTCGGCGGATGACGGCAGGCGGATCGGGCGGCGGTTGAACGGCGTGGTGGGCAGCCGTACGCGTGGTGCCGCGGGTTGGCTGGCGGCGAGATCGGCCGGCAGCCCGTCGACGGCGAGCGCGGCCAGCGCGTGGCGCATCTGCCTGGTATCGGCGATCCCCGGCGCCACGCTCGGCAGCCACAGAATGTCAGCATCAGGCAGGGTCTGACGTCCCAGTCCGATCAGGACCGGTTGCGGGCCGATCTCGATGACGGCGGTGACGTCGCGCTCAGTGAGCTGCCGGATGCTCTCCTCGAAGCGCACCTGCTCGCGCGTATGCCGGCACCAGCGATCGGGATCGGAGATCTCGTCAGCACTGACGACACCGCCGGTGAGATTGCCGATCAGCTCGATGCTCGGCGGCGCGAAGCGGACCTCCGATACGGCGTCTCGAAGCGCGGGCAGGATCGGCTCCATCGCCCGGGAATGGAAGGCGTGGGAGACGTCGAGGCGCTGTGCTGCGATGCCATCGCGTCCGCAGCGCGCGACGACATCGTCGATCGCCCGTGACGGCCCCGCGATGGTGACGCTACGCGGCGCGTTCGTCGCGGTGATCTCGACCTCGCCGCCATAGCGTTGCACGAGCGGCGCGATCCGCGCCGCATCCGCCCGCACCGCCGCCATCGCGCCGCCCTCGGGCAGAGACTGCATCAGCGCTGCGCGACGGCAGACCAGCCGCAGCCCGTCATCGGGGCCGAAGGCGCCGGCGACACAGGCGGCGGTGTATTCGCCGAGACTGTGGCCGAGCACGATGTCCGGCACCACGCCCCATGCGCGCCATTGCTCGGCCAAGGCAAGACCGAAGGCGAACAGCGCCGGCTGCGCCCAGCCGGTGCGGCGGAGCTGTGCGGGTTCGATGTCGCCGAGCAGAAGATCGCGCAGCGGCACGTCGAACTCGCGCGTAGCCACCGCGATCGAGCGTTCGATGCTGTCGCGGAACACCGGCTCGGAGCCGTGCAGCGCGCGCGCCATCGCCGGACGCTGCGCGCCCTGGCCGGTGAAGAGGAAGGCCACGGCGCCATCGCGCCGGCGTGTCGACTCTCCCTGCAGCACCGCGGGATGCGTGGCGCCGGACGCGATCGCCGCAAGCGCAGCGCGTGCCTCGTCGCCTCGATCCGCGATGACGGCCAGGCGGTGCCGCAGCGGCGTCCTTTGCCGAAGCGCGCTCGAACAGATCGCGGCAAACTCGGTGTCGCTGGCGTGCTGCAGCTGCTCGCGCATCGCGTGGGCGAGTGCCGTCAGGGCGTGCGGGCTCTGCGCCGACATTAGCAGCGTGGACGGATGCGCCAACGACCCGTTGTCGGCCGGCGGCTTGCGATCGGCGCGCTCGACGATCACATGCGCATTGGTGCCGCTCATGCCGAACGAGCTGATGCCGGCGAAGCGCAGCTCCTGCTGCGGATGATCGAGACGCGACGGCAGCGTGAACGGCAGCGCACCCCAGGGAATATCGGGGTTTGGCGTGCCGACGCCCGGCTGCGGCGGCACCTGTTGATGGTCCAGGATCAGCAGCGTCTTCAGCACGCCGGCCAGTCCGGCCGCGGCTTCGAGATGGCCGATGCTGCTCTTGACCGATCCAAGCGGGAGCTTGGAGATGCGTTGCTGAGTGTCGAAGACGGCGGCCAGAGACTCCAGCTCGATCGGATCGCCGAGCCGCGTGCCGGTGCCGTGGGCTTCGACATAGCCGACCGCCTCGGACGGGACGTCGGCCGCGGCGAGCGCGTCGCGAATGACCTGTTCCTGCGCGATCGCATTGGGCACGGTGAGGCCGCTCGCCGGTCCGTCGTGATTGACGGCCGTGCCGCGCACCAGCCCGAGCACGTCATCGTCGCCCGCATCCTCCAGCCGGCGCAGGACCAGCACGACGCAGCCTTCGCCGCGGCCGAAGCCGTCGGCATCGGCTGAAAACACCTTGCTGCGTCCGTCCGGCGCGAGCACGCCGGTGCGCGACAGGAACAACGTGACCTGCGGCGTGAGATGCAGATGCACGCCGGCGACCAGCGCGAGGTCGCATTCGCGGTTCTCCAGGCTTTGGCAGGCGAGATGCAGCGCCACCAGCGACGAGGAGCAGGCGGTGTCGAGCGACAGGCTCGGTCCGTTCAGTCCGAGCTCGTGTGAGAGCCGTCCCGACGCGAAGCAGAGCAGGGCGCCCGTGCCGGAATAGGGACCGATGCGCGCAGGGTCTGCGCCATACAGTTCGCGGGGCGCGTATTGCGGCTGGCCGATGCCGACGAACACGCCGGTGCGGCTGCCGCGCAGCGAGCCGACGGGAACACCGGCATTCTCGACGGCCTCCCACGCGACCTCCAGCAGCAGGCGTTGCTGCGGATCGAGCGACGCGGCCTCCCGCGGGTTGATGTTGAAGAACTCCGGATCGAAGCCGTCGACATCGTCGAGAAAGGCGCCGCGCCGGACATAGGTGCGGCCAGCCGCGCGGCGGTCAGTGTCGAAGAGGGCTTCATTGTCCCAGCGGCCCGGAGGCAACTCGCCGATCGCATCGCGGCCGGTGCTGAGCAGGTCCCAATAGGCATCGATATCGGCGATGCCGCCCGGCAGGCGGCAGCCGGCGCCGATGATGGCGATGGGCGCGCGTCGTCTCGTCATGCGCGCGCCCCGGTGCGTCCTGACGGCTGTTCGAACAGCGCGGCGTCGAGGAAGGTCGCGAGCTGTTCGACCGAGCCGTGCCTGAACAAGGTGGTCTGCTCGATGCGATGTCCGAGCGACGCACGGATGCGGTTGCGCAGGTCGAGCGTGGCGAGCGAGTCCATGCCGAGGGCGAAGAAGCCGCGGGTGCGGTCGATGTCGGCAGCGCCGGCAAAGCCGAGCACGGCGGCGACCAGGCCGGCGAGATGATCAGCCAGCGCCGCGCGACGGCGGCGGGCCGGCAGGCGCGCCAGCTCGCTGCGCAGCTGATTGTCCGTTGCAGGCTCCGAGCGGACCACGCGCAGCGGCATAGCTCCCGCGGCCGTCGTTGCCTTTGGCGCGACGAGCGCATCGATCAGGGCCGGCGGAGTGCTGGCGCAGGCCCGGGTGAACAGCGTCCAGTCGGCGTCCAGGACGGCGGCTTGAGGAAGGTCCGTTCGGATGAGCTGACCGAGCACAGCGAGACAGGCCTCGGCCGGCATCTCGCGCAGGCCTTGTCGGGTCCATTCCCGCTGTGTCGCCCGCTCGCCGGCGCCCACCATGCCGGCGCCGGACCAAGGGCCCCAATTGATGCTGAGCGCCGGCAGTCCCGCCGCGCGCCTGACATGCGCGAGTGCATCCAGCCCGGCATTGGCGGCGACATAGCCCGCGAGACCCGGTGCGCCGAACAGCCCGAAGGCCGACGAGAACAGCACGAAATGATCGAGCGGCAGATGGCGGGTGGCCTCGTGCAGATGCCAGGCGCCGTCGAGCTTGGCCGCTAGCACGTCTTTGACGCGATCCCAGGTCTGTGTCTCGATCAGACCGTCATCATGGCTTCCCGCGGTGTGGAAGACACCGCCAAGCGGCGGCATCACGCCGCGGCATCCATCGAGCAGCGCGGCGACGTCGCTGCGCTGGCCAAGATCCGTCGAGCGCAGCATCACCGTGACGTTTCGCCCGCGCAGCTCATCGGCAAGGGCGCGTGCCGCGGTCTCGGCCGAGCGACTCGCGATGACGATATGGGTGGCGCCGTGGGCGGCGAGCCAGCGCGCCAACGCGGCGCCGAGGGCGCCGCCGCCGGCGATGAGCTGGGTCTTGCCGGCGAACTGGTGCGGCCGCTTCGGTGCCGTCGCCTGAGACAGCCGCAGCCTCGGCACGCGGGCGGAGCCGTCGCGCCAGGCCATGCGCCATTCGGCTGAGGCGCTGTCGAAGAAATCGGCGATCAGCCAGTCGGCGAAGGCGGCATCGCGCAGGGCTGACGTGTCGATATCGATCAGTCGGGCGCCGAGCCAGGTCTGCTCGCGGCCGAGCACCAAGGGAAGTCCCTGCAGCGCGGCGATCGCCGCGTCGGTCGGCTCATCCGCGAGCGTCGCCATCGCGCCGCGGCTGAGTGCGAACAGCCGCCTGGGCGGATGTGCGAGCTGCGTCAGTTGCTGTAACGAGGCGAGCACGCGCGGCGCCAAAGTTGCCAGTCTCTCTGTCGGCGCCGTGCTCGCATCGGATGACGTGGACAACGCACGCAAATCGACCACCGCGTCGATGCCTTCATCGAGCTGGCTGATCCCGTCGGCATCATCGGCAACGATATGGCTGACAATGCCGCGGCTGCCGAGCAGCGCGGCGAGCGATTGCGCCTGTTCGCCCTGGTCAGCGAGTAGCAGCCAAGGACGTGCGGTCGAAGCAGCCGCGCGGAGCGGGAGCTTGCGGTGCGGCGCGTCGATCCAGTCGATCACGTGGATGGTTCGCGCCTCTGGCCGAGGCGCGGCCGCGGCGCGGACGAAAGTCATGCCGCTGATGCGGGCAATGGTTGCGCCGTCGGCGGCGTAACACATCAGATCCAACACCGCGGCACGTCCGCCTGGTGCGACGTTGCGCAGCTTCGCGTGCGACCACGCGAGCCCCGCGATGTCGCCGAGCAGATCGATGCGTTCGCAGCCGGCCGGGATCCCGCAAGGGATGGTCTCGGGCAGCGCGGCTTGTGCCACCAGCAGCGCCCCGTCCAGCCGGATGGCGTTCGCAAGCGCTGACGGAACGTCGCCCGAACCGATATGTCCGATGGCTTCACCGGGGCCGCCGCGGAGGGACGTGAGACACGTCATCCCGACACCAGGTTCGCAGCCCTCGGCCCGCAAGCGTGCGATGAGTTGATCGATGGTCATGCCTGCCGTCAGCGCATGCTGAAGCGCGTTTGGCTCGGTGATCGCGGCGTCATCTCTTTCAGCTACGAGATCACTCAGTTCGGCTTCGGCATGAACCGTCCAACTCGCGTCGGCGCCGCGGCTTGCGATCCGCGCACGGCGCGTTCCCGGCTCGTGCGGCAGCAGCAGCGTCTGCACGTCGACGGCATGATCGGGAAGCGGCAGCGGCTGGCGGAATGCGATCGACGACAGCCGCAGCGGCGCGAGGCTGATCGGGCAGGCCCCGCCGGGACCGCTGCCATGCGCCTCGATCATCATCGCCAGCATCGCCGCCGCGGATAACGTCGGTGTCTCGCCGAGACGATGCGTCTCAAGCGCCGGCCACCGGCCGCCGCCGAGCGTGGTGGCGTGCACCGTTCCGTCTAGCGCCAGCGGGATCATCGGCCCGATCAGGCTCGACGGCGCGGCCGCTGGTGCGTCGAGCCGCAAGGCGGGCTGCGAGTCCGCGGCCGGAGCCGCGTCGATCCAGTAGCGCTTGCGTTCGAACGGCGTGGTCGGCAGTGCGATGCGTCGCGACGGACGACATTCGAGCGTGCGCCAATTGATGCCGGCACCGCGCACGAACAAGTCGCCGGCTGCGCGCGACAAGGTCTGCCATGCGGGCTCCGTCGGCACCAGGCTCGGCAACAGCGCGACGGTGCTATCGGTCAGGCAGTCGCGAGCGACGCCGGTGAGCACCGGGCGTGGTCCGATCTCGAGGAAGACATTGGCGCCGAGCGCGGCGGCCGTCGCGATGCCCTGACGGAAGCGGACGGGCTGGCGCACATGGCGCACCCAATAGAAGGGGTCGGTCAGTTCGTCGTCGATCAGTTCTCCGGTGACGTTGGAGACGACGCGGATGCGGGGCGGCCGCGGATGGAGCTTGCGGCAGGTCTCGCCGAACGGCGCCAGCATGCTCTCCATCAGCGGCGAATGACCCGCGCGCGAGACATGCAGCCGGTGAACCTCGATGCCCTCGCGCGCGAAATCGGCGAGCGCGGCGTCAACCGCATCGGGAGCGCCCGAGATGACGCAGTTCTGCGGGCTGTTATAGGCGGCGATCACGATGGTCCGCCCGGCGATGCGGCGCTCGACAAAGGCGGCGTCGGCGAACACGACGGCCATGGCGCCGTCCGGCGTCGCCTGCATCAGCCGGCCGCGCATTGCGACGAGTTCGACGGCCTCAGGGAGATCGAGCACGCCGGCGATGCAGGCCGCGGTGACCTCGCCGAGGCTGTGACCCATCACCACCGACGGCGTGATGCCGGCATCGATCCACAGTCGCGCCAGCGCGTATTGAAACGAAAACAGCGCCGGCTGGGCATAGCTCATCTGCTCGATGACGACCGGCTGGCCAGCCGCCGGGTTCATGATCTCCAGCAGCGGCCTGTCGAGGAATGGCGCGAACAGCTCGGCGCATTCGTTCAAGGCGGCTGCGAAGCCGGGGTGGCTGCGGGCGAGCTCCTCGGCCATGCCCGGATATTGCGAGCCTTGGCCCGTGAACAGGAAGGCGACGACAGGCGGCGTGGTGGCGGTGCCGCTGATCACGTCCGCGTAGGGCCCGCCGGCGAGATGACTGCTCAGCTCGCGCCGCCAGGCGGCAGGCCCCGCGCCGACGATGGCAAGGCGATGCGGTTGCGCGCTGCGGCCCGTCGCGGCTGTGGCCGCGATGTCGTCGGGAGCCTGCGTGTCGCCGCTCGTTGCGAAGTAATCGAGATAGCGCTGCCCGAGCGCCCGAAGCGCCGCAGGCGAGCGCGCCGAGAGCACGAGCAGATGCTGCTGCCGCGGATCGTCGGGGCGCTCGTCCAGGTCCGGCGCTTCCGCGAGCACGACGTGCGCATTGGTGCCGGAGAAGCCGAACGAGCTGATGCCGGCGCGGCGGCGCTGTCCGTCGCGCCGCTCCCAGGGCTGCAACTGCGTCGGAAGCCGCGCCGGGATCGCCGCGAGATCGAGCAGCGGGTTGATGGCGCCGAGATGCAGCTGCGGCGGGATCGCACTGTTGCGGAGCGCAAGCACGGTCTTCATCAAGCCGGCGAGGCCGGCCGCCGCTTCGGTGTGTCCGATATTGCTCTTCACCGAGCCGATCAGCAGCGGCTGCGCGCGGCCGCCATGCACGGCAGCCAGCGCGTTGAACTCGATGGGATCGCCGAGCGGCGTGCCCGTGCCATGCGCCTCGACATAGTCGATGTCCCCGGCGGCAACGCCGGCATCATCGAGCGCGCGGCGGATGACGGCCTGTTGCGCCAGCCCGTTCGGCGCGGTGAGGCCGTTGCTCGGACCGTCATTGTTGACCGCGCTGCCTTCGATCACGGCCAGCACCGGATCGCCATCGGCAAGCGCGTCGTCCAGGCGCTTCAGTGCGATCACCGCGCAGCCTTCGCTGCGCACGTAGCCATTGGCCTCGGCCGAGAACGGCTTGCAGTGCCCGTCAGGCGCCAGCATGCCGGCTTGCGAGAAGGCGATGCTGAGCTCGGGGCTGAGGATCAGGTTGACGGCGCCGGCCAGGGCCATCCGGCAGTCGCCGGCGCGCAGCGCCTTGGCGGCGAGATGCACGGCGACGAGGCCGGCCGAGCAGGCGGTGTCCACCGAGAGCGCCGCGCCCTGCAGGCCGAGCGTGTACGCGATCCGGCCCGACGCGATCGATCCGGAATTGCCCGTGCCATAATGACCGTCGAGCCGCCCGGCGCCGCCGGCGATCCGCTCATAGTCGTGACCGAACAGGCCGACGACGACCTGGGTGTCGGAGCCGGCGAGACCGGCCGGATCGATGCCGGCGCGTTCGAGCGCCTCCCAACTGCATTCGAGCAGCAGGCGCTGCTGCGGATCCATCGCCGCCGCCTCGCGTGGCGACAGGCCGAAGAAGCCGGGATCGAACTGGTCGACATCCGCGACGAAGCCGCCGCGCCGCGTCGTGATGCGTCCGGGACCGCCGGCGGGATCGTACAGCGCATCGGCATTCCAGCGCGACGCCGGCACGTCGGTGATCCCGTCGCGTCCTTCACTGAGCAGCGCCCAGAATTCGTCGGGCGTGGTGACGTTGCCGGGAAAGCGGCAGGCCATGCCGATGATGGCAACTGGTGTCGACGTCGTCTGCCCGTGAGGGACGGTTGACGTCGCGGCGGTGCGATGCGGCGCGGCCTTCGGCTTTGGCGATGACGAAGGCGGCGCGATCAAGCCTTCGACGATCTTCTCCGGCGTGGGATGACGGAAGAAGAAGGTAGCGTCGATCGAGGTGCCGAGCGCCCGGTTCAGCCCGGCTCGCAGGCTGTGGAGGTCCAGCGAGTCCAGCCCCATCGCATGCAGCGTGCGTCCTGGCGCAAAGCCCGCGGCGCGAGATGGTCCGAGCACATCGCGCAGCGTGGCCGCGACGATCTCCGGCACGTCGCGCGCGTTGATATCAAGCTTGACGGCGCTGTCGCCGGTGATCGCATCCAGCCGGCCGGCGTCATATGCGATCAGCACGCCGGCCTCGGCACCTGCCATGTAGCCGGGGAATGCTCCTGGCAGCACATCGAGGATGCGGGCGCCGCGCGCGACATGGAAGCGCAGGATGGCATCGACCGGCAGTCCACTCGCATCGCTGCGGGCGACATAGGCGGCGACGTCGTTCTCGCCCGATGCTGAGAAATCGCGGCAGAGCGTCACGCCGACGATGGTCGTGATGCCGGCGGCGCGGGCCAGCCGCAGCGCCAATTGCACCAGCGCTTCGCCGATGCCCGTCTGGGCGTGGGCGGGATCGACGCAGACGCCGAGCAGTTGCGCCACCATCCCATCCGGCGCGTGCAGCGTTTCGAACTGATGAGCCGGCAGGCTGCGCAGCGCCTGCGCGCCCGTGATGCGCTGTCCGTAGATCGCGCCAATGATCCGCTCCCCGCGTAGCACCACGATCTGATCGTCAGGCGCATTCTGGATGCGGCTCAGCAGCCGCTCGGGCGGGCTGCGCAGCGGCGCGGGCCAACAGACCGAGTCCAGCGCGGCGAGACCTTCCAGATCGGTTGGGAGGGCGGCGCGAACCAGGATTTCGGCCTGATCGTCGCCGGTGTCGATGGCAAACCAGATCGGCACGCCGTCGCTGCTCTGCAATGGTGCCGGAATGCGCTGCTCGGTCACGGCGCGCTGCAGACGCTGGATGAGCGCCGCCTCCAGCGTGACATGCGACGGGGAGGGCGAAAGCTGGGCGGTCATGACTGATCCACGCTTTGCGCGACGCGCGCCGCAAACGGTCCGCGCATCAGCCCGTCATGATCGCATTCGAGTTCGATCAGCTCGAACGCGCCGGCGATCAGTGCACGCCATCCGGGTGGCGCAGCCGGATTGCCGCGCTGACGGGCGTGGAAGAACGTGGCATCGCCGATGTACGGCGCGAGCTGATAGCCGGCGAGCAGCCGGCCGCAGCGGACATAGGACTGCACGATCTCCTCGACCTGGGCGGCTGTGATGTCAGGTGGAAACTCGCCGCTGCGGCTCAGCATGTCGGCCGCCTTGGTGTAGTCGAGCGCCGTCCCGTCGCTGTTCTGGCCTGCGAGGTCGGCGACGATCTCGGCCGTGCTCACCTCCCACCCGCCTTCGGGCTTGACCGGCGCGTCGAGCAGCAGAAGCGATGCCACGGTCTCTCCCGCCGCGACGAGCTGGCGGGCGATCTCGAACGCGACCACGCCGCCATAGGACCAGCCGAGCAGATGATACGGGCCGTGCGGCTGAACCCGGCGGATCTCCTGCAGATAGCAGCGGGACTGATCGACCAGGCTCGCCGGTGCAGCGCCGTCTCGCCCTGTGACATCCTGCAGGCCATAGACCGGCCGTGCGATCGACAGGCGCGAGACGATCTCGAGATAGCAGAACACCGTGCCCGTGGCCGGGTGGATGCAGAACAGCGGCGGCGCTTCGCCCGCTGCGCGCAGCGTCACCAGGGCCTTCGCGGGCTGCGGTGGCGCGGTGCTGCGCAGGTGCCGCGCCATGCCCTCGATGGTCGGATCCGCCGCGATGTCGGCGGCGCGAAGCTTGAGGCCGAACTCGCTGCGGCAACGCGCGATCAGTTGAATGAGGATCAGCGAGTCCCCGCCGATCTCGAACAGGCTGGTGGTCACGCCGATCGGCGCCGTGCGCAGCAGCTCCTGCCAGATCGACTGCAGCGTGAATTCGATGGCGTCACGCGGCGCGATGATCCGGGTGTCGGTCTCTGATCCCCCGATGGCAGCCAGCGCCTGCCGGTCGATCTTTCCGGCCGGGTTGAGCGGCAGGCGGTCGAGCCGGATGAACTGGGCCGGCACCATGTAAGCCGGCAGATGTTCGGCGAGGTGGCGGCGCAGTTCGGTCGGCGTTGCGTCGGCGCCGTTCTTCGCCGACCACCAGCACACCAGGCGCTGGTCGCCGCTGGTGTTGTCGAGGCCGATGGCGGCGGCGTCGACCGCCTCGTGCCGGCGCAGAACCTCCTCGATCTCGCCCGGCTCGATGCGGAAGCCGCGCAGCTTGATCTGGGCGTCGGCGCGGCCGAGGAAGTCGAGGTTGCCGTCGGGCAGCCAGCGCACGCGATCTCCGGTGCGATACAGCCTGTCGCCCGGCGCACCCCAGGGATCGGCGATGAAGCGTTCCGCCGTCAGGCCTGGACGGCCGAGATAGCCGCGCGCCAGGCCGCGACCGGCCACATAGAGTTCGCCGGCCACACCGATCGGCACGGGATCTAGCCTGTCATCGAGAACGTGGCAGCGCAGCCCGAGGATGGGACGGCCGATCGGCGGCGGACGGTCGCCGCTCAGCGGCGCGCTGATCGAGGCGCACACTGTGGTTTCGGTCGGACCATAGCCGTTGACGAAGGTCCGGCCGGGCGCCCACGACCGGGCGGTCTCAGCCGGGCAGGCTTCGCCGGCAACGACCAGCACGCGGCAGCCGTCGAGATCGCTTGGAGCCATCACGCTCAGCGCACTGTGCGGCAGCGTGGCGTGGCTGACGGCATGACGCCGGACGAGGCTTGCGAGCGCATCTCCGGGCAGCAGATCCTCGGATGAACCGACGACGAGGGCGGCGCCGCTGCCGAGCGCCATGCAGATCTCCCACACCGAGGCGTCGAAATTCGGCGAGGCGAATTGCAGCACACGGTCGTCCGGTCCCGCACCGAACACGGCGCGCTGCGCACGAACCAGGTTGGCGGCGCCGCGATGCGCGACCATCACGCCCTTCGGCCGTCCGGTCGAGCCGGACGTGTAGATCACATAAGCGAGGTCGTCGGGCCCGATCGCCGGCCGCGGATGGCGCGGCGCGCCGTCGGGCCCCGCCGCAAGATCGTCCATGCTGATGCGCCGGACGGAGGGCGGCAGCCATGCTGCCGCGCTGTCGGTCAGCACACGCTGCAGCTTGCTGTCAGCAACGATGAACGCCAGGCGGTCGCGCGGGTAGGCGGGATCGAGCGGCACATAAGCGAGCCCGGCCTTCAGCGCTGCCAGCGCCGCGATGACGAAGCGGGCGCGGTCGGTGCAGGCGATGCCGACGAACTCGCCGGAGCGCGCCCCGTCATCGTGCATCCGGCCGGCCAGACGGTCGGCCGCCTCGTGCAGCTGCCGATAAGTCACGCGGCCGAAATCGCCGATCAAAGCGGGCGCGTCGGCGTGCTCGCGCGCCGTCTGCTCCAGCAGGTCCGCCAGCGTCTCGTCGGCAACCGCAGTCGGCGCCGCGGTCGCGTTCCAGGTGGCGATCTGCTGCAGGTCCTTCGCGTCGGCGCCGAGCAGGCGCTGCAGCGGCGCGTCGCGGTCGGCTGTCACGAGGCGATCGATGATGTCCACAAGGCCGTCGGCCAGCCGCGCCATATCGTCAGCGGCGAACCGCCCGGCATCGTAGCTGAAGGCGAGTTCGTAGACGTCTCCCGGCATGACCGCCACGGCCAGCGGATAATGCGTATGCTGGTCCACCGGCAGCACGTGGATGGAGAGATCGTCGACCGTCCCGTCGATCGCGGCGGCGGGCAGGTTCTCGAACACCATCAAGGTTTCGAACAGCTCGCGATCCGGCCGTCCGGTCCAGCGGATGATGTCGGCAAGGCCCGCATCCGCATGGCCCATGCGCTCGGCGTGTCCGGCCTGGATCTGCGCCAGCCACTCGGCCGTACGGGCCTCCGCCGCCAGTCTGATCCGTGCAGGCACGGTATTGATCAGCAGCCCCGCCATGCGCGCGATGCCCTCGATCTCCGGTGGCCGCAGCGCAATGGTCGTGCCGAACACGACGTCGGCGGATGAGGTCAGGCGCGAGAGCATGACGGCCCAGGCGGCCTGCAGCAGCGTGTTGGCGCTGACCCGGTCCTGACGCGCCGCGCGTCGCAGCGCCGCTGTCCGGTCCCGGTCGATCGTTCGCTTCAGCGTGCGCTGGCCACGGCCCTGCGGCGGCGTCGGCAGCGACAGGCGCGCCATGGGCGCTGTGTCCGCCAGATGCTGGTGCCAGAACCGCGCGCTCTGCTCGCGGTCCTGTTGCGCGAGCCAACGAACGAAGTCGCTGAACGGCGCGCGGGGCGGCAGGATGTCGGTGCGGCCCGCCGTGAGCGCCGCGCGCGCGGCGAACAGGTCTTCCAAGACGAGCGACAGCGACCAGCCGTCGAGCAGCACGTGATGATTGCTCAGCACCAAAGCGTGACGGTCCGCTGCCAGCCGGAGCAGCACGACGCGCAGCAGATTGCCGCCGTCGAACCGGAACGGTGTCTGCAGATCATCGGCGAGCACATGACGCAGCGCCTGCTCGGGCTCGTCATGTGCGCTGAGATCACGCGTCTCCCAGGGAGCATCAACCTGATTCCGGATCAGCATCACGTAGCGGCCGTGACGCTCGCTGATAACAGTGCGCAGAACCTCGTGTCGGTCGACGACGGATGTCCAGGCGTCGTGCAGGACCGTTGCATCGAGGTGGCCCTCGATGATCAGCACGGTTTGCATCCGATAGGCATCGGGCGCGTCGTCATCGAGGCTGTAACGCAGCAGGCCGAGTTGCAGCGGCGTGAGCTCGACCTCGTCCTCTGCAGGCTGCCGCCGCGTGCCGCTCGCCGAGCTTGTCGCCGCGGGCACAGTGTGCTCCTGCACGAAGGCGGCGAGGCGCGCGACCGTCGGCTGCCGGAAGATGTCGCGGGCGCTGAACACGAGGCCGGCCTGGCGCGCGCGCATCACCACCTGGATCGCCAGGATGGAATCGCCGCCGAGCGCGAAGAAGTCGTCGTCGATCCCGAGCGGGTCCTGATCGAGGACCGACGCCCAGATGTCCGCCAGTAGCCGCTCGACGACCGTGCCGGGCGACCGGCGCGCGACGTCGGTCACGTCGGCGTCAGTCCAAGGCAGGGCCGCGCGATCGATCTTGCCGCTGCGGCTGCGCGGCAGCGCGGGGAGATCGATGATGCGTGAGGGCACCATGTAGTCCGGCAGGAGCTTGATGAGATGACTGCGCATCTCATCCAGCGTCGCAAGACGATCTTTTTGTCGCGGCACCACATACGCAACGAGCTGGGCGTGGCCGCGCGTCTCACGCACCATGACGCAGGCATCGGCGATGTCCGGATGGCGCTGCAGCGCGTGCTCGATCTCGCCGGGCTCGATGCGCAGGCCGCGGAGCTTGATCTGGTGGTCGACGCGGCCGAAGCATTCGAGCACGCCGTCCTCGCGCCAGCGGCCGCGGTCGCCGGTGCGGTACAGCCGCGCGCCCGGCGCGCCCAGGGGATCGGCGATGAAGCGTTCGGCCGTCAGGCCGGCGCGGTTGCAATAGCCGCGCGCCAGCCCGACGCCGCCGATGTAGATCTCGCCTTCGACGCCGACCGGCACCTCGGCGAGCCAGTCGTCGAGCACGCGGATGACGGTGTTGGCGATCGGCCTGCCGATCGGCGGGCGTCCGCTGTCCGCGCCCGAGAGCCGCATCATGGTCGAATAGATCGTTGTCTCGGTCGGGCCGTAGTAGTTGTGGACGCTGGCGACGCCGCAGGCGGTCAGACGCTGCAAGGTCGGGTCGGTCAGGGCTTCGCCCGCACTGAGGACCTTGAGGCCGGCGAAGGCGCTGGTTACGGACGCCGTCAGCAGGTTCAGGACGGTCGGCGTCGCCTGCAGGGCCGTGACGCCAGCCGCGCCGATGAGCGCCGCAAGCCGGTCCGGCGCCGTCGCCTCATCCTCGGCGGCCAGCACGACGCAGCCACCGGTGACGAGCGGCAGCAGCAGCTCGACGATCGAGATGTCGAAAGACGCCGTCGTGGTGGCGGCGAAGCGGTCGCTGGGCTGCAGCTGCAGTTCGGATTGAACGGCTGCGAGCAGATTTTGCAGGCCGCGACAGGTGACGGTGACGCCCTTCGGCCGCCCTGTGGTGCCGGAGGTGTACAGCAGATACGCCGCCCGCAGCGGATGCGGCTGCCGCAAGGGCGGCGCCGCATCCATCGTGCCGGGATCGATCGCGAGGACCGGCACGGGCGTGGGCAGAGCCACGGACGTGTCAGCAACGATTGCAAGCGCGGGATTGGCATCGTCCAGCATGTAGCTGACGCGCTCGCGCGGCAAGGACGGATCGATCGGCAGATAGGCCGCCCCGGCTCGCAGCACGGCAAGGATCGCCACCAGCAGCTCGGGCGAGCGCGGCAGATGGAGTGCGACGAGATCGTCGGCGCCGATGCCGCGCGCGGCCAACTGCCCGGCGACCGCGCCCGACATCGCCTCCAGCCTGGCATAGTCGATCGTTTCGCCTCGCCAGATCAGCGCAGGCGCGGTCGGCGTCGCCTGAGCGTAGCGCAAGAAGCTCTCGAGCAGATGGCCTGCCGGCTCGGGCGTCGCCGTGGCGTTCCACGCCGTCAGGCGCGGATCGGGGCGCAGATGCGCCGTCATAACGCGGCCGAGCCGTGCATCGCCGTCGTCGGCCATGGCGTTGAGCAGGCCGCGCAGCTCCGCGATCAACGCAGCCGCCGGCGTGCCGCCGAACAAATCGGGGCGGGCGTGCAGCCGCAGCGTCAGACGAGCACCGGGCAGTACGGCCAGGCTGAGCGGATAATGGTTGGCGTCGCGGCCCTGCACCCGCGTGATGCGCAGCGCGCCGCTGTCACCGATGGCCGCGGCTGAGACCGGATAGTTCTCGAAGGCGAGCAGCGTGTCGAACAGCGTATCGGTGCCGAGCTGCTGCTGAATCTCGCCGAGGCTGAGATGCTGGTGGGCGAGCAGTGAGGCCTGACGGTTCTGCAGATCGGCGAGGAACGTCCTGATCGTGGTCGCCGGCGAGAGTTTCACCCGCAGCGGCAGCGTATTGGCGAGCAGGCCAACGATATGGTCGGAGCCATCGAGCGCGGCGTCGCGGCCGGCCACGGTGATGCCGAACACGACATCGTCGCGCCGCGTGCGCGCCCCGAGCCAGAGCGCCCAGGCGCCCTGGACGAGGGTTGCGAGCGTGACCCCGAGCGCGCGCGCCGTGGCCACCAGGCGCCGCGTTTCGTTATCCCCGAGCGTGACGTCGGTCTGCGTTGCGTCCGCATGGCCGGGGAGCTGCGGCGCGACCAGTAACGGGCCGCCCCAATCCTCGAATGCATCGCGCCACGCGGTGAGCGCCGCGCCGCGGTCCTGCCGGTCGAGCCAATCGAGATAGCGGCTGTACGGCACCGCCGGCGGCAGTGCGGTGTTGCCGTGATAGAGCTGCATCAGATCGCGCAGCACGATCGGCATCGACCAGCCGTCGATGAGAATGTGATGCAACGTCAGGATCAGCACATGGCTCGTTGCGGCGCTGATCAGGCTGCCGCGCAGCAGCGGCGGCGCTGCGAGATCGAACCGTTGGGTCAGATCGTCCTGGCGAACCCGGTCGACGATGGTGGCGACATCCTCACCCGCATCGACCATCCGCTCACGCCAGGGCAGCTCGACGGAAGGCGCGATGCGTTGCACGAAGCCGTGCGAGCCATCGGCATGGAAGGCCGCGCGCAGATTGTCATGCCGGGCCAGCAGCGCGGCGACGGCGCCGCGCAGCCGATCACGATCAAGCTCGCCTTCGAACGCGACCTCGAGCTGGACGACATAGACATCCGTCCGGCCGGGATCAGCGAGGTGCTCATACAGCAGCCCGCGCTGCAGCGGCGCTAGCCGGACCTGCCGGATCGGCACAGTCCTCGCCGCATCGCTGCGCGGCAGCGGTGTCGCCGGCGTGAGCTCGGCGAAGCGTTCGAGCAGGGCGAACCAGCGCGTCGCGAGATGGCGGGCGAAACCATCGTCGACCACGCTTCGGTCGCTCGACCAGGTGGCGCTGAGCCGCGCGTCGGCGCCCTGGCCGATCGCGACCGTATTCAGCTCGACCGCGTGCGCGGGACGCAGATCCGACTGTTCGACGAGATCCGCGGGCAGGGCGGTCGGAATGATGCTCCAATCCGCGACATGGTCGGTCGCGAAACGGCCGAGATAGTTGAAGCCGACCTTCGGCGCGGGCAGGCGGGCGAGAGTTTGCGCGCTGTCCTCGTTCAAATAGCGCAGCAGGCCGAAGCCGAGCCCGTCATCGGGCACATCGGCGAGGCCCGCCTGCACCGCGCGCAGTGCGCCGAGCAGACCTTCGCCGTCGGCGTCAGCCGCGGGGAGATCGAAGCGGACGGGATAGAGGCTCGTGAACCAGCCGACGGTGCGCGACAGATCGATCGCCGGGTCGAACTCGTTGCGGCCGTGCCCTTCGAGGTCGATCACGACGGTCTGCGGTCTCATCGCATCGTGGTCGGACAACGCCAGCACGAAGGCTGCGAGCAGGATATCCAGCACGCGCGCGCCAAGCCGGCGCGGCGCGTCGCTCATGATGCGTGCGGTCACCGATGCCGGCAAGGTCAAGGTCAGATGCTGCATGCCGCCGGAGACCGGCTGTGCCGGCGGCGTCAGCTGCGGCGGAGCTGCGCTGGCGGCCAGCGTCCGCTGCCAGTGCGGCAGTTCGGCCAGCACCGAGGGATGCCGTGATCGCGCGTGAAGCCACCGCGACCATTGTCCGAAACTGGTCCCAAGGGCGGGCAGCTGAGCCGGCTGACCGGCGGCCGCTGCCTTCCATGACGCAGCGAGTTCCTCGATCAGGATGCGCCAGGACACGCCATCGACCGCGAGGTGATGCAATACGAGCAATAGCGCATCATGGTCGGTTCCGGCCGCCGTGAAATGCACCGCCTGCAGCATTACGCCTGCGGTCGGCTCGAGGCGCGCCTCGGCCGCGCCGATCTCCTGGCTGATGCGCTGTGCGCGCTGCTCCGCGGTCAGCGTGCTGATATCGATCTGGCGCAGGCAGCGGCGCGTCAGCGCCGGGTCAACCGGCGCGATCTGCAGCGACGCCGCGCCGTCGATCGGGTCGAAGGCGAGTCTGGAGCGAAGCATGGCATGACGCGCGATCGCGGCGTCAATCAGTTTGATCAGTTGCGGCGAGGTGAGGCCGCGCGGCAGCCGCACCGTCATGCTCTGGCTGAAGCGGGCGAGATCGGTGCCGCGGTCGAGCAGCCAGCGCATGATTGGCGTCAGCGGAACGGTGCCGCCATCCGCCTCATCATCAGTGTCGACCTGCTTCGGGGCGGTGATGGTCGCGAGCTTCGCGATCGTGCCCTGCTGGAACACGTCGCGCGGTGTGAGCACGAGGCCGGCTCGCCGTGCGCGCGTCACCATCTGGATGCTGGTGATGCTGTCGCCGCCGAGCTCGAAGAAGTTGTCGTCGATCCCGATCTTGTCCGTGCCGAGCAGCTCGGCCCAGATCGCGGCGAGCGCCTGCTCGGTCGCCGAGCGCGGCGCGCGATAGCTCGCCTCCGCGGCGGCGGCGAGATCGGGCTCGGGCAGGGCCTTGCGGTCGAGCTTGCCGTTCGGCGTGAGCGGCAGCGCGTCCAGCGCGACGAACAGCGCCGGCACCATGTAGTCCGGCAGCAGCGCTGCGAGATGACTGCGCAGCTCGGCCGTCGCCGGCGCAACTCCGTCGCGGCCCACGACGTAAGCGACCAGACGCTGTCCTTGCCCATGCTCCTGCGCAACGACCGCGACGGCAGACACACCGTCATGACGGCGCAGCGCGCTCTCGATCTCGCCAGGCTCGATGCGGAAGCCGCGAATCTTGACTTGGTGGTCGGCCCGACCGAGGAATTCGAGCGTGCCGTCGGCGTGCCGCCGCGCGCGATCGCCGGTGCGATAGAGGCGCGTGCCCGGCGGTCCGAACGGATCGGCGATGAAGCGCTCCGCCGTCAGGCCGGGCCGGTTGAGATAGCCGCGCGCAACGCCTGCGCCCGCGACATACACCTCGCCCTCCACGCCGATCGCGACTTCGTTGAGCTGTGGATCGAGCAGATGGATGCGTGCATTGTCGATCGGTGCGCCCATCGGCGGCGCTGCGTCGCCCGACAGGGGGGCGCTGATCGTGGCGCAGACCGAGACCTCGGTCGGGCCGTAGGCGTTGAGCATGCGTCGGCCGGGTGACCACAGCGCGACGAGTTCGCCAGGACAGGCTTCGCCGGCGACGACGAGCACGCGGCATCCGGCAAGATCGGCCGGCTCCATCACGCGCAGCGCGGTCGGCGGCAGCGTTGCATGGGTGACGCCGCATGATCTCACGAGCGCTGAGAGCGATGCGCCCGGGCGGAGCGTGTCGGCATCGCCGGTCACGATCGCCGCGCCCATGGCGAGCGCCGTCGCGATCTCCGACACCGATGCGTCGAAGCTCGGCGAGGCAAACTGCAGCACACGGTCGCCGGCCTTGATGTCGAACGCTGCGGTCTGCGCGTGGACGAGATTGACGAGCCCGCGCTGCGGGATGGCGACGCCCTTGGGCCGGCCGGTCGAGCCGGAGGTGAAGATGACGTAGGCGAGATCGTCGGGCCGCGGACGCCGCTGCGGCAAGGCGGGCGGCTGTTGCAGCAGTGTGGGATCATCGAGCCGGAGCTGCGTGAGATCAGCCGGAAGGGCCGCGGTGCTGCCGTCGGTCAGCACCAGTTGCAGCCTCGCATCCTCCGCCATCACACGCAGCCGCTCGGCCGGGTAGGCCGGATCGAGCGGCACATAGGCGTGGCCGGCCTTGAGCACGGCAAGGATCGCGACGATCAGTTCCGGCCCGCGGCCGAGCGCGATGCCGATCAGCGCGTTGAGCGTGGTGACGCGCGCTGCGAGATGTCCGGCGAGGTGACCGGCGCGGCGATGCAGCTCGGCATAGCTGATCTCGCCGCCGTCATGGACGATCGCCGGCTGCTCGGCATGGTCACGC